>NZ_BMFY01000001.1 GCF_014639315.1 Sediminivirga luteola
TACCGATCATCGAGGACCTCGACCCCTACCCACCCTCAGCTACGCCGCGAGTCCCGCTCCCCACCAGAAGTCCGAAGAGCCGCTTTTTCATGCGCAACGCAGAAGGAGATACACCATGGGAAAGCTCGCCGCGAACGCCGGACCCCAGCTCACGGGTTATAGGACAAAAGTGTGTCTGGCAACGGCGTGTCCGCAGCTGACTGGTGGGGATGGACTGCCCTCCGAGGATCCCGAGGGTCAGGGGTCGCGCGAAGACCTCACGCAGAACCCGGAGCCTGGATGCCGGCATGATGGCGCTGACGCCGCGGAGGCGCTGATTGTCCTTGTGTGCTCCAGCGGCGGACCTCGGTCTGTCAATCAGGATAATTTCGTACTACATTATGTGCAGTACGAAAGTACAGGGAGATCGGCTGTGCGTGTGCGCGTGCACCTTAGAGCGTCAGCGAAGCGTCCTGAAATCAGCGATTCGGACGTCATAGCGGCGTTCGAAGGAGCCTTGCGCAGTCGGGCACGCGACACCCATCCCGTCCAGTGGTTGGGTGTCGGGGTGGACCGGAGCGGCCGCCTACTCGAATGGATCGCAGTGGCGGTTGAGCCGGAAGGATGGCTCGTTTTCCATGCGATGGCTGCTACCGCGAAGGTTCTCAAGGAACTGAGGATGAGGTGAACGACATGGGGAAATACACTGCGGCGGATGGTGTGGAGTTCACTGACGAGGACATCGAACGCTGGGCCGCTGAAGCCGAGTCTGAGGAAGGTTATCAGGGCGGGCACCTCGGGCCGCCGCGGCGTGGGCGCCCGATCAGCGTAGGAGCCGATGCTCGCCCTTTCACATTGCGTCTCGATGCGCATCGAAGGGCCAAGCTCGAGCAGATCGCCAAGGAGCGGCACACTTCTGCCTCAGAACTCGTCCGGGAACTTATCGACACGCTCTGAAATCCCCGCGGGGGCGATCCCGCGGACGGGTGGGTGAAACTGCCGTTCGAAGTGTGCTCCCCGCGGACGCGGGGGTGGCCTCGGATCGTCCGACTCCGATGGGCGGGAACCGGTCCGCCCGACGCAGCACCTCCCAGGTCACAGGCATGCCCCCATGTGGTGCTTCATCCACAGGGCCATCGCGGTCCGTAGCGTCGAAAGGGCCGGAAACCTCACGCTGGAGGGCATGAGGAACCAGGTGCCACCGGCAATGCAACCGCCACGTATCGCGGTGCTCTCCTCGTTGATCAGCGTCTTGGAGGAGAGCCGGCGTCTGGCTGCCGGAGTCGGGGTCGAGATCGACGTGCTCGACTCGGTCCTGGCCGGTGGTGCGCGGCCCTGTCTGCTGATCGTGGGGGAGGACGTCGACGAGCCACCCGAACCTCCCGGCGTTCCGCGTGTCCTGGTAGCGCTCGACGCCGCTGAGCGTGCCGACAGCATATGGCGCCGCGCCGCGGCACTGGGGGTGGAACACGTCGCCCTCCTCCCCGGTGCCGAGGAGTGGCTCATCCAACGCATGATCGCCGCCGTTGAACCCCCGCAACAGCCCGCCCCCACCATAGGCGTCGTCGCGGGATCCGGCGGTGCCGGGAGCTCCCTGCTGGCCTGCGCCGCCGCCCGGCACGCCGCCGCGCAAGGACGACGCACCCTGCTCATCGACGCCGACCCACTCGGCGGCGGCGTCGACCTCGTCCTGGGCATGGAAAGCCACGACGGTCTGCGCTGGCCCGCACTGGTCAACTCGCGCGGCCGCCTCAGACCCAGCACCCTCGTCGACGCTCTCCCTCGCGACGACCTGCTCTCCGTCCTGTCCTGGGACCGCTCTGGAACCCCGGACGTCGGCGACGATGTCTTCGATGCGGTCGTCTCCGCGGCGCAGCTGGCGTTCGACACGGTGATCCTGGATCTGCCCCGGCACGCCCCGCGAGGTTGGACCCGCCGGTGCCGGCACGTCCTCCTCATCGTCCCCACCCAGGTCAGAGCTGCCGTGGCCGCGGCACAGGTCGCACGACGTCTCACCTCGCTCCACCCCGACGTCCGCCTCGTCGTACGCCGTACACCCGGCGGCGTGCATCCGGGCGCTCTAGCCGACAGCCTCGGCCTGCCCTTCGCCGGGGAACTCAAGACCGACCGGGGCCTCGCCGACACCATCGACCGCGGTGAAGGCCTTCCCCACGGCAACCGCGGCATCACCCGAGCTGCCGGAGAACTCCTGGGAGCGCTCGGATGAGCCGGACGCCCAGCACAGGCCACCCCACCCGCTATGACGGTGACGGCGCACGCGCCGGCCTCAAGCTACCGGGCGCCGGCGCACCAACTCCTCAGGGTGAGGCGGGCTACCGGAGACACCGCCGGAGCGACGACACCACGTCGCCGCAACCGTGGTTGGATCCGGACCTGGTCCGCCGCGTCCGGGAGAAGCTCCTCCACGATCCGGGCCCCGTCACCCCGGCTCGGGTGGCCGCCGCAGTCCGCGCCACCGGCCAGGTACTCGGTTCCGGTGCGCTGCTTGAACTCGTAGCGCAGTTATCCGCCGAACTCGCCGGTGCCGGCCCGCTGCAGCCTCTCCTCGACGATCCGCGCACGACCGACGTCTTCGTCAACGGCCCGCACGGCATCTGGGTCGACCGCGGCGAAGGACTCACCCGTCACCGGCTCAACCTCGGCGCGGAGGCCGACGTGCGGGCCCTTGCCGTCCGGCTCGCTTCCTCGGGAGGCCGGCGGCTCGACGACAGCAGCCCCCTCGTTGATGTCCGTCTGCCCGGAGGTGTCCGCCTCAACGCCGTCATCCCACCCATTTCCGGTGAGCACACGGTGCTCTCCTTGCGCGTCCCCAGGGCCGGAGGCTTCACCGTCGCAGACCTCGTCGCCTCCGGGTTCATCCCGCCGCCCTGGGCGGGTCTGCTCCACCAGCTGATTTCCCGCCGGATCAACTACCTCATCTCCGGCGGGACCGGCTCGGGCAAGACCGCACTGCTCGGCGCGCTTCTCGGTCTCGCGCCGGCCTCCGACCGGATCGTGCTGGTCGAGGACGCTCCGGAGCTCGCCGTGGATCACGATCACGTCGTCGCCCTCGCCGCGCGCCAGAAGAACATCGAAGGAGCCGGGGAGGTGACGCTCACAGCCCTGGTGCGGAACGCGCTGCGCATGCGCCCGGATCGCCTGGTCGTGGGGGAGTGCCGCGGTGAAGAGGTGCGGGACATGCTGGCGGCCCTCAATACCGGACACGATGGCGGCTGCGCCACGATCCACGCCAATGCGGTCGAGGACGTTCCGGCCAGACTCGAGGCGCTCGGCGCACTCGCCGGCCTGAGCCCCGCGGCCGTTTCCGCGCAGGCCGGGTCCGCCTTCGATATGGTCCTTCACCTGCGCAGACATGGCGCCCGGCGGGGACTGGTACAGCTCGGCGTCGTGGTCCGCGACCGCACACAGACACACGTCGTCCCCGCTCTCTGGCGCGAGAGCCCCGAGCCTGCCGCGCCCCTCAGCACCGGCCCGGCCGCAGAGCATCTGCGTGCGCTGCTGGAAGGGGGCCGGCGATGATCCTCCTGGCCGGCCTGCTCATCGCCGCGGCCGTGCTCCTCTGGGGCCGGTCCCGGCGACGATTGCCGGTGCTGCTGGCACGCGGGAACACCCTCACGCCCGCACAGCGGGGCAACCCGGCTGGAAAACCGCGGGCTCCCGGAGCTGAGGACGCCGTCACCGTGATCGCCCAGAGCGCGGCGCTGCTGCGCATCGGCGCCACCCCGCACTCCTGCTTCGCCCATCTGGCGCGCGCTCACGAGGGGGACCAGCTCGGGCCGCCGCTTCACCGCGTGGCACGGGCGATCGAGCTGGGAACGCGCCCGCAACGCGCCATCCTCCAGCACACCGGCGCCCTCCCGGCAGAGACCGCGCAGGTCTTCGAAGGCCTCGGCGCGGCCTGGCACGTCGCCGAGACCAGTGGCGCCGCCCTGGGCGATGTCCTCGAAACCCTCGCCCAAGGCGCCCGGGACGGCGTGGACGCTCGCCGCGAACGCGATGTCGCATTGGCCGGTCCCCGTGCCACCGTGTCCGTCCTGAGCTGGCTGCCGCTCATCGGTCTCGGCCTCGGCGCGCTCATCGGCGCCGATCTCCTGGCCGTCCTCACCGGATCACCCTGGGGTGCCGCGACGATGGCCGGTGGCACTGCGCTGCTCCTGCTGGGCCGCTGGTGGATGAACCGGATGCTCACCGCATGCACTCAACCGCAGACAGGCCGCCGATGACGGTCCCCGCTCTCCTCGCAGGACTGTGCGTCGCTCTGGCAGTGGTGTTGCTGCCCGGCCGGGGCGGCCGGCGGCTAGCGGCGGTGCTCACCCCCGCGGATGAGGATCGTTCCCTTCCGGCTACTCCCAGCCAGGGCGTCGACGAGGCGACCATCATCGACCTGGTCGGGATCGGCGTGCACGCCGGATTGCCGCCCGAGCGCGCGCTCGACCTGGTGGCACAAGCCACCGGACGAGACGGTCTGGGCGCGCTGGCACGCTCCCTGGAACTGAGAGCAGGAACCGAGAACACCGCAGCCTCACCGCGTGAGGCCCGCTCAGGTGCGGCCTCCGATCCGCTCACCGCCGAACTCGCCCGGACACTGGAATTCTCCGCCTCCAGCGGAGCACCCGTCGCGCCGCTCCTGCACGGGATGGCGAGTGATATCCGTGCCCGCACCAAACGTGAGGCGCAGCGCCGGGCGGCCAAGCTCGGGGTGCAGCTCGTGCTCCCCCTGGGCTTGTGCATCCTGCCCGCCTTCGTCCTGCTCGGCATCGTCCCGGTCGTCCTATCCCTACTGAGCGAGATGCTTGCCGTGCTCTGACCCGCCCGCGCTCCGCCGTGTGTCGCCGCGTCCCGCTGGTGCTCCCCCGGCCCCGGCACTCCTCCGCGAGCGTGCTCGGCCTTACCGGGATCCCGCCACGCCTAGAACATATCGCCGTGGACGGAACCAGGCCAGCGGTCCGCGCTCGATGTCCCGCCGCGCCGGGATTTATCCTCGGCTCCCGAGCTGGGCATTACTTCGCAGGTCAACGCCCGTTTCCGGGGGCTTACCGCCGTCAGAGGGAGGATGCGGTCTCGGGGGCGCCCGGTGACGGCATCCCACAGTCATTCCGGTCCCACCTCTCCACCGTGCCTGTTCTGTTGAGACCGATTCCGTCGAGATGGAAACGCGCGATATCGGGCACGAGGTCACAGTGCGCCGAAGAACGAGGTCACAACGGCCCCCGCCCGGCGCGGGCCATGCACAAGACATCCGACCCCCTGGCCGTGCCACCACCGGTGCGATGAAGGTGAAAGAGCCCCATCCCTGAAGAGAAAGGACACACGATATGAGCACACCTCTCGCGGCCGCCGTACCCGAACCGCCTCGCGCGGTGGGGGCGGACGCTGTCCCGGACGCCACCGACCCGGACACCACTGGTTCGGCCGGGGGCCCGGCAACCGTCCCGGCCCTCAGCGACGAAGGCGCCACTACGGCGGAGTACGCCATCACCACGCTGGCGGCGTGCGGTTTCGGCGCGCTCCTGGTGATGATCCTCAAGAGCGACACCGTGCGTGATGCCGTGCAGTCCATCATCACCACGGCGCTTGGGCTTGGAGGCTGACGTCATGGGACAGGCGGCCAGGAGAGCCCGGGATGAAGGCGCGGCGGCTGCGGAGTTCGCAGTCGTGATGCCTGCGATCGTCTTCGTGCTGCTGGTGCTCCTGGCCGCCGCCGCCTTCGGTCTGACGCAGGTGCGTGCCACCGACGCCGCCCGTGCGGGAGCCCGTGAGGCCGCCCGCGGCGAACCGGCCGCCGACGTGCGCACGCATGCCCGCACCCGTGCCGGGGAGAACGCCGAGGTCACTATCGACCAGCATGGGGGCACCACCACCGTCACCGTGGAGATCGGGTTTTCCCCGCCGCTGGGCCTCGTGCTGCGCGAACCCGTCCGTGCCTCCGCCACCGCCAGAACCGAAGGAGGGTGAACCCCGTGACTCAGCCTGCCGGCGGTACCGAGGACGGCTCCGCTTCGGTACTGGTCATCGCGCTTGCCGTGAGCGCGTTCTTCCTTGCGGCGCTGATCGTCCTGCTGGGTACGGCGGCCACCCTCAACGCGCGCGCCGCCACGGCCGCCGACCTGGCTGCTCTGGCCGCTGCGCAGGCACTGACCGGGCACACCGGCGAGGATGCCTGCGACGCGGCCGAGCGGATCGCCGAACGCAACGGTGCCACGCTCACCGGGTGCATCGCCCGCCCCGATCTGGTGCGTGCCGGCGTCACGGTGGAAGTCACCGCCCCGTCCCCGTTCGAACCGGTCACTGCTGAGGCGGTGGCAGGCGATGGCCGCTGAGCATCGTGCGCAGCAGTGCCAAGGCCGCGTCCTTGTCCAATGGCTCGTTGCCATTGCCGCATTTGGGCGACTGCACGCACGACGGGCAGCCGGAGACGCACTCGCACGCCTCGATCGCTTCCGCCGTGGCCTGCAGCCACTGCGGTGCATGCCCGGCACCGTGCTCCGCGAAACCCGCTCCACCGGGATGACCGTCGTAGATGAAGATGGTCGCCTGCCCCGTGTCGGCATGCCGGGCGGTGGAAACCCCGCCGATGTCCCAGCGGTCGCAGGTGGCGAACAGCGGCAGGATGCCGATGGCGGCGTGCTCCGCCGCATGCACCGCGCCCGGGACGTCCGCCGCGTCGATGCCGGCGGTCTCCAGCACGTGTTCCGGCAGCGTCCACCAGACCGCGCGCGTCAGGAGCTCACGCGCCGGAAGCTCCAGCGGCTCCTCCGACAGCAGCTGGTTGCTCACCAGCTGCCGCCGCTGGAAGGACACCACCTGGTCACTGACCTCCACCGCCCCGAAATGCAGCGAGACTCCCGAGTCCCACCGCCGCGTCCACTCGGTGCGCGCGATCCTGATGTCGGTGACGTTCCTGGCTTGCGTCGTGAAATCCGGGTAGCCCCGGGTCAGCAGCGCCGCCTTACCGTCCAGATCCAGCTCGTCCACCAGATAGGTGCGGCCCTGATGCACGTACACCGCGCCCGCATGGGCCTGGGCATGCGCGGCCGCCTCGTCCACCGTCCCGATCAGCGTCCCGGTGTCCGATTCGACCAGGCGGATCGTGCCGCCGCTGGAACGGATGCTGGTCAGGGCGCTGGCACGTTCCCGCTTGGTCCAGAACCAGCCTGCCGGGCGCCGTCGCAGGAAGCCGCGTTCGGTGAGGGTGTCCACGAGGATCCGGGCATGCGGCCCGAAGGACGCGATGGCCTCCTCGGTCAGGGGCAGCTCCTCGGCGGCCGCCAGCAGATGCCCGGCCTGCACATGCGGGTTCCCGGGGTCGAAGACACAGGCCTCCACCGGGGCATCGAAGATGGCTCCGGGATGGTGCACCAGATACGTGTCCAGCGGATCGTCCCGCGCGATGAGCACCGCCGCCCATTCCCCGTCGGCAGCTCGCCCGCCTCCGCGGCCAGCCCGGCCCGCCTGCTGCCACAGGGACGCGCGGGTGCCCGGCCAGCCGCCGATGATGACCGTGTCCAATCCCGAGATGTCGATGCCCAGTTCCAGGGCATTGGTCGAGGCCACGCCGAGCAACCGGCCCGAACGGAGTGCCTCCTCCACCAGCCGCCGCTCCTCGGGGAGGTACCCGCCACGATAGGCGGCGACCCGCGGTGTGAGGTCGGCATCCACGTCGGCGAGCAGACGCCGGGTCATATCGGCGATGGCCTCGGCGCCCCCGCGGGAGCGGACGAAGGCGATGCTGCGAGCGCCGGCACAGATCAGATCGGTCAATGCGCTCGCGGCCTCACCGATCACCCCGCGACGCGCAGGTGCCCCGTGCTCTCCCAGCCCGGGCAGCTGCGGCGGCTCCCACAGCACGAAGGCCCCGGCCGGGCGGGGCGAGCCGTCCTCGGTGACCGCCTCGCAGTCCGCGCCGATCAACCGGGAGAACGACTCCGCCGGTTCGGCGATGGTCGCCGAGGCCCCCAGGACGACCGGAGTCGCCCCGTAGTGGCCGAGCAGCCGGAGCAGCCGCCGAAGCACCAGCGCCACATGGGAGCCGAACATGCCGCGGTAGTGGTGGCACTCATCGACGATCACGTGCGTGCACCGCCGCAGCAGCGCCGACCAGCGGGCGTGACCGGGCAGCACGCTCGAATGCAGGATGTCCGGGTTCGTCAGCACGTAGTTGGCATGCTTGCGGATCCACTCCCGGTCCTCCTGCGAGGCGTCACCGTCCAGTCGCGCGGCGCGCAACCCGCGCAGCCGGAGCCCTTCCAGAGTCGAGAGCTGGTCGGCGGCCAGTGCCTTCGTCGGAGCCAGATAGAGGACGGTCGCTCCCCGGCCGTCGGGAGCATCCAGACCGCGCATGATGCTGCTGAGCGAAGGAAGCAGGAACCCCGCGGACTTGCCCGAGGCGGTCCCGGTCGCGATGACGGTGTGCCGGCCCCCGAAGGCGTGTCCGGCCGCCTGAGCCTGATGCGACCACAGCTGCGGCATCCCCGCCTCTTCGAAGACTCGCCGGACCTCCGGATGCACTTCGGCAGGCCACGGCGCCGTGCGCGCGGCCCGCGCCGGCAGCCGCCGGATATGCCTGATCCGGTCCTCGCGTGCCCCGAAGCCGCCGATCACGTCCAGAAGCGCATCAGCAGTCGGCATGCGCCCTATTCTGGCACGCATCCCAGTCCCGGAGTCGCGGGCCTTCCATGCATCCCGGAGTGCCCAGCCCGCGATGATACGACTGCCCCGCCCACCTCGATAAGCGCCCCTCCCGTCAGCTATTCCGGTCGTGACTTCCGTCGGCTATTCCGTTCGTGAGCTCAGTTCGGCTGCGGAACAGGTGTTCGTGATCGATCGCGCAGGCGTTTCCGGGAGCCCTGCCGAGACCAGAAAGTTACGGGGAGCCCGTCCGTGCTGGAGGCGTGCCTCGCCCGGCGTATAGGCTCGAGGGCATGCCCGAGACCCCTTCCGAGCAGCCGACGAGCGCGGACGACATCGTTACCGCGGCCCTCGTCGAGGTGCGCGGACTGCTGGTTGCCCACGAATACGACCGCGCCGGCGTTGCCGAGCTCCTGGGTGAAGACGCGCTGCAGGCGCTGGAGGAACAGGATCCCAGCGCCGCCCGCCGGGCGCTGCGTCCGGCGCTGTTCCCGCAGTTGAACGGCAATCTGACCGAGGCGTGGGTGCCGCTGCTTCCCCGGGCAGTCCTGATCGCGCTCTTCCTCATCCGTGTGCCGGTCTCCGCCGGCCATCTCCGCGCTGCCCTCGGCGCCGACACCCTCAACCGGCTCCGCGATGCCGGGCTGATCGCCGAAGCCACGGCCGAGGAGATCCGCGCCGCCACCGGCGCATCGTCCGCAGTGACCGACGCCCCGCCTGGCGCGGCCCGGACCTCGCCAGCAGGCACCGCTGAGACAGCTGCCGAGGTCTCCCCGGGCTCGCCCGATATGGAGGCCTCGCCAGCAACCGCTGGTGCCGGCGCAGACGGCGCAAGCGAGACAGAAGAGCATTTCGTCGGCGCGTTCCGCATCGTGCCGGAGGTGCTTCCGGCCGCGGTTCGATCCGCGCTGTCCGCCGTGGCACCGGCCGGGAACGCAGACGGACCACCGGCATGGGAGGCGCCCGCCCCGGCCGGTCCGCACGACCTTCTCATCGCCTCCGACTGGGACACCGGGACCCGCCCCGGCCGGCTGCCGGCGGACCACGTCCTCGGCGTCGGACGGGCCACCCGGACCCTCGCCGAGATCACCGAGCGCGAACCCGTCGGCACCCTGCTCGACCTGGGCACAGGCTGCGGTTACCACGCGCTGCTGGCGACATGGCACGCCGAGCAGGTGATCGGTACCGACGTCTCCGATCGGGCGCTGCGGTTCGCTCGCTGGAATCTGCTGCTCAACGAGGGCAGGCTCCCGCACACCAGGATCGAGTTCCGCGAAGGGTCGATGTTCGACCCCCTCGACGGGCCGGTCGACCAGATCGTCTCCAACCCGCCGTTCGTCATCACCCCGCGGGGCACTGGCCGGGCGGTGTACGAGTACCGGGACGCAGGCCGGACCGGTGATGAGATCGTCGCCGCCATCCTGCGCGGAGCGGGTGCCCGGCTCACCCCCGGCGGCACCGCCCAGCTGCTGGCGAACTGGGAATACCGGGACGAGCAGCGGACCTCCCGCCGGCCAGGGGAAACCTCCGCAGCCGAGCCGGACGAGCGGCCGGCACGCCAGCCGGAGCAGGAGGCCGGGGACGAGCGGACCCAGGACGCCGCCCCAGCACTGGCGATGCTCGCGCAGGCCGAGGTCCCCACGCACGGTCTGATCGTCGAACGCGAGGTGCTCAGCCCGCTGCGCTACGCGCAGACCTGGATCCGCGACGCCGGCGAGGAACGCGGCAGCGCCAGCTGGCAGCGTGCCCTCGATGACTGGCTCGACGACTTCGCCGCACGCGGCGTCACCGGCATCGGCCTGGGCTGGGTCCTCCTCCAGCGGCCTGACGAGGAAGCCGAGCGCGCCGTCCACCGGGCCGAGCGCGTCACCACCCCGGCGCCGCAGGACGGCACCCTGGGAGTCCAGCTGGCGGCCCGGCTGCGGGCCGGGATCTGGCTGGAGGGGATGAGCCAGGACGAGCTGATGGGCTTGCGGCTGCGCGTCGCCGACGACGTCACCGACGAGCGGCATTTCTGGCCCGGGCGAGGCGAGCCCAGCGCGCTCCTGCTGAGACAGGGCGGAGGAATAGGTGCTACTGTCCCTTCTGACACCGCCCTATCAGGGTTGGTCGGGGCCAGTGACGGCGAACTCACGGTCGGTCAGCTGGCCACCGCGCTCGCCGGGTTACTCGACGTCGACGCCCGTGACCTGTCGGACCAGCTCGATGGGCAGGTACGCAGGCTCATCGCCCTGGGCCTGCTCCGGCTTGAGCGGTGAGCACACAGATGAGACGAGCCCGCTCGGCTGGCGTACCCCGGAGATGACCTGTCCCCCGGCTTCGCTAGCCTTGAGGGAGCATCCGGGCAGCAAGAGGATGCGGACGCGTCGCGCAGAAACAGAACGCACGGACGGCGAGGAGCCGCCTGCGTGGAAGGAAGTCAACACGTGCCAGCACGCAAGGCCCAGAGCCCCCGTCGATTGGTGATCGTCGAGTCGCCCACCAAGGCTCGCACCATCGTCGGCTACCTCGGCGACGGCTTCGACGTGGAGGCGTCCGTCGGCCATATCCGTGACCTTCCTCAGCCCTCCGAGCTGCCCGAATCCCTGAAGAAGGGGCCCTACGGCAAGTTCGCCGTCAACGTCGAGGACGGGTTCGAGCCCTACTACCGCGTCGATCCGGGCAAGAAGAAGAAGGTCGCGGAGCTGAAGAAGCTCCTGGCCGACGCCGACGAGCTCTACCTGGCCACCGATGAGGACCGGGAGGGAGAGGCCATCGCCTGGCACCTCCGCGAGGTGCTCAAGCCCAAGGTCCCGGTCAAGCGCATGGTCTTCCACGAGATCACCCGCGAGGCCATCTCCCGGGCACTGGAGAACACCAGGGAGATCGACGAGGACCTCGTCGATGCGCAGGAGACCCGGCGCATCCTCGACCGCCTCTACGGCTACGAGATCTCCCCGCTGCTGTGGCGCAAGGTCCGGCCCGGCCTGTCCGCAGGCCGCGTCCAGTCCGTCGCCACCCGCCTGGTGGTCGAGCGCGAACGCGAGCGGATGGCGTTCGTCGCCGCGGACTACTGGGACCTCACCGCCGAGCTGGCACCGGCGACGGGCGACGAGCAGGACAACGCTTTCCGGTCGCGGCTCGTCGCGGTCGACGGCGCCAAGGTGGCCACCGGCCGGGACTTCACCGACGCGGGCCAGCTGAAGAAGAACTCCAAGGCGACCGTCCTGGATCAGGAGACCACCGAACGCGTCGCCCGCGCCCTGGAGGGCCTGCCGGCCGGCTCGGTGACGGTGGCCCAGGTCGAGAGCAAGCCCTACACGCGCCGTCCGGCCGCGCCTTTCACCACCTCCACCCTGCAGCAGGAAGCCAGCCGGAAGCTCCGCTTCTCCGCCCGGCAGACGATGCGGGTGGCGCAGTCGCTGTACGAGAACGGCTACATCACCTACATGCGTACCGACTCCTCGGCGTTGTCCCAGCAGGCAGTGCAGGCCGCGCGCGGGCAGATCACCGAGCTGTACGGCGCCGAGTTCGTCCCGGCCAAGCCGAGGATCTACCAGGGCAAGTCCAAGGGCGCGCAGGAAGCGCACGAGGCGATCCGGCCGGCGGGCGATTCCTTCCGCACCCCGGCGCAGGTGGCCGGCACCCTCAAGGGTGACGACTTCCGCCTCTACGACCTGATCTGGAAGCGCACCGTCGCCTCGCAGATGGAGGATGCCAAGGGCAAGACCGCGTCCCTGCGCCTGAGCGCCGAGACCGGCCTGAAGGACGGGCCCTCTCAGGTGGAGCTGGCCGCCTCTGGCACGGTCATCACCTTCCGCGGCTTCCTGGCCGCCTATGAGGAAGGCCGCGACGCGGACCGCTACGAGGACGGGCAGAAGGAAGCCCGGCTGCCCCAGGTGGCCGAGGGCGACACGCTCAACATCCTCGAGGTCGCCCCGGAAGGCCACCAGACCTCACCGCCACCGCGATACACGGAGGCGAGCCTGGTCAAGCGCCTGGAAGAGCTGGGCATCGGCCGTCCGTCCACCTACGCGGCTACCATCTCCACGATCCAGGACCGCGGCTACGTCACCACCCGCGGGAACGCCCTCGTGCCCAGCTGGCTGGCGTTCTCCGTCGTCGGCCTCCTGGAGCGCTACCTGGACTCCTACGTGGACTATGAGTTCACCGCTGACCTGGAGGCCGAGCTGGACCGCATCGCGGCCGGCCAGGACGACCGCAACGAGTGGCTGCAGCGGTTCTACTTCGGCGACGACGGCCGCATCGGCCTCAAACCGACCGTGGAGGACCTGGGCGAGATCGACGCCCGCGCGGTGAACTCGGTGCCGATCGACGAGGGCGTCGTGCTGCGCGTGGGCAGGTACGGGCCGTATCTGGAGGCCGCCGGCGAGGACGGCGAGCCCAAGCGCGCCTCCATCCCGGAAGACCTCGCTCCCGACGAGCTGACGGCGGAGAAGGCCCGCGAGCTGCTGGAGAAGCAGGACACCGGGGAACGCGTGCTCGGCGAGGACCCGGAGACCGGCCGCACCATCGTGGCCACCTCCGGCCGTTTCGGTCCGTATGTGACCGAGAAGCTGGAGGAGGACCAGCCGGCGCGGGGGCGCGGCGCCAAGAAGGTCAAGCCCCGCACGGCCTCCCTGTTCAAGGACATGGACCTGGAGACCATCACCCTGGAGCAGGCGCTCAAACTCCTGTCCCTGCCGCGCGAGGTGGGCGTGGACCCGGAGAGCGGCGAGGTCATCACGGCCCAGAACGGCCGCTACGGCCCCTACCTGAAGAAGGGCACGGACTCCCGCTCACTGGAGCGCGAGGACCAGATCTTCGAGATCACCCTCGACGAGGCGCTGAAGATCTACGCTGAGCCCAAGCGGCGTGGCCGTGCTGCATCGGCGGCGTTGAAGGAACTGGGCACGGACCCCGTCTCGGAGAAGCCGGTGGTGGTCAAGGACGGCCGGTTCGGTCCCTACGTCACGGACGGGACCACCAACGCCACCCTGCGCAAAGACGACTCGGTCGAGGACATCACCCTTGAACGCGCCGCCGAGCTGCTGGCGGAGAAGCGGGCCAAGGGCCCCGCCAAGCGGAAGACCACGGCGCGCAAGACCAGCGCCGCCAAGAAGACGACGACCAAGAAGACCACGAGCACCCGGAAGACGGCCGCCAAGAGCTGAAGCGCCTGTCCGCCCTGCCCCGGCAGTACGGTCGTGGTGTTCGTGCCGTGCGCCGCTACCGCCGGGGCTCGCCGGGTGCTGCCGGCTGCACCGGCTGCCGGCCACGCGGCCGATGCGGGGGTATCTCGTGCCGGGCCAGATGCGCCCGGGCGGCGTCGATCACCTCTGCGTCCACGGCTCCGCGGCTCAGGGTCCAGCGGCGCGCGTATTCGCCGATGACCGCCGCGGCGACGGCATCCACGGTCACCCCGGGCGCGGTCTCGGTGATGCTGCCGCCGGTGGCGGGGTCCCAGTCCAGGTCCAGTGCGGCGTAGACATCGGTGAGGACCGCGCGGATGGGAGCCGGATCGGTCACCACGATGGAGGACGAGAACAGGAACCCGCCCTTGACCACGCGTTGCGCGGTGCCGATGATCTTCACCCGTCCCGCGGCATTGACGCTGTGCTCGCCCGGGCAGTACTCCCCGGGCACCGGTCCCAGCCGTGCATCGACGCCGAGGCCTCGCAGCGCCCGGACGTACTGCTCGCCGAACCGCTCGAACCGCCCCCGCGTATCCGCGAGGAAACTATCGTCCGGCTCGATGTGGTCGATCACGAGACTGCCCTCGTGGTACGCGGCGGCACGACCTCCAGGCCCGCGCAGCACCGGCGTGAAGCCGTGCGCGCGGGCGGCCTCGGCAGCCGCCTGGAACCCCGGCAGCAGCCGGTCCCGGGCGCCGAAAGCCACCGTCGGGCGTGGCCGGTAGACCCTCAGCAGCGGCCCCTCCTGCCCGCGCTGGACCCGGCGCAGCAGCTCGATCCCCATCGACAGCGCCAGCGCCGGCGCCACGGCCTCCTCGCCGGTCAGCAGACGCATCGGGGTCATGCTTCACAAGGATAATCCAGTCACCGGGAGAGCCTGGCGTCCGTGCCGCCGCGTACCCTGGTGACATGGCTGACGCACCCGCGACCACCCGTTACCACCCGGCCCAGCTGGTCACCGCCGCCATCGTCACGGCTGGCTGGATGGCGGCGCTGTCGGTGGCGGTGCTCTCGTTCGGGTACGGCGGTGCCGCCGGGCTGCTGCAGGGCGCGCAACTGCCCGCCCGCGGACCCGAGGCGCCTTTGCTGGCTGAGTTCTCCCTGCGGGAGGGCACGGCCGCGCTGCTCATCAGTCTCGTCATCGTCGCCGGTGTCCAGCTGGTGCCGGCCGGAGCCGCGCAGCGGCTGATTCCCAAGCTGCCGATCGGGTTCAGCGCGGGCATCCTGGCGGTCGCGCTGGGTGTCGTGCTCGGGCTGGCCAGCGTGCTGCGGTTCGCGTGGTGGATCTGGATCGCCGCATTGCTGCTGAGCCTGCTCACCCGTGCGGTCCTGGCCCTGCACCCGGACGGCCTGCACAAGCCCTGGCGGCTGGCGGGCATCAGCGCCTCCGCCATGCTCTTCCTGACCTGGGCGTTCCAAATCTTCGGCGGCAGCGGCATGGGCACCGTCGCGGTCGTGGTGCTCACCATCGTCGCCGCCGTGCTCCTGGTCGCCGCCGGCGTGCTGAGCATCGTCGTCTTCCGCACGGAGGATCCGACCGGGCTGCCACAGACCGGCACGCACACCTCGGTCCGCCGGGAGGGGATCCGCGCCGCGGAGGACATCCGCCTGCCGTGGCCCTGCCACGTGCTGTTCGCGCTGCTGGGAGCTCTCATCGCGCTCGCGCAGCCGATGACCTGGAGCCTGCAGGTCGGTCAGGCCGGTTTCGCGTTCATCATCGTGCTCGTGCTGCTCGGCTGGGCCGTCGGATTCGAACTCGGACCCACGTTCGCCCCGGGTATGTCCCGGCCGCGGGTCACCGCTTTCGCGCTACTGGGCGCCGGCATCCTGACCACCGCCGGCGGTTTCGTCCTGGAGCTGACCGCCAGCGCCATCTTCGCCGCCACCGCCGCGGTGCTGATCGGCATCGGCGTGCGGGCGCAACCGTACGGCTTCTCCCGCCGGATCGGCTTCAGCGTAGGTCTCGCGGTCGCGCTGCTGCTCGTACTGCTGCTGCCCGGCGGCACCATCGCGCTCTCGGAGTACGTCGCCTGGGCGGTGACGCCGGTCGACTCGGCCCTCCTGATCGTAGGCCTCATCGCCACCCTTGCCGGGGTGGTCGCGGTGCTGCGCTTCGACCCGCGCGGCACCACCGGCCTGGGAGTGGACATCATGTATGCCTTCCAGCCGCGCACCCCCGCGAGGCGGTCCGGCGAGGGCGTTACCGGGGTGCGCGAGCACACGTACCCGAGGGGTGCGTTCATCGTCTTCGAAGGCGGCGACGGCGTCGGCAAATCCACCCAGGCGGCCAAACTGGCGACCTTCCTGGTCGACCGGTGCGGTCTGCGGGTGGAAGTCACGCGCGAGCCCGGCGGCACCGAGGTGGGCCGCCAGATCCGCAGCGTTCTGCTCGATGGCGACGACGTGGCGCCGCGGTCCGAGGCGCTGCTGTACGCCGCCGATCGCGCTCACCATGTCGCCCGGCTGGTGGAACCGGCGCTCGACCGCGGCGAGGTCGTCATCTCGGACCGGTACATCGACTCGTCGCTGGCGTATCAGGCACGCGGACGGGAGCTCTCCGTCGAGGCGGTGCGGGATATCTCGCGCTGGGCCACCGACGGTCTCGTGCCCCACCTGACAGTGCTACTGGACCTGGAGCCGGACGCCGCCCGGGGGCGCTTGGCAGCCCGCGGCGAGGCCGACCGCATCGAGCGTGAGGAGGGAGACTTCCACGCCCGGGTCCGCAGCGCGTTCCTGGAGCTGGCGGGGGCGCAGCCCGGCCGCTACCTCATCGTCGACGCCTCACAGCATGAGGACGCCATTGCCGCGACCGTCCGCGACGCCGTGGTCCAGGTCCTCCGCCAGAACGGCGTGCTGCCGCAATCGGGAGCTCCGGCAAGCCTGGTGCCGCCAGCAGCGCAGGGTCCCGACGAGAGTCAGGGCCGGGAGTCGTCAAGCGCAGCGGGTGCGGTCCCAATGCCTCAGGACGCGGCGCCGTCTCAGGGTGAGGCGCCCGGGCAGGACCGAGAGCCGTCCGGTGCGTCAGCGGGACCTCAGCGCCAGCGCTGGGAACCACCCAGCGCAACGCGCCCGGTGCCGCCACCTCAGGGTGCGGTGCCCCCGTCCCAGGGCGCGGAGCCGGCGGGAGCCGCGCCGCACGGGACCCCGCTCGGACAGCAGCCGGACCGTTCGCCCGGCGACGGGGCGACGAGCAGCGCCGGTACGCCTGGGGGAGCCGACGACGCCACCACCGTCCTGCCCGATGCCGGGGACGGGGCCTCCGCCGCCGCCGCCAGCACGCAGGACCGGGACCACACCGGCGGGGCCGGCGATGCCGCTACCACGGTGCTGCCCGGCAGCCCGCGCCCCGGCTCTGCCCGGGACCGCGCCAGACTGCTGGCCCAGGCCAAACGGGAACGAGAGGCCCGCGACCGGCTGCGCCGTGCACGTGAGGAGCGCGGCGAGTGACCACCGCCTGGCCCGAAGCGCTGTGGTCCGATGTGGTGGGTCAGCCCAAGGCCGTCGGCGAACTGCGGCGAGCCGCCGAGGCGGCCCACCGCACCGGTGCCACCAGGTCCGCGGCCATGACCCACGCCTGGTTGCTCACCGGACCGCCCGGCTCTGGGCGCTCGACAGCGGCACGCAGCTTCGCCGCGGCCCTGCTCACCGACCCGGCCGGCGGTCCGGACGCCACGCAGGACGCCGCGCGGGTCTTCGCCGGAACCCACCCGGATCTGACGGTCGTGGCGACGGACAAAGCCCTCATCTCCATCGACGAGGTCAGGGCGCTCGTCAGCGAGGCGCAACGGGCACCAAGCGGGGGACGCTTCCGGATCATCCTGATCGAAGACGCCGACCGGATGACCGAGCGCACCTGCAATGTGCTGCTCAAAGCCATCGAGGAGCCGCCGGAGCGGACGGTCTGGCTGCTGTGCGCCCCCAGCCCCAGCGACGTGGTCCCCACCATCCGCTCCCGTTGCCGGGTGGTGGGCCTGCGCGTGCCGAGCGCCACCGACGTCCAGGAGCTGCTGCATCGCAAACACGGCGTCGAACCGGACGTGGCGCTCTGGGCGGCGGCCGCCTCGCAGAACCACATCGGACGCGCCCGCTACCTGGCCTCGAACGAGACCGCGCGAGCCCAGCGCACCGCCATCCTCTCCATCCCTGAACGCTTAGGAACGGTGGGAGACGCGGTTCGCGCCGCCGGCCGCATCGTCGAGGAGGCCGCCGACGCAGCCAAAGCGGCGACGGAGGACCGCGCCGCCCGCGAACGCGCCGAGCTGCTGCAGACCCTGGGGGTGGA
Source organism: Sediminivirga luteola (assembly GCF_014639315.1). Taxonomy (GTDB): domain Bacteria; phylum Actinomycetota; class Actinomycetes; order Actinomycetales; family Brevibacteriaceae; genus Sediminivirga; species Sediminivirga luteola. The sequence goes on from NZ_BMFY01000001.1 coordinate 18,085, forward strand.
AGCAGGCAAAGCGGTGCCCCCGGCGTTACGCGCACAGATCCGGCAGCTGGAGGAAGACCAGAAGCGCCGCGCCACCCGCGCCCGGCAGGACGAGCTCGACCGGGTCCTGCTGGACCTGCTCTCCCTGTACCGGGACGTGCTCCTGGTGCAGCTCGGCGCCGGCGGCGCCGAGATCAACCGGGGAGCCGAGCAGCAGATCACCGCCATGGCACAGCGGTCATCGGCCACCCTCACCCTGCGGCGGGTGGAGGCCATCGCCGAGGCGCGCCGCCGGCTGCAGACCAACACGGCTCCGCTCCTGGTACTCGAAGCGCTCTTCCTGCAACTGCGTGACTGAACTGTAGACCTCGGCGACTGTGTCCCTCAACCGGCGTCACCGGCGACCCCGGCGCACCAGGGGCCGTGACCCGAAAGCCGGCGCGCTGAGCATGCTGGTGCGGCGAGGCCAGGGGTGTCAAGGGCCGCGCTGTTCTGCCGGCTCGTGGCAGAGCGCCGTGAGGCCCCGGCTACTCCATCCGGGGCCTCGCATCCTTTGCTGCGTTTCTGTCACCGGGGCCGGGCCGTCGGGGTCGGGCCGGAGAAGGAAGTGCAACAGAAGTATTGCATGTGGGCGCAATGTGCAATAGGTTGATTGCATGACGGAGCAGAGAACGGCAGGAAACGAACTCGACCGCATCGAACGGGAGATACGCATAGATGCCCCACTGGAGCGTGTCTGGGACCTCGTCAGTGCCCCCGGCTGGTGGATCAACGACGGCAGCGAGGTGGCGCAGGACGTGGAACGTGTCGCCCCGGATCGCGTCCTCGTGCATGATCCCGCTTACGGAGATTTCGCCGTCGCGACGGTAGCCCTGGAGCGGCCCCGCTACGCGGCCTTCCGCGGCTACCTCGGCGCCGATGCCCAGAAGCGGACAGGCGATTTGGGGCCCGGGGCGTCCACTCTCGTCGAGTTCTTCCTGCAGGATGCGGGAGGCGAAGTGATTCTGCGCGTGGTGGAGAGCGGGTTCGCGACGCTGGCTGAGGATGCCCGCGCTCTCCGGGCCATGATCGAGAGCAACTCCGCCGGCTGGGAAGAAGAACTCGCTCTGGCGGCGCGCGCTCTGACCGGCCGCCGATGAGCCAGGCTCACTCGCCCGCCGTCGTGTTCGCCGCCCTCGGCGACGACACCAGGTGGGAGATCCTCCAGCGGGTCGGCGCCCGGGCTGCCTCCGCCTCGGCGTTGGCCGTCGAGCTGCCAGTCACCAGACAGGCCGTCGCCCGGCACCTCGAGGTGCTGCACGCTGCCGGCTTGGTGGAGAAGGAACGGCACGGGCGGGAACTGCGCTACCGCGCGATCGCAGCCGCGCTTTCGGCTGCGGCCGCCGAGCTCGAGCAGATCGCGGCGGGCTGGGACCGGCGTCTGGAACGGCTGCGGGCCCGCGCCGAGAAGGAGGACTGAGCGTTCGGCACCCGCCCTCAGGTGCGTGCCGCCGCAGCGTGGCCGAGCAGTTCGGCGGTCAGCTCCGCCAGGAGCGCGGTGCGCTCCTCCAGCCAGCTGATCTCGACGTGCTCGTTCGCCGCATGCGCCCCGCCGCCGACGGTGCCGAGCCCGTCCAAGGTCGGGGTGCCGATGCCCGCCGTGAAATTACCGTCGGAGCCGCCGCCCACCGTGATGGACCTCACTGGCCGGTGCCCCAGGCGGTGAGCGATCCGCTGCGCCCGGGCGAACAGGCCCATCGCGTTCTCGGCCTCCATCGGCGGCCGGTTGATCCCGCCGAGGAGCTCCAGGCCCGCTGCGGAGTTCACCGGCGCGAGCCCGCGCAGATCTGCGTCGACGCGGCGCTGCTCGGCCACTGTGGTGGCGCGTGAGTCGATCGCCAGTGACGCCTCGGCCGGCACCGTGTTGGTCACGGTTCCGGCCCGTAGCACGCTCGGCACCACCGAGGTGCCGGCTCCGGGGTTGCCCAGCTGCGCGATCCGCAGCACCTGGTGGGCCGCTTCGATCCCGGCGTTGACGCCCTTCTCCGGCTCGACGCCGGCATGCGCGGCACGGCCGTGCACGCGCAGCTCGTAGAACGAGACGCCTTTCCTGCCGATCTTCAGCTCCCCGTCCGGCCCGGCGGACTCCAGGACCAGCGCGGCATCCGCGCCGCGGGCGGTCTCCTCGATCAACGACCTCGAGGTGGGCGAGCCGATCTCCTCATCGGCGGTGCACAGGATGGTCAGGCCCTCCAGCCCCGCTTCACCATGCCTGCGGAGCAGTTCGGCGGCGGCGTGGAATGACATCAGCAGGCCGCCCTTCATGTCGTAGCAGCCGGGGCCGCGGACGATGCCATCGGTGATGCTGAACGGCATGCCGGCCAGTGTGCCCAGCGGCCACACGGTGTCCATATGGGCCAGGTGCAGCACCCGCGCCGTGCCGGTTCCGAAGGTCCAGCGCAGATGCCGGCGGCCGTCGCGTTCCAGCACCTCGGCCGGGCGGCCCAGATGGGCGGCGCCGATGTCCGCCACCAGCTCCGCGAACGCCCTCATCGCGGGAAGGTCATGGGAGGGGGACTCGGTGTTCACCAGCCTCTCCAGTTCGTTCAGGAAACGGCGGAGATCGAACCAGGCGGTGGACACGGATGGCCTTTCCACGAGGGGCTGGGGACATGCGCGGGCACGGACCGAAGCAGACGGAGCCCCAGGGGGCTCATCTTCGGCGTGGTGCTCCCTATGGAGGGGGATCCTCGGACCGCTCGTCCGCTTTGACCGTTCGCGCGCTACTCCACTACAGTAAACCGGTGGCTGCACACCTTGTGCACCTGCCCTCGTAGCTCAGTCGGCAGAGCGATTCACTCGTAATGAATAGGTCAGGGGTTCGATTCCCCTCGAGGGCTCCACGCAAAGTCCCGCACCATCGTCCCGGCGATGTCGCGGGACTTTGACGTCTCAGTCCCGGCGCAACTCGCGGGACGTAGCCCCGGCTCTGCCCGCTTACGCCCAAATGGTCACGTTGACCGGATATTCACGGGCAACGTGACCGTGTCGTCCACATCGCTGGGTAAGCGGGCGGTTACCGGAACAGTGTGTATGGCCCAAGCGTGTCAGAGTCTGCTTGCCCATCCTGATCGGCAGGAATCCGGGGGTAAGCGGCAGAGATGTCTGTGGGCGATACGTGTACGGGCCCGGTGTGCCAGCCTCAGCCGGCGCCCGTTCCGGGCAAGCAGCTGGCCCACCCGTTCCTGGTGAGCAGCAGAGCAGCGCGGCTGTCCGGGTCACCGCAGGCCCAGCGCCCCGCGAGCGGCTTCGGTCAGCTGTTCGCGCACGAGGCGGTGCGGCATGCGCGTCCCGAGGTGCGGGGTGGAGTTGATCAGTCCGAACACGGCCTGAACCCGGACGGTCGCGGCCGCCGGATCACCCTCGGCCGGCCGCCCGGCACCATTGCCGGACGTCTCGCGCTGATACCGCTGCAGCGCCTCCGCCCAGCACTGCACGTAGATGCGCTGGAGCTTGCGCACCTGGCGCTGCGCCTCCTGCGGCAGAGCGGGAAAATCACGGTCCTGGATGCGGATCAGCTCCGGGTGCGAGACCGCGAAGTCCACGTGGAAGTCCACCAGCCCGCGCATCGCCGCCTCCGCCGAGCCTGCCCCGGTGCCGGCGTTCCCCACGACCGTCCGGCCGCCGTCGGCCAGGCGTTCGGAGATGCCGACCAGCAGCTCGGTGAGCACCGCCTCCTTCGACGCGAAGTGCCGGTACACGGCGGGCCCGGACACCCCCGCCCCGGCGCCGATGTCCTCCAGCCGGACCGCACGGAAGCCGTGCTCCGCGAACAGTCCGGCGGCCGCGCGCAGCAGTTGCTCGCGGCGCTGTGCCTTCTGCGCGCTGCGGCTCATCGGCTCGGCCATGGCACACGCTCCTTTCGTTCTCGCCCCGTCCCTCCGCGCAGTCCCGCCCTCGGAGCGCCGGCATTTAGGTGAGGCGACCGGAGGCCGCCATCGTGCCTCTCGCCTTCCTGTTCCTGGAGCCGGGCATACCTGGCGGGGGCGGTGCCCAGCCGGAGCGCCGGATCGCTCCGCGCGGGCGGTCCCGGTCTGAGGGCACGGGCCGGAGTGCCACGCCGCGCCCCCGGAGGCGCATGCCTGCCGGCGCGCGCCCCGGGCGCTGCCAGCCGCCTTGGACGCCGCGCCGCTCCATCCGCATCAGACTCCCTTGCTCCGTCCGCCGGGACGTGCCTACACTGCAGTCAGTTAATCATAGTTAACTCAAGTGGCAACGGAGCTACGGATATGCGCCCTATCGGTCATCCCGTCGACGAGTCCCGGGCCGCGCCCACGCGGGCCCGCCATGAGGAACTCATCGGCGAACTGCGCGAGCGCTCGGCCCGCGCAGCACTCGGCGGGAGCGAGTCCGCTCGCACCCGGCACACTGCCCGCGGCAAGCTCTTGCCACGGGACCGGGTTCACCGGCTGCTCGATCCCGGCACGCCCTTCCTGGAGCTCTCCCCGCTCGCCGCGACCGGCATGTACGACGATGCCGCTCCCGGTGCGGGCATCATCACCGGGATCGGGCGGGTCTCCGGCCGGGAGTGCGTCATCGTCGCCAACGACGCCACGGTCAAGGGCGGCACCTACTTCCCCATGACGGTCAAGAAGCACGTCCGCGCCCAGGAGGTCGCCCGGGAAAACCGCCTGCCGTGCATCTACCTGGTGGATTCCGGCGGCGCGTTCCTGCCGCTGCAGGACGAGGTGTTCCCCGACCGGGACCATTTCGGCCGGATCTTCTACAACCAGGCACAGCTGTCCAAGCAGGGCATCGCCCAGATCGCTGCGGTGATGGGCTCGTGCACCGCCGGCGGCGCCTACGTCCCGGCCATGGCCGATGAGACCGTGATCGTGCACAAGCAGGGCACCATCTTCCTGGGCGGCCCCCCGCTGGTGAAGGCCGCCACCGGCGAGGAGGTCACGGCGGAGGAGCTCGGCGGCGGTGAACTGCACGCCCGCACCTCCGGCGTGGTGGACCATCTGGCCGCCGATGACGCCCATGCCCTGGAGATCGTCCGTGACATCGTGGCCGGCCTGCCACCGAAGCGGCAGCCCTTGTGGCCGGTCCGAGAGTACGCGGCGCCGGCGTTCGAGCCGGCCGAGCTCACCAGCGTCGTCCCCACGGACTCCCGCACCCCCTACGACGTCCGCGAGGCGATTGCCCGGATCGTCGACGGGAGCCTGTTCCACGAGTTCAAAGCCGAGTACGGCACCACCCTGGTCACCGGGTTCGCCAGCATCCACGGCCACCCGGTCGGCGTGATCGCGAACAACGGAGTGCTGTTCGGCGAATCGGCCCTCAAGGGGGCGCATTTCATCCAGCTGTGCGACCAGCGCCGTATCCCGCTGGTCTTCCTGCAGAACATCTCCGGCTTCATGGTGGGGCGCGACTACGAGGCCGGCGGCATCGCCAAGCACGGCGCCAAGATGGTCAACGCCGTCGCGACCGCCTCGGTGCCCAAGTTCACCGTCGTCATCGGCGGCTCCTACGGGGCGGGCAACTACTCCATGTGCGGACGCGCCTACAGCCCGCGGTTCCTGTGGATGTGGCCCAACGCCCGGATCTCGGTGATGGGCGGCGAACAGGCTGCGTCCGTCCTGGCGACGGTGCGCCGGGATCAGGTCGAGGCGAAGGGCGAGGAGTTCACCGCCGAGCAGGAGGACGCGCTCACCGCCCCGGTCCGGGCCCAGTACGAGGCACAGGGAAACCCCTACTACTCGACCGCGCGGCTGTGGGACGACGGAGTCATCGAGCCGGCGGACACCCGCCGGGTGCTCGGACTCGCCCTCGACCTCGCCCGCCATTCGGTGCCGGAGCCGGACGGCTACGGCGTCTTCAGGATGTGATCGCCATGACCACCCCACCCGAGAACGCCACTCCACCCCAGAGTGCCAGCCCATCCCAGCACCCGGCCCGGTCAGGCGCCGCGCCGGCAGCCTCCGCGTCCACCGGACCGGCGGATCCCCTGTTCGGCACGGTGCTGGTCGCCAACCGCGGTGAGATCGCCTGCCGCGTCATCCGCACCCTGGACCGGCTGGGCATCGCCTCGGTCGCGGTGTATTCGGACGCCGATGCGGCAGCACCCCACGTGAGGGCCGCCACCCGGGCCGTACGGATCGGCCCGGCATCGGCCGCCGAGAGCTATCTGAACATCGACGCCGTCATCGACGCCGCCCGCGCCACCGGCGCCGAAGCCATCCACCCCGGGTACGGGTTCCTGAGCGAGAACGCCGCCTTCGCCCGGGCCTGCGAGGACGCCGGGATCGTGTTCCTCGGACCCGGCCCGGAGGCGCTGGAGACGATGGGCGACAAGATCACGGCGAAGGCCGCCGTCGCCCGGCGCGGAGTGCCGCTGGTACCGGGGATCGCCGAACCGGGACTGAGCGACGAGCAGCTCGTCGCGGCGGCCGGCCAGATCGGTTTTCCCGTCCTGGTCAAGCCCTCGGCAGGGGGCGGCGGCAAGGGCATGCGCGCCGTGCACGATCCGGCGGAGCTGCCTGCGGCACTGGCGTCGGCCCGGCGGGAGGCGGCTGCGAGCTTCGGTGATGACACCCTCTTCCTGGAACGGCTCGTCGCCACCCCGCGGCACATCGAAGTCCAGGTCATCGCCGACGCCCACGGTGCCGTGGTGCACGCCGGCGAACGCGAATGCTCGCTGCAGCGACGGCACCAGAAGGTCATCGAGGAGGCGCCGAGTCCGCTGATCGACCCCGCGACCCGCGCCCGGCTGGGCGAAGCCGCCTGCGAGACGGCCCGGAGCGTGGGCTACCGGGGTGTCGGCACGGTGGAGTTCATCGTCTCCGCGGACGCTCCCGAGGAGTTCTTCTTCATGGAGATGAACACCCGCCTGCAGGTGGAGCACCCCGTGACCGAGGAGATCACCGGGATCGATCTGGTGGAGCAGCAGTTGCGCATCGGCGCCGGCGAGCCCCTCGCGCTGGACCAGGAGGCGATCGACGCGCGCCTGGCCACCGGCGGTCACGCGGTCGAGGCGCGGGTCTACGCCGAGGACCCGTCCCGGGGCTTCTTGCCCACCGGCGGGGAACTGCTCGACGCGGTCCTGCCCGCCGGTGAGGGGATCCGGGTGGATTCAGGCATCGCGGCAGGCCAGCGCATCGGCACCGAGTACGACCCGATGCTGGCGAAGGTGATCGCCCACGGCAGCGACCGAGTTCAAGCGCTGTCGCGGCTGGAGCGGGCGCTGGCGGAGACGGCGCTGCCCGGCGTCGTCGCCAATACCGGATTCCTGCGCCTGCTGCTGGCACGCGAGGACGTCAGGGCCGGGGACATGGACACGGACCTGATCGACCGGCTCACCGCCGAAGCCGATCCGCAGCAGCTCGCGCAGCCGGTCACCGAGGAGCACTGGAGGGCGGCTGCCGTTGCCCTCGCCCGTTCCGAGCTGGACCAGGCCGCCCGCGACGATCAGGGACCGCCGAGTCCCTGGGCCGTGCCCGATGGCTGGCTCGTCTCCGGGCGGCGCGACACCGTCATCACCCTCAGCCGTGCCGCCGGCTCCGGTGCGGACCAGGGCGAGGAGACCCGCGAGATCGTCCTGCCGGCCGCTGCCCTGGCCGCCGGCGACGGCTCGGCGCCGTCGGCGGAGTTCCGGACCTGGGTGCGCCGCATTCCCGGTGCCGTGCAGGCGACCGTCTGGGTGGGCAACGCCGCCTTCGAACGACGCGGTGCCCAGACGTCCCTGGAACCCGGGGCCGCCGGTCAGCGGATCACCGCGCCCATGCCGGGCACAGTCATCGACGTGCGCGCGGCGGACGGGGACGAGGTCTCCGCGGGGCAACCCGTCATCGTGCTGGAGGCGATGAAGATGGAGCACGTCCTGACCAGCCCCGGTGACGGGGTGCTGCGGCTGGCCACGCACACCGGTGCGCAGGTCGCCGTGGACGAGGAACTGGCGGCAGTGCTGCCGCCGGAGGACTCCGCAGCGGACAATCCCGGCCCGGGCACTCCTGGATCGGACAGCCCCGGATCGGGCGACCGCGGGGCCGGCGGCCCGGCGCAGGAACAGCCACCGGCAGGTGAGGGCGGCTGAGGAGACGCGACGAACCCATGCGAGGAACGTGAAAAGGACCCGAGACCGCTGCCGGGAGTGAACGAGCGTCATCGCGGCAGCAGCGTGACACGCGTTCAAGGATCTGAAGGACAAGGAGCAGATATGACAGCGCTGACCCCGGGCGAGCTCCCGGACGAATACGAGGACCTGCGCCGGGTGGTGGCCGAGTTCGCCGATGAACAGGTCGCCCCCGTCTCCGCGGAGCTCGACGCCGCGCACGCCTTCCCCTACGAGCTGGTCGCAAAGATGGGGGAGCTGGGCCTGTTCGGGCTCCCCTTCCCGGAGGAGTATGGCGGGATGGGCGGTGACCCCTTCGCCCTCTTCCTTGCCATTGAGGAACTCGCGCGAGTGAACCAGTCCCTCGCCGTGACCCTGGAAGCCGGCGTCTGCCTGGGCGCGATGCCGCTCTACCGGCACGGCACCACGGAGCAGAAGGAGACCTGGCTGCAGGACCTCGTCACCGGACGCGCTCTGGCCGGATTCGGCCTCACGGAGCCCGGCGCCGGCACGGATGCCGGCGGCACCCGCACGACGGCGCGGCTGGAAGGCGGGGAGTGGGTCATCGACGGCGCCAAGGAGTTCATCACCAACTCCGGCACCGAGATCACCTCCCTGGTCACGGTGACCGCGGTGACGGGCACGCGGGAGAACGGCAAACCGGAGATCTCCACCATCATCGTGCCCTCCGGGACCCCCGGTTTCACCGTCGAGCCGGCCTACGACAAAGTGGGCTGGAATTCCTCGGACACCCATCCGCTGAGCTTCTCCGGCGCGCGCGTTCCGGAGGCGAATCTGCTCGGCGAGCGGGGCCGCGGTTACGCCAACTTCCTGCACGCCCTTGACGAGGGCCGGGTGGCGATCGCCGCGCTCGCGGTCGGCGCCGCGCAGGGCTGTGTGGACGAATCGGTCCGCTATGCCAAGGAGCGCACCACCTTCGGCAAGCCCATCGGCGCCTACCAGGGGATCTCTTTCAAGATCGCCCATATGGAGGCCCGCGCCGCGACCGCGCGCGCCGCCTACTACGCGGCGGCGTCGAAGATGCTCGCCGGCAAGCCCTTCAAGAAGGAGGCGGCGGTCGCCAAGCTGGTGGCCGGCGATGCGGTCATGGAGAACGCCCGCGATGCCACCCAGGTGTTCGGCGGCTACGGGTTCATGAACGAGAGCCTGGTCGCCAGGCACTATCGCGACTCGAAGATCCTGGAGGTCGGCGAGGGCACCACGGAGGTGCAGCTCATGCTGATCGCACGGGAACTCGGGCTCTAGGTCCCGTATCGGCCAAGCGGCGTGCCGGGGCGGTCGCGACACGGATCTGGCGCCGTTCCGGCGCTGACCGGGCTCAACCCCGGTTCGATGCCGGTCCGGCTCCGGTGCGGTGCTGGCGCAGTGCCGGTGCGGTGCCGGTGCAGTGCCGGTTCGGGTGTGCTGCCGGTGGTGCGCCCGCGGGCGTTGTCGGTGCGGTGACGGCCCGCCGTCGTGGCGGAGCACGGGTATGACAGGCTGAAGACGAGGAGAGGAGCACGATGGCTGAGATCGTCCAGCGCGGACTGTGGTTCGAGGAGTTCACCGCCGGAGACGTCTACCGGCACGCCCCGGGGCGCACCATCACGGAGGCGGACAACACCTGGTTCTCCGCGGTCACGATGAACCCTCAGGCGATCCACGTGGACGCGGCGTTCGCCGCGGAGCAACCCTTCGGGCAGCGGCTGGTGAACTCGATGTTCACCCTGGCCACGCTGGTCGGGCTGTCGGTGTCGCAGCTGAGCCAGGGGACCATCGTGGCGAACCTGGGTTTCTCCGAGGTGTCGTTCCCGGCGCCGCTGTTCCACGGTGACACCCTCTACGCCGTCACCGAGATCAAGGAGACGCGCCTGTCGAAATCCCGCCCCGGCCAGGGCATCGTCACGCTGGAGCACCGCGGCTACAACCAGGACGGGGTGCTGGTCGCCCGCGCGGTTCGGCAGACGCTCATGCACTGCCGCCCGCAGGACGCCGATGCTGCCGACGGTCCGGGCGGTGCCCAGGGAGACGCTGGCGGCCCGTCCGGTGCACCAGGTGCTGAGGTCGCTGCGGGCGCCCAGGCTAGCCTCGGCCCGGCAGGCGCTGGCGGGGGAAGCGGCATCGCCGATGCCGGCGGTGCCGCAGGAACGACGACGGAGGGAACCCGATGACGCACCCGCTGGTACGCCGGCCCGGCTGGCTCTTCTGCCCGGCAGACCGTCCGGACCGCTACGGCAAGGCGGCCGAGCGCGCCGACGTCGTCATCCTCGACCTGGAGGACGCCGTCCTGCCGCAGGACAAGCCCGCCGCCCGTGAGGCGCTGCTCGCCTCGCCGCTGGACCCGGAACGCACCGTCGTGCGGATCAACGCCGCGGATACCGGGGAACAGGAAGCGGACCTGGAAGCGCTGCGCAAGACCGGCTACTGCTACGCGATGCTCGCCAAGACCGAGTCCGCCGCGCAGGTTGAGGTCCTGGCCGGATACGAGGTCATCGCGCTGATCGAGACCGCCGCGGGAGCGCTGCGGGTGGAGGAGATCGCCGCCGCGGAGCACATTGCCGGGCTCATGTGGGGCGCCGAGGACCTGGTGGCCTCGCTCGGGGGGACCTCCAGCGTGTTCCCCGGCGTGCCCGGGGTGCCGGGCCTGCGGGACGTCGCTCGCTACGTGCGGGCGCGCACCCTCATCGCCGCCGGCGCCTTCGGCCGGTTCGCGCTCGATTCGGTGCACCCGGACATCGGCGATCTGGACGGCCTGCGCGCCATCGCCGAGGACGCCGTGGCCAGCGGTTTCGACGCGAAGGTGAGCATCCATCCCGCGCAGGTGCCCGTGGTGCGCGAGGCTTACCGGCCGGACCCGGAGCGGCTCGAGTGGGCGCGCGGAGTGCTGGCCGCGGCGCAGGGGGCGCAGGGCGCGTTCAGCTACCAGGGCGCCATGGTGGACGCGCCGCTGCTGCGCCAGGCCGAGGCCGTCGTCGCCCGCGCCGAGGCGTGAGCGGGCTGTTGATTCCGGCGTTGTGTACTAGTTCCTGGTGAGCTCACCGGGAACTAGTACACACCCCCGGAGCTAAGGAGCTCCGGGGTGTTCCCGGTGGATGCCCGAGTTCGCTGATGCCTAGGCACAGGCGTCGTTGCCGGGCGCCAGTAGAGTGGGCGGTGTGAGCCGACACGTGTACGACCAGATCCATGCCGCCCTCGACGACGCCCGTCAGAACGAGGGGATCCTGCCGCTCGTCCCTGCCGGCGCGCCGGTGCTGCGCGAACGCGCCGAGCGCTTCGACGGCCAGGTCGACGACGACGTGCTCGCCGAGCTCATCCAAGCGATGCGAGAGACCATGCGCGCCGCTCCCGGCGTCGGGCTGGCGGCCCCGCAGGTGGGCATCGGCGTGCAGTTGTTCGTCGCGGAAGATCCCGTCCCGGACCATGTCCCGCCCGAGGCCCAGGACGCCCGTGAGCGGTCCCATCTGCCGTTCCGCGTGATCCTCAACGGCGAATACGAGGACATCGGCGACGAGCGGGTCTCCTTCTACGAGGGCTGTCTCTCGGTGCCCGGGTATCAGGCGGTCGTCGAGCGGTCCCGCCAGGTGCGGCTCACCGGCGCCGATGCCTCCGGCGCCGCCGTGGACGAACTCATGACCGGCTGGCCGGCACGCATCATCGCCCACGAGACCGATCATCTGCACGGCATCCTGTACCTCGACCGTGCCGAGATGCGGTCCCTGGCCAGCGACGAGGCCGTCGCGGTGCTCTGGAACCAGGCCACCCCCGATGCCGCCGCTCGGGCGCTCGGCTTCCCGCTGGCGCAGGGGACCCTCGCCGCGCCGGGACAGATCCTCTGATGGCGGGCACCGCGCCCACGACCTACGAGCCGGACCGGATCGCCGGCCGCACCATGCTCGTCACCGGTGCCGGCAACGGCCTCGGACGCGCCATCTCGCTTGCGCTGGCCGCCCGCGGCGCCCGCGTGGTCCTCGTCGGCCGCCGTGAGCACACCCTCGCCGAGGTGCACCAGGAGATCTCCGCTGCCGGCGGCCAGGCACGTACGGCGCCGTGCGATACGAGCGATCCGGAGGCGGTCGCCGGGCTTGCCCGCGAGCTGGCCGGGGAGGACGTCTCCGTGCTGGTCAACAATGCCGGCATCGCCGGTCCCGTCGCCCAGCTGACGGACATCGAGCCAGAGGAGTGGGACGAGGTCTTCGACATCAACGTCCGCGGCGTCTACCTCATGTGCCGGGCGTTCCTGCCGCCGATGGTGGAGCGCGGCACGGGAGACGTCATCAACCTGGCCTCCGTCTCGGGGAAACGGCCCCTTCCGGGCCGCACGCCCTACGTCGCCTCGAAGATGGCCGTCATCGGGCTCACCGCGACGCTCGCCTATGAGGTGGGCCCCGCGGGCGTGACCGTCAACTCCCTGTCGCCCGGTCCTGTGGAGGGACCGCGCATGGACCGCAACTTCCGGCTGGAAGGCGAACGCCGCGGGATACCGGCAGAACAGGCATACGCCGAGTTCGCCGGCCGGGCCGCACTGAATCGCCTGGTCACCGAGGACGAGGTCGCCGCCGCAGTCGTGGCGATGCTGCACATGCCAGGCATGTGCGGTGCCGACATCGATCTCTCCGCCGGCATGATCGCCCGTTCCTGAGGGGGCGCAGCCGGCCCGCCGCGCCGGAGCGCAGCGGCGTCCTGCTGCCGCGCGCCCCGGCCCGGCAGCGGCCGAACCGGCATAATGGGGCCCATGAGTGCAGCCCGGTATGAATCCGCAGCCCAGACCATGGACGAGCTCAACCGGCAGCGCGCCGCCCTCAGAAGGGGAGCGGAACTCGCCGCTGCGACCGCGGTGGCCGGCGTGCAGTCGCTCATGCGCCCGGACGACGTCAGGCCGGGGCCGGGTCGCCTCGCCTACCGGCTGGGCTACGCCGGACTGACGGCCGCCGGTTCCTGGCTGACCAGGAACCTCGGCAAGGAGGACGACGCCGCCCCCAACGTACGCCTGGACGCCGGCCTGGCAGCCGGGGCCGGCATCCTCGGCTATGCCCTCTTCAGCCCGCGGGTCAAGGCCAACTGGTGGACCGACCGCTGGCTGGAGCGCGCCGGTGTCCGCAGCCCGCGCCTGGTGGGTGCTCTCGGTACGACCGCGCTCATGGCCGCCGCCTACATCGCCGCGGAACGTGCCGCCCGCCGCGGGGATCTGGAATTCTCGATGGACCCGGGCCAGGGCGTGTGGCAGGCTTTCGCGCCGCTCGGCGGGAGCATCTTCCAGCCAGGCGAGGACGAGGACGATGTCGAGGAGATCGAGCTGACGGACCGGCAGCGTGCCGTCCTGGACGCTCTCGTCCCGGGCAACTCGGCCAATGCCCGTGCGCTGCGCGCGCAGCTGGGCGCCGCCCGGTTCAGCGCGCTCGGCGGCCACGAGTTCCTCCTCGCTGAAGTGGATGAGGACGCCGTCGCCGAACGGCTGGTCCCGCACGAGCACACCCACCCGGTGCGCGGCCGCTTCCGCGACGCCGGCGGCGCCGTCCTGGAGATCAGCATCGGCATCATGGACGGGCGGCTGGAGCACATCGCGATCCTTCCCGTGCTGGACGAGGACGGCGATGGCGAGGAGGCCGACGTTTCCGGCCTGAGCGCCGCCGACTGGCCTGATCCGGAAGACCTGGAGATCGTCAAGGACGAACGCTGAGGTGATGGCTCCGCGCGGCTGGCGGAATATTCTCCCGCGGGTGTTCCTTCACGGTTGATATGAGCACTGAACTGACGCTGGCGGCCGGCTGTTTCTGGTGCCTGGACGCCGTGCTGCGGCGGACCCGGGGAGTGGAGGAGGTCGTGAGCGGCTACACCGGCGGCCACACTCCCGACCCGGACTACGAGTCCGTCTGCAGCGGCACCACCGGTCACGCCGAGGCGGTGCGGGTCCGCTTCGACGAGAACGTCGTCCCCGAGCAGGTGATCCTCGACATCTTCTTCACCTCGCACGACCCGACCTCCCTGAACCGTCAGGGCCACGATGTGGGCACCCAGTACCGATCGGCCATGTTCTACCGCGATGAGGCGGAGAAGGAACGCTTCGCCGCCGCCATCAAGGCGCAGCAGGCCAACTGGGACCGTCCCATCGTGACCACGCTGGAGCCGCTGGGAGAGTTCCACCCGGCCGAGCCGGTGCACCAGGACTTCTACGCGCGCAACCCGTTCAACGGCTACTGCCAGGTGATCATCAACCCGAAGCTGGCGAAGGCCCGCGCTGGCTTCGCCGACTGGGTCGCCTGAGCAGACGACGACGCCCAGACCGAGGAGGGGACGCCGATGACGGAGCACACCCCGCAACCGCCGGCCGAGGCCGCCGGGGGCTCTGGGCCCTCTGCCCGGCGTGAGCCCAGGAATGAGCCGGCGGGTACGGCCGGCGCGGACGGCATGGAATCAGCCGGCCTGCACCCGGCCGGATTCGACCGCGAGGCGTTCCTGACGGCGATGGCGTCCCGTCGCTCCCTGGCCTCCTCGGGCGACGAGGCGCCGGACGACGAGGAACTCGCCCGGCTGTTGCGTGCCGTGGCGCCGGTCGCCGATCACGCCGGGCTGCGCCCCTGGCGGTTCATCGCACTGCGCGGCGATGACCGCAAGGCCCTGGGCCGTGCCTTCGACGACGCCACCGGCACGCTCTCCGACGATCCTTCCGTCTACAGCCGGCGGCCACTGCGATCCCCGCTACTGCTGGCCCTCGTCGGCGTCCACCGGCCGCACCCCAAGGTCCCCGAATGGGAGCAGCACGCCAGTGCCGCCGGGGCGGGGCATCTGCTGTCCCTCGCCCTGTGGGCCGCCGGCTGGGCCGTGCACTGGCGTACGGGACCTCTCGTGCGCAGCGAGCCGGTGCGCCGCCTGCACGGGCTGAGTGAGGACGAGGTGCTCATGGGCTGGCTCTACATCGGCCGGCCGGATCCGCAGCGAGCCCGGCCCAAGCCGCGGGAGCTGGACGTGGACGCCGTCCTCTCCCGCCTGCCCGCGCCGCAACCGCCCCTGCGGGCACAAGACTGAAGCAGTCGCGCACGGCCGGCACCATGACGTCTGTCATGCCCGGCCGGTGACGGCCCCGACTACCGGGAGAACGGGTCTCTCTGGTGGAGTAGGGGGAGACAGCGGGGGATAACCCCCGCCGCCTAGTAGGGCGGGCCACGCGGCGCATGGTCCGCGCCCTCGCGTACCGTAGTGGCCGCACCCCTCTTGTCATGTTCGCGCAATAAGGAGTCCCATGACCGCGCTCACCCGGATCAGCCTGGCCAATCGCGCTCTGATCGCTCTGCTGGCGGTCGTGGTGATCATCTTCGGGCTGCTCGGGGCGCGCATGCTCAAACAGGAGCTCCTGCCGCCGATCGAGTTCCCCCAGGCGCTCGTGCTGTCCACCTACGAGGGCGCTTCGCCCGAGGCGGTGGAGTCCGAGGTCACCGAACCGCTGGAGAGCGCGCTGGCCGGGGTGGCCGAGGTCGAGCAGATGGATTCCACCTCCTCGACCGGGAACTCCCAGATCATGGTGGAGACCTCCTACGGCACGGACTCCGACGACATCGTGCGCTCCCTCCAGCGAACTGTCGCCCAGGTGGAGGCGCAGCTGCCCGACGGCGTCGAGCCGCAGGTGATCACCGGATCCCTGGATGACTTCCCCGTCGTCATGCTCGCCGTCACCTCGGATGAGTCCCAGGACCGGGTGGCCGAGCAGCTCGAGAACGTGGTCGTGCCCAAGCTGAACGATGTGCCGGGCGTGCGGAATGCCAGCGTCTTCGGACAGCAGACCCAGGAAGTCGCCATCACCGTGCGTGCCGACGACCTGGAGGACGAAGGCGCCTCGCTGGAGGAGATCGCCCAGGTCCTCACCGCCAACGGCGTCGCCGTCTCCGCCGGCTCCCTCAGCGACGACGGCACCGAGAAACCGGTGCAGGTGGGCACCCGGCTGGAGAGCGTCGAGCAACTGCGCGAGCTCGTCATCATGGGTGCCGACGGCCCGGTCCGGCTGGACGCCGTCGCCGATGTCGACCTCGTCGACGAAACGCAGTCCAGCATCTCGCGTACGAACGGGCAGGAGTCGCTGTCCCTCTCCATCACGAAGACCCCGAGCGCCAATACCGTCGAGGTCTCCCACGGCGTCGCCGCGGCCCTGGACGAAGCCCGCTCCGAGCTGGGCGGCTCGCTGGAGTTCGTCACGGTCTTCGACCAGGCGCCGTTCATCGAGGACTCCATTGAGTCCCTCGCCGCGGAGGGCATGCTGGGCCTGGTCTTCGCCATCGTCATCATCCTGGTATTCCTGCTATCCGCGAGGGCCACCGTCATCACCGCGGTGTCCATCCCGCTCTCCCTCCTGGTGGCCCTCGCCGGGCTGTGGGCCGGCGGGTACTCGCTCAACCTGCTCACCCTGGCGGCGCTGACGATGGCCGTCGGCCGCGTGGTGGACGACTCCATCGTGGTGGTGGAGTCCATCCGGCGGCATCACAGCCTGGGCACCGAGAAATGGCAGAGCATCATGAGCGGCGTGAAGGAGGTCGCCGGCGCGATCACCTCGTCGACCTTCATCACGGTGGCGGTCTTCCTGCCGCTGGCACTCGTTCAGGGCGAGGCCGGCGAGCTCTTCCGTCCCTTCGCCATCACCTCTGCCATCGCGCTGCTGGCCTCTCTGCTGGTCGCCCTGACCATCGTCCCCGTGCTGGCGTACTGGTTCCTGCAGCGCCGGGTCAGCCGTACCAAGCTCCGTGGCGACGCCCGCAAGGAGATGCGCACCCAGCGGCGCAGCGCGCTGGCTGAGTGGCGCGCCGGCCGTAAGCAGGCGCGCGCGCAACGGCGCCGCGGCGCGCACGCCGCGCCGCTGCCTGAGCCTGATGAGGTCCTGGACCAGGACGAGGAGCTCCGCCAGCCTGTGCTCTCCCGCCGGGAGAAGCGCCGCCAGGAGGTGCTCTCCACTCAGCGGGCCATCGCCGAGCCGCCCACCCGGCTGCAGAAGTCGTACCTTCCGGTGCTCCGGGTGGCGATCGCCCACCCGGTGCTGAGCGTGATCGCCGCGCTGCTGATCTTCGCCGGCAGCATGGCGCTCACGCCCCTGCTGAAGACCGACTACATCGGCGACAGCGGCGAGAACACCCTGATGGCGACGCAGGAGCTGCCCGCCGGTGCCACGCTGGAGGAGACCGCGGAGGCCGCCGAGCAAGTCGAGGCTATCCTCGGTGAGGACGCCGACGTCGAGTCCTTCCAGGTCACCATCGGCGGCGACGGCTACATGTCCTCACCGGATCCGAACGTCGCCACCTTCACCGTCACCCTGCGTCCTGACAGCGACGTCGCCGCCGCGAACGAGCGTCTGGGCGCGCGGTTCCAGGAGCTCGACGAGGACGCCGGCGAGGTCGAACTGATGTCCGGCGGCGGCTTCGGCGGCACGAGCGCCATGAGCGTGCGCGTGCAGTCCGTGGACCAGGAGGCGCTCACCGAGGCCACCGAGCAGATCAGCGAGACGCTCTCCGGTCTGGACGGACTTAGTCACGTGACGAACGATCTGCAGCCGACCCAGCCGTTCATCGAGGTCCGCGTTGATCACGAGCAGGCCCGGGAAGAGGGATTCACCGAGGCCGAGGTGGGGCAGATCGTGATGCGCGCGATGCGCGGCCAGCAGCTGGGCAGCATCGTCATCGACGACATCACCCGCACGGTGCAGCTGTACTCCGACACGCCCGTGGAGACCATCCAGGAGCTGCGCGAACTCGAGCTTCCCGTCTCCCAGCGGCAGCTCCAGCTCGCCCAGGAGGAAGCCGCCGAGGAAGCCGCCGAAGAGGCCGCGCAGCAGCAACAGCAGCAGGCGGTCCCCGGCGCGCCGCAGGATCCCGGCGCCGGGCAGCCCCAGCAGCCGGCCGCGCCCGCCCAGCCGGCGCCGGCCGAGCCGGAGGACGTGGAGGTGGAGCCCATCCAGCTCGATGAGATCGCCACGGTCGAGGAGGTCACCACGGCGCCGTCGATCACCCGCATCGACGGGCAGCGCGCCGCGACCGTGACCGCGGAACTCAGCGGTGATGACGTCGGCGCGGCGACCCGCGCCGTGACGGCGGAGCTGGACGCGCTGGATCTGCCCGAGGGCGCCACGGCGGATCTGGGCGGCGTCTCGCAGGAACAGCAGGAGGCCTTCGAGCAGCTCGGCCTGGCGGTCGGCGCGGCCATCCTGATCGTCTTCGTCATCATGGTCGGAACCTTCCGCTCCTTCGTGCAGCCGCTCATCCTGCTGGTGTCGATCCCGTTCATGGCGACCGGCATCGTCGGGGCGCTCCTGCTGACCGACACGGCGCTGGGCGTCCCGGCGATCATCGGCGTGCTCATGCTGGTCGGCATCGTGGTGACCAACGCGATCGTGCTGATCGACCTGATCAACCAGTACCGGCGCGACGGGGTGCCGTTGCGTGACGCTGTGCTGCACGGATCCAGGCTGCGCTACCGGCCGATCCTGATGACCGCCGCGGCTACCATCGGCGCACTCACGCCGATGGCGCTCGGCCTGACCGGTGGCGGCATCTTCATCTCCGCGCCGCTGGCGATCGTCGTGATCGGCGGTCTGCTGTCCTCGACCGTGCTGACGTTGGTCCTGGTGCCCGTCCTGTACGTGCTGGTGGAAGGCGTCAAGGAGCGCCGGGCGGAGAAGCGAGCCGTCAAGAACCAGGTGCACGATGCCGCCCTCGCCCGTGCCGGTGCGGGTTCCGCTCCCGGCGCGGCCGATGCCACCGGCGCGGCCGATGCCACCGATGCATCGCCGGGCACCGCGGATCCCGGTCTGGCCGTGGGCGGCGGCGCGTCCGCCGGGCACGACCGGGCACCGTCTGCCAGCCCGGCCGAGCGGCAGCCGGAGGCGCCGGGGACCGGCGGTTCAGATGATGCTCCGGCTGGGGACACCTGGTCGCGGGGCGCAGGGGAACCCCAGAGCGGAACCGGGGAGCCCGGCGCCACAGGGCACGGTGACGGGCCTTCGCATCCGGACCCTGGGCCTGATGGCGGCGAGTCCGGTCCCGGCGATTCGCCGGAGCCGCGGGGGTGAACCAGCGGCGGCTCGGCTGGGAGGTGCTGCTGGTCCTGGGCGTGTCCCTGGGCCAGTCGGCCGTCTACGCGGTCGTGCGCCTGGCGGACATGCTCTCCCGTGGCCCGCTCTCGGAGGCGCAGGCGCGGATGAACACCTCGCAGTCCGAGCGGCCGTGGTTCGACCTGACCTACCAGCTGCTGGGCATCGGCTTCGCGCTCGTGCCGGTGCTGCTGGCGCTGTACCTGCTCGCTCGCGAGGGCAATCCGTTCGACCGGATGGGATTCGACTTCCACAGGCCCCGGCGCGATGCGCTCCACGGCGTGCTGCTGCTCCTGGCGATTGGCATCCCCACGCTCGGGGTGTACGCCGCCGGGCGGGCGCTGGGCCTCACCGCGGAGATCCATCCGGCGAACCTCGGCGCCCACTGGTGGACCGTGCCCGTGCTGATCCTGGCGGCGGTCAAGAACGGCGTCCTCGAGGAGGTCCTCGTGGTCGGCTACCTGAGCGAACGGCTGCGCGAGATGCGCTGGGGCTGGCCCGTCATCATCGGCGTCTCCGCCCTCCTGCGCGGCTCGTATCACCTCTACCAGGGAATCGGGCCGTTCTTCGGGAACGTCGCGATGGGCGTGCTCTTCGGGCTGTACTACATGCGCACCGGGCGAGTCATGCCCCTGGTCGCGGCACACACCGCCATCGACGTCATCGGCTTCACCGCACCCGGTGTCCTGGCGGCCGTGGACCCGACCAGCTCCTGAGCCGCGGCCACATCGGGCAGCCGGCACCGGGGAGCGGAGTTCCTCAGGAGGTCACGGCCTTGGCCAGCAGGTCTTCCGGCAGGTGCTCGAACAACAGGCGATCGTCGTCTGGCCGGAGGATCCACTGCAGCGTGGCGGCGGTGGCGTCGAAGGTGGCCGTGACGACCATCGCGGCCTTGCCGATTCCGGTCCCGCGATGCAGGGTCGAGGTGCAGGCGACGACCCAGCCCAGATTCACCACCGCGGCGGCGGTCATGAGCGCCGCCGGTGGTCTCCGGCGGCTGGCACCGGTCATGCACAACCCGGCAGTGGCGCCGAGCGCCGCCACCAGGGGCCACCTGCTCCGCCGTCTGAGGCCCAGGACCGGTAGCGCTGCAGGGGCCGCGGCGAGCATACTCGCTGCGGCCGCGCACAGTATGCCGTCCGCGGTGAGAACCTGACGTGCCGCCTGAGCCCGCTGATACCGCGTGCCCTCGTGGTACCGAATGCCCGCACTGCTCATGCGCATAAGGCTATCGGCCGGACGTCGCGTGCTGCGGAGCCGGACCGGGCTCACGCTGCGCTCGCACCACCGCCGGCTCAGATCGTGACGAGGCCCTTGGGGGTCTCGAAGGTCACCGAGAGCACGCCCGGGGTGCCGTTGGGCGCCACCCAGTCGATCTTGGTGTCGGAGATCGGCTTCTCCTCGTCGGTGCCGAGCCAGTCCCGCAACCGGTCGCGGTTGCCGGCGATCTGCAGGCTCTCGATGCGCACCTGACCGTTGTTCGGCGCTGAAGGGTGCTCCTCGGAGGGGCAGAGCCAGTGCACGAAGAACGGCAGCTGCGGGTCCGCGAGCGTGCCCTTGACGCCGATCTGCTTCCAGCGCAGCTCGGGGCGGCCCTCGGGAGTGCGGTTGCCTTCCACCGCTTCACGGCCGAGTCGTTTCTCGATGGGCGCGAGGTCGTCCACCCGGACCACCCAGCCCATCCAGCCGCCGCCGGCCTCGGAGCGGGTACGGACCACCTGGCCGAAGGGCGTGCCGAGCGCCGCGGGGTGCTCGAGTGCCTCCACGACCTCGATGTAACGACCGTCGGCAAGCGGGAAGATCAGGTTCCTGGTACCAAATCTCGGGTGGACGCCGCCGTCGTAGGGCAGGATCCCGAGTTTCTCCGCGATCCGCGCCGCGGTGGCCACATGGCCGTCCTTCTCGCTGGCATAGGACACGTGATCGAGTTCCATGACCCGAGGATGGCACAGCCCGGGATATGACGCAGTTTAGGCTCCGGCAAGTTGACAAGTCCCCGCCGTAGTGATCCACGTCACATATCCCGGCGGTGAATCGGTCTAAGTTCATCCTGCCGTCCCCTTCCGTTCAGCGCCTCCTGATTGCCTGGGGCGGTGGCTGGCGCGCAGTGCCGGTCCGCGCCAGCGCCGCCGGTCGCTCATACCTCGCCGGTGCGTGCATACCGGCGCTCGTTCGTCCCCACTGGTCTGGAACAGGAGAACAATGCCTCCCCGAACAGGAATCACCTCCGGCAGGGCGATCGCGGCCGCAGGCGTGGTGACCGCCGTGCTGGCGGGCATGATCACCGCGCCGGTCGCCGCCGGTGCGCAGCCCGCGGCGGAAGAGAGCTCCCGCTGGACTCTTGCCACGCTGCCGGACACTCAGTTCTACTCCCGCTACGCCTTCGACCAGTTCGAGCCGCGGTACGGCAGCAACCCGTACCAGGTGCAGACCGAATGGCTCGGTCAGGTCCAGGACGATCTGAACATCCCGCTGGTGGCCCATCTGGGCGACGTCGTCGACCGCGCCACGGTGGAATCCGAGTGGGTCGCGGCCGACGCAGCCCACAAGGCGCTGGAGGACGCCGCGCTGCCGTACTCCATCCTGCCGGGCAACCACGACGTCAGGAACTCGGCCAGCCACCTCACCGACCGGGACTACGATCTCGCGGAGGAGCCCTATCTGCAGTGGTTCCCGCCGGAGCGCGCTGCCGCCCAGAGCACCGAGTCCGGCCGCGACGAGACGGGCTTAAGCGAGTACCAGATCTTCGAAGCAGAGGGACAGCGGTACCTCATGCTCGCCCTCGCCTGGCGGGTCTCCGATGAGACCCTGGCCTGGGCGGAGCAGGTGATGGCCGAGCATCCGAGCCTGCCGACGATCCTCACCTCCCACGACATCCTCGGCGTCGAGTCGGACGGCCGGACGGCCACCAGCGGCACCAACGGCGACCGGCTGTGGGAGGAACTCATCCGGTCGAACGACCAGATCTTCCTGACCATCAGCGGCCACAATCACGGCTCGGCCTACCGCACCATGACCAACGACGCGGGCAACGAGGTCTTCCAGGTGCTCCAGGACTGGCAGATGGCCTACGAGGGCGGCAACGGCTACCTGGGCCTGTTCGAGTTCGACCTCGAGCACGACGCGATCCATGTCTCGGCGCCCTCCCCCTGGGTGGCGTGGAAGCCGGCGGACTCGCTCACGGTGTACGACCAGCCGTTCCTGGAGGCGCCGAACGAGCAGTTCACCCTCGGCATCGACTTCGAAGAGCGGTTCTCAGGGTTCAACGCCGAGTGGACCGCCGGGGACAGCGACCTTCCCTCCCTGACCCAGCGTGCGCGCGAGATCATCCTGGACGGCTTCGAGGGCGTGCCGCCGGTGACCGCGGAGCTTCCCGGCTCGGCGGAGGACTACCCGCGGCTGGGCGAGGACGCCCTCGCGCACTGGCGGCCGGGCATCGCCGAGACCGGCGAGGACGGTGTGCTGGACGAGGGAGCCGCCGTGCCGGACGTCATCGGCGGCGGCGATATGACCCGCGTGAGCATCGAGGAGTCCGGCTCCCCGGCCGCGCAGCCCGGAGACGTCACCGTCCGCAGGGAGGGCCACGCGTTCTCTTCCGACGGGGCGGGCGTGTGCTTCGCCGACAGCAGCGGCGAACGGTACAGCTACCTGTCCACCGCGCCCGATGCGGCGGTCAACGACGCGGACTTCTCAGCTGGCTATACCATCGAGGTCTTCGTGTACCTGGACGAGGCCTGGACCGCGGACCAGAATGCCTGGAGCAAGGCCTTCAACCGCACTGGCAACCGCTCGCGGATGGGCATGCCGCCCTCCCGCTACGACTACACCACCGGCGCAGCCTCGCTCGGTTTCTCCAATCTGCGCGAGTTCCAATGGACCGAGCTGCCCCAGGATCCGACGGTGGGGGACAAGGTCTCCTGGTCCGGTGAGATCCCGCTGGGACGCTGGTTCCACGTCGCGCTCGTCAACGACATCGACGACGCCCGTACCACCATGTACGTCGACGGCGCGCCCATCCTGCGCAATGCCACCGGCACCGGTGGGATGAGCTTCGAGGAGGGCATGCCCTGGATCATCGGCGCGGCGTGGGAGAACGATCAGGCCTCCAACGGCTGGCACGGCTGCGTGGGTGAGCTGCGGATCGCCGACCGGCCCACGGAGCAGACCGAATGGCTCATCCACCGCCCCGATGTGGACGATTTCACCGCCGACGCCGAGCGGGTGGAGATCGCCGAAGGGGAGTCCCTGCCGGCGCTGACGGGCACCGGCAAGCCCGGCGCCACCGTGGTGGCGGAGGGGGCCGTGACCGGTGAGGCGGTCGTCGCCGAGGACGGCACCTGGACGCTGGAGGGCGAGCTGGATGCCGATGCCGCGGCCGGAACCGCCCAGCAGGCGGCGCTCGACGCTGCGCCCGGCACCTACGCCTTCTCGCTGACGCACGGGTTCGGGGAGCGGCGTTCGGAGGCCCGCGCCGGTGAGGTTGTCGTCCTGGCCGATGACGATCCGGGCGCTCCGTCGCCGGAACCGACCGAGCCCGGGGCCGACCCGACCGATCCTGGCGGCGACCCGACCGATCCTGGCGGTCAGCCCGGTGAACCGGGGCAGCCGGGAGGGGACCAGACATCGGAGCCGACGGCTGATCCCGGCGCGCCGGGGCAGCCGGGAGGAGAGCCGTCGCCGGGCGCTTCCCCGCAGCCGAGTGATCCGGGCAGCGGTCCGGGTGCGGGCGATGGCAAGCCTCTGCCGCGCACCGGCAGCGACGTGCTGGCCATGAGCCTGGCCGCGCTCGCGCTGCTCGGCCTCGGCGGCGGTGCCGTCTACCTGGCCCGCCGTCGCAGCGCCGAGGGCTGAGCGGGCATGAGGCACTCCCAGGCCTGAGCGAAACCGAACGGCTCAAGGTTCTAAGCGAAGCCGAGCGGTCTCGTTTAAGCGAAGCCGAGCGGCCTCAGGTCTGAGGGAGACGAGAACGGGTGTCGGGCCCGGGCGGAAACTCGCCCGGGCCCAACACCCGTCTGTGTACCCTGGGCTGCCGCGGCCTCGTTGAGTGCCACCGGCCGAACCGAACCTCCGCCCGTGGTACGGCGGGTCCGTATCCGGTGGACCTGGTGATGCCGTCATCTGGCCCGTACGTCGCCGTGCTCCAGGCGCGGAGGGCGACGACCTACGGGCTGGGCGACGACGTAAGGCCATGGCGGCCGGAAAGGCTGCCGGTTCCCCGCCCCCGGCCCGGTGCCGAGGCGCCCGCCGCTCAGCGCTGGTGCGGGACCGGCTTCAGCGGCCCTCGGCCTTGAGTTCAGTGGCCCTCGGCCTTGAAGCGCTCCTGGGAGGCGCGGACCTCGGCCTCGGCCTCGGCGCGGCCGACCCAGCTGGAGCCCTTGACGAACTTGCCCGGCTCCAGGTCCTTGTAGCGCTCGAAGAAGTGCTTGATGGCGTCCAGGGTGAACTGATCGACGTCCGTGACGTCCTGGATGTTGTCCCAGCGCGGGTCCCCGGCCGGCACCGCGAGCACCTTGTCGTCGCCGCCGGCCTCGTCCTCCATCTTGAACATGCCCACCGGGCGCGCGTCGACGAGCACGCCGGGGAAGACGGGCGCCGGGAGCAGCACGAGCACATCGAGCGGATCGCCGTCCTGGCCCAGGGTGTCCTCGATGAAACCGTAGTCGGCGGGGTACTCCATGGAGGTGTACAGGTAGCGGTCGAGCTTGACCCGCCCGGACTCGTGATCGACCTCGTACTTGTTGCGCTGTCCGCGCGGGATCTCGATGGTGGCTTCGAACTCCACTGCTGCACTCCTTAGGGGTGTCGACTGGACGGTGAATTCCTCATTTACTGTATCCCGGCAGCACCGCACGCAGGCACGATCACTGCGGCCTGCAGCCCGCGCGCGAGTTCGTCTTTCGAGGCGGGGACAGTCACGGATGCCGCGCTGGGTTCAGCGCTGGGAGGTCACCGGCAGCCCGGCTTCGGCCCAGGCCTCGATGCCGCCGCTGAGGTTCCGCACCTGCTCGTACCCGGCCGCGCTGAGCGCCTCGGCCACGTTCCCCGAGCGGTACCCGGACTTGCAGTGCAGCACGAGCGGCTCATCGCGGGGAAGCTGGACCGTCCCGGAGAGGATGTCGTGCATCGGCACGAGGCGGGCGCCGGGGATCGCCTGCGCGGCGTGCTCATCGGGTTCGCGGACGTCGATGAGCGTGACGGAGCCCGAGTCGAGTTCTGCTTTCAGCTCGGCCGGGGAGACTTCGGCGATGGCCATCTGAGAGGCCCTCCTTACACTGGGAGGCGTGAACCGGTCACAACCCTATCTGCTGACGCGCCCCGCAGGGGAGACGCGGTGACCGATCGCGCAACGGAGCCGCCGGAGGAGCAGCCGCGAACAGAGGGCAGCGCGGAGACGCCCCCCGCGGAGACACCGCCTGAGGACGTTCCTTCGCAGCCTTCCAGCGATACAGGCGATACGGGCAATACAGGCGATGCAGGTGGTGCAGTCGATGCGGCCGCTTCAGCCGGGCCTGGCCGGGAGGCTCCCGCGGCCGAGGCTGAGGGACAGCCCGGGCAACAGCCGTCGTCGCCTCAACCGCAACCAGCGGCGCCCTCGGCTCAACCCCAGCTGACGACGCAGCCGTTTCAACCCCAGCCGACTATGCAGCCGTTTCAACCCCAGCCGCGCACGCGATGGGAGGCACGACTGGCGGAGGCCGACCCCCAGTCAGCGCGCGGGTCGCAGAACGAGAGACAGGACCGTGCCTCGCGCGGCCGCCGGCGTGGGCGCGGCTGGCGATGGACCGCCGGCATCCTGACGGTCGTCGCGCTGCTAGGCGGCTACGGCTACGCCGATGTGGTCGACGCGGTGCCGGGAGTGCTCACCGCCGAACCGCCGCGTCCGGATCCTGTGCCGTTCCCCACCCCCACCCTGCGCGTGACCACCACGGAAGGCGCGACGCCGGTCGGCGATGCCGCGCCGACGCCCGCGGCGGAGTCCGTGAACGACCTGGTGGAGGAAGCGCTGGCCGACGGCCTTCCCGCCAGCACCGGCATCGACATCCGCGATGCCCTCACCGGGGACGTCCTCTACGCCCGCGACGCCGGGGCGAGCCGTACCCCGGCCTCCACCACGAAGGTGCTCACCGCGGCGGCGGCGCTGGCCGAGGCCGGGGCGGAGACCCGGTTGCCCACCACTGCCTATCTCCACGCGCCGGAGAACGAAGCAGATCCGCCGCTGGTCATCCTGCACGGCGGCGGCGATGTCCTGCTCGGCGCGGGGGAGAGCGATCCCGATGCGGTGGACGGGCACGCCGGACTGGCCAGCCTCGCGCAGGAGACCGCGCATGCCCTGCGCGGCCACGGTATCGACGAGGTCGCCGTCGCCCGTGACGAGAGCCTCTTCTCCGGCGCCGACTTCCACCCCACCTGGGACCGCGCCGACATCGGGCACGGATTCGTCGCCCCGCTGTCCCCGCTGATGATCGCCGCCGGCCGCACCGGGGAGGGCATGCCCCGCAGCGACCGGTCCGGAGAGGACGCCGCGCGCGCTTTCGCCGAGGCGCTGCAGGACGCCGGCATCGAGGTGCGCGGGCACGACGGTTCCGCACAGGCCGCCGACGCCGACGATGAACTCGCGCAGGTGCTCTCCGCGCCGCTGCGTGCTCAAGCGGAGCATCTGCTCGTCACCTCGGACAACGTCGTCTCCGAGGCGGTCGGCCGCCAGGTCGCGCTCGCGCGGGGCGAGGAAGCCGACTTCGCCGGAGCCGCGCGCGCGGTGGAGGATGCCATGGCGGACCTGGGCCTGGAGGACGAGGACGGTGCGATCTCCCTGACCGATCTGTCCGGTCTCAGCTACGACAACCGCATCCCGCCGGAAGCGCTCAGCCGCCTGCTGGTCCTGGCTGTCGCCGGCGAAGGCCCGCTGGCGGAACTGCCCTCGCTCATGCCGGTCGGCGGCTGGTCCGGCACGCTCTCCTCGCGCTACCGCAGCGAGGAGAGCGCCGACGGCGCCGGGATCGTCCGCGCCAAGACCGGCAGCCTGCGCTCGGTCACCTCTCTGGCGGGGACGCTGGTGACCGCCGACGGGCGCCTGCTGGCCTTCGCGGTGATGGGGGACGGCCTCGAACCGGCCGAGGTCTCCCGCGCCCGCCCTGCCATGGACGCCCTGCTGGCCGGCCTGGCCCGCTGCGGCTGCTGAGCCGGAAGACGCCCATGTCACCGCCGGACCGCTCGACCCGAGAGGAAACGCCGATGGACCAGGACGCCAGCTCCCGTTCGCGGATCGGCGAGGTGCTCTCCGCCTCCGCCGCGGAGGCGACCGCCCGCAGTCTGATCCCGCCCGGCCCGGCGCTGCCCGCGGCCGAGATGACGGCCGTGGTGGCCGAACTGCGCGAGAGCGCCGCCACCGCGACGGATCTGGTCCTCGACGTGATGCGCCTGCCCACATCACAGGCGGACCCGGTACGGCGCCGCCTGGCCGCCGGTGAGATCCTCGTCGTCGACCGGCTCAGCTGGGCCCGCGCCAACATCGGCGCCATGAGCGCCATGCTGGATGGTCCCGTCACCGCCGTTCTCGACCGCCGGGCGAGCGAGTCGTTCGGCAAGAAGGCACCCAGCCGGGCTGCCGCCCGGGCCAGCGGAGTGGAGCTCGGCGGCCTGCTGTCCTACCTGAGCACCCGGGTGCTGGGCCAGTACGAGCCCTTCGGCACCGACGCCGGCCGGCTGCTGCTGGTCGCCCCCAGCATCACCGCCACCGCGGCCAAGATCGGCGCCGATCAACGCGATTTCCGGCTGTGGGTGGCCCTGCACGAGGAGACGCACCGGGTCCAGTTCGCCGCGGCGCCGTGGCTGCGCGAGCATCTGCTCGGGCTGTTGGAAGAACTGGTCGCCAGCATGCTGGGGGAGGAATCGCCGGCGGAGCGCCTGACCGGGGGGCTGTCGGGGATGCGCGAGGTATTCGGGCCGCAGGGCAGCGGACGCCTGGTCGATCTGATCCAGAACGAGGTCGAGAAGGACCTGATCGACCGGATCACGGCGGTGATGTCCCTGTTGGAGGGTCACGCCGACGTCGTCATGGATCAGGTCGGCCCGGGAGTCATCCCCAGCGTGCGGCAGATCCGCCGCTCCTTCGATCGCCGCCGTGCCGAGAGCACCGGGCTGCACGGCGTGCTCACCAAGTTCCTGGGGCTCGACGCGAAGCTCGAGCAGTACCGCCACGGGGCGGCCTTCGTCCGCGGGGTGCTGCGGCAGAAAGGCCACGAGGGCCTCAACCGGGTATGGGATGACCCCGCTCTGCTGCCGGACCTGGACGAGATCGCCAGACCGCGGGACTGGGTGCGCCGGGTCCATGGCTGAACGCCGGCCACGCCTCGACCCGGACACCGCCGCGGTGCGGGGCGCCGTCCGGCGCGCCCTTCAGGACCATGCCGCTGCCGGCGGATTCACCCGGCCGTCCGGGGGCCTCCCCGCCGGAGGCCGGGACGCCGCGGCGCAGGGGCACGGCGAGTCTCCCGGGGCGCCCGGCAGGTTCCCCTCCGGCGAGCGGGCCCCGGTGTCCGGGAGTCTCGGGGAGCGCAGTGAGCCTCCACGCACGCCCGCCCGCCCCGCCGGAGACGGGCGGCCGGCGGAGCCCGGCGCTGAAGATCCGTGGCGGGTGGTCATCGGCGTCTCCGGCGGCGCGGACTCGATGGCGCTCGCGGCCGCGACGGCCTTCCTGCAGCGCGCGCTGCCGCTCCGGGCGCAGGCGGTCCTGGTCGATCACGGCCTGCAATCCGGCGCCCGCCGCGCCGCGGAAAGCGCCGCGGAGCAGCTGCGCACCCTCGGTCTGGAGACGCTCGTCGTGCCGGCCGCGGTCGACCGCGAACACCCCGCCGGCCTGGAGGCCGCTGCCCGCCGGGCCCGCTACGCCGCGCTGGAGGCAGCCCGCCGCCGCTACGGGGCTGCGGCCATCATGCTGGGGCACACCCTGGACGACCAGGCCGAGACCGTCCTGCTGGGGCTGGCCCGCGGTTCCGGCGCCAGATCCCTGGCCGGCATGGCGCCGGCGCGCGGCATGCTGCTGCGGCCCCTGCTGGGCCTGCGGAGGGCGCAGCTGCGGGCCTCCTGCCATGCGCAGGGCCTGCGGGTCTGGGACGATCCGATGAACGCCGATGATGCCTACGCCCGGGTGCGCGCCCGCAGGCACGCCCTGCCCGCCCTCGAACAGCAGCTGGGACCCGGCATCACGGAAGCGCTCGCGCGCACGGCGGCGCAGCTGCGGGCCGATGCCGACCACCTGGAAGCGGAGGCCGCGCAGGCGGCGGAGCGGCTGCTCGGAGACTCCCGCGACCGCCGGCTGGACCGCGCCCCGCTGGCCGCCGTTCCCGAGGCGCTGCGCACCCGCGTGCTGCGCCGCTGGCTCGTGGATCTCATCGGCACCGGCCAGGACCTGAGCTACGAGCACGTCCGGGCCGTCGACGCCCTCGTCACGGGCGCCCGGCGCGGCGCCGTCTCCCTCCCGGGCGACGTCATCGCCGTCGCCGAGGGGACGTCCCTGCGGCTGCGCGATTCCGGCCCCGGCCAGGACGGGCCGCAGAACCTATAATCGAGGGGCGGGCCCTCACGCCCGTCCTCGACGCTCGATCCCGCACACCCGACCCCACCTCGCACGCACGACCATCCGATCAAGGAGCTGAACCTCAGCGTGGACGCCAAAGACCTGGGCAGTGACATCGAACGCATTCTCGTCACCGAGGAGGAGATCAAGGCGCGGCTGGCCGAGCTGGCGGAGCAGATCGACGCGGACTACGCCGGCCGGGACGTGCTCTTGGTGGGGGTGCTCAAGGGCGCGGTCATGGTGATGGCCGATCTGGCCCGCTCGCTGCGCAGCCACGTGGAGATGGACTGGATGGCGGTGTCCTCCTACGGCTCCGGCACCAAGTCCTCCGGCGTGGTCCGGATCCTCAAAGACCTCGACACCGACCTCACCGGGCGCGACGTGCTCATCGTGGAGGACATCATCGACTCCGGCCTGACCCTGTCGTGGCTGGTCTCCAATCTCCGCTCGCGCGGGGCGAACTCCGTCGAGATCTGCACCCTGCTGCGCAAGCCGGAGGCGGCGAAAGTGGAGATCGACGTGAAGTACGTCGGTTTCGACGTCCCGAATGAGTTCGTCATCGGCTACGGGCTCGACTACGCGGAGAAGTACCGGAACGTGCCGTTCGTGGCGACCCTCGCCCCGCACGTGTACAGCTGACTCCCACCCGCGCGCACTAGCGTCGTACCGGCACCGCGCAGGCCGGCATCCGATGCGTCCCACGGCGGCAGGCGCGTAAGAGACCGACGAAAGGGGAACGCCGGCCGGGCCTGGCCCGGTCGTCACCGACATGAAGCGACTCGTCAAGGGCCCGATCCTCTGGATCGTCCTCGCCCTCATCATCGTCTCGGCCGGCGCCATGCTGCTCACCGGCTCGGGCTTCCAGAAGATCGACACCCAGGCGGGCCTCGAGCTGATCGAGGAGGGGAAGGTCGAGCAGGCCAAGATCGTCGACGGCGATCAGCGCGTGGACCTGACTCTCACCGAGGACTACGTCGAGGGCGACACCGACTACGGCCGGCAGGTCCAGTTCAACTACGTCTCCCAGCGCGGCGCCGAGGTGGCCCAGGCCATCGCCGACGCCGACCCGGAACTCGGCTACGACGACGAGGTCCCGCAGCAGTCCTGGTTCGTGACGCTGCTGCTGAACCTGTTGCCGTTCATCATCATCATCGCGATCTTCTGGTTCCTGCTCTCCCAGATGCAGGGCGGCGGCCGGATGATGCAGTTCGGCAAGTCCAAGGCCAAGCTGGTCAACAAGGAGAACCCGGACGTCACCTTCGCCGATGTCGCCGGCGTCGACGAGGCGCTGGAGGAACTGGCGGAGATCAAGGAGTTTCTGGCCGAGCCGGACAAGTTCAAGGCGGTCGGCGCGAAGATCCCCAAGGGTGTCCTGCTCTACGGCCAGCCCGGTACCGGTAAGACGCTGCTGGCCCGAGCGGTCGCCGGTGAGGCCGGGGTGCCGTTCTACTCCATCTCCGGTTCGGACTTCGTCGAGATGTACGTCGGCGTCGGCGCCTCCCGGGTGCGTGACCTCTTCGAGCAGGCCAAGCAGAACTCGCCGTGCATCATCTTCATCGACGAGATCGACGCGGTCGGCCGGCAGCGCGGTGCCGGCATGGGCGGCGGCCACGACGAGCGCGAGCAGACGCTGAACCAGCTGCTGGTGGAGATGGACGGCTTCGACGTGAAGACCAACATCATCCTGATCGCCGCCACCAACAGGCCCGATGTGCTGGACCCGGCGCTGCTGCGGCCGGGCCGCTTCGACCGTCAGATCGCGGTGGAGGCCCCGGACATGAAGGGCCGCAAGCGCATCCTCGAGGTCCACGCCAAGGGCAAGCCGCTGGGTCCCGATGTCGATCTGGGCCTGGTCGCCAAGCGCACTCCGGGCTTCTCCGGCGCGGACCTGTCCAATGTGCTCAACGAGGCGGCGCTGCTGACCGCCCGCTCGGGCCAGGCGGTCATCGACGCCCGGGCCATCGACGAGGCCATCGACCGGGTGATCGCCGGCCCGCAGAAGCGCACCCGCCTGATGAGCGAGCACGAGCGGACCATCACCGCCTACCACGAGGGCGGGCACGCGCTGGTGGCGGCGGCGATGAACGACACCGATCCGGTCACCAAGGTGACCATCCTGCCGCGCGGCCGGGCGCTGGGCTACACCATGGTGATGCCCAGCGAGGACAAGTACTCCACCACCCGCAATCAGCTGCTGGATCAGCTGGCCTACGCGATGGGCGGGCGCGTGGCCGAGGAGATCGTCTTCCACGATCCGACGACGGGCGCCGCCAACGACATCGAGAAGGCCACCGGGATCGCCAGGAAGATGGTCACCCAGTACGGCATGTCCTCCCGCGTGGGCATGGTGAAGATCGGGGACGTCTCCTCCGAGCCGTTCGCCGGACGCGGGCAGGGCGCGGATGAGACCTACGCCGACGGAACCCTGGCGCAGATCGACGAGGAGATCCGTGCGCTCGTCGACGCCGCGCACCAGGACGCCTGGGACGCGCTGAACACCAACCGCGATGTGCTCGACCGTCTGGCCCTGGAGCTGCTGGAGAAGGAGACCCTGGATCAGGCGCAGCTGGCGGAGATCTTCCAGGACGTCGTCAAGCGGGAACGGCGGGAGATCTGGCTGACCAATGCGGACCGGCCCGTCTCGGACCGGCCCCCGGTGCGTCCGCCCAAGCCGCGCGAGGGCGAGGAGTCCGGGACCAACGCCCCCGCCGATGTCACCGATGTGCCGGAGGGGCCGCACGGCCAGACCGGCCCGCTGCCGCCCAAGCCTGGTCACCCGGGCAATCCCGGTCCCGCGCAGCCGGGTCAGCCCGGCCAGCCGCCGGCACCGGGCCCGTACGGCCAGGGCAGCGATCCCTACGGTCAGAACCCGAACCCGTACGGTCAGAGCGCCGATCCGTACGGCCAGAACCCGGGTACCTACGGTCAGAACCCAGACCCCTACGGTCAGAACCCCGGGGCGGAGGGCGGCCAGCAGCCGCCGCGAGACTCATGAGCGGGATCGATCAGCCGCGCATCGAGGCCGCCGTTCGGGAGATCCTCCTGGCGGTCGGCGAGGATCCCGACCGCGACGGCCTGCGCGATACCCCGGCACGCGTGGCGCGTTCTTACGCCGAGATCTTCGCCGGCATGCACCAGGAGGCGGAGGACGTCATGGGCGTCTCCTTCGATCTGGGGCATGACGAGATGGTGCTGGTCCGGGACATCCCGGTCTACTCCACCTGCGAGCATCATCTGGTGCCGTTCCACGGCATGGCGCACATCGGGTACATCCCCGGCGGCGAGGGCCGCGTGACCGGCCTGTCCAAGCTCGCCCGGCTGGTCGAGGTCTACGCCCGCCGGCCGCAGGTGCAGGAGCGGCTCACCACCCAGGTCGCGGACGCGCTGATGCGGATCCTGGAGCCGCTTGGCGTCATCACGGTGTTCGAGTGCGAGCACCTGTGCATGTCCATGCGCGGTGTGCAGAAACCCGGCGCCACCACCATCACCTCGGCGGTGCGCGGGCAGTTCCGCGAGGCGACCAGCAGGTCCGAGGCGATGAGCCTCATCATGGGCGGGGGGCACAGCCGATGAACGCCGACTGGGTTCCGCCCGGCGGCGCCGGCCCGGCCCCGGCCGGCACCCGCATCATGGGGGTGCTCAACGTCACGCCCGACTCGTTCTCCGACGGCGGCCGTTATTTCGAGGTCGGGAAAGCCATCGAGCACGGGCTCTCGCTGGCCCGCGCCGGTGCGGACATCATCGACGTCGGCGGGGAGTCCACCCGGCCCGGTGCCGCCCGCGTGGAGGAGGACGAGGAACTGCGGCGGGTCGTGCCGGTGGTGCGCGAGCTTGCCGAGCAGGGTCTCGTGATCAGCGTGGACACGATGCGCGTGCGGGTCGCCGAGGCGGCCCTGGAGGCGGGTGCCGCCATCATCAACGACGTGTCCGCCGGCCAGGCCGAGGCGGGGATGCTCGGCCTGGCCGCGCAGGCGCAGGCACCCATCGTGCTGATGCACTGGCGCGGCCACTCCGCCGGGATGCAGCAGCGCGCGGTCTATCAGGACGTCGTGGCCGAGGTGCTGGCTGAGCTGCGGCAGCGGGTGCAGGCCGCCGTGGGTGCCGGGGTCGCCGAATCGCAGATCATCCTCGATCCGGGGATCGGCTTCGCCAAGACGGCTGAGCACAACTGGCGGTTGCTGGCCGCGCAGGAGGCACTGGCCGGACTCGGCTACAAGGTGCTCATCGCCGCCTCGCGGAAGCGGTTCCTCCGCACGCTCGTCTCGCCGTCCGCGCCGGACGAGGCCGCCGAGCCGGAGCTGGACCAGGCGACGGCGGCGCTGACGGCGTTCGCGGTGGCCCGCGGTGCCTGGGCCGTCCGCGTGCACGATCCCCGCAGCTCCCGCATCGCCGCCGATGTCGCCGCCGCGCTGGCGGCCCACGCGCCCGCCGACGTCCCTCTCCGGCTGGAGGAGGAATGAGCGCCGTGCCGGACCGGATCTCCCTGACCGGGCTCGCCGCGCGCGGCTTCCACGGCGTGTTCGAGCGCGAGCGGCGCGAGGGCCAGGAGTTCCTGGCCGATATCCACCTTGAGGTCGACGCCGGCAAGGCCGCGGCCACCGACGATCTCGCCGACACGGTCGACTACGGCGCCCTGGCCGGCCGGGCGGTGGAGATCATCGGCGGGGAGCCGGCCGATCTGATCGAGACCGTCGCCGAACGGCTGGCCGATGCCGCCCTGTCGTTCCGTGGTGTCCGGGCCGTGGACGTCGAGCTGCACAAGCCACAGGCACCCATCCCGCATGCGTTCCGCGACGTCAGCGTACGCATCCGCCGCGAGCAGCCGGGGCCGCAGGAGGCCGCCGGGACACCGCGGATCGGGCAGAACGGCGGCGGGGCACCCGGTTCCGCCGCGGCCGCGCCCGGCCCCGGCGGAACGACGGCCGCCGGCAGGACGGACGCCGCGCCGCTGGAGGCGATCATCGCGCTGGGCGCCAACCTGGGCGATCCGCATGCCGCCCTGCAGGCGGCCGTGGACGCGCTGCGCCTGCACCCGCACATCGACGTCACCGCCGTCTCCGGTGTCTACCGCACCGCGCCGGTCGGCGGCGTGCCGGACCAGCCCGACTTCCTCAACGCGGCGGCCGCCGTGCGCACCGTGCTGAGCCCGCACGAGCTGCTGGCGGCGCTGCTGGGCATCGAGGCGATGGCCGGCCGGCGGCGGGAGGTCCACCACGGGCCGCGGCTGCTGGACCTGGACCTGATCGCCGCGGGCGGGATCCGCATCGACGACGACCGTCTCACCCTGCCGCATCCGCGCGCCCGCGAGCGCGCCTTCGTCCTGGTGCCCTGGGCGGACATCGACGCCGGGGCGACCCTGCCGGACCCGCACGGGCGCCCGCGTCCGATCACCGAACTCGCCGCGGCGGCCCCGGACCGTCCCGGCCTGCGCGCCGACGGCACGCGACTGGTGCTGGACTGATCCGATGCGCTCCACCCGCCCCTTCACCCTCGCCCAGCTGGCAGTCCTGGGCCTGGTGCTGTCCGGCCTGGCGCACCGGCTGTGGGAGTCCCAGGGAATGCTGCTGCCCGGCGTGCCTTGGGTGGCGGTGCTAGGACTGAGCGTGCTCTCCGCGGTGCTGTTCTTCCTGGGCTGGCGCGTGCGCGCCTGGACCCAGGGCGATCGCAAACGGGAACTCGATCTGCTTCAGGCCGCCCGCGTCGCGGTGATGGCCAAGGCGGCGTCCCTGACCGGCGCGGGGCTAGTAGGGTGGTACGGGGGAGCGGCGCTCTACCTGATGTTCGGTACCGGCGGAGCCCGTGCGGACACCGGCATGCAGATGCTCATCGCCGTGGCGGTCTGCCTCGTCACCACGGTGGTGGGGATGATCGTCGAGTGGTTCTGCCAGCTTCCCCCGGACGATGGCGCCGACGGCGCCGAGGGCGAGGAACCCGAAGGAGTGTAGGACCATGATGGCGTCCCAGATCCCGCCGAGCTGGACGCCGCCCGGCGCCATGCCGCTGCGAGAGGACCTCGGTGACCCCGCGTTCCGGCGGGTCTCCAGGCGGCTCATCCCCCTCTACCTGCTCGGCCACGCCATCGGCACCGTCATCTTCCTGGTGGTGATCCTGGTGGCCGCGCTGCTCATCGCCTTCGGCACCGACCAGTACTGGCTGCTCGTCTTCGCGGTCGTCCCGGTGCTGATCTTCGCGATCATGGCCTTCGTCATCGTGCGCCAGGTGAAGGCCATCGGCTACGCGGAGCGGGAGGACGATCTGCTCATCGCCACCGGCATCATGTTCCGCCGGGTCACGGTGATCCCCTACGGCCGGCTGCAGTACGTGGACGTCAAGTCCGGCCCCCTGGAACGGGCTTTCGGCCTGGCGACCCTGCATCTGCACACCGCTTCGGCCAGCACCAGCGCGGTGATCCCCGGGCTCCCGCGCGAGGAGGCGGTGCGGC
Source organism: Sediminivirga luteola (assembly GCF_014639315.1). Lineage (GTDB taxonomy): Bacteria > Actinomycetota > Actinomycetes > Actinomycetales > Brevibacteriaceae > Sediminivirga > Sediminivirga luteola. The sequence goes on from NZ_BMFY01000001.1 coordinate 54,236, forward strand.
TGCGGGAGAAGCTCGCCAGCCGCGCTGAACGGAACCTGGCGGGCCTGTAGATGTCCCAGCAGCCCCCTCCCCAGTCCCCGGAGCCTGGCGCCCCCGGTTCTGGCATCCCGGACCCCGGCGTTCCGGGGCCTCGCCCGCCGAGGCCTGGCGCTCCGGAGCCTGGAAGCTCAGAGCCTCATGCGCCGGAGGCTCATGAGGCGAAGCCCAACGCCCCGGAGCCTGGCGCTCAAGGCGAACTCCCCCGCTCCGGCCCTCACGATCCGGCCGGCTCGCACGGCGTGCCGCCGCAGAACGCCGCCCCGGGCGTGCCGTCGCAGCCCATTCCCGGTGCGCCGCAGCCTCCCGTCCCGCCGCAGCCGGCGCCCGGCGGGTTCCCGCCCGGCAACGCCGCTCCGCCGGGAGTGCCGCGCTACGGTGGCGCCCCGCCGGCCGGCGGGATTCCCGCAGCGGGACCCGGGTCTCACCCCGCCGGTCCGGCAGGTGCGCACCCGACGGCGGCTTTCCCGGCCCCGCCCGGCGGAAACGCCGGGCCTCCGCCCGGTGTGGTGCCGTCTGCAGCTCCGCCTTACGGGGCAATCCCGCCGCCCGTGCCCGCGGCCGGCCCGCAAGGCGGAGCGACCTACGGCGCAGCCTCCGGCCCGCAGAGCGGGCCTCCCTACCACGCACCGCCGCCGCAGGGCGGGCGGCCTCTGGCCCCGGGTGCCGCCCCGGCCCACGGGTCACCGCCCGTGCCGCCCCAGCGGGGACAGCGGCAGGTGCCCGTGCCGCCGCGGGAACCGGTGCGCTTCGAGGCCGATCCACCGGGCCAGTGGCGGCGGGTCCATCCCTTCACGCCCTTCGTGCGGTCATGGCTGGCGTTCGTCGCCGTCATCGGCGGCCTGATCACGTTCGGGTTCAACACCCTCGTCGACATCGTCACCGGCGTCGGGGAAGGCGAGGTCTTCGAGTTCATCGGCTCGTTCCCGCTGTGGCCGCTCGTGCTCATCGGCGCCCTGCTGCTCGTCCTGCTCGTCGTCGGGCTGGGCTCGTGGCTGCTGTGGCGGTCCATGGGATACCGCGTGGACGCCGAATCCGTGAGCCTGCGCAAGGGCCTGCTCAACCGGAGCCATCGCACCGCGCGGCTGGACCGCGTTCAGTCGATCGACATCGCGCAGCCGCTCCTGGCGAGGCTGCTGAACCTGTCCTCGCTCACCTTCGACGTGGCCGGCGGGGACGACTCCGAGATCGCCATCGAGTTCCTCGCCAAAGACGAGGCGCTGCGCCTCCGGGATCAACTGCTCGCCCGGGTGCGGGAACTCCGCTCCCAGCGGGAAGCCGCTCGGCAGGGCGGCCCCGGCGCGCACGGCTTACAGGGCCAGCACAGTCCGCAGGGCTCCGGGACATCAGAGGCGCCGGGTGCCGGCGATCTCGGGGTACCGGGCGTTCCCGCCTCCGCTGGATCATCGTCCGCTCATCCCGACGGGCCGGGACCGTCCGGGCCGGGGAACGCCGCCACCGCAGGCGCTCCCGCCGGGATGCCGGCGCAATCCTCGCCCGAGCATCGCGCGCTCAGCCAGCTCCGTACCGCCGCCGGCGCCGGGATCGACGATCTCAGCGCGAGCTTCAATCAGCTTCTCAAGGGCTATCAGGCCCGGCGCGAGCTCGGCCACGACGGGCGTCTCCTCTACGTCCCCACCGGCCGGGTCCTGGCCTCTACGCTTTGGCGCGGCGACACCCTGATCCTGACCGCGGCGGCCGTGGCGGTCGTCCCCGTGGTCACGGTCCTGGCCGGCCCGGTCGCCATTCCCGCGCTCCTGGGCATCCTGGGTGGCCTGGCCGCGGCCTGGGGCCGCTTCACCGAGCTGGCCAACTTCTCCGTGCAGCTCACGCCCGACGGAGTCCTCGTCAGCCGCGGCCTGACCAGCACGCGCCGGACGATCGTTCCACTGGAGCGGTTGCAGGCGATCGGCATCAGCCAGCCGCTGCTCTGGCGCGCAACCGGATGGTGGGAGGTGCGCTTCAACATCGCCGGGACCAAGACCTCCGAGGTCAGCGGCGCCTCCAGCGTGATCCTGCCCGTCGGCAGCCGGGAGGACGTGCTGGCCCTGATGGCGCTCGCCTTGCCCGACCCCGGCACCGAGCGCGGCGCCGAACTGCTGGACGCGGCCAACACCAGCCCGGGGCCCGACGACTGGTTCGCGCCGGTGCCGGAGAGCGCTCGCTGGGTCAACCCGGCCCAGCGCCGCCGGATGGGCGTCGCCGTGACCGGCACCGTCCTGGTCTGGCGCGAGGGGCGCATCGGCCGGCGGTCCGTGTGGGTGCCGCATCCGCGGGTGCAGTCGATGGCGTTCACCCAGGGCCCGTTGCAGCGGGTGCTGGGTCTGGCGAATGTGCACCTGCACTCCACCACGGGGCCGCTGAAGCCGGTGGCCCGCAATCTGGACGTGCGCGCCGCCGCGGCGCTCTTCGCGCAGCACGCCGAACGGACGCGCCTGGCACGGAAGGAAATGGACCGATGAGCAGCACACAGGACGGGCTTGGCCGGGACTCGACGCGGCTGGGAGCGGGAATCATCGGCTGCGGCCGCGTCGGCGCCGTCATCGGCGCGGCGCTGCGGGGAGCCGGGCACGCCGTGATCGGGGTCTCCGCCACCAGCGAGGCCAGCAGGGAACGCGCCGATGCGATGCTCCCGGGCGTCCCGGTGCTGGAGATCCCGGAGATCGTGGAGCGCGCCGAGCTGCTCATGGTGACCGTCAGCGACGACGCCATCGGGCCGCTGGTCTCCGGGCTCGCCAAGGGCGGGCACTTCCAGGAGGGGCAGATCGTCGCGCACTGGGCCGGCAGGTTCGGCACCGAGGTGCTGCGGCCGGCCGCGGAGGCCGGTGCCATCACCATCGCCTTCCACCCCTCCCTCTCCTTCACCGGCACCAGCATCGACCTGCCGCGGCTGCGCGAAGCCACCGTCGGCGTCACCGCCGCCAAGCCGGTCCTGCCGATCGGCCAGGCGCTCGTGGTGGAGATGGGCGCCGAGCCGGTGATCCTCGCCGAAGCGGACCGCGCGTTGTATCACGCGGCGATCTGCCACGCCTCGAATCACGTCGTCACGGTGCTGTCCCAGGCGATGCGGACCCTGGAGTCACTCGGCGTCGACCAGCCCTCGCGGGTGCTGGACGCGCTGGTGACCGCGAGCGTGCGCAACACGCTCGAAAGCGGCGCCAAAGCCCTCACCGGCCCGGTGTCCCGCGGGGACGTGAGCACCGTCGAAGCGCATCTGGAAGCCCTCGCGGAGCAGGCCGCCCAGGACGGCAGCACCGAGATCCTGGACGCCTACCGCCAGATGTCCCGCGCCACCGCCCAGGCGGCACTGCAGACCGGCCGGATCACCCCGGAGACGGCCGAACGCCTGCTAGAGGTCCTGGCGGATCCGGGCAGCCGGCGCTGACCGCCGGCATCGTGCGCGGCGGCGCTGGTGCCGCCGCGAGACGGTGCCTCCGCAGGCGGGGTGAGCTGGCTCTCAGCCGTCGGAGGTGCCGGGCCGCGGTGAAGTAGCCTAGGACGTATGTCGAACACCCCTGACCCCAGTGGCGGCCGCGTGCCCAGCGCCCCGTCAGCGCAGACCGCTCCGGCGGCCCGGAACGCCGCCGATGCGGCTGCCTCCGCTGAGACCGACCTCCCCGAGCAGTTGCGGATCCGGCGCGCCAAGCGCGCCCGGCTGCTGGAGCGCGGCGAGGATCCCTACCCGGTCGCGGTGGAGCGCACGCACAGCCTCGCGCAGGTGCGCGCCGGGCATCCCGATCTGGATCCGGGGCAGGAGACCGACACCGTCGTCGGCGTGACCGGCCGCGTGGTCTTCGTCCGCAATACGGGCAAGCTGTGCTTCGCCACGCTGCAGGAGGGTGACGGCACCCGCCTGCAGGCGATGCTCAGCCTCGCCGAGGTCGGCAAGGAGCGTCTGGATCAGTGGAAGGAAGACGTGGATCTGGGCGACCACGTCTTCATCCGCGGCAGGGTGATCGCCTCTAAGCGCGGGGAGCTCTCGGTGCTGGCCGATTCCTGGCAGCTGACCGCGAAAGCGTTACGGCCCCTCCCGGTGCTGCACGCCGAGCTGTCCGAGGAGGCCCGGGTGCGGCAGCGTTACGTCGATCTGATCGTGCGCGACGAGGCGCGCAGGCTCGCCAGGCTGCGGCCGCAGGTGCTCAGCAGCCTGCGCCGGACGTTCGAGCAGCAGGGCTTCCTGGAGATCGAGACGCCCATGCTGCAGACGCTGCACGGAGGCGCCGCGGCCAGGCCGTTCGTCACGCATATGAACGCCTACGACATCGACCTCTACCTGCGGATCGCGCCGGAGCTGTTCCTCAAGCGCGCCCTGGTCGGCGGGCTGGAAAGTATTTTCGAGATCAACCGCAATTTCCGCAACGAGGGCGCAGACTCCACGCACTCGCCCGAATTCGCGATGCTGGAGGCGTACCAGGCCTACGGTGACTATCACTCCATTGCGGAACTGACGAAGCAGCTCATTCAGAATGCCGCGCTCGAGGCATGTGGTTCGCTTCGCGTTACCCTTGCCGACGGAACGGAGTACGATTTCGGCGGCGAGTGGGAGTGGATCGGGATGTACGAGTCTCTTTCCGCCGAGCTCGGCGAGGAAATCACCCCGCGCACGCCGGTATCCCGGCTGGAGGAAATCGCCGCCCGGCTGGATGTGGACCTGAGCGGGGTCTTCATTTCGCATGGGAAATTGGTGGAGGAGCTGTGGGAGCACTTCTACGCGGATAGGCTCCATGCGCCCACCTTCGTACGAGATTTCCCGCTCGACACGTCTCCTCTGACCCGATCGCACCGCAGCGTGGAGGGTGTCGTCGAGAAGTGGGATCTGTACGTCCGGGGCTTCGAACTCGCCACCGGATACTCGGAACTGGTCGATCCCGTAGTGCAGCGCGAGCGGTTCCTGGCGCAGGCGAAGGCGGGCAAGGCCGGCGACGAGGAGGCGATGCAGCTGGACGAGGAATTCCTGGCGGCGATGGAGTACGGCATGCCGCCGGCCGGCGGCATGGGCATGGGCATCGACAGGCTCCTCATGGCGCTGACCGGACGCGGAATCCGGGAAACGATCCTGTTCCCTCTCGTAAAGCCGGCTGAGTAATTGCTTTATCTGTTCGTTATGTGAATAATGGGGTGACTGTGGAGGAGTACCTGAAGGTTCTGTTGCCGTCGATCGGCGTCGCTCTCATCTTCTTCCTGGTAATGCGTTCCATCCTGATGGCCGACCGCAAGGAGCGCGCCGCGATGGAGGAGTTCTACCGGAATGAGGAGTCTGGCCGGCCGGTGGCTGGGGCCGACCGCGGTGAAAACGCCGCGGACGGGTTCGCTGGTGCGCCTGATTCGGCGGAAACCAGCCGGGACACTCCGCGCTGAGCACCAGCACCCCGAGCACAAGGAGCTTTTCGATATGGCACAGAAAGTCAAAGTCATCCTGATCGACGATCTGGATGGCGGCGAGGCGGCGGAGACCGTCCGATTCGGTCTTGACGGCGTGGACTACGAGATCGACCTGTCCCAGGAGCACGCGGAGGAACTGCGAGGAGCGCTCTCCCCGTACCTCGGCAAGGCTCGCCGGGTGTCCGCGGCGCGCAGCCGGGCCCGTCGCACGCAGAGCGGCGGGAGCGGCAGCAGCAGCGGCGGCTCCCTGACCAAGGTCCGCGCCTGGGCCCGCGAGCAGGGCTACCAGATCGGCGATCGCGGCCGGGTGCCGCAGGAGATCGTGGAAGCCTACAAGGCAGCGCACTGAACCACTGAGAACACGCTGACAAGAGCGGAACACGCTGACAAGAGCGCCGGACGGGTGCCGCCATACTGGCGAGCCCCGATCCGGCACTGGTCTGCATGAGGCGGTTTCCCGGACGGGGAGCCGCCTCACTGCGTCTGCCCGGTCCGGGCACCCCGGAACGGACGACGACTGGAGGGGGCTGTTCCTTACGGGTTTCGGCTCAGAGTGAAACGGGCAATACACGGCGGCCCAGGCTGGTTAGCATCAAAGAATCTTCTAGGAGGGTGCAATGTTCGAACGGTTCACTGACCGCGCCAGGCGAGTCGTCGTGCTCGCACAGGAGGAAGCCAAACTCCTGAAGCACAACTACATCGGCACCGAGCACATCCTGCTGGGCCTGATCCACGAGGGCGAGGGCGTCGCCGCCAAGGCGCTGGAGTCGCTCGGCATCTCCCTCGAGCAGGTCCGCGAGCAGGTCCAGGAGATCATCGGCCAGGGCCAGCAGACCCCCGATGGTCACATTCCCTTCACGCCCCGCGCCAAGAAGGTCCTCGAGCTGTCGCTGCGTGAGGCGCTGCAGCTGGGGCACAGCTACATCGGCACCGAGCACATCCTGCTCGGCCTCATCCGCGAGGGTGAGGGCGTCGCCGCCCAGGTGCTGGTGAAGCTCGGCGCTGACCTCGGCCGGGTCCGTCAGCAGGTGATCCAGCTGCTGTCCGGCTACCAGGGCAAGGAACCGGCCGCTGCCGGAGCGCGCGAGGAGGGCACTCCCTCCGGTTCGCTGGTGCTCGACCAGTTCGGCCGCAATCTGACCGCCGCCGCCCGCGAGGGCAAGCTCGACCCTGTCATCGGCCGCACCGACCAGATGCAGCGGGTCATGCAGGTCCTGTCCCGGCGGACCAAGAACAACCCCGTGCTGATCGGTGAGCCCGGCGTCGGCAAGACCGCGGTGGTGGAGGGCCTGGCCCAGTCCATCGTCCGCGGCGACGTCCCTGAGACGCTCAAGGACAAGCAGCTCTACACGCTGGACCTGGGCTCGCTCGTGGCCGGCTCCCGCTACCGCGGCGATTTCGAGGAGCGCCTGAAGAAGGTGCTCAAGGAGATCCGCACCCGCGGTGACATCATCCTGTTCATCGACGAGATCCACACCCTCGTCGGTGCCGGTGCCGCCGAGGGCGCCATCGACGCCGCCAGCATCCTCAAGCCGATGCTGGCCCGCGGCGAACTGCAGACCATCGGCGCGACCACGCTGGACGAGTACCGCAAGCACATCGAGAAGGACGCCGCGCTGGAGCGCCGCTTCCAGCCGATCCAGGTCCCCGAGCCCTCGCTGGCGCACGCCATCGAGATCCTCAAGGGCCTGCGCGACCGCTACGAGGCACACCACAAGGTGACCATCACCGACGGTGCGCTGGCGGCGGCCGTGACGCAGTCCGACCGGTACATCAACGACCGCTACCTGCCGGACAAGGCCATCGACCTGATCGACGAGGCCGGTGCCAAGCTGCGCATCGCCCGGCTCTCCTCACCGCCGGACATCAAGGAGCTCGACGACCAGATCGACGAGGCGCGCCGGGCCAAGGAGGCCGCGATCGACGCGCAGGACTTCGAGAAGGCCGCGGGTCTGCGCGACAAGGAGAAGAAGCTCATCCAGCAGAAGGAGAACCGGGAGCGCGAATGGCGCACCGGCGGGCTGGACACCGTCGCGGAGGTGAACGAGGAACTCGTGGCCGAGGTGCTCGCCATGGCCACCGGCATCCCGGTGTTCAAGCTCACGGAGGAGGAGTCCTCCCGCCTGCTCCGGATGGAGGACGAGCTGCACAAGCGGATCATCGGCCAGGAGGACGCGGTCAAATCCATCTCCCGCGCGATCCGCCGTACCCGCGCCGGGCTGAAGGACCCCAAGCGGCCCTCCGGCTCGTTCATCTTCGCCGGGCCCACCGGCGTCGGCAAGACCGAGCTGGCCAAGGCGCTGGCGGAGTTCCTGTTCGGCGACGAGGACGCGCTCATCCAGCTGGACATGTCCGAGTACGCGGAGAAGCACACCGTCTCCCGGCTGTTCGGTTCGCCTCCGGGCTACGTCGGTTACGAGGAGGGCGGCCAGCTGACCGAGAAGGTGCGCCGCAAGCCGTTCTCCGTGGTGCTGTTCGACGAGGTGGAGAAGGCCCATCAGGACATCTTCAACTCGCTGCTGCAGATCCTTGAGGACGGTCGCCTGACCGACTCCCAGGGCCGGATGGTGGACTTCAAGAACACCATCATCATCATGACCACCAACCTCGGCACGCGGGACATCGCCAAGGGCCAGCAGCTCGGCTTCCAGGTGGAGGGTGACACCACCACCAACTACGAGCGGATGAAGGCCAAGGTGAACGACGAGCTCAAGCAGCACTTCCGGCCGGAGTTCCTCAACCGCGTGGACGACACGATCGTCTTCCCGCAGCTGAAGAAGGACGAGATCATCCAGATCGTCGATCTCTTCCTCAAGCGGCTGAGCGAGCGGCTGGCGGACCGGGGCATGAGCATCTCGCTCACGCAGGAGGCCAAGAACGTCCTGGCCGACCGGGGTTACGATCCCGTCCTGGGTGCCCGGCCGCTGCGCCGCACCATCCAGAACGAGATCGAGGACCAGCTCTCCGAGCGCATCCTGTTCGGCGAGCTGAACTCCGGTCAGCACGTGAAGGTCGATGTGGAGGGCTCCGGCACGGACTCCCGCTTCACCTTCGAGGGCGTGGAACAGGAGAAGGTCCCGGTGGCCGTCGGTGCCGACTCCGGTGACGAAGCAGCCGGCGGTGGCGCGCTCGGCGGGGGTTCCATCACTGCGGGCGCTGCCGGGCACGGCGGTGAGGGCGGCGCGGCCGGCGGCCCCGACGACGGGCTCTCCGGCGGTGCAGCCAAGGTCGGCTGAGGGAGTAGTCATGGGTGAGACGACACGGCCGGCCGGGCCGCAGGGGGTTTCCCCTGCGGCCCGGTCCGCCGCGGCCGGACGGCCGCCGAAGGTCCGCGATGCGGATAAGACGAAACTGGCGGGCGCCGACGGGCGCATCGCCGACGAGGACTCCGGCGAGAAAGCGCAGCCGGAGGACTCCTCCGAGGGTTCGTCCGGCGCCGACTCCGGCGACGAGGCCGACGACGAAGACGACTCCGGGTCCTGGCCCGCGGGCCGGGGACACCACGTGGTGACGCCCCTCCGCCGGGGTGGCGGCGCGACCGGCGGTGCCGGTTCCCGCGTCACCGCCCCGGCGTCCGCCGGCCGGGCCGGGCACGCGCCGTCGGCCACGGCGACGGAACAGCCGGTGACGGTGCGCAAGGCCGTCGTCGCGGATATCCCCCGCATCTTCGATCTGGTGGCGCCGATGGCGGAGTCACGCCTCCTGGTGGCCAAGGAGAAGGTGGCCTACTACGAGAGCGTGCAGGAGTTCCGCGTCGCGGAGGTGACCGGTGCCGACGGCGCACCGGTTCTGGTCGGCTGCGCGGCTCTGCATGTGATGTGGAGCGATCTGGCCGAGGCGCGCACCGTGGCCACGCACCCGCAGTACCGCGGGCTGGGCATCGGCAAGGCCCTGATGGAACAGCTCTTCGCCGACGCCCGGGAACTGGGCGTCAAGCGGATCTTCTGCCTGACCTTCGAGACGGAGTTCTTCTCCCGCCTGGGCTTCGAGGAGATCGAGGGTACCCCGGTCGAGCCGGAGGTCTACATGCAACTGCTGCGCTCGCACGACGAAGGCGTGGCCGAGTTCCTGGATCTGGCAAGGGTCAAGCCCAACACTCTCGGCAACAGCCGCATGCTCAAGTACCTCTGAGCGTCCCGTCCGGCGTGCTCCGCTCCGGCAGGACCCGGTCGCCGGTATCCCGGCGTCTGCTGAGGCCCGCCGCCGGGAGAGGGATCAGACCAACTGGACAGGCGGGCCGTAGCGGCCTACGTGGACATCCGCGGTGAGGAGCGTGACGCCTTCATCTCGGGCCTGAGCGACGAGGAGCCGGTCGAACGGGTCTTTGTGGAGCATGGGGAGCCCTGAGACGTTGGCCGTGTGCGCCCCAGTCACGGGCAGCTCGTGGTAACCCGCCTCAAGCAGGGCCCGGTCAGTCCGGGAGGGTGAGGCCTTCCGGGTTCTCCTGGGCCAGCCGGTCGCCGATGAGTCCCGTCACGATCCGGTCCATCCGCGCCGGGTCGGGGTTCAGTCTGCGCAGCCGGGCCAGTGCCTCGAGCTGGGACTCTGTCAGGCTCTCCGGGACCGAAGCCGTACCCTCCCGCCCGGAGACGAGCAACCCCCGCGGGACTGCGGCGTCACCCGCGCGGAGCACCGCCAGGACCGCCCCGCGCAGCTGCCGGTCGGTGCCGTGCCACGTCTGCTTGCGCACGGTGGGTGCCTCGGCTCCCGGTCTTCCGGCCGCCAGCCAGGTGCAGTCGGCGGCCAGCGGGCAGGCCGTGCAACGGGGTGAGCGTGCGGTGCACACCAGGGCGCCGAGTTCCATCAGACCCGCGTTCCAGCGCACCGATACCGCTTCGTCCTCTGGGACGAGGGCCGCCGCCCACCGGTACTCGGTGCGGCTGAGCGCCGGGGGCGGCGCGGCCTCTCCCCGGGCTGCGCGGGCCAGCACCCGGCGGATATTCGTGTCCAGCACGGTGCTGCGCCGGCCGTGCGCAAAGGCCGCGACGGCCGCCGCCGTGTACTCGCCGATGCCGGGCAGCGCGCGCAGTTCCGCCTCGTCCTCCGGAACCTTCCCGCCGTGCCGTGCGGTGATCGCGGCTGCAGCCTCTTTCAGCCGCAGCGCCCGCCGCGGGTACCCCAGCCGGTCCCAGGCGCGCAGCACGTCCCCGGTCGGCGCAGCGGCCAGGTCCGCCGGTGCCGGCCAACGGCGCATCCAGTCCTCCCAGCGGGGCAGCACCCTGACCACAGGGGTCTGCTGCAGCATGATCTCGCTCACCAGCACGCCCCACGGGGTGCAGTCCGGCCGCCGCCAGGGAAGGTCCCTGGCCTCGGCGGCGAACCACCCGGGGATCAGCGCCTGCCACCGTCGCAGGGTTCCCGGTCCGGGGCTGTCCCAACGGACGGACGGGTTGAGCGTTGACGAGTTCGGCATGCGGTCCCTGTTGCGGAGTGTCTGTTAGGTGGCTGTGCTGGCAACAATCTACAGTCGAAGCGAGATGACGACGCAGCCCCCTTCCTCCGCCGATCGCTCCCGCCGCGCACCACGCTCCGGGGGTGACCCGGCGCGCCATACGGCGCCGTACCGCGCCCCGCGCAGCCGGGCCGCCGAGGGCGGGACCGAGGGACGTGCCGCCGGGCGCCGCCCGGCCTCACCGGGGAAGGCATTGGGGAAAGCGCAGCCCAGACAACAAGGCGGCTCGGGCGCGGGTGGCCGGCGTCCGCGCTCGGCCGGCGGCGAGACGGCCGCAGGCCCCTCACGGTCACCGAACCGCGGCACCGGCCGGTCGCGCACGAGTGCCGCGCGCAGCGGCTCCGGGGGAGGCGGGCGTCCCCCGGGCGGTCATGGGCGTGGCGGTCCGGGCGGTCCGGGTGGACCACAGGGGCCGAGGCGTCCCTCCGGCGGTCCTCCCGCGCGGTTGCCGAAGTCCGTCTACATCCGCCGGCGGATCATCGTCGGCGCCCTGGCCCTGCTCGTACTGGCTGGCCTGGTCACCGGTGGCGTCTTCGCCGTGCGGGGCGTCATCGGGCTGATCCAGGGAACCGGCGCCGAGCCGGTCGCGGAAGCCGACGCCGCCGGCGAAGCCCAGGCAGGGGAGCAGAGCGCCGAGGCCACCCCCGAGCCCAGCCCGGAACCCGGCGAGGACGAGGGTGAGGCCGGTGACGGTGAGGCGGCCGAGCCGACCGAGACCTGCGCGGAGGACAGCGTGCAGGTGACTGCCCGCACCGACAAGGGCGAATACGCCGAGGGGGAGAACCCCGCCCTGGAGCTGGTCGTGGCCACGGACGCCGAGCAGGCCTGCCTGATCGACGTCGGCACCGCTCAGCAGGAGTTCATCGTCAACCGCGACGGCGAGCAGGTGTGGAGTTCCGCGGACTGCTACGACGTGGACGCCGACCGCGACACGGCGCGGGTGATGGAGCCGTTCGAACCCGAGCAGGAGCGGCGCGCCGTGATGGAATGGCCGCGCATCCCGTCCGAGCAGGGCTGCCCCGCCGTCGACGAGGAAGCCGGGCCCGGTGAGTACGAACTGGTCGTCGTGCTCGGGCGGACGGAGAGCGAACCGGTGAGCTTCACGCTCGAATGAGCGCCCGCCGGCTCATGTGGCGAGTCAGGCGCGGCGAGGCGTATGCGGTGCGCGTGTCCGGCCGGGGGCGAGGTGCTGGCGCCCATGTCCCGTGCAGGGTCGCTTGTGCTGGTGCCACCGGAAGCGGAACGCCGGGTGGTCTGCGTAGAATCAACGCATGAGCGCTCTCGCAGAGAATCAGCCGTGGATCGAGCTCAATGACGGCACGACCCTCCCGGCGATCGGCTTCGGCACCTACCCCCTCTTCGGGCGCGGCGGCACGGAGGCCGTCTCCAACGCCCTGCAGGCCGGCTACCGCCTGATCGACACCGCCTACAACTATGAGAACGAGGGCACCGTCGGCGCTGCCCTCGCCGCCAGCGGGCTCGACCGCGGCGCCTACCGCGTCCAGAGCAAGCTCGCCGGCCGGTATCACGAGTACGACAAGGCCATCGCCGCCACCGAGGAGTCCCTCATGCGGCTGGGCCTGGATTACCTGGACTCGCTCATCATCCACTGGCCCAATCCCATCGCGGGCAAGTACGTGGAGGCGTGGCGCGCGCTGGTCGAGCTCAAGGAGCGAGGGCTGGTCCGTTCCATCGGCGTGAGCAACTTCGAGCCCGAGCACCTGGAACGCGTCATCGAGGCCACCGGCGTGGTCCCCGCGGTGAACCAGATCGAGCTGCACCCGTACTTCGTCCAGTCCCATCTGCGGGAGGTCCATGCGACCTTGGGCATCGTCACGCAGGCGTGGCGGCCGCTGGGCAAGCGGAATCCGGCCTATCACGAGGAGCCGGTCGCGGCCGCGGCCGCGGCGCATGGCGTGAGCCCGGCGCAGGTGATCCTCCGCTGGCACATCCAGTTGGGCGTGCTGCCGCTGCCGAAGTCCGCCACCCCCGAGCGCCAGCGGAGCAACCTGGACGTGTTCGGCTTCGAGCTCAGCGCGGCGGAGGTCGAGGCCATCTCCGCGCTGGACTCGCCCGAGGGTCGTAGCCCGGGCCTGGACCCCAACTCCCACGAGGAGTTCTGACGCCCGCCTGACGCCTGCTGCGGTCCGTTTCCGGCCCGCCGGAGCGGTGGTCCGCCGGAGGCGCGGCGGCTGACGGTGGTCCGCTCCCGGCCCGCGGTCCGCCGGAGGCGCGGCGAGGAGAGCGAGGCTGCGGCGCTGTCCGATCCGGTGCCTGTATCGTGCATCGGGCGGGGATCGGCGCGCGCCGGTTCCGCCGGATCCCAGCGTTCGTGTCGTGCGGTTGCCTGGTCCCTCAGCCCGCATTCACGACCTCACGGGGAAGCGCGTCCTGGCCGGCGCGGTAGCTCTGGCGTGGACGCAGCGCCGCGTGATGTCCGTGCCCGGCTCTAGAGTGGAGCATCATGGCGAAGACGATGTTCCTGTGCTCCGAATGCGGCTGGACCACGCCCAAGTGGGTGGGCCGCTGCGGTGGCTGCCAGTCCTGGGGGACGATGGCGGAGACCGGCGGGGTGACCCAGTCGCGCACCCGCGCCGTGCGCCCGTCCTCCGCCGCGCAGCCCATCGCGGAGGTGGACGCCAACACGGCGCAGGCCCTCGGCACCGGGGTGGACGAGCTGGACCGCGTGCTCGGCGGCGGCATCGTGCCCGGAGCCGTGGTGCTGCTCTCGGGAGAGCCCGGGGTCGGGAAGTCGACGCTGCTGCTGGACGTCGCCGCGCGTTTCGCCCGTACCGGCCGGAAAGTCCTCTATGTCTCCGGCGAGGAGTCCGCCGGGCAGATCCGGTTGCGTGCCCAGCGCATCGGCGCCCTGGCGGACCTGCTGTACCTCTCGGCGGAGACGGATCTGGGCACCGTGCTGGGCATGATCGAGGCGGAGCAGCCCGAACTGCTCATCGTCGACTCGGTGCAGACCCTGGCCTCCGCCGATGTCGAGGGCGTGCCAGGCGGCGTGACCCAGGTCCGGGAGGTCGCCGCCGGCATCATCCGCGCCGCCAAGTCCAAGGGCGTGGCGACCCTCCTGGTCGGGCACGTCACCAAGGACGGCCAGGTCGCCGGGCCCAGGCTGCTGGAGCACCTGGTGGACGTGGTGTGCTCCTTCGAAGGGGAGAAGCACTCCCGGCTGCGCACGCTCAGGGCGGTGAAGAACCGCTTCGGCCCCACGGACGAGTTCGGCTGCTTCGATATGACGGAGAACGGCATCATCGGCCTCGCCGACCCCTCCGGGCTGTTCCTCTCCGCCACCGAGGATCCCAGTCCCGGTACGTTCCTCGGCGTGACGCAGGAGGGCCGGCGCCCCATGGTGGTGGAGGTGCAGGCCCTGCTGACGCCGCCGGCCTCCGGGCCGCCCCGGCGGGCCGTCTCCGGTGTGGAGAACGCCCGGACGGCGATGATCCTCGCGGTGCTCAACAAGCACGTGGGGCTGGACATCCTGGGCAAGGACGTTTTCGCCGCGACGCTGGGCGGCGCGAAGGCGGTGGAGCCGGCGTTCGATCTGGCGTTGTGCCTGGCTCTCGTCTCGGGGCTGAGCGGGAAGCCGCCGCGCCGGCGTACCGTCGCCATCGGCGAGATCAGCCTCTCCGGGGAGATCCGCACCGTGCCGGGCATCGAATCGCGGCTCTCCGAGGCGTTCCGGCAGGGCGTGACCCACGCGATCGTCCCGCGCGGCGCCATGGAGGGCACGCGCAAGCCGAGGGGCATGGCGGTCCGCGAGGCGCAGAGATTACAAGATGCGATCAATTCCGGCGTGCTGAGCGACACTGCGCCGTCCGTCTCCCTAGACTCGAATCACGCCTGAGCGCGGGCACCCCGCCCGGAGGAATCAAGGCACAGACCACGATCGCGGGCGACGCCCGCCACGGACGATGAGGGAACAGGTGCGCACGACTCTGCTGGCTGGCATCGCCGAGGGCAGCCTCTCGGCGCAGCAGGCGACCGAGGAGCTCATGCGGCAGACGCTCGCCGCCGTCGCCCCCGGAACGGAACTGCGGGACGGCCTGGAGCGCGTCCTGCGGGGCGGCACGGGCGCCCTCATCGTGCTGGGCACCTCCTCCACCGTGGAGTCGATCAGCACCGGCGGCTTCCCCATCGACGTGGAATTCACCGGCACGCGCCTGCGGGAACTCGCCAAGATGGACGGCGCCGTGATCCTCGACCGCCGTGCCAGGACGATCCTGAAAGCCGGGGTGCAATTGCATCCCGCGCCGTCCATCCCCACGCGCGAGTCCGGCACCAGGCACCGCACCGCCGAGCGGGTGGCCAAGCAGACCGGCTTCCCCGTCATCACGGTCAGCCAGTCGATGCAGATCGTCCAGCTCTACGTGCACGACCGCCGGCACGTCCTGGAGAACACCACCAAGATCCTCGCCCACGCCAATCAGGCGCTGGACACGCTGGAACGGTACAAGACCCGCCTGGACGAGGTGACCGATGCCCTCACCGCGCTGGAGATCGCAGGCCGGGCCACCGCCGCCGACGTCCTGCAGGTGGCCCAGCGGCAGGAGATGGTGCGGCGCATCTCCGCGGAGATCAGCTCCTACATCATCGAGCTCGGCACGGACGGCCGGCTGCTCACGCTCCAGCACGAGGAACTCGTCGGCGGGTTCAGCACTGCCCGGACCCTGCTCATCCGCGACTACCTGGGCCAGCTTCCCCGGCAGCACTCGGTCGAGGGCGTCAAAGCCATCCTGGCGAGCCTGGACAGCAGCGAACTGGTGGATGTGGCCGCGGTCGCCCGGGCGCTGGGCATCCCGGCCACCGCGGAGACCCTGGACGCGGCCGTCTCACCCAGGGGCTACCGGTTCCTCCAGCGGGTGCGCAGGGTGCCCGAGGCGGTGATGGAGCGGGTCGTGGAACACTTCGACGACTTCCAGACCCTGCTGCGGGCCGGCCTGGAGGAACTGCGCGTCATCGAGGGCGTCGGGGAATACCGCGCCCGGCTGATCAGCGAGGGCATCACCAGGCTCGCCTGGCACGACGCCGAGCGGTTCTGACAGCGCGCCCTCTCGACCCCGGTTGCGGCTCGCGCCCGGCGGAAGCAACCGGGGCCAGCAGCCGCAGCCGGGACCGGGGGCTGGAAGAGCTCAGAGGAACTCGACGCCCTGCGCCAGCGGCAGTTCCCCGGAGTAGTTGACCGTGTTGGTGGCCCGGCGCATGTACGCGCGCCAGGCGTCGGAGCCGGACTCCCGGCCGCCACCGGTCTCCTTCTCCCCGCCGAACGCCCCGCCGATCTCCGCGCCGGAGGTGCCGATGTTCACATTCGTGATGCCGCAGTCGGACCCCTCGATGAACCGCTCGGCCTCGGCCAGATCCGAGGTGAAGATCGCCGATGACAGTCCCTGCGGGACCTCGTTGTTCAGCGCGATCGCCTCGTCCAGGTCCTCGTACTCGACCACGTACAGGATCGGCGCGAACGTCTCCTCCCGCACGATCTCCGTCTGCCCGGGCATCCGCACCACCGCCGGTTCGACGTACCAGGCGTCCGGTGCCTCGTCGGCCAGGACCCGGCTCCCCCCGCACAGCACCTCGCCGCCCTGCTCCACGGCGGCCTTCAGCGCGTTCTGCATCGCCTGATGGGAGTTCTCGTCGATGAGCGGCCCCACCAGCACGCCCTTCTGCTCGGGGGCGCCGATGCCGAGGGTGCCGTAGGCGGCGACGATCCGGTCCGTCAGCTCGGCCGAGATGTCCTTGTGCACGATCAGCCGCCGCAGCGTCGTGCACCGCTGGCCGGCGGTCCCGGCGGCGGCGAACACCACACCGCGCAGCGCCAGCTCCAGGTCCGCGCTGGGAGCCACGACGGCGGCGTTGTTGCCGCCGAGCTCCAGCAGGACCTTCCCGAAGCGTTCTGCCACCCTGGGCCCCACCGCGCGGCCCATCCGCACCGAACCGGTCGCCGAGAGGAGCGCCACGCGAGGATCGTCGACCAGCAGCCGGCCGCCGTCGGCGCCCGCGGCGATCACGCTGTTCAGGCCCTCGGGAGCCCCGACCTCCCGCGCGGCCCGCGCCAGCAGCGCATCGGCGGCCAGTGAGGACAGCAGCGTCTTCTCCGAGGGCTTCCACACCACCGCGTTGCCGCACACCAGGGCGAGCGCCGTGTTCCACGAGTACACCGCGACGGGGAAGTTGAAGGCGCTGATGACGCCGACGACCCCCAGCGGATGCCAGGTCTCCATCAGACGGTGCCCGGGCCGCTCCGAGGGCATGGTCCGGCCGTAGAGCTGCCGGGACTGGCCCAGCGCGAACTCGCAGATATCGATCATCTCCTGCACCTCGCCGGCCGCCTCCGAGGGAGTCTTGCCCGCCTCGATGGTCACCAGCGTGGCCAGGTCCGCCTTGTGCTCGGCCAGCAGCCGCCCCCACCGGGCCACGAGCTGTCCCCGCTCGGGCGCCGGCACCCGCCGCCAAGCCAGGAATGCCTGCTGCGCCGCATCGAGCGTGGCGTCGATGTCGTCCGGCGAGTCCGCCGGCAGCTGGCCGAACGTCCCGCCGTCGATGGGGCTGCGCAGCGGCAGGCTCCCGGCCGGGCCCGGCTGCCGTGCCGTGAGCGCGTCCAGATCCGCGCCGCAGGCGGCCAGCGCGGCGGCGGCACGGCTGCGGATCTCATCGGTCGTGGGAATGGCCATGATGTCGGTCTCCTTTGTCTGTCGGGTCGTACGGTTCATGCAGGTGCGGTTCATGCAGGGTGCGCGAATGCGCGGGGCTCGTGCGGCGCGCGGACGCCGGGGCGATCGGACGCAGCGCGGCGGCTTGGCGAGGACCGGCCGGCGGCGGAGCCGGAAGAGGGCGGCTCGGCACAGACACCACGGCCCGGCCCGGTCCGGCCACTGGGCAGCCTCAGACGATGTTCAGCTCGGGCCGTTCCACCCCCTCGGTGAACCGCTCCGCGGACAGACCCGACACATCCACCCAGGGCGGGCGTGCCGCGTAGAGATCGGCCATCACCTCGCCGATGCCAGGTCCCATCAGGAAGCCGTGCCCGGAGAACCCGGCTGCGTACAGGAACCGGAACCCGTCGTCGTCGGCGTGCTCGCCGACCAGGGCGTTGTGGTCCGGGGTCATCTCGTACAGGCCGGCCCAGCCGGAAGCCACATCGATCTCGGAGAGCCCGGGGAAGCGCTCGGCGATCAGCTCGGCGGTGTCGGCCAGCCACTCGTCGCTGCGCCGCGGTTCGAAACCCCAGGTGGGTTCCCGCTCCGGCGCTCCGATGAGCAGGCCCGCGCCCTCGCGGTGGAAGTACAGCGAGGTGGCGAAGTCGATTGTGAAGGGCAGCGCCGGATCCAGATCCGGCAGCGGGCCGGTCACGAGGATCTGCCGGCGCAGCGGACGGACCGGCAGCGGGACGCCGAAGGCATCGCCGATGGCGGCCGACCACGCCCCGGCAGCGCAGACGACGGCGGCCGCCTGGATCGTCCCGGCGGAGGTGCGCAGCGCACGCCGGCCCGATCCCGGCTCCGCTTCGCCGGCACCTTCGAAGCGGCAGCCGGTGACGATGCGCACGCCCTGCCGACGGGCGGCCGCGGCCAGCCCGAGGACGACCGACTCCGGCGTGCAGTGCCCGTCGCGCGGGTGGAACGCGGCTCCCAGGACGTCCATGCCGGCAGAGGGCGCCAGCCGGCGCGCCTCGCTGGCATCGAGCATCCTGCTCTGCACGCCCATGCTGTTCTGCAGGGCGACGTTCTGCTCGAAGCTGGCGAGCGCCCCGGGCTCGTCGATCAGGAACAGGTAGCCGCACTGATTCAGGTCGATCTCCTGGCCGAAGTCCTGTGCGAAGGACTCGAAGACCTCCAGCCCGCGCAGTCCCAGGGCGATGTTGATCTCATCCGAGAACTGGGCGCGGACCCCGCCCGCGGCCCGGCAGGTGGAACCCGAGCCGAGCTGAGCCTGCTCCAGCAGGACGACGTCTCTGACCCCGTCAGCGGCCAGCCGATGAGCGATGGACAGGCCCATGATCCCGCCCCCGATGATGACGACCTCGGCGCTTGCCGGCAGCTCCATGCGGCACCCCCTTCAGCAGAGCCGGTAGTGATGTGTGTCACTATCGAAACCCGGCCGGCGTGTTCAGCACCAGCGATGTAATGTGAATGAACCCATCAGCTTCACTGAACTGTTGCCGGGGCGCACGCGAGAGGAGTGCCGCTGCGCGCGACGGGTGCGCGCGACGGTCGAAGCGAGCCCTGTGCGTGCGCGCCGGATGACGGCGGATGCGCGCGGGCCCGGCCGGGCTGGGTGGCGGAGGGGGAGAGCGGAGAATGGCCGAACTGACGATGCAGGGGGTGCGCGTGGACTGGACCTTGACGCAGCTGCGGACCTTCGTGGCCGTGGCCGACGCCGGGTCGATGTCCCGCGCCGCGCAGCTCCTGGGTTACACCCCGGGCGCGGTGTCACAGCACATGGCGGCGCTGCGCAAGGCCGCGCAGCACGAGCTCTTCGTCAAGGACGGCAGGCACCGGCGGCTGACGGAGGCAGGGGAGACGCTGCTGCAGCACGCCCGCGCGATCTTAGCGGCGGAGGCGCGGGCCAGCGAGGCCATGTCGCCGATGAGCGAGTCCCCGCAGGTGGCCGTGACGGTGGGGGTCTTCGGCTCGGTGGCGGCGGCCTGCGCGGCTCCGCTGATGGCGCAGCTCACCCAGCGGCACGGTTCTTCGTCGGCGGTCCGGCTCCGTGAGATCGACGTGGACGGCATCCCGCAGGCGGTTCTGGAGGGCACGGTGGACGTGGCCCTGGCACTCGACTACCCGGACGCCCGGCGCGCCCCGCAGCGCGGGCTGCGCTCGCAGACGGTGCACCGGGAGGAGTTCAGCGTGGTGGCTTCGTGCACGCATCCGCTGGCTCGCTGGGCGGTGAAGAACGGCAATGGCGGTCGGGCCGATGAACCGGCGCCAACCGCGTCCCAGGCGGGCGACGACGCGGCCGCCGGCGCGGGCGAGGCGGCTCCGGCGGCGGAGGGAAGCAGCGGCGCGACGGCACCGTGCGGCGCGGACAAGGCTGAACGGCTCCTCTGGGCCAGGCTGGCCGACGCCCACTGGATCCTCCCGCCGGTCGACACCGCCTTCGGCCGCGCGACCCGGATCGCCTGCTCGGTCAACGGCATGGAGCCGGCAGAGCGGCACATCGTCGTGGACTCCGCGCTCGCGCTCGGCCTGGTGGCCGACGGCCTGGGGATCACCCTGGCAACGCCGCTCATGCTCCGGATGCAGCCCGCCGCCGTCCGGCGGGACCTCGTGACCATCCCGCTGAACGTGCCGGCCATGCGGGAGATCGTGCTGATCACCCGGGCCGCCGATGCGGGGCGCCGCGGGATCGGCGCGGTCACGGACGCCCTCGTGCAGACCGCCCCCTGGGAGTGAGGCGCTGCCTGAGATGCGGCCTATCGCTCCCCCGGCTCCTCGCCGGTCGCCACCGGGCGGTCCGGGTCGGAGGACCACTCGCTCCAGGAGCCCGGGTACAGCGCCGCCTCCTTGCCGGCGACCGCGAGTGCGAGCACGGTGTGGGTCGCGTGGATTCCCGAGCCGCAGTAGGCGCCGGCCGGCGCCTCGTCCGTGACGCCGAGGCCGGCGTAGCGCTCGCGCAGCTGCTCCGGGGGCAGGAAGGCGCCGTCCCGGCCCAGATTGCCTTCGCCCGGCGCGTTCACGGCACCGGGGATGTGGCCGGCGACGGGATCGATGGGCTCGGTCTCCCCGCGGTAGCGTTCCGGGGCCCGCGCGTCCAGGAGCACGCCGGTGCGCGCCATCTCCTCGGCGGCATCGGCGTCCAGCACCGGCATGGCGCCGTACCGGAGCGTCACGTCCCCGGGTTCGGGACGGTGCCCGGGGCCGGTCTCCAGCGGCAGGCCCGCGGCGCGCCATGCGCTCAGCGCGCCGTCGAGCACCCGCACGTCCTCCAGGCCGGCGTGGCGCAGCAGCCACCACGCCCGGGCCGCCGACGACCCGCCGGCATCGTCGTAGGCGACGACCGTGTCGCCGGGGCGGATGCCCCATCCCCGCGCGTTCTCCTGCAGGCGCTCCACTGGCGGAATCGGGTTGCGCCCGCCGCTGGTGGCGCCGGGGTCGGCGAGTTCGGTGGGCAGGTCCACGAAGACCGCGCCGGGCAGGTGCCCGGCGGCGAAATCCTCTCGGCCGTCGGGCTTGCCCAGTTGCCAGCGCACATCGAGCAACCGCACGGGCGCTCCCTCGCGCAGCAGCGCGTGCAGGTCCGAGGGGGTGATGAGGTGGCCGGAGGTGCCCGGCCCGTTCGTGAGGCTCATGCGGAACTCCCTTCGTCTCCTGCAGGCTACCGGACCGGGGTGCCCGCGGCTGCCGGAGTCGGGACTTCCACATGTGCACGGAACGCGTCTCTGGCCGAGACCGAGACGAAACCAAGGGTCAGGGAAGTTCCGCACGTGCACGGGGCCGTTGTCCGCAGGGGCGCCCCGTGGCTGCCGGGGGCGGGACCTGCCACGAGGAGAGATGTGTTTGTCCGCAGGGGCGCCCCGTGGCTGCCGGGGGCGGGACCTGCCGCGAGGTGTGTTCTGAGGCGTGCTCGGCACGGGAGCGCCGCGGGGGAGGTCGCCCCGAGTATCGCCTGCGATGTCGTGAGCACGATGCGGTGCCCCCGCCAGCCGGGTGAAGCAGCGAGCCAGCCTGGCAGTGGCCTCCGGGCTGTCTCGCCACGTGCTCCCGAGGCCGGCGCCGGCGTCCGTGCTTGTTCTGAACCCGGCGCTTGTTCTGAACCCGGCGCAGAGCTTCAGGCGCGCCGGAACCCCGGGCTGCGCGGGCCGCTCCGGTATATTCGCGGCCATGAGCAGAACCGCACTGGACTACGGCGACGCCTGGTTCGAGCCGGATGAGTTCGACGAGGTACGCCGCCGCCTGCCGATCGCCTACGTCAACGCGGTTCCGGTCCGGGTGGGGCCGGACGGGCAGCTGGAGAAGGTCGGCCTGCTGCTGCGCAGCATGGACGACGGCTCACTGGGCCGCGAGCTCGTCAGCGGGCGGATCCGCTATCACGAGACGGTGCGCTCGGCGCTGCTGCGCCACGTCGAGAACGACCTGGGCCCGATGGCGCTGCCCCAGGTGCCGGTGTCCCCGCAGCCGTTCACCGTGGCCGAGTACTTCCCCACCCGTGGCGCGGCCGCGCTGCACGATCCGCGGCAGCACGCCATCGCCCTGTGCTACATCCTTCCCGTGGGCGGCGAATGCACGCCCCGCCAGGATGCCCTGAGCCTGGACTGGCTCAGTCCGGCCGAGGTCATGAGCGACGGCATCCGCGAGGAGATGCGGCACGGACAGGACCGTGTCCTCGCCCAGGCGCTCGCGCATCTGGGCGAGCTGCCCTGAAACTCGCATCTGGGCGAGCTGCCCTGAAACACAGCGGGTCGCTGCGACCGAAGCGCCGCGTCGCCGGCCTCGACCGATCGAAGCGTGAGGGCAATTCCCACGGCTGTTTCGAATTCCCGCCGCTGATCACGAGGGGATTCTGGAAACAGCCGTGGGAAGCTGGGCGTGCCTGCGCCGTGAGGCGGCACTGGGGCGCCGGGCCGGGTCCGCGAGACGTGCTGTGAGCGCGGCACTGCGGTTCCCGGACGGTCTTCCGGCGGCCGAGGCGCTGGGGTTCCCGGCTGTCGCTCGGAGGAGCGTGCCTGGGCGTGCCCGCGCCATGAGGCGGCACTGGGGCGTGCCTGCGGCGCTGGGCGAGGCGTGCTGCCAGCCGGGGGCTGCGGTGCCGCCGGCGAGACGTGCTGTGAGCGTGGCACTGCGGTTCCCGGACGGTCTCCGGGCCGCGCGATGCATCCCGACTGGCGCCGGCACCCCCGCAAGGGGGAGAATGTATCTTGATGACAAGGTTTTTCGTTCCGCGGCTGCCGTGCCGGGTTCTGTGGCGCATAAGCTAGGAACGGATCTCGCAGCTGGAGACACCCGTGCCGTGCACGCCGGTCCTACCGGACCCGGGTGAGCACGGCACAGGAGCGGCAGGGCGACCAGCCGTGGTCTTGGGCTCTCGGCCAATGGTGACCGCAGGTCGAAGGCAAAGGACGCTCCCGCTCGACCGTCACGACCCCATAAGGAGACCCCATGATCGAGCACGAAGTCCGGACCTACAAGAGCTCCGAGAACCTCCCGCGCGAGGAGCAGCTGGCCTGGAAGATCGCGTCCGTCGCGACCGACCCCGTCGAGGTCGAGGCCGAGGTCACCGATATGGTGATCAACCGCATCATCGACAACGCGGCGGTCGCCGCCGCCTCCGTCCGCCGTTCGGCCCCGACGCACGCCCGCGAGCAGGCGCAGGCGCATCCCACCGAGCCGGGCGCGCCCGTCTTCGGCCTGGCGGTCCACGAGACCGTCTCGCCCGAATGGGCCGCCTGGGCAAATGGCGTGGCGGTGCGCGAACTCGACTTCCACGACACGTTCCTGGCCAAGGAATACTCCCACCCCGGCGACAACATCCCGCCGATCCTGGCCGTGGCCCAGCACAAGGGCATCGGCGGCAAGGCCCTCGTCAACGCCATCGCCACCGGCTACGAGATCCAGGTGGACCTGGCCAAGGGCATCTGCCTGCACGAGCACAAGATCGACCACGTCGCCCACCTGGGCCCCTCCGCCGCAGCCGGCATCGGCGCTCTCCTGCAGCTGCCCACCGAGGTGACCTACCAGGCCGTGCAGCAGGCGCTGCACGTCACCACGGCCACCCGCCAGTCCCGGAAGGGCGAGATCTCCTCCTGGAAGGCCCATGCCCCCGCGTTCGCCGGGAAGATGGCCGTGGAGGCCGTGGACCGTGCCATGCGCGGCGAAGGCGCGCCCTCGCCGATCTATGAGGGTGAGGACGGCGTCATCGCCTGGATCCTCTCCGGCCCCGAGGCCCGCTACACCGTGCCGCTGCCGGGTCCGGGAGAGGCCAAGCGCGCCATCCTGGAGACCTACACCAAGGAGCACTCCGCCGAGTACCAGAGCCAGGCGCTCATCGACCTCGCCCGGAAGCTGGGCGGTCAGATCGAGGACGTCTCCGCGATCGAGAAGATCACCATCCACACCTCGCACCACACCCACTACGTGATCGGCACCGGCTCCAACGACCCGCAGAAGATGGATCCGACGGCCTCCCGGGAGACCCTCGACCACTCGATCATGTACATCTTCGCGGTCGCCCTGCAGGACCGCGAATGGCACCACGAGCGCTCCTACGCCCCCGAGCGCGCCGCCCGGCCGGACACGGTCGAGCTGTGGCACAAGATCGTCACCACCGAGGACCCGGAATGGACCCGGCGGTACCACTCCACCGACCCGGACGAGATCGCCTTCGGCGGCCGCGTGGTCGTGGAGTTCAAGGACGGCAGTGTCCTGGAGGACGAGATCGCCGTCGCCGACGCCCACCCGCTGGGCGCCAAGCCGTTCGCCCGTGAGGACTACATCCGCAAGTTCCGCACCCTCGCCGAGGGGATCGTCGCCCCGGCCGAGCAGGACCGCTTCCTGGAGCTGGTGCAGCGCCTGCCGGAGCTCTCCGGCACGGAGGTGCGCCAGCTGTCCTTCGCGGTCGAGGGCTTGGAGCACACAGGTTCGAAGGGGATCTTCTGATGCTCGGAGCCACCACCACCGCGGCCGAGCGCCGCGCGAAGTTCCGGGAACTGCTGGGCGGTGATCAGATCGTCCAGTTCCCCGGCGCCATCAACCCGCTCAACGCCCAGCTGATCGAGCAGACCGGCTTCGAGGGCGTGTACATCTCCGGCGGGGCGTTCTCCGCCGCGCAGGGCCTCCCGGACATCGGGCTGACCACGCTCACGGAGGTGGCCCAGCACGGCAGGGCGATCGCCGGCGTGACCAACCTGCCTACCCTCATCGACGCCGACACCGGCTGGGGCGAGGCCATGAACGTGGCCCGTACCGTGCAGGTGCTCGAGGACGCCGGCCTGTCCGGCGCCCACTTCGAGGACCAGGTGAACCCCAAGCGCTGCGGGCACCTGGACGGCAAGGAAGTCGTGTCCACCGGCGAGATGGTCAAGCGGATCTCCGCCGCCGCGAAGGGCCGCCGGGACCCGAACTTCGTGATCGCCGCACGCACCGACGCCCGCGCCGGGGAGGGGCTGGAAGCCGCCATCGACCGGGCCAAGGCCTACACCGACGCCGGCGCCGACCTGATCTTCCCGGAGGCGATGCGCGATCTGAGCGAGTTCGAGGCCTTCGCCAAGGCCGTGGACGTGCCGATCCTGGCGAATATGACGGAGTTCGGCAAGAGCGAGCTGTTTACCACCCGCCAGCTGGCCGACGCCGGCGTGCGGCTCGTCATCTATCCCGTCACCACGCTCCGCCTGGCGATGGGCGCCATCACGGAAGGGCTTCGGACCATCCGGGAGACCGGCACCCAGGAGAGCCTGGTGCCGAAGATGCAGACCCGCGCGGACCTCTACGAGGCGATCGACTACGAGGCCTACAACGAGTTCGACTCGGCCGTGTTCAACTTCTCCCAGGAGAACCACCGCTGACCCTCGACGGCGTCCGCCGCGCGGCCCACGCGGGCCGGGGCGGGGGCGTCGAGCGGGAACGGCTGAACCGGCCATCCGGTGCCACGGCGCTCCAGCGGTGCGGCACAGTGACGAAGGAGGCATTGCAATGACGCAAGACGAGAAGATCTACAAGGGCCTGGCCGGCGTCGTCGTCGACACGACCGCCATCTCCAAGGTCGTGCAGGAGACCAACTCCCTGACCTACCGCGGCTACCCGGTGCAGGAACTCGCCGGCGCCGTGAGCTTCGAGGAGGTCGCCTACCTCATCTGGCACGGCGAGCTGCCCACGGCCTCGCAGCTGGAGGAGTTCACCGCCAGGGAGCGCGCCCAGCGCGCGCTGGACCCCAAGGTCAAGGACCTCATCCTGAGCCTGCCCGCCGACACGCACCCCATGCACGTGGTGCAGGCCGCCGTGGCGTACATCGGCGGACTCGACCCGGACGCGGAGGTGGAGACGCCGGAGGCCAATCTGGCCAAGGCCGAGCGGCTGTACGCGCAGCTGCCCGCGATCGTCGCGCTCGATCATCGCCGCCGGCACGGGCTGGACGCGGTGGATCCGGACCCGGAGCTCGGCTACTCGGCGAACTTCTTCAAGATGACGTTCGGTGAGGTGCCGGAGCAGGCCACCGTCGACGCCTTCGACATCTCGATGATCCTGTACGCCGAGCACTCCTTCAACGCCTCCACGTTCACCGCCCGGGTGATCACCTCCACCACCTCGGACCTGTACTCCGCGGTGGCCGGCGCCATCGGCGCGCTCAAGGGCGCCCTGCACGGCGGCGCGAACGAGGCGGTCATGGCGACCCTGGAGGAAGTCGGCTCGGTGGAGAACGTCAAGCCCTGGCTGGACAAGGCGCTGGGCGAGAAGCGCAAGGTCATGGGCTTCGGGCACCGGGTGTACAAGAACGGCGATTCCCGCGTGCCCACCATGCGCAAGGCCTTCGAGGCGATGGCCGAGGCCAAGGGCGCCACGGAGCTGCTGGACCTGTACAACGCCTTCGAGGAGGAGTTCGTCTCCCGCAAGGGCATCTACCCCAACCTGGACTACCCCTCGGGTCCGGCGTATCACCTGATGGGCTTCGACACGCAGGCGTTCACGCCGATCTTCGTGATGAGCCGGATCACCGGGTGGACCGCGCACATCTTCGAACAGCAGGCCAGCAACGCCCTGATCAGGCCGCTGAGCGCCTACAACGGCGTGGACCAGCGGCCGGTCCCGGCGCGCGAAGGCTGACGTCCCGTGGGACCGGTGGGATCGCCGCCGGGCGGCGTCGATGACGGGGGCCGCCCGGACGATGCCCTCGGCACGGACGTCCCCGGCATCCTGCGTGCCGGCCGGCTGCCCGCCGATGCGCTGCTCACCGCGGGCCTGCGCCTGCGGACCGAGAGCGTGCGGGCGGCCGATGCCGGTGCCGGCGACGGCGCCGATGCGGGGTCCGGGGCCGCGGGGGCGGACGAGGACGTCGTGGCGACGCTCGTCTTCGACCGGCCGGACAAGCTGAACGCGCTGCCGGTCGCGCTCTGGCGCGCGCTCCCGGAGATCCTGCGGGAACTCGACGCCCGGCGGGATGTGCGGGCGCTCGTCCTCGCCGGCGCGGGGGAGAACTTCTCCTCCGGCTCCGACATCGCCGAGCTGCCCGCGGACATCGCGGAGTTCTGGGAGGTCAATGCGAGCGCGCTCGGTGCCCTCCACGCGGTGCGGGTGCCCACCATCGCGGCAGTGCGCGGGGTGGGCATCGGCGGCGGCACGGAACTCGCCGCGGCCTGTGATATCCGCATCGGTCAGCCCGGAGCGCGCTTCGGCATTCCCGCCGCACGCCTGGGCCTGGTCTACCCGCCGGGGCCGACCCGTGCGCTGGCGGAGCTGATCGGTCCTGGCCGCGCCCGGTACCTCATCCTGACCGGGGAGATCATCGACGCGGATCAGGCGCTCGCATTCGGGCTGATCGACGAGATCGCCGATGACGCGCTGGCCCGCGCGATGTCCCTGGCCAGGCGCGTGGCGGGCCTCTCGGACCTCTCCCAGCAGGGCGCCAAGCGCATCCTGGCGGGCGAGGACATCGAGGCGCCGCCGCTGGCCGGGGCGTTCCGGTCCCAGCTGGAGGGCGCGCGCCGGGCGTTCGCGATGAAGGAAAGACCCGTCTTCGGCTTCCGCCGCCAGGACTGGCCGGGCTGAGCGGACGACGTTCCAGTCCGGGTGCTGTGGCGGCATCCCGCCCCGGAGACCGGGCAGTTCCGGCCGCCACCGCGGGGACGCCGTCCGCGGCGGGCAGACAGCGTCTCACCGGCTGGCGCGGTGCACGGCACAGCCCCGGAGATGCGTAGGGTGAAGACGGCTTGACCGCGCTTGAGGAGGGGTATGAACACACGGCTGGAGTCCGCATTCGTCCACGTGCTGAGGCGCAATCGCGGTGAGACCGAGTTCCATCAGGCGGTCAAGGAGGTCTTCACCAGCCTGACGCTGGTGGAGGAGCGGCATCCGGAGTTCGCGGACGCCGGGATCTTCGAGCGGTTGTGCGAGCCGGAGCGTCAGATCATCTTCCGCGTCCCGTGGCAGGACGACGAGGGCCGCGTGCACGTCAACCGCGGTTTCCGGGTGGGATTCAACTCCGCGATCGGCCCCTACAAGGGCGGCCTGCGGTTCCACCCGTCCGTCGACGCCGGGATCGTGAAGTTCCTCGGCTTCGAGCAGACGTTCAAGAACGCGCTCACCGGCATGCCCATCGGCGGCGGCAAGGGCGGCGCGGACTTCGATCCGCGCGGGCGCAGCGACGCCGAGGTGATGCGCTTCTGCCAGTCGTTCATGACCGAGCTGTACCGGCACCTGGGTGAGCACACGGATGTGCCGGCCGGTGACATCGGCGTCGGCGAACGCGAGCTGGGCTACCTGTTCGGCCAGTACAAGCGGATCACCAACCGCTACGAGTCCGGTGTGCTGACCGGCAAAGGCGTCTCCTGGGGCGGTTCCCTGGTGCGCAAGGAGGCCACCGGGTTCGGCGCGGTCTACTTCGCCCAGGCGATGCTGGAAGGGCAGGGCACCAGCCTGGACGGCAAGCGGATGGCGGTGTCCGGCTCCGGCAATGTGGCCATCTACGCCATCCAGAAGGCGCAGGAACTCGGGGCGCACGTGGTGGCCTGCTCCGACTCCTCGGGCACCGTCGTCGACGAGGCGGGCATCGACGTGGAACTGCTCAAGCAGATCAAGGAAGTCGAACGCGAACGGCTTTCCGCATACGCCGAGCGCCGCGACGGCGTGGAATACCGGGAAGGGGCGAAACCCTGGGACGTGCCGGTGGAGATCGCGCTGCCGTCCGCCACTCAGAACGAGCTGGACGCCGACGACGCCGCCAAGCTCGTGGCCGCCGGCGTCCGGGCGGTGGTCGAGGGCGCCAATATGCCCTGCACCCCCGAGGCCATCGCGGTGCTGCAGGAGGCCGGAGTGCTCTACGGCCCCGGCAAGGCCGCCAATGCCGGTGGCGTGGCGACCTCCGCGCTGGAGATGCAGCAGAACGCCAGCCGGGACTCCTGGGACTTCGAGTACACCGAGCAGCGCCTGCGGGACATCATGCGCCGCATTCACGAGCTGTGCGCCGAGACCGCCGACGAGTACGGCCGTCCGGGTGACTACGTGACCGGGGCGAACATCGCCGGCTTCCTCGCCGTGGCCCGCCCGATGATCGCCCAGGGCGTCATCTAGTCGCCCCTCGCGGCATCCGGCCGTCTCGCGATCCAGTCTTCAAGGGGCGTCCCTTCGACTGATCCGCGGCCCGTGCATTAGATTGACCTGCGTGCGCTTAGCAGTCCTCGACATCGGCTCGAACTCCGTCCACCTGCTCGTCGTCGACGCCCATCCAGGCGCCGCGCCGCTGCCGGCCACCTCGCACAAGGAGGTCATCCGGCTGGCGGAGCTGCTCGACGACGACGGCGCCGTGCGGGGAGAGGGCCGCAAGCGGCTGACGGCGTTCGTCGCGGAGGCGCTGGAGATCGCGCAGGATCAGGGCGCCGAGGAGATCATGGCCTTCGCCACCTCCGCCATCCGCGAGGCTGCCAACGGGCAGGAGGTCCTGGACCACGTCGAGAAGAAGACCGGCGTGAAGCTGCGGGTCCTCTCCGGTGACGACGAGGCCCGCATCACCTTCCTCGCTGCACGGCGCTGGTTCGGCTGGTCCGCGGGCCGGCTGCTGCTGCTGGACATCGGCGGCGGATCGCTGGAACTGGCGGCCGGCCAGGACGAGTATCCGGACGCGGCCTACTCCATCCCGCTGGGAGCCGGGCGCATGCACCAGCAGTTCCTCGCCCGTGAACAGCGCGCGGACCCGGCGGACGTCAAAGCCCTGAGCCGGTACGCCCGCGCCACCATCGGCCGCGTCGCCGGGCACATCAACCGGGTCGGCAGGCCGGACAACGTCGTCGCCTCCTCCAAGACCTTCCGGTCCCTGGCGAGGCTGGCCGGGGCCGCGCCCTCGGCTGAGGGGATCTACGTCCCGCGAAGCCTCAAGCACTCCGACCTGCCGGGCATCATCGACCAGCTCGCCGAGCGCACCCCCGCAGAACGCGCCGAACTCCCGGGAATCTCCCAGGCGCGCTCCGGTCAGGTGCTGGCCGGCGCCATCGTCGCCGAGGCGGCCTGCGCCATCCTGGGGATCGACGAGCTCGTCATCTCTCCGTGGGCGCTGCGCGAGGGCCTGATCATGCGCAAACTCGACAATCTGGACGATCCCGATCAGGACCCCGGTGAGATCGCCCCGGGCTGAGCGGCGGCCGGACAGGACAGTTCGGGCCTACGGTGAGACGGGCCTGCGGTGAGACGGGAATGTGTCGAATTGAGCGAGGCGACGGCAGCGACGAGGATATGACGCATGGGTGACAAGAAGAGGCACCGGCTGCTGGCCAAGAGCCAGGCGAAGCGCAATGCCCGCCGGATCCGTGAGCAGTACCTCCGCGGTGAGCCCTACGACCCGGGCATCCGGCACGTCTCCGACCATCCCATCCGCATCGGCCTGTCCACCTCTTCCGTCTACCCGATGACCGTCACGGAGGCCTTCGCGGTCGCGGCGGACCTGGGATACGACGGCGTCGAGGTGATGATCACCGGCGAGCGGGAGACGCAGGACGTCGACCACATCCGCGACATGGTCGAGCACTACCAGCTCCCGGTCATCTCCCTGCATGCCCCGACGCTGCTGGTCACGCCGCGGGTGCTGGGCAAGAACCACTGGCGGAAGCTGCTGGCGACCTGCGAGATGGCCAAGTCCGTCGGCGCCACCACCGTCGTGGTGCATCCGCCGTTCCGCTGGCAGGGCGGTTACGCGCATAACTTCGAGGCCGGGGTGCGCCGGGTCTCTCGCGGCACCGGGGTGACCCTGGCCGTCGAGAACATGTTCCCCTGGCGTGCCGGCGTGCGAGAGCTGATGATCTACCTGCCGCACTGGGACCCGGTGCCGCAGGACTACGACGCCGTCACGGTCGACTTCTCCCACGCCGCGACCGCCGGGGCGGACGTGATGGACATGATCCGGCGGCTCGGGCCCAGGCTGAAGCACATCCACCTCACCGATGGCGCCGGCTCCGTCAAGGACGAGCACCTCGTACCGGGGCGCGGCACGATGCCGGTGGCGGAGTCCCTCAGGTATCTTGCCGAGCACAACTGGGACGGCGATGTGGTCGTCGAGGTCAACACGCGTTTCGCCGCCTCCACCGCCAAGCGCGACGACATGCTGCTGGAGTCGCTGGAGTTCGCCAAGCGGCACCTGGGGATCGACGAGACCGGCGGCACGTTCCGCGAGGCAGAACCGGGCGCCTGACGCCCCGGGGGGCCGTGACGGACGCCTGGCCGTGGTCTGCCGGCGTCATCGGGCGCCGATGCGCGTGTGCCCGGGGCGGGTGGACGCTGGCCGTGGTCTGCCTGGGGCCTCGGGCCTAGATGCCCCTGTGCCTGGAGCGGGTGGACGCTTGGGGGGTCCTGCCGGGGGCCTCGGGCCTTGATGCGCGTGTGCCTGGAGCGGGTGGACGCTGGCCGTGGTCTGCCGACGTCATCGGGCGCCGATGCGCGTGTGCCCGGGGCGGGTGGACGCTGGCCGTGGTCTGCCTGTGCGACCGAGCCCCGGATCAGCGGCAGAGGCGCGAGCGGAGATGCGGCCTGTGACGGCGGATGCGGCGCGCGGTGCCCTTGAGGACGCCGTCGCGGCAGCACTCCCGCCCGCCCAGGCGGGGTCTCGATAGGGTGGTGGGGGTTGCGCCGGCCGGCGCGGCCTGCGACCGCACCACGTAAGGAGACGCATGACGCAGCTGGCATTCATCGGCGCCGGATCCATGGGCTCGGCCCTCATCGAGGGCCTGCTGGCCGGGGGACACCCGGTGGACGGCATCACCGCCACCACGGGGAGCGCGGCGAGTGCGCAGGCACTGCACGATCGGCTCGGCGTCCAGGCAGTGGCCCTCGCTGATGATGCCGACGCCAACCGCCGGCTGGCGTCCGGCGCGGACATCGTCATCCTCGGGGTGAAGCCCTGGATGATCCGCGAGACGCTCGCGGGGCTGGGCCCGCTGCGCGCGGACCAGGTGCTCGTCTCCGTCGCCGCTGGCATCACCATCGGCACGCTCCGCGATCTCAGCGGGGAGGCGCCCGTGGTCCGGCTCATGCCCAACACGCCCACCGCCATCGGCCTCGGCGCCTCGTCCCTGTCCGTCGCCGATGATCCCTCCCCGGCGGAGGAGGCCGCCGCCGACCGGGTGACCGAGCTGTTCGCGCCCACCGGAGTGATCGTGCGGCTGCCGGAGGACCAGATTCCCGCGATGACGGGGATCGCCGGTTCCGGCACGGCCTACTTCTACCACCTGGCCGAAGTCCTCATCGAGGCCGGAGTGCGGGAAGGCCTCGACCGGGAGACGGCAGTGCGGCTGGTGCACGCCACGGCCCACGGAGCCGGCGCCATGCTGGCCCGCGGCGCCGACGACGCCGGCACGTTGCGCGGCAAGGTCACCAGCAAAGGCGGGACGACCGCCGCGGCGCTCGCGGTCTTCGCTGAAGCCGGCTTCCCGGAGGTGGCGCACCGCGCCGTCAAAGCCGCCGCCGACCGCGCCCGTGAGATGGCCGCCGAGTAGCCGCCGCCATCGTCCGCGAGCGCGTGGCGACGCTGCGCGGCACAGGCGGTGAGCGTGCGATGACGCTGCGGCACAAAACAACCGCCTAGTGACAGAACACCACCGTCTACGGTGGTGTTCTGTCACTAGGCGGTTGTTCTACGGGCGCGCTGCGAGGCGGAGGCCCGGGCGGAGCAGGCGGCTTGCGGGCGGCGGGGCTCACGAGTGGCGAGCGGCTTGCGGGGCTCCCGAGTGGCGGGGTGCCCGAGTGGCAGGCGGCTTGCGGGCTCAGACGCGCACACCTGCTGCGCGTAGTTTGGCCGCAGTCCTCGCGGGATCGATGAGGTCTGCCCACTCCAGACGCACGACCGTATAGCCGAGAGCCCGGATGGCGTCTTCGCGTCTCTTCTCCGCGCGGAATGCGTGCAGGGCAGCGGCACGATCCTCAGCCGGGTACTTTGACCATCCGTCCACCTCGACCACAATGCGTCCGATCAGGAAGTCCACGCGCGCGATCTCTTGGCCCTCGCGGTTCAGCAGACGCACCTGCTGGCGATAGGCGCCGGTGAGGCCGAGTACGTCCAGCACTGCGATAGCCAGGCTCTCCGCCGGGCTCTCCGAGAGCCCGCGGGCCAGCCGCAGCACCTTCACATAACGCTTCGCCGCGGCCGACGACCGGCACCGGGACGCCTGGGCATGCGCCGCG
This sequence comes from Sediminivirga luteola, assembly GCF_014639315.1. GTDB lineage: Bacteria > Actinomycetota > Actinomycetes > Actinomycetales > Brevibacteriaceae > Sediminivirga > Sediminivirga luteola. Next base: position 87,425 of record NZ_BMFY01000001.1, read on the forward strand.
CGAAGTCGCTCTGACACAGGTTGTGAGTACACCTCCACGACCGCGGGTGAGTGGTCCGGTGTGATGATGCTCCTGCCACGCAGCAGATGATCCGCGGCTGTGATCGCCGCGGCGAGTCCCGCATCGGCGGCCAGATCGCGTACGGTCGCCCACGGCGAGGTGACCGGCCTGCCGAGGACGCTGCTGACCTCGGCCGCTTCCCTGGGCGGCCGGTGCATCCGGATGTGAGCGGTGCGCCGGGAGATCGGCCCGCTGTACTCCAGCAGCTCCGGTACGGCGGAAATGATCGGCAGGCCGTGCAGTACGGCTGCCGAGACATGGCTCACCACGGCGCCGGCGGGAGGCCGGCGCAGGACCAGCCGGGCTCTGTGCCATGCGAGCTGCGCCTTCGCCTTGTCCTGGACGCTGGCATCCGGCCGCCTCCCGGCTGCGACCGTCTGCAGCCAGCGTTCATCGTCGATGAAGGAGTGGAACATGCGGTGCTCGTCCGCTTCGCAGAGCTGGAAGACGGCGTAGATCCCGCGGGCTGCACGTGCGACGCAGCAGCCGAGCGCTGAGTCGAGGATGCGCCTGCCATCCGGGAGGATCGCGATGCGCTGGCGGGTGAATGAGTTGAACATGGTGCCAGCATGGCCGTACCGCAGGGCGCCAGCCAGGGATCCGGTCCATCATGTGGAGGGACGCCTCGCGACCAGGCTCCTGTGACACGGCGCGGCTACGCCGTGCACGGCACAGCGGAACGCCGTGCCGCGCGCAGAACAACCGCCTGGTGACAGAACGACACCGTCTACGGTGTCGTTCTGTCACCAGGCGGTTGTTCTGCGAGTGCCTCCCAGGGAGGCTCAGTCGTAGTAGGGGTCGAGACCGTAGAACGGGAACACGCACTTGCGGGTGTTCATCACCGCGCGGTCCAGCTCCGAGCCCGGGTCGTAGCCGTCCGTCCACGGCGCCACCGGGGGCAGCTCGGCCTCGCCCATGTGCCGGGGGGCGTCCCGCCCGGTCAGCTCCAGCACGTACTCCCGCCAGCGTTCCGGGGTCTCCGATGTGTACGCCAGCTCGGCGCCCGCGGCGATCGCCACCAGGTTCACCCACACCCTCGGCACCACCTCGACCAGCTCGTAGCCACCGCCACCGGTGGCCAGCCATCGCCCGCCGGTGTGCTCCTCGGCCAGTGCGCGCACCCGCACCGTCGCCTCGCGCATGGCGTCCACGCTCAGCCGCAGATGCGTCAGCGGATCCTGCCGGTGCCCGTCGCAGCCGTGCTGGGAGACGATCACCTGCGGCCGGAACTCCCGCACCACCTGCGGCACGACCGCGTCGAAGGCCCGCAGCCAGTCCTGGTCTCCCGTGCGCGGCGGCAGCGCGATGTTGACCGCGCTCGCGGCGGCGTCGTTGCCGCCGATCTCGTCCGGGTAACCGGTGCCCGGGAACAGGAACCTGCCGTTCTCGTGCAGGGACACCGTGAGCACGCGCGGGTCGTCCCAGAAGATCGACTCGGTGCCGTCGCCGTGATGGGCGTCCAGGTCGATATACGCAATGCGCTCATAGCCATTGTCCAGCAGATGCGTGATCGCCCCGGCCAGATCGTTGTACACGCAGAAGCCCGAGGCCTTGCCGTGCATGGCGTGGTGCATCCCGCCGCAGAAGTTCACCGCCCGCGAGTAACGGCCGCTCGAGATCGCCTCGGCCGCCAGGACGCTGCCCTGATAGATCCGGGCCGAGGCCTCGTGCACCTTGTCGAACCGGGGCACGTCCTCGGTGCCGATGCCGAACTCCTCCCGCACGCTCGCGGCGATGTCGGCGCTCACCTCCGCGTTCCGGACCGCCTGGACGAACTCCGGCGCATGCACCCGCGCCAGGGACTCGTCGGTGGCCACCCCCGGCGCGGCGATGTGCACGCGGCTCAGATCGAAGAGCCCCATGTCGATGGCGAGCTTGGCGGTGAGGTCCAGCCGCAGGGGATGCATGGGGTGGGTCGGGCCGAAGTTGTACTCCGAGAACGACTCATCCCACACCACGAGGACCTCGGTGGCGTCAGCGCTCATGGAGACAGCCTATGTGCTTCGCGCCGGTGGTGCGCGCGCCGGACGCCCAGGGCGTCTACACTGCCTGAAGATCGACACACCGGCCGTGCACCCGCCGGCCGGCCGATGGAGCCGTCAAGGCTCGAGAGGAGAGGCGTGCCCGCGTCCATCCGCCCGTTGCTGTCCCGCTTCGGCCGGGCCCTCACCGCAGGAGTGCGGTGGCTCCGGGACGTCATCGATGAAGTCGCCTCCTCCACGCCGGCCCGGCTGGCGCTGGTCTCATTCACCGCCGTGGTGCTCGTATTCGTGGGCCTGCTGAGCCTGCCGGTCTCCTACCGGGGCGAGGGCGCGGCGGAGTTCAACGTCGTCGTGTTCGTCGCCGTCTCGGCCGTGTGCGTCACCGGCCTGACGCCCGTCATCACGGAGCAGTACTGGTCGGAATTCGGCATCAGCGTCATCACCCTGGCCATCCAGGTGGGTGGCCTGGGCATCCTCACCCTCGCGTCCATCATGGGCATGGCCGTGTCCAAGCGCCTCGGCGTGCGGCAGAAGCTCATCGCCGCCCAGGCCACGAACGCCGTGAACCTCGGTGCCGTCGGCACCCTGCTGCGGGTCGTGGTGATCACCGTTCTGACCGCCGAGGTCATCGTCGCGGCACTGCTGTTCCCCCGCTTCCTCGCCCGCGGCGAGGAGTTCGGGGATGCGCTCTGGTACTCGGTCTTCTACTCCATCTCCGCGTTCAACAACGCCGGCTTCACCATCCACCCCGGCGGGATGGCCCATTTCGCCGATGACCCGTGGATCCTCCTCGTCGTGGCCCTGGCGGTGTTCGTCGGCTCGCTCGGGTTCCCGGTGATCCTGGTGCTCTCCCTGGCGTGGCGACGGCCGAAGAAATGGGATCTGCACACCCGGCTCACGCTCACCGTCTCGCTCGTCCTGGTCGTCATCGGCGCCGCCCTGCTGGCGCTCTTCGAGTGGAACAACGAGCGCACGCTGGGGTCGAAGGGGTTCTGGCAGACGGTCCTGGAAGTCGTCTTCGCCGCGGTCATGCCCCGCTCGGGCGGATTCGCGACGATGGACATCGCCGATATGCATCAGACCTCCCACCTGGTCCTGGACATGCTGATGTTCATCGGCGGCGGCTCCTCCTCCACCGCCGGCGGGATCAAGGTCACGACCCTCGCGGTGCTGCTGCTGGCCGCGCTCGCCGAGGCGCGGGGCCTGGACGACGTCTCGGTGTTCCACCGGCGGATCAGCCCGGCGACGATCCGGCTGGCGGTGGCCGTGATGCTGGTGGGCGTGGCCACCGTCGTCGGCGGCAGCATCATCATGCTGCACGTGACCAAGCTGCCGCTCGACCTGGTGCTGTTCGAGGTCACGAGCGCCTTCGGCACGAGCGGACTCACCTCCGGCGTGAGCGAGGCCTCGCCGCCGGCGGGCAGATACGTCTTAAGCGTGCTGATGTTCCAAGGCAGACTGGGTACCATCACACTCGCTGCGGCGCTGGCGCTGCAGAACCAGAAACGTCTGTTCAGGTATCCCGAGGAAAGGCCGATCATTGGATAGGACCACCCGCCGGATGAAGGAGGAGGCGCAGTCGCCCGTGCTCGTCATCGGGCTGGGGCGCTTCGGCTCGTCCACGGCGCTGACCCTGCAGCGGCTCGGCCGCGAGGTCCTCGCGGTGGAGCAGGACGCCCACCTCGTCCAGGAATGGACCGGCCGGCTCACGCACGTGGTGGAGGCGGACACCACCAATATCGAGGCGCTGCGGCAGATCGGCGCCTCCGAGTTCGACACGGCGGTGATCGGCATCGGCACCTCGGTCGAGGCCAGCGTGCTGACCTGCGCGAACCTCTCGGACCTTGGCATCGGGCAGATCTGGGCGAAATCCATCTCGGTGGCGCACGGCCGGATCCTCAGCCGCATCGGCGCCCATCACGTGCTCTATCCCGAGTCCGACGCCGGCGCACGCGTCGCCCACCTGGTGTCCTCGCGGATGCTGGACTACATCGAGTTCGACGAGGGCCACTTCGCCGTGGTGAAGATCCCGCCGCCGCTCGAAGTGCAGGGGAAGCTGCTGAGCGAATCGCGCATCCGGGACAACTACGACGTCACGGTCGTGGGGATCAAGAGCCCGGGGAAGGACTTCACCTACGCCGAGCCCAGCACTTACGTCTCCCCGGACGACATGCTCCTGGTGGCGGGACAGATCCACCGGATCAACCGCTTCGCCGCCAGGCCCTAGAACCAATAGCGGGCGGCGTCGGCTGGATTTGTCCCAGCGGGGTGTGAACGGATAGTGTCGTGGGGTTGCACACGTCGCGCCTTGAGCACTCCTGCTCGCGCCGGCCGTGTGCGTTGACGCTCGTACAGACCGGCGGAGGTATGAACTGTGGGCTCAGTGATCAAGAAGCGCCGCAAGCGGATGGCCAAGAAGAAGCACCGCAAGCTGCTGCGTAAGACCCGGCACCAGCGCCGCAACAAGAAGTAGGCGCCGCTTACGGCCTCTCTGCGCCGGGCCTGCGCCCGTGTGCAGGCTCCCGACCCCGTTGTGAGAACCCGCCTGAAGGGCGGTCCCACAGCGGGGTGCGTGCTTTCCGGCCGGAAGTGGTAGCGTGCGGGAGGCTCGGCGCTGTGCCGGCCTCAATCGTAGGAGACGGTCGCGCCGGTGCGCGGCCCGCATATCGTCAGAGCGAGGAGAACATGGCAACGCAAGTCGAGCTGCTGTCACGAGCCGGCTGCCATCTCTGTGAAGAAGCCCGGCCCATCGTCGCCTCCGCCGTGCGGAAGCACGGCGTGAAGCTGCGCGAGGTCGACGTCGACTCCGATCCCGAGCTCCGGGAGCGGTACGGCGACGAGGTCCCCGTCGTGCTCATCGACGGCCGCCAGCACGCCTTCCACCGGGTCGACCCCCAGCGGCTGGACCTCGCCCTCGCCCACGCCGAGAACTGACCGGGCACCGGCGCCTCGCCACCCGGGGACCCTCAGGCTTCTCGGAAGGGCTCCGGAGCCTGGATCTGCGGACCGTCCGGGCGGCCCCCGCCACCACGTCGCCGGCGGCGGTGTGATAGCCGAATGTGCCCTGTCACCAGGACAGCTACTCTGCCGCGGAAATGGTTTCCGGATACACCAATGCATCCGCCGGCCGATCCGGACCCGCATCGGCGAGTGAATCCCCAGGTGAGGGAAGGATTCTCACTTTGTGAATTGGTTCCCGTGCCCCTACGATTGATAGACGGGCAGGCAGATGGGGCGAGCATGGGAAAGGTCGTTGACGGTGGAGGGGAAGGCGCAGCGGAGGTGACCGGAATTGAATCGTCCGGTCGGCTGCCCTGGAGGAAAGCAACCCTCGCGCGGCGCGACATCCCGGACGCAGTGGTGAGCCGCCTCCCCGGCTACCTTCAGGTGCTCACCGATCTCGCCGCCGCCGGGGAACGCACGATCCCCTCGGCCGAACTCGCGGTGCGCAGCGGCGTCGGGCCGGCCACTCTCCGCAAAGACCTCGCCCACCTCGGGTCCACCGGTACCCGCGGTGTCGGCTACCAGGTCGACCCGCTCATCGCGACCCTGCGCGACTGCCTCGGCCTCAACCGGCCCTGGCGCGTGGTCATCATCGGTGCCGGCCACCTGGGACGGGCACTGGCCGCCTACCCCGGGTTCACCGAGCGTGGCTTCTCCCTGGCGGGCATCGTCGACGTCGATGCCGCCGCCATCGGCACACGGGTCGGTGGCGTGACGATCCGGCACACCGACGACCTGGCCGAGCTGATCGCCGATCCCCCCTCGACGATGGCGGTCATCGCAGTGCCGGCCCTCGCCGCCCAGCGGGCCGCCGACCAGGCGATCGCGCTCGGCGTGACCGGCATCCTGAACTTCGCGCCGGTGGTGCTGAACGTGCCGGCCTCGGTCGAGGTGCGCAATGTGGACCTGTCCACCGAACTTCAGATCCTCGCCTTCCACGCCGGGCAGCCGCCGGCCGACGAGCACCAGGAAGTGAGCTGAGCACATGGCCCTGCTGATCCTCGGGCTGTCGCATCGCAGCGCGCCCATGCCGGTGCTCGACGCCGCCGCGCTGGACGCCGCCGCCGGCGAACGCCTGCGTGAGGCCGTGTTGGCCGGCAGCTACGTCAACGGCCTGGGCCTGCTGTCCACCTGCAACCGGCTGGAGCTGATCGCCGATGTCTCGGCGTTCCACGGCGGCCTCGCCGATCTGGGCAGCGCGCTCGTCGACACCGTCGGCATCGACTGGCAGACCCTCGCCCCGCACCTGTACGCCCACTACGACGAACGTGCCATGGAGCATCTGCTCCATGTCGCCTGCGGCCTGGACTCGATGGCACTGGGCGAAGCGCAGATCCTCGGCCAGGTCCGCCAGGTGCTCAGCGAGGGACAGCGGCGCAAAGAGCTCACCGGCGAACTCTCCCAGGCCCTGCAGCAGGCCTTGCGCATCGGCAAGCGCGCCCACGCCGAGACCGAGCTCGACAGCGTCGCCCGGTCCCTGCTGGGCACCGCCCTGGACAGTGCTCCGGGCGTGATCGGCGATTACGCGAAAGCCAAAGCCCTCGTGGTCGGCGCCGGCGCGATGTCCGGTCTCGTCGTGGCCAGCCTGGCCAAGCTCGGACTGAACCGGATCAGCATCGTGAACCGGAGCCTGGACCGCGCCGAGCGCCTCGCAGCCGGCGTGGGCGGGCGGGCGCTGCCGCTGACCCCGGAGACGCTGGAGACGGAGATCGCCGATGCCGATCTGATCGTCTCCTGCACCGGTGCCCGCGGCGCCGTCATCACGCCGGACCTGGTGCGGCGGGTGCCCGGCCGGCCCGCCTTCGTCGTCGACCTCGCGCTGCCCCGCGATGTGGCCCCGGAGGTCGGCGAGATGGAGGACGTCACCCTCATCGGGCTCGACGATCTCGCCGAGCGGCTGCGCGAGGCCCCGCACTCCGGGGACAAGGTGACCGCCGTGATCGCCCAGGTGCGCGCCATCATCGCCCAGGAGATGAACCGGCTAGGCGCCGAACGCCGCGCCCGTGAGATCGGTCCCGCGGTGGCGGCGCTGCGCAGCCGCGCGGCCGAGGTCCTGGAGCTGGAGATCGCGCGGCTGCGGAGCAAGATCGGCAGGGACGCCGATGAACGTGTCCTCGCCGAGGCGGAGACCGCGATGCGCAGAGTGGCCGACAAGATCCTCCACACCCCCACCGTCCGCGCCAAGGAACTCGCCGCGGACGCCCAGGGCGTCGACTACGCCGCGCTGCTGGGAGTGCTCTTCGACCTGCCGTCCGGCGACGGCGTCAAAGGGCACGTCGCCGGCCAGCACATCGGCGGCATCGACCCGGCCCATGTGCGCCTGGCCGGCAACCGCAGCGACGAGGACACCGTCCTTCGGGCCTTCGGCGGGCGGGAGGCCGCCTCGTGAGCGACCACACGTTCGACATCGTCGAGCCCCCGGCACATACCCCGGCCTCCGGTGCGACGGTCCGCTTGGGGACCCGGCGCTCGGTGCTGGCCCGGACCCAGTCCGTGCAGGTGGCCCGCCGCCTGGCGGAATCGGCTGGCTTCCGGGTCGAGATCGTCGAGGTCGTCACCGAGGGCGATGTGAACATGGCACCGCTGGCCCAGATGGGCGGCACGGGGGTCTTCGTCTCCGCCGTGCGCACGGCACTGCAGAACGGCACGATCGACATCGCCGTGCACTCGCTCAAGGACCTGCCCACCGCGCAGCCGCCGGAGGTGCTGCTCGCGGCCATCCCCGACCGGGAGGACCCCCGGGACGCGCTGCTGACCGCCTCGGCGCCGGATCTGGCCTCGCTCCCGCCAGGAGCCCGGGTCGGCACCGGCTCGCCCCGGCGGGCCACGCAGCTGGCCGCTCTGCGCCCCGATCTGGAGATCACCGGTCTGCGCGGGAACATCGACACCCGCATCGGGTACCTGCGTGAGGGCCGCCTGGACGCGATCCTGCTGGCCGCGGCCGGCCTGCGGCGTGTGGGCCGCGAGACCGAGGTGGCCGAGTTCCTCGACCCGGCGCGCATGCTCCCGGCTCCCGGGCAGGGCGCGCTGGCCGTGGAATGCCGCCCCGGCGACGGCATCGCCGAGGCCCTGGCGGCGCTCGACCATGCGCCCACCCGCGCCGCCGTCACCGCTGAACGTGCCGTCCTGGCGCGGGCGGAGGCCGGCTGTTCCGCCCCCATCGGCGCTCTCGCCCGCTGGGAGGACGCCCCGCAGGAGGGCGCGGCCGCCGCAGACCGGGCGGGCGACGCCCCGGAGCCGACGGGACGCTTGACGCTGGACGCCGTCCTCGCCGACGACGACGGCCGCCTGATCCGCCGCAGCTTCGAGGGCACGGCCGCCGAGGCCCAGGCGCTGGGCGAACGCACCGCCGATGCGCTCCTGGCCGGGCTGGCGGCGGGACCGGACGCCAGTACCGGGAGACCGCCGGAGCCCGGCGCCGGCGGCACGAGACCATCAGACGAGGACCCCACGACCGGACGGGAGGTGCGCGGATGAACGCCTTGAGCGCTGTCTCGTCCGGGAATCCACCGGAGAAGAAGAAAACAGCCCCGGTGTTGCGCCCGGCAGTGAGCTTTGTCGGCACGGGCCCCGGCGATCCGGGACTCATCACCGCGCGGGCCATCGAAGCGATCGAGCGGGCCGCCGTGGTGGTGACTTCGGATCCGACGCACATGGAACTCGTCGACCGGTACGCCCAGCACGGCCCGCAGATCCTCGACGCGCAGGAACTCGGCAACACCGGCCGGGTGCGGGGCAGGCGGCTGGCCGCCCTGGCCGGCGAGTACGGCCGCGTCGTGCGGCTGCTGTGTGACGACGGCATCCTGTTCGCGCCCACCACCGATGAGGCCGCTGCCTGCCGCCGAGCCGGCATGTCCTTCGAGATCGTTCCCGGCGTCGGCCTGCCGGCGGGGATCTCCGCCTACACCGGCACCCCGCTGACGGACGGGCGCGTCCGGTCCGTGCGCCTGGTCGCCGCGGGCAAGACGGCGCACCTGGACATGACGCCGCACCGCAACACCGGCCATGTCCTCGCCGGAAGCCTGGTAGACATCGAGGACTCCGTGTGCGGGCTGATCGACGCCGGATGGGACCCGGAGACCGAGGTCGTCATCTGCTCCGGCGGGACCACCGCGACCCAGGTTACGGCGGACACCACCCTGGGCGCCCTGCGCCGGCACGTGGCCGATCTGGCCGAGGTCTCCACGCCGGAGGAGAGGATCGTGGTCCTGGTGGGACCGGGCAATGCCCTCCGCCAGGAGCTGGAGTGGTTCGAGTCCAAGCCGCTGTTCGGCTGGCAGATCATCATCCCCCGCACGAAGGAGCAGGGCGCCGCCACGGTGGAGGCCCTTGCCGAGCTCGGCGCCGTGGGCACCATCGTGCCGACCATCTCGGTGGAGCCGCCGCGCAGCCCGCAGAAGATGGAACGGGCGATGCGCGGACTGGTCACCGGCGACTACCGGTGGGTCGGGTTCACCTCGGTCAACGCCGTCCGGGCCGTGCGCAACCACCTGTCCACGCTGGGTCTGGACGCCCGCTGCTTCGCTGGCATCAAGATCGCCGCGGTCGGCGGGGTCACGGCAGCGTCGCTGCGGGAGATCGGGATCGAGCCGGAGCTGATCCCCTCCGGGGAGCAGTCAGCCCGCGGGATGCTGGAGGACTGGCCGCCGTACGATCCCGACCTCGACCCGATCAACCGGGTGCTGCTGCCGCGGGCCGACATCGCCACCGACACCCTGATCGCCGGCCTGCAGGAGATGGGCTGGGACGTCGACGACGTGACCGCGTACCGGACCGTCCGGGCCGCCCCGCCCCCGGCGCCCATCCGCGAGTCCATCAAGGGCGGTGACTTCGACGCGGTGCTGTTCACCTCCTCGTCGACGGTGCGGAACATGGTGGGCATCGCCGGCAAACCCCACCCGCGGACCATCGTGGCGTGCATCGGCCCGGCCACCGCCAAGACGGCGGAGGAGCACGGCCTGCGGGTCGATGTCCTGGCGCCGGAGGCGAACATCGGCGCCCTGATCACGGCCCTGGCCGACTTCGCCCGCGCCCGCCGCCAGGAGGCCAAGGACAACGACGAGACCCCGCTGCGGCCCTCGCAGGCACGCACGCCGGCAAGGAGGAGGAAGCGTTCATGAGCCCCGTCATCCGGCCCCGCCGGCTTCGCCAGACCCCCGCCATCCGGCGGCTGGTGGCCGAGCACCGGCTGCATGCCCGGGATCTGATACTGCCGCTGTTCGTCCGGGAGGGCCTGGACGAACCGGTCGCGCTGAGTCTCATGCCCGGCGTCCTGCAGCACACCCTGGACTCCCTCGTCGACGCCGCGGAGCACGCCGTGGAGGCGGGTGTCGGGGGACTCATGCTGTTCGGCGTCCCCGAGCGCCGCGACGCGACCGGATCCGCCGCCGATGACCCCGAGGGCATCCTGAACGTCGCCATCGGGCGGCTGCGCGCCGCGCTGGGGGACTCGACCGTGATCATGGCGGACCTGTGCCTGGACGAGTTCACCGACCACGGGCACTGCGGCGTCATCGGCGCACACGGCAGAGTCGACAACGACGCCACGCTGGAGCGCTACGGCCAGATGGCGCTGGCCCAGGCCAGCGCGGGCGCGCAGTTCGTGGGCCTGTCCGGGATGATGGACGGCCAGGTCGGCCACGTGCGCGCCACCCTGGACTCCGCCGGGTTCACCGACACCGGCGTCCTGGCGTATTCGGCGAAGTACGCCTCCGCGTTCTACGGCCCCTTCCGTGAGGCGGTCGACTCCCAACTGCAGGGCGACCGCCGCAGCTATCAGCAGGACCCGGCCAACGGCCGCGAGGGCCTGCGGGAGACGCTCCTGGACATCGAGGAGGGCGCCGATGTCGTCATGGTCAAACCCGGGCTGCCCTACCTGGATGTGCTGGCGCGGGTCTCCGACAGCGTGAGCGTCCCGGTATGGGCCTATCAGGTCTCCGGCGAGTACGCGATGATCGAGGCGGCCGCCGCCGCGGGTGCCATCGACCGTAAGCCGGCCATCATGGAGTCGCTGCTGGCGTTCAAGCGGGCCGGGGCCCAGGCCATCCTCACCTACTGGGCGGCGGAGATCGCAGCGGAGCTGAGCTAGCCGTACTTCCTCGTGAGGTTGTGAACACGGGATGCGGGCACAGCGCCCCCGCCCGGCCAAGGCCAGCCGAGGTGCCGCCCCGGCGCGGGACTGTCCGCCGCCGTCCGGTGACGGGCACGGTTTGACCGCCGGGCGGGTACGCGGCACGGTGAGTGTGAACACGGCGGTGCCGGCCTCAGGTCAGCGCCGGCACATCAGCACATGACGGGAGAACCATGCAGACCACACGTTCGGCCGGGCTCTTCGACCGCGCCCGCCAGGTGACCCCCGGCGGGGTGAACTCGCCTGTGCGGGCATTCCAGGCGGTCGGAGGCACTCCCCGGTTCATCGACCGGGCCGAGGGCGCGTTCCTCGTGGACGTCGACGGCAACGAGTACGTCGACCTGGTGGGCTCCTGGGGGCCGATGATCCTCGGACACGCGCATCCGGACGTGCTCGAAGCCGTGCAGCGCACCGCGGCGAAGGGCTTTTCCTTCGGCACTCCGAGCGAGAACGAGGTGCTCCTGGTCGAGGAGATCGTCTCGCGCGTGACGCCGGTGGAGAAGGTCCGGCTGGTCTCCTCCGGCACCGAGGCGACGATGAGCGCGATCCGCCTGGCCCGGGGCTACACCGGCCGGGCCAAGGTGGTGAAGTTCGCCGGCTGCTACCACGGGCACGTCGACGCCCTCCTCGCCTCCGCCGGTTCCGGCCTGGCGACCTTCGCGCTGCCGGACACCCCCGGCGTCACGGGGGCGTCTGCCGCCGAGACGATCGTGCTGCCGTACAACGACACCGAGGCGCTGGAGCGGGCGTTCGCGGAATCGGGTGAGGAGATCGCCTGCGTCATCACCGAGGCCTCGCCGGGCAATATGGGCGTCGTCCCGCCGCTGCCGGGCTTCACGGACGCCATCCGGCGGCTCACCCGCGAGCACGGCGCGCTGATGATCTCCGATGAGGTCATGACCGGTTTCCGGGTATCCCCGGCGGGGTGGTACGGCTGGGAGTCCGGTGAGTACGGCGATCCGGCCGGCCCGGGCTACCGGCACGGCGCGGCGGACCTGTTCACCTTCGGCAAGGTGATGGGCGGCGGCTTCCCGGCCGCGGCCTTCGGCGGGCGCGCCGAGGTGATGGCTCAGCTGGCACCGGAGGGGCCGGTGTACCAGGCCGGCACCCTCGCCGGGAATCCCGTCGCCACTGCAGCCGGCCTGGCGACCCTGCGCGGCACGGTGGAACACGATGTGTACCCGGTCCTCGAGCGCGCCGCCGATGCGCTGCGCGCCGCCGTGACCGAGGAGCTCTCCTGCGCCGGGGTGCCGCATCTGATCCAGAGCGCGGGCTCCATGTTCAGCGTCTTCTTCACCGACGCCGATGCGGTCACCGACTACGAGGGCGCCCGCGCCCAGGACACTGCGGCGTTCGGCCGGTTCTTCCAGTCGATGCTGGCCCAGGGCGTGCACCTGCCCCCGGCCGCGTTCGAGGCCTGGTTCCTCAGCCTCGCCCACACCGACGACGTCGTCGACCGGATCATCGCCGCACTGCCGGCCGCGGCCAAGGCGGCCGCCGAAGGCTGAGCCGCAGGGATCCCTCGGCGGTGTGCTCCATCGCCGCCGCACGACCGCGCCCGTCCAGAGCCCTCGGGTGCTGATGTCGTCGCTCAGCCCGTACGTCGTCGCGCTCCAGACCTGGGCGGTGACGATCTACCGGCGCGGTGACGACGTAACGGGCCAGGCTGCCTCAAGGAAAGCGCACCGGCTGCCATGCGACGAGGCATGGGACACACGGCAGCCGGTTACCGTGCGACGGCACCTGGGTAGGCTGTGGTCATGGCACGCATCTCAGTCGTCGGCGCTGGTCCCAATGGGCTGACGGCCGCTGCGGTGCTCGCGGTCGCCGGTCACGAGGTGACGGTGTTCGAGGCCGCCGAGGAGATCGGGGGCGCCACCCGCTCGGCCGATCTGACCGGCGGGGGCGGCATCAGCGACATCGGCTCGGCGGTGCACCCCATCGGCGCCCAGTCACCGGTCTTCAAAGCGCTGGAACTGGAGCGGTACGGCCTCGAATGGGCCCATCCCGAGATCCCGCTCGCGCACCCTCTGGACGGCCGCCCGGCCGCCCTCATGCACGCCGACCTCGCCACCACCGCCGCTGAGCTGGACGTCGACGAACGCGCCTGGAAGGCGCTCTACGGCCCGCTCGTCCCCGAGACCCAGACGATGCTGGAGTCCCTGCTCAGCCCGCTCCTGCCGCTGCCCAAGCACCTGATGCGCAGTCTGGGATTCCTCGGTCTGTCCGGGCTCCCGGCGGCCGCGCTGCAGGCCTCCGCCCTGCGCGGCGAGGATGCCCGCGCACTGTTCGCTGGGATCGCCCTGCACTCGGCGCTCCCGCTGGAACGGCTGATCTCCAGCGGGTTCGGGATCGTGCTCGGCGCCATCGGGCAGCGTCACGGCTGGCCCTTCGCCCGCGGCGGTTCCCAGGCCATCGCGCGGGCACTGGGCCGGCTGATCGAGGAGCACGGCGGCACCATCCGCACCGGGCACCGCATCACCGACCTGCGCGAGGTCACCGTCGGCGGCGAGCGCCCCGATGTCACGATGCTGAGCCTGACACCCGCCCAGCTGCTGCGGCTGGAGGGTTTCGACGTCCCCGAGGGATACCGCCGCCGGCTGGCCCGGTTCCGTTATGGCCCCGGCGTCGTCCGGGTCGAGTTCGAGCTCAGCGAACCGGTGCCCTGGTCCGATCCGCGGCTGGCAGGCGCCGGCACCTTGCACCTGTGCGGCACCGCCGCCGAGTGCGCCGCTGCGGAGCGCGCCGCCCATTCCGGCGGGATCCCGGAACGCCCCTTCGTCCTGGCCGCGCAGCAGGACGCCGCCGACGCCTCCCGCCGTCCCTCCTCCGGCGGACGGCTGCTGTGGACCTACGCCAGGCTGTCCACCGCCAGTGGCCTCGGGCCTGAGGTGGAGACTGCCTTCGCCGGCGCCATCGAGGATCAGGTGGAGCGCTTCGCCCCGGGATTCCGGGACACCGTCGTGGCCCGTCATGTGATGGGCCCGGCCGCGCTGGAGGCGTTCGACGCGAACCTCGTCGGCGGGGACATCATCGGCGGGGCCATGGGCCTGCGGCAGCAGCTCTTCCGGCCCGTCGCCTCCCTGGACCCGTACCGCACGCCGATGCCCGGGGTCTTCCTGTGCTCCTCCTCCGTCCCGCCGGGCGGCGCGGTGCACGGCATGCCCGGTCTGCACGGTGCCGCCTCGGCCATGCGCTGGCTCGAAGGCTGAGCGCGCCTAGCCTGATTCCAAGCGGATTCACAGCCGCGATCCCCGTGCGCAGGGGCCGACGAAGATGAAGGCCAGGCGAAATTCTGGGAACATGGGGACCATGGCCGCCACGACGATCCACTTGCTCCGGCATGGTGAGGTGCACAATCCCGAAGGCATCCTCTACGGCCGCCTGCCGGGATACCACCTCTCCGAGCGGGGCTTCGAGATGGCCGAGCGGGTCGGCGCGGTCCTGAGCGGCCAGCACGAGATCCGTGAGATCGTCAGCTCGCCGCTGCTGCGGGCACGGCAGACCGCTGAGCCGCTGGCCCGCCTGACCGGGCTGGAGCCCACCATCGACCACCGCGTCATCGAGGCGGAGAACGATTTCCAGGGTCAGAAGGTCTCCAAGGACCGGCTGCTGCGCAGCCCGGCGATGCTGGCGAAGACCTGGAACCCCTTCCTGCCGTCCTGGGGAGAGCCGTATCACAAGCAGGTGCTGCGGATGAAAGCCGCCGTGACCAGCCTGCGCCGCCGCGTCGACGGCGGGGTCGGCGTGGTGGTCTCGCATCAGCTGCCGATCTGGGTCACCCGCCTGCACGCCGAGAACCGGCGCCTCTGGCACGATCCGCGCAGCCGCGAATGCTCCCTTGCCTCGCTGACCACGCTGACCTTCGACGGCCACCGCCTGGTGGACCTGTCCTACGCCGAGCCGTGCCGCGACCTGCTGCCCGAGAAGGCGGTGCCGGGCGCATGAGCACTCGGCCTGCATCGCGGTCAGCACGGCTGCCGCGAGCCGGGCGGCGCGGGCGCGCCCTCACCGCCGCGGTGCTGACGGCCGCACTCGCCGTGGGAGTCGCCTGCAGCCCCGCCTCCGACGGCCTGGCCGAGCAGGCGGGCGAGGACAAGGGCTACATCGCCGGAGCCGGCGTCATCACTCAGCTGGGCCCGTCCGAGCGCGGCGAGCCGATCGACCTGGCGGGTGAATACACCGATGGCGAGCCCTTCGACCTCCAGGAGTGGCGCGGCGCCCCCGTCGTCATCAACCTCTGGTACGCCGCCTGCCCGCCCTGCCGGACCGAGGCGCCGGGCCTGCAGGCGAACTACGAGGAGTTCCAGGACGACGGCGTGCGGTTCTTAGGGGTCAACGTCCGCGACGAGGCGCCCACCGCGGAAGCCTTCCACCGCACCTTCGAGCTGACCTACCAGTCCATGCTCGACCGCGACGGGGCGGCGGTCTCCGCGCTCAGCAACGTGCTCCCGCCCCAGGCGACGCCCTCCACCGTGGTGCTCGACGCGGAAGGCCGGGCCGCGGCCCGGGTCGTCGGCGAGGTGGACGAGTCCACGCTGCGCGCCCTCATCTCCGATGTGCTCGCAGAACAGTCCTGATGCCGGATCCCCTCAGCCGTCTCGCCAGCATCCCGTCCGGCTCCGGCCTCGTCGCCGCGCCGGTCGCTGATGCCATGCCGGACCTCGCGGTGCCATCCCCGGTCGCCAGCCTGGGCTCGCAGTTCGCGGAGGTGGCCCTCAACGGCCCCATGCTGATGGCGGTGCTCGTCGCGGCCCTCGCCGGCCTGGTCTCGTTCCTGTCCCCGTGCGTGCTGCCGCTCGTTCCCGGCTACGTCGGCTACGTGACGGGGCTGGGCGCCGGC
This sequence comes from Sediminivirga luteola, assembly GCF_014639315.1. Taxonomy (GTDB): domain Bacteria; phylum Actinomycetota; class Actinomycetes; order Actinomycetales; family Brevibacteriaceae; genus Sediminivirga; species Sediminivirga luteola. The sequence goes on from NZ_BMFY01000001.1 coordinate 103,443, forward strand.
TCGCTGCAGGACCGGCGCACCTGGCGGGTGGGCCTGGGCATCGGCCTGTTCATCCTCGGGTTCGCCGTCGTGTTCACCGCTTTCGGGGCGCTGGCCGGTGCAGCGGGGCAGCTCGTCTCCGCGCATCTGGACCTGGTGACGAGGATCCTGGGTGCAGTGGTCATCCTCGCCGGCATCGTGTTCATGGGCGGTTTCGCGTTCCTCCAGCGCAACCGTGAGATCGGTGCGCGGCCGCCGGCCGGACTCTGGGGCGCACCACTGCTGGGCGCGACGTTCGGCTTGAGCTGGGCGCCGTGCATCGGCCCGACCCTGGCGGCGGTGCTGAGCCTCTCGGTGGGCTTCGGCGCCGATCAGGGAAGCGTGTGGCGCGGCGCGATCCTCGCCTTCGTCTACTGCCTGGGACTGGGCATCCCGTTCCTGCTGCTCGCCGTGGCGCTGGTGAAGGGAATGGGCCGGGTGGACTGGGTCCGCAGGCACCAGCTGACCATTCAGCGGATCGGCGGTGGCATGCTCATCCTGCTGGGCCTCGTGATGGCGAGCGGCCTGTGGATGCGCTGGATCTATTCCCTGCAGGGACTCATCGACGGATTCTGGGTGGTGATCTGATGAGCGGACCGGCGGACCGGGTGGACTCCTTCGCCGCCGATGCCGACACCTCCGGCGAGGGCACCGGCGCCCCGGCCGGGGCGGCTGGCGGTCCTCAGGACGGCAAGGCCGCCCCGCCGGACATCGGCGTGATCGGCATGCTGCGCTGGGCGTGGCGCCAGCTGACGACGATGCGGGTCGCGCTCATGCTGCTCCTGCTGCTCGCGCTCGCCGCGGTCCCCGGTTCGCTGTTCCCCCAGCGCATCCAGGATCCCTCCCAGGTGGCGCAGTACATCCAGGAGAACGGCGCGGTGGGGGAGTGGCTGGACCGGCTGCAGCTCTTCGACGTCTACAGCTCGATCTGGTTCTCCGCCATCTACATCCTGCTGATGGTCTCCCTCATCGGCTGCATCCTGCCCCGCACCAAGGTGCACTGGCAGGCGATGCGCGCCCGCCCGCCCAAGGCGCCCCGCCGGCTGAGCCGGATGCCGGCCTACCGGGAGCTGGAGCTGAACGGCGACCGGGAGAGCGTCCTGGACGCGGCCGAGCGGATCCTCAAGCGGCGCGGCTACCGGGTGGACCGGCGCGGCGACCACCTCGCCGCCGAACGCGGCTACCTCCGCGAGACCGGCAACATCATCTTCCACGTGGCGCTGCTGGGCATCGTGATCGCCGTGGCCCTCGGCAGCCTGTTCGGCTGGTCCGGTCAGCGCATCCTGGTGGAGGAGGAGTCCTTCTCCAATTCACTGGTCTCCTACGACTATTTCGAGCCGGGCGCCTATTTCGACCCGGACCGGCTGCAGGATTTCCGGTTCCGGCTCGACGAGTTCCACGCGAGCTTCGACACCGTCGCCGAGGGCAATCAGTTCGGCCAGCCGCGGGAGTTCACCGCGCTCGTCACCACGACGGAGGACGGGCAGGAGCGGCAGCAGATCATGCGGGTCAACGAGCCGGTGCGCATGGACGGCGCGAACGTGTACCTGGTCGGCAACGGGTACGCGCCGGTGATGACGGTCCGTGACGGCTCCGGCGAGGTGGTGTTCTCCGGTGCGGTGACGTTCCTGCCGCAGGACGGCGTCTACACTTCCCGCGGCGTGATCAAGGTGCCGGATTCCTCACCCGAGCAGCTTGGCTTCGTGGGAATCCTGCTGCCCACCGTGTCCCAGGACCCGGAGACCGGGGAACTCGTCTCCACCTTCGCGGACCTGGTGAACCCGTACATGGTCCTAAGTGCCTATGCCGGCGACCTCGGCCTGGACTCCGGCATCCCGCAGTCGGTGTACTCCCTCGACCCGGAGAACATGCGCGAGCTGCAGGACCCGCAGACCGGTGAACCGCTCACCCTCCAGCTGCGCGAGGGGGAGACGGCGCAGCTGCCGGAGGGCCTGGGCTCGGTCACCTACGAAGGCACCCGGCGCTACGTGGCCCTGGACATCCGGCACGACCCGGTGCAGGGCGTGACCCTGGTGTTCTCCGTGCTGGCGTTCCTGGGGCTGACCGCGTCCCTGTTCGTGCCACGCCGCCGGGCCTGGATCCGGGTCGCATCCGATTCCAGCAAGGAACCCGATGACGCCGTCCGGGTCGAAGTCGCCGCCCTCGCCCGCGGGGACGACCCCCGGCTCCGGCCCGAGGTTTCTCGACTTGTCGTAGAATTGCAGTCGGCGGTGCCGAAGTGACCGAGGCAGCCGCCTGCGTGCCCTGTCACGCGACCGGATCCTGGAGGTAGGAAGTGGACGTCAACGTCGAGCTCGCCGAGTGGTCTAACCTCATGATCTACTCGGCGATGGCGGTCTACACCATCGCCCTCATCTTCTCCGCCATCGACCTCTTCGGCCGCGGCGAGCGTGCACCCGTGCAGACGGCACTGGGCGCCGCGTCCCGGCCGGCCGGCGCCAAGGGCGCCGTGCGCACCAGCCGCCAGCGCGCCCTCGTCACCGCCGGGGGCCCGGACGATGCCGCGGAGGACGCCGATGGCGGTGGAGCACCGGGCGAGGACTCCGGTGACGGGGCCGATGAGCCGCGTCGTACCGCCGGTGGCAAGGCGGTGCCCCCGCGGCGGATGGCCCGCATCGGCACCGCGCTCATCGCCATCGCCGTGGTGCTGCACGTGGCGGCGGTGGTGCTGCGGACCGCCTCGGTGCAGCGCGTGCCGTGGGGCAACATGATGGAGTACGCCCTCACCGCGACGGCGCTGATCGGCGTGGCGTATCTGGTCTCCCTGTTCTTCCGGGACCTGAGGTTCATGGGAACCTTCGTCTCGGGTGCGCTGCTGATCGCGCTCGGGCTGTGCATCACCGTGCTCTACACGCCGGCGGCTCAGCTGATCCCCGCCCTGGACACCTACTGGATCCTGATCCACGTCCCGGTCGCGATCTTCTCGACCGTGCTGCTGTACCTCTCGGCGGGGCTGACGCTGTTCCAGCTGGCGAAGCAGTGGTACGACGGGGCCGAGTCCCCGCGCAAGGTCTTCCGGTTCCTGCGGCGCTTGCCCGAGGCCGACTCCATCGAGCGCCTCGCCTACCGCGTGGCGGGCCTGGGGTTCGTCACCTGGACGTTCACCCTCATCGCCGGCGCCGTGTGGGCCGAGTTCGCCTGGGGCCGCTACTGGGGCTGGGACACCAAGGAGGTCTGGACGTTCGTCGTCTGGGTCATCTACGCCGCCTACCTGCATGCGCGGGCGACCCGCGGCTGGACCACGACCGCCATCGGCGTGCTGAACCTGATGGGCTTCCTGTCGGTGCTGTTCAACTTCTACGTCGTCAACGTCTTCTTCACCGGGCTGCACTCCTACTCCGGCCTGTAAAGCGTGCAGCTCTCCGGCCTCTGCGATCCTGCTGGTGGTGGGTGTGGCAGAGGAGGCCGGGGCGCCTTTCGGCCTCTGCGCGCTCAGGGACCGGTTCCGGCGCTGCGCCGTGTCACGGATGTCCTGAGACGTCGCACCACGGGAGGCCCTCTCGCGCTGCCACTTCAGATCAGCGCGTCACACTCTCTCGACCGACGTGCCGGGTCAGTACATCTGGAGGGCAGCTCTCATGTGTCGTCAGCGCAGGCTCGTGCGAAGGCGGTGAGCCTGTTCCTCCACGCCAGCGGCGAGCCGAGCCAGGGCGGCGCGATCGAGCGGGCGTTCGGCATCGAGTGCCGCGGCACGGATGAAGGCGGTGACCTTGATCCCGAGTTCTTCAGCCCTGTTTCGGAGGGCGGCGATTTCTTCTTCGCTGAAGCGCACGGAGATGGTGACCTGCCGACGGGCTTCGATGGGCACCTCGTCTGTGAATCCGGCAGTATCCCGTGTGCTGTCGTAGTGGCCGGCCAACCCGGCCTCGTGCCCCGTCGTCATGCTCGTCCCTCCCATGCTGTGATAGGCCGGAGCCCCCGGTGCGTGACGTGAGCGATCACCACGACCGGTTTGCCGCCGTCAGTGACCGAACTGACCACCACGCGACTGGAATGCCGCCGGTGTCTCCGTGCCCCGGTGGCGTTCCATATCGCCTGCTCGATCTCCCGAGCGGACACTCGCCTGGTGGCGTGCTCGAAATTGTGTTCATCCCACTCGACGGATTCGACGATCATGAGCACGATCGTGGAGATGTGTTGCTCTGTAACTCTACATGCAACACGAATCTGTGGACGGTTCCACGGCGGAGTGATGTGGCTGGGGGCAGGCGTCTCTGAGGGTTGTGCCGTCAGAACGCCGCCGTTGAAGCCCTCTGGGGCGAGTTCCGGGACAGGGGCGGGCCCCGAGCTTCCCTTCCGTCTGCACATACTCGCCCGGGCAGGAGGGGCGGCGTGAGGCAGGTACGGCCCCAGTTGTGGTTGTTGGCCCCAGTTGCAGCTGGGGCCATGTCGGCTGTGGTCTTGCGGGTTGTGGTGCCAGAGCCTCACGACTTTGAAAAGGCCTTAGCCTGTGCCGCGCAGTCAACCGGGCGGGGGTAGGATCGTTCCGGCGCCCGCGGGTACCGTCGGTGCTCGGTGCTCGGTGCACCCTGTGGACCGGTGCCGGCACCGCACCCGTGGAGCGATTCGCGGTGAATGCCGGGGAAGCGAATGACCGGGATAGGTGCCGATGTGGCGTGGGCGCCCGGGACAGGTGTCCACGTGGCGTGGGCGCCCGGGACAGGTGTCCACGTGGCATGAGCACGCTGGCCCGGAACCGGGGAAACGCTTAAGCACGCATGGAGGAGGCAGGCGATGGCACGCGATCCGCTCGCGGTGCTGCCTGCCCTCGAAGCGGCGCTCGACGGATCCGGCCCGCCGCTCGTCCTGCCTGCGACCGCCGATTCCCCTTGGCTGACCGTGACCGATCCGGGAGAAGCCCGCGGCCTGGCACTCATCGCGCGCACCTCGGGATCGACCGGCGAGCCGAAAGCGGTGGCACTGCCCGCCGCAGCCCTGCGCGCCTCCGCCGAAGCCACCGCGGCGCATCTGGGCGGGCCAGGCGCCTGGCTGCTGGCGCTCCCGGTCCATCACATCGCCGGAGCGCAGGTGCTGCTGCGTTCCCTGCACGCCGGCACCCGGCCGTTCGTCTCATCGCCCGGCCCGTTCACGGCGGAGGGCTTCAGCGCCGATGTCGCCGCCATGCAGGCGGCACTGGAACCTGGCGGACGTCGCTACACCGCCCTCGTGCCGACCCAGATCGCACGCCTCCTGGACGATCCCGAGGCGCTGGCGCGCGCGGCCTGGTTCGATGCCATCCTCGTGGGAGGCGCCGCCCTGCATCCCTCGCTGCACGACCGTGCCACCGAGGCGGGCCTGCACCTGGTGCGCACCTACGGCATGACCGAGACCTGCGGCGGGGTCGTCTACGATCGCATGCCGCTTCCCGGAGTGGATCTGGACATCGACCCGCAGGGACGGATCGTGATCGCCGCGCCCATGGTCGCCTCGGGCTACGCCGATATCGAGGCCGACGGCACGGCCGCCCGGCTGCGCTCCCTCCGCCCGTTCGAGGAAGTCCCGGGGCTGGGCCGGCGGTTCCGCACCAGTGACCTCGGCTCTCTCCAGGACGGGATGCTGAGCGTCCACGGCCGGGCCGACGATGTGCTCATCAGCGGCGGGGAGAATGTCTCGCCGGCGCTCGTGGAGGCGGCTTTGCTGCGCGCCCTGCCGGGTCTGCGGCAGGCAATCGTCACCGGAGTGGACGATCCGGAGTGGGGAACCCGCATCGTCGCGCTGCTTCAACCGGAGCAGGGGCCGGAGCCGGCGCCCGCGTCCGCCCCGGATGCACCCGGAGGGGCTTCCGCCGATGCGGCAGCCGCGGACCGCGTGCCCGATCCAGGTACGGGGGGAGGAACGCCAGCAGCGGCCTGGTGGGCAGGTGGAGACGTCGACCTCGCCCGGTTGCGGTCCCTGCTGAGCGGCCGGCTGCCCGCGGCCGCTCTGCCCCGGCAGGCCTTCCTGGTGGAGTCGCTGCCCGAGCGGGGGATCGGCAAGCCCGACCGTGCCGCGGCGAAAACGCTGGCCGGACGTCTGGCGTCGCGGGAATTCCGGTTCTCAGGACCGGGCGGTCCCGATGGGTGAGCAACTCATGACGGCCCGGCACGGACGGGCAGTACGATGAGTATTCCGTAGCGACCCCGATCGACGTCTGTTCACGAGGATCTTCATGGCCACACTCGCCCAGTGGGTGGAAGGCGCGCGCCTTCGCACCCTCCCCCTCGCTGCCGCGCCCGTGGCGGTGGGCACGGGCGCCGCGCTGGGAGAGCTCGGCGGTCTGCCGCATCTGGTGATCGGCAGCTTCGACGTGGACACCCCTCCGGGCGGGGCGAGCATGCTGGAGGTCTTCAGTCGCGGCCTGCTGGCGCTTATCCTGGCGCTCGGACTGCAGATCGGCACGAACTACGCCAACGATTACTCCGACGGGGTGCGTGGTACGGACGATGAGCGCGTCGGTCCGCTGCGGCTGACCGCCTCGGGCCTGGCGGCACCGGAGACGGTGAAGCGAGCGGCTTTCCTCAGCTTCGGGGTCGCGGCGCTGGCGGGCGTGGCGCTCGTCCTGGTGTCCGGCGCGTGGCTGCTGCTTCCCGTGGGGGCGACGGCCGTCCTGGCCGCCTGGTACTACACCGGGGGGAAACGACCCTACGGGTACCGGGGGCTCGGCGAGGTCTTCGTGTTCGTGTACTTCGGCCTGGTGGCGACGGCGGGGACGACATACGCGCAGGTGGGCACCATCCCGCTGAACGCCTGGACGGGGGCCGTCGGGGTGGGGTTGTTCTCCTGCGCAGTGCTGATGATCAACAACATCCGGGATATCGCCACCGACACCGTCAGCGGGAAGCGCACCCTCGCGGTCCGGCTGGGGCAGCAACGCGCCCGCTATGCCTACGCCGCGATGGTCCTGGTCCCGTATGTGCTGCTGATCGTCCCGATCCTCACCGGCACGCCGGCGGTGTTCCTGGCCGTGCTGTCCTTGGCGCTCATGGTCGGCGCGCTGCAGACGGTGCTCTCCGGCGAGGAGGGCCACGCGCTGGTCCCGCCGCTGAAACAGACCGGGATCGCGACGCTGGTCTACGGGTTGCTGCTGGCGCTGGGACTGGCGCTGTAACGCTCACGGGTCGGTCGCTGCTGGCGCTGTAAACCGGGCCGGGTGCTGCGGGGGAGGCGCTGGCGGGTGCCCGCCGGTCTGCCCTCAACGTCCGGCGCCCGGGTGGTCAGCTCAGTTTGTCCTCGGCGTTCTCGTCCGTGCCGGCCCGCTTGGCGCGGCGCTGCTCGGTGCGGGCCACCATGCGCTGCACCATCTGCTCACGCAGAGGCCCCAGCAGCAGGAAGCTCAGCAGCGCGGAGATGACGATCGCGGCCACCAGCGTCAGCAGCGTCAGATCCGCGATCAGCCACAGCACGCCCAGCACGACGGCGAAGAGACCGAGCCGGGCGAGGCTGTACAGGAAGACCGTTTTCATGACGTCTAGCCTATCGTCCGAAGCTGAACGGCAGCGCCGGACGGCGGGGTCCGCGCCGTTCCCGCGGAGTCCGGGAGGCCATGCCCGCAGACCCGAGGATGAGAGCGGCCGGATCGCAGCCGAGGCGGGCCTCCGGTGCCCGGTACCTCTTCGCCGCCTCCCAGGGTGGTGCTTTAGCATGGATGCATGGCACGACTCCTCTGGCTCGCAGCGGTGATCCTGATCTCCGTGACGATCTACGCCGTGATCGACTGCGCCCGGCGGGACCGCTCGGAGGTCAAGGCCATGCCCAAGAGTGCCTGGCTGCTGGTCATCATCCTGCTGCCGGCCATCGGGGTGATCATGTGGTTCGCGTTCGGCCGTTCCTACGGGAAGCAGGTCCGGCCGCCGGTGGCTCCCGACGATGACCCGGAGTTCCTGCGCAAGCTCGCGGAGCAGAGCAGCTGGGAAGCACAGCGCAACCAGCGCCGCGCCGCCGCGGAACAGCACGCCGAACAGGAGCCTGCGGAGCAGGACCCGGCTCAGGACGACGATCCCGGCGTCCCGGACGAGAGCGACCCCGAGGACGACGACGGCCCTAGCGGCCAGGGCAGCCCCGGCCGGCCGAAGGGCCAGCACGAGGACCGCGACGCGGAGAACTGACCGCAGGCCGACACCGGTGACCGTGCGTGGCCGTGCGCAGCCGCCGGGCCAGACGAAGGTCTCTGTGGTGCGGGAGAAGCTGCTGCGGGACGCCGCTGGGTGCGAGGTTTTTCAGTAATACCAGGGGAAACGGCTCCAGTCGGGATCGCGCTTCTGAAGGAACGCGTCCCGGCCCTCTACCGCCTCGTCGGTCATATAGCCCAGCCGGGTGGCCTCCCCGGCGAACACCTGCTGGCCCATCAGGCCGTCGTCCACCAGATTGAACGCGAATTTCAGCATCCGTTGCGCGTTCGGCGACTTGCCGAGGATCTCCTGCGCCATCTCCAGCGCCGCCTCCTCCAGCTCCGCGTGGGGGGCCACCTCGTTCACCGCGCCCATCCGGTGCATGTCCTCGGCGGTATAGGTGCGGCCCAGGAAGAAGATCTCCCGGGCGAACTTCTGCCCCACCATCTTGGCCAGATAGGCCGAACCGTAGCCCGCATCGTAGGATCCGACATCGGCGTCCGTCTGCTTGAACCGGGCGTGCTCCCGGCTGGCGATGGTCAGATCGCACACCACGTGCAAGCTGTGGCCGCCACCTGCCGCCCAGCCGGGCACGACGGCGATGACGATCTTCGGCATGGTGCGGATGAGCCGCTGCACCTCCAGGATGTGCAGCCGCCCGGCCCGTGCCGGATCCACCGTCTCCGCGGTCTCACCCGAGGCGTACTGGTAGCCCGAACGGCCACGGATGCGCTGATCGCCCCCGGAGCAGAACGCCCAGCCGCCGTCCTTGACGCTGGGGCCGTTGCCGGTCAGCAGCACCACGCCCACATCCGGGGTCTGCCGGGCGTGATCCAGGGCGCGGTACAGCTCGTCCACCGTATGGGGGCGGAACGCATTGCGCACCTCCGGCCGGTGGAAGGCGATCCGCACGCAGCCGATGTCCTTCCCCGTCTGCGGGTCCACTGCCCGGTGGTAGGTGATGTCGGTGAAGTCGAAACCGTTGACCTCGCGCCAGCGGGAGGGGTCGAAGATCTCGGAGACCTGCGTCGTAGCTGCCATGCGCCCAAGCCTAGCTAGGGTGGGACCATGAACGCGCATCCCGATCCCGGCGTCGCATCCGGGCCGGTCTCCGGTGCGTCCCCGGTCGCCGGGCTCAGCGGGACCGATGGAGCCGGCACGCTCGCCGCGGAGACGCCCGGTCCCTACGGGGCTCTTCCCGCCGGTCTGACCGGCGAACTGCCGCGGGACGTCAGGGAGCTGTTCTCCCGGATCCACGTCGTCTCCATCCCGATGGTGATGAGATTCCGTGGCGTGGACACCCGTACCGCGATGCTGCTGCGCGGGCCGGCCGGCTGGGCGGAGTTCTCCCCGTTCGAGGAGTATCCACCGCCAGAGGCCGCCCGGTGGTTCGCCGCGGCGCTCGAACGCGCCTACGTCCCCGGCCCCGCCGGAACGGTGCGCGACCAGGTGCCGGTCAACGCCACCGTCCCGTCCTGCGACCCCGAGGAGGTGCCGCGGGTGCTCGCGCGTTTCCCGGGGTGCACGACCGCCAAGGTCAAGGTGGCGCAGGCCGGCGTGCCGCTGGAAGCGGACATCGCGCGAGTCGCTGCCGTCCGCCGCGAGCTCGGCCAGGACGGCGTCATCCGGGTGGATGCCAACGGCGGGTGGTCCCTCGCCGAGGCGAAGCGGGCGCTGCGGCGCCTCGCGGAGTTCGGCCTGCAGTACGCAGAGCAGCCCTGCGCCGCGGTGGAGGACCTGGCGGCGTTGCGAGCGGAACTCGCCGAGGCGGGCATCGGCGTCCCCATCGCCGCCGACGAGTCGATCCGCCGGGCCGAGGACCCCATGAGGGTGGCACGCCTGCAGGCAGCGGACTACATCGTCGTCAAGGTCCAGCCGCTGGGCGGGATCGCTCAGGCCAGGCACATCGTCGCCCAGACCGGGCTGCCCGCGGTGGTGTCCTCGGCGCTGGACACCTCCATCGGCATCGCCGCCGGGGTGGAGCTGGCTGCGCTGCTGCCGCCCGGCCCGGACGGGGAACCGCTCGCCTGCGGCCTCGGCACGGTGGGACTGCTGCGCGGCGATGTCGCCGATCCCTCCCTGCGGCCCTCCGGCGGCATGCTCCCGGTCACCCGGCCGGACGCCGATGACGCCCTCCTGGAGCGCTACCGTGCCGATCCTGGCACAGCAGAGGCGTGGCTGGCTCGGGCGCAGGCATGCTGGGAGCTGATCCGTCGTACGCCGGGCGGGGAGGCCCGCGGTCACGACCACGCTTCGTGAGGAAGGGAACCCAGTCGCGATGACACAGTCCCCGGGGCCGCACCCCCACGCCCCGCAGCCGGGTCCGGGCAGGCCGCATCAGCACCCCGGATCCGGCGCAGCCGGAGAGGGTCCGCCGGGCGCATCCGGCGGCGGCGCACCGCAACATCCAGGCTACGGCCCGCCGGAGTTCCCTGCCGCAGGCGGATATGGCGGGCCGCTTCCCCCGTGGTCAGGTCCGGGCGGACCGCATGCCCCGGCCGGATCCGGCGCCGCGCCGGGACGTCCTTCCGGTGGCGCCGGACGGACTGGAAAGGCCGGGAACGGGCCGCTCATCATGGGCGTCTCCGGCGGGATCCTGCTCGCCGGCGGCATCGTGCTGATGGTCTTCGCGATCCTCTCCTTCGTCCGGATCATCCCCCTGGGGGTGCTCCAGCAGGACGGCAGCCCCGGCGGCGACGCCCTCGCGCACACGGCTGCACCGGGTCGGATGACCGCCGAACTCCAGGAAGGCCAGACCTACTTCATCTACCTGGCCCGCTCGGCTGCGGACCCGCGGGCCAGGTTCGATCAGCGCCCCGTGGTCACCGGGCCGTCCGGGGACCCCTATGAGAGCGGCCCGGCCACTGTCAGCTCGAACTCTGCCCTGCGGGGCACCGAGGCGACAGTGGAGGCTTCCTTCGTCGCCCGGGAGAGCGGGCTGCACACCATCGATGTGCCCCAGCCGGAGCCGGCGCAGACGGAGGTCACGGCGATCCTGACCCTGGGCGAATCGACCGGCGGTTTCCTCTCCGGGCTCTTCGGCACGGTGGGAAGCGTCTTCACCGCGATCGTCGCCGGCGCCCTCGGGCTGACGCTGCTGGTGGCCGGGGTGATCTGGGGTTTCGCGCGCCGCCGCTGAGCCCGCCTTTCGGCCAGCCCCGGCGTGCCCAGTCCACGAGTGTCCAGCCCCAGGAATGCTCAATCCAGCGGGGGTGCGTCTGCCGTGCGTGTTCCGGCGAGTCGGGCGAGGGCGTCCTGTGGGCTAGCCCTGCGGGATGCGTTCGGCCAGGATCACCCGGTGGGCCGGGCCGATGCGGGTGTAGAACAACGTCGCGCTCCCCGGCCCATCCAGCCGCAGCTGCTTGCGGACCTGTTCCGGGACGATGTCCGCGCCCCGCTTCTTGATCTCCACCGTGCCGATGCCCTCCTCGCGCAGCCGGTCCCGCACGGCGCGCACGTTCATCGGCAGCACGTCCCGCACCTGCCAGACCGCCGCCAGGGGCGAGCGGACCAGCCGGTCGGAGCTCAGGTAGGCGATCGAGGGATGGAGCTGATGCGCTTCGAAGGGACCGGCCAGGGCGCCGACGAGTCCCGCCCGGATGATCGCGCCGTCGGGCTCGTAGAGATATCCGGCCGGCTCCCCGGCGGGCACATCACCCTGCGGCAGCTGTTCCTCGTTCAGTTCGATGCTCTCCCCGTCGCCGAGGACCAAGGCCGTCCGCCGGGCGGAGCCGTGGCGCGCCGCGCCGAACCACAGCGCCACCTCCACCACATCGCCGCCGTGCGAGACCCACTGCGCCTGCGCGTCCTCGGGGATCGCGTCGTGAGGCAGGGCCGGCCCGAGCTTGATGCCTGCCGCGCGCACCTCACGCGCCGCGCCGACGGCCCAGGACAGCGGCGGTGAGAACGCCTCGGGGTCGAACAGGCGCGCGGCCTCACCACGGCTGCGCCGGCCCCTCGCCTGCCGTCTGGCGGGGTCCAGCCACAGCCCGTCAGCCTGCCCCAGATCGAAGTCCTCTGCTGCGCCCTGCCGCGCGACGGCGTTGTCGAAGTGGCGCAGATTGAAGGTGGCGATGGCGGCGGTGACCTCATCGGCGTCCACGGCGGTGACCCGCGGCGCTAGCCCGGCCAGGGCCATCGCGTCCCCGCCGATTCCGCAGCCCAGATCCGCGATGTGCTCACAGCCGGCGGCCGTCAGCCGGTGGGCGTGCCTGGCGGCCACGGGGAGCCGGGTGGCCTGCTCCAGCCCGTCCCGGGTGAAGAGCATGTCCTGGGCGAACTCCCCGAACTTGGCCCTGGCCGCCTGCCGCAGCTGGGCCTGGGTGAGCGCGGCGGAGACCAGCGCGGGGGAGTGCCCCTCCTTCCGGAGGCGTTCGCCCTGTGCCAGCGAATCCGAGGAGCTGTATTCGCCGATCTCCATCAGCAGCCGGTAGCCCTCCGGCGTCAGCAGTTCCGCAAGTCCTTCCCTGTCCACCCGGTCAAGCCTACGCGTCCTGAGGGTCCTGGCGTGCGCGGTCTCCCGCGTCCGCGTCTGCTCGGGCGCGGGCCCGGTGCTCCTCGTCTGCTGGGGTCGTGCCCGCTGCGCGGAGGCCTAGACTGCTGGATGTGGATCTCCTTCTCACCCCCAATGACATCCGGCGCATCGCCGGGGCGCTCGATCTGAAGCCCACCAAGCAGTGGGGGCAGAACTTCGTGATCGACCCCAACACCGTGCGGCGGATCGTGGCGGCGGCAGGGGTGCGCGAGGGCGACCACATCGTCGAAGTGGGCCCCGGCATCGGCTCCCTGACCCTCGGTCTGTTGGAGGCCGGCTGCCGGGTCACCGCCGTGGAGATCGACCCCGCCCTGGCACGGGCTCTTCCCGAGACGGTCCGGGGCCGCAGCCCGGAGGCCGCCGCGCGCCTGCGGGTGCTGCATGCGGACGCCCTGCGCATCACCCGGGACGAGCTCGCCGGCGGCGGGGCGGACCCGAGGGCGCTGGTGGCGAATCTGCCCTACAACGTCTCCGTACCGGTGCTATTGCATATGCTCGCAGAGGTCCCCGGGCTGGAACGCGTGCTGGTGATGGTGCAGGCCGAGGTGGCGGATCGGCTCGCCGCGCCGCCGGGCTCGCGCGTCTACGGCGTGCCCAGCGTGAAGGCCCAGTGGTACGCCGAAGTCAGCCGAGCCGGCTCGATCGGCAGGAACGTCTTCTGGCCGGCGCCTCGCGTCGACTCGGGTCTGGTCGCTTTCGACCGGCGCGAGCCTCCCGTCACGACCGCGTCGAGGCCGCAGGTCTTCGCGCTCGTGGACGCCGCGTTCGCGCAGCGCCGCAAGACCCTGCGCGCCGCGCTGTCCGGGCTCGCCGGGTCCGGCGAAGCCGCCGAGCGGGCACTTCGCGCCGCCGGAGTGGACCCGCGGGCGCGAGGCGAGCAGCTGCGGATCGAGGACTACGCCCGCATCGCCGAGCAGCTCGCCGGCTGAGCGGCCCCGGCGGCAGCGCCCGGGTGGATGCTGAGCGCTCATCCCTGCTTGGTACGGTGGAGACATCGCATGTGAGCGGCGACACATCCGCCCGATGCCGGGGCCCCAGCTGGCGTCGGCGGACATCGCCGGTACGGCCCGCCTGAGGGAGGCATGGATGGCGCAGAGTTCCAGGACGCCGCGCGCCGTGACCGCGAGCGCCCCCGGCCGGATCACCCTCTCCCTCCGGGTGGGACCGCGCGCCGCCGACGGCTACCATCCCGTGGCGAGCGTCTTCCAGGCGGTCGGCCTGACGGACTACGTGACGGTCAAGCCCGCCGATGACTGGTCCGTGCACTACGACGGGCCCTTCGCCACTGACCGTCTCCCCGCCGACGAGACCGACCTGGCGATGCGCGCCGCTCGGCTGCTGGCCGGCCGCTTCGCGCGGGTGCGCCGGCCGTGCCGCATCGAGGTGGAGAAGAACATCCCGGCCGAGGCCGGCCTGGGCAGCGGCCCCGCCGATGCCGCCGCCACCCTCGTGGCCTGTGCCCAGCTGTGGGGTCTGGAGCTCAGCCGCGCCGAGCTGCACGGCCTGGCCTCCGAGCTCGGCGCCGATGTGCCCTTCGCCCTGGCCGGCGGCACCGCCCTGGGCACCAGCCGGGGCGACCGGCTCACCACGCTGCTGTGCCGCGGCGCCTACACCTGGGTGCTCGTCCTCTCCGACGCCCGCCTGCCTACGCCGTCGGTGTACCGGCGGCTCGACGATCTGCGGGAGAGCCGGCGCATCCGCGATCCCGAGGCCGCACCGGACCTGCTCCAGGCGCTCGCCTCAGGCGACGCCGCGCATCTCGCCGCCGAGCTGGTCAACGACCTCGACCTTCCCGCCCGCAGGATGGCGCCCCTTGTCACCGATGTGCACCGGGCCGGACTCGAGGCCGGCGCCCTGGGCTCGGTGCTGACCGGATCCGGTCCCACCGTCGCGCTGCTGGCCCGGGACGCGGCGCACGCCCTGGAACTGTCCGTCATGCTCTCGGCCACGCCCGATGTGACCGCGGTGCTCAGAACCACCGGCCCCCGCCCGGGTGCTCGCGTGATGCGCCGGTGAGCGCCACTGGCACCTCCGCTGCTCGCGGCAGGTGCCAAGGCCGACGTCTTGACGTCGAGAAGCTTGGCCGAGGGTATTCTTGATCCATGGACGAAGTGGATCGGATCGTTGCGGCCTGGCGGCGCGAGCGGCCCGACCTCGAGGTCAGCCCGATGGAGATCCTCTCCCGGGTCTCGCGCCTGTCCCGGCAGCTGGACCTGGCGCGGAAGTCCACCTTCGCCCAGCACGGTCTGGAGGTGTGGGCCTTCGACGTGCTCTCGGCGCTCCGCCGCTCCGGTGAGCCGTACCAGCTCACCCCGTCCCAGCTGCTCACGCAGACCCTCGTCACCTCCGGGACGATGACCAATCGCATCGACCGCCTGGTGGCAGCCGGTCTCGTGGAGCGGCACCCGGACCCCTACGATCGCCGCGGAGTCCTGGTGCGCCTGACCGATGCGGGAAAGTCCAAGGTGGACAACTCCCTGCAGGACCTGCTGGTTCACGAGCAGGAGCTCCTGGCGGGACTCACCGCGGCGCAGCGCAAGCGTCTGGCCGAGCTGCTGCGGAGCCTGTCGACCGGTTTCGAGAACTGACCCTGCCCGGCGGATGCTCCGCGGCGCCCCGGGTGCTGCTGCGCGCATCACCGGCTGCGACGGGACCCGGTGTTGTCCGCGCCCGTGACGGGGTCGCCCCGCCTCACCCGTGTGGTCTGCGTCACAGCAGGCTGTATGCGAAATCCGTGAGGGCGGGCTTAAGGTTGGACTTGGCTGCATGGCAATAAGAGTGAGCGCCACAGCAGGCTCCACGGCGGCGGCAAGGGGAGTGCGGCCGGCCGCGGGCCCTCGGGCGCGAACACGAGACGATAGGACGTGAAGACGTGGATCTGTTCGAGTATCAGGCGCGCGATCTGTTCGAGAAGCACGGCGTGCCCGTGCTCAAGGCCCTCGTGGCCGAGACCCCCGAGCAGGCCGAAGCCGCAGCGGAGCAGCTGGGAGGCGGCACCGTCGTGGTGAAATCCCAGGTGAAGATCGGCGGCCGCGGCAAGGCCGGCGGCGTGAAGCTGGCGAAGAACCCGCAGGAGGCGAAGGCGCGCGCCGAGGAGATCCTCGGCCTGGACATCAAGGGCCACATCACGCGCAAGGTGATGATCGCCCAGGGCGCCGATATCGCCGAGGAGTACTACTTCTCCGTCCTCCTGGACCGCTCGAACCGCACGTACCTCGCCATGGCGTCCAAAGAGGGCGGCATGGAGATCGAGCAGCTCGCCGAAGAGCGCCCCGAGGCGCTGGCTAAGGTCCCGGTCTCCGCGCTGACCGGCATCGACGAGGCCAAGGCCGCGGAGATCGCCGAAGCAGCCGGCTTCGACGCCGAGACCGCCGCCAAGGTGGCTCCCGTCCTGCAGAGCCTGTGGACCGTCTTCGCCGAAGAGGACGCCACCCTCGTGGAGGTCAACCCGCTGGTGAAGACCGGCGACGGCGAGATCATCGCGCTGGACGGCAAGGTGTCCCTGGACGAGAACGCCGAGTTCCGGCAGCCCGGCCATGCCGAGCTCCACGACATCGACGCCACCGACCCCTTGGAGCTCAAGGCCAAGGAGCTCGACCTCAACTACGTGAAGCTCGACGGCGAGGTCGGCATCATCGGCAACGGCGCAGGCCTGGTGATGTCCACCCTCGACGTCGTCGCCTACGCCGGCGAAGGCCATGGCGGCGTGAAGCCGGCCAACTTCCTGGACATCGGCGGCGGCGCCTCCGCCGAGGTGATGGCCAACGGCCTGAGCGTGATCCTCTCCGACAGCCAGGTCAAGTCCGTGTTCGTGAACGTCTTCGGCGGCATCACCGCCTGCGACGCCGTCGCCAACGGCATCGTCAAGGCGCTGGAGATCCTCGGCGACGAGGCCACCAAGCCGCTCGTGGTCCGCCTGGACGGCAACAACGTGGAGGAGGGACGCCGCATCCTGCAGGATGCCGCGCACCCCCTCGTGACCCTCACCGAGACCATGGACGGCGGCGCGGACAAGGCCGCCGAGCTGGCCGCCGCCAACTGACCGCGCGAGTCTGCGAAGAGCTTAGGGAGAACAAGAGACATGTCGATTTTCCTCAACAAGGATTCCCGCGTCATCGTCCAGGGCATCACCGGCGGCGAGGGCAGCAAGCACACCGCCCGCATGCTCGCGGCCGGCACCGCCATCGTCGGCGGGGTCAACGCCCGCAAGGTCGGCACCACCGTGACTCATAAGGACAAGGACGGCAACGACGTCGAGCTGCCGGTGTTCGGCACCGTCGTGGAGGCGATGGAGACGACCGGCGCCGATGTCTCGGTCGCTTTCGTGCCGCCGGCGTTCGCCAAGGACGCCGCCAAGGAGGCCATCGACGCGGAGATCGGCCTGCTGGTGGTCATCACCGAGGGCATCCCGGTGCAGGATTCTGCCGAGTTCTGGGCCTACGCCCAGCAGAAGGGCGGCAAGACCCGCATCATCGGCCCCAACTGCCCCGGCATCATCACTCCGGAGGAAGCCCTGGCGGGCATCACCCCGGCGAACATCACCGGCAAGGGCCCCATCGGCCTGGTGTCGAAGTCCGGCACCCTGACCTACCAGATGATGTACGAGCTGCGGGACATCGGATTCTCCACCGCCATCGGCATCGGCGGGGACCCGGTCATCGGCACCACCCACATCGACGCCCTGGAGGCCTTCGAGGCCGATCCGGAGACGCAGGCGATCGTGATGATCGGCGAGATCGGCGGCGACGCGGAGGAGCGCGCGGCGGAGTTCATCAAGCAGAACGTCACCAAGCCGGTCGTCGGCTACGTCGCCGGCTTCACCGCGCCGGAGGGCAAGACCATGGGCCACGCCGGCGCCATCGTCTCCGGCTCGTCCGGTACGGCGCAGGCGAAGAAGGAGGCCCTGGAAGCCGCGGGGGTCAAGGTCGGCAAGACCCCGTCCGAGACCGCGCGGCTCCTGCGCGAGCTGCTCGGCTGAGACGAGCCGGCTGAGACGAGCGCCCGTGCGCCCGCAGGCGGGACAGCGCCCCGCCACGGGGCTCCCCGCCACGGGCGGACAGAGCGTAGATCTGCGCACGAGATGACGGCGCCTCCCCGGGGAACTCTCACCGGGGAGGCGCCGTCGTCTCGTCTCATGTGCCCGTCGCCGCATGCAGCCTGTTCATCGGCGCACTGCCCGGCCATCCGCCGGGCAGCTGGTGAGCACGCTTCGCGACTTCCTCGCCATCCTGCGTGCCGGTGGGCAGGCCGGGCCGCGAGCGGGCTTCGCGGTGGGCGGGCCGGCGATGGTGCCAGCCGGGCAGCGTCGCGTCGCTTTCGCCAGCCGGCGTTCGCTCAGTCTGTGTTCGCTCAGTCGGCCTTCACGGAGACGACCGGCTTGGACGAGCCCAGGATGATCCGCTGCGCGGTGGAACCCATGATGAGCTTGCCCACGGGAGAGCGCTTCCGGGAGCCGATCACGATGATCGACACGTCTGCGGTCTCTGCCGCCTGCAGGATCTCCTCCGCAGCGTCGTTGCCGCGGACGTACTGCTTCAGGTCGAAGGCCACGCCGGACTTCTTGAGGATGTCCAGGACATGGTCCTTCTGCTGCTCCGTGGCGATGCCCGGGTCGTCGTGCTCCCGGCCCTCGCCGGCGTTGAGCACCAGGACGTCCTCACCGAACGCCTTGGCCTGCCGGATGCCGAAATGTACCGCGGCCTCACCTTCGGGGGTGGGGGAATAGCCGATCAGAACTGTCATCATGTCCTCCTTTGGAACGGCGGGCGGGCATCGGCGGGCCGCGCCGGCGTTCAGACCGCGCCCCTGCGCACCGCCGCCTCCATCATATCCACGGATGCCGCTCTGACCAGGGGCATAGCGGGGACGAGTAGAGTCCCAGGTGATGGGACGACACCCGAGGCGGGGCCGCGCCGGCTCCGCGTGGAGGAGGAACGCATGACCGGACTGGACTTCGGCACGCTGGTGCTCGGCGGCAACGTCTTCGGCTGGACGGCGGACAGGGAGGAGAGCTTCCGCATCCTGGACGCCTTCGTGGCGGCGGGCGGGAAGTCCATCGACACCGCCGATGTCTACTCGGCCTGGGCGGAAGGCAACTCCGGCGGGGAGTCGGAGACGATCATCGGTGAGTGGCTGGCCTCCCGGGGCAACCGCGAATCCGTCGTCCTGGCGACCAAGGTGTTCCAGCACCCCCAGCGGCCCGGCCTGTCCCCGGGCAATGTCCGGCAGGCAGTCGAGGATTCGCTGCGACGGCTGCGCACCGACTACGTGGATCTGTACTACGCCCACCGTGACGATCCGGATGTCCCGCAGGAGGAGTACATCGCGGTCTTCGACGAGCTGGTCCGCGCGGGCAAGGTGCGCGAGGTCGGCGCCACCACGTTCACGGCGGCACGGCTGCGTTCGGCGGTGAAGATCGCCAAGGACAACGGCCTGACCCCGTTCACCGTCTCCCAGGACCCCTACAACCTGGTGGAGCGCGGCATCGAGGCCGATGTCCTCCCGGCGGTGCAGGAACTCGGCCTGGTGGAGCTTCCGTACTGGTCCCTCGCATCGGGCTTCCTGACCGGCAAATACCGCCCGGGAAAGGAGGTCGACTCGGTGCGCGCGGGCAAGGCCGCGGGCTATCTGGACGAGCCGCGCAACCTCATGCTGCTGGGCCTGCTGGACGAACTCGCCGCCGAACGCGGCGTCAGCATGGCCGCGGTCGCCCTGGCATGGCTTCGCACCCGTCCCGCGGTTCCGGCGCCGATCGCCTCGGCGCGTACGGTGGAGCAGCTGCCTGCACTGGTGGAGTCGATGGACCTGGACCTGACTGCGGATGAGATCGTCGCTTTGAACGATGCCTCCTCGCGCGGCTGAATGACGCCGATGAACGCCGACGCCGGTCGTCCAGGCAGCGGGCCCGCGCGCCTGGCGCTGGAGTACCTGACCGGCAGGCTGGACGGGACCCTCGACCTCTCCGGCAGGCCCCTCCGGGAGGGCGAATCCCAGGCCCGGCCCGGGTGGCGGCAGGTGGCGCTCATCGACGCCCCCGATGAGCGCTGGGAGAACTGGCTGCCGCAGCATGGGATCACGCGGATACGCCGATGGGACCAGGAGCTTCACCTGCCCGGCACGGCCGTTCACCCGGCCTCCGCGGCAGACCGCCAGCCCGGCGGAACCGACGTGGCCAGCGCAGGAGAGACCGCCGGTGCGGGGCCGCGGGGACTGGTGAGCCGCGGACTGACCGCGGCGCTGGCGGGCGCGGAGCTGGTGCTGCTGCGCGTCCCCAAGGACCGTGGCCTGTTCCGCGCCTACCTCGACGCCGCCAGGCAGCTGGCGCCGGGCGCCCTCGTGGTGGCCGCCGGTGCGATCAAGCACATGGACCCCAGCTTCACCGAGGACATGCGCGCCCGGTTCCCGCGCGTGGACGTCTCTCCGGCGGCGCACAAGGCCCGGCTGCTCATCGCCGGCGACCCCGCCGCCGGAGACCGGACGGTTCCGGTCACTGCGCAGGAGACGCTCGCCGCCGCGCAACCGGCCGGCTGGGAGCATCCGGTCGATATCCGCATCGACGCCGAGTCCGGCCTGACGGTGCATGCGCTGCACGGCACTTTCCACGGCGCGGGCGTCGATGCCGGCAGCAGGTTGCTGACCCGCGCGCTGGCGCAGGCCTTTCGCGCGAGCACCCCCCGGCCGCGGAGCGTCGTGGAACTGGGCTGCGGCAACGGCTGGCTGTCCGCATGGCTGGCACGGCAGCTGCGCCCAGACCACCTATGGGCTTGCGACGTCTCCCGGCTGGCAGTGGACTCCACCGCCCGCACACTCGCCGCGAACGGTCTCACTGTGCCCGATGCCGATGCCGATGCCGATGCCGACGTCGATGCCGGTGCCGCCGATGAGCCTGCCGTCGCGGACAGCGGCGGTCCCCGTATCCGGGTCGTGCTCGACGACGTGCTCGCCTCCTTCCCTGCCGCCGCGCTGCACCCCGGGGGTGGCTGGCCGGCACCGGACCTGCTCGTGTGCAATCCGCCGTTCCACACCGGAGCTGCGGTGGACACCTCGGCTGCCCAGCGCATGATCCGCGCCGCCGGCGAGGTGCTCGCTCCCGACGGCGTCGCGGTCTTCGTCTACAACTCGCATCTGCGGTACCGGCCCGTGCTGGAGCGGTGGATCGGCCCGGTCGAGCAGCTGGCCCGGGACCGCAGGTTCACCGTCGTCGCCGCTTCGGGCCGCTACCGGGCGCGAAACGCCCCCGAAGTAGGATGACACTGCACCACTAGCTCAACCCCAACCGAAGCATCGAGTAAGGAAACAGCAGCGTGTGTGGAATCGCCGGTGAGATCACCTATGGCCGTAAGCCGGATCTGGACGCCCTGGAGCGGATGTCCCGGTGCCTGGAGCCGCGAGGCCCCGACGGAAGCGGGATCTGGCAGGACGGGAACATCGCGTTCGCGCACCGGCGGCTGGCGATCATCGACCTCTCCCAGGCCGGCGCGCAGCCTTTCGTGGACGAGGAGACGGGCCTGTCGATCGTCTTCAACGGGTGCATCTACAACTACCCCAAGCTGCGCGAGGAACTGATCTCCCGCGGTCACAGCTTCCGCTCACACAGCGACACCGAGGTCATCCTGAAGGCCTACCGCGAATGGGGCGAGTCCTTCGTGGACCGGCTGATCGGGATGTTCGCCTTCGCGCTGACCGAGATCGGCTCCGGCCGGGTCCTGCTGGGCCGCGACCGCCTGGGCATCAAGCCGCTGTACTACGCGCAGGTGGACGGCGGGCTGCGCTTCGCCTCGACCCTGCCGGCGCTGCTCCAGGCCGGCGGCGTGGACACCCGGATCGACCCCGAGGCGCTGCACTCCTACATGACCTTCCATTCCGTGGTGCCGGCGCCGCGCACCATCCTGACCGGCGTCCGCAAGCTCCCCCCGGCCACGCTGAAGTGGATCGAACCGGACGGCCGCTCCCAGGAGAAGCTCTACTGGGAGGCCTCCTTCACCCGCCGGGAGGAGTACGCCGGGTGGAGCGAGGAAGACTGGCAGGACGCCGTCCTGGAGGCGCTCCGGGTGGCGGTCCGCCGGCGTCTGGTCGCCGACGTCCCGGTCGGCTGCCTGCTCTCGGGCGGCCTCGACTCCAGCCTCATCGTCGGCCTCCTGGCCGAGGAAGGGCAGCACGGGCTCAACACCTTCTCCATCGGCTTCGAGGCCGCCGGGGGAGAGGAGGGCGACGAGTTCCGCTACTCCGACATCATCGCCGAGCACTACGGCACCTCGCACCACCAGATCCGCATCGACACCGCCCGGATGCTGCCCGCGCTGGACGACGCCATCGGCGCCATGGCCGAACCCATGGTCAGCCACGACGCGGTGGCGTTCTACCTGCTCAGCCAGGAGGTCGCCAAGCACGTCAAGGTCGTGCAGTCCGGGCAGGGCGCCGATGAGGTGTTCGCCGGCTACCACTGGTACCCGCCGATGCACGCCGCAGGCAGCGACCTGGACGAGGCGGTGGCGCGCTACCGGGGAGCGTTCTTCGACCGCAGCCACGAGGAGATGGCGCAGCTGGTCACGGCTCCGGCGCTCGCGGCCGCCGATGTCTCCGGCGAATTCGTCCGTGCCCACTTCGCCCGGGCCGGCGCCCAGACCGGCGTGGACCGGGCACTGCGACTGGACACCACGGTGATGCTGGTCGACGACCCGGTCAAGAGGGTCGACAATATGACGATGGCGCACGGCCTCGAAGCGCGCGTGCCGTTCCTGGACCACGAACTGGTGGAACTGGCCGCGGCCTGCCCGCCGGAGCTGAAGACCGCGCAGGAGGGCAAAGGCGTGCTCAAGGAAGCCGCCCGGAAAGTGATTCCCGCGGCGGTCATCGACCGGCCCAAGGGGTACTTCCCGGTGCCGGCACTCAAGCATCTGCAGGGCCCGTACCTGGAGATGGTCCGTGAGGCCGTGATCGGGCCGGCGGCGCAGGAGCGCAAGCTCTTCGAGCCGCGAGCGGTGCAGGCGCTGCTGGAAGCGCCCAACGACAACCTCACCCCGCTGAGGGGCAACCGGCTCTGGCAGATCGGCCTCCTGCAGCTCTGGCTCGACAAGCACGGCATCACGGGAGCAGCCGCATGAAGAACGAGGCGATCCTGGACTTGGGCTGGGGCCGCCTGGTCTTCGGCCAGACCTTCGACGACGTCGAGAAGATCGGTGACGTCCTGCGGGACGAGACCACCGGGCGCCGAGACATCTGCATGTACCTGGAGGACGCCCACATCCTGGTGGCGCTCCATCCCCAGGAGTACTTCATCGACCCGAGCATCACCCTGCGCCGCCGGCTCACCGATCTGGACGCGCCACGGGACACCGGCCTGACGATCCGCGAGGTCGCCTCCTACCAGGAGTGCGAGGCGATCTCGCGGATCTACATCAGCTGCGGCATGGTGCCTGCCGACCCCCAGGTGATCTGGGACAACGCCCGCACCAATCCTGCCGTGACCTATCTCGTCGCGGTGGACCCGGCCGGCGGCGAGGTCAAGGGCACCGTGACCGGCGTGGACCACGTGGCGCTGTTCGAGGATCCGGACAACGGCTCGAGCCTGTGGTGCCTGGCGGTGGATCCGGAGGCCTCGCAACCGGGCATCGGCACGGCCCTGGTGATGGACCTGCTGCACCGGTTCGCCGATGCCGGCCGGGCGCAGCTGGACCTGTCCGTCATCCACGACAACGACTCCGCCCTGAAGCTGTACCGCAAACTGGGTTTCAGCCGGGTCCCGGTGTACGGCCTCAAACGGAAGAACGCCATCAACGAGCCGCTGTTCTCCAAGCAGGCCGAGGACCAGGTGGAGAACCTCAACCCCTACGCCCGGATCATCGCAGACGAGGCGGCCCGCCGCGGCATCCGCGTCACCGTGCTGGACGCGGACACCGGCTACATGCAGCTGGAGCACGGCGGGCGGACCGTCATCACCCGCGAGTCCCTGTCCCAGTACACCACCGCCGTGGCGATGAGCCGCTGCGACGACAAGCGGGTGGCGCGCAAGGTCGTCGCCAAGGCCGGGATCAAGGTCCCGCGTTCGGTGACCGCCGCGTTCGACGAATCCGACGAAGCGTTCCTGCGCGAGGTCGGTTCCGTCGTGGTCAAACCGGCCCGCGGTGAGCAGGGGGTGGGCATCACCATCGGCGTGAAGAGCCCAGAGCAACTGCAGGAGGCCCTGGGCCGGGCCGGCGGGCCGGGCACGGAGATCCTCCTGGAGGAGTTCTGCGAAGGCGAGGATCTGCGCATCGTGGTGATCGACGGCAAGGTCGTCGCCGCGGCGGTCCGGCGCCCGGCAGCGGTGATCGGCACCGGCCAGCACACCATCACCGAGCTGATCGAGGCGCAGAGCCGCCGCCGCTCCGCCCAGACCGGCGGCGAGTCGCGCATTCCGCTGGACTCCCTGACCGAGGCCACCGTCAAGGAGGAGGGCTGGAGCCTGGACGACGTCCTGCCGGCGGGGCAGCGGCTCCAGGTGCGGCGCACCGCGAACCTGCACACCGGCGGCACCATCCACGACGTCACCGCCAAACTCAACCCCGTGCTGGCCGAGGCGGCCGTCACCTGCGCGGAGGCCATCGGCATCCCGGTCACTGGAATTGACTTCCTCGTGCCCGATGTGGAGGGTGAGGACTACGTGTTCATCGAGGCCAACGAGCGCCCCGGGCTGGCCAACCATGAGCCCCAGCCGGTGCCGCAGGCGTTCATCGACTACCTCTTCCCGAACACGCGTCGCACGCCGTGGGCCTGGCAGCCGCCGGCCCCCACCTCCGATCAGCACAGCACGGGAAGGTCGTAAGTGACCGAGCTCTACCGCAATCCGAACGAGAACGCCGAGGAGTACGCTCCAGCCGAGCCGATCACCCAGGAGACGCCCAGCCCGCTGGACATCGACCGGGACTGGCTCGTCGGCGTCCTGGTCCGGCTTCTGCAGACTCCCAGCCCCACCGGGCGCACGGACGCGGTGATGCAGTTCGTCGGCGATATGTTCACCCGGCTCGGGGTCCCGTTCACCCTGACCCGGCGCGGCGCCCTGGTGGCGGAACTCCCCGGCGAGCCCAGCCCGGCCGACACCGCCGAGCGGGCCATCGTGGTGCACGCCGACACCATCGGCTGCATGGTGCAGCGGCTCAAACCCAACGGCCGGCTGGAGCTGACACCCATCGGCACCCACTCCGCCCGGTTCGCCGCCGGCGCCCGGGTGAAGCTCTTCGTCGACGGTCCCGACCGGGTGTACACCGGCACGGTGCTGCCGCTGATGGCCTCCGGGCACCGCTACAACGATGCCGTCGACAGCCAGCCCGGCGACTGGGAGCACGTCGAACTGCGCATCGACGAGCCCGCAGAGAACATTGAGGACCTGCGCCGGCTCGGCGTCCAGGTGGGCGATTTCGTGGCGCTCGTGGCCACACCGGAGGTCACCGACAGCGGCTACATCGTCTCCCGGCATCTGGACGGCAAGGCGGGCGTGGCCGCCGCGCTCGCGGTCGCCAAGGCGATCACGGAGAACGGCATCGTCCTGCCGCACAAGACGAACATCATGGTGACCATCAGCGAAGAGGTCGGTCACGGCGCCAGCCACGGCCTGGTCGACTCCGTCGCCGAGCTGGTCTCGCTGGACAACGCCGTCGTCGCCCCCGAGCAGGAGTCCATCGAAGACGGTGTGACGCTTCTCATGGCGGACCTCCACGGCCCCTACGACTACCACCTGACCCGGCGGCTGCACAGCCTGGCTCACAGCGGCGACATCCCCTGCGTGCGCGACGTGTTCCGGCATTACCGCTCCGATGCGGCCGCCGCGATCGAAGCCGGCGCCGGCACTCGCGCGGCGCTGCTGGGCTTCGGCGTCGACGGCAGCCACGGCTGGGAGCGCACCACCATCGCCTCCGTCGAGGCCGTCGCCCGCCTGGTCACCATGTGGCTGCGCACCAAGCTCACCTTCGCCAAATGGGACGCCAGCCCGGAGGGCGAGCTGGAGGGCTTCCCCTCCGCGCTGCAGCCGGCACCGGTGGAGCGCTGGACGCGCCTGGCGCCCGATGAGCATCCGGCCGGTCAGGACGACTGAGCGTCCGGGCATCACGTCCTCAGCGGGTGCCCAGGCGGCCTCGGGTACGATGGTCCAGTTGTCCAGAGCGATTGATACCCAGGATCCCAGTGCGGGCCACGGCCGCGCGCACGCCAAGGTCATACTCTTCGGCGAGCACGCGGTCGTCTACGGCTACCCCGCCATCGCCGTGCCGTTGCACGGCCTGTCGGTGTACGCTCAGGCCGCCTGGACTTCAGGCCCCTCGCGCGTGGACTCCTCCTATCTGGGCGATCCGGCCACCCGCCGGCCCGGCGCCGATGCGATCCCGCTGACCGCCGTCGCCGCCGCCCGGGCGCACTTCGGCCTGGAGCCGGGCATCGCCGTCGACGTGGACAGCGCCGTGCCGCCCGGCCGTGGGCTGGGCTCCTCCGCGGCCACCTCCACCGCCATCGTGCGGGCCATCGCCGATCTGGCCGGGGTGCCGCTGGGCGAGGAGCTCTGCTTCGAACTAGTGCAGCACGCCGAACGCGTCGCCCATGGCACGCCGAGCGGACTCGACGCCCGCGCGACCGCGGCCGAAGGCCCCATCCGCTTCCAGTCCGGCAGCGCCCACCGGCTGGGCGTGCGCACCACCGCGCACTTCCTCGTCGCCGACACCGGCGTGCACGGCAACACCCGCTCCGCCGTCGCCGATGTCCGCGCCCACCTGACGGCGCACCCGCAGCAGGGTCGCGCGGCGCTGGAACGGCTGGGCGCCATCAGCGGTCAGGTGGAGCAGGTCTTCGGCGGGGCCGACGGCGTGACGCAGCTGGGCGATCTGATGAACGAGGCGCAGGAACTGCTGGCCGGTCTGGGCGTCTCCAGCAAGGAGATCGACCGGCTCGCCACCGCCGGCCTGGCCGCGGGCGGGCTCGGGGCGAAACTCTCAGGTGGCGGCCAGGGCGGCTGCGTCGTCGTGCTGCTTCCCGGGGAAGAGGCCTCTGCTACGGTTGAACAGGCGCTCCGGGAGGCCGGCGCTGCAGGCATCTATCGTTTCGACACCAGGATGTTTCAGCCTTGACGACTACCTTCACCGCCGTGGCGCATCCCAATATCGCTCTCATCAAATACTGGGGCAAGAGCGATGAGGAACTGATCCTCCCGGCGAGCCCGAGCTTCTCCATGACGCTGGACGCCTATCCGACGACCACCACCGTGCGGCTGGACGCCACCGCGGCGGAGGACTCGCTGTCCCTGGACGGCCGTGCGGCCGGCGCCGGGCAGCGCGCCCGGGTGAGCGCCTTCCTCGACCTGGTGCGGCAGCGTGCCGGCCGCCGGGAGCGCGTCGTCGTCGAGTCTCGTAACACGGTGCCCACGGGTGCCGGGCTGGCCTCGTCCGCTGCCGGGTTCGCCGCCCTGGCGGGGGCCGCCTCCGCCGCTTTCGGGCTCGATCTCGATCTGGAGGAACTCTCCCGGCTGGCGCGTCGCGGCTCGGGCTCTGCCTCCCGCTCGGTGCATCCGGGCTTCGCGCTGTGGCGCACCGGCGATGACGCCGGCTCTTACGCCGAGGGACTCGATGCCGGTGATCTCGATGCCGCGCTCGTCATCGTCGTGCTCAACGACGCGGCCAAGGCGGTGTCCTCCCGGGTGGCGATGCGCGCCACCGCGGAGACCTCGCCGTTCTACTCCGCCTGGCTCCAGGCCAGCAACGACGACCTGGACCAGATGCTCGCCGCCTTCGAAGCCCGCGACCTCGACGGCATGGGACAGGTGGCCGAGCGCAACGCCCTGCGGATGCACGCGTCCATGCTGGGCGCGGTCCCCCCGATCCGTTACCTGGGCGCCGACTCGTTCACGGTGCTCGACGCCGTGGCCGCGCTGCGGGCTGAGGGCCTGACCGCCTACGCCACGATGGACGCCGGCCCGAACGTGAAGGTGCTGTGCCCGGCCGGGCAGGCTTCCCGCATCGCCGAGGCCCTGGCGCGGGTGGTGCCCGCTGCGAGCATCATCACCGCCGGCATGGGGCCCGGCGTGCGGGTGTACTCCGGCGAGACCGCCGGCGGCCCCGGGGAGCCCGCGGCTGACCCCGCCTCTCGCGTTCGGCCCCGGACGCGACCGGCGCCGGAAACCGGAAGCGGGGTCGCTGGGGCCGACGGGCAGGAGGTCGCCAGGTGATCCGCAGCCAGGCCGCCGGCAAGCTGTTCGTGGCGGGAGAGTACGCCGTCGTCGAGCCGGGCAACCCGAGCGTGCTCGTGGCGGTGGACCGCTTCGTCTCCGTCGAACTGACTCCGAGCGTGGACCAGGGACGGATCCACTCGGACCAGTACGGGCGTCAGCCCCTGGTGTGGCGACGCGATGCCGGCCGCATCGTGCTGGAGCGGCAGGACCGCCCCGCCGATTACGTCCCGGTCGCCATCGACACCGTTGAGCGGTTCGCCGCCGAGCGGGGCACCTCCCTGTCCTTCTACGAGCTGGCCATCACGAGCGAGCTCGACGACGTCAACGGACGCAAGTTCGGCCTGGGCTCCTCCGCGGCGGTGACGGTCGCCACGGTCCGGGCGGTCGCCGAGTACTACGGCCTCGACCTGACGCCCCTGGAGGTGTTCAAGCTCTCCCTGCTGGCCACCATCGACGTCAACCCGCGGGCCTCCGGCGGGGACATCGCCGCGAGCGTCTTCGGCGGCTGGATCGCCTACTCCGCTCCCGACCGGGAGGCGCTGGCCGCCCGGCTGCGCACCGAGAGCGTCGCCGCCATCGTCGGTTCCGACTGGCCCGATCTGTCCGTGCGCCGGGTCAGCGCGCCGCGCTCGCTGCGCCTCGTGGTCGGCTGGACCGGAGAGCCGGCGTCCACCTCCCGGTACGTCTCCGAGCTGTCGGGCAGGCAGTGGCGGCAGTCCGCGCACTACGAACGGTTCCTGGACGCCTCGGGCGCATGCGTGAGCGGGCTGATCGCGGCGCTGGACGCCGACGACGCGCCCGGCGCCCTGCGGTCCATCCGCACCGCCCGCGGCCTGCTCTCCGAGCTGAGCACGGCGGCGTCCCTGAACATCGAGACTCCCGAGCTGGCGGCGCTGTGCCGCGCCGCGGAGGCCGTCGGAGGTGCGGGGAAGCCCTCCGGCGCCGGTGGCGGGGACTGCGGCATCGCCCTGCTGCCGGCCGAGGCGGATCTCGCCCCGCTGTTGCGGCGCTGGGAGCAGGAGGACATCCGCCACCTGGCGCTTCAGGTGCACCCGCCCGAGGGTGAGCCGGAATGACCGCCGAGCGCAAGGACCAGCACATCGAGCTGGCCCTTGCCCAGCAGCCCGGCATCGGCGCCAACGACTTCGACGCGGTCCGGTTCGTCCACCACGCCCTGGCCGGCGGCGATGTGGCCGCGGTGGACCTGCGCACCTCGTTCGCCGGCGTCCACTGGCCGGTGCCGCTGTACATCAACGGCATGACCGGCGGCAGTGCCCGCGCCGGTGAGGTCAACCACGGCCTGGCCATCGCCGCCCGGGAGACCGGCGTGCCGATCGCCTCCGGCTCCATGAGCGCGTATTTCAAGGATCCGTCGCAGGCGGACACCTACCGGGTGCTGCGCCGGGAGAACCCGGACGGTTTCGTGCTGGCGAACATCAACGCCGAGACCAGCGTGGAGCAGGCCCGCCGCGGGATCGAGCTGCTGGCGGCCGACGCGCTGCAGATCCACATCAACGCGGTGCAGGAGACGGCGATGCCGGAGGGCGACCGGGCCTTCTCGCACTGGCCGGAGCGGATCGCCGAGCTGGCGGCGGGAGCCGGTGTGCCCGTCGTGGTCAAGGAGGTCGGGTTCGGCCTGAGCCGGCGCACCCTGGAGCGGCTGCGGGACCTGGGGGTGCCGGCCGCCGATGTCGCGGGCCGGGGCGGCACCGATTTCGCCCGGATCGAGAACGACCGGCGGCGACTGGGCGAGTTCGCCTACCTGTCCGGCTGGGGGCAGTCCGCGCCCGCGTGCCTGCTGGAGGCCGGCGGCCTGGACGGCATCGACGTGCTCGGCTCCGGCGGGGTCCGGCATCCGCTGGACGTCGTGCGCGCCCTCGCCCTGGGGGCCGCGGCGGTGGGGGTGTCCGGGAGGTTCCTGGCCGTGCTGGTGCAGGAGGGTACCGAGGCGCTGATCGCGGAGATCCGCCGCTGGCAGGGGCAGCTGACCCAGCTGATGGCGCTGCTGGGCGCGGTGGACGTTCCCTCGCTGCGCCGCACCGATGTGCTGATCACCGGGGAGCTGGCGGAGTACTGCCGGCTCCGCGGCATCGACGTGACCGGACTGGCGCGGCGCAGCGGGACCTGAGCGCATGGCGCTGGAACGACGGCTTTCGGCGTAGAGGCCGTCAGCCAAGGAGGGGGAGGACGATGAGCGAGGCGAACACGACGGACGTGACGAGCGCGGCGGTACCGCTGAAGTGGGTGGGACCGGTGCGGGTCACCATCGACGGCGCCACCGAGGAGCTGGAGATTCCGCTGGCGACCTATGAGACCACCCTGTGGCCCTCGGTCAAGCGGGGCGGGCGCATCTCCACCCTGGCGGAGAAGGGCATCGTCGCCACCATCGTCGACGAGCGGATGACCCGCTCGGTGCTGTTCGAGGCGGAGGGCGCGGGAGCCGCCCACGCCGCCTGGCAGCGCATCAACGACGCCCGTGCCGAGCTGCAGGACGTCGTGGCCGGCAGCAGCCGGTTCGCGCGGCTGATCGACCTGAACGTGGAGATCGCCGCGAACCTGCTCTTCGTGCGGTTCGAGTTCACCACCGGGGACGCGGCCGGGCACAATATGGTCACCCTGGCCGCTGACCGGCTGATGGAGCACATCCTGCGGACCGTCCCGGGCCTGCGCTACGAGTCGATCTCCGGGAACTACTGCAGTGACAAGAAGGCGACCGCGGTGAACGGGATCCTCGGGCGCGGCAAGAACGTCATCACCGAGCTGCTCGTCCCGCGTGAGCACGTCGAACGGCGCCTGCACACCACCCCGGAGAAGATCGAGGCGCTCAACGTCCGCAAGAACCTGATCGGGTCCATCATGGCCGGCAGCCTGCGTTCGGCGAACGCGCACTACGCGAATATGCTGCTGGCGTTCTACCTGGCCACGGGCCAGGACGCCGCGAACATCGTGGAGGGATCCCAGGGGCTCACGCACGCGGAGGTCCGCGACGGCGACCTCTACTTCTCCTGCACCGTGCCCAGCGTGATCGTCGGGACCGTCGGCAACGGCAAGGATCTGGCCTTTGTGGGGGAGAATCTTCAGCGCATAGGATGCAAGGACGAGCGCGAGCCCGGGCAGAACGCCCGGCGCCTGGCGGCTCTCGTCGGAGCAGCGGTGCTCTGCGGGGAGCTCTCGCTCATGGCGGCGCAGACGAACCCGGGTGAGCTGATGAACGCTCACCTGCGGTTCGAGCGCTAGGGGTCGTTCCGCCTCGCCGCCGCTGTTCCCGCCGGACCGGTGGCCGTGCCCGATCGCTCGGGCCGCGCCCGTGAAGAGAAGGATGTCAGAGCCATCAGTACCTCCACCAGCACGGTAAGCGTCGGAATCCACGACATCTCCACCGCCACGGGGCACTATGCGCTGCCCCTGGAGACCCTGGCCGCTCAGCACGGGATCGACCCGCAGAAGTTCCTGGTGGGCATCGGGCAGGAAGCCATGAGCCTGCCCGCCGAGGACGAAGACCCGGTCACGCTGGCGGCTTCCGCGGCCGCGCCGATCCTGGCGCGCCACGGCGCGGAGAACATCCGCACGGTGCTGTTCGCCACCGAGACCGGCGTGGACCAGTCCACCGCCGCCGGCGTGTACGTGCACTCCCTGCTGGGGCTGCCGCGCACCGCCCGTACCGTGGAGCTCAAGCAGGCGTGCTACTCCGGCACCGCGGCGCTGCAGTTCGCCGCGAGCCTGGTCGCCCGGGACCCCTCGCAGCAGGTCCTCGTGATCGCCAGCGACATCGCCCGGTACGCGCTGGACAGCGGCGGGGAGCCTACGCAGGGCGCGGGTGCCGTGGCGATGCTGGTGGCGGCGGATCCGGCCGTGCTGGAACTCGACCCGTTCTCCGGCGTGTACACCCGGGACATCCCCGACTTCTGGCGGCCGAACTACCTGAGCACCGCTCTGGTGGATGGGAAACTGTCGATCCGGGCATATATCGACGCGCTCACCGGCGCCTGGCGGGACTACCGCGAGCACGGTGGCCGGGCGTTCGAGGACCTCGCGACGATCTGCTACCACCAGCCCTTCACCAAGATGGCGGTCAAAGCGCATGTCGCGCTCGCCGAGGTGGCCGGCCAGCCGGTGGAGAAGGACGTAGCCGCTGCTCAGCTGGCAGACACCCTGCATTACAACCGGCTGATCGGCAACAGCTACACCGCCTCCATGTACTACGGCCTGGCCTCGCTACTGGACCATCGCGAGGATCTGGCCGGCCAGGCGGTGGGCCTGGCCAGCTACGGCTCGGGCTCCGTGTCCGAGTTCTTCTCCGGCACGGTCCGGGATGGGTACCGCTCACACGGCCGGGCTGCGGAGACCCGCGCGGGCATCGAGGCCAGGGAGGTCATCGACTATGCCCGCTACCGTGAGCTGCACGAACGCGAGGTGCCCGTGGACGGCGGTGAGCACGAGCTGCCGCGGGTCACGCGGGCGCCGTTCCGCCTGGCGGGGTATTCCGGCCACCGGCGCCTTTACGAGCGCAACGCCTGAGCAGCGGCGCGCCTGGCGAGGTCCATCCAGTGACCCGAGTCGTGTCAGCGGCGCGGCGTACACTTGAGGCATGTCCAAAAGCGCTGCAGAGGTTGAGCAGGCACTTCTCGCCCTTAGTCAGCATGATCGTGCCGCCGTCATCCATCGTGGTCTGCGAAGCCTGGATGGCCAAGACGCGGACGTCGCCCAAGACGAGATCGATGCGGCTTGGCGTGCCGAGCTGCGGCGCCGTATCGACGACGTCGAGAGTGGCGAAGCCGAGCTGCTGGACGTGGACGAATCGCATGCCCAGCTGCGGGCCGAGTTGGCTTCCGGGGCGCCATCCGGCGTGTAGTCGTATCACCTGCTTGCGAGGGCTCGGTTCCAGGCGGAGATCACGATGAGCGTTTTCGTGCCCACCACGTTCTCCTGGCGGCGGATCGTGTTGATCACCGAGTGCAGATGCTCCACGTTGTCGACGGTGAAGCGCGTGAGCACGTCCGGGTCCCCCGCGACGACGAAGTACTCGGAGATCTCCGGGATGAGTGCCGCGATCTGTGCCATCCGGTCGCCGCTGGTCTCGCCGCCAAGCCGGATCTCGGCGAACGCCTCAAGCGTGCGCGTCGAGGCCGGGCTCACCACGGCGACATATCCCTGAATCACGCCATCCTGTTCCAGCCGCGCGATCCGGCGCCCCGTGGCGGCGTTCGACAGGCCGATCGATCGCGCGATCTTGGTCACCGGGGTACGCGCGTCGTGGCGTAGATACTCCACAATGCGCTCGTCCAGTACGTCCATGCGCCCTCCTCAATGAATGTGCGTTCTACGCACATCATCATCTCGTAAGTGTGCTGTTTTTGCGCGTGTGAAGCGATGTATGTGTGACATATGCGTTCATATTGCGCACTGTTCTGGCTTGTTGCCACAGTGATCGGGTCTGGTCCGGGCAGGTCACTGCCCCCGGCAGAGATCCGTGATCGAGCAAGCAAGAAGGACGCACAGTGCATGAAACCGCAGCGTGGCGGGAGTTGAGATGAGCGAGTCCGCGATTCACCGCTACTACGAAACCGTCGACGGCCCCGATCCGATGGCGGTAGTCGACCTCTTCACTCCCGACGCGATCTACCGCCGACCCGGATACCCGCCGATGGTGGGGCACGACGCACTGCGCCGCTTCTATGGCGGGGAACGAGTGATCGTCGAGGGACGGCACACCATCGAACGACTCATCTGCCCCGACCAGACGACGGCAGCGGTCGCCGGGCGCTTCGACGGACGCCTTAACGACGGCCGTGATGTCTCCATCGGCTTCGCGGACTTCTTCACCCTGCGCGACGAGCTGATCGCTGAGCGTGCGACCTACTTCGATGCCCCGGCGGTCTAGCTTCCGGGCGTGATGCGCACCAGCAAGGCCGGTAGCACGTGAGTGAGCCGAGCAGGAGCTGTGGGTTTCCGTGATCGTGCGGGACCTGGAGCCGGGCCGGCTGGGAGGGAGCGGGCATGACCGCGGAGAGGCAGCCCTGGCGGCTTGAACGCAAAATTGCGCAGTTGGGGACACGTCCTCGGCGGAATCGCGCAGGCGGCGCAACCGCCCAGCCGGCTTCGGAGGACGCTGAACGCGCTGTGCGGGTCGCGGCGCGACGATCCGCCGACGGCGACTCGACTTCGACGAGTCGCTTCAGGTTGGCGAGAAACTCCTGGAGATTCAGTCTCGGGAGGCTGGAGAGCTATCCCCGTTCAGAAGTACGTGCGGACGGCGTCGATCACCTCGTATGTGTCCGTGACGACCGGAATCAGTCGCCACTTGTCGAACGTCGTGCAGGGATGGGAGATGCCGAGGCACACGAGGTCGCCGACCTCTAGCGAGACGTCCTCCGGGACGGAGACCATCGCATGCTGATCGTTGACCGCGGTGACCTGAAGACCCTCGGCAGGCCAAGTGCGGCCGTCGCGCCGGATCGCGCAAGGCTGTGGGAGGTCCGCGTCGGTCGAGACATCGCGGCGACCGGCGCCCAGGATCGCGAGACCCGGCTCTGGCCGCGACAGCACCTCGGCCCATACCTCGAGCGCCGGCAGCGGCGCCGGATCGTGCCCGACGAAGGGTGATGTGCGTTCGTAGAGGCCATGGTCATGCGTGAGGTAACAACCGCTGCGCAGCACCACCTCGACTCGGCCGCCGCTCCAGGCTTCGCGGAACCGTGCGACGACGAGGTCGAAGTACGAGCTGCCGCCGAAGGAGACCAGTGCGCCTTGCGCCGACAGCAGCCCGCGGTCCACGAGCTCACTGACGACACTCGCGGACCACTCGAGGAACTCTGCGGCGTTACGTCGGCGCTCGACCAGGTCGGCTCCGGGAACCAGCCCCTCGAATCCGGCGACGCCGACGAGTTCGAGCCCGTCGGCATCGCCAACGGCCCGAGCGACCCGTACACCGTCGTCAATCGAGCGCACACCGCCCCGGCCGCCGGCGTAGCCGAGTTCGACTAACACGGGCTGGGGTCGGAGGCCAGCCGAGTCGTCCCTCGCCCGGTCGGCGAGGACGGAGACCGCCTCGACCGAGTC
Organism: Sediminivirga luteola; assembly: GCF_014639315.1. Taxonomy (GTDB): domain Bacteria; phylum Actinomycetota; class Actinomycetes; order Actinomycetales; family Brevibacteriaceae; genus Sediminivirga; species Sediminivirga luteola. The sequence continues at coordinate 138,349 of NZ_BMFY01000001.1, forward strand.
GACCAGTAGCAGAACGTCCAGGTCCGGGTCGGCCCGCCGACGGGCCGCGAGGTACGCGAGGTCGGCCGGGCCGACGACGGGATTGGCTATCAGGAGCCGCCGCACTCCTGCGGCGATGAAGATCCTCGCCTGCTGGACGTTGGCGACCGTGATGCCCCACGCACCGCCGGCGAGCTGACGCTCGACGAGCGCCGGACTCATCGTGGTCTTCGCGTGCGGCGCGATCAGCACATCGTGTCGTGCGCAGTAGTCCCGCATCAGCTCGAGGTTGCGCTCCAGGGCAGTCGCCCGCAGCGCAACCACTGGTAGATGGAAGTCGCCGTCGAGAAGGTGCCAACCCTGCGCACCGACCTCGGTGAGTGACACGCCAAGGTCGGGGAAGGCTCGGTAGCGCCAGGTGACCGTGTCGTCCGTCATGCGTGCTCCTCATCCTCTCGGCCGCCTATGCACCCACACAATTGCGCCATGATGCGAAGATGGCCCCCAACCAAGAGTTGCAAACTCCTGGTCAGAGACCATTTTTCTCCTGTGCGCGAGGGGGGACTTGAACCCCCACGTCCGCAGACACTGGAACCTAAATCCAGCGCGTCTACCAATTCCGCCACTCGCGCGAGCCGCGACGCGTGCAGAACTGTGTCGCGACAGGCTTCGGCCCCTCAAGAGCCGGCTTCACCGTACCATGTGGCGCAGCCGCGTTTGCTTCGGCAAAAGAGCGCGGTCTGCGCTACCCGGCCCGCCGGTTTTCCGCCAGGCGCGGTCAGTCGCGCAGACCCGCAGGCGCTCAGTCCAGGCCGAGGGTCTTGCGCAGCCGGGCCACGTGGCCGGTCGCCTTGACGTTGTAGAGGGCGTGTTCCACCTTGCCCTCGGCGTCGACCACGACGGTCGAACGGATGACGCCCTGGATCACGCGGCCGTAGTTCTTCTTCTCCCCGAACGCGCCCCAGGCGGTGAGGACCGTCTTCTCCGGATCACCGGCCAGCGGGAAGTTCAGGCCTTCCTTCTCCGCGAAGGCGGCCAGCTTCTCCGGGGTATCGGGGGAGACGCCGATGACCTGCACGCCGGCGGACTGCAGCGCCGGCAGGGAATCCCGGAAGTCACAGGCCTGGGTGGTGCAGCCGGGGGTCATCGCCGCCGGGTAGAAGTAGACGACGACCCGCTGGCCGCGGTAGTCGGAGAGCGTGACGGAGGACCCGTCAGCGGTCGGCAGGGTGAAGTCCGGGGCCTCCTGGCCCACCTGAAGGCGAGTCGCGTCTGACATGGTTCTCCTGATCGCAGTGTTCGCAGGGGCGAGGTGTCTGGGCCCGACTCTACCGCCGGTCACGGACAGTGCGCCGCGGTCTGCGTCACGGCCGCCGCCGCAGCCAGGGGCCGACAGGATAAGCTCGAGACAGTCATGAAGCGTGAAGGCACTAGCGAAGGGCAGTGGTCATGAGCACGACCGTCTACACCTCGGATCTGACCGTCGATGACGCCCCCAAGGAGGCGCTGGTCGAATCCATCCGCCTGCGCGAGCAGCGGATCGCGTCCAACATCGACGAGCTGATCGGCCGGCTGCGTCCCAATGTGCTCGCAGGCCGTGCCGTGGACAAGGCCGCCGGCGCCTTCACCGACGCCCAGGGGCGCCCCGATACCGGGCGCATCGCCGCTGCCGGCGGTGCGGTCCTGGTGGTGGCGGGACTGGTGGTGGCGGGCGTGCTCAGGAAGCGCGGCCGGTGAGCGAAGACCGGCACGGAGACTCCATGAGCGCGACGCTGCCCATCCGGATGCTGCACGACCGCATCCTCGTGCAAGTGGACGAGGACTCCGGGGAGCGCACCTCGAAGGCGGGAATCGTGATTCCCGCGACGGCGCAGGTGGGCAAGCGGCTCGGCTGGGCGGAGGTCGTGGCCGCGGGGCCGCACGTCCGCCAGGCCGTCATCGGCGACCGCGTACTGTTCGACCCGGCCGACCGCGCCGAGGTCGAGTTGCAGGGCAACACCTACATCCTGCTGCGGGAGCGTGATGTCCACGCCATCGCCGAGACCGAGTCCGAAGCCGCCGCCGGGCTGTACCTGTAAGACCCGCCGCTCCGGCCGGGGCTGGCGGCCGTGGACGACAGGGAAACCCACGCCCGTTCCTAAAAACCACTGGCGATCTTCGGTGGGAATCGAGAACTGCCGTGGCTTTGTGGCTTTCCCGGCCCTGGTGCAGACGACCGCGGGCGTCTCGGCCGTCGCGGGCGGCGATGGAGATTTGCGTCGCCGGTAGGACGTGGGTAAAGTACTCATCTGGCATTGCCGCGCACCTCTAGCTCAATTGGCAGAGCAACTGACTCTTAATCAGTGGGTTCCGGGTTCGAGTCCCGGGGGGTGTACGAAAGAAGGCTCCTCACCCGCGCGGTGAGGAGCCTTTCGCCTTGATCCCCGGGTTCGCTCCCGGGAAGGACCTGGGGTTCGTCCCCATGAAAGGAGCAGTGGCCCTCGTGGCCTGCATCATCTCCCGCTGATTCCTCCCGCCCTCACAGCACGGGCGGGCCGGACGCACCGCGATGAGCGCCGGGCGTCCCGGTTCGTCGTGCGCACGGAACGAATCAGTAGGAGATGCCTCATGGATGCACTCACGAACGCCACGCTCGCCAAGTCCTTCGTCAACGCCTCCCGCCGCGATGTCACGCGGATGACGCTGCCCTTCGACCTGGACACCCTCGACTGGGATCGGCTGGAGTACCTCGGCTGGACCGACCCCAAGACGCCGCAGCGCGCCTATGCGGTCGTCCCGGTGGACGGGACCCCGGGCGGGATCCTGCTGCGGGCAGTCCCCTCCACCAGGAACCAGGCCATGTGCAATTGGTGCGAGGACATCACGGACGTCGCCGATGTCCGTATGTTCTCCGCCCGCCGTGCCGGTGCCAGCGGACGGCAGGGCAACTCGGTCGCCACGCTGCTGCACGCCGATTTCCGCTGCCCCGCACTGGTCAGGCGGCTCCCCACCGCAGTGGAGGGAGGGGATCCGGAGGCGTTCATCGGCCGCCGGGTGGAGAACCTGCGGGCCCGAGCGGAGGCCTTTGCCCGCAAGGTGATGGCCTGACGTCCTGCGCCGGGTGTCGCGGCGGCGGGGTGGGTGCGGGCGTCCTAGGATGAGCCCATGTACTCCGCACCGCTGCCGCTGGCCGGCCGGACATCGGACCTGAGCGGCTCGATCATCGACTCCTGCGCTTCCCTGCTGGCCCGCCAGCAGCACGACATCGTGCGGTTCGCGGTGGGTGCGCCCAGTGACGATCTGCTGCCGGTGGACATGCTCGACGAGTGTTACGCCCGGCCCTCTGCCGGGAAGTACGGTTACGGCGCCACGGAGGGCGAGGCGGCGCTCGTCGAGCAGATCCTGGCGCTGTCGGAATCGGCGGGCACGCCGACCTCCGCCGACCGGATCCTGGTGACCACCGGTGGCATGCAGGGCCTGGACCTGGCGTTCCGGTTGTTCGTCGATCCCGGCGACCTCGTGATCGTCGAGGGCCCCACCTACACCAACGGCAGCGTCACGGCGCGCGGCTACGGGGCCCGCCTGATGCAGGTGCCGGTGGACGAGGACGGCATGGTGGTGGATGCGCTACCGGACCTGGTCGCGTCAGCCGGCCAGCCGCCGAAGGTGATCTACACCGTCCCGACGTTCCAGAACCCCTCCGGCGTGACCCTCACCCTGGAGCGCCGGCGACGGCTCCTGGAACTCGCCGAGCAATGGGGCGCCATGATCGTCGACGACGATCCGTACGGCATGCTGCGCTTCACCGGAGAGGAGGTGCCGGGTTTCCTGTCGATCGCGCCGGGACATCCGCTGGTGTTCTCGGTGCGGACGTTCTCCAAGATCATCGCGCCGGGCCTGCGGATCGGATGGGTGGACGCCGATGCGAGGCTGCAGCCGCTGCTGATCAGCGCACGTCAGGCGATGGACACCTGCACCAGCATGCCGACGCAGCGGTTGGTGACGCAGTTCGTCGCCAGCGGCCAGCTGGCCGCGCATCTGAGCCGTACCACGGGCCTGTTCCGGGAGCGGAAGGACGCGATGCGCGCGGCGCTGGAACGCACGTTCGGTGCCGATGCGCGGGTCACGGACCCCGAGGGAGGGTTCTTCCTCTGGCTGACCTTCACCGGCCGGTACGCTCACGCTGATACGGAGGCGATGTTCGAGCCGGCGATCCGCGAAGGCGTCGCGTTCATCCCGGGCCCGGCGTTCTCCATCGACGGTTCGTTCCGGCAGTCCCTGCGGCTCTCCTATGCCACCTCGGGGCCGGAGCGGATCGAGGAGGGCGTTCGGCGGCTGCAGCGTGCCGTGGACCTGGTGGCCGCGCCAGTGTGAGTCCCGGCGGGCTCCGGGCGGTTACGACCTGGCTGTCGCGGGGTGGGCGAGTAGCGTGCCGGACATGGCCATCGCATTCGAGGGCATCGGCATCGCCGACCTCGGAGACGTCGCCGCGACCGCATGATGGCGTGGCGCCCGCGCATGGCGGTACCGTTCGTGTGCATTGCCGGTCCGGTGCCGGACGTGGCCGGCGGACCCTGGGCGCCCCCGGTCCGCGGGTTTGGCGAACTGCGCTCGGGCGGGGTAGGATTGTCGGTGCTGCCTGCGCAGCAGATGGTGGCTATAGCTCAGTTGGTAGAGCACCGCGTTGTGGTCGCGGGGGCCGCGGGTTCAAGTCCCGTTAGCCACCCCGATGAAACAGTCCAGGTCGAACGACCTGGACTGTTTCCGTTTACCGGTTCCCCGCATTCCCGCCCTGCACGCCTCATAGGCCTCGTCCCGGCGTGTAATGAGCGATACTTTCAAGAAGGTGTCTGCGAAAGGGAAGGGGCGCGGATCATGGTGGCGGACCAGGCCGCGCACTTCCTCGAAGCCGGACTCAACGAACGGACGCGAATTCAGTCCACTTTGGACTACCTCGCGGAGAAGCTGGCTGGTTCGGTATACGTCGAGGACACACAGGGGCGCTTGCTCTATACGAGTGCGGAGGCGCCTCCTGACAGCTGGCGCGCGGACTTCACCCCTTTCGCCGCGACCGAGCATCCGCGCCGGGAGAAACTGCTGGCCGAATGGAAATCTTCGGTCGGCCTCTACCGGGCGCGCACCGTGGACCTGAGCCTCAAGGAGTACCGTGTCCTCCTCGCGCTGACGTACCAGGGCGATCTCTTCGCTTTCGTTCACATCGTGTCGTCTATGCCGGAGTTGGTGCCCCTTGCCACTGACCCGCACTCGGTGAAAATCATCGGCGACAAGCTCTACATCGTCATCATGGGTACGATGAATGCGCTACGCCGGAAGTACCTGACTCCCGACGATCCTGCGGAGAAGGTGCGCGCCTGGCCCGAGCATTCCGACGATGCCGAGGCACACTATCAAGCCGCGGTGGTCCACTTCGGGCAGATCAGTTCTTCCGATGTTCAGCAGTCGATCATCGATTACGCCAGTATCGCGGCGTACCACACACTTGAACTGCTGGGGCATCTTCGTGACTCCTGGTCTCATGACCATTGGCAAGAACCGCATATCCTGCCGAACGACGGCAATGTTCTGCGGTGCGCCATCGTCTTCGAACACGTCGGAGCCGGTGCTCCACCAGGCTGGATCGAGAGCCGGTTCCGCAGGGCGCTGGAGGCCGAAAGCTGGCGGGCCACCGTCGGAATCAGCCCACCGTTCACGCATGCCGAGGAAGCGCAGGAGAAGGTCCAGCAGGCAGATGAGATCCGGGGGCTGGCATGGAAGCAGCAGATCGAGGGCCGCGTCTACACTCAACGGGACATCGGCGTTGAAGCCTTTCTTTTCCCGCTGACTCGTTCGGCGGAACTGCGGAAGTATGCCGCTGGCCTGGTCAACACGCTCCGCCGGAAAGACCACACGCTGTTGGAGACACTTCAGGTCTACATCGCGCTGGACTGCAACGCCACCCGTACCGCTGACCACTTTCAGGTCGACCGCCGGACCGTCACCTATCGCCTGGGCAGGATCTCAGAAACGCTTGGAGTCGATCTCGCCGCCTTCGAGACCAAGGTGCTCCTGTACCTGGCACTCAAAGCAACGGAGTCGATGCGTCCCTGAAACGCGCACGAAACATGATTTCTCACCTGGGAATCGTCGAGCGGAAAATCCTGCATGTTCCGTGCATGGAACACACGATCTGTTCTGGATAGCGTTGACGTACTAACGCCGGAATGTTGTCTGCAGCACACTCCTGTGCCGCGACTTGAATCATTCCTCCCGGAACGAAGAGGTCTTATCGATGCTGGGCATCATCCGTGTCCTCACCACAGAGGACGAGTCTGTGCTCCAGGAGCACGGCCGTCTTATGAAGGACGAGTCCTCCGTGGACTCACTGACCAGATGTATTCCGGACCAGCCGTTCGGGATCTACGATGCGGTCACGGAAGCCCAGGCCGTACCGAAGATCGTCGAACTGGCCCGCACCCTCGAAGCTGACGAGCGCATCGACGCGATTTCCATCAACTGCGCAGCGGACCCTGCTCTGGAGGAGACGCGTCAAGCAGTGTCTCTGCCTGTGATCGGCGCCGGCGTCAGCGGCGCCTATGCGGCACGGATGATTTCGAGTTCCGTCGCAGTCCTGGGCATCACTGAAACCGTCCCGGATCAGATGAGAATCGCCCTGGGTCCGGCGCTCCACTCCGTGCGTTTTCACCCGCTTTACCGTAAAGCGACCGATCTGCATGCGGACGGAGCCCGGAAAGCATTGCTGGAATGTGCGCAAGAAGCGGAGGGAGAGGGCGCCACCGCAATACTCTTTGCCTGCACCGGGTTTTCTACGATTCATTTGAAATCGTATTTCGACTCTCACCTGACGATCCCCTCGATTGATCTCGTCCGGGCTCAGGCCATCGCTTACACACTCCTAGCCGTAGAGGGATAGCCATGTCGCAGGAGACAACACAGACAAGCACGACCACGGTTCCGCAGAAGTCGTTCAACTTCACGTTCGTCGTCGTCTCGGCCGGCGTGGCGGTCCTGGGATCGATCATCGGGATCCAGCTCATCACCTCGTTGGGCATCACGCCGAACACATCGATCATCGGTGTACTGATCGCGATCATCATCGCGCGAATCCCGATTCGCTGGTTCCTGCAGTTCCGGAACATCCATAACCAGAACCTGATCCAGACCACGATCTCTGCGGCGACGTTCGGTGCTGCCAATAGCCTGATGATTCCCATCGGCATTCCCTATGTCCTGGGAATGCCCGAGCTGGTGTGGCCGATGCTCTTCGGTGCCGGCTTTGCCCTGGCGGTCGACGTCTTCGTGCTTTACAAGCTCTTCGACTCCAAGCTGTTCGGATCGAACGAAGCGTGGCCCGTCGGTGTCGCCTCCGCCGAAGCGCTGCGAGCTGGGGACCAGGGCGGTAAGAAGGCGAAGTTGCTCGGCTTGGGCATCCTCGGAGGGGCGGCAGGGGCACACTTCGGGGTCTCGATGTCCGCATTCGGGGTCGCCTTCATCGGCAATATCTGGGCGCTCGGCTTCTTCGGGGTGGGCCTCCTGTCGCGGGCATACTCCGACCCTCTGTTCGGCGTCGACCTCGACGCCCTCTACGTGCCGCACGGCATGATGGTCGGTGCCGGTGTGGTCGCCCTCGGTCAGTTCGTCTTCATTCTGATCAAGTCCCGGCGCAAGGCAAAGGTCGAAAAAGCCGCGGAGCCATCACCGCAGGCTTCCCCCGCCGAAGTAAATCCCGGACCGTCGGCTGAAGTGGACCATCAGTACACCCGGAATGACCGGGACATCCGCAACGCCTTCATGGTGGGCGGAGGGCTCTACCTTTCGGGCTCCCTGATGATGGCTCTGATCGGCGGTCTCATCACGGACCTTTCTATCGGGCAGCTGCTGCTCTTCATGGCGTTCGCAGCTGCAGCCACTTTTGCCACGGAGATCATCGTTGGCATCGCGGCGATGCATTCGGGGTGGTTTCCTGCTTTCGCGGTCACTCTCATCATGCTCATCGTCGGAATTCTCCTGGGCTTCCCGCCGGTCGCCCTGGCGTTGCTCACAGGCTACGTGGCCGCGACCGGGCCGGCGTTCGCCGACATGGGGTACGACCTGAAGACCGGCAGGCTCATCCGCGAGGGAATGAGCGTCCAGCAGGAACTCTTCGGTCGCCGCCAGCAGCTCAAGGCCGGCATCATCGGTTTCACGGTCGCTTTCGTCGTCGTCATGCTCGCCCATGACAGCTACTTCTCCCAGGACCTCTTCGCTCCGGTGAACCACGTCTACGCGGCGACCATCGAATCGGGTATCAGCGGCGAGGTCGGCGTACTCCTGCTGCTGTGGGCCATCCCCGGTGCCCTGGTCCAGCTCCTGGGCGGACCGAAGCGCCAGATCGGCGTCATGTTCGCCACCGGTCTCCTGATCCTCAACCCTCTGGCCGGCTGGGCTGTGATCGCGGGGATCACGCTCCGTTTCATCATCCTGCGCCTGCGTGGCGAGGAGTCCCAGAACACGATGTACACGGTCGCGGCGGGCTTCATCGCCGGTGACGCGCTCTACAGCTTCTTCAGTTCACTTTGGAAGGCACGTGCATGACACAACGGAGACTTACCCACGACGACGGCGTCGCGGCCATCTACGGCGGATGCATCCTCGGCGGCGGAGGCGGTGGCCTCATCGCGGAGGGTGAGGCCAAGGTGCGGGATTTGTTCGAACGGTCCGAGGGACCGACTTTGATCAGCCTCGACGAACTGGATGACGACCAGACGGTGGCGTGCGTGGCGCTGGTAGGGGCTCCTTCGGCGCAAGACGCTTTTCTCACCGCTGATCAGATGGTCGAGGCGGTCGAACTGGTCCAGCAGCATGCCGACAGCGGGCTCAGCGCGCTGATGACCAACGAGAACGGCGCGGCGACGACGATCAACGGCTGGTTGCAGGCGGCTGCCCTGGGACTTCCGGTGGTGGACAGCCCTGCGAACGGCCGTGCGCATCCGACCGGGTCGATGGGTGCGCTGAGTCTTCATGCACGGACTGGATACCGCTCGTTGCAAGGCTTCAGCGGCGGCAGTGGCACCAGACGCTTTGCCGGAACGATCGCCGGGACGCTCAGCGAGGCGTCCGATGTGGTTCGTCAGGTTTCGGTCTACGCCGGTGGGCTCGTCAGCGTGTGCCGCAACCCGGTCGAGGTGGCGTACATCCGCCAGCATGCTGCGCTGGGCGGAGTCTCTCAGGCGATTGAGCTGGGCAAAGTCTTCCTCGGCGCCGAGCAGGGTCAGGCGCGGGTCGATGCCGTCGTCGGGCATCTGGGCGCTGAGCGGCTGGCCGAGGGTCCGGTGAGTGAAGTCCAGATCGTGCAACGCGGCGGTTTCGACGTCGGCCTCGTCCGCGTCGACGGCGTTGAGCTGACGTTCTGGAACGAGTACATGACCGCCGAGTGCGGGCAGGAACGTATCGGCACCTTCCCGGAGCTTCTCATGACATTGGATGCGCGCACCGGGGCGCCGGTCGTCACCGCCGAGATCCAGGAACAGCAGCACGTTGTTGTGATCAAAGTTGCCGTGGACCGGCTGCTTTTGGGAAGCACCATGCGTGACGCGTCGCTGCTCGCCGGAATCGAACCCATCGTGAACAAGAAGATCATCGAACACCAGGAGGCTCTGTGGCGCTGAAGGAAGTTCTGGAGGTCGTCGACCTGTTCGACGACGCGAAAGTGAGCGGCGAGCAGGTGGTGCAGTTGCTCGCCGCCTACCCCGGAGTCACGGTCTCGACACAGCGTGTCACTACGGCGAAGGGCGGCACGGATTTCGTCCGTATCGATATCCCCGGAGCGGCGGGAAAGAGCACCGGCGGACAGGCCAGGACTCTCGGCGTGATCGGCCGACTCGGCGGCATCGGCGCGCGGCCGGATCGCATCGGGTTGGTCTCTGACGGCGACGGCGCCGTCGCGGCCGTGGCCACAGCACTCAAGCTGGCGCGGATGCACGAGCGGGGTGACCAGCTCACCGGTGACGTGCTCATCGCGACCCACATCTGTCCCGACGCCCCTACCCTGCCGCATGAGCCGGTGGAGTTCATGGACTCGCCGGTGGACATCGCCACCATGAACGCCCATGAGGTGATCCCGGAGATGGACGCGATCCTCTCCATCGATACCACCAAGGGAAACCGGATAGTGAATCACCGGGGCGTCGCAGTTTCCGCCCCCGTGCTGGGCGGATACATCCTGCGGTTCTCGGAGGATCTCCTGCGGATACTGGAGACCGTCTCAGGGGTGCCGGCGCAGACCCTTCCCATCACCACGCAGGACATCACGCCCTACGGGAACGGGATTCATCACATCAACAGCATCCTGCAGCCCGCCGTCACCGCCCAGGTCCCCGTCGTCGGTGTGGCCATCACGGCGCAGAGCGTGGTCCCGGGCAGCGCAACCGGTGCCAGTCACGAGACGGACATCGCGTTGGCCGCACGATTCGCCATCGAGGTCGCCAAGGAATTCGGCATTGAGCGCGCGGCCTTCATCGACGAGGCGGAGTATGCCTCTCTGGTGGACCTGTACGGCTCGCTGGAACATCTCTACGTCCCGCCGGCCCCGGCATGAGCGCCCTCGGCGTCGTCACGATCGGGCAGGCCCCGAGGGAGGACATCGCCCAGTCCTTCGCGCCTCATTTCGATCGTGCCGGTATAGGGATCGTCCAGGCCGGGGCGCTCGATGGCCTGAGCGAAGACGCGATCAGGTCTACATTGGCCCCTGCCGAAGGTGAGACCACCTACATCACCAGGCTGCTTTCGGGCACCAGTGTCGAACTGGCCAAGAGGCACGTCGTCCCGCTGCTGCAGCAGCGGGTCAACGAGCTGGAGTCTCAGTGCGCAGCCGTCGTGGTCGTATGCACGGGTGATTTCCCGATGCTCACCTCTGGGTTGCCGCTGTTTTTCCCCGACCAGCTCTTGCTTCAGGCAGCGCGTGACCGTCAGCTGGACGGGAGCCTCGGACTGGTCGTGCCGCTCAGCAGGCAGACGGAAGACATCAGCGCCAAATGGGACGAGCTCGGCGTCACCATCCATACCGCCGTGGCGACGCCTTACGGAGAGGCCGATCTGGCGGCTGCGGCGGCCGTGCTGGCCGTCCACCGGCCGGAGCTGATCGTGCTGGATTGCATGGGATACACCGCGGCGCATGGACAGACGGTCCAGGAAGCCAGTGGATGTGAGGTGCTTGTGCCGCAGGAGTTCATTCCGCGGTACGTCGCGCAGAAGCTCGGAGAGGCAGAATGACAACGATGCCCAGCGACCGGACACTTGAGGCGACAGTCCGGAACATCCTCGATCAGAACGTCGCGCTCGAGCCCGGCGACAGGATCCTTGTCCTCAGCGACGATTCCACCTGTGAACTGGCCACGCGATTCACCACTGCGATGCGAACTGTGCACGGGCACGCTGAGATCCACACATTCGCTGATCGGTCACGCTCAGGTGAGGAACCGCCAGAGACCGCGGTGCACACGCTCTTGCAGTTCGATGCGGTGTTCTGCCTCACGCGGCACTCGCTCACCCATACCGCGGCGCGGAGGCAGGCGATCAACGCAGGCAAGCTGTTCATCACCATGCCGGGTATCACAGCGCAGATGCTCACATCGGGCGCCTTGACCGCCGATTACGCCCGGGTGGAGCGGGAAACCCTGGATATGGCGGAGCGGCTGACCCGCGCCGATGAAGTGGTCTTGAGAACCGGGAAGGATTGTGTGCTGCGCATCCCGGTCGCGGGCCGGGCCGGGATTGCCAGTACCGGCGTCTACCGGGGTAAGGCAACCGGAGGGAATCTCCCGAGCGGCGAGGCGTATCTGGCGCCCCTGGAGTATCGCGCCTCCGGCACCCTGCAAGTGAACGGTTCCATTGCCGGGATCGGACTGCTGCGGGAACCAGTGCTGCTGGCCATTGAGGAGGGGCGTCTCCTCTCTGCGTCCGGGAGTGCGGGTGAGCGTCTTCTCGAGCTGCTCGGTGACGGACTCGGCCGGCAGGTCGCCGAGCTCGGGATCGGTACGAACCACAAGGCGCGGATCATCGGTGAGATCCTGGAAGATGAGAAGGCCTATGACACCGTTCATGTCGCCTTCGGCTCCAACGACACATTCGGCGGCACGCTCGCGGCAGGCGTTCACATCGATTGCGTGGTGTCCGGTCCGACGATCGAATGGGTACCGGCGCCGTGAATGACCGGTTCCCGACGCCTCTGGAACGGATGACAGCCTCATCCAGTGCATGCGATTGCGGTGTGCAGAACGGCGGGACTCACGAGCCGGGCGATGACCTGGTGATGCACGAGAGCGCCATGGTCGCAGAACGCTTCGAGAGGTTCCGCGCACCCGAGACGCCGCGCCCCGGCGTGGCATTGCCGCCTGGTAACATCGAGGCGCATTTACGGCTTGAGACTCACCGTATCGAGAAGGGCCTGAGCATCGCCGAGCCTCGTCGCCCATTCGGGCGGTTGGCACAGGAACGCCTCACATTCCTTCTCGCGCTGGCTGCCGAGCTCTCCGGTAAGGGCGATGGTTTGGTGAGCGCAGAAGACCAGGCGCGGGAGGCACTGCGGGCATTGCAGCGGTGGAATAGCGCTGACAGGGGCACGCGCGATCCCGACCTCACCCAGCCAGCTCTGTTGGCGCCCGATGATGGTCCCAGCCGGAAACGGGACGCGCTGACTGAGTTCTTCGCGCAGCGGAGTAGCGTACGGTCGTTTGACCCCGAGAAACCGGTAAGTCCGGAAGCGATCGAGCGCGCAGTCGAAGTGGCCCTGCATTCGCCATCTGTATGCAATCGGGCGGCGGGCCGGGTGCACTTCTACGAGGGGCGGGCGGCTATCGGCCCGCTTCTTGACCTGCAGCAGGGAAACCGAGGGCTGACGGGGATCAGGCATCTGGCCGTCGCGACCGTAGAACTGAGCATGTTCGCCGGTGCGAAGGAACTCACGCAACCGTGGATCGACGGCGGGCTCTTCCTGATGAATCTGGTGTGGGGGTTCCAGTCGCAGGGCATCGGAAGCTGTCTGTTGAATTGGTCTATGCCGGACGCCGCGAGCAGGGAACTCCGGAAGGTCGCCGCGATTCCCGAATCAGAACTCATCGTCTGCATGCTGGCGTTTGGATACGCCCAGGAGGGCACCTACGTCACGCGTTCGGCCAAACCGCCACTGGCTCACGTCATGACGCTGCACTGACACCGGCGCGGCCAGGCCAGGCCCCGGAGCTTCAGACGAGGCGCTCCTGACCCCCATCGTCAGGGGCGCCTCGCTGTGCACGTCACGTCCTAGCGCTACGCCGCCCCCAGCTCCCCGCGCCGCCATTCGGCGAAACGTCGGTCCAGGACGGCGCAGATCCGTGCGTACTTCTCCGGCGAATTCGGCTCGTGGTAGATGGTCGGGAGGCGGTCGTCGGAGAGCGCCACATAGTCGTCCAGGTAGTGCTCCTCGTAGTAGTCGCCGGCGAACGCCCTGCCGGTCTCGGAGAAGCAGTCGTCGCTGAGGGTGTCGTCACAGGTGTCACGGAGGACCTCGGCGCCGGTGAGGGTTCCTGCCCGCAGGCTGTCCGCAAGGCCGGGCTGTGACTCGTGGACCAGTTCGCCGCCCAGGCCCCGTTCGATCGCCCAGGCCAGGAACATCCCGATGTGGGTGCGGCCGGCGTGGGTGTCGAGTTCCTCGGGGAAGTCGCTGCCAGTGTGCCAGGAGGCATCGTCGTAGGTCACTCCGTCGTGACGGCCCATGTGCGCTCACTTCCTCTTCACGGTCGTTTCCGGCTTGCGCGGGATCTTCTCCCTGGTGGGAGACCTCGCCCGCGGTGACTCCCCAAGCTAGAAGCCCGGAGTGTTCACCCGGTCGCGGCACCGTGACAGGCGCATGAACACTTGCCGAACGTGTCCGTCTGTAGGGACAAGCCGCCTGGCGGCAGCCTTTGCCGAGCGGTCGTGAGTGTGGTGGGGCCCACACTCACGTGCTATATTGTGGAACAATCTTGAAGCGAAACGTACCGATTGGGGACTCATGCCGGTGAACACGGACTCTCCTGCTGCGCGTGCCACCTCGGTTGACGGCGCATCGATCAAGGTGGTGGGAGCGGTCAAACAGTACGGATCGATGCGTGCCCTCGACGAGGTCACCCTGTCGGTCCGACCCGGTGAGTTCGTCGCGCTGCTGGGACCGAGCGGCTCGGGGAAGACGACCCTGCTGATGTCACTGGCCGGGTTCGTGCAACTCGACGAGGGAGAGGTCTCCATCGGCGGGGTACCGCAGACGCGCGTACCCACCTACCGGAGAAACCTCGGCATGGTGTTCCAGAAGTACGCGCTGTTTCCTCATCTCACTGTCGAGAAGAACATCGCCTACCCCCTGCGCAACCGCAGATGGGACCGGGAGGATAAGAAGCGGGCGATCGCAGAGGTCCTTGAGCTGACTGATATGACGCATCTCGCCGGCCGGAAGGTCCATCAGCTTTCCGGCGGCCAGCAGCAGCGCGTGGCACTTGCCCGGGCCCTGGTGTACAAACCGCCGGTACTGCTGATGGACGAACCGCTGGGCGCCCTGGACCGGAAGCTGCGAGAACAGGTTCAGCTGGAGATCCGCAGGATCCACCGGGTTCTGGGAACCACCATCATCTTCGTCACGCACGATCAGGGCGAAGCGATGTCCATGGCCGACCGCATTGCCGTTATGAACCACGGCCGGATACTCCAGATGGACGGGCCGGAGGAACTCTACAACGCCCCGAATTCCGAGTTCGTCGCCGCCTTTGTCGGGCAGATGAACTTCTTCCGCCGCGAGTCGGGCCAGGTCCGGGCTGTCGATGCGGAGGCTACCGGTGCGTCGGATCCGGCCGCCGGGGCGCAGAACTTCGGCATTCGCCCCGAACTCATGCGCATTGGAGCCGATGACGCATCCGGCCTCCGTGGGACGGTCTCGGAGACCATTTTCGAAGGCGCGAACCGTCATGTCCTCGTCGATGTCGACGGGGTGGCGCTGCGTGTGCAGGAACCCGCCAGCAATCCGTCCCGGACGATGGGGGACCGCGTCTCCCTGACCTGGGATCGGAGATCCGAAGTCATCTTCCCGTGAACAGTTCCGTGAACCCGCAGCGAAGGAAAAACATCATGCCCCGGACGACAAAACTGACGACGATCCTCGGCGCCTCGGCCGCCGCCACGCTCCTCGCCACAGGATGCGGCTCCGGCGCGGGAGGCGATGCCTCGGCGCAGCTCTATGTGGCGGACGGCGGTGGTGCGTGGGGAGAAGCGCAACGCCAGGCGTTCTTCGAGCCCTTCACCGAAGAGACCGGGATCGAGATCGTGCCGGCCTCGCAAGAATCACAAACAGCCATCTACGCTGCAGCGGAGGCGGGCAATCCCGGCATGGATGTGGTGAACATCGCCGCTTCGATGTTGCCGAACTGGGAGAACGCCGAACTTCTGCAGCCGGTCTCTTCGGATGGCTGGGAGACGGTCGACACCGCGGACTTCGACCCGTTCCCGGTACTCGACCACGCTGTCCCCTCGCTCATCTACGCCACCCAGATCGCCTACCGACCGGACACCACAGGCGGCGACTTGGAAGACTGGTCGGACTTCTTCGACACCGCCGCCTATCCCGGCCAGCGTTCGATGGGAGAGGGCTCGGTGCTGGCGAACGGCGTCTTCGAGATTGCGCTTCTCGCCGACGGCGTCGCACCCGATGATTTGTATCCTATCGATTACGAGCGAGCACTCGCGAAGATGGACGACTTGCGTCCGGACATCCTGACGTTCTGGTCCTCCGGCGCCGAGTCCGCCCAGCTCCTCGCCGATCAGCAGGTCGCCGCGGTGTCGGCATGGAACGGACGCGTGAACGACCTCGCGGCGGATGACGATTCCATCGCATACACATGGAACCAGGCGCTGCTGCATGTCGACTACTGGGCTGTTCCCGAGGGCGCCGACAATGTCGAAGCCGCTCAGCAGTTCATCGAGTTCGCCAGCCGCCCCGATCGCCAGGCGGAGTTCGCCGGCCTCATCACCTATGCGCCGACCAACGCCGCGGCCTATGACGACATCGACGAAGACCGGCAGGCTGCGTTGCCCACCGCGCCCGGTCATGCCGACCAGGTCGTGCCGCAGAGCACCGAGTACTGGGGCGAGGAGTCCCCTGAGGGCGGCCTCTGGTCCGAGGTCGCGATCGGTTACTGGCAGGACTGGATCTCCGGATGAGCCGCTGACCGCTGCTCCTGCTGTATTCCCTCCAGACAGCTCCTGGCGCATGCCGCTGACGGGACCGTGCACCGTCCCGTCAGCGGCATCCGCGGATGAAGGATTCCCATGAGACTTCCGTTCCACGGCTCTGCACGGGCCGCTTCGCGCCGACGCGCCACGCCGGGTGGCGCCAAGCGGGCACCGGTCCTGGCGGCTCTGCTGATTCCGGCTGTCGTGTTCGCCGTCATCGTGTTCCTTCTGCCGCTGGTGAACATGGTGTACGGCGCGCTCTTCGCCGACGGCGGGACGAGCACGTTCTTCGCCGACGCGACGGACCCGGTCTTCGTGCGGGTCCTGTTACGGACAGCAACCATCAGCGCAATCGTGACCGTGGTCTGCCTCGTGCTCGGGTATCCGGTCGCGTACATCGCTTCGCGGCAGGGCAGCGTCGTCGGGATCATCCTGCTCGGACTCGTCTGCCTCCCGTTCTTCACCTCGGCTCTCGTCCGCACCTACGCCTGGACCATCATCCTGGCGGACCGCGGGCCCATCAACTCCTTTCTGATCGGCATCGGCGTCATCGACGATCCCATCCGGCTCGTCTACAACGACATCGGGGTGGTCATCGGCATGTCCCAGGTGCTCCTGCCGATGATGGTCTTCCCGCTATACAACACCATGCGCGGGATCGACAGGTCCTTGCTCCAAGCTTCCCGGAGTCTCGGCAGCAACGCGGTGCAGAGCTGGGCTCGGGTCTACCTGCCGCTGTCCCGCCCGGGCATCCTTGCCGGGTCCACTCTGGTGTTCATCTCAGCGATGGGCTACTACATCACGCCGATGCTCCTCCAGGGCCCGTCTTCGCCGATGTTCGCCCAGCGGATGGACACACTGCTGGGACAGCCGGGGCAACGCGGAACAGTGGCCACCGAGTCCGTGGTGATGCTGCTCATCACCCTTGTGCTCATGGTGCTCTTCCGCAAGCAGCTGGGGCTGACACTCGACGCGTCTGCAGGTGCCCGCCGGAAGCTCAAGCAGAAGGCGGTCACTACAAGACGCGGGGACATGGGACGGTATCTGTCCGATGGCCTGCTCTCCCGATGCGGAACCGCTGTGAGCCGGGTGCTCGAGCCGGTCAGGCTCTGGATCGCCTGGGTGTTGACCCTCACGGCGATCCTGCTGGCCCTGGCGCCGTTCATCATCATCTCGATCCTGGCGTTCAGCCAGGACGCCTATCTCAGGTTCCCGCCGTCCGGTTATTCGACCCAGTGGATCGAGTCGTACTTCTCCTCTCCGCAGTGGCTCGCAGCCACGGAGCTGAGCGTGCGAGTCTCCATCCTCGCCGCGCTCATCGGCACCGCGATCGGTTCGCTGGCGGCGTTCGCCATCGCTCGCGGAGCAGCGGGCCGTTGGTCGCCTATGGCCTATGTTTTCCTGATCGCTCCGCTCGTGGTGCCGCAGATCGTCGTCGCGGTGGCGCTGTTGTTCAGTTTCGTCGAGGTGGATGTCCAGGGCACCGAGACCGCGGTCTTCCTCGCATATGTGCTGCTATGCCTGCCGTATGCCGTCATCGTCATGAACACGGCTTTTCAGGGACTCGACCGCGTCTACGAGAACGCTGCTGCGAGCCTCGGGTCATCACCGTCGCGGGTGGCCTACACGGTTGTGCTGCCACTGGTCGCTCCGGCCCTTATCGCCTCGGTGATGTTCGGTTTCGTGATGGGCTTCAGCGACCTGGTGTTCGCGCAGTTCGTCGGCGGGCCGGGAGCGGAGACGCTCGAACGGCTCATGTTCAGGACGATCAGGGAAGTCGTCAGTCCCCAGGTCGCCGCAGTCGGCTTCCTCTTCTTCGTGGCCATCCTGATCGTCGGGATCGTCGCGGTCATCGTCATGCGCCGGCGTCAGAACGTCGCCGCGTCCCTCTGATACCTACTCATTCCTGGAAGAAAGGACACCCACGCTCGCATGTGGTTCGCACCGGAAGAATACGATGCCCGCTTGGAACGTCTGCGTGAGCGGATGCGTCACGAAGGGCTGGACTGGGTCCTGATCTTCGAACCGGAGAATCTCACTTACATCTCGGGATTCTTCACCAACGGTTATGCCACGTCGTTCGGCTTCCTGGCGGTCCCGATGACGGGAGAGCCGGTCAACGTCGTGCGCAAGGCGGAAGCGTTCTGGTTCCGCGACTCCCGCTATCCGGATTCCGTGGTGTGGTGGGAAGACTGGCAGACGGTGGACGAGGTCGTCCGCATGGCGCTTGCGGAAGCCGGCGTGACGGGACGGGTGGGATATGAAGGCAGTTCCTGGCGGGCGAACGCGCGTTTGATCAACGGGATGATCGCCGCGTATCCGTCGATCGACTTCGTCGATGTGGGGCTTCTGGTCACGGCGCTGCGCTTCACCAAGTCTCCGGCGGAAATCGAGTACCAGCGCAAGGCCGGAAAGATCGTCGACGCTATGTACGCTGCGGCACAGGACACCCTCCGCGCCGGGACGAACGAACGCGACTTCGCCGCGGAAATCTCACGGGTGGCGGTTTCGGCCGGCAGCGACTGGGCCCAGCCCGGGCCGATCTCCACCGGCGAACGCGCCTTCCACATCCACGCCTCCTACGAGGACAGGGAGATCGTCCCCGGTGACAGGGCATTCCTGGAGTTCACCCCGAGGGTGCTCGGTTACCACGCTCGTGCGATGCGCACCGCCGTCATCGGAGAACCCGCCCCCGAGATTCTCAGGACCTATGACGCGATGGTCCAGATCCAGGAGAGCGCCCTGCAGCATGTCAGGGCCGGAGTCAGCTGCCGGCCGGCCGATGCGGCGTATCGCGATGGGATGCGCGAGGCAGGTATCGCGGAGAACTACATCAACAAGACCTTCTACAGCGTCGGGCTGATGCTTCCGCCGATCAGCTGGGAGCCTCTGCAGGTGACGAGCGCCAGCGATTTCACCTTCGAGGAGGGCATGACCTTCCATACCTATCTGAGCTATGACGGATTGAACATCTCGGACACCATCGCCATCACTGCCGATGGCTACGAGAGGCTGACCAACTACCCCCGGGAACTGATGGTGATCCCCTGATGCCCGTCATCGGCGTCACCGCGGATCTGGCGACCCTGGAGGAGTTCACCCACTGGCGGGTGATGCTCCAGGGAATCGCGGAGCTTCAGGCGGTGCCGCTCCTGATCGACCGGGAACAGGCTGGTGGTGTCCGGCAGTGGGTGGGCAGAATCGACGGCCTGCTCCTGAGCGGCGGCGGCGATGTCGCGCCGCTCCGGTATGGACACGCTGACGCCGATGCGTTCACAGCCAACGTCTCGGTGCTCCGGGACGACTTCGAAGAGTCGTTATACCGCACCGCGGTGAACCTGGGCGTTCCGGTGCTCGCGATCTGCCGGGGGATGCAGTTGGTCAATGTGATCCACGGAGGCACGCTCGTGACCGACCTCGGCGTTGCAGGGTTCTCCGCGGAGAAACATCGTCCAGGCCTGGAGCAGCTGACCGGGCCGGCACATGAGGCGAGCGTCGAGCCAGGTTCGTACCTCGAACGGATCTTCGCGGGGCTTCCGCAGACCGGCATGGTCGTGAACAGTCAGCACCACCAGGTGCTGAACCGGCTCGGCACCGGCGTCGCGCGGAGCGCTCAGGCCTATGACGGCACAGTTGAAGCCATCGAGATCGGAGGCCCCGCTCCCCGGGCCGTTGGCGTTCAATGGCATCCGGAGGTCGACTGGCCCTCAAATGCCCACTCACGCCGGTTGCTGGAGCGATTCGTGGATGCCGCCCGCGCTCGCGAGAACTCGGGAGCCGCCGGGTGGGAGGCCATCGCGTGAACCTGGACCGGGACGAGAGCATCCGCACGCTGCAGCGGCTGGTGCAGTTCGACAGCCGCACAGAGACGCCGGGCGAGTCCGAGGTCGTGGAGTACGTCGCCGAGAGGATGTCGGCGCACGGGCTTGGGACCCGGCTCGTCGACGCCGGCGAGGGCCGGCTGAACGCCGTCGGCGTGTGGAAAGGGCATGGCCGGGGGCCGCGGCTGATGTTCAACGGGCACCTCGACACGAATCATGTGGGCGAGGGGTGGACCGTGGACCCATGGGAGGGGCGAGTCGCGGACGGCCACATCTATGGGATAGGCGTGTCCAATATGAAGGCGGGATGCGCGGCCTATCTCCGTGCCGTGGAGGAGCTTGCTGCGGAAGGCTTTCAGCCTGCCGGCGATGTCGTCCTCACCCATGTGGTCGGAGAGCTTCAGAACGGCATCGGCACCCTCGCCCTGCTTCAGGATGGCTGGTCCGCTGACTTCTTCATCAACTGCGAACCGACCGATCTGGCGGCGATGACGATGCATGCGGGTTCCATCAACTTCCGCGTGGTCCTGCGGGGCCGCACTCGCCATCTATCCAAGCGGGAGGAAGCGGTCGATGTGATCCCCGCCGCGATGGCCCTCGTACCCATGTTGAACGGGCTCGTATTCTCCGGGGCCGAGGATCCGGACCACCGTGCTGTCAATCGGTGTCACATCGGGCTGGTCCGTGCGGGCATAGGCGAGTCGCTGGACGAATCCAGGCCACCCCAGATTGCCGATGTGGCTCACCTGACGGGGAGTGCCCGGTTCGCGCCCGGCCAGACGGTCGCGGGAGTGCTCGAGGATATCCGGCGCGAAGCGGCCGCGGTGCAGGACCTCATTCCCGGGCTGCACGTCGAGGTACTGTGGCTGGACGAAATCCAGAAGCGCCCGTACTTTCCTCCGTTCGAGGCCCACACGGACAGCCTGCTGGTCCGGACGCTGAACCAGGAATGGGCGGATCTTCGGGGAGCGTCGCAGCCGACCGGGCTGCTTTTTCCCTCGTCGTTCTTCGGCAGCGACGCGGCGCATCTCGCCGCGACGGGCATGCCCGGGGTCGTGTGTGGTCCAGGTGGCCAGTTCAACACAATGCCTGATGAGCGTGTCGCGGTGGATGATTATCTGGACGCGATACAGCTGTACAAGCGTGTGATCGTGCGTCTCTGCGGCTGACGGGTCTCTACCGGGGTGGATCCGCGAAATGCTCGAGGAGATCGCCTTCGGCCCGGGTCAGGTAGTCGGAAAGGTAGCGCTCTGCGTCTTGCCTGCGACCTGCAGCGATCAGCTCGACGAGTTCCGCATTCTGTCGTGGATAGTCGTTGTGGAAGCCGGGATCCCCGCCCATGATGGCGAATACTAGGCGCATCCGGGCGAGGATCCTCTCCATCAGCGCATCTAGCATGTCGCTGCGGACCTGAGCCACGATCGTACGGTGAAAATCCTGGTTCGCCTCGGTCATGAGGAAGGTGTTCTCCACCTCGCGTGCCGCAGCGGCTTGGGCGACGATGTCACGCAGAGCGGAGATGGCCTCGGCGGGGAACTCCGAGGACCGGACCGCCCCGGTCTCGACGATCCGCCTGACCCGGTAGATCTCGCGCACATCCTCGGCGGTGGGGGAGAGGACGAACACACCGACGTTGGGACGCCGCTCGACGAGTCCTTCCCCCGCGAGGATGCGGAAGGCGCTCCGGAGGGTGTGACGCGAGACCCGCAGCTCCTCGGTGAGCCGAATCTCGGGCAGCTTGGCACCCGGGGGGATACGTCCTTCGGAGATCGTCCTCCGCAGGGCATCGGCGACGCGATCGGGGCCGTGCGCGTGCTCCGGTGTGCCGATCAAGCGGAGTGCGCCCCACTCTATTGTGGGGTGATCGGAACGGGACATACCTTAAATCTATCCTCTGCGATGACGCCGGGCGGGCGTTCGCGGTCACACGACGGCGTAGATGCGGGCGACTCGTGGTGCCCGCGCCGCTGACCCTCAGCCGTTCTGTGTCTCTCAGCTCTCAGCCGCCTGCTCCGGGCCGTCCTGTTCGGGGCCACCGTAGGCGGCGTCGGCGTCGGGGTGGGGTTCGGCGGTCACCGCGATCACCAGATCCTGGACCCGCCAGTCCATCTGGACGGATCGGCGGCGGAGGTCCTCCAGCCAGGCGACCTCCACGACCGGTTCGCTGACCTGGATGAACACCTCGGCATGGAGGACGTGGCCCTCATCCCGGGCGCGGGTCTGCACGGCGACCACCTTCGGATCCTGGAGGATGGCCGCGTTCAACTGGGCGATGATCGGGTGCGGCCGTGAGTTGTCCACCGTGGTGGCGCGTGCGTCGGTGAGGTCGCGGATGGCGTCCCGGACGTTCTCCCAGCCGTCCTTGGTGATGCTCACCGAGATCAGCAGTGCCGCAGCGGCGTCGGCCCACCACCACCCGACGCCGATGCCGGCCACGCCCGCCGCGGTCGCCGCCCCGGTCATCCAGTCGGCGCGGTTCATATCGGCATCCGCGCGGAGCACCTTGTCGTGCAGCTGCTCGGCCAGCCGCCGTTTCATCCGGCCCAGGATCACCGGCGCCACGCAGCTGGCCAGGGCGACGGCGATCATCAGCCAGCCCAGCCAGACCGGATGGCCGAAGACCGATACAGCACCGATGGGCGGACGTTCCTGCATGATGAGGCTGCTCGCGCCGTCGTAGATCAGCATCAGCCCGACACCGGCCAGCGCCACTCCGGACACCAGATGCCCGACGCCGACCGCCCGGTGGAAGCCGAAGGGGAAGGCGGAGGTGGGTGTGCGGGTCGCGACGCGGGCGCCGATGAGGAACGCCAGCGGCGGCAGGAACGACAGCAGGTCCTCCGCCCAGGCGGTCTTCATCGCCTGCGAATTGCCCATCACCGCCGCCATCGCCAGTACGGTGACCAGCAGGATACCCAGCCACAGGTACTGGATGCGCCGTGCTCTGGCGAGGGCTTCGCGCTGCTCGGCGGGCAGCTCGGCACGCCCGAACGCGGCGTTCACCGGCTCGCCCCCGCCGCCTCTTCGCGTTCCACCAGGAAGCTCTCCAGATCGAACAGGAAGCCGTTCTCGCCCTGCCGGGTCAGCAGCACCCGACCGGTGCCATCGGCGCTCGTGGCGTACGGCCGGGTGACCGCGGCCTCCTTCTCCCAGGGCGTCTGATCGTCGAACCCGCCGATGATCAGGTCGATCTCACCGTCCCGCAGCTGGCGGACCAGCTCGCCCTCGCTGCCGAGCACCCAGACGACGTCGGCCTCCGCCCTCCCGGCGTAGTCCTCCACGAGATCCACTTCCGGGCCGGCGGGGCGCTCCCCGGAGAGATCGACCCATGGGAGGTGCTCGGTGGCGCCGACGAGCAGCTCACCGCCGCGGATCCGCTCCAGGCTGTCCTCCGGGTCGAGCGGCAGCGCGCACCCGCCGAGCAGGGCCAATGTCGCGATGAGCGCCGTCAGGACCCGTGGCGGCGCGCCTCTCGTGGCCGGGCTGGGACGGTGGGGCGTCGTCGATGCGTCCATGCACCGTTCCTTCCTCGTTCCCGGCCGGCTGCGGCCTCACCAATCCTCGCGCGTGGCTCCAGGCAGCGCGTGCACCTGACCCTTCACCCGTTGTCCCCGGGGACTCCTCCGCGGCACCCCGGGCGCGCTCTCACGCACTCCGCCACCCGAGGCGCGGGTACTCCACGTGTGGCCCCCGGGCGGCTGCCCGGAACAGGAGTCCTTGCGCTTTAGCAGAACAGTACCTCCGTGGTGCCCGGGGCAGGTGGAAGAGGCCCCGGTGAGTGCGGAAGAGGCCCTGGCGCGCGGCGCAGCAGATCACCCGGCGCCGGCGTCCGATCGCGATGGCTGCTGCCGCAGGTTGCGCACCAGTTCCGCGTGAGCTCATGCCACGTGAGCTCAGCGGGACTTAGTGCATAACTGCAACGCCAGCCGGAGAACCGGCAGTGGAAACCGCCCGGGTCGAGGACCGGGCGGCGCGAGGGCCGGCCGGCGTACTCACTTGCTGGGTGCGAGCTCTGGCCGGACCACGGGCCGCGGCTGAAACAGGCGACGAGGCCGCCCGGCACCTGTGGGTGTCAGCAGCCGGTGAGCGCGCCCAGCCTCTCCTGCGTCACGCGGATCCGGCGGGATTCGCTCTCCAGCCGCTCCTGCAGCGCGTCGAGCTGTGCGCGCAGATCGGGGCACATCTCCAGGCGGACGCCGTCTTCCTCGCTCCGCGCGCAGTCCAGGAACCGGCAGATGGCCGCGGTGTTCATCCCGGCCGCCAGCATCGTCCTGATCTGAGCCACCCGGGTGATGTCGTGCTCGTCGTAGCGCCGGTAACCGCTGGTATCGCGTTCGGGCCGCAGTAAACCCTGGTCTTCATAGTGGCGCAGCGCGCGCGTGCTCACCCCGGTGCGGCGGGAGAGGTCCCCGATCAGCACATCTGCCTCCTGGTCTCACGGGCTTGACCTTCACGCCGGCGTGAAGCCCTAGCCTTCCGGAACATGACGGAAACGACAACGCTGAGGCGCGCCATCATCATCCACGGCTACCTCGCCACCCCGCGGGACCACTGGTTCCCCTGGCTGGCGGAGCAACTCGCCGCGACGGGAGCGCATGTCCGCATCCCGGAGCTACCGGCGCCGGACTCGCCGGACCCCGTGGGATGGCAGCGCGCGGTCGGGGAGTGCCTCGGCACACCGGATGGCGGGACCGCGGTGATCGCGCACAGCCTGGGCGGCCTGGCGATCCTCCGCCACCTGGCGACGCTGCGCGGACCATGGGAGCTGGGCGCTCTGGTCCTGGTGGCGCCGTTCGCCGAGCCGCTGCCCTCGCTGCCGGAGCTGGACGCGCACATCGGCGACGGAGCCGCCGTCGAGGGGATCGAACGCCATCTCGGCCGGCTCCTGGTGATCCGGTCGGACGCCGACGAGCTCGTGCTGCCGTGTCAGACCGACCGCCTGGCGCGGCGGCTGGGGACCGAACCGGTTGTCGTCCCGGATGCGGGGCACTTCCTCGGTGCCGACGGAGTCACGGAACTACCTCCCGTACTCGGCTTCCTGGTGGACGAGGGGTGACGGCACTGCCGCGGTCGGCTGAACCTGTACCCGTGCGAGTGTTGCTGCCGGGGTTGTGCACTATTTCCGGGTGAGCTCACCAGGAAATAGTGCACAACCGTGGAACCAGCCGGTCTACTCCTCGACGGCGATGACGGTCTTGCCGGTACCGTGGCCGCGGCCCAGCCGGCGGATGGCCTCCGCCGTGCGGTCCAGGGGCAGCGTGGCCGTCACCGTGGGGGCGAGCTTCCCGGCCTCGGCCAGCGCGCTCAGATCGGTGAGGGCGTCGCGGTCCACCGCGGAGGCGAGCATGACCAGCCGTTGGCGGGAGAAGGGGTTCAGCGCACCGGCCAGCATCGAGCGGCCCATGCCTCCCAGGGGTGCCCCCTCCGGCTCGGAACCGACCAGGACCAGGGTCCCGCGCGGGGCGAGCGCGCGGCGCAGCGACCGCAGGCTGCGGTGGCCGCCGGTGTCGATGATGACGTCGAAGGGACCTCGATGGAGCGGGTCTTCGGCCGTGTAATCGATCACGGTCTCGGCCCCGAGGTCTCGCACCACCGCCATCTTCGCGGTGCTGCAGGCGCCGGTCACCCGGGCGCCGGCCGCATCGGCGATCTGGACGGCGAAATGGCCGACCCCGCCGGCCGTGCCCAGGACCAGGACGCGCTGCCCGGCACGGACGGCCGCGGCGTCCCGCACCGCCTGCAGGGCGGTGGTGGCGGAGACCGGAATCGCCGCGGCGTGATGGAAAGACAGGCGGCGTGGCTTCAAGGCGAGCTTGCTCGCCGTGGTCCGGGCGTACTCGGCGAAAGAGCCGTCCCCGCCGGCCGGGCACACGCCGAAGACCTCATCGCCGGGGCGGAACTCGGTGACTCGTTCTCCGACGGCGTGGACCACCCCGGCGACGTCGGTACCCAGTACGCGCGGGCCGCGTAGCGGCAACGCCATCCGCACCGGGAACGGCCTGCCCTCCAGCAGGTGCACCACGCCGGCGTCGACTCCCGCCGCGACCACGCGCACCACCACCTCCTCCGGGCCGGGGACCGGCATGGTCCTGTCCGTCAGCCGGAGCACCTCCGGGCCGCCGTAGCGGTCATGCACGATCGCTTTCATCCGGGTTCCCTCCCGTATGGGCGCAAGACCGAAACTTACGCTGTAAGTAGCCTAGGCTTACACTGTAAGCAGGTCAAGATCGCGAAGGAGCACGGCCCGATGAGTCCCGACCGGCAGCCGAGAGGACGGCAGAAGACGCCGTTGAGCCGTGAGCGCGTCATCGCCGCCGCCATGGAGATCGCCTCGGAGAAAGGGAGGGCGGCCGCGACCATGCGAGCCATCGGCGCGCGTCTCGGCGTCGAGGCGATGTCGCTCTACAATCACGTTTCCAGCAGGGACGATCTCCTCGACGGCATGGTGGACGCCGTCTTCGCTGAGATCGAACTGCCGGAGCCGGGAGCGCACTGGAAAGAGGCCATGCGCCGCCGCGCGTTCTCCGCGCGCGCAGCGCTCGGCCGGCATCCATGGGCAGTGGGGCTGATGGATTCGCGGAGCCGCCCGGGCGACGCCACCTTGCGCCATCACGATGCGGTGCTCGGCTCCCTTCGCTCCGGCGGCTTCTCGATCCGGCAGGCGGCGCACGCCGTTTCCGTCCTGGACAGCTACATCTACGGTTTCGTCCTGCAGGAGGTCGCGCTTCCCTTCGGGAACGCCGAGGAGGCCGGCGATGTCGCCGAGGGCATCTTCGGCGACCTGCCGGAGGACCGGTACCCCTACCTGAGGGAGATCGCGATGGAGCACGCGCTCGCGCCGGGCTATGACTACGGCGACGAGTTCGAGTTCGGGCTCGCCCTGATCCTCGACGGCCTGGTGCCCGATGAGGTGTGACGACTACCGCCGGGGCGGTGCATCACCGCGAAACCAACCGGCTTCAGCGCAGTGGCTGCCCCACCGCCGCCGATGCCGCATCCAGCAGGCTGCCGGCGGCCACCAGCGTGTTCACGGCCTCGATCTCGGGGGCCAGGAACCGGTCCGTGCCCGGGCCCTCGACGTGCTCGCGGATCAGCGTGCGCACGGCGGTCACCCCGGGCGATGAGGACGAGGCGGCCACGCCGCCGTCGCGCATGTCCAGCGCCCGTGCCGCGGTGAGGAGCTCGACGGCCAGCACGCGCTGCAGCCCGTCGACCGCGCGGCGGAGCTTGAGACCTGCGGCCCAGCCCATCGAGACGTGGTCTTCCTGCATGGCCGAGCTGGGGATGGAGTCCACCGACGCCGGGACCGCCAGCCGTTTCATCTCCGAGACGATCCCCGCCTGCGTGTACTGGGCGATCATGTGGCCGGAGTCCACGCCGGGGTCATCGGCGAGGAACGGGTTGAGCCCGTGACTGCGGTTCTTGTCCAGCATGCGATCGGTACGCCGCTCGGAGATGGAGGCGCAGTCCGCCGCCGCGATGGCCAGGAAGTCGAGCACATAGCCGACCGGCGCGCCGTGGAAGTTGCCATTGGACTCCACCCGGCCGTCCGGGGTGACGACCGGGTTGTCGATGGCCGAGGCCAGCTCGTAGTCGGCCACCTGCCGGGCGTGTGCCAGGGTGGCGCGGCCAGCGCCGTGCACCTGCGGTGCGCAGCGCAGCGAGTACGCGTCCTGCACGCGGGTGAAGCGGTGTTCGCCGTCCTTCGTCGCGGCGATCAGCGGTGAACCGGCCAGCAGCGCGCGGATGTTCGCCGCCGACTCGATCTGGCCGGGCTGCGGCCTGAGCGCGTGCAGATCCTCGGCGAAGACCGCATCCGTGCCCAGCAGCGCCTCGACGGTCATCGCCGCCGCCACGTCGGCGGTGGTGAACAGGCGGGCCAGGTCCTCGGCGGCCATCAGCAGCATGCCCAGCATGCCGTCGGTGCCGTTGATGAGCGCCAGGCCCTCCTTCTCCCGCAGTTCGACCGGTGCGATGCCGGCTTCACGCAGGGCCTCCCCGGCGGAGGTGCGGGCACCCGAGCGGTCGAAGACCTCGCCTTCGCCCATGAGGGCCAGGGCGCAGTGAGAGAGGGGAGCCAGGTCTCCCGAGCAGCCCAGGGAGCCGTACTCGCCGATGACCGGGGTGATGCCGGCGTTCAGCAGCGCCGCATAACCTTGCGCGACGAGCGGCCGGACCCCCGTGCGCCCGGTGGTCATGGTGGCCAGCCGGTTGACCATCAGGGCCCGCACCACCTCGCGGTCCACCGGCCGCCCCGAGGAGGCCGCATGCGAGCGGATGAGGGAGCGCTGGAGCTGCGCGCGCTGCTCGTGCGGGATCTGCTTGGTGGCCAGCGCCCCGAAGCCGGTGGAGACCCCGTAGTGCGGAACGGTGTCCTCGGCCAGGGCGTCGATGATCGCGCGGGACTCCGCCATCGCCCGCAGGGCCTCCGCGCCGATCTCCACCGCCGCATCCCGGCGGGCGATGTCCACGACCTCCCCGGCCGTGAGCGGAGCGGTGGTGAGGGTGACGGTGGACGGCATGAGCGGTCGCCTTTCTCGTTTCATTCGGGTCAAGCTGCGGGGGTGAACCGGGTCAAACTGCGGGGATCAGAATCGTCGGACCGGGACCTCGCGGAGGTGTCCGCAAGGCCCCG
This sequence comes from Sediminivirga luteola, assembly GCF_014639315.1. Classification (GTDB taxonomy): domain Bacteria; phylum Actinomycetota; class Actinomycetes; order Actinomycetales; family Brevibacteriaceae; genus Sediminivirga; species Sediminivirga luteola. The sequence goes on from NZ_BMFY01000001.1 coordinate 166,993, forward strand.
GTCCCGTCGCCGGCGCGGTCAGACCAGGCCGTTGCTGCTCAGCCAGTCCTCCGCGATCGAACCGATGTTCTCACCTTCCGAGGCCCGCTGGTTCATCGCCATGAGGTCCTCCGTGGTCAGCACGGCGGAGACGGCGTTGAGCGCCTCCTCGATCTCCGGCGTGACGGTGCCCTCGGAGAGGATGGGGACGATGTTCTCCGCGGCGAACAGCGAGCGGTCGTCCTCCAGGACCACCAGGTCGTTGGCCTCCACCTGGGGATCGCTGCTGAACAGGTTGGCCACGTCGATCTGCCCGGTGGTCACCGCGGTCAGGGTGAGCGGGCCTCCGGCGTCGAGCACCTGGAAGTCCTGGAAGTGCAGGCCGTACACCTCCTCCAGGCCGACCACCCCGTTGTAGCGGTCGATCCATTCCGGCGGCCCGCCGAGCACGAGTTCCGAGGCGTGCGGCTCCAGATCCGAGAAGGTCTCCAGGCCGTAGTCCGCCGCGGTCTCCTGGGTCACGGCCAGGACGTTGCGGTTCTCCGCCTCCGCGGCCTCCAGGCGGGTCAGGCCCTCCGGGGGAAGCAGCTCGTCGAGCGCGGCGAGCACCTCATCGGTCTCGGAGGCGTCCGAGGAGGAGTCCAGGTGCATCATCAGGGCGCCGGCGTAGTCGGGCACCAGATCGATCGAGCCGTCCTGTACCGCGGCGATGTACACCTCGCGGCTGCCGATGTTGAAGTTCTCGGAGACCTCGACCCCGGCGTCCTGCAGGGCGAGGGAGTAGATGGTGGCGATCAGCTGGCTCTCGGGGAAGTCCGCGGAGCCGATCGCGACGGCGCCGGAACCGGCGTCGTTCCCGCCGCCGTCATCGGCGAGCGGATCGCCCCCGCAGGCCGACAGTGCCAGGATTCCCGCCGCTGCCAGAGCGGTGAAGGATCGCGTTCTCATGATGTGCTCCTCAAGGTGTGTGGTGTCGGTGTGCGGTGCGGTGTGTGGTGAAGGGGGAACCGGGATCAGGCCGCCGGTTCGACGGCACCCGGCATCCGGGTGCGGCGTACGGATCTGCGCAGGCCCGGGGAGACGACCAGCCGGCCGATGAGCAGGAACGCCAGTTCCAGCGCGAGGGCCACCAGCGCGACCAGGGCGGCGCCGGCGGCCATCTGGCCGAAGTCGCTGTTGGCGCGCCCGTCGATGATGTAGCGGCCCAGGCCGTTGAGCGAGACGTAGGCGGCGACGGTCGCGGTGGAGACGATCTGCAGCATCGCGCCCCGGATGCCGGAGATGATGAGGGGGAGCGCGCAGGGCAGCTGGACGTGCAGCAGCACCTGCGACGGCTTATAGCCCATGCCGCGGGCGGCGTCGACGGCACTGCGGTCCGCGGACTGGATGCCGGTGTAGGTGCCCGTCAGGATGGGCGGGACGGCCAGCAGGACCAGGACCAGGATGGCCGGCGCGGTGAAGACCAGGGAACTGCTGAACAGCGGCGCGGCGAGCATCACCACGACGATCAGCAGGCCGAGCGTCGGCAGCGCCCGGAGCGAGTTCGCGATCCCCGCCACGCTGGCCTCTCCACGGCCGGTGTGACCCACGTAGATGCCCAGCGGCACCGCGATGACCAGGGCGATGCCGAGTGCGATCAGGGAATACATCAGGTGGTACCAGACCCGCATCGGGATGCCGGTGCTGCCGCTCCAGTTCGCCGGATCGGCGAAGAACTCGACCAGGCCGCTCATGCCGCCACCTCCTTGGGTCGCCACGGGGTGAGGGCGCGCGAGGCCCACAGGATGAGCAGGTCGAGGACGACGGCGATCGCCAGGCACAGCACGATGCCGGTGACGATGGGCGTCATGAGCCCGAGCGAGTACCCCTGGGTGAACAGCGACCCGAGCTGCTGGACGCCGATGATCGCCGCCATCGTCACGATGCTGATGTTCGAGACCACCGCGACCCGCAGGCCGCCGAGGATGACGGGGACGGCGACGGGAAGCTGCACCAGGACGAACCGCTGGAACGCCCGGTATCCCATCGCCTCGGCGGCCTGGACGGTCTCCGGCGGGATGGAGGCGAGACCGTCGGCGACGACCCGCACCATGAGCGCGATGGTGTAGACGGTCAGCGCGATCACCACGTTCAGCGGATCCAGGATCCTGGTGCCGATGATGCCCGGGAGCAGGACGAAGAAGGCCAGGGAGGGAACGGTGTAGAACAGGCCGGAGGACCCGACGATGAACCCGTAGAGCCGCGGGACCTGATGGGCCCACCAGCCCAGCGGCAGGGCGAGGACGAGGCCGAGCGCCGTCGGCACGACTGTCAGCCACAGATGAGCGAAGGTCAGCTCCGCGATCCAGGAGAGGTTGGAGCTCAGCCAGACGGTGTTCATGCCCGGTCGCCGGCTTCCTCGTCCGCGGGCCGCGCGCGGCCGCGTTTGGAACGCTGGATGGCGGCGACGATGTCGCTGGTGCCGACGGTGCCCAGGTAGCCGCCGTCGGCCCCGGCCACGATCCCGTCGCCGCTGGGACTGGACAGCGCCGCGTCGAGCAGATCGCGCAGCGGGGCGTCCTCGGCGGCGATGGACCCGGCGTGATCGACGGCCTCGGCCGTGACGACCTCGCCGATGCGCTCCCGGTGGATCCAGCCCAGCGGGCGGGCCTGCTCGTCCACGGCGACCAGCCAGCCGTCCGAGCCGGGAGGAAGGGCGGCCGCGGAACTGCCGAGAGGCGCGGCCGGCGTGTGCCGGACGGTGAGCTGCTCGTCGGCGTGGATGAACCCGAGGGACCGGTAACCGCGGGAGGTCCCGACGAAGTCGGCGACGAACCTGTCCGCCGGGGCGCGCAGCAGTTCCTCCGGTGAGGCGATCTGGGCGAGGCGTCCGCCCTGGCGCAGCACCGCGATCTGGTCACCGAGGATGAGCGCCTCGTCGATGTCGTGGGTGACCATGACGATGGTCTTGCCGATGGTCTCCTGCAGCTTGAGGAACTCGTCCTGCAGCTGGGCCCGCACGATGGGGTCGACGGCGCTGAAGGGCTCGTCCATCAGCAGGAACGGCGGGTCCGTCGCCAGGGCGCGGGCGACGCCGACGCGTTGCTGCTGTCCGCCGGAGAGCTGCCAGGGATATTTGCGGGCGAAGCTCTCGTCGAGCCCGACCAGGTTCAGGAGCTGGCGCGCCCGGTCCCGCGCGTCCTGCTTCCTCTCGCCGAGCAGTCGGGGCAGGGCGGCGACGTTGTCGACGACGGTGCGGTGGGGGAACAGCCCGGCGTTCTGGATGACGTAGCCGATCTTCCGGCGCAGCTCCACCTTGTCGATGCCGGCGGTGGGCTGGCCGTCGAGGGTGATCGTGCCGGACGTCGGGTCGATCAGCCGGTTGATCATCCGCATGGAGGTGGTCTTGCCGCAGCCGCTGGGCCCGACCAGCACCGTGATCTTCCCGTTGGGGGCGGTGAAGCTCAGATCCTCGACGGCCATGGTGCCGTCCGGGTAGGTCTTCGAGACGTGGTCGAACACGATCATCGCGAGCTCTCCTTGTCGTCGCCGGCTCCGCTGCCTTCTCCCAGGCCGTGGGAGACCTCCCGCGCGGCTTCGAGCAGGAGCTGTCCGAAGCGTGCCGCCTTGACGTCGTCCACCCGGTAGGTGGGCACCAGGATGCTCAGCGCCGCGACCACCCGTTCTCCCGCGCGGATCGGTGCCGAGATCGCGGTGACATCGGATTCCACCGTGCTCTCCACGACGACGTATCCGGCCTCCGGGACCGCGTCCCGGAGCACCCGTCCGGCCGCCGAGGTCTCCAGCGGGATGGTCCTGCCGACCCAGTTGGTGTGGCGGACCGAATGGGTGCCTTCGACGATGGCGATGTAGAGCGCCGTCTCGTGATGCCCTTCGATGCTGAGGTACACCGACTCGCCGGTCAGTTCGACCACGTCCTCCATCGGCCGCCGGCACAGGGAGACCAGCATCTCCTTGCTGAACGCGCGGGCCCCCAGCTGGATGAGCCTGCTCCCGGCCCGGTAGGTGCCGTCCTCGTCCCGGCGGAGGAAGCTGGCGTTCTCCAGGGTGCGCATCAGCCTCAGCGCCGTGCTGGCGGGCAGGCCGACGTCCCTCGCCGCTTCCGCCAGGCTCGCGTTCCCGCGCTCGCAGACGGCGGCGACGAGCCCGAGCGCGCGCTCCACGGTGCGGGTCGATGCTTCGGCCACAGATCATCCTCTCGATCGGGTATCGTCTCGGCAGTTCACCGGTGGCCTGCGCATTTGTGTGGTGATACGCGGCACAATGCCGCAAATGTTTCCACTAAGTAAAATGCGAGGGCCATCTAGTGAAATTGTCGATAGTCAGGCAGACTATCCGTCATGCAAGACCAAGGCAATACCTCGGCGGTGATTTCCCGCCCCGGGCACGATTCGAGCTCAGTCGTCGAGATCGGCGGAGGGCCGTTGCGCGCCGAGCAGATCGTCCGCGTGGCCGGCGGCGCACCGGTGGCGCTCGCCCCGCATGTCCTGCCCGCCTTGGAGCGGGCCTGCCTTCAGGCGGCGGCCATCAGCGAGCGCCGGGCCGTCTACGGGCGCTCCACCGGGGTCGGCGCGAACCGGCTGACGGCGGTGGACCCGCGCGACACCGAGCATGGCATGCGGTTGCTGCGCAGTCACGCCGCCGACGCCGGTGCCGTCATCCCCGCTCCCACGGTCCGCGCGATGCTCGCCATCCGCCTGTCCCAGCTGGCGCGCGGCAAGAGCGGCATCGAACCGAGGATCGTGGCCGGCCTGGAGCGGATGCTGCGGACCGGGGCCCTGCCGGAACTGCGCGAACTCGGCAGCATCGGGACGGCGGACCTCGCTGCCCTGGCCGGGACCGCTCTGGCGCTGACCGGCGAGCGCCCGACGGCGGTCCCGTTCGAGCCGCTCGCACCGTTCGGCATGGAAAGCGCTTTGCCGTTCATGAGCAGCAGCGCCCTCACCCTGGCCCGCGCGGTGCTGGCCCTGGAGGAACTGCGCCGCCTGGACCGGGCGGGGCGCGTGATCGCCGCGCTGTCCGCCCGGGCCGTCCGCGCCAACACCCAGGCGTTCTCCGAGGCCGCCGCGCAGGCATGCGCCGCACCCGGCGCGGTCCGGGTGGCGCGCGAGATGCGGCTGCTCACGGGCCGGATCCCCTATCCGGCCCGGGTCCAGGATCCGTTCGGCTTCCGTGCCTATGTGCCCTCCCAGGCCGCGGTCGTCGCGGCGATGGACGATCTCCGCGTCCGCGTGGAGCGGCTCGCCTCGGCAGGTCAGGAGAACCCGCTCTTCGACTTCCGCCACTCGCGCGTGGTGCACCACGGAAACTTCCACCAGGTGGCGCTGGGGCTTGCGGTGGATGCGCTGAACCTCGGGCTGGCCCAGAGCGCGCCCCTGGTGCTGGCGCGCATCGCGATGCTCCACGATCCGATGTTCAACGGCGGCCGGCCGTTCCTGGCGACCGGGCCCGCCGGGTCCTCCGGGCACATGATGACCGAGTACATCGCCGCGGCCGCGGCGGCGGAACTGCGCAACGCCGCGCAGCCGGCATCGCTGGGCTCCGTGGTGCTCTCGCGCGGGGCGGAGGAGGACGCGAGCTTCGCTAGCCAGGCGGTCGTCCAGCTCGAGCGGGCCGTCCGGCACTACCGGCCCCTGCTCGCGGTCGAGCTGCTCTCGGCGCACCGGGCGGCCCATCAGCAGGGAACCGCCATGCCCGGCCGGCTCGACGCCGTGGCGGCCCGGTTGCGCGAGGCGCTGCCGGTCGTGGACGAGGACCACGACCTCAGGCCGGAGATGGAGAAGGCGCAGGAGCTGCTGGCGGAGCTCGCGGTGATGCTCTGATGCTGCCCGTGTCCTTCAACGCCGGCCGGAGCCCGATGCCGCGCACTCTTGCCACCGGGCGGAATTCACGTTTCAATGTATGAAACTCATCTGCCATTGAATGCACAAGGAGCGCCCATGCCCGCCGGCTTCACGCAGCACGATCCCTCCCGGACCATCCGGGCTCCCCGCGGCACTGAGATCAGTGCCAAGTCCTGGCAGACCGAGGCGCCGCTGCGCATGCTCATGAACAACCTCGACCCGGAGGTCGCCGAGCGCCCCGAGGACCTGGTGGTCTACGGCGGCACCGGGCGGGCGGCGCGCAGCTGGGAGGCCTACGACGCCATCGTCGCGACCCTGAAGGACCTGGAAGAGGACGAGACCCTCCTGGTGCAGTCCGGCAAGCCCGTCGGCGTGCTGCGCACCAACCGCTGGGCACCGCGCGTACTGCTCGCCAACTCCAATCTGGTGGGGGACTGGGCCACCTGGCCCGAATTCCGCAAGCTGGAGGCCGAAGGGCTGATGATGTACGGCCAGATGACGGCCGGATCCTGGATCTACATCGCCACCCAGGGCATCCTCCAGGGCACCTTCGAGACCTTCGCGGCCATCGGGCGCAAGCGGTTCGGCGGCACCCTCGCCGGCACCCTCACCCTCACCGGCGGCTGCGGCGGCATGGGCGGGGCGCAGCCCCTGGCCGTGACCCTCAACGGCGGCGCGGTGCTCATCGTCGACGTGTCCGAGGACCGGCTGAAGCGCCGCCGTTCCAAGCGCTACCTGGACGAGGTCGAAACGGACCTGGACACCGCCCTGGCCAAGGTCGTCGCCGCGAAGAACGACAAGCGCGCCCTCTCGGTGGGGTACGTCGGCAACGCCGCCGAGGTGTTCCCCGAGCTGCTGCGGCGGCACCGGGCGGGCGAGGTCGAGTTCGACATCGTCACCGACCAGACCAGCGCCCACGACCCGCTCTCCTACCTGCCCGTCGAGCACACCGTCGATGAATGGCAGGACGCCGCCGCGGACGACCCGGAGGGCTTCACCAAGAAGGCCCGCGAATCCATGGCGCGTCACGTCGAGGCGATGGTGGGGTTCCAGGACGCCGGGGCCGAGGTCTTCGACTACGGCAACTCCATCCGCGACGAGGCCCGCGCCGCCGGCTACGACCGCGCTTTCGACTTCCCCGGCTTCGTCCCGGCCTATATCCGCCCGCTCTTCTGCGAAGGCCTGGGCCCGTTCCGCTGGGTGGCGCTCTCCGGCGATCCGGAGGACATCCGCGTCACCGACGAGGCGATCAAAGAGCTCTTCCCCGAGAACGAGCACCTGCACCGCTGGATCGACGCCGCCGCGGAATACGTGGAGTTCGAGGGCCTGCCCGCCCGGATCTGCTGGCTCGGCTACGGCGACCGGCACAAGGCCGGGCTGCTGTTCAACCGTCTCGTCGCCGAGGGCAAGGTGTCCGCGCCCATCGTCATCGGCCGCGACCATCTGGACTCCGGCTCCGTGGCCTCTCCCTACCGGGAGACCGAAGCGATGCTGGACGGCTCCGACGCCATCGCCGACTGGCCGCTGCTGAACGCGCTGACCGCCGCCAGCTCCGGCGCCACCTGGGTCTCCATCCACCACGGCGGCGGCGTCGGCATCGGGCGGTCCATCCACGCCGGCCAGGTCGGCGTCGCCGACGGTACCGAACTGGCCGCGGCCAAGCTGGAGGCGCTGCTGACCAACGACCCGGCCATGGGCGTCATCCGCCACGTCGACGCCGGCTACGAGAAGGCGCAGGAGGTCGCCGTGGAGCGCGGAGTCCGCATCCCGATGAACCCCAAGGCCTGAACGCAACCCCCAGTGGCCCGTCCGGGTGACGCCATGAGGAGACCGTGATGAGCACCGATGTGAACGCGCTGATGTCCGCCATCGCGGACATCGGCACCGATCCGAAACGGGGCGGCTACAGCCGTCCGGTCTACTCGGACGCGGAGCTGACGCTGCGCGAGTGGTTCGTCGCCGAGGCGCAGGCACGACGGCTGGACGTCCGCACCGACCGCAACGGCATCATCTGGGCCTGGTGGGATCTGCCCCTGGCCGGTGGCGGTGTCGCGCCTCGCCAGGGCGCGCTCGTCACCGGCTCGCATCTGGACTCCGTACCGGGCGGCGGTGCCTTCGACGGACCCCTCGGCGTGGCCTCCGCACTGGCGGCCGTGGACCTGCTCAAGCAGCGGGAGACGACGGGCGCGCTCAAACGCCGGCGCCCGCTGGCCATCAGCGTCTTCCCCGAGGAGGAAGGCTCCCGCTTCGGCGTCGCCTGCCTGGGCTCGCGTCTGCTCACCGGGGCCATCGCACCGGAGCGGGCGCTGAACCTCACCGACGCCGAGGGCATCACCTTCGGGGAGGCGATCCGGAAGAACGGCCTGGACCCGGCGCTGGTCGGCCACGACCCGGACACGATGCGCCTCATCGGTGACTTCGTCGAACTGCACGTCGAGCAGGGAAGGGGCCTCAATACGCCCGGGTTCACTGCCCCGGACGGCGCTCAGCCGCCGGTCGCGGTGGGGTCCTCCATCCTGGGACACGGCCGCTGGCGGCTCAGCGTCCACGGCCAGGGCAACCACGCCGGGACCACGCTGATGACCGACCGCGCCGATCCGATGGTCGCCGCCGCCCAGATCGTCCTGGCGGTCAAGCAGGCCGCCGCCGCGCGCGAGGGCGCTCGCGGGACCGTCGGCCGCGTCGAGCCGGTACCCGGCGGCACCAATGTCATCGCCTCCCGGGTGGACCTGTGGCTGGACGTACGTCATCCGGACGATGCGGTGACCGCGGCGCTCGTCGAGGAGATCCACCGGCGCGCGCGGGAGCTCGCCGCTGCGGAGGGCTGCACCATGACCATGACGGAGGAGTCCTACTCCCGGACCGTGCATTTCACGCCCGATCTCACCCGGGCACTCCAGGACGCGGTCCGCCGCGGCACGCCCCGGGCACCGGTCCTGGACACCGGCGCCGGGCACGATGCCGGGGTGCTGGCTTCGGCAGTGCCCTCCGGGATGCTCTTCGTGCGGAACCCGTCCGGCATCAGCCATTCGCCGGAGGAGCACGTGGAACCCTCGGACGCCGATGCCGGAGTGCTGGCGCTCGCGGACGCCCTGGAGGCGCTGCTGTGACCGGCGATGGCGGCCTCATCCGGGTGCCCGCCCCGGTCAACGCCCATTCGCACGCATTCCACCGGATCCTGCGCGGCCGGACCCACGCCGCGGCAGTCCCCGGCACAGGTCTCGCCGGCACCGGCGGATCCGGCAGGTCGACGTCGGGCGCCGGGGACTTCTGGGTCTGGCGGGAGCAGATGTACGACGCCGCGGCGGCCCTGACCCCCGAGGAGTACGAGAAGCTCGCCACCGCCGTGTTCGCGGAAATGGTCGTGACCGGATTCAGCGCCGTCGGCGAGTTCCACTACCTGCACCACCGCCCGGGCGGGCAGCCGTACCCCGGTCACGATATGGAGCGTGCTCTGGCCCGCGCAGCCGTCGCCGCGGGCATCCGGCTCACCCTGCTGGACACCTGCTACCTCAGCGGCGGGCTGGACTCCAGGGGCGCGCGCCTGCCGCTGAACGATACCCAGCGGCGATTCTCCGACCGCGATGCGGACGGCTGGATCACCCGCTGGGAGAGCCTGGTCGCCGCCCTGGCGGAGGAGGACGGCGGCAGCGGGCTGGTCACCCTCGGTGCTGCGTTCCACTCGTTGCGCGCGGTTCCCGAGGAAGCGCTGGAGCCGCTGGCGGCCTGGGCGCGTGAACACCCGGAGGAGCCGCTGCACATCCACCTGTCCGAGCAGCCGGCGGAGAACACCGCCGTCGAGGCGGCCTACGGGACCTCGCCCACTGGGCTCCTGGCCCGTCACGGGCTGCTCGGCCCGCGGCTCTCGGCGGTGCACGCCACGCACCTGAGCCCGGAGGACATCCGGTTGCTGGGTGAACACGGCGTCACCGTCGTCATGTGCCCCACCACGGAGGCGGACCTGGCCGACGGGATCGGCCCCGCCCGCGAACTCGCCGACGCCGGGGCCGTCATTGCCCTGGGCACGGATCAGCACGCCGTCGTCGACCCCTATCTGGAGATGCGCGCGCTCGAGCATGGCGAACGCCTGCGCAGCGGCACTCGCGGCCGGTTCAGTCCCGACGAGATCGGCGCCGCCGCGCGCGCAGGCGGGCTGCGCAGCCTCGGCCTGCCCGAGAACGACGACCATATCCTCGTCGGCACCGGTTCCCTGCGCACCGCGGGAAGCCGGCCGGAGCAGCTGCCGCTGACCGCGACGGCCGCGGACGTCGTCTCCGTCGTCATCAACGGCACCGAGGTGGCCCGGGACGGCGTGCACACCCGCCTGGGTCCGCCGGCAGAGCTGTACCGTGAGGTCCTCTCCAGCGGCGGCGCGGCATCCGGGATCTAGACACTGCCGCACCTGTGGCCACCGCCCGCTGATCAGCGCCCGAAGGAAGGAGACACGGCCCGTGTCCACTCTCATCACCGGCATCGCCGAGCTGACCACACAGGACCCTGAGCGGCGTGTGCTGCACGACGCCGCGATCATCGTCGACGGTGACCGCATCGCCTGGCTCGGGTCCGCGGCCAAGGCCCCGGCCGCGGACGAACGCGTGGACGCCGGAGGCCGCGCGATGCTGCCCGGCTGGGTCGATTCGCACACCCATATGGTCTTCGCCGGGGACCGCAGCGCCGAGTTCGAGGCGCGGATGGCGGGACAGTCCTATGCGGCCGGCGGCATCAACGTGACCACCCGCGCCACCCGCGAGGCCGGGGATGAACAGCTCGCCGCACTGCTGCGAGCGCGCATCGCCGAGGCCGTGCGCGGTGGCACCACCTATCTGGAGACCAAGACCGGGTACGGACTGGATGTGGCGGAAGAGGCGCGCCACGCCAGGATCGCCGCCGGTGAGGTGGACGCGGTGACGTTCCTGGGAGCGCATCTGGTTCCGGCGGGCGCCGATGCGGGGGAATACACGGACCTGGTCTGCGGGCCGATGCTCGCGGCCGTGCGGCCCTACGCGCAGTGGGCGGACGTGTTCTGCGAGCGCGGAGCGTTCGATGAGGAACAGTCCCGGCGGGTGCTGCTGGCCTGCCGTGAGGCGGGCTTGGGATTGCGCGTGCACGGCAATCAGCTCGGTCCCGGTCCGGGCGTGCGGATCGCTGTGGAGGTGGCAGCCGCCAGCGTGGACCATGTGAACCATCTTGAGCAGGCCGATGTCGATGCCCTCGCCGGGAGCTGGACGGGCTGGGACCGGGACTCGGCGGAGGGGGAACCGGGCACGGTGGCGACGTGCCTGCCTGCCTGCGATCTGTCCACCCGGGAACCTCTGGCGCCGGGCCGGCTGCTGCTGGACGCCGGCGTCGAGGTCGCACTGGCCTCCAACTGCAACCCCGGCACCAGCTACACCACCTCGATGAACTTCTGCGTGGGCACCGCCGTGCTGCAGATGGGCCTGAGCCTGGATGAGGCCGTCCGCGCCGGCACCTACGGTGGTGCCCTGGCCTTGCGTGCCCAGGACGAGGTGGGGTCCATCGAGGTCGGCAAGCGCGCCGATCTGCATCTGCTGCAGGCCCCAGCGGCGATCCACCTCGCCTACCGGCCGGGCATGCCCCTGACCCATGCCGTCTGGAGGGCGGGAAAGCGCATCGTCTGAATCCTCCCGGGGCGTTCGTATACCGTTCTGCCGCCTGCGGTATGTCATCGCTGCCCGGGCGGGGAGGCTGACGACGTACGGGCGCAGGGAGGTCGTAAGGACGACATCAGCGGGACGGTCTGCGCCCGGGCTGCCCGGATCAGTCCAGCAGGTGCCGCAGGTAGCGTTCGGGCGCCGCGAGGTAGTTGCGGTGCTGCTGCACCAGTTCCAGATCCTCCCAGGTGGTCTCGCGGATGCCCCATTCCCCGAGTTCGAGGATCGTCGCGCCCGGCAGTGAGGCGAGCATCGGCGAGTGCGTCGCGCAGATGACCTGGGTGCCGCGCGAGCGCATCCGGTCCAGCCCGGCGAGCCAGCGCAGGCAGGAGGAGAAGGACAGTCCCGCTTCCGGCTCGTCCAGGCAGGCCAGACCGGTGACGAACTGGTGGTGGTCGAGCTTGTCGTCGAGCAGGGCGTTGAACGATTCGCCGTGACTGAGCCGGTGCAGTTCCGGCCCCGGTCCGCCGAGGTCCTCCAGATAGGTGTAGTAGCCGTGCATGGTCTCGGCCCGGAGGAAGAAGCCCCACCGGTGCGCGGCAGGGCTGCGTTCGATCCACAGCCAGCTGCCCAGCGGTGATTCGGTGCGCCGGGTGGTGGTGCCGCCGTTGATGCTGCCACCCTCCGGCGGCAAGCCGAAGGCCTCGGCCACGCCCTCGATGAGAGTGGACTTCCCCGAACCGTTCTCACCGACCAGGAACGTCACGCCGGGCCGGAACTCCCAGCCGCCGTCGCGTGCGGTCTCGATGAACTGCGCGATGGCCGGGATCGAGAACAGCCATTTGCCATCACCGCGACCACCACCGCCACCGCCGTTCCGGTACATGTGCACGCGACGGATGGGACGGTCGTCGCTCAGCCAGTCGTCCTCGTTCATCGCCGCAGAGTCTAGCCGTGCCCCCTGACAGCGTCAGTGACGTGTTTCCGGCGGGCGGGTGAACGGATGCGTGCGTGGCCGGTGCGGCTCATCCGATGGTGAGCCTGGTGATCCTTCCGTCCTCATCGAGATCGAAGGCGTAGGTCAGATCGGCCACGCCTCCGGGGAAGTTCCCCTCGATCCGCACCGCCGCCCTTCCCGGCTGGTAGCCGATGAGCGTGGACGTGTAGTCGAAGGCGGTGGAGGCCTCGGCCAGCCAGGAGGCGATGGCCGCCCGGCCGCTGTGGGTGCGGCCGTCGTCCTGCACCACGGCCCCAGCAGTGAAGCCCGCTAGCAGTTCGGGATCCGGCGCGCCGGAACCGTGCTCGATCACGCGGAGCACCGCTGCGGGCACCTGCTGGCGGAGCTGGTCGGAGGCGGAACCGGTCGTCATGGGCGTGCTCCATTCATGAGGGATATTCATCTCGGCCACTAGTGACTTCTAAAATCGAAGTAACTCGTTACTGCTACTTTAGCAGCGAGTGAGGATGCCAAGAACCGTCGGCCGCGATTCCGCCGGTGAGGAGCGACGAGGAGAGCTGATGGGTGCACGGGTGAGGCTGGAGGACCGGGAATGCCCGCTCTCGGCGACCATGGGATACGTGGGGGAGTGGTGGACCATTCTGATCCTCCACGACTGCTTCGACGGGTTTTCCCGTTTCGACGAGTTCCAGGCGAACATCGGCTTGTCCTCGAGCATGCTCACGGCGCGGCTGAAGGAACTGGTCGCACGAGGGGTCCTCGACAAGCGGCTGTACCAGGAGCGGCCGCCGCGCTACGAGTATGTGCTGACCGAGTTCGGGCGGTCGCTACGGCCGGTTCTCGTCGCCATGGCGGCATGGCGCAACGCCCAGCTCGCGCCGGAACAGCGCGCCATGGTGCTGATGGATGAGGAGACCGGCCGCGAGGTGGAGCCCCTCGTCGTCGACCCGGCTTCCGGGGCGGAGGTGAGCCAGGCCCGTTTCGTCTACGCCGCGGGGCCGGCCGCGGGCCCGGAGATGATTGCCCGCTATGCCGGCCGCCGGGCGCGGGCCTCGTCCGGCACGAGCTGAGGCGTTTCCGGGCGTCCCGGCCGAGGGGCGTATCCCCGTGATGCCGGCCGGTGATGGCGCCGTGCCTCAGAGGAGACAGTACCGTCTCCTAGGGGAAAGAAGCGTGCGCGGCGTGCTGCAGAAGGGTATTTCATCGCGTAGCGGGGAGATGCGCGCGCTACGGCTACAGTGGTGCCATGCGTGAGGCATTCGGAGCCGTTTTCGACGTCGATGCGGGATACCTGGACACCCCCAGCGTGGGACTGCCGCCGGTCCGGACCGCGGAGGCGGTGGAGGAATCGATCCGCCGATGGCGTCGCGGCGCCGACCGCGCGCCCGACTTCGACGCGGCTGTGGAGACCTCCCGCGAAGCCTTCGGTCAGATCATCGGCGTGCCCGCGGACCGCGTCGCGGTGGGGTCCTCGGCCGCGCAGCTGATCTCCGCCGTCGCCGCGGGAGTCCCCGCCGGCGCCACTGTGCTGGCGGCCCAGGGCGAGTTCACCTCGGTGACCTTTCCCTTCGCCGCGCGCCCGGACGTGACGGTGCACGAGGTGCCCTTCGCCGAGCTTCCCGCTCACGTCCCGGGGCACGATCTGGTGGCGGTAGCCGTCGTGCAGTCCGCCGATGGCGCCGTGGCGGACCTGGATGCGCTGCGCGAGGCCGCCGACCGGTCAGGGGTCCCCGTCCTGCTGGACGTCACGCAGGCCGCCGGCTGGCTGCCGCTGCAGCTGGACTGGGCCGACTGGGTGGTCGGCGCCGGATACAAGTGGCTGCTGGCCCCGCGCGGATGCGCCTGGCTGGCCGTCCATCCCCGTGCCCACGAGCGCACCGTCCCGGTGGCCGCGAACTGGTACGCCGGGGAAGACCGTTGGAGCAGCGTCTACGGGCTGCCGCTCCGGCTGGCCCAGGACGCCCGGGCGTTCGATCTCTCCCCGGCCTGGTACGCCTTCGTCGGCGCGGCGGAGTCACTGCCGTATCTGGCCGCGCTCGATGCCGAGGCGGTCCGGGCCCACTGCGCCGGCCTCGCCGATGATCTCCTCGGCCGCCTCGGGCTTCCTCCGCGCGGCAGCGCCATCGTCTCGCTTGACATCGAGGGTGCCGCCGAGCGGCTCGCCGATGCCGGGGTGCGGGCGGCGGTGCGCGCCGGCAGGGCACGCCTCGGCTTTCACCTGTGCAACACGGACGAGGATGTCGCGATGGTCGCCGGGGTGCTCGGTGCGCCGCGCTGAGGAGCGCCGCCGGCATCAGGGCTGCGGAAATCACAGGACCGCCGAGGCACAGCAATCACGGTGCCGCTGAACTCCAGCTCAGAGCAGCGCGCTCACGCCGTCGCGGATCCGCTGCAGGCTCACCGTCCCCGGGCACGCGGTGGGAACGACGGAGCTGTGCGGGATGATCTGAGTTTGCGGATCGAGACCGTAGTCGGCGCAGATCCGCGCGCACAGCTCGATCGAGGTGTCATAGGTGAAGGCGTCCGGGGCGCGGTCGGCGTCGGCGGAGTGCTCGATGCCGATGCCGCGCAGGTTCATCGACCAGTTCCCGGCGTGCCAGGCCGTGTTCATCTCGCTCACGTACTGGTGCAGGGCCCCTTCGCCGATGCCGTAGTGGGCGCTCACGCCGGAGGCCGGATCGGCGAAGGTCGCGTCGGCCGCGGCGAGCGTGCCGACGATGTAGTGGATGACGATGCGGTCCACGACGGTGCCCTCGCGCCCGCCTGTGTAGTTCTCGGTGTACTTCCACACGGGGGTCGGCATCGGCTCATGCCCCCTTGCCCAGCGGGCAGCCGAGGCGATTGCCCGGGTTCGCCTGCAGGCCCTTCAGGTCGTATTCGGTCTCCAGTCCGCGCGCCCCGGGACGGGCGGCAATGCGGTCGGCTGCGGTGCTCGCAGACGCCATGAACACGGTGCCCCCGGCTGCGACGGCAGTGCCGGCGCTGAGGGCTATCAGGCTGCGCCTCGTAATGTCCATGCATCCATCGTTATGGTTCCGTGACCACAGCGTCAATGGGCCCTCGGGCCCAAATGGTCACAGCCTGACTTGCCTCTTCGGCGCGCTCGGAGCCGGCGCCGGCCCGTGTGGAACAGCGGTTCAGAGCAGAGACCCGGTCTCAGGCGGAGGCGGGGCTCATGGCAGGATCGAGTCGACGTAGCCGCCGTCGACGCGCACCGCTCCGCCCGTCGTGGCGGAAGCCAGCGGGGAGCTCAGGTAGACCACCAGATTGGCGATCTCCTCCGGCTCGATCAGGCGATGCAGCAGGGACTGCGGCCGGTGACTCCGCATGAACTCCCGCTGTGCCTCCTCCCACGGCAGGTCCCGGTCCACCAGCTGGTAGACGAACTCTTCGACGCCCTCGGTGTGCGTGGGCCCGGCGATCACGGAGTTCACCGTCACCCCGGATCCGGCAGCGTCCTTCGCGAACCCGCGCGAGACCGCGAGCAGGGCGGACTTCGTGGCGCCGTAGTGCACCATCTCCTCCGGGATCACCACGGCGGAGTCGCTCGCGATGTTCAGCACGCGTCCCCAGCCGCGGGCGGTCATCCCGGGCAGCAGAGCCCGGATCAGCCGCACCGCGGTCAGCACATTCGTGTCCCAGAACCGCTGCCATTCGCTGTCGGGGATCTCCAGGGCCGGCTGCGCGCCGAAGACGCCGAGGTTGTTCACCAGGATGTCCACATCCCCGGCCGCCTTGAGCGCGCTGGCCAGGCCGTCCTCGGCGGTGAGATCGCCAGCGGCCGGGAGCAGCCGGTCCGCCGGGACGCCGGCGCCGGCCAGGGCGTCGATGGCGGTCTGCACCTTGGCGGCGCTGCGGCCGTTGACCGCCACGCGGGCGCCGGCCTCCGCGAGCCGGCGGGCGATGGCCAGGCCGATGCCCTGGGTCGAACCGCTGACGAACGCGGTCCTTCCGGAGAGGTCGATCGAGATCATGGGTGTTCCTCCTTGCGATGCGGCGATTCGCTGGCCCGGGCAGCCGGGCCCCTCACTGCCAAGGCGCTGCCCGCGCCGGGAATTCCCGGCGCGGGCAGGGGACGACCGTGACCGCTCGCCCCGCCGTCACTTCTTCTGCAGGGCCTCCGCCACGTCCTGGAGCAGGCGCGGCACATCGTCGCGGGCCGTGATCGCCTCGATGAACACCAGCTTCTCCGGCGCGGCCAGGGCGTCCCGGCAGGCGGCGAGCAGCTCGGGCTCCGTGGCCGCACGGCGGTAGAGGTACCCGTCCTCGGGAGCGCCGAACATCCGCGGCGCCAGTTCCCAGTTCCACGTGGCGATGTCGTTGTACGGCTGCTCGGCACCGTGAATGGCACGCTCGACCGTGTAGCCGTCGTTGTTCACCAGCACGATCACGGCCGGCAGCCGCTCCCGCACGATGGTGCCCAGCTCCTGGATGGTCAGCTGGGCCGAGCCGTCGCCGATCAGCAGCACAGGCCTGCGTGCCGGGTCAGCGAGCCCGGCGCCCAGGATCGCCGGCAGCGTATAGCCGATCGAGCCCCACATCGGCTGCCCGATGAACGTCGACCCCGCCGGGAACCGGTGCGTCGCCATGCCGAAGTAGCTCGTGCCCTGCTCGGCCGCGACGATGGTGGCCGATTGCAGGTGCGCGGCGAGGATCTCCCACAGGGCGTCCTGGCGCAGCGGCCCCTCCCCGGGCTCCCGGCTCGCAGCGGTCTCCCGCGGAGCAGGCACGGGCATCGGCGGCACCTCGATCTCGCCGATGACCCGGTCCAGGACCTCGAGCGCGGCTTCGAGGGAGATCGGCGTGAAGACCTGGTCGCCGACGCGTGCCTCGAACCGGGAGACCTCGACCAGATTCGGCCGGTGCAGGTCCATCGAGAATCCCGCAGTCGTGTTGTCGGTGTACTCCACGCCGAGGGTGATGAGCGCCTCGGCGCCTTCGACCGCCTCCCGGACGTGGGGCTGGGAGGCGGCCCCGGCGTAGATGCCGATGAAGTTCTCCGCCGACTCGTCCACGAGCGTCTTTCCCCAGGCGAGCGTCGCGACCGGCAGGCGGGAGGACTCCAGGAACCGGGCGAGCCGTTCGCCGGCATGCAGTCTGTGCACCAGCAGATCGGCCAGCACCGCCGTGCGGCGGCCGGGCAGGAAGTGCCGCAGCGCCGCCTCGAAGGCGTGCTCGGCTCCCGGCGTGGTCACCGGCAGGTCGGTGCGCAGCGGCTCCGAGGGCGGATAGGCGGGAACCTTGGCGACGTCGTGCGCGAGCATCAGGTACCCCGGTTTCTTCCGGAACACCACGTCGCGCAGCACCCGGTCGATCTCCCAGGTGGCGGTGGCGGCGTCCAGGTCCGCGTGCGCGCAGGTGACCTCCTCGGCCATCCGTACGAAATGCCGGAAATCGCCGTCCCCGAGCGAGTGATGGATCTTCGCGCCGGACGCCTGGGTCTCCTTGGGCGGGGCACCGACGATCTGCACGACGGGAACCGACTCGGCATAGGAACCGGCGACCGCGTTGATGGCGGAGAGCTCGCCCACCCCATAGGTGGTGAGGAAGGCGCCGATGCCGCGGATGCGGGCGTACCCGTCGGCGGCATACCCGGCGCCGAGCTCGTTCGCCGCGCCCACCCAGCGGATCCGGGGATGGGCGACGACGTGGTCCAGGAAATGCAGGTTGAAATCGCCCGGCACGCCGAAGAGCTCGGTGACGCCGAGTTCGGCCAGCCGGTCCAGCAGATAGTCGCCGATGGTGTACGCGTGATGGCCGGAGGCCTGTCCGGCGCCTGCCGGTGCAGGCACGTGGCCGCCGGTGGCGTGCGCGGACGTGGCGGTGCCGGTTGCGGACGCGGCGGCGGGGGTGGCGCTGTGCTCGGTCATAGAGGTCGTCTCCCGGTAGCGGTGCGCGCCGCGACGGCCTTGTGGGCCCGGCACGCGGGTGTCGAACTGCCCGACCATGTTCCCGCACTCATGTGACGGGAAGATGTCGTCGCCGGTGAGCCGTGGGCGACGGTCCTCCCTGGCCCTGCGGGGCTGTGCCCGGCAGGCTCGTTCCGGTGCCGGCGCCGAGCCGTCTGCGGCCGTATTAGACTGGCAGGGCGTCAAGGAAGTGCAGCAGCTGAAGCCATTGGCTGGTGTGCGGGAGCTTCGAGTGCATTCGCCCCGCGCCCCGTGAAGGCCGCGCGGCCTGACCGCTCGTCTCCCACTGGCGTAGGACCTTCGTCGAAGCCCCATAGCATTCAGTGCGGCACTCAGGGCCATCGAGTGCAGCTCTTACGTACGGAAGGAAGCGAGCCCCATGGCGATCTACGCCGATATTTCCGAGGCCGTCGGCCGCACCCCCCTGGTCAGGCTCAGCAAAGCCAGCGAGGCCACGGGAGCCGAGATCCTCGCCAAGCTCGAGTCGTTCAACCCGGCCAACAGCGTCAAGGACCGCATCGGCGTCGCCATGATCGATGCCGCCGAGAAGTCGGGCGAGCTCAAGCCGGGCGGCACCATCGTCGAGGCGACCTCGGGCAACACGGGCATCGCCCTGGCCATGGTCGGCGCGGCCCGTGGCTACAACGTGGTGCTGACCATGCCGGAGTCGATGTCCAAGGAGCGGCGCGCGCTGCTGCGGGCGTTCGGCGCGCAGCTGGAGCTCACGCCCAAGGCCGACGGGATGCGCGGCGCCGTGCAGAAGGCCGAGGCCCTCGCTGCGGAGGGCGCGGTCCTGGTGCGGCAGTTCGCCAATCCCGCCAATGTCGAGGTGCACCGGCGCACCACCGCCAAGGAGATCCTCGACGACACCGGCGGTGAGCTCTCTGCGTTCGTCTCCGGCATCGGCACCGGCGGGACCATCACGGGCGTGGGCCAGGTGCTCAAGGAGCACGACTCCTCCATCCAGGTGATCGCCGTCGAACCGGCCGATTCGCCGCTGCTGGCCGGTGGGCAGCCCGGCGGCCACATGATCCAGGGCATCGGCGCCAACTTCGTGCCTGAGATCCTGGACACCGACATCTACGACGAGGTCATCGGCGTCACCAACGACGACGCCTTCGCCAAGGCACGCCAGCTGGCCAAGGACGAGGGCATCCTGGTCGGGATCTCCTCCGGCGCGGCCCTCACCGCCGCGCTGGAGATCGCCGCGCGCCCGGAGCACCAGGGCAAGCGGGTCGTCGTCGTGCTCCCGGACTTCGGCGAACGCTACCTCTCCACGCCGCTGTTCGCGGAGTACATGGACTGAACGTGGCCCGTCCCGCAAAGACCCTGAAAACCCTCGCCGGGGTGGCTGCGGCGGCCACGCTCACCGCCGCCGCCACCCTGGCGTCCAAGAAGTCCGTCCGCGAGACGCTCGCCGAGGATCTCGCCAATGCGCGCGAGCACGATCCCGCGGCGCGCAACGACCTCGTGACGCTGCTCAGTTACCCCGGATTGCACGCGATCTGGGCCTACCGGGGGCTGCACCACCTGTGGCAGCGGCCCGGCGGGCAGGTTCCCGCCCGGCTGCTCTCTCAGTTCGTGCGCACCCTGACCGGAGTGGAGATCCACCCGGGGGCGAGCATCGGGCGCCGGTTCTTCATCGACCACGCCGCAGGCGTCGTCATCGGCGAGACCACCGAGATCGGCGACGGCGTGATGCTCTACCAGGGCGTCACCCTGGGCGGCCGGTCGCTGGAGCAGGGCAAACGGCATCCCACCCTGGAGGACGATGTGGTGGTCGGCGCCGGCGCCAAAGTGATCGGCCCGGTCGTGATCGGCGCGCGCTCGGCCGTGGGCGCCAACGCGGTCGTGGTCAAGGACGTGCCGGCCGATTCCGTCGCTGTGGGCGTGCCGGCGCAGATCAAGCGCAGCCGGGAAGCGCGGGAGCCGGAGCATGATGTGCTCACGGATCCTGCCATCTGGATCTGAAGTCCCTCACCCGAGGCGGGGCCAGTCGCTGCCGCTGGTCGCCGTAGTCGGTTCGGGACGTGCCCTCGTTTCGGCACCCTTCAATCGCTACGGCCCCCTTAGATCGCCGCTGCACCCGTAGGTCGTCACCGCCCAGGTCTGGAGAGCGGCGATGTACGGGCGCGGCGACGACGTAACTTCTCGGGCAGGGCGCCAGGCAGGGCGCCACGTGCCGGTGGCGGCCGCCTGTCGATGGCAGAATGGCGCCATGACGACCCTCGACATCTCCACCATCGCCTTCCCCGAGCCGGTCCTGCGGGACCGGGTGGCCCGCGAACTGCCAGCCGAGCACCGCGAGACCCTGGACCTCGTGGTGTGGTCGGCCGAGCATCCCGACGCCGATCCGGCCGGCATCGACGCCGTCATCCTGCCCTACCTGGATTCCGGCCGGACTCTGGCGAGGGCCGGGGAACTGACCCGGCTGAAGCTCGCCCACACGCAGACGACCGGGTACGACGGCGTTCCCGCGGCCGTGGGGGAGGGCGTGGCCATCGCCACGGCCCGGGGCGTGCACGCCGCAGCCACCGCAGAGCTGGCGCTCGGACTGACCCTGGCCAGCCTGCGGGGCATCGACGAGGCGGCCCGGGACATGACCACCGCCAGCTGGAACCATCTGCGCCGGCCCTCCCTGGCCGACCGCAGGGTGATGGTGATCGGCGTCGGCGGCATCGGCGAGGAGATCGCCCGCCGCCTGGACCCCTTCGAGGTCGAGCTGATCCGGGTGGGCACGCGCGCCCGGCAGGACGCGCGGGGGCAGGTGCACGGCGTCGACGAGCTGCCGCAGCTGCTGCCGCAGACCGAGGTGGTCATCCTCATCACGCCGCTGACCGAGCTGACCGAGCACCTAGTGGACCGCGAGTTCCTCGCCGCCCTTCCCGACGGCGCTCTGGTGGTGAACGTCGCCCGCGGCCGGGTGGTGGAGACCGAGGCCCTGGTCGCCGAGCTCCGGACGGGCCGGCTGGCGGCCGCGCTCGACGTCACCGATCCCGAGCCGCTTCCGCGGGACCATCCGCTGTGGAGCACCCCCAACACGCTCATCACCCCGCATGTCGGCGGGGACACCAGCGCCTTCGAACCCAGGATCGTCGCGCTGCTGGCCGATCAGCTCACCCGCATCGCCGAAGGACGCGAGCTGCGCAACCTCGTCTCCTGACGGCGTCCGCCGGGGCGCCCGTCGACCGGCGGCGGTCCGCAGCGGACGCTGCCTTTGAAAACCCACGGCTGTTTCGAATTCCCGCCGAATTCCCGCCGTAGATCAGCAGCGGGAATTCGAAATGGCCGTGGCTTTTCGATGCCGCGATCACCCCGGGGAGGCGTCGTCGGGGAGCGGCCCGTTCGGTAGTTCGCCGCGAGGGCGAGACCTGCCTACCGAGATTCTCGTGGACACCGAAAGGCGGGCTTCGGCGCCGATGCGTTCCGCGGCCGTCCGCAGGACCGGACCGGCCGTGCCCGGGCCCGCCATAGGGGGTCGTGACCTCGTCGCAAAGGCAAGACCTGCGTGCCGAAATTCCTGTGCCCACCGGAATCCCGGACATCGGCAATGTCGCGACGCTAAGGCCGGACCGCTCTCAGGACCGGCCGCAGCGGTCGGACGATGGACGGGCAGCGGGCCGCGCGAACGCAGGAGAATCGCGGGTCTCCCCGTGCCGGGTGCGCTCGCAGGCACCGGCCGGAGGTCGCTCCGGGCGCACGGGGCGCGCCGGACACGGCAGTCTTAGCATGCGAAAGCCGGTCTCAGATTCTGCGCTGCTGGGCCTAGACTCCGTTCCATGAGCGCTACCGATACCGGCGCGTCCGTGCCGGACGAGACCATCGATATCAAGCCCCGTTCACGCGACGTCACCGACGGCCTGGAGAAGGCCGCCGCGCGCGGCATGCTGCGGGCCGTGGGCATGGGCGACGAGGACTGGGAGAAGCCGCAGATCGGCGTGGCCTCCTCCTGGAACGAGATCACCCCGTGCAACCTCTCGCTGGAGCGGCTCGCCAAGCAGGCCAAGGAAGGCGTGCACGAAGGCGGCGGCTACCCCCTGGAGTTCGGCACCATCTCCGTTTCCGACGGCATCTCGATGGGCCACGAGGGCATGCACTACTCGCTCGTCTCCCGTGAGATCATCACCGACTCGGTGGAAGCCGTGATGAGCGCGGAACGGCTGGACGGCTCCGTGCTCCTGGCCGGCTGCGACAAGTCCATTCCCGGCATGCTGATGGCCGCCGGCCGCCTGGGCCTGGCCAGCGTGTTCCTCTATAACGGCTCCATCATGCCCGGCAAGGCCAAGCTCTCGGACGGCACCGAGAAGGAGGTCACGCTGATCGACGCCTTCGAGGCCGTGGGTGCCTGCCGCGCGGGCAAGATGAGCCGCGAGGACGTGGACGCCATCGAACGCGCCGTCTGCCCGGGCGAAGGCGCCTGCGGTGGCATGTACACCGCCAATACGATGGCCTCCGCCGCCGAGGCGATGGGCATGTCCCTGCCGGGTTCCGCCGCCCCGCCGGCCATTCACCGGAACCGTGACTTCTACGCGCGTGAGTCCGGCAAAGCCGTGGTGGAGTTGCTCCGTCGTGGCATCACCGCCCGCGACATCATCACCCGCGAGTCCCTGCGCAACGCGATCGCGGTCGTGATGGCCTTCGGCGGCTCCACCAATGCGGTGCTGCACCTGCTGGCGATCGCCCATGAGACCGGCGTGGACCTGGGCCTGGACGACTTCAACGAGATCGGCGACCGCGTCCCGCACCTGGGCGATCTGAAGCCTTTCGGTCGTTACGTCATGAACGACGTCTTCAAGATCGGCGGCGTGCCCGTGGTCATGAAGGCGCTGCTGGATGCCGGACTGCTCAACGGCGACTGCCTGACCGTCACCGGCAAGACCGTCGCGGAGAACCTGGCGGACATCAACCCGCCGGATCCGGACGGGAAGATCCTGCGGGCCCTGGACAACCCGATCCACGCGACCGGCGGCCTGACGGTCCTGAAGGGCTCCCTGGCCCCCGGGGGCGCCGTGGTCAAGAGCGCGGGATTCGACGCCGATGTGTTCGACGGCACTGCGCGGGTCTTCGATCAGGAGCAGCCAGCCATGGACGCGGTCCTGAACGGTGAGCTGAAGAAGGGCGATGTCATCGTCATCCGCTATGAAGGCCCCAAGGGCGGGCCCGGCATGCGGGAGATGCTGGCCATCACCGGCGCCATCAAGGGAGCCGGCATCGGCAAGGACGTGCTGCTCATCACCGACGGCCGGTTCTCCGGTGGCTCCACCGGCCTGTGCATCGGCCATGTGGCCCCGGAGGCGGTGGACGGCGGCCCCATCGCCCTGGTGCAGGACGGCGACCGGATCACGGTGGACATCGCCGCCCGGAGCATCGAGCTGCATGTGCCGCAGGACGAGCTGGACCGCCGCCGCGAGGCATGGACGGTGCCGCACAACCCGCGGCTCAACGGCGTGCTGGGCAAGTATGCCAAGCTGGTGAAGTCCGCCGCCATCGGCGCCGTCACCGGCTGAGCCCGACTCGCCGGCTGAGCCCGACTCGCCGGCCGGCCCGTCCCGCCGGCTGGCGAGCCCGGCGATGACCGCGCGAGCGATGCGTGCCGGCGACGGTGCGGCTGGCCCGCGGCCTTTCAGTCGTCGTCGGCCGCGGCCAGCTGCCGCTGGGTCTTACGGGACCGGGCCTTGAGCGCGACGATCGCCGCCACCAGCCCGACCACCGCGCCGATGCCGCCGCCGAGCACCGGCCCGAGGCCAGCGTCGTCGCCGATGTCGATGCGGATGTCTACGAGCGGGTTTCCCATCAGGATGTGGAAGGACAGGGCGCCGCCCCAGAGCAGGATGAACCCGAAGGTGCCCGCCCACATCAGCCGGGTGCGGCTTTTACTGGCCTTGTCCAGCAGCGCGACCAGGTCCACGCCCTCTTTCGCCGCGAACCAGATCGCGGCCCAGGAGGGGATGCCCACGACGAAGATCGGGACGATCGACCAGAGCCCGAGGCCGACGACGGCCAGCAGGATCGAGGCCAGGAAGCCCAGGAACATGGCGAGGACGAGCGCGAAGGAATAGGACCGGAGGATGACGTCGCGCTCGCGCTCGTCGCCCATGGAGGGGTCGTTCAATCCGGTGAGGGCGTAGGCGGCGCGCATGGCAGAGGAGCGGGTCATGAGGGTTCTCCTTCCAGGTGGAAGAGTTCTTCGACGGTGGAGTCGAGCTGAGCAGCGATGCGGAGCGCCAGGTACACGCTGGGGGCGTAGTCGCCGCGTTCGATCGAGATGATGGTCTGCCGGGAGACGCCGGCCAGCTGAGCGAGCTGTGCTTGGGTGAGGCCCCGGTCCTTCCGGCGCTCGCGCACGCCCACCCAGGCGGAAGTGTCTGGTGGCATCGGCGGCCCCTCTCGGTGTCAAGGATCGTTTACATGAACCATGTTAAGCACTCTTGACATGCCGTGTCAAACATCCTTGACATTCTTACGCTCCCTGCCTCGGTGGCCCCGGGTGCAGGTGACGGCCCCGCCCGCGCCCGGGGCCACCACCTGCGCCCGGGGTCGTGCCGCACGGGTGCGCGGTGAAAGGTGCCGTAGGGCCGGGAGCAGGCGTCTCGGCTCCCGGGTGCGGGAAGGACCTGCTGCCACGCTCGCGTTCCCTGGCCGGCGGCCCCGGGTGTGGGCAACGGCCCCGGTTGCCACTGGGGCCGCCGACCGCAACGGGGGCCGCACCGCTCGCGGCTCGGGTCAGCGCAGCAGCAGCCGGATCGTGGCGGCGTCCCACGGCACCGCGGGGTCCAGCCCGGTCAGCTCGGTGAAGCGGTGCAGGCGCTTGAGCACGGTGTTGCGGTGGCAGAACAGCGCGCGTGAGGTCTCCAGGATCGAACCGGAGCGCAGGTAGTGCCGGACCGTCGCCTGCAGATCCGCTCTGGCGTGCTCGGGCAGTTCGTCCAGGCGGCGCATCACATCGGCGCGGTGGGCCTCGACGGCGACCGCGAAGCCCTCGTCCAGCGCGCTCTCCCAGTGCTCGCCGAACTCGGCTCCGGCTTCGGCGGAGCGGACCTGCCTGGCCAGTCGGCGCGCGACTGGCCAGACATCGTGCAGCTCTCCCAGACTGCCCGGGCTCGGCGGGATCCCGGCCGGAAGCGAGCGCACGCGCTGCCATCCCTGAGCATCGAGGCGCCCGGAGTCCAGCAGGGCGACATCGGCGCCCTCGGCGGTGTGCACCTGGGCCTCCGGGAAGGCGCGCCGGAGGCCGGAGCGGAACTCCCGGCGATAGGCCGGCGCCGCTACCAGCAGGAGGATGCGGGCGTCCGGCTGTAAGCCGAGCGCCTCGGCGGCGTGGCGCAGCTGGTTCTCCTCGCGGACCTCGCCGGAGAGCAGCCGTTCGAGCAGGTACCCGCGTTCCGCCTCCAGCTCGCGGCGCAACTGCATGGACTCCTCGATATAGGCGGATTGCACCTGCGAGGTGTGCAGTTCCACCGCGTCCCAGATGGCCAGCACATCGGCGCTGAGCTCGGCCCGGCCGGCGGGGACGCGCTCCGGTACGAGCGCCTCCCAGAGGAAGCGGAAGTCCATGCGCACTGTGCGCAGCAGGGAGTCCAGCGGCAGCCCCTGGCGGGCGCGGCGGCGCCCGATGTCTTGGGAGTAGGCGGTCAGCTCTCGGTGCACCTCGTCGCCGGCGATGTGCCGCAGCAGGAGGGTGAGGACTTCGCGCGAGGTGCGGTCCAGCTCCGCGTCGGTGATGGCACTGGGCAGATACCCGGGAAGTTCGCGCACCGCGCCCCGGTACCGGATCACGAGCATGTCGATCCGCCTTAGCTGGGCGCGCGCGGCATGGGTGATCGATGCAGAGGTGTGCATTCGCACATGATAGGCCGTGCCGCGGGTGCTGCGCTGCTCTCCCCAGGGGCGGGAAATCCGCACTAGCGTGGCAGGGGAGACGAAGATGCCGCCGCGCCACCGGGAACCGGACGGTGCGAGCGCTGCGCGCTGATCAGGAGGACGCCGATGACCACCGAAGGAACCGCCCCCGCGACCGCTCCGGGGCCGCTCACGCAGGACCGCCGGGAACGGATCCTCCAGGCCGTCGACGCCGCCTTCGACGAGCAGATCCGCTTCACGCAGGAGCTCGTCCGGCATCCCTCCGTGCGGACCCGGGAGGCCGGCGCGCAGGACCTCATGTACGAGGCGATGCAGAGCCGCGGTCTGGAGATGGACCGATGGGAGCTCGATCCCGAGGAGCTGGCCACGCATCACGGGGCCGGCGTCGTCGAGGTCTCCTACGAGGGGGTCGACACGGTCGTGGGCACCTACTCGCCGGACGTCGAGCGTGGGCGCTCGCTGATCCTCAACGGGCACATCGACGTCGTCCCGGAGGGGCCCGAGGAGCAGTGGGAGCGCTCGCCCTGGGATGCCGCGATCAAAGACGGGTGGCTGTACGGCCGCGGCGCCGGGGATATGAAGGCCGGCCTCGCGGCGAATCTGTTCGCCCTCGACGCCCTGCGGGCCGCCGGCCTGAAGCCCGCCGGCCGCATCCACGTCGAATCCGTCCCCGAGGAGGAGTGCACGGGCAACGGCACGCTGTCCGCCCTGATGCGCGGGTACACCGCCGATGCCGTGCTGATCCCTGAGCCGGAGGAGGACATGCTGGTCCGCGCCAA
Organism: Sediminivirga luteola; assembly: GCF_014639315.1. Taxonomy (GTDB): domain Bacteria; phylum Actinomycetota; class Actinomycetes; order Actinomycetales; family Brevibacteriaceae; genus Sediminivirga; species Sediminivirga luteola. The sequence goes on from NZ_BMFY01000001.1 coordinate 193,933, forward strand.
CGTCGGCGTCATCTGGTTCCGCCTGCGGGTGGCCGGTAATCCGACGCATCCGCGCGAGATGAAGAGCGGTTTCAACGCCATCGACGCGCTCTACTCGGTGGTGGCCAGGCTCCGGGAACTGGAGGAACGCTGGAACGCGCAGAAGGCCGAGCACCGGTACTTCGAGGATCTGGACCATCCGATCAACCTGAACCTCGGCAAGATCAACGGCGGCGACTGGGGGTCCTCGGTGCCGGCCTGGTGCGAGGCGGACCTGCGCATCGCCCTCTACCCCGGGGTCAGCGCCGACGAGGCCTGGGCCGAGATCACCGCGCTGCTGGCAGGCATCACCCAGGACGCGGCGGGCAACGCCATCCAGGCCGCGGCCACCCGGACCGGCTTCTACGCGGAAGGGTACGTGATCGAGGAGGGCTCCGAGGCGGAGGAGGCGCTGCGCCGCGCCCACCGGGCTGCCTTCGACGGCAGGGAACTGCAGTCCTTCACCACCCCCGGCTACCTGGACGGACGGATCTTCGTGCAGTACGCCGGTATTCCCGCCCTCACCTACGGCCCCGTCTCCGAGCGGATCCACGGGTACGACGAGCGGGTCGAGCTGGAGTCGGTGCGCCGCATCACCAAGTCCATCGCCCTGTTCATCGCGGAGTGGTGCGGGGTCGAGGACGCCTGAGCCGATCGCGCGGTGACCGCGCCGTGGACGCGGCCACGGCGGGAGCCGTACCGCCCGCGTCCACCGCACGGACGCACGCGTGGGTCGTCGAAAAGAGGGGTGGATCCTGTGAATACGGCGTCCCCTGCACGGGCGCACGCGTGAGCAGCCCGCTGCCGGTTCCACCGCCCACCCATGCCCGCGCTGCTTCGGCGCGCCGTTGAGGTCCGACAGGTAGGTTCCGGCCCCCGCGCCCGTGCCTGCGGGCCGGTTCCGCCGCCCGTGCAAAGCGAGATCCGGGCGGAAGAGGGAGCGGGGTCTGGGCCGGCCGCGCGCCGCGGCGCCCGTATCGCATGCTGGGATATTCCGACCGTCTGTTGACATGCTTGTAACGGCGTGAAACTCTAATGGCATGCGTAAGAACCTTGTCGTCGTCATTATGCAGCGCGCGGAGACCCCGCTCAGCTGACGCAGACGACGTCCCGCGCGCCCTTTCGAAGAAAACTTCGGAAGGGTTTTTTTATGCCGAGTTGCACAACGAGTCATGGCGGTGACCACGACGAACACCCCGCTCGCGGGGTGCTGTGACAGTACGGGAACCGGACCTCAAGTCCGGCTTTTTCGTAAGAGGAACTGTGAGGAGTTTCGATGGCCAGGACGTCAGGCCCGCAGCCTGCTGCCCAGGACAGGGCTGAGCAGTCTGAACTGCCCGGGCAGCCGGCACCTGAGGGCGCTGCGGCGAGCCGCCTGCGCGCGGCTCCCTCCCCGGCGAAGATCGCGACCAGGAGCGCCCAGCACGGCGGTCCCGCCCACCTCGGTGCGGTACGGGACCAGGGGCGGCGCGAACCCGAGATCCTGAGCGGCGCTCAGGCGGTCGTACGCAGTCTCGAACTGCTCGGGGTCGACACCGTCTTCGGCCTTCCCGGCGGGACCATCCTCCCGACCTACGATCCGCTGATGGACTCGGAGTCCATCCGGCACATCCTGGTCCGGCACGAGCAGGGCGCCGGGCACGCCGCGGAAGGATACGCCGCGGCCACCGGCCGGGTCGGCGTGTGCATCGCCACCTCGGGTCCCGGTGCGACCAACCTCATCACCGCCATCGCCGATGCCCATATGGACTCCGTGCCGCTGGTGGCCATCACCGGTCAGCAGGCCTCCCACCTCCTGGGCACGGATGCCTTCCAGGAAGCGGACATCGTCGGTATGACGATGCCGGTCACCAAGCACTCCTTCCTGGTGACCCGCACCGAGGACATCCCGCAGGCCATCGCCCGTGCCTTCCACATCGCCTCCTCCGGCCGTCCCGGCCCGGTCCTGGTGGACATCACCAAGGACGCGCAGGTGAAGACGTCCGAGTTCCGCTGGCCGGAGAACATCGAGATGCCTGGCTACCGGCCAGTGATGCGCCCGCATTCCAAGCAGATCCGCGAGGCGGCTCGCCTGATCGCCGGGGCGCGCCGCCCGGTGCTCTACGTGGGCGGCGGCGTGATCCGAGCCGGCGCCCACGAGGAACTCCGCCGCCTGGCGGAGCTGGCCCGGATCCCGGTGACGACCACGCTGATGGCGCGCGGGGCCTTCCCCGACTCCCATCCGCAGCACCTGGGCATGCCCGGCATGCACGGCTCCGTCCCGGCGGTGGTGAGCATCCAGAAGTCCGATCTGCTCATCGCCGTGGGATCCCGCTTCGACGACCGGGTCACCGGGGAGCTCTCCAGCTTCGCGCCCCGGGCGACGGTCATCCACGCCGATATCGACCCGGCCGAGATCTCCAAGAACCGGCACGCCGATGTGCCCATCGTCGGCGATGCGCGCGAGGTCCTGGCCCAGCTCTCCGAAGAACTGGAGAACTCCTGGCCGGAGGCGCTCCAGGACCGCCGCGAGGCGTGGTGGGCGCAGCTGGACCAGCTCAAGGAGACCTATCCGCTGGGCTACGAGTCCAAGGACGAGGCCTGCGATCCGCAGTACGTCATCCAGCGAATCAGCGCGCTGACCGGCCCGGAGGCGGTGTACACCGCAGGGGTCGGCCAGCACCAGATGTGGGCCGCGCAGTTCGTCAGCTACGAGCGGCCCCGCTCCTGGCTGAACTCCGGCGGCCTGGGCACCATGGGCTACTCGGTGCCGGCGGCGATGGGCGCCAAGGTGGGGGAGCCGGACCGCGTGGTGTGGGCCATCGACGGTGACGGCTGCTTCCAGATGACCAACCAGGAGCTGGCCACCTGCGTGATCAACAACATCCCGATCAAGGTCGCCATCATCAACAACTCATCGCTGGGCATGGTCCGGCAGTGGCAGACGCTGTTCTACAACGGCCGCTACTCCAACACCGACCTGAACACCGGCCCGGACACCATTCGCGTGCCGGACTTCGTCAAGCTCGCCGAGGCCTACGGCTGCGCCGGGCTGCGCTGCGAGACGAACGAGGACATCGACGACACCATCCGCAAGGCGCTGGAGATCAACGACCGGCCGGTCGTGGTGGACTTCACCGTGCACCGCGACGCGATGGTGTGGCCGATGGTCGCCGCGGGCGTGAGCAACGACGAGATCCAGTACGCCCGCGGCGTGCGCCCGCAGTTCGACGGCTTCGAGGAGGAAGAGCAGGGATGAGTCGCCATACGCTGTCCGTCCTGGTCGAAGACCGCCCCGGTGTGCTGGCCAGGCTCTCGGGCCTGATCGCCCGGCGCGGCTTCAACATCCACTCCCTCGCCGTGGGCGTCACCGAGGTGGACGGGCTCTCCCGCATCACGATGGTGGTGGACGTCGAATCCGCCCCGCTGGAGCAGGTCACCAAGCAGCTCAATAAACTCGTCAACGTCATCAAAGTCGTCGAGCTGGAGCCGCAGAGCTCCGTCCGGCGCGCCCATGTCCTGTTCAAGGTCAAGGCGGATGCCACCCAGCGATCCCAGGTGGTCTCCGCCGTCGAGCTCTTCCGCGGCTCGATCGTCGATGTCGCCCCCGACTCACTCACCGTCGAGGCGACCGGCGAGCTCGCCAAGCTCGAAGCGCTGCAAGAGGTGCTCGAGCCGTTCGGAATCCGTGAGATCGTGCAATCAGGAACGATCGCGGTCCAGCGCGGGCCCAAGTCCATCACCGACCGCTCCCTGCGCCCCTGACGGGCGCCGGCGCGGCCGGTACGGAAACGACGACACGCAACGAACACCAACACAACGATCAAGGAGTCAACACCGTGGCAGAGCTCTACTACGACAAGGACGCCGATCTCTCCGTCATCCAGGGCACGAAGGTCGCCGTCATCGGCTACGGCAGCCAGGGGCACGCCCACGCGCTGAGCCTGCGCGACTCGGGCGTGGAGGTCCGCGTCGGCCTGGCCGAGGGATCGAAGTCCCGGCAGAAGGCCGAGAACGAGGGCCTCGGCGTGGGCACCCCGGCCGAAGTCTCCGCCTGGGCCGACCTCATCGTGATCCTCGCGCCGGACCAGGTGCAGGCGAAGATCTACGACGACGAGATCGCGCCCAACCTCGCCCCGGGCAAGGCGCTGCTCTTCGCCCACGGCTTCAACATCCGCTACGGCTACATCAAGGCGCCGGAGGGCGTCGACGTCATCATGGTCGCCCCCAAGGGGCCCGGCCACGTGGTGCGCCGCGAGTACGTCGACGGGCGCGGCGTCCCGGTACTGGTGGCCGTGGAGCAGGACGGCTCCGGCAAGGCATGGGATCTCGTGCTGTCCTACGCCAAGGCCATCGGCGGACTGCGTGCCGGTGCCATCAAGACGACCTTCACGGAGGAGACCGAGTCGGACCTCTTCGGTGAGCAGACCGTGCTGTGCGGTGGCGTCTCCAAGCTGATCCAGTACGGCTTCGAGACCCTCACCGAGGCCGGCTACCAGCCGGAGATCGCCTACTTCGAGGTGCTGCACGAGCTCAAGCTGATCGTCGACCTCATGGTCGAGGGCGGCATCGCCAAGCAGCGCTGGTCCATCTCTGACACCGCCGAGTACGGCGACTACGTCTCCGGCAAGCGCGTGCTGCCGGCCGACGTGAAGGAGAACATGAAGGCCGTCCTCGCCGACATCCAGAACGGCGCCTTCGCCCAGCGGTTCATGGACGACCAGGCCAACGGGGGCAAGGAATTCCAGGAGCTCCGCGCCCAGGAGGAAGGCCACCCGATCGAGGCGACGGGCCGCGAGCTGCGGAAGATGTTCGCCTGGATCCAGGAGCTCGAGGACGACTACACCGAGGGCACCGCGGCCCGCTGAGGCCCCGGAATCCCGCGCACAGGCTGGGTACCGGGTGGGGGCTGTCAGGCCCCGTGGCGATTTCCTCGCCGCGGGTCCGCCGGTCGCCGCCCGGTATCCGGCTTGTCCCGTGCGTGGGCGAGCGACAGAACCACACGTAAGTGACGAAACGACACCGTAGACGGTGTGGTCCTGTCACTCAGGTGTGGTTTTCCGTACGTGCGGAGCTGCCCGGAACCGACCTTGCGAGGGAGCTGCCGGAGGCGTCGCCGCTTGATTCCGTTGCCGGTGCTGGGCACGCGGCCGGCGCCTATAGGCTGACCTCATGCCAGAACCCCAGCACGACTACCGTTTCGAGACCTTTCCCGCCGCGCTGGACCCCGCCAGCACCGAAGGGGACCCGGACGCGCGCACCGCCGCGTTCGTGCGCGCCGTGCGGGCCGGCTTCTACGACAGCGAACCGGACGCGGAACGACTGCGGAGCATGGCCGCATCCTTCGTCGCCGACCACCAGATGCTCACCGCGGCCTACCCCGCCAGCGCCCCGGAAGGAGCCCTGAGCGCGGAGGTCCCGGTCGCCACCTTCGTGACCTTTGGCAAGCGCATCAACACCGGCCATGGGCGGCAGCTCGGCGCGCACCTGATCACCGGCGTCACGGTCCGGCCCACCCATCGGCGCCGCGGCTTGCTGCGCAGGCTGATGGAGACGGACCTGCGCGCCGCGGCGGCTGCGGGCAAGCCGCTGGCCGCCCTGACCGCCAGCGAGGGAAGCATCTACAGCCGCTTCGGCTTCGGCCCGGTGGAGTGGCAGTCCGAGATCGAGATCGACGCCAGTCCCGGCCTGGCGTTCCGCGTCGAACCCAGCGGCCGCGTGGAACTGGCCGAACCGGCCGCGGTCAAGCGCCTGGCGCCGCAGATCTATGCCCGGTTCCAGGAACGCACGCCCGGCGCGCTCGAACGCAAGCACGCTTACTGGCGGATCATCAGCGGCGAACTCGACCCGGAGAGCGGCAAACCGGATCCGGCCGTGCGCGCGGCGGTGCACTACGACCCCGAGGGCGCCCCGGACGGCTATGTGACCTACAAGTTCACCGGCTGGGAGCCGCCGACGGTGAAGGTCATCGACCTGATCGCCGTCAGCGACGAGGCGTACCGTTCGCTCTGGCAGTTCCTGGGCACGCTCGACCTCGTCCAGGTGATCCGTTACGGCGACGCCGCCCGGGACAGCGCCTTGCCCTGGCTGCTGGCCGACGGCCGGCGGATGCGGACCAAGACCAGCGAGGATGGGGTCTGGCTGCGCCTGCTGGATCTTCCGGCGGCATTCGAGGGGCGAGGCTGGGGGCCGGTGTCAGCGACCCTGCGGCTGCGGGTGAGCGATCGCCTGGGATTCACAGCGGGTACCTGGGAACTCACCGTCGCCGACGGCACCGCGCGCGTCGAAGCACTCAGCGAGGACGCGCCCGCGGACCTCGCACTGGACACCGGCGACCTCGCTTCCCTCTACCTCGGCGGCGCCGATGCGGCCCTGCTGGCACGCGCGGGACGCCTGACCGAGCTGGCACCGGGTGCCGCGGTGCGTGCGCGATCGCTGCTGGCCCTGGAACGACCGCCCTACGCCCCGAGCCACTTCTGAGTCAGCTCGGTTTTGAGTAGGCCCGGTTTTGAGGTGGCCCGGTTTTAAGTCGACCCGGTTCTGAGGTGGCCCGGCTTTGAGTCGAGCTGGTTTTGAGTCGAGCTGGTCTTGAGCTGAGCTGGTTTTGAGTCGAGCTGGTTTTGAGTCGAGCTGGTTTTGAGTCGAGCCGGCGCCGCCTGGGGCCGGATGCGCCGCATCGGCGGGACGACATGTGAGTGACAGGACAACGAGTAAGCCGTGACGCGTAAGCGCCAGAACAATACCCCGGTGACAGAACGACACTGAGTGACAGAACGACACCGTCTACGGTGTTGTTCTGTCACTGGGGTGTCGTTTTCTGCGACTTCGTCGGGCACGGGGCTTGGCCGCACGGGTTCACCGGGCACGGGTTCGGCCGCGTGAGACCGTGGGTGCCGCGCGTGTCCACCCCGCACGGGTTCGGCCGCGCGAGGCCGTTGGCGCCGCGCGGGTCCACCTCGCACGGGTTCGGCCGCGCGGTTTCACGGGCACGGGGCTCGGCCGCACGGGCGTCCGGCCAGACGGGTGCTCACATCCTGAGCCGGTTCGTGAAAGTATTCACAAGCTGGCTACCATGGTCTGCGGGCCGCTCGCACCGGCCCGGGTCCCGGGGCAGGCGCGCGTGCAGCCGCCGCACCGGACCGTGATCACCGCACCAGCACCGCAGACGCCGGACCGCCCGCGCGGCCCGCACAGCCCAGGAGGCCCCAGCCGTGACCAAGCCCGTCGTGCTCATCGCCGAGGAGCTCTCGCCCGCCACAGTCGAGGCGCTCGGACCCGATTTCGACATCCGGCACGTCGACGGCACCGATCGCGCCGCCCTGCTGGCGGCACTCCCGGGGGCCCACGCGGTCCTGGTCCGCTCCGCCACCCAGGTCGACGCCGAGGCCATCTCAGCCGGCAGCACGCTGAAGATCATCGCGCGGGCCGGCGTCGGCCTGGACAACGTGGACGTCCCGGCCGCCACCGCCGCAGGCGTCATGGTGGTCAACGCCCCGACGTCCAACATCATCTCCGCCGCCGAGCTGACCATGGCGCACATTCTCTCCAGCGCGCGGAACCTCGCCTCCGGCAATGCCGCGCTCAAGGGCGGGCAGTGGAAGCGCAGCGCGTACACCGGCGTCGAGTTGTACGAGAAGACCCTGGGCATCATCGGCCTGGGACGCATCGGCGCCCTCGTCGCGCAGCGCGCGCAGGGCTTCGGCATGAAGCTGGTCGCCTACGACCCGTACATCTCCGACGCCCGCGCCGCGCAGATGGGCGTCACCTTGATGAGCCTGGACGAGCTGCTGGCCGAATCGGACTTCATCACGGTGCACATGCCCAAAACCCCCGAGACCATCGGGCTCCTCGGCGCTGAGGCCTTCGCCAAGGTCAAGCCGTCCGTGCGCATCGTCAACGTCGCCCGCGGCGGCATCGTCGACGAGGAGGCCCTGGCCGACGCCATCCGCTCCGGTCGCGTCGCGGGAGCCGGCATCGACGTCTTCGCCACCGAGCCGACCACGAGCTCGCCGCTGTTCGATCTCGACGCCGTCTCCGTCACCCCGCACCTGGGTGCCTCCACGCACGAGGCGCAGGAGAAAGCGGGAGTCGCCGTGGCGCGTTCGGTCCGGCTGGCGCTCTCGGGGGAGCTGGTGCCCGATGCGGTCAACGTCGCCGGTGGTCAGATCGACGCCGACGTCCGGCCCGGCATCCCGCTCGTGGAGCGCCTGGGTCGCGTGGTCACCGCCCTGGCGGACTCCTCGATCACGGCCCTCGACGTGGAGGTACACGGCGAGATCTCCGAGAAGGACGTCTCGGTCTTCAAGCTCGCCGCCCTCAAGGGCCTGTTCAAGGACGTCGTCTCCGAGCAGGTCTCCTATGTCAACGCGCCGGTCCTGGCCGAGCAGCGCGGCGTGGACGTGCGGCTGCTGCAGGACGCCCACGCCGACGGGTTCCGCAATGTGATCACCCTGCGGGCCTCCACCGCCAGCGGTGGCCGGATCTCCGTCTCGGGAACCCTCACCGGGCCCAAGCAGGTGCAGAAGCTCGTCGAGGTCAACGGCTTCGAACTGGAGATCCCGCTGACGGACTTCCTGCTGGTCTTCCTGTACGAGGATCGTCCCGGCGTGATCGGCCAGCTGGGCCAGTCGCTGGGCCGCAGCAACGTCAACATCGCCGGGATGCAGGTCTCCCGGACCGATGAGGGCGGTCTGGCGCTGTCCGTGCTCGCGGTGGACTCGCCGGTGCCGGCAGAGGTCGTCGCCGCGGTCGCGGGCGCCATCGACGCCACCGACGCCTCCTCGGTGGTGCTGACCGAGGACTGACCGCAGGCCTCCGCGTGGCCGTATTATGAGACCCAGGTGCACCGCAGAATGAGACTGGCCTAGGCTGGGCGCATGAGCAGCTTCAAGATCGCAGTCCTGCCCGGCGACGGAATCGGTCACGAGGTCGTGCCCGAGGGCCTCAAGGTCTTCCGCGCCGCGCTCGCCGCCCACGCGCCCGGCACCCAGGTCGAGTACTCGGACTTCGACGCGGGAGCCGAGCGGTGGCACCGCACCGGCGAGACCCTCACCGACGAGGAGCTCGAGCAGCTGCGCGGCCACGACGCCATCTTCTTCGGCGCCGTCGGCGACCCGAACGTCCCCTCCGGCACCCTGGAGCGCGGGATCATCCTCAAGATGCGGTTCGGATTCGAGCACGCGGTGAACCTGCGGCCGTCGAAGCTCTATCCCGGCGTCCGCTCCCCGCTGGCGGACCCGGGGGAGATCGACTTCCTCGTCGTCCGCGAGGGCACCGAGGGCGCCTACGCAGGTCAGGGCGGCTCGCTGCGCTACAACACGCCGCAGGAGGTGGCCAACGAGGTCACGGTCAACACCTGGTACGGCGTCGAGCGTGCCGTGCGGTACGCCTTCGCCCGCGCGCAGGAGCGCCGGAAGAAGCTGACCTACCTGCACAAGCACAACGTCATGGTCCACGCCGGGCACCTCTGGCGCCGGGTCGTGGAGCACGTCGGCCAGGAATACCCGGACGTCACGGTCAACTACGAGCACACCGATGCCGCGATGATCTACCTGGTGCAGGACCCGGGCCGCTACGACGTCATCGTCACGGACAATCTCTTCGGCGATATCGTCACCGATCTGGCCGCCGCCGTCACCGGCGGCATCGGCCTGGCCGCCAGCGGCAACCTGAACGTCGAGGGCACCGGGCCCAGCCTGTTCGAGCCCATCCACGGCTCCGCGCCGGACATCGCCGGCAAAGGCATCGCCGATCCCACCGCGAGCATCCTCTCCGCGGCGCTCATGGCCGGCCACCTGGGCCTGACACAGGTCGCCGAGGCCATCGACCGCGCGGTGGAGGAAGACCTCGCCGCTCGTGGCGATGCCGCGCGCGGCACCTCTGAGGTCGGCGACGCCATCGCCGCCCGGATCGGCTGAAGGCAGCCGGTCGCCCCCGCACACATGAGCCCGTCCCGGTCATCCGGCTGGCCCACCCGATGTGCCGCCGGATGACCGGGAGGAACCGCCTCACACCGCCTGCGTCCCGTCCGGGAAGGCAGGCGAGCGGCGCAGCCGAGGGAAGAAAGCCCTGTGCAGGCGCCGCGCACCACGACGGGCACCGTCACCCGGGCCGCACAGCCCGGCACGGTGGGCCTGGCTTCTCGACAGCACCGTCCCGCCGACTGCGCACGGGCCGGTGCTGCGCTAGTCTGAAGTGGCGTGGCCCACGTGTGGCTCTGCTGCACGTCCGGCAAGGACGCCACAGCCCGTATACACATTGAAAAGAGCAGCTACATGTCCACTTTCGAGCTCCTCAAGCACGCGATGCCCACTCCGGAGCCGCTGCGTGAGAAGATCCTGGCCGATTCCGGCTTCGGCAAGCACTTCACCGACCATATGGCGCACGTCCGCTACACCGAGGAACTCGGCTGGCACGGCGCGCAGGTCAAGCCCTACGGTCCGCTCGTCCTGGACCCGGCCGCCGCGGTGCTGCACTACGCGCAGGAGATCTTCGAAGGGCTCAAGGCATACCGGCACGCCGACGGCAGCGTGTGGACCTTCCGTCCCGAGCTCAACGCCCGCCGGTTCAACCGCTCGGCGGCACGCCTGGCGCTGCCCGAGCTGCCGGAGGAACTGTTCCTGGAGTCCCTGAAGTCCCTGGTCTCCGCCGACAGCGCTTGGGTGCCCACCCCCAAGGACGACAACGACGAGGTCAGCCTCTACCTGCGGCCGTTCGCCTTCGCCTCGGAGAAGTTCCTGGGCGTGCGCCCCAGCGTTGAGGTCGACTACTACGTGATCGCCTCGCCCGCTCAGGCGTACTTCAGCGGCACCGTCGGTCCGGTGTCCATCTGGGTGTCTCAGAAGGTCAACCGCGCCGCTCCCGGCGGCACGGGCTTCGCAAAGTGCGGCGGCAACTACGCCGCCTCCCTCGCCGCGCAGAAGGAGGCCGCCGAGCACGGCTGCGCGCAGGTGCTGTTCACCGACGCCGCCGAGAACCGGTACTTGGAGGAACTCGGCGGGATGAACCTTTTCCTGGTCTACGAGGACGGCCGTCTGGTCACGCCCGCCCTGGGGGATTCCATCCTGGACGGCGTCACCCGGCGCTCGCTGATCGAACTGGCCGAGCAGCTCGGCTACAAGCCCGAGGAACGGCTGGTCTCCCTCCAGGAATGGAAGGACGGCGTGGCCAGTGGCGAGATCACGGAGGCGTTCGCCTGCGGCACCGCCGCCGTCGTCACACCCATCGGGACGCTCAAGGCCCCGGACTTCGAACTGCAGCTCGGTGACGAGGCCGGCGAGGTCACGATGCAGCTGCGCTCGCGGCTGCTGGATCTGCAGTACGGCCGCGTGGAGGATGAGCGCGGCTGGCTCTACCGCCTTGCCTGAGCAGCGGGATTCCGGTCTGCCGACCTCTGACGAGGTCGTCGCCGGGCTCCCGTGGAGGTGGCGCGTCCACGGCTCGATCTTCCTGATCGGCGGCCTGGGCTTCATGTTCGATGCCTGGGACGTGGCGCTCAACGGATTCCTCATCCCGCTCCTGATGGAGGAGTGGGGCTTGAGCGCCGGTCAAGCCGCGTGGATCGCCACCTCCAATCTCCTCGGCATGGCGGTGGGCGCCTTCACCTGGGGTGGCATCGCCGATCGGATCGGCCGTAAGCGGGCGTTCTCACTGACGCTGCTGACCTTCGCGATCTTCACGGTCCTGGGTGCGCTGAGTCCCAATCTCGTGGTGTTCTGCGTCTTCCGCTTCCTGGCCGGCTTCGGCCTGGGCGGCTGCATCCCGGTGGACTATGCGCTCGTGGGAGAGTTCACCCCGCGGCGGCAGCGCGGTCGGGTGCTCACCGCGATGGACGGCTGGTGGCCGGTGGGCGTATCGCTGTGCGGCCTGGTCTCGGCCTGGCTGATCGCGCAGTTCGGCGATTGGCGGCTCATCCTCCTGGTGATGGTGCTGCCGGCGCTGCTGGTGTTCTTCGTCCGGCTGTACGTGCCGGAGTCCCCGCTGTACCTGGCCCGGGCTGGCCGGCACGAGGAAGCCGATCGGGTGGTCGCGGCACTCGTGCGGCGCACTGGCGGCACGCAGACCCGGTGGCGGCTACCCGAGCCGGGGGAGGGCGGTACGCAGACGGGTACCGCCTGGGCGGGGCAGCTGCTCGCCCTGTGGCGGTACTCTCCGCGGATCACCGCCACGTCCTGGCTGCTGTTCATCGCGATCCTGCTGCTGTACTACGCCGCGCTGACCTGGCTGCCGAACATCCTGCGGCAGCAGGGCATGGAGAACCACGCCGCGTTCCTGGTGACCTCCGCCATGACCGGCGTGGGCATCATCGGCGTCCTGGTCTGCGCCGTCCTGGTGGATCGCACCGGGCGCAAGTGGATGCTCGGGGCGACGAGCGTGCTCGCGGCGGTGTTCCTGGTGGCTTTCGCGGTGCTGCTGGAGCAGGGCACCGAGCTGAGCCTGGCCGCGCGCCTGTGCATCCTGGCGTTCGGGTTCCTCATCCAGATGTCCATTCCGGCGCTCTACACCTACGTCTCCGAGCTGTACCCGACCGAGCTGCGGGGCTCGGGCTTCGGCTGGGCGTCGGCCGCGTCGCGCGTGGCCATCGGCCTGGCGCCGCTGGCATTCGGCTCGCTGCTGTGGCCGGTGCTGGGCCTGCCGCTGACCTTCGCCCTGACCGGCGCCCTCGTGATCGTCGCGGTCCTGGTGATGGCTTGGTCCACCCGGGAGACCACCCACGAGATCCTCCGCTGAACGCACGGGTGAAGGTGCTCAGCGGAGGAGGGCCGCCGGCGACTGGGCAAGACCGGCCCACGGTGGACGACGCCCGTAGGTCGGCACCGATGGATTAGCTAACAGTCCCCTGCAGGAGGGTCGTCACGGCCGCGATGTGTTCGCCCATGAAGTTTGCCGCCGCATCAGGATCGGCTGCTGCGATTGCCTCTGCGATGCGCCGGTGCTGTGTCACCAGGTCATCGCGATCGGGCGTGGCCTCCACGACGCGAACGACCCAGACATCCAGAAGGGATTTCACGCTCTCAAGCACCGAAGCCAAGGGTGGATTCTGTGCTGCGTGAGCGATTTCGAGGTGAAAGGCTGTGTCTGCGCTAGCGAACGCTTCAGGTGTGCTCGCGTTCGCCATCTCGGCAAGGAGCTCTGTCAGCCGGCCCGCTACGTCTGGCCCGCGGCGAGTCGCCGCCAAACGCGCGAGGGTTACCTCAATGTAGTAGCGAGCCTCGATGAGTTCCTGCGCTTCGCGGGTCCCTAGCAGTAGGCCCCAGGACACCACCTGCGGGAGAACCTGCGATGCGTTGGCCGCGAGATAAGTGCCATCTCCTTGGCGAATCTCAATGAAGCCCAGAATATCGAGGCACTTCAGAGCTTCCCGGAGCGGGGATCGGCCGACACCCAACATCTCGGTGAGGCGACGTTCCGGCGGCAGCCGGTCACCCGGCGCCATGCCGAGGGCGACCGTGCTTTGGACGACGTGCTGCACGACGTCCGCCACAGAAGCGCGCCGTGCGTCCCTGATCGGCGGAAAAGCTCGCTCTGTCATTCGCTCCTCCGTCGTTCTGACATGGTGTTTGATGCCGCTTGGCTCAGATTACAGGACCGCATCAATGCTGGTCAGCACAAGAACCAGGTGGAGCGAAAACCCTTCGGAACATGATGTCTCGCTGTCTTGACGCGGACTGCCTAGGCCGTGCCTGCCGCCGTTGTTTGCCCCGGTGAAATAGCGACGTCGCGGTGCGCATGGCAATGGGCGGGTCAACCGGCTACAAGAGCCAGCTGACCCACCCATTGAGCGCCTCGTCACTGCGACTCCGTGGAACGAGTGTCTCAGCTACGCACGTTCGGTTATTTCGTTATCAGAACCAGCGGTGCCCTGTAGTCTCCTTCCCGAGTGCTTCGGCCATGGTCTTAATCTGCCGGATCATCAGCCCGATGTCCGATCCGAGAGATACCATTCCGAAGCCTTGGTCACGGCGCGTGATCGCTTCCTCGGTACTGCGGGCGACGATTCCTGAGGAAATTCCACGGTCGGTTGCGCGACGAAGGATGTCTAAGTTCATCTCCGCGACCCCTGGCCCTTCCCACTCCCCGACAGCGCCGCGACTTGCTGACATATCGCCTGGGCCCAAGAAAACGGTCTCGAGCTTGTCAGCGGACAGGATCTCATCGAGGTTCTCATATGCGCGCTGTGTCTCGATCATCGGGATCAGCAGTAGCTCGTCGTTCGCGTTAGTGACGTATTGTTCTAGATCCAGGCCCCACTTCACACTGCGCTCGCCTCCGATGCCGCGGCGCCCCAGAGGCGGATAATAGAAGTGTTCATGCACAGCATGAAGCTCCTCGGCCGAGTCAATAAGGGGAACAATCGCGCCGTGCGCACCTACGTCAAGAGCCCGCTTGATCGGTTCGAGCTCCTGTGAGGGAGGCCGCACGAGTACTGTGAGGTTGGTGCCTCGTGCAGCGCTCAGATGCGTCTGGATATCGCGATAGTCAAGGTAACCGTGCTCCATATCGATGCAGATCCAGTCGATCCCGAGTAGACCGGCGACTTCGGTAACCGCCGAAGCTTCTGAGGTGACCCAGAGTCCGAACGCAGTCTCGTTTGCAGCCAGTTTGTTACGCAGTGCCTCGTTCACGTGTTGCTTCTCCTTTGGGGATCCGGCGTCCGCCGGGGTTCGTTCAGTTCTGTCTTTGGGCTGTGGTGAAAGTTCCACTCGTCTTCCGCTTCAGGCGAAACGCCTCGTCGCAATTGCCATCGGGAGACCAAGGCAACCAGGAATGGGACGAGCAGCGCGGTGGTGATTGTTGCTGCGGCTACCTGCGCAGTAGCAACCGACTGGATTGCTTCGTACGATGGGTCGACCAGGGCAACTGCAGCTGGTGTCGCGATCGCGTTCCCGGCTGTAGTTGACTCGGCTGCTCCGGCGATCAGGTTTCGCGCTCTAGGTGGGCGCCGTCGAATGAGGTGCAGAAGATACAAGAGCGCCATGGAGCCGGCTCCGACCACGGTGAGCGTAATAAGGCCCAGTAGGATCCCCTGTAGTCCTGCTTGCCCGAGCGTGCTGAAGTCGATGCCACGCCCGACCACGAAACCCAGGAACGGAATAAGCAGTGCCTCGCCGGGACGCAGGAATGTTCGTGCTGTGTTACTCGCGTTGCCGATGACAAAGCCAGCTGCGAGCGGGAGAAGTAGCCCGACGAGCATCTCAAGAGGAAAGTCCACTAGTCCCGCGGCGCCAAGCGCGATCAGGGTGATGAAAGGACCGTCGTTGATCGACAGGATTGACACCGATCCGCGGTCACTCAAGTTGCCGAACTGTTTGGTTAGGGCGACGAACAGGGCGGAATTCGAGTTGGTGATCGCGGCGATCAGTGCGAGAGGAGTCAGGCCAATCAGCGAACCGTCCGGAGTGAGGAATGCGACCCCAAGCCCGATGGCCACTCCGATCCCGACCTTGGCCGTGAAGACCGTCACCCCTTTCTCGATGGTCACGAATCCTTGACGGAAGTCGATCTGAGCTCCCATGCAGAAGAAGAACAGGCCGAGGAGCGCTCCGGTGCCGTCTCGGAAGAGATCAGAGGTGAAGCTTCCGACGTCGAGTACTTGTGGGAAGAACGTATTGACGACTGCGCCAAGGAACAACGGGTAGATCATGAGCGCGCCGGGAACGGAGCCGGCTATGCGTGTTGCCCGTTTCCACCCGGGTTTTGGCGGTTGTCTGGTCGTCGACATTGACGGCCTCCTTATCAGGCGGAGCCTCCAGTTGTAAGACGTGCCCTGGCTTGTTCCTCGAGTTCACGGCGCAGGCTCACAGCAGCGCTGTCAGCAGGCGGAGTCACGTCGTCCCAAGTGACGACGGAACCGGCCGCCACTGGGCGTGTGACAGTCAAGCCGTGTCCGAGCCCCATAGGAAGGGCACGGAACTGGAGGGAACGTTCTGCTGTGGTCAGTACGCCTCGGACTGTGTAGCCGCCTTCGCCGTCCAGGACCTCGCCGACGGCGAGGTCCTTCTTGGCAACGGCGACGACATCGGCCCGATAAGAGGCTGGCGCTCCGGTGGCCTCATGCCGCAGAGTCGCAGATGCGATGCTCACGCCGAGCTCCATGCCGATCATGTGGTACGGGCGGAAGAGCGATGCATACTGACCGCTGGGGTCGGTGAGTACTCCGTACTCGGTGAAGCAGGTGCGGGCGTATTCCGTCTGAGCGCGGAATGTTACATAGACACCCCAGCGCAAATCGCGCGCAACTGGCGTGCCGTCACGGTGCAGGCTCGACACCACTTCCACGGTGCCGCTCTGTTCGAGTACACCGCCATCTGCGGAGGGGATGAGGGTGTGCGGGAGATCGTCGACGTCGACCGGCGGGAACGTGAGCCCGTTTGTCGGAGCGACGAGGCCAGCGGCGTTTGCGACCGCCGCCATTTCAATCGCCGATTTCGTCCCGTCAAGGAATGAGTTAAACATCTGCGGATTCATTCCGCCACGGGCGGCTTGCTCGGGAGTAAGGCCGTAATGGTCCCATACGGTGTCGGGGGTCGAGGTTTCATAGGCGGGGAGATACTTAGTCCCCTTCCCTGCCGCGACAATTTCATAGCCCACCGTGCGACACCAGTCGACCAACTCCGCAATGAGAGCCGGCTGATCTCCGTACGCGAGCGTGTACACCACACCTGCCGCGTCGGCCTTTTCTTTCAGGACAGGTCCCACCATGCAGTCGGCTTCCACGTTGACCATGACTACGTGCTTGCCATTCTCGATTGCCGCAAGCGCGTGGCTGGAGCCGGCGAGAGGGTTGCCGGTTGCCTCCACGATGACCTCTACGTCCGGGTCGGTGATGAGTGCCGTCGAGTCGTCGATGACTGCTGTGCGCCCAGTTCTCTTTGCTTCTTTCAGGGGGAGCCGGCCGTATCGATCAGCTGACCATCCGGTGCGCGCGAGTGACTCTTCCGCGCGCTCGATCGCGAGATCTGCGAGGCCCACTATGTGAAGCTGTGGCTGGTTAACAGCCTGAGTGAGGAACATTGAGGCGAACTTGCCGGCGCCGATCACACCGACACGGATAGGCCCCGACGTGTCGA
Source organism: Sediminivirga luteola (assembly GCF_014639315.1). Taxonomy (GTDB): domain Bacteria; phylum Actinomycetota; class Actinomycetes; order Actinomycetales; family Brevibacteriaceae; genus Sediminivirga; species Sediminivirga luteola. The sequence goes on from NZ_BMFY01000001.1 coordinate 210,999, forward strand.
AGCGACGCTGCATCAATGCGTGGAGGTTCATCGTGAACCTCCACCGAGGGGGTTGAAGATTGTTCCCTCTTCGTCGTCGGCACGAACCGGCAGCTGACGGATCGGTGAGAACGAGGTGGGATACATGATGCTGTTGTCCCATCGAATGATCATCGGCCGCACGATCTCAATGCAGGCCTGCCATTCGTGATCTGCTGCGAGTGCTGCTCTTCTCTGACGTCTGTCTTCGAGATCGCTGTACGCCCAGAAGTGGCGTACTTGGTTCTGCGTCCCGAACTCCGTGGTGAAGTAACCGAGGAATCCTCCAAGTATGCGCTTCTGCGCCGGTAGTCCAAGGCGTTCATAGTTGTCCAGGAAATCCTTCAGTGGTATTCCGGGTGAGATGTCGTACGTGCGTTGTTCAACCAGCATGTGCATTCCTCCTTGAATGACATCGCGCGTGGTTCCAGGCTGCGAGCCGTAGAGCGGAACCCTTGATGCGACGGTAGCCAACATTCCTCGAAACATCAACCGGTCGATGTTTGCGGTTCGAGCGGCGCGGGACAGAGATCTCCCGGAGAAGAGCACAGCCGCCCGTCGTGCGGGTGCGCCCTCGATGTGGCCGGAATGGTCACGTTGCCCGTGAGGTCACGATCAACGCGAGACCATTTCGGGCACATCCAGCAACCGGCCGGCCGGGCAAGTCTGCCCCACGACCGACGATGCCTGGCTCGGCTGCGCAGGCGCGGCACGATTGATCTGCGCCGGACGCTCCTCGGCCGCCCGGCGCCGAGTGGTCGGGTCGGTTAGGATTGAGCGGATCGCGCCGCCGATGCCGGGGGCCGACACACCGAAGCCGAAGCCTTGAAGGAGCGCCGTGCGACAGGTCGAGCCGAGCGTGCAGTTGATCGCCAAGCCGCAGATCGATTGGGACGAGATCAACGCGTATCTGGACGAGGTCGGCGGGTCCTCCTGGGCCGAACGCGTCCAGCAGGCCGATTCCCCCGACGGGGAAGACCTGCTCGAATTCGCCGGGCGCATGTGCTACCGCTCCTGGGAACCGGGCCTGAACCCCAACGTCTCGCGGGTGCGTACCGACTCAGCCTCCTACCTCGGCAACGTCATCAACTCCCAGCACGGCTCGGTCCTGGAGCACGCCAACTACTCCTTCATCCTGCACAACGTCTCGCGCGTGCTCACGCACGAGCTCATCCGTCACCGCGCCGGCTGCGCCTACAGTCAGGAATCGCTTCGCTTCGTGCGTCTGGACGACATCCCGTTCTGGTTCCCCGAATGGGCGCGTGAGGACGAAGAGCTGATGCGTCGCTCGATGGAGCTGCTGGAGAAGATGGAGGAGCATCAGCGCTGGATGGCTGAGCATTTCCAGCTCGATGCCGAGGGCGTGCCGTTCTCGGAGAAGAAGCACAAGACCTCCTTCATGCGCCGCTTTGCTCCCGAGGGGCTGGGCACGGGCATCGTGCTCACTGCGAACCTCCGTTCCCTCCGGCACATCGTCGAGATGCGCACCGCACCGGGTGCGGAGGAGGAGATCCGCCTGGTGTTCGGCCGGATCGGCGAGATCATGCGCGCCGAGGCGCCCGCCATCTTCGCCGACTACACCGTCGAGGACGGCGCCTGGATCCCGGGAACGCGCAAGGCCTGAGCCTCCCTGCGGACAGGGGTGGCGCTGAAACGCCGCGCATGACGCATGACCCCCTCAGGGTTATCACGCACATACACCTGTCGCTACGCCCCTGCGGCACGGCGTAAAACTCTGTGGCAGGTCTCCTCAGGCCTCGCCGCGCAGTCTCTCGGCTGGTATGCGGAGGTCTGTCCGCCCGCGATGCGAAAGGTGCGGCTGCCGGCTCGTCATGAAAGGTGCGGTGGCCTGGCCCTCGCAGGGGACCGCCGGTAGTCACTGGTCCGGCTCCGGTGGCACCTTGAGCAGCGAGTGGCGGGCCGCTGCCTGGACGCTTGCCCGGAGCTCGTCCAGCGCCGCCCCGCCTAGGTTCCACTGGTGCCAGTACAGCGTGACGTCCATGTGCGCGGCACCCGGGATCTTCTCGAACGCGAGGTCGCGCGGGTGCTGGCCATCGTCATCGGCGACCACGTTCAGGAACTGATTCGGCACCAGGGACCAGCCCATTCCCGCCGCCACCGCCACATGGAACTGGCGGGCCTCGGGCAGGAAGTGAGCCGGAGGCCGGAGCCTGCGGCCGAAGATCCCGCTCAGGTAGTCGTATTGAAGCTCGTCGTTCGCATCGAAGTTCAGCATCGGCGCCCAGGCCACGGCCTCCTCGGTGAAACCGTCCGCGAAGTGCTCGGCGATGAAGTCCGGATGCGCCCTGGGCCAGTACCGCATCACGCCCAGCGGGGTGAGCGTGCAACCGGCGATGTCCCTCGGATCCGAGGTCACGGCGGCCATCGCCTCCCCGCGCTGCAGTAGCCTGGCGCTGAAGGCCTGATCGACCCGGTGAACGGTGAACAGCACACCGGAGTTGATCGCGGCGTCGCTGAGCGCGGGCATCAGCCAGGTGGCGAGGGAGTCGGCATTGGCCGCCAGGGAGATGACGGTCCTGCCGACCGTGCCCAGCGCCTGACTCAGCGCGGTCTCGGTCTCCTGGCTCAGCAGCGCGAACTGCCGCGCCATCCGCAGCACGACCTCTCCCGCCGGAGTCGGCCGCAGCGGTTTGCTGCGCACCAGCAGTACCGCGCCGACCTCTGATTCCAGCGCCTTCATCCGCTGGCTCACCGCAGACGGGCTGATCCCCAGCTCGGCGGCCGCGGCGTCGAACGTGCCGTGGTCGATCACGGCCGCCAGCGTCCGCAGCTGACCGGCGTCGACATCCATCGGCGCTCCTCTCGGTGTGTCATGGCTACCGGCGGGTGCCCGCGCGCGACCGTCGGCAGCCCTGATGCGGGGTCGTCATCGTCCTGTGGGCCGGCTCGTACCCGCACAACCCTCGCCAGCCTTGGACGCGGGCAGTCGTGACCCTGCGGCTGGTTCGCACCGGTATGGAACCGTCGGCAGCCCTGATGCGGGCCGACGTGGTCCTGCAGATTGGGTCATATCTGCCCGAGTCGACGCTGACAACAGCTTTTCTAATGATACTGAAGAATATTTAGCTGGACGTGGTATCGCTGACCTCACTAGCCTGAACACATACGCAGCGAGTCGCCCGGCGCGGGGTGCTGAGGCATCGGGACAGCCGCCCTGGCTGGCAATTCACGGTGGCCGTGCCCGACGGGCCGTCCCCGGGGTTCCGCCGGCTTCGCTGCTTCCCGTCCTTCCTTCATGCACAGCGACGCCAGGAGGTCTGTCGTGCAATCCGTCGTGCTCACCGGCTTCATCACCGGCCTGGGGATCATCGCGTCCATCGGCGCGCAGAACGCCTTCGTCCTGAAACAGGCACTCAAGCGCCAGCATCTGCGCGTGATGCTTGCCATCTGCGTGCTCTCCGATGTCCTGCTGATCCTCGGCGGGATCGCGGCCGTGGCCTACCTGGACCGGATCGCTCCATGGTTCACCGTGGCACTGACCTGGGCTGGCGTGGCCTTCCTGACCCTGTACGGCATCCACGCCTCCCGTTCCGCGCTGTTCCCGGCCGCCGATGCCACACCGGCCACCGATGCCGCAACCGAGCAGTCGGTAATCCCCGGGGACCGGTCGCCTGCGGCAGGGGCCGCCCCCGGCATCGGGCATTCCGACGGCAACGGGTGTCCTCTCCGTACCGGAGCAGGGACACCCCGGCTCCCGCTCGCCGCGGATGCCGCGTCCGCCGATGGCAGTAATGGGACGGTCGCACATGAAAGCGCCCCGCCCTGCACGAACCGCGGCGAGGCGCCGTCACGTGCGCCCGCCTTCGGCGTCGTTCCTGACGGCACCGGCGATGCGGTCCTCACCGCAGAGGGGACGCACGGTGCGAACCGGGCCGGCGATGTGCCCGGCGGCGGTGCGGCCACCGCCGTGACCGCGCCGGCCTCCGGCACGACCACTGCCACCCGGGACCGCGTCAGAACGCCGATGCTGCCCGTGGTGCTCACGCTCCTGGCGCTGACCTACCTGAACCCGCACGTCTACGTCGACGTGATCGTGCTCCTGGGGACGCTGGCGAACTCCTACGGCCTGGAGGGCCGCTGGTGGTTCGGGGCGGGCGCCATCGCCGCCAGTGCGGTCTGGTTCAGCAGCCTCGTCTTCGCCGCCAGCAGGATGAGCCGGTTCTTCCGCTCCCAGCGCGCCTGGCGCTGCATCGACGGCGGCGTCTCCCTGCTCATGTTCGCGCTCGCGGGCGGCTTGGTGCTGCACGCTCTGAGCTGAGCCGCCCCAGCGGGGCCAGGGCCTGGCGCAGCCGTGCGCGCAGCTCCTGGCCGCGCTCACTGAAACCGCGCTGCGCGGCCACGTACTCGGCCTTCCCTTCAGGGGTCTCCACAGGCACCGGCTTGAACCCCCAGTCCCGCAGATCATACGGGGAGGCGCGCATGTCCAGCTCGCGGATGTCACAGGCCAGATCGAAGCAGTCCAGCACGAGCGACGACGGCGCCGCCGGGCTGAGCTTCATCGCCCATTTGTACAGGTCCATCCCGGCGTGCAGGCAGCCGGGCTGTTCCATGGACCGCATGCCCTCGCGGCTGGGAGAGAGCTCGTTGCGCGGCGCCGCCTCCGGGGTGAAGAACCGGAAGGCGTCGAAGTGGGAGCACTTGATGCGGTGGCTCTCGACGACCTCATCGGTCCCCTCGTGCCCTAGCCGCAGGCCGGCGGCGCTGTGCCGCACGTCATCGGGACCGGTGCGGTAGACCATCGCCCATTCATGCATCCCGAAGCAGCCGAACTCCGCTCTGCGGGCCGCGGTGCGTTCCAGCAGTTCGAGCGTGAAACCCAGGCCGGTGCCGCGAGCAGCCAGGAACGCCTCCTCGTCCAGGGTGACCGCCGGCCCGTGTTCCGTGGCCACCGTGCGGTAGAACTTCCGGTCCGCGTACTCCGGTGCTTCCAGCAGCGCGACACCCGCGCCGGGATGCCACTGCGCCAGCTTGGCGGGAGAGAAGGGGTAGTAGGTGAACAGGAAGTCCCAGACGGGATGCGCCTCACCGCGGGCACGGCGCTCGCGGTGCGCGGCGGTGCGCTGCTCGGCTGCCGCCCGATGCGCCTCGGCAGCCGGCCGCCACTGTCCGGGAGGGAGAACCTGCATCCCTCCATTGTGCCGCCACGCATGCTTCGCCCGCACCCGGGCAGCCAGCCTGATGCCTCTCACCGCGCGTTAGACTCGATGCCATGCGCATCGCCCGTTTCATCTCCGGTGAGGATCCCGCCTACGGCGTCGTGGAGGGCGACCTCCCCGAGCCGGGCCCCGACGGCGAGCTGGACCTCTCAGGTCTGCAGCTGGCCGTCCTATCCGGGGACCCCTTCTTCCAGCCCACCCAGTCCACCGGTGAGAGAATCCCGCTGGCGGACGTCCGGCTGCTCTCGCCCATCATTCCCCGCTCCAAGGTTGTGGGTGTGGGTAAGAACTTCGCCGATCACGCCAAGGAGATGGGCGGCGAAGTGCCGCCGAGTCCCCTCACCTTCTTCAAGCCGAACACCGCCGTCATCGGCCCCGGCGATCCGATCCGCCTGCCAGCGGTCAGCGATGAGGTCTCTTACGAGGCCGAGCTGGCCGTCGTCATCGGCAAGATCGCCAAGGGCGTGCCCGCGGAGAAGGCCCGCGAGCACATCCTCGGCTACACCTGCGCCAACGACGTGACCCTCCGGGACATCCAGCGCAGCGACGGTCAGTGGTCCCGCGCCAAGGGCTTCGACACCTCCTGCCCGCTGGGGCCGTGGATCGAGACGGAGCTGGACACCCGCGACCTGGCGGTTCGCAGCTGGGTGAACGGGGAACTTCGCCAGGACGGCACCACCGAGGACTTCGTCTTCGACATCCCCGAGCTCATCGCTCACATCTCCGAGACCATCACCCTGCTTCCCGGCGATGTGATCCTCACCGGCACCCCCGCCGGCGTCGGCCGGATCGACGCCGGGGACCAGGTGCGTGTCTCGGTGGAGGGCATCGGCGTCCTGGCGAACCCCGTCATGGAAGCCTGACCCTCCGGCGCCCCAGCATCAACCACGACCAAAGGAAGAGCACCTCGTGACCGTCCGAGTCCGATTCTGTCCCTCGCCCACCGGCACCCCGCATGTGGGGCTGGTGCGCACCGCGCTGTTCAACTGGGCCTACGCCCGGCACACCGGCGGCACCTTCGTCTTCCGGATCGAGGACACCGACGCCGCCCGTGACTCCGAGGAGAGCTACGCGCAGGTCGTCGAGGCGCTGCGCTGGCTTGGCCTGGACTGGGACGAGGGCGTCGAGGTCGGCGGCCCGCACGGGCCCTACCGGCAGTCGGAGCGGGGTGAGATCTACCGCGAGGTGATCGCCAAGCTGCTGCAGGCCGGTCACATCTACGAGTCCTTCAGCACCCCGGAAGAGGTGGAGGAGCGGCATCGGGCAGCTGGACGGGACCCCAAGCTCGGTTACGACAACTACGACCGGGAGCTCACCGAGGAGCAGAAGGCGGCGTTCCGCGCGGAAGGCCGCGAGCCGGTGCTGCGGCTGCGGATGCCTGATGAGGACATCGTCTTCACCGATCTGGTCCGTGGCGAGATCACCTTCAAGGCCGGTGCGGTCTCGGACTACGTGGTGGTCCGCGCCAACGGGCAGCCGCTCTACACGCTGGTGAACCCGGTGGACGACGCTCTCATGGAGATCACGCACGTCCTGCGCGGAGAAGACCTGCTCTCCTCGACGCCGCGCCAGATCGCGCTCTACCGCGCGCTGGAGGACATCGGCGTGGCCAAGCAGATCCCGGAGTTCGGGCATCTGCCATACGTGATGGGGGAGGGCAACAAGAAGCTCTCCAAGCGCGATCCCCAGTCGAACCTCTTCCTGCACCGGGACAACGGGTTCATCCCCGAGGGGCTCATCAACTACCTGGCGCTGCTGGGCTGGTCGATCGGCCCGGAGCGCGATGTGTTCTCCGTGCAGGAGTTCGTCGAGGCGTTCGACATCAGGGACGTCAACCCCAACCCGGCGCGGTTCGACGAGAAGAAGGCCACCGCCATCAACGCCGATCACATCCGGGCCCTGGACGTGAGCGATTTCACCTCCCGCCTGGTGCCCTATCTGGCGGCCGCAGGCCTCGTCGACGAGGAGCCGACCCCTGCTCAGAAAGCCGTGCTGGATCAGGCTGCCCCGCTCATCCAGACCCGTGTGAACCTCCTGGGCGAGGCGCCCGGGCTCATCGGCTTCCTGTTCACTGCCGATGAGGACCTGGAGTTGACCGAGGACGGGCTCAAGACCCTGAAGGCCGATGCCCCGCAGGTCCTGGATGCCGCACTCGACGTGCTGGAGCCGCTGGAGGAGTTCGATGCCGGCCGGCTCCAGGACGTGCTCACGGGCACCCTGGTGGACGGGCTGGGAATCAAGCCCCGGCTGGCATTCGGGCCGCTGCGGGTGGGGGTTTCCGGACGCCGTGTCTCCCCGCCGCTGTTCGAGTCGATGGAGATCCTCGGCAAGGAGTCCACGCTCGCCCGGCTCCGGGCGCTGCGCGCAGCCCTGGGGAACTGATCCGCCGCCCGGTTCCCATGGTGCCCCGACCTTCCGGATCCGCTGGCCTCGCGGTTGGAGCGCGGCGGTGCCCTGTCTTTCCTGGAACGGGCCCGTCCCAGCAGCCTGGAACAGGCCCGTTCCAGTGGTGCGGAAGCCTGGCCGCCGCGTTTTGCACTCGCCGCGGCCGCCGGGTAAACTCGGTCGAGGCCGCGCGCCGGAGCCGATCTCAGATCGCCGCTTCGGGGCTGCAGTGGTGGGGTATGGTGTAATTGGCAGCACGAGTGATTCTGGTTCACTTAGTCTTGGTTCGAGTCCAGGTACCCCAGCTCATCGACGGTCGTTCTTGACCGCCGGATGAAACCGGAACTGATTTGGACATCTCCCGCGCAGCGGGTAAGGTAGCCAGGGTTGTTCCGGCAGGAACCCGCCCCCGTCGTCTAGGGGCCTAGGACGCCGCCCTCTCAAGGCGGAAACGGCAGTTCGAATCTGCTCGGGGGTACCGAACGAAGAAGACCCGTGGAGGAATCCGCGGGTCTTCTTGCATTTCGCCTCAGCCTGCAAGCCCGGAATCGGGGTCACGGCTTTCGGGTCAGCTCTTGGCCAGGGCTTCGCTCAACGTCCGGGCGGCCTCCACCACCGCAGGAGCGTGCAGGCGACCGGGCTGCCGGGTCAGGCGTTCCACCGGGCCGGAGATCGACACGGCCGCCACCACGCGATTGGACGGCCCCCGTACCGGAGCGGACACCGAGGCCACGCCAGGCTCACGCTCGGCGACGCTCTGTGCCCAGCCCCGACGGCGCACGCCGGAGAGGACCGTGGCGGAGAAGCGGGCGCCGCGCAGGCCCGAATGCAACCGGTCGGGTTCCTCCCAGGCCAGCAGCACCTGCGCGGCGGAGCCGGCCTGCATGCTCAGGGTTGCTCCCACCGGCACGTAGTCGCGCAGGCCCACCGGCCGCTCGGCGGCGGCCACGCAAAGGCGCCCCTCGCCCTGCCGACGGTAGAGCTGGGCGCTCTCACCGGTGCGGTCCCGCAATCTGGCCAGCACCGGGCCCGCGGCCGCGAGCAGCCGGTCCTCGCCCGCCGCGGAGGAAAGCTCTCCCAGTCGCGGACCCAGCACGAAGCGGCCCTGGAGATCGCGGCTGACCAGCCGGTGATACTCCAGTGCCACCGCCAGGCGATGCGCCGTCGGACGAGCCAGGCCGGTGCCGGCCACCAGCTCCGCGAGGTTAGCCGGACCCGCTTCGAGGGCGGAGAGAACGAGGGAGGCTTTGTCGATCACGCCTACGCCGCTGCCAGAAGTCATGCCCTCCATCTTGCAGTCTTGATAATTGAGATGCAACACCAGATATCAAGACGGCCTCTTTAGAATCGGATGCCAAGGACAAGCATCCCGGCCGGCCGTGCCCGCTCACGAAGCGGACGCTGCACGCCCGGCCGGACCCGAGCGAGGGAGGGACCATGGGCAAGACCCTGGCCGAGAAGGTCTGGGACGCGCACGTCGTGCGTTCCGGGGGCGGCAATGAGCCGGACACGATCTACATCGACCTCCACCTCCTGCACGAGGTGACCTCGCCTCAGGCGTTCGAGGGACTGCGCCTGGCCGGCCGCAAGCTCCGCCGGCCGGACCTGACCATCGCCACCGAGGACCACAACACGCCGACGGCCGACATCTTCAAGCCGATCGCGGACCTCACCTCCCGGACGCAGATCGAGACACTGCGCAAGAACGCGGAGGAGTTCGGTGTCCGGCTGCACTCGCTCGGCGATGCGGAGCAGGGCATCGTCCACGTCGTCGGTCCGCAGCTGGGCCTGACCCAGCCCGGCATGACGGTCGTCTGCGGCGATTCGCACACCTCGACCCACGGTGCCTTCGGCGCTCTGGCCTTCGGCATCGGGACCTCCGAGGTCGAGCACGTCATGGCCACCCAGACCCTGAGCCTGAAGCCCTTCAAGACCATGGCGATCACCATCGAGGGCGATCTGCCTGAAGGCTCGACGGCCAAGGACATCATCCTGGCGATCATCGCGAAGATCGGCACCGGCGGCGGGCAGGGCTATGTGCTGGAGTACCGCGGCAAGGCGATCGAGCAGCTGTCCATGGACGGCCGGATGACGATCTGCAACATGTCCATCGAGGCCGGCGCCCGTGCCGGGATGATCGCCCCGGACGAGACGACGTTCGAGTACGTCAAGGGCCGCCCGCATGCGCCCACCGGAGCGGACTGGGACTCGGCGGTGGAGTACTGGAAGACGCTGCGCACCGACGACGATGCCGTATTCGACGCCGAGGTCGTGCTCCAGGCTGAGGACATCGAGCCCTTCGTCACCTGGGGCACCAACCCGGGGCAGGGCCTGCCGCTCTCCGCGCGCGTGCCGGACCCCCAGGACTTCGAGGACGAGACCGACCGCGTCGCGGCGGAGAACGCCCTGAAGTACATGGACCTGACCCCCGGCACGCCGCTGAAGGAGATCGAGGTCGACACGGTCTTCATGGGCTCGTGCACCAACAGCCGGATCGAGGACCTGCGCGCCTTCGCGTCCATCATCAAGGGCCGGAAGAAGGCCGATGGCGTGCGCGTCATGGTCGTCCCCGGTTCCGCGAGGGTCCGGCTCCAGGCGGAGGCGGAGGGCCTGCACCACGTGTTCGAGGAGTTCGGCGCCGAATGGCGTTTCGCAGGCTGCTCGATGTGCCTGGGCATGAACCCCGACCAGCTTGCCCCCGGCGAGCGGTGCGCCTCCACCTCGAACCGCAACTTCGAGGGACGCCAGGGCAAAGGCGGCCGCACGCACCTCGTCTCGCCGGTGGTGGCGGCTGCCACGGCGGTGCGCGGCAAGCTGTCCTCCCCGGCGGACCTGCCACCGGCCGAGCCGACGGAAATCGGCGGTCCGGCCCAGCCGGATGTCACCATCGAGCGGAGGAGCGCGTAAGCCATGGAGAAGGTCATCACGCACACCGGCATCGGCGTTCCGCTGCGGCGCAGCAACGTCGACACCGATCAGATCATCCCGGCGGTGTACCTGAAGCGGGTCTCCAAGACCGGATTCGACGATGCGCTGTTCGCCGGCTGGCGGCAGGACGAGGAGTTCGTGCTCAACCGGGAGCCGTACTCCCGGGGCTCGGTCCTGGTGGCCGGACCGGACTTCGGCACCGGATCCTCCCGCGAGCACGCGGTCTGGGCGCTCAAGGACTTCGGGTTCCGCGCGGTGCTGGCGGCCCGCTTCGGTGACATCTTCCGCGGCAACTCCGGCAAGCAGGGCCTCGTGGCCGGCGTCGTGGAGCAGGCCGACATCGAGCTAATCTGGAAGATCCTGGAGAACCAGCCCGGAACCGAGGTGACCGTGGACCTGGAGACCAGGACCGTGCGGTGCGACACCGTCACGGTGCCCTTCGAGATCGACGACTACACCCGGTGGCGGCTGATGGAAGGCCTGGACGACATCGGGCTCACCCTGCGGCACGAGGAGGACATCACCGCCTACGAGGCCCGGCGCGAGTCCTGGCGGCCCACCACCCTGCCGGCCCGCACCTAGCCCGAGACGCAGTACCACACGGCCGGCGCGGCGCTGACGGCGGCGCGGCTCCGGAGAGCGACTGGCCCCGAGCCGTCCGTGGGAGGGCAGGCGGAGCGCGGTCCGGCGCACCCAGCCGCGCGGCCCGCGCCCAGGACGATCCCGGGTCGCGCCCGCGGCCGGAGGGCTCAGCCGCCCAGGACCTCCTGCACCCAGGCGTGGAATCCGGCGATGTGGTGCTCGCTGGGCACCAGCGCCCCGCCGCCGGCATAGGAGCGCGAGGACATCGCCGGCTGGGTCTTCTCGCAGGCGTCGAAGTCCTGCTCGTTGACGCGGTGGAACAGCTCCACCGAGCGTGAGACGTCCGTTCCGGCGTCGACCACCTCCGGCAGGAAGAGCCAGTCGCACTCGACCAGCGTGCGCGACTCCGAGACCGGCGTCATCCGGTGCCAGATCACATGGTCCGGGACCATGTTGATGAACACCTGGGGCCGGACCGTGATGGCATAGTACTTGCGGTCCTGGTCCGGCGCGATCGTCGGCAGCGTGGACACCCCCGCCGAGCCGTCCACCGTGAATCCCCGCACCTCCTCGCCGAACGCCGCGCCGTGGATCTTCTCGCCGGCCTGGGAGGCCCACCCTTCGGCGAACTCCGGGATGACCTCGGTCAGCTCAGGGTGGATCGTCGCGCAGTGGTAGCACTCCATGAAGTTCTCGATGATGAGCTTCCAATTGGCCTGAACATCGTAGGAGATGCGCTTGCCGACCTTGAGCCCGTCGATGCCGTAGCTGTCGATGCTGTGGGTGGTGCCCATCCGGTCGGAGACCTCGCCCAGGACCGTCTCCTCGAACGACGGCGGGTCCTCTGCGAGGCACAGCCACACGTAGCCGAGCCATTCGCGCACGGCGACCTTCCGCAACCCGTAGGACTCACGGTCGACATCGGGCATCTTGGTCAGATTGGGCGCGGCGATGAGCGTGCCGTCCAGATCGTAGGTCCAGGCGTGGTACCCGCATTGCAGGGTGCGCGCATTGCCGGCGTCTTCTGTGCACACGCGCATCCCGCGGTGCCGGCACACGTTGTAGTACGCGCGCAGCTGCCGGCGCCGGTTCCGGGTGACGATGATGCGCTCCCGCCCGACGGTGACCACCCGCCAGTCGCCGGGCGCGGTGAGTTCGTCCGCGCGCAGGACGCAGTTCCACATCTGCTCGAAGATCTTCTCCTGCTCCAGGGCGAACAGGTCGGGGTCTGTGTAGGAGTGCCCCGGCAGGGTCGGCATGAGCGAACCGGAGAGCGGGGCCTCGAGCTGATCGATGATCATGGGTGCTCCTTGCGGTGGATGTGAAGCGGATGAGGTGTCGTGCCCCCCGCCGGGCCGCCGGAGACCGCCGCCAGATGCAGCGGGCCCTCAGGCGGCGACGACGGCGGGCCGGCGCGCGCGGCCCCGGCGCCACCGGGTGACCTCGCGCGGCCGGTCCATCCCGAGGATCCCGGTCTCCTGTCCGTCCAGTTCGTAGACGAGGAGGAGGTCCGCGGTCTCGATGCCGCCGGCGCTCAGGCGGGGGTGGCCGATGAGGTGGCCGGCGGCCTGGAGCCGGACGCCGTGCTGTTCCGACCAGAAATACGGTGGCGGCAGCGCCGGCGGCCCGGAACCCAGGAGGGCGGCGCCGATGACGGTGGCGTGATCGACGGCGTCCTGCCAGTGCCCGCCCGCCGGCCGCGGCACCGGTACCGGGCCCGATGGTTCCCAGTTCGCGCAGTCCCCGGCGGCCCAGACTCCGGGAAGCGAGGTGCGGCCGGCCGCGTCGCACAGGATGCGCCCGGCGCCGTCGAAGGCCAGGCCGGTCCCGGCGAGCCAGCCGGTGGTGGGGGCGGCGCCGAGTCCGCAGATCGCGATGTCCGCGCGCAGCTCGGCTCTCGCTCCATCGGCGTGCTGCAGCCGGACCGCGCGCAATCGCCCGCCGGCATCGGCGCTCAGGCCGTGGACGCGGGCGGGCGGGGCGAACCGGACACCGTGACGCAGGTGCAGCTCCCGCAGCGCATGCGCCGCCTCAGCGCCGATGCGGCCGGCCAGGGGAAGTGACTCCGGCGCGACGAGGGTGACTTCGGCCGCTTGCCGCGCGACGGCGGTGGCGGCAGCTTCGAGGGCGATGAAGCCGCCGCCGAGCACCGCCACGCGGGCCCCGGCGACCCGAGCCTGACGCAGGGCCACGGCGTCGTCCAGGCAACCGAGGACGAAGGCGCCCTCCGGCAGGCCGGCAGCGCCCCCGCCGACGGAATCCGCGCCGGCAGGACCCATGCCAGCGGGAATTCGCGGTGTGCAGCCGGTGGCCAGGACGACGGCCTCGGCGCGGTGGGTCGCGCCGGTGGAGGTGCGCACCGTCAGCGTGGCCGGATCCAGGGCCGCTGCAGGTGCGCCGAGCGACCACCGCGCCTGGAGCGGTGCTCCCGGATCGTCCAGCCCCAGATCGTGGGCGCTCATCGTGCCGGTCAGGAACTCCTTGCTGAGCGGCGGGCGGTCATAGGGGCGATGCGGTTCGGCGCCGAGGATCTCGATTTCGCCGTCGTATCCGCTCCGCCGCAGCGTCGCCGCGAGCTGGAACCCGGCCAGGCCGGCGCCGACGATCAGCACGCTGCCGGGAATGGACGCGGTCATGGCAGGGTCACCCCCGGCGGGAGGTTCGGCGCCGCGGTGGAGACTTCGACCCAGACCTCGCCATCGTGGACCTCCGCGCGGTGCACCCGCACGGGGCGGCGCGCCGGCGGCTGGTCCGCCTCTCCGGTCAGCAGGGAGAAGGCGCTCGCGTGGAGAGGGCATTCCACCCGGCAGTCCTCCACCCAGCCGGCGGCGAGTGAGGCATCTTGATGCGTGCACGTGTCGTCGATCGCGTGGACGGTGCCCTCCTCCGTGAGGAAGACGGCGATGGGCGGGCTGGTGTCGTCGATCCGCAATCCCTCACCGGGCTCCAGATCGTTCAGTGCGCAGACTCTCCGCATGGGGGCCTCCCGCGAGTGTTGCTGATAGTGCAACAGTGTTCGTGATACACAACAATTGTGATCCCGCTCACAGGGGGTTCGTCAAGGGGGTCTGGCGGTTTGTGGGAGGATTTCACCTGAGCGAAACACGTTGAGGAGGCCGTCGATGGACCGCGAGCGCACCGAACGCCCGATGGAACCAGGGCTGGTGCAGTCGGTCGACCGGGCGGCGCGCATCCTGGAACTCCTGAGCGAGCAGCCCGCCATGGGTGTCAGCGAGGTCTCCCGGGAGCTCGGTGTGCACCGGTCCACCGCGTTCCGCCTGCTGGCCACGCTGGAGGCGCGCAACCTCGTCGAGCAGGTCGATGTGCGCGGGGACTACCGGCTCGGTCTGGGCGTGCTGCGGATGGCCGGGGCGCTCACCGCTCGCAGCGACCTCACTCGCGATGCGCAGGCCTGCTGCGACGAGATGGCCGGCCGGCTGAACGAGACCATGAACGTGTCCATCTTCGACGCCGATGCGGCGGTCACCATCACGCAGGCCTCCGGGGACCAGATGATCGGCGTGGCCCGACAGTACGTGGGTCAGCGCGTGCCCCTGCACGCGACCTCCACCGGCAAGCTCCTGCTGGCGCACGCCGGCCTGAGCGAGCAGCAGCGGGTCCTGACCGCGCCGCTGGAGAGGTTCACCGCCTCGACGATCGTGGAGCCCGCGCAGCTGGCCGCGGAACTCGAACGCGTCCGTGAGCGTGGCTGGGCCACCGCGGTCGCGGAGTGGGAGGAGGGCACGAACGCCGTGGCCGTCCCGGTGCGCGGCGCCGGTGGCGCGGTGATCGCGGCTCTCTCCGTCACCGCCCCCAGCTATCGCCTGCCCGAATCGGGTTTCGAGGATGTCGTCGCGGCCCTGCGTGAGGGCGCCGATGACCTGGGCGCTCGTTCGGGATACCTGCGACCGGAGTCCGCAGCGCACTGAGGGCCAGATCCTCGGTGCCTGCTGCGTGCCGCGCGGCGGGCTGCCGGCGTTACGTCCCGGTAAACAGTTCCGCCGGATCCCTTGTGCTCGTCGGCACGGCTTCCGTACGCTCGTTGCATCATGCACAGTTGCGTTCTGTATCACGCAACAGTATCGGCGTCTCGAGTGACGCCCGGCAAGGAGCGGCCGCATGGGAGCACAGCCACGCATCGTCGTCATAGGGCTGGGGGTAGTCGGCGCCGCCCTCGCCGATGAACTCGTGCTGCGGGGGATGGCGCGGGTCACCGTGATCGATCAGGGCCCGCTCTACGTCACCGGCGGATCCAGCTCCCACGCCCCCGGATTCGTCTTCCAGACCACCCCCAGCCGCACCATGAGCCTGCTGGCCCAGCGGACCCTGGCGAAACTGGACGGCCGCACGCTGCCCGACGGCAGCTGGGTGGCGCGCCGCACCGGCGGCCTGGAAATCGCGACCACACCCGAACGGCTGCGGGAGCTGCGCCGCAGGCACGGCCTCGCCTCCTCCTGGGGCATCCCGTCCCGGCTGGTCGACGCCGAGGAAGCGGCCAGGCTCTGGCCCGGCCTGGACCCCGGCCCCGTCCTGGGCGGGTTCTTCACCCCCACCGACGCGGTGGTCAAAGGCGTGCGCGCGGTCGAGTGGCAGGCGCGCCGCGCCGCGGACGGGGGCGCCCGGATCGTGGGGAGCACCCGTGCGGTGGGGCTGCGCACCGCGCACGGCCGCGTGACCGGCGTCGAGGTGGTCCCGGTCCGGTCAGGGCCACCGGATGACCGGCGAAGCGAGATCATCGACGCCGATGTGGTGATCGCCTGCGCGGGCCTGTGGGGTCCGGGTCTGACGCGCGAGCTGCTGGGCGTGGAGCTGCCCATGCAGCCGATGGAGCACGGTTTCGGCTTCAGCGAGCCCCTGCCGGCGCTGAGCGGCATCGGCGAGGCGGAGGAGGTGCGCCGCCCCATGCTGCGCCACCAGGACCACGCCATGTACCTGCGCGAATGGGGCGACCGGATCGCCATCGGCGCCTATGAGCACCGCCCGATCCCGGTGCAGCCGGAGGGCATCGCCGGCCCGGACGAGTTCGCCGCGACCGGAATCCACCCGGCCGTTCACCCCTTCACCCCGGAGGACTTCGCGCCCACCTGGCGGGAAGCACAGCGGCTGCTGCCGGAGCTGCGCGAGGCCCGGCTGGATGCCTCCCGGGCGTTCAACGGCATCTTCTCCTTCACCCCCGACGGCGGTCCGCTGCTGGGGCCGGTGCCGGGCACCGCGGGGCTCTGGTCGGCGCAGGCCGTGTGGGTGACGCAATCGGCCGGAGTGGCGCAGGTGATGGCCGACTGGATCGTCCGCGACGAGCCCGGCATCGACACCCACGGCCTCGACCTGAACCGGTTCGACCCGGCCGTGGTCAGCGCGGGCCTCACCCGGCAGCGCGGCGAGGAAGCCTATGACGAGGTCTACGACATCGTGCACCCCCGCGCCTCGACCGCGCGGATGAGGGGCATGCGCACCCCGCCGTTCCACGACCGCCAGGCCGCGCTGGGCGCCGTCTTCGCCGAGGCCGGCGGCTGGGAGCGGCCGCTGTGGTACGAGGCGAACGCTGGCCTCCTGCAGGATGCGGAACTGCTACGGGCCGGCCCGTATCCCGTTCGCGACGCCTGGGCCGGGCGGCACTGGAGCCCCATTGCCGCGGCTGAGGCCAGGGCGGCACGGGCCCGTGCCGGGCTGTTCGACATCTCCTCGCTCATGCGGGTCCAGGTCGCGGGGGACGGGGCTACCGAGGCGCTCTCGCGGCTGCTGAGCAGGCCCGTGGGCAGGCCGGGCAGGATCGTCTACGCCCTGCTCCTAGATCGCAACGGGGGCGTCCTTTCCGACGTCACGGTCACCCGCCTCGGGGAGGAGGAACTCCAGCTCGGGGTCAACGGGCCCCTGGACACCGCCTGGCTGCGGGAGCGGCTACCCGGGCATCTGAGCGTCCGGGTGGTCTCCTCCGGGGCCTGCGGCCTGGGGCTGTGGGGACCGAAGGCAGCGGCGATCCTCGACGTCCTGGCCGCCGAGGACCGGCAGGACACCGGCTTCGGCTTCTACCAGGCCCGGCAGATGCGCCTGGCCGGCCTGCCGGTGCTGGCCCAGCGGCTCAGCTACGTCGGTGAGCACGGCTGGGAACTCTATACGCCGGCGGAGTTCGGCCGGGCGCTGTGGGATGCGCTGTGGCAGGCCGGCCGGGAGCATGGGCTCGTCGCCGCCGGCAGGCGCGCCTTCGAGAGCATGCGGCTGGAGAAGGGCTACCGGATGTGGGGTGCCGACCTCACCCGGGAGGACACCCCAGCGGAAGCCGGCCTCGGCTTCGCCGTGCGAGAAGGGCACTCCCCGGCCGCCGATGCCGCCCTGACCGCCCCCGTGCGGCGCCGGCTGGTCTGCCTGCTGCTGGACGATCCGGCCGCCGTGGTGCTCGGGCACGAGCCGGTCTACGCCGATGGCGGCGAGTTGGCCAGCGCGGGTAGTGAGCCGGCGGAACCGTCCGGATACGTGACCAGTGCCGATCAGGGGTACACGACCGGCACCTCGATCGCCTACGCCTGGCTGCCGCCGCAGCTCTCGGCTCCCGGCACGGCCGTGCAGATCGAATACCTGGGCTCCCGCCTGCCGGCGCACGTCGCCGGGGAACCGGTCTTCGACCCGGAGGGCGCGCGGATGCGACCCCAGGCGGCGCGGATCCCGGCATGATCGCTACGCATGCCTTCGGACTGCGGGGGTGCGATGCACGGCCCCGCCCGGGAATCTGAACGCAAGGGAAGGAATGCGAGTGGAGCACTACGAGGTGATCGTCCTGGGGCTGGGGTCGATGGGCGGCGCCGCAGCACACGCCCTCGCCGGCCGCGGCGTGCGGGTGCTGGGGCTGGAGACCTTCCAGCCCGGCCACGACCAGGGAGCCGCGCATGGCGGGAGCCGCATCATCCGGCAGTCGTACTTCGAGCATCCCGCCTATGTGCCGCTGCTGCGCCGCGCCTACGAGGGCTGGCACGCGCTGCAGGAGGAATCCGGCCGGGACATCGTCACGCTGTGCGGCGGCATCTACCTGGGCGATGAGCGCAACCAGGTCTTCGCCGGCAGCCGCGCCGCCGCTCAGGAGCACGGCTTGCCGCACGAGGTGCTCACCGCGGACGAGATCCGCCAGCGGTTCCCCACCATGGATCCGGAAGACGATGCGCTCGGCCTGTATGAGGAGAACGCCGGCTACGTGCGCCCGGAGGAGACCACCATCGCCAACGCCGAACTCGCCGCCGCCAAGGGCGCCGTGCTGCGATTTAGCGAGCCGGTCACCTGGTGGGGCGCCGTGGGCGGCGGCGTCGAGGTGGTCACCACGCAGGGCCGCTACGGGGCGGACCGCCTCGTCATCACGCCGGGCCCCTGGGCCCCGGAAGTCCTCGCCGACCTCGGCCTGCCCCTGTCCATCCAGCGGATGGTCTTCCACTGGTTCACGCCGGACTTCTCCGCCGTCCCCTACGAGTCCTGGTCGCAGGAGCGGCATCCGGTCTATGTCGAGGAGACGCACGGCAACGAGCAGATCTACGGCTTCCCCATGACCGACGGGCCCGAGGGCGGTTTCAAACTCGGGTTCTTCCGGCGCGGCACCCCGACCACGGCCCGCACCATCGACCGTCAGGTGTACCAGGAGGAGAACGCCGCGATGCAGGTCCGGGCCCGTCAGCTCTTCCCGCACCTGAGCGGTCCGGTGGTGCAGGCCAAGACGTGCCTGTACTCGGTGACCCCGGACGAGCACTTCGTCATCGGCCCCCATCCCGCGCACCCGCAGGTCAGCGTGGCGTGCGGGTTCAGCGGCCACGGGTTCAAATTCGTGCCGGTGGTGGGGGAGATCCTGGCCGACCTGGCGACCACCGGGCGCACCGGACTGCCCATCGAGCTGTTCGATCCGCGGCGCGCTGCCCTCCAGGGCGTCTAGCTGCATCCGGCCGCGAGGCCGGTTGATCTGCCGGCCTCGCGGAGGGCTGGCATCCGCGTGGCCGGGTACTTCCCGGGAATCCCACGGCTGTTTCGAATTCCCGTGGCTGATCTGCGGTGGCGATTCGAGACCGAAGTGGGTTTTCGGCGGTAGGCGGCGCGAGCGCGTCAGCGGGGGATGTGGGCTTCCCGGGCGTGCGGGAGGGCCGGAAATCGAGCGTGCGGGACGGTCAGAAATCTTCGGTAGCATCGAACAGTCACTGACCGATCCAAGGAGCGTCAATGCTGAAAGTCGATGGCGGTGTCCCGCTGTCGGGCACGGTCCGCGTGCGCGGTGCCAAGAACCTCGTGCCGAAAGCCATGGTCGCCGCACTCCTCGGCTCCGGCCCGAGCGTGCTGCGCGGCGTCCCCGCCATCCGCGACGTCGAGGTCGTCACCGGTCTGCTGAATCTGCACGGCGTGCAGATCACCCAGCAGCCCGACGGCGACCTGCCCGACGGCCAGCTGACCCTCGACCCCGCGAAAGTCGAGCTCGCCCGGGTCTCCGACATCGACGCCCACGCCGGCTCCAGCCGCATCCCGATCCTCTTCTGCGGTCCGCTCCTGCACCGGCTGGGCGAGGCGTTCATCCCGGACCTGGGCGGGTGCCGCATCGGCGACCGCCCGATCAACTTCCACCTGGACGTGCTGCGTGCCTTCGGCGCCCAGGTCGACAAGACCGCCGGCGGGATCCGGCTCAGTGCCCCGCAACGACTGCGCGGCACCAAGGTGGAACTGCCCTACCCGTCGGTCGGCGCCACCGAGCAGGTGCTGCTGACGGCCACCCTCTCCGAGGGCGTCACCGAGCTCAAGGGCGCGGCCACAGAGCCGGAGATCATGGATCTGATCGCGGTGCTGCAGAAGATGGGCGCCATCATCACGGTGGACACCGACCGGGTGATCCGGATCGAGGGCGTGGACCGGCTCGACGGCTATGTCCACCGGGCTCTGCCCGACCGCATCGAGGCGGCCTCCTGGGCGTCCGCGGCGCTGGCGACCAAGGGGTCGATCATGGTGGAAGGCGCCCGCCAGCAGGACATGATCACGTACCTGAACACCTTCCGGAAGTGCGGCGGCCGCTTCGAGGTGACCGAGACCGGCATCGAGTTCTCCCACCCCGGGACCGCCCTGACGTCCCTCGTGCTGGAAACCGACGTGCACCCGGGATACATGACCGACTGGCAGCAGCCGCTCGTCGTCGCGCTCACCCAGGCCGAGGGGCTGTCCATCGTGCACGAGACGGTCTACGAGAACCGGTTCGGCTTCACCGACGCGCTCATCCGCATGGGTGCCACCATCCAGGTCTACCGCGAGTGCCTGGGCGGGACCCCCTGCCGGTTCGGACGCCGCAACTTCCGGCACTCCGCGGTCGTCGCCGGCCCGGCCAAACTGCGCGGCACGGACTTCACCGTCCCGGACCTGCGCGGCGGCTTCAGCCACGTGATCGCCGCGCTCGCCGCGGAGGGCACCTCCCGGGTGGAGGGCATCGGGATCATCAACCGCGGCTACGAGAACTTCATGGACAAGCTGGCCGGCCTGGGCGCGAGGTTCGAGATCGCATGAGCGGGACGAACGGCAGGCCCCGCCGGATGAAGCTGAGCGCCGCCGAGCGCTCCCAGGGACGCTGGGGGGCCGTGGTCGCGAACCTCCTCAAACCCGTCACCCGGGGCCTGACCGGCCGCTCCTACGCCGTTCCCGATCACATCCCCACCGAGGGCCCGGCCATCGTCGCCGCCTATCACGCCAGCTACATCGACCCGGTGATCGTGGGTCTGCACGTGTGGGAGCGCGGCCGGCTGCCCCATTTCCTCGCCAAGGACTCCCTGTTCAACGGCGCCCTGGGCACGGTGATGCGCACGGTCGGGCAGATACCGGTGGTCCGCGGCTCGGAGGACGCCTCACTGGCCCTGCTGCACGCCCGCGAGGCGATCCAGCGCGGGGAGGTCGTGGTCATCTACCCCGAAGGCACGCTGACGAAGGATCCCGAGCTGTGGCCCGGCCGGGTCAAGAGCGGCACCGCACGGCTGGCCATGGAGACCGGCGCGCCCGTGATCCCGCTGGCCCACTGGGGCGCGCACGAGGTGCTGCAGTACCCGAAGAAGCTGCCCACCCCGCGCCCGGGCGAGCACGTGCGGGTGCGCACCGGGCCCCCGGTGGACCTCAGTGACCTAGGGACCGGCGCCGAGGCGATCACGCCGGAGACCCTGCGGGTCGCCAATGAGCGCATCCTGCGCGCCATCGCCGTGGAACTGGCGACGCTGCGCAACGAGGACGTACCCGCGCGGTTCGGATCCGGTGAGGCACCAGCGTCGCCTGCGGACATCAGCGACGCGTCCGCCCGCGCGGCCGGGGACGCGCCTGAGGGATCTGGCACCGAGGACGAGGGAGAACGACGATGAGCGCCAGGCCTCAATCCTCGGCTCCCTCCGTGCCTCTGGCCGCCACTGAGCCGTCCGCCGAGCCGTCCGCCGCGGGATCATCGGCGGCCGAGCATTCCGCCGAGGGCGAGCGCGGTCCCGGCGGCACCGCGGGCCAGCAGCCGGCGGTCGCCGTGATGGGCTCGGGCAGCTGGGGGACCACATTCGCGCAGGTGGTCGCCGATGCCGGTACCCCGGTCATGCTGTGGAGCCGCCGCGAGGAGGTGGCCCGGGCGATCAACGAGCAGCACCGCAACCCCGACTACCTCGGCGAGCTGCGGCTGCCGACGGCGGTGCGGGCCACCACGGACCCGGCTGAGGCGCTTCGCGGCGCGGCGTTCGTCGTCCTGGCGGTGCCGGCTCAGAGCCTGCGCGACAACCTCGCCGCCTGGCGCGAGCTGATGCCCGCCGGTGCCGTGCTCATCAGTCTCATGAAAGGCATCGAACGCAGCACCGGCCTGCGGATGAGCCAGGTCATCGCGAGCGAGCTGGGCTGGCCCTCGGAGCGGATCGCGGTGGTCTCGGGACCGAACCTCGCCATCGAGATCGCCGGCCGGCAGCCCACCGCCACCGTGGTGGCCGCCAGCTCCCTGCCGACCGCGGAGGCCGTGGCCGGGTTGACTGCGAACGCGTATTTCCGCCCTTACACGAATGAGGACGTCATCGGCGTGGAGTTCGGCGGTGCGGTGAAGAACGTCATCGCCCTGGCCGTCGGCATGGCCTCCGGTCTGGGGCTCGGCGACAACTCCAAGGCGTCCATCATCACCCGCGGCCTGGCGGAGACGACCCGGCTCGCGCTCGCGGCCGGCGGGCGGCAGCAGACCCTGGCCGGGCTGGCCGGCCTGGGCGACCTGGTCGCCACCTGCGCCTCGCCGCTGTCCCGCAACCGCACGGTCGGAGAGCTGCTGGGCCAGGGCCTGAGCCTGGACGAGGTGGTGCGGCAGACGAAGCAGACCGCCGAGGGCGTGAAGTCCTGCGCGGCGATCCTGGCGCTGGGGGAGGAGCTGGGCATCGACCTGCCCATCACCGAGGCCGTCGTCAATGTCCTCGACGGGCGCCTGCCGGTGGCGGAGCTGCCCGCGGGGCTGCTGTCCAGGAAGCTGAAGTCGGAGCACCAGTGATCCGGCGGGGCCGGTAGACTGCCTGGACGACCCGCCAGTGACTCGATGACCGGTGCCTTCGACGGTGCCGGAGAGGGAGGAACCATGACGGCTGAGAACTCACCCTTCTGGAAGCTTCCGGAGGTGCCGCGATTCGCCTTGCAGAGTCCGGATCTGGAGGACGGCGGCGTGCTTGCCGCGGCCCAGACCTCCGGTCTCATGGGCGTCCCCGGCGGCCAGGACGTCTCGCCGGCGTTGCGCTGGTCGGGCGCCCCGGAGGGAACGAAGTCCTACACCGTCTTCGCCTATGATCCCGATGCGCCCACGACATCGGGTTTCTGGCATTGGGCCGTGGCCAACATCCCCGCCGAGGTGACCGAACTGCCGGCCGACGCCGGCAATCCGGACGCCGGGCTGCTGCCCGCGGGCGCGCTCACGCTGCGCAACGACGCCGGTGCTGCCAGGTACATCGGCGCAGCCCCGCCGGCCGGTCACGGCCCGCACCGGTACTACTTCATCGTCTCGGCGCTGAACGTCGAACGCCTGGACCTGGGCGAGGACGCGACCCCGGCGTTCCTCGGCTTCAACGTCTTCTCCACCGTGATCGGCCGTGCGTGGATCCACGGCACCTACGAAGCGACCGCATGAACCACGCGATGAACGCCGACGGCTCGGCCGGCGGGGCATCCGCCGCTCGCCGGCCACGGGTCGCGGTGCTGTTCGGCGGCCGGTCCGACGAGCACCCGGTCAGCTGCGTGACCGCCGCCGGCGTGCTCTCTGCCATCGATCCGGAGAAGTACGACGTCCTGGCCATCGGCATCACCCGTCAGGGCACCTGGCGGCTCGTCCCCGACGCCGTGGAGTTCGCCTTCTCCGGAGGCAAACCGCCCGAGGTGACCGAGGACGGCAGCGCCGTGTACCTGCCGCTGTCCGCTGACGGTGCCGCGGCGTTCGAGGTGACCGCCGAGGGCGAACGGCGCAGCCTGGGCGTCATCGACGTGGTCTTCCCCGTCCTGCACGGCCCCTACGGCGAGGACGGCACGGTGCAGGGACTGCTGGAGCTCTCCGACACCCGCTACGTCGGGGCGGGGGTGTTCACCTCATCGGCGTCGATGGACAAGCACTACATGAAGGTGGTGCTGGAAGCCGCCGGCCTGCCGGTGGCGCCGTACGCCGTCATCACCGAGACGCAGTGGCGCCACGACCGGGAACGGTCCCTGGAGCGTGCCCTGGCGCTCGGCGAGGTGCTGTTCGTGAAGCCGGCGCGGGCGGGCTCCAGCATCGGGATCTCGAAGGTGACCGGGCGCGAGGAACTGCTGGCCGCTGTCGAGGCGGCACGCCAGCACGACCGGAAGGTGCTCGTGGAGCCGCAGATCGTCGGCCGCGAGATCGAGTGCGGCGTGCTGGCCGGGCTCGGTGGCGCCGCACCGGAGGCGTCCCTGCTGGGGGAGATCGTGGTCTCCTCCGACCGTGAGTTCTACGACTACGAGGCCAAGTACCTGGACGGTTCCGCGGTGGACCTGCGCTGCCCGGCGGAGGTGGACCGCGGCGTGCAGAGCGCCGTGCAGGACGCCGCGGTGCGCACCTTCGAGGCGTTCGGCTGCGAGGGCATGGCTCGGGTGGACTGCTTCGTGCTCGAAGACGGCGGCGTCCTGGTGAACGAGCTCAACACCCTGCCGGGATTCACCCCGTCGTCGATGTTCCCCCTCATGTGGAAGGCGACCGGGCTGAGCTACCCGGCGCTGGTGGACCGGCTGCTCGCCCTGGCACTGGAACGCAGCACCGGCCTGCGGTAGGAGAGATGTGACGGCACCGGGCTACGCTGCAGAAGTGCAACGGCAGATGCAAGTAGTCGCTGAGGCGGATCAGCAGGACGACACCATGGTGTGGCTGGATGAGACGCGCGCTGAATGGTGGGACGAGGACTAGCGCGGCGCACAGCCGGGTTCAGCCGAGGATGCGGCGCATGCCGGGAATGCGGCCCCACACCAAGCTCAGCGCGAACGAGGCGGCGATGCACGCCAGCCAGCCCAACGTGAAGTAGGCCGGGGAGTCGCTTGCGGTGGCGTCAGGCGTTTCAGCGCTTGAGGCGCCGTTTCACGCCACGCGCGACGTTCTTCCCCAAGCGCACCGGCTGGGAGAGGGAGAACCGCTCAGCAGCGGTCAGCCGCGACCGCAGCTCCTTCACTTCGCGCTTGAGGTCTTGCCGTTCAGCCTCGTGCCGGCCCAAGGTGGCCCCGGATGCCGCCAGCTGGTCTCGGATCTCGGCGATCTCGTTATTCGCCTTGTCGAGCTGTGCGGAGCGTTCGCGCAGTTTGGCTTCCACTTCCTGCACCCGCTGGTCGAGTCGCTCTGTGGCATCCAGCAGCGCGCTCGTGGCCCACGCGCTGGGAAGACCGAGCGGGAAGGATTCCACCGGCTCGAAGACCGGCAGCTTACGCGGCCGCTTGTTGTTCAGCCGGGCGAGCAGGAAGTCCCACCAGACGCTGTGTTCGGCCAGCCGTTGCTCCTGCACGCGAGCACAGTGCCGTTCTAGCTCTTCCCGGCGCTGGAGCGCTACCCGGACCGCCTCTAGGACGGCCCCATGACGCCAGGAATCGATATCGAAAACGAACTCGTCCAAGCCGACGTTGCCATGTGCCCCGCGCATCCGGATGGATGAATACGCGTGCGGCGCCAACGAGATGGCCGGAACTCCGGCACGTACGGCGAAGATACCGGCGTGATACCGGCTGCCGATGACGAGCAAGGCCTGCTCCGACAGAGCGGCCAGCTCCCGCGCCGTGATCATGCGGACTGTTTGAACTCGATCATCGGCGGCGTAATGGGCGATGGTGGTGTTGGCGGACTGATCACGGATGCTCTGCCCGGGCATGGGATGAGCACCGTGGGGTACGAGTAGCACCCGGCAATCGTGTTCCTGGGCGATCTGCGTCAGCGTCGAAGCGATCAGCCGATGGTAGTCGTCCTGGGTGATCAGCTTGCTCGACGGTTTCTCCGCAAAGCTCGCGATCACGAACGGGCCGTCGGTCAGGTCTGCGACCGCCTCGCGGTCCTCTTCACGCGGACCTAGCGAGAAGGCATCATCCACCATTCGGTACAGCACGCCGTCAGGCAGGTTGAAATCCGACAGCAGCGAGTGCGTGTGGGCTTCGCGAGCACCGACGAAAGCAGCCTTCGAGAAAACCTCCCGCAGCCGGCGCCGGTCGTCGGGGTCGACGCGCGGGCCCACGGTCTGGCTGGTGAACCCGTAAGGCACCTCGAAGTGCTGCGCAATCCGGCAGAGCGTCTCCCGCTCGAAAATGTGCTGCGGGAACATCGAATTGAGATTCCCTCCGCCGGCCACGAGGACCGCGTCTGCATCCCGTACCGCCTCGATCACGGCGACGGCGGAATCATCTTCCCCCAGCGAGGTTTTGCCCTGAGCGTGTTCGAGGACCTGACGCTGCCGGCGCTCGTTGAAGCGACGGTCTCCGCCACGGAAACCTATGCGGCTGATGGATTCCACGTCGTACAGTTCCCGAGCATGCTCCGGATCGCCCGCGATCAACGTGATCTGATCGCCGCTGTCGCGCCGCCGTAGCTCGTCGATCGCCAGCTCTGTCATCGCTTCGTCACCGAGATGGTAGAAGTTGCTCCAGCCGACGTCTCCGATGACGACGATTCGCATGGCGTGGCTCCTCAGGGGTTCGGGGTCACTCTCGCGCGGGGCGCGACGTGCCCTACATCCTAGTGGTTCGCATAGTTCCGCGCATCTTTGCTTTCGCGTGCCTGCCTGCGGGAAGATGCGCGCTGAACAGTCTATTGGCAGGGGTCGTTGTCAGCCCACCTGGGAGACCGTGAGCATCGTGAGGTCGGCGGGGCAGGTGTCCGGCAACGTCCCGGGGCGCTCGCCCGAAGGCTGCGCGTGATAGCCGCCTCCCATGGAGACGTGCGCGCCTTCCCCGTAGCGCTGACCGTCGAAGACGAGCCCCTCGTCCCAGTGCGGATCGCCCCAGCTGGGGAAGACGGGCAGGATCGTCTCCTCCTCTGTCATCCCGTCCATATCCAGGTCCATGACAAGGCAGCCGCCCTCGTCCACGCGCAGCCGGCCTTCGGCCAGGGCGGAGTCGCCTCCGCGCTGGCTCTGCTCGTAGCGCGCGACCGCGACGTCTTCCTCACTGGTCGCGGTTTCGTCGCCGGTACCGGGTTCTTCGGCGGTGGCGGCGGGCGCGGTCACCGGCGTGCCGTTGGCGGCGTCGTCTGCCCCGGGCTCGGGGCCGCCCGGAACCGCGCACGAACTCAGCAGCACCATGCCGGCGCAGGCGGGGAGGCCGATCATCCTCGCGGGAGTGCGGCGGAACATGGTTCGTCCTCCTTCGAACCGGGCACCGCAGCATGCGAGCCATGTGAGCCGTACTGTGCCGGGCGCCAGAGATGGGCTGCTGTTCCCATCCTCTCCGCCCTCGTCGCAGAAGGCCAGCTTCGGCCACGCCTCTCAGCCCTTGATCAGGTGCTCTCTCAGCCTTTGACCAGGCGCTCTTTCAGCCTTTCGGCAACGGTGCGAACGCGGCTGACCGGAGGCGCTCGTGACGGGTCGTGGCCACACCGAGCATCGTCCGGGACGCCCGGCGCAGCAGCTGCGGGGAGATCAGCCGGGTGGACTCGTAGCGGCGCAGCGCCCGGGACGTCGCACCCGCGGTGAGCGCCCGCCCCAGGACGAGCGCGTCCACCAGCGACTCGTTGGCACCGCGCCCCAGGTTCGGTGCCATGGCATGCGCCGCGTCCCCGATCAGCACGGCATGCCCGCGCACCAGCCGTCCGGGCCACCGGGACTCCCATAGGTCGTTGACCAGCGTGTTCTCCGCATCGGCGTGGCGCAGGACCTCCGCTGGCCCAGCCGGGCCCTGGTCCCAGCGGGCGCGCAGCGCATCCAGGGCCTCGTCCCTGCCGGCGAACCGCTGCCGCGGAACGGTGGCGAACCAGTTCACCCCTCCGCCCGGTCGCGGGGTGATGCCGAACAGCCCGTCGGCGCGCCAGATCTCCTGCAGGGCGTGCTCGCTCAGATCGGCGTCGATGACGCCCCTGAGCACGGTGACCGGTAGGGGCCGGGCGCCGGACCGGCGCCAGTGCTCCTGCCGGATGAGGCTGTGCACGCCGTCCGCGCCGACGATGAGATCCCCGGCGAGGTCCCGGCTGGTCGCCACGGTGCGCCGGTGGACGCTCACCCGGCTGGGCAACCGGTCGCGCAGAAGCCCGATGAGAACGGGCCGCGGGATCAGCTGGACATCGGCGCCGCGCACCCGCGCCAGGACGCGGCCTGCACCGTCGCGCAGCAGCCCCTCGCTGATCTGCAGTGATTCCCTCCGGAGCGCCGCGCCGAGCCCCAAGGCCTCCAGTGCCCGGCGGCCACCCGTCTGGATGCCGAAGAGCGTCGGCACCGGCCGGGCATCCCAGTCGGCTTCGTGCAGATGGACGTCCCAGCCGCAGCTGAGGAACCCGGCCAGGGCCAGGCCGGAGACCCCGCCGCCGACGATATGTGCTGTGCGCATGCCGCCACTGTACAACAGATGTTGTTTCACGCCCCTGCTGAGGGAACGGGATCGGGGACCGCTGCGGTGTGCCGGGACAGGCGCGAGGCACCGTGCAGGACCTCGTTGCGGAGGCGGAACGGCGCCCAGCTCGGGAGGCGACGCGAACTGGGGAGGGAGATGAGGGGAACGGAAACGGGAACGGGACGCATGGGATCATGTGGGCATGTCCAGCCGCCGCCACGAGATCCTCGACGCCGCCGTCCGCGTCCTGGGGGCGGAGGGACCGCGGGGGCTGACGCATCGGGCCATCGACCGCGAAGCGGGGCTGCCGCTGGGCAGTACCGCGAACCTCTTCGGCCGTCGCACGGAACTGCTGCAGGGCATCGTGGCGCGGATGGAGGAACTCGACCGCGCCCAATGGAGCCACGACCCGGGCCCGGTGCAGGACCTCGAAGCCCTCGCGCACGCCCTGGAGCGCATGATCCGGGCCATCGCGGAGCCGCCCCTGAACCGGGTGCAGAAGGCGCGGTACTACCTGCAGATGGAACTCCCGGAAGAGACGGCGGAGACCAACCGGCGCCTGGGAGCCGAACTGCAGCAGATGGTGCGGGCACTCGGCGGGACGGCCGAGGACACCGGGGTGGTCCTCGCAGCGCTGGACGGCCTCATGCTGCGGGGAGTGACCTATGGGCCCGGCGCGCTTCCCGCCGAGGGGGAGATGGCCACCGCACTGCTCCGGCTCATGAGAGGCGACTGACAGCCACCTCTCGCCGGCCGCTGTCCCGCGACGTCATGCCGCGTGGCTGACCTGCTACCGCTGTGGCCGCCCCGCCCTAGGCCGCTCAGCCACAGGCCGCCGATGCGGTTACTGGCCTTCCTCGTCGACGACCGTGGCGTCCTCCACCGAGACGCATTCACGTTCCTGCTCCAGCACGGCGACCGCACCGCTGAGCTCGGTGATCACGGTCTGGCCGCCCACCGCGTCATTGGAGACCAGCACCTCGACCGCCGGCTCGCGGCCGTAGGTGACGAAGAGCCAATGGTCCCCGGCCTCCTCGCTGAGCCAGTCCACGCCGTTGACCGAGACGCAGGGGGTGGTGGTCGGGCCCGGGGGCTCCACGCCGCACCGCAGGATGGCCGCGCTCGGATCGCCCCAGGCGGCAGTCGCCTGCGAGGTCGTATCGCGGCGTTCGTTCCCTCCGACCTCATCCGGCAGGCGGAGCATGACCTCCGCGCAGTCCGGATCGGCCGCATCGGCCGCCGGCTCCACCATCACGGCATGGGCGCAGGAACTCACCGACACCGCGGTGAGCATCACGAGGGCGGTGACGCGAAGGGTTCTCATCGGCATCCAGGATACCGCCCGCCAGCCGCGGGCCTGGAGCAGCGCCCGCAGCCGCTGGCCGTGGAACACTTAAGGGCGTGACCCTACGCTGCGCCGATCTCGGGGAGGACGGCCTCCTCGCCCGCATCCTGCCCCTGGTGGACCCTGACCGTCACCCGCCCGGACCAGAGCGTCCCTTTGCCGAGGCACGCGGCGGCGTGCTGCTCGGCCCCGGAGACGACGCAGCCGTCGTCCGCGCGCCCGGCGACCAGGTCATCACCACCGACATGCTCGTGGAGGGCCGGGACTTCCACCGCGACTGGGGCGACGGCACCGCCCTGGGCATCAAAGCCGCCGCGCAGAATCTCGCCGATGTCGCCGCCATGGGCGCCCGGCCCACCGGCCTCGTCGTCGCCCTCGGACTGCCCGGCGACGTCCCCGTGGCCTTCGTGGAGAACCTGGCCTCGGGGCTGGCGGCTGAAGCCGCCCGGGGTGGTGCTGCCGTCCTCGGCGGTGATCTCTCCGGAGCCGGTGAGATCACGGTCTCGGTGACGGCGTTCGGCGCACTCGACGGGCGCCCGCCGGTCACTCGCTCGGGGGCGCGGCCCGGTGATCTGGTGGCGCTCGCCGGCACCGTGGGGCGGGCCGCCGCCGGACTCGAGCTGCTGCTGGCCGGGTATCGCCCCGGTGCGTTCGGAGAGGCTGATTGCGGCCTCGCCGGGGCCGAACCGCACGCGCTCGACGCGCTCATCGGGGCGCAGCTGAGCCCCCGGCCGCCCTACCTGTCCGGGCCTGAGGCAGCCCGGGCGGGAGCGCGGGCGCTCATCGACGCCTCCGACGGCCTGGTCCAGGACCTCGGCCGGGTCGCCGCCGCCAGCGGAGTGCGGATCGAGATCGACGGCTCTTCTCCGGCGCTGCGCGCGCTCACCGCCGAGCTGCTGCCCGCCGCCAGGCTGCTCGGCACGGTGCGGCCGGAGGAAGAGGCAGCGGATGAGGCGGCACGGGAGGATGCGACGCCGCAGGAACAGGCACGGCGCTGGCTTCTGGGCGGCGGTGAGGACCATGGCCTGCTGGCGGTGTTCCCTGCCACGGGCACACCGGAGCACGCGGGCACACCGGGGTGTCCGTCCCTGCCGGTAGGCTTTCAGATCGTCGGGAGGGTACTCGCCGCGGAGGACGGCCAGGCGCAGGCCGGCCTCGTGAGCGTCGACGGTGTTCCGGCCGATCCTCACTCCGGGTTCAGCCACTTCCGGCAGGGGTGAGTTCCCGCACACGGGGCGGGGTGGCCCGAACGCGGCCGACGCCGGATACCCGGCCCGAACGTCCGCGCCGGTCCCGCGCGTCAGCCGGTGCCGCTGCCGGGCGGAAAAGGACGTGCGGGTAGCGCCGGAGGCAGGAACCGGTTCCGCCGCCGGGCGGGACCGGAACGCGGGGCGAACGGAAAGGGCAGGAAGGAGCAACGGTGAGCACCGGAAGCCGGGCCGAGCTCAGCGCGCGGGCAGCGCGGGCGTGGTCGCGCCGCTCCCTGGCCAATCTGCGCGATGAACGCAGCGCGATCGACGACATCAACGTCTTCCCGGTGGCCGATGGCGACACCGGCACCAATCTCTACTTCACCCTGCTCTCCGCCCACCGGGCCGTGGAACGGCTGCCGCACGAGGCTGCCCTGCACGAGGTGCTCAGCGCCATGGCGCGGGGAGCTCTGCGCGGGGCCCGCGGCAACTCCGGTCTGATCCTCTCGGTGGCGCTGCAGGGATGCGCCGATGCCTGGGAGGGGATCGCCGTCGCCGACGCCGGCGCGCTCGCCTCGGCGCTGGAACTCGCCGCCGCCCGCGCCCGCCGTGCGGTCGCCGCGCCGGTCGACGGGACCATGCTCAGCATCATGGATGCCATTGCGCGCGAAGCCAGAGCCCGCGCCGGAGCCGGACTGGAGGAGCAGATCCATGCCGTGCACCGTGCGGCCCGGGACGCCCTGGCGCGCACCCCGGAGCAGTTGAGCGTGCTCTCCGCCTCCGGAGTGGTGGACGCCGGCGGCATGGGCGTGCTCGAACTCGTCGATGCCCTCTACGTGATCGGCACCGGCACCATGCCGCCCGCCCGGACCGGGCTGCTGCAGCCGGTCAGCCGGCCGGAGCCGCTGCCGCTGCAGGTGGGGAGCGGTGATGAACCGCCAGCCGCGACGGCTCGCGCACCTATGGCCGGCGCTGCGGGCGAGGGGCAGACGGCCCTGGAGATCGTCGCGGACCTCATGGCGATGCCCGATGAGGACGCCTACCGGGCCCTGCGGGAACGGCTGGGCGCGCTCGGCGCGGATTCGCTCGTGCTCTCGCCCCTGAGCCCGCCAGCGCTGGGAGCCGCGCGGCTGCACCTGCACCTCCCCGGTGAGGCGCCCGCCCGCCAGGCGTTGGCGATCCTCGCGGCACCGGCACCGCTGACCGCGCTGCGGATGGAACGGCTCGGGCGCGGACGTGAGCACGGTTTGCCGGGAGCCGCCGGCGCAGCCGGCTCCGGTGAGGAGGGCCCGCTGGTGGTGGCCTTCGCGAAGGAGACCTCCCTTGCCATGCTCTTCGCCCTCGGAGGCGCACTCGCCATTCCCCTGGACCCGGCGGCCGACACCGTGCCCGCGCATCTGGACGCGCTGCTGGCCGAGCACCCGGAGCGGCCGCTCATCGTCCTGCCCAACCACCGGGCCGCCCTGCAACGTGCCCGCACCCATCTGCGCTCCTTGCCGCGGACGGCGCACGCGCACCTGCATCTCGTACGCAGTCGCGCGGCCGTCCAGGGACTGAGTGCCCTGGCGGTCCACGATCCTGCCGCCGAGGCCGCCGACCTCGCCGAGGACATGACCGAAACCGCTGCGGCCACCCGTACCGGCGCCGTGCGCCGGGCGACCTACGCCGGGAGTTCCCCTGCCGGCGAGGTCGCCATCGGCGATTACCTCGCCCGCATCGACGGTCGTACCCGCCTGGTGTCGGACCGGCTGCTCCCGGTCGCCCGTGGTCTGCTGGACCGGCTGCTGGGCGCCGGCGGTGAACTCATCACCCTCGTCACAGGCGCGGAGCTGCCGCCCGGTGTCGTGCCCGAGCTGCGTTCCTGGCTGGCGCAGCACCACCCCGAGACGGAGATCAGCGTCCTGGACGGGCACCAGTCGGCCGATCTGCTGCTGGTCGGAGTGGAGTGAGGCACGCATGACCGCCACCGAGAAGCCGTTCCTGGACCGTTCCCTGTCCGCCTTCGTCCCGCCGCGCCAGGCCAAGGCCTTCCGCGAGGCGGGCCTGGCCACCGCCGGCGCGCTGCTGCGGTACTTCCCCCGGCGGTACATCGACCCCGGGGAGCTGACCGACCTGGCCGGACTGGAAATCGGCGTCGAAGCCACCGTGCAGGGCCGCATCGTCTCGGTGGGCTCCCGCCGGATGCACTCGCGGCGCGGTCACCTCACCGAGGTGCGCCTGCGGGATGACTCCGGTGCGGAGCTGACGGCGACGTTCTTCAACCAGCCCTGGCTGGAACGCAAGCTCACCGGCCGCCGCTCCATGGTGCTCAGCGGCAAGACCGGCCTGTACCGCGGCAAACTGCAGCTCGCCTCGCCGCGCTGGCTCGACGAGCCCGGGGAGGTGGCCCTGGACGAGGAATCCGCGCTGGAAGTGGCGATCCGCCCCACGCCGCTGTACCCCGCCACCGCGGATCTGAGCACCAAGACCGTCATGACCGTGATCCGGCAGCTGCTTGAGCTGATCCTCGTCGAGCCCGTCGACGATCCGCTGCCGGCGCCCCTGCGCCGCCGCCACGGCTACCCCGAGCTGGTCGAGGCGCTCCGCCTGGTGCACACCCCGGCCACCATGGAGGACGCCCACCGCGGTCTGGCCCGGTTCCGGTTCGAGGAGGCCTTCGCCCTGCAGACCGTGCTGGCCAGGCGCCGCGCCGACACCGCCGCGGCCAGTGCCGTGCCGCGCCCGCTTAGACCCGAGGACCAGGACAGTGTGTTGCGTGTCTTCGACGAGGCGCTCCCGTTCACGCTCACCGCGGCGCAGCGGCGCGCCGGTGAGGAGATCGGGGCGGACCTCGCCCGGGAATCGCCCATGAACCGGCTGCTGCACGGCGAGGTCGGCGCCGGCAAGACCCTGGTGGCGCTGCGCGCCATGCTCCAGACCGTCGACGCCGGCGGCCAGGCGGTGCTGCTGGCGCCCACAGAGGTGCTCGCCGCCCAGCACTTCGCGTCCCTCACCGGGGCCCTCGGCGAACTCGGCGACCGGGTCAAGGTGGTCCTGCTCACCGGGTCCATGCCTCAGGCGCTCAAACGGCAGGCACTGCTGGACATCGTCACCGGCGAGGCGGACATCGTGGTGGGCACCCACGCCCTGCTGGAGGACCGGGTCTCGTTCTTCCAGCTCGGCCTGGTGGTGGTGGACGAGCAGCACCGGTTCGGTGTCGACCAGCGTGAGGCGCTGCGCGGAAAAGGCGGCGACGCGGTGCCGCACACGCTCGTGATGACCGCCACGCCCATCCCGCGCACGGTCGCCATGACGGTCTTCGGCGATCTGGACGTCTCCGTGCTCGACGAACTGCCCTCGGGCCGCCGCGACATCTCCACCCACGCCGTGCCGCTGGGCTCGCATCCGCACTGGATGGAACGCGTGTGGCAGCGGCTGGCCGAGCTCGTCGACGCCGGCCAGCAGGTCTACATCGTGGTGCCCCGCATCGGCGACGAGGCAGGCGGCAGGAGCGCAGCTGTGGACGGCGCCGACGAGGCAGCCGGCGTGGACGGCGTCGGTGAGCCGCCCGGTGCCGCCGAGGCCACCGGCGCCAAAGGCGGCTGGGGTGTGCAGGATGCGCTGGAGGCAGTCCTCGCGAGGCCGGAGTTCAACGGCCGTACCGCGGAGATCATGCACGGCCGGCTCCGTCCCGAGGAGAAGGACGCCGTGATGGGGCGGTTCGCCCGCGGCGAGGTGGACGTGCTGGTGGCGACCACCGTCATCGAGGTGGGCGTGGACGTGCGCAACGCCACCGGGATGCTGGTGCTGGATGCGAACCGCTTCGGGATCGCCCAGCTGCACCAGATCCGCGGGCGAGTCGGCCGCGGCGGGCAACCGGGACTGTGCTTCCTGGTCACCGAGGACACGGAGGAATCCGAGGCGTTCCAGCGGCTGAGCGCGGTGGCCGGCAGTAACGACGGCTTCGAGCTCTCCGAGCTGGATGTCCGGCAGCGGCGCGAAGGCGACGTCCTGGGGCGCGACCAGTCCGGGCGACGCAGCGGGCTCAAGCTGCTGAGCGTCATCGACGACCACCGCGTCCTGGCCAGGGCGCGGGAGGAGGCGGTGGCGATCGTGGCCGAGGACCCCGGCCTGGAGGCGCACCCGGCCCTGGCAGCCCTGTGCCGTGAGATCCTGAGCGAGGACCGGGAGCAGTACATCGACCTGGCCTGAGAGCCTGTCGCGTTCTGCTGCCGAGCTCTCCACGGACGGCCCGGGAGGTGCGCGTGACGCACCGGGGCGCCGGCACGGCGGGGGCTGGGCCCGTATTTCCGGAGCCGGGGTCCGCATTCCGGAGCCGGGATGGCGGATGGACGGGCATACGGCGCGCTTAAGGCGCACCCCAGCGCCGAGCTGGCGGGCGAAGCCGGTTCGCGACGCACGTGGGGGTGCGACCGGATCCGGCGCAGTGCAGAGACAGGTGCCGGACGAATACGGTGGTGGCGGCCGCGCAGGACCGACGGTCACGCGGAGCTGAGGAGCGGCGAGGAGCAGGGATGACGAGGATCATTGCCGGCGTGCACGGCGGTCTGCGGTTGCGCACGCCCAGGGGCGAGGGCACCCGGCCCACCAGCGACCGGGTCCGGGAAGCGCTGTTCTCCGCGCTGGAATCGCTGCACGCCATCGAGGGACAGCACGTCCTGGACCTGTTCGCCGGTTCGGGTGCGCTCGGGCTGGAGGCGGTCAGCCGCGGCGCTTCCTCCGCCGTCCTCGTCGATCCCGCACGTCCCGCGCTCACCGCGCTCCGGGCCAACGCCGCAGCGGTAGCGGGGGACCGCGTCGTCGTCGCCGGCCAGACGGCGCAGTCGTATCTGCAGCGCGCCAGCCAACCCGGCCAGCCCGCGGCGCTTCGGCGGCCCGGCCAGCCCGGCCGGCCTCTGCAATCCGGGCCATCGTCACAGCTCGGCGAGGACGGCCGGATCCCGCAGTCCGGTGAGGCCACCCGGCCCATGCAATCCGGGAAGAGCAACGGGTTCGGGCTGGTCTTCATCGACCCGCCCTACGACCTATCGGAGCAGGCGCTGAGCGAGGTGCTCACGGCTCTGCTTCCCCTGCTGAGCGACGAGGCCGTCGTCGTAGTCGAGCGCTCGGCGCGAAGCCCCCAACCGGAAGCCCCGACCGGACTGGAGACGTTCCGCCGGAAGACGTACGGGGAAACCGCGCTGTACTACCTGGAACCGGTACCGCCGGACGCTGACGGGTGATGACGACTGCCGAAGCGCTGCCGCTGAACACATCGGTCCCCGAACACGCGCAGGCGGCGTAGGCTTGGGAACCATGCGAGTGGTGTGCCCCGGCTCCTATGACCCCGTCACCAACGGCCATGTCGACGTCTTCCTGCGCGCGGCGCGGCTGTTCGACGAGGTGATCGTGGCTGTGGTCCACAACCCGTCCAAGCCCGCCGGCATGTTCACCATCCCCGAGCGCTTCGCCTTCCTGGAGGAGGCGCTGCAGGACAGGGCGGCGAACATCCGGCTCGACGAGGTGCCCGGTGGCCTGCTGGCCGACTACTGCCGCCGCATCGAGGCCCCGGCAGTGATCAAGGGCCTGCGTTCGGGCACGGACTACGAATACGAGCGCCGCATGGAGATGATGAACCGGCACCTGACCGGTCTGGAGACCCTCTACATCAGCGGTGACGCCGCGCTCGCCCATGTGTCCTCCTCCCTGGTCAAGGAAGTCGCCGTCAACGGCGGCGATGTGTCCGCGCTGGTTCCCCCCGTCGTCGCCCGGGCGCTCGCGGCCAAAGCCTCCTGACGTCTCCGGTGACGCCTCGGCGTCACTGTGATGCTTGGCTGAATGCACGACCCCGGTTGCCGCGGGCCACCCGAGGTGCAACCGGCGTCAACAGCGACGACTGGGGTCGCTCGGGCCGCTGTTCACTTGGATAGGGCTGTGAAAGCTCGCTTTGGCCCGGGCTGGCACTGTGGGGTAGACTGGCGGCTGCTGAATTGTGCTGATCTGTGCGTTCGGCGCTGCCGAAGGGGAGCGTCGATCTTTCTTTGGGGAGGGGACTGTGAAGGGCTCGGCCAGCGAGCTCGTCCTCGGCCTGAGGGCGCTGAACCTGTTCCAGAAGCCTGGAGCATGGGAACCGCTGCAGAAGACGGTACGTGCCCCCGGCGATCTGCGGATCGAAGTGATCGGCGTCGAAGAGGGCAGCGATCTTCACCTCGACCTCCAGCTGGAGAGCGTCGTGGAGGGCATCTACGTCTCGGGCACGGTGCGGGCAACCGCAGTCGGCACGGATGTGCGGACACTGGAGCCGCTCAGCCTGGACCTTGAAGTCCCGATCAACGAGTTGTTCGCTTACGACGCGGACGGCGAGGCGGAGGACGAGGTCTACGGCATCACAGGCGACCGGCTTGACCTGGAGCAGGCGATCCGGGACGCTATCGTGATGGCGTTGCCTTTCCAGCCGGTCGCGGCCGACGCCGATGAGGACTTCAGCTACACCACCGGGGCCGACTGGGAACCGGAGAGTGAAGCAGAGGACGCCGACCCCCGCTGGTCGGCACTGAAGAGTTTGTTGGACGAGAAGAAAGAGAGCTAGACGTGGCAGTCCCGAAGCGCAAGGTTTCGCGCAGCAACACCCGCCATCGTCGTTCGCAGTGGAAGGCGAAGGCCCCGGCCCTCGTCAAGTCCGTCGAGAACGGCCGGGTCGTGTACTCCCGCCCGCATCACGCAAAGGTCGTCGAGGACTCCGCGGGTACCCCGCTGTTCTTCGAGTACAAGGGCCGCAAGGTCGCCGACGTCTGACCGGTCTGGCATGGCTGACGGTACGACCGGCAGCGGAGCCGATCTGACGGCATTCACGGAGCGTCTCGGAGTCGACCTCGACCCCGAGGCGCTTCGTCTTGCCCTCACGCACCGCTCCTATGCCTTCGAGAACGGCGACCTCCCGACCAACGAGCGGCTGGAGTTCCTCGGCGACGCCGTCCTGGGACTGGCCGTGACGGACGTCCTGTTCCGGGACAACCCCGACCTGCCCGAGGGACGCCTGGCCAAGATGCGTTCCGCCGTGGTCAACACCCGTGCCCTCGCGACGGTGGCACGGGACCTCGGCGTGGGCGAGTACCTTCTGCTGGGCCGCGGCGAGCAGGTGACTGGAGGGCGGGACAAGGACTCCATCCTCGCCGACGCCCTGGAGGCGATCATCGGCGCCGTGTACTCCACCCTGGGACCGGAGACGGCCGCCGCCTTCGTGCGACGCATCGTCGGACCCATGCTGGACGATGCGATCCGGCTCGGCGCCGGGATGGACTGGAAAACCACCCTGCAGGAGACCGCAGCGCAGCGCGGCCTGGGAGCGGTCAGCTACGAGGTCACCGGCGTCGGACCCGACCACCAGCGCGAGTTCACCGCCCTGGCGCAGGTGGGCGGCATCACCCGCGGCTCGGGAGTGGGTCCGAACAAGAAGACCGCTGAAGCCCGGGCCGCCGAGGCCGCCGTGCGCGCCATCGTCGACGGTGAGCGCCTGGCCGCCGGCCGCAGCCGGGGTGTCCCGGACACTGAGGCCTCGCGGCCGCACGGGGAGCCGGAGCCAGCCGGCGACGCCGCCTCCCCAGCGCAGTCCTGAGCCGCGCGATGCCTGAGCTTCCGGAGGTCGAGGTCGTCCGGGCCGGTCTGGCCCGCCACGTGCCCGGCCGGCGAGTCGAATCCGTCGAGGTACTCGATGCGCGCAGCGTCCGGCGCCAGCCCGACGGCCCGGCAGGCTTCGTCGCGGGCTTGACCGGCGCCGTGCTGGGTGAACCGGTGCGCCGCGGCAAGTTCCTCTGGATCCCGCTGCACGGGCGGGCCCTTCCGGTCGCGCTCGTGGCCCATCTGGGGATGAGCGGCCAGATCCTGCTGCACCGCGCCGATCAGCCGCCGGACCAGTGGCACCGGCACACCCGCATCGTGCTTACCCTCTCGGCGCCGGAACGAGCCGTCTTCGATCAGATCCGCTTCCAGGACCAGCGCATGTTCGGCGGCCTGCATCTGGCGCCGATGCTGCCCACCGCCGACGGCGCCCCGGCAGGCCATGCCGATGGCGTCGCCGAGGCCCTGCTGCCGGTGCCGGTGTCACACATCGCCCGTGATCCGCTCGATCCGCACCTGGACCCGGCCGAGGTGCTGGCGCGGATGCGCCGTAGGCGGACCGGGGTCAAGCGGGCGCTGCTGGACCAGGGACTGATCTCCGGCATCGGCAACATCTACGCCGATGAGGCCCTGTGGCGAGCGGGCGTGCACTATGCCGCGCCCACCGACACGACGCGGCCCGCGCGGCTCGAAGCGGTCCTGCGTCACTGCGCCGAGGTGATGGAACAGGCCCTGGCCGAAGGCGGGACGAGCTTTGACGACCTCTACGTCAACGTCAACGGCGAATCCGGGTACTTCGACCGGAGTCTCAATGTGTATGGCCGCGCCGGGCTGCCGTGCCGGCGCTGCGGGGAACCGGTCCGCCGGGAGACGTTCATGAACCGCGGCTCCCATTTCTGCCCCCGCTGCCAGCGTCGCCCGCGCAACCCCCGGTGGTGAGCCCCCCGGGAGCCGGACCTTCCAGTTGCATCCGGAACGGCGTGAGGCGCGGCCGAGGCGCTCGGGACGAGCATCATGATCGTGAGCGCACCCGCCTCGACGCGCCCGGGCGCAGTCCCCGTTCAGCGCGGCCCATGCGATTCAGGGCAGCGCTGCGACCGCCAGCTCGGCGAGGATGACGGCGGCCACGCCGATGAACACCACGCCGGCGATGAGATCCAGCCAGGGAGCAGCCTGACGGAACCGGCGCCGGAACGCCTGGGCCGAGGCCGCCAGCGCCACCCCGGTGAACCACAGCAGACCGGTCACGATCATCAGCGCGGCGATTCCCGCCTTGTCCCAGCCGCTGGCCTCCGCGGGGAGGAACTGGGTGATGAGCGCGGTGAAGAAGATGATCGCCTTCGGATTGGACAGGTTCGTCATCAGCCCGAGCGCCCACGGCCGCCGGGTGGCCGGTGCCGGTGTGCTGTCGCGGGTGCCCGTGCGCAGTCCGGTCACGCCGGCGCGGATGCTCTGCACCCCGAGCCAGAGCAGCACGCAGGATCCGAGCGCCTGAAGGACCGGCAACGCCCACGGAAGCGTGAGCAGCAGCGCGGTCAGTCCCAGGACGGAGGCGGCGATCCAGAGCGCGTTGCCGCTCATGATGCCCAGTGCCGCCAGGACGGCGGCGCGCCGTTCCCGTGCCCCCAGGCGCAGCAGGAGGAAGATATCGGGACCCGGCGTCGCAATGGCGACAGCCCAGGTCAGGGCCAGCAGCAGCCAGCCGTGCGGCGTCATGCGCGCAGCCTGAGGTACGACGATGTCACGGGCCGATGCTACCGGGTGCCGGCACCGGCCGCGCGCTCGTGCCGGAGGGCGCCTCGCGCCCTCCGGACAGCCGCATCCGAAAGGAACGCAGCCAGACCACATCGCCTGCAAGACCACGCCGCCCGGGGACAAAGACCACGCCGCCAGGCGGCACCAATGGCGGGCTGCTGTGCCGGTAACGGGCATCCCGCGGCGGAATCGCCATAGAATCGCCGTTATCGCCATGCAGCACCCAGGTTCATGGGGCAGCCGTGGCCCGGCCGCTTCCCGGGACGGCCCGGACGAGAGCGCTACACCGCGGTGCCGGCCGGCAAGCGGGATGCGCAAGAGAGGGGGACTGAGACGCCGTGCACCTGAAGACACTCACCCTGCGCGGCTTCAAGTCCTTCGCCTCCGCGACCACGCTGCACTTCGAGCCCGGGGTGACCTGCGTCGTCGGCCCGAACGGATCCGGCAAGTCGAACGTCGTCGACGCCCTCGCCTGGGTGATGGGGGAACAGGGTGCCAAGAGCCTGCGCGGCGGGAAGATGGAAGACGTCATCTTCGCCGGCACCACGACGCGCCCCGCGCTCGGCCGGGCGGAGGTCTCGCTCACGATCGACAACTCCGACGGCGCGCTGCCCATCGAGTACACCGAGGTGACCATCTCCCGGACCCTGTTCCGGTCCGGTGGCAGTGAGTACGCCATCAACGGCCAGCAGGCCCGCCTCCTGGACGTGCAGGAGCTGCTGAGCGACTCCGGCCTGGGACGGGAAATGCACGTCATCGTCGGCCAGGGGCAGCTGGACGCCGTGCTGCGCGCCACCCCCGAGGACCGGCGCGGCTTCATCGAGGAGGCCGCGGGCGTGCTCAAGCACCGGCGGCGCAAGGAGAAGGCGCAGCGCAAGCTCACCGGCATGCAGGCCAATCTGGACCGGCTGAGCGATCTCACCGCGGAGGTCGCCAAGCAGCTGGGACCGCTCGGGAGACAGGCCGAGGCAGCCCGGCGCGCTCAGACCGTCCAGCGGGATCTGCGCGACGCCCAGGCCCGGTTGCTCGCCGACGACCTCGCCCAGCTGCAGGCGAGCATCGACGCGGAGGCCGACTCCCACTCGGGGCTGAAGGCCGAACTCGCTCAGGTGGAGGAGGAGCGCCGCCGTCTGGAGGGCGAACTGAACGTGAACGCGGAGCTGCTCACCGCCTGCTCCCGGGACGTCGATGCCGCCCGTGAACTCTGCTTCCAGCTCTCGGCCTCCCATCAGAAGGCGCTGGCCCTGGCCAGGCGGGCCGGCGAGCGTTCCGCCCTGCTGGACCAGCAGGGCGAGGACCAGACCGGCGTCGGGCGCAGCCCCGAGGAGCTCGAAGCGCAGGCGGAACGGCTCGGCGAGGAGGTCGCTGAGCAAGAAGGACACGTCGCGGAACTCTCCGCACGGCGGGAGCAGGCCGCGCAGGCCAAGCAGGCCGCCGAGGAAGCCTACCGCGCCGAGGACCGGCGGATCGCGGAACTGACCCGTGCCGCCGCCGACCGCCGGGAGCATCTGGCCACGCTGGCCGGCAAGGTGTCCACGGCGGCGTCCCGGGTGGAGGCCGCCGAGGCCGAACTGACCAGGCAGCGCGAGCAGCTGACGGCGGCGAGGGAGCGCCGCGAGCGCTTCCAGACCGAGTTCACCGCCGCCGAGCAGGAGGCCGCGAGCGTCGACGTCGGGGAGGAGGACCTCGATGCCGCGCACGAGGCCGCCCTCGCCCGGCAGGAGACCGCCGACGCCGCCCTCGCCGAGGCGGAGAAGGCCCACCGGGAGGCGCTGGCGTCCCGGACCGCCCTGCAGTCCCGGCTCGAGGCGCTGCGCCTCGGGCTGGAACGCAGCGACGCGGCCGCCGAGCTGATCGAGGCGGGCGCACCCGGCGTCCGTGGCCGGCTGGCCGATCACATCGCCGTGGAACCCGGCTACGAGGACGCCGTCACGGTGGCCCTGGGCGGCAATGCGGAGGGTCTGCTGGTCGAATCGGCCGATGCCGCGGCCGAGGTCCTGGCACTGGCCCGGGAACAGGACGCGGGCAGCCTCGCGCTGAGCTACCCGCCGCTGCGCCCCGCTCAGGCCGCCGGTGCCGCAGGTCCGGAGGACCTCCCGCCCGGTGCGCGTCCCGCCGCCGGCCTGGTGCGCGGCGAGGACGCGGGTGTCGCGGCGCTGCTGGAGACCCTGCTGGCCGAGGTGGTCATCGCCGATCAGGCCGGCCCGGCAGAACTGGCGCTGCTGGAGCGCGGGCTCACCGTCGTGACCACGGCCGGGGAGCGCTTCGGCCCGGCGCAGGCCAGCCTGAGGCAGCACGGCGGGGAACTGCTTCAGCTGCACTCCGCAGTGGAGGAGACCCAGGGGGAACTGGAACGCCTGGAACGCCGCATCCAGCGGATGGCCTTCGAACTGGGGCCGCTGCGGCACGCCGCGCAGACCGCCGTGGACGAGGTGGAGGAGACGCTGGCGGCGCTGCACGAATCCGATGCGCGCATCACCGCCACCGTCGAGCATCTGGGCCAGCTGGGACAGAACGTCCGTGCCGCCGCAGCCGAGGCCGAGCGCATCGAGACGCTCATCGCCCGCACCGAAGAGGAACTGGAACGGCACCGCGCCCAGCACGTCAAGGCGCAGCAGGATCTGCGGGAGGCGGAGTCCGGGGAGACCGTGGACCTGTCGGACCCCGCGGAGCGGGACCGGCTCGCCGCGGAGGCGCAGACGGCCGCGGAGGCGCTCATGGACGCGACCCTCGCGCTGCGTGCGGCGCAGGACCAGCTGGACTTCACCCGTAAGCGGCAGACGGGACTGCAGGACACCGCCCGGCGGGAGCGACGTGCCCGGGAAGAGGCGGCGCGCCGCCGCGAAGCACGGAAGGCCGCGGCCTGCCGCGCTGCCGCCGTCGCCCGGCTGGCGGAGCAGGCCGCTGAGGTCGCCGCGGCGCTGGAGAGCCAGGGCGTCGCCATGCGGGAG
Source organism: Sediminivirga luteola (assembly GCF_014639315.1). Classification (GTDB taxonomy): domain Bacteria; phylum Actinomycetota; class Actinomycetes; order Actinomycetales; family Brevibacteriaceae; genus Sediminivirga; species Sediminivirga luteola. The sequence continues at coordinate 253,921 of NZ_BMFY01000001.1, forward strand.
AAAGCCGTGGCGCGGCTGGAGCAGCTCAAGGAAGGACAGACGGAGCTGGGCACCCGCATGAACGAGGTGCAGGAGCGCCACGGCACCCTCACCCAGGCGGTGCACCGCGATGAGGTCGCCCGCGAGCAGCTGCACGCCAAGTACGAGTCGGCCGCCGAACGCGCCATGGAGAAGCTCTCCCTCACACCGGAGGCGCTGCTGGAGGGGTACGGCCCGCATCTGCCGGTACCCGATCCGGGCGATCCGGACGCGCCGGGCAAGCCCTATGTGCGCGCCGAACAGGAGAAGCGGCTCAGGCAGGCGGAGAAGACTCTGGCCAGGATGGGGCAGATCAACCCCCTGGCACTGGAGGAGTTCGCCGCGCTGGAGGAACGCCACCGCTACCTGGAGACGCAGCTCGCGGATCTGAAGAAGTCCCGCGCGGACCTGATCGGCATCATGCGCGATGTGGACCGGCACGTGGAGGAGATCTTCACCGCCGCGTACCACGACACGGCACGGGAGTTCGGCAAGGTCTTCCCGGTCCTGTTCCCCGGCGGCGAGGGCAAACTGGTCCTCACCGACCCGGAGGACATGCTCACCACTGGCATCGAGGTGGAGGCCCGCCCGGCCGGCAAGAAGGTCAAACGGCTCTCGCTGCTGTCCGGCGGCGAGCGCTCGCTGACCGCCGTGGCGCTGCTGGTGGCGATCTTCAAGGCGCGGCCGAGCCCGTTCTACGTGATGGACGAGGTCGAAGCCGCGCTGGACGATGTGAACCTGTCCCGGCTGCTGACCATCTTCGAGGAGCTGCGCGAGTCCTCGCAGCTGATCATCATCACCCATCAGAAGCGGACGATGCAGGTGGCCGACTCGCTGTACGGCGTCACGATGCAGAACGACGGCGTCAGCCAGGTGATCTCCCAGCGCATTCCCCGCTGATGTCAAGGGCCGCGATGCGACCGGGCTGAAAGATTGGGGGACATCGGGAACGCCCGATGCGTGGTCTACCATGTAATGGCACGTCTGACATCGCTTTTCACCCGCGATGCAGCGCCCGCGATGCAGGCCGCGCAGCACACCGCGCGCGGGGATGAACACCGTGGCGGATACGGTGGCGAACACCATGACGAGACTGGACGAGGGGAGGAGCCCGGGGGATGGACATCATCATCATCGGGCTCCTGGTCTGTCTCGCCATCGCGACCACGATCGTGCTCCTGGTAGCCGTCCCGGGCTTGCGCGCCGAGGGACGCCTGCGCAGCTCCCGCAAGGAGAACGAGCGCTTCCGGCTGCCGTACACCTGGACCGGCTACGACGCCAGCGGATACTTCGACGTGGACGAGGAGACCGCGCACCTGGCCACGCGCGAGCAGGCCGCCGTCACGGTCATGAAGGAGCACTCCTATGTGCTCTCGCCCCAGCCGGCCCGTCATCGGGTGCCCAGCGCGCTGACCTTCCGCCCGCGCACCCGCCACTGGGCGGTGCCCGACAACGGCGGGCAGGGATTCCTCGCCGGTCTGCGTCTCGTCCTCGGCCGCCGCTCCTGAAGACCGGGCCGCCGATGCGGCACAATGGAGTCCCGTGGAGACCACTGACCTGCTGATCTTCGGAATCGTCTTTGTCCTGGCCGTGCTGGGCACCGTCGGCGTGCTGTTCCTGCGTGCCACGCGCCTGCGCCGGCAGGAGCAGGCCCCGCTGGAGACCGACGTCCCCGAGGCCCCGACCGTCGAGGAGGAGACGCCGCCGGCACCGCCGCTGCGAGACGTCCCCACCGAGCCACAGGGCCGGCTGGCCCGGCTGCGCGACCGGCTGGCCAAGTCCAACTCGACACTCGGCCGCGGCCTGCTGAGCCTGCTGAGCCAGGACACCCTGGACGAGGCCACCTGGGAGGAGATCGAGGACACCCTGCTGCTGGCGGACATCGGCGCCGGGCCCAGCGCGGAACTGGTGGACCGGCTGCGCGAGCGGGTGCGGGTGCTGGGCACGCGCGATCCCGGGACCGTCCAGGCGCTGTTGCGTGAGGAACTGCTCGCGCTTGTGGACCCTCAGATGGACCGTGCCCTGAACGTGGACGGTGAGCAGAAGCCCGCCGTGATCCTCGTCGTCGGCGTCAACGGGGCGGGCAAGACCACCACCGTCGGCAAGATCGCCCGGGTCCTCGTGGCTGAGCACCGCAGCGTCCTGCTCGGTGCCGCCGATACCTTCCGGGCCGCCGCCGCCGAGCAGCTGGCGACCTGGGGCTCGCGTGTGGGCGTGGAGACCGAGCGCGCCGAGCAGGAGGGCGCCGATCCGGCCTCCGTCGCCTATCGCGCGGTGGAACGCGGGGTACAGGAGGGCACGGACGTCGTGCTGGTGGACACCGCCGGCCGGCTGCAGAACAAGGTCGGCCTGATGGACCAGCTCGGCAAGGTCAAGCGCGTCGCGGAGAAGCCCCTGGGCGGCCGGCCCGTCGACGAGGTGCTGCTGGTCCTCGACGCCACCACCGGCCAGAACGGCATGCAGCAGGCCCGGGTGTTCGCCGAGGCCGTGAACATCAGCGGCATCGTGCTCACCAAGCTCGACGGGACCGCCAAGGGCGGCATCGTGGTGGCGGTGCAGCGCGAACTCGGCGTGCCGGTCAAGCTCGTCGGCCTGGGCGAGGGCGCAGACGATCTGGCGCCCTTCGACCCCGAGGAGTTCGTCGACGCCCTGCTGCGCTGAGCACCCTCGTCCCGTGCCGTGCGGCGCCCTGCCGCGCTGAGCGCCTCCCGCTGCCGCCCGGCGCACTCCCGGGCGGCTTCCTTCACAGAACAACGGGGTAATGACGAAAGACCTCCGTAGACGGTGTCGTTTTGTCACTACGCTGTTGTTTTCTCACTACGCCGTTGTTTTCTCACTACCCTGTCGTTTTGTCACTGCGCTGATGTTCTGTTCCTTCCGCCCAGGTGCTGATGGGTCACAAGCGGAACCGCCATAAGGCTTGCTCAGGGAACCACTAGGGGTTCCACCAGGACCGCTGAAGCCCACGTAACCGGCGTTTAACGCAGGCGCCTAGGACGTAACGCCGACGAAACATCCGCGCGTTTCAGCTTTAACATCCGCTGGGAATACTGGCACCCAGTCGGCGCGTCGCGCCGCCTATCGAAGACGGGGAAACTCCTGGTCTGGATACGGGGGAACAATGGAAGAACTGTCAGCCATAGATGTGTGGCTCATGGTCACCGCGGCCATGGTCTTGCTGATGACGCCCGGTCTGGCGCTGTTCTACGGCGGTATGACCCGCGCCAAGTCGGCGCTGAACATGATGATGATGAGCTTCATCTCGATCGCCGGCGTCGGAGTCGTCTGGGTGTTGTGGGGCTACTCGATGTCGGGCGCCACGGGGGTGGCCCAGCTGTTCGGCAACCCGTTCGAGTACTTCGGGCTCTCCGGTGCGGTCGGCACCGCCGATCTGATCTCCATCGGCTTCGGCGCGACCTTCGCCATCATCACCACCGCGCTGGTCTCAGGCGCCATCGCCGACCGCGCGAAGTTCTCCGCGTGGTGCGTCTTCGTCCCGGTCTGGGTCACGCTCGTGTACTGCCCGCTGGCGTTCATGGTCTGGGGCGGCGGCCTGCTCAGCGAGGACGGGCTGGTCGGAGGCGCCGTGGGTGAGGCGATCGACTACGCCGGCGGCACCGTCGTGCACATCAACGCGGGCGTCGCGGCGCTCGTGCTCGCCCTGATCATCGGTCAGCGCAAGGGCTTCGGCAAGGACCCGAGCCAGCGGCCGCACAACGTGCCTTTCGTGATGCTCGGCGCGGCGCTGCTGTGGTTCGGCTGGTTCGGCTTCAACGGCGGCGCGGCTGAGGACCCGGTCGAGGCCGGCCTCATCTGGGTGAACACGATGGTGACGCCCGCCGCTGCCGTGATCGGCTGGCTGGTCGTCGAGCGGATCCGCGACGGACGGCCCACCTCCCTGGGTGCCGCCTCCGGCGTGGTGGCGGGCCTGGTGGCCATCACCCCGGCCTGCGCCGATGTGAGCCCGCTCGGCGCGATCCTGCTCGGCCTGGTGGCCGGCGTGCTCTCCGCCATCGCGGTGGGCTGGAAGTTCAAGCTCGGCTACGACGACTCCCTCGACGTGGTCGGTGTCCACCTGGTCGCGGGCGTCGTCGGCACCCTGGCCCTGGGCTTCCTGGCCCTCGACGGCGGCCTGTTCTACGGCGGCGGCATCGGCCAGCTCATCGCGCAGATCGTGGCGGCGGTCATCGCCATCGCGTACTCCGCGATCCTGACCCTGATCATCGGCCTGATCATCCACGCCACGATCGGCTTCCGGATCAGCGAGTCCGAGGAGGCCACCGGTGCCGACCTGACCCAGCACGCCGAGACCGCCTACGAGTTCAGCACCCTGGGCGGCGGCGGTGGCGGAGGCTCGTCGACGGCCGGCGCCCCGGACAACGGTCCCGTTCCCAGCCGAGACGGAGTGAACACATGAAACTCATCACAGCCATCATCCGGCAGAACACGCTCGACGCGGTCCGCGGCCGGCTCGAGGCCTACGGCGTGAAGGGCCTGACGGTCAGCCAGGCCAGCGGCTACGGCCAGCAGCGGGGGCACAAGGAGTTCTACCGCGGCGCCGAATACGCCGTGGACCTCCACCCGAAAGCGCGCGTCGAGGTGCTGACGGACGACGACTCGGCCGGCGCGGTGATCGACACCATCGTCGCCGCGGCGTTCACCGGCGAGGCCGGTGACGGCAAGGTCTGGTCCTCCCCGGTCGACGAGGTCGTCCGGGTCCGGACCGGCGAGCGCGGCGAGCTGGCCATCTAGGCGTCCATCCGGCCCGGTGCGGCGGGTCTCCCCGTCTGCCTCGCCGTGCATGAGGGCCACGTGCAGGGATGGACGGGTCCGGCGGGCATGGGCAGGCCTCCCCATATCGGGGAGTGCCTCCCGTGCCCGCCGTTCCGCTGTCCGGCGCGAGACTGAGCATCCGCGTGCCTTGGTACCCTGGAAGCTGACCTCTCCACGCGGAACTCGAGCATCACGACGCACAAGGAAACCATGTTCACCTCACTTTCGGATCGGCTGTCCGCCACCTTCAAGAACCTGCGTGGCAAGGGACGGCTCTCCGAGGCGGATGTCGACGCCACCATCCGGGAGATCCGCCGGGCGCTGCTGGACGCCGATGTCGCACTCCCCGTGGTGCGCGCCTTCACCGGCGCGGTCCGGGAGCGGGCGCTCTCCGACGAGGTCTCGCAGGCACTGAACCCCAGCCAGCAGGTCGTCAAGATCGTCAACGACGAGCTGGTGGGCATCCTCGGCGGCCAGACCCGCCGCATCCAGTTCGCCAAGCGGCCGCCGACGGTGATCATGCTCGCCGGTCTGCAGGGTGCCGGAAAGACGACGCTGGCGGGCAAGCTCGCCCACTGGCTGACCTCGGAGGGGCACCGGCCGATGCTGGTGGCCTGTGACCTGCAGCGGCCCAATGCCGTCAACCAGCTGCAGATCGTCGGCGAGCGCGCCGGCGCCTTCGTGTATGCGCCTGAGCCCGGCAACGGCGTCGGGGACCCGGTGAAGGTGGCCCGCGACGCCATCGAAGTCGCCAAGACCAAACTGCACGACATCGTGATCGTGGACACCGCCGGCCGGCTGGGCATCGACGAGGAGCTCATGCGGCAGGCCGCGGACATCCGCGCCGCGGTGAACCCCGACGAGGTCCTGTTCGTCATCGACGCGATGATCGGTCAGGATGCCGTCACCACGGCGCAGGCCTTCAACGAGGGCGTGGACTTCACCGGCGTGGTGCTCTCCAAGCTGGACGGCGATGCCCGTGGCGGCGCGGCGCTGTCCGTCGCCTCCGTGACCGGCAAGCCCATCATGTTCGCCTCGACCGGTGAGGGCCTGACCGACTTCGAGACCTTCCATCCCGACCGGATGGCCTCGCGCATCCTCGACATGGGCGATGTGCTCACCCTGATCGAGCAGGCCGAGAAGACCTTCGACGCCAAGCAGACGGAACAGCTCGCCAAGAAGGTCGAGAAGGGCGAGGACTTCGATCTCAACGACTTCCTCGTGCAGATGGAGTCCATCAAGAAGATGGGCTCGCTGAAGAAGATGATCGCCATGATGCCCGGCGCCGCTCAGTTCAAGGAGCAGCTGGAGGCCTTCGACGAGCGCGAGATCGACCGGGTCGAGGCGATCGTGCGGTCGATGACCCCGCAGGAGCGGGCCAATCCCCGCATCCTCAACGGATCCCGCCGGGCCCGCATCGCCCGCGGTTCCGGCCGCACGGTCACCGATGTCAACCAGCTCATGGAACGGTTCGAGCACGCCCGCAAGATGATGCGGCAGGCGGCCTCGGGCCGCGGGATGCCGCAGATGCCCGGTATGGGCGGCCCCGGGATGCCGCAGATGCCCCAGATGCCGGGAATGGGCGCCGGCGGCGGCAAGAAGACCCGCGGGAAGCAGCAGGCCAAGAAGCGCAAGGGCGGCAAGTCCGGCAACCCGGCCAAGCGCGCCGCCGAGGCGAAGGCCGCGGCCGAGGGCAAGAAGACCCAGCACCCGGCGGGCGCCTCCTTCGGCGGTTTCGACACCGGACCGGAGGAGCAGTTCGACCCGGGCAATCTGCCGAAGGGCTTCGGCGGCATCTTCGGCGGCCGGTGACCACGCTGGGGCCGTGTCGGCTGCGGGCTGGGGCTGGGCGGGCTCCTTCGCGCGACTGTGACTGCCAGATCCTCACGACTGTGAAAGGCTCCGCTCGATTGGGCGAAGTGGCGCTTTCTCTGGCACAATAAGCTGCTGTACCCGGTGCGTGCGGACCCTCTCAACCGTCATGCGCCGTGTCCGTGCAGCGCTTCACCGTTCCAGCCGCCCCACAGCTGCGGTGAGCGCTCGAAAACGAGAACCAAAGGAGACACCACTTCCGTGGCAGTCAAGATTCGACTCAAGCGTTTCGGCAAGATCCGCGAGCCCTTCTATCGCGTGGTCGTCGCCGACTCGCGCACCAAGCGCGATGGCCGGGCCATCGAAGAGATCGGCCTGTACCACCCGCTCCGCCAGCCCTCGCTCATCGAGATCGACTCCGAGCGCGCGCAGTACTGGCTCAGCGTGGGCGCGCAGCCGAGCGAGCAGGTCCTGAACCTGCTCAAGATCACCGGCGACTGGCAGAAGTTCAAGGGCCTTGAGGGCGCCGAGGGGACCCTGAAGCAGCCCGAGCCCAAGCCCGAGTTCAAGGCTCCTGAGGGTGGCTCCGTGCTGAAGGAAGCCATCACCCAGAAGGGCAAGGGCGGCAACGCTGACAACGCCAAGGCCGAGCAGGCCGAGGAGACGTCCGCCGAGGACGAGCAGGCCTGATGCTGGCGGAGGCGCTGGAGCATCTGGTCCGCGGCATCGTCGATTACCCCGAGGATGTCGTCGTCCGGGAGCGTGGCGGCCGTCGCGGCACCACCCTCGAGGTGCGGGTGCATCCCGAAGACCTCGGCCGGGTGATCGGCCGCCAGGGCCGCACCGCCAAAGCGCTGCGCACCGTCATCGGCGCACTGGCCGGCCGCGACCAGGTCCGCGTGGACCTGTCCGAGGCCTGAGGGCACGGGCGCCGGCAGAGGCACAGCCGTGCGCATGAACGCGATCACCGGCCCCCGTGAGCACATGCTCGCGGGGGCCGGCGTCGTTGCCGGCGCTACGGGAACGCGCACGGATGGCGCTGCGGGAACCCGGGAAGAAGACGCGGCACGACGCGGCGCGGGACAACCGCGTGACCGGCGGCAGGGCGCGTGCCGATCAGCCAGGTTGCCCGCCCATCAGGCAGAGCGCGCGCATCCATCAGGAGGACGGCTGCCCCGCGGGCACCAGGGCGGGCCGCCGCAGCGAGAACGCCGATGCGGTGTCAAGACAGCCGTCCCCCGGTACCCGGGCGGCTGCGCGCCGGAGCCGGCGCGATGAACCCCGGGAACGCCGAGCGTCCGCTGGCGGGGGGCAGGAAAGCAGGAGGATCAGGGACAGCATGGCTGAGATGAACGCGGTGGCACGGCTGGGCAAACCCCACGGCATCCGCGGCGAGGTGACCGTGGAGGTCCTCACCGACGCCCCGGAGGAGCGATTCGTGCCGGACACGGTCTTCGTCACCGAGCCGGACATCGGCCCCCTCACCCTGACCGGCGCCCGCTGGCACCGCGAGCGCCTGCTGCTCTCCTTCGCCGAAGTGACGGACCGCACCCGCGCCGAGCAGATCCGCAACACCCGCCTGATGGCGCCGGTGCTCGACGACGAGGAGGACGACGACGCCTGGCGCGCCGAAGAACTGACGGGCCTGAGCGTCCTGCGCGAGGGGACCCGCATCGGCGAGGTCACGGACCTGCTGTTCGGCACCGCCCAGGACCTGCTGGAGATCCGCCTGGACGAGGACGATCGCGCCGTGCTCGTTCCCTTCGTGGAGCAGATCGTCCCCGAGGTGGACGTCGAGGCGGGGCACATCGTGATCACCCCGCCCGGCGGGCTCATCGAGGAGGCCTGAGCGGGTATGCGCATCGACGTCTTCTCCATCTTCCCGGAGTACCTCGGGCCCCTGGATCTGTCCCTCATCGGCAAAGCCCGCGAGGCCGGGCTGCTGGATCTGCGGGTCCACGATCTTCGCGACTACGCCCACGACCGGCATCGCACCGTGGACGACACCCCCTACGGCGGCGGTGCGGGCATGGTCATGCGACCCCAGGTGTGGGGGGAGGCGCTCGACGCGGCCGCGGCGGACCGGCCCGGCGGTGTCCTGGTCGTCCCGAGCCCCGCGGGCGAGCCGTTCACCCAGGCGATCGCGCGGGACCTGGCCGCACGAGACCGGCTGCTGTTCGCCTGCGGACGCTACGAGGGCATCGATCAGCGGGTCTTCGCCGATGCGGGGCGCCATTTCGAGGTGCGTCTGCTCAGCTTGGGCGACTACGTCCTCAACGGCGGCGAAGTGGCCGCGCTGGCCATGATCGAAGCCGTCGGACGGCTGCTGCCCGGCGTCGTCGGGAACCCCGAGTCCCTGGCAGAGGAATCCCACGAGAACGGGCTGCTGGAAGCCCCCGTCTACACCAAGCCCGCCGAATGGCGGGGCTTAAGCGTGCCGGAGGAGCTCCTGAGCGGGCACCACGCCCGGATCGCGCGCTATCGTCGGGACGAGTCCCTGCGCCGGACCGCCGAGGTCCGGCCCGATCTCATCGCCGCACTGGACGCGCGGACGCTGGACGCGCACGACCTCCAGGTGCTCTCGGTGCTGGGCTGGACGGTCGAAGGCGGCCGCCTGGACCGGCGCCGTGACGACGTCACCCAGTAGCGCACGTGCGCGGTGGCACTGTCTCGCGTGAACGTGCCCGGGATGCGGGTCGCGTGATCGGGCGGCATCCACGTGTGCGCGGTCGAGATGCTTAAATCGTCGCTGCGCCCGTACATCGTCGCTCTCCAGGTCTGGGCGACGACGACATAAGAGCGCAGTGACGATATAAGAGCGCAGTGACGATATAAGGGCGGTGGCCGTGTGCCGGCGGCCGCGCAGGGGCTCGCGCATGCGATTCGCCTGTCCGCGCGCGCTGTGGCAGAATTGGCTGGTGCGTTTGTGCGCCGCCGCTCTGCCTGAAGGGACGCGGTGGCAGCGAGCTCCCCGGCGATGCCGGGCGCAGACGAAACCCAAGAACTCGCCGCCGGGGAAACCCGCGACGGCCCGAGCAATGCTCTCGTGGCTTCAGGCACGGGACAGGAGAAACCATCATGCAGAAGCTTGATCTGGTCGATGCCGCCTCGCTGAAGTCGGATGTCCCTGAGTTCCGCGCCGGTGACACCCTCGACGTGCACGTGCGCGTCATCGAGGGAAACCGCTCCCGTGTCCAGGTGTTCAAGGGCGTCGTGATCCGCCGCCAGGGCCACGGCGTCCGCGAGACCTTCACCGTTCGCAAGATCTCCTTCGGCGTCGGCGTCGAGCGCACCTTCCCGCTGCACTCGCCCGTGATCGAGAAGATCGACGTGCTCACCCGCGGCGACGTCCGCCGCGCCAAGCTGTACTACCTGCGCAACCTGCGCGGTAAGGCCGCGAAGATCCGCGAGAAGCGCTGATCTGACGCCGCCTCGAAGCTCATCCGCCGATCACGCGGATGCGCCGGCGCGACAGTATGACAGCGCGATCCGCCCGAACCCCCGGCAGCCCGTCCCACGGACGGCGTCGCCGGGGGTTCGCGCTGTTCGGCGGCGCCCGGCGGCCGGGAACGGCCGCGCCCGAGGCAGACACGTCAGAGACCACCGCGTCCGGGACCGGCACGGCAGATCGGCGCCGATGGCCGGTGTGGGCCCGTCTGCTGGCCTTCGCCCTGGTGTGCGGACTGGTGGCCCTCGCCGTCCGGGTGTTCGCGATCCAGGTGTTCGCCATCCCGAGCGAGTCGATGCAGCCCACCCTCAATCCGGGCGAGCGCATCGCCGTCTGGCGGCCGGGTGCCTGGCAGGAGCCGGAACGCGGCGATCTCGTCGTCGTCGACGGCCGTGGCTCCTTCCTCGGCGGGATGCCGCCGAGCGGCCCGGAGACGGTCGCCTCCTGGCTTGGAGTCGGACCCGGCGACGTGTTCTACGTCAAACGCGTCATCGGCGTCGCCGGTGACACGGTGGAGTGCTGTGACGAGGCCGGCCGCCTGCAGGTCAACGGCCAGCCCCTGGACGAGCCGTATCTGGCCGAGCCGGGCGAGCCGGCCTCCGATGTGCCCTTCGCGGTGGAGGTGCCCGCCGGCCGGCTCTGGCTGATGGGAGACAACCGCCGCAACTCCGCCGATTCCCGCAGCCTGCTGGGCGCTCCCGGCGGCGGGATGATCCCCCAGCAGCGGGTCATCGGCACCGTGGTGCACCGCGTCTGGCCGGACCCCGCGCCGCTGTAGCGGCGCGAATCGTTCACCCGGCCCGCCTCGGCTCAGGTGGCGCCGTTGTCGGTGCGCCTCACAGCCGCACGTGGCTCCGCCGCCGGGGATCTGGCTGCCGGCGTCGCCCCGCTTCACCCCCGGGGCCGTGCCGTAGAATCCCAAGGGTGTCAGCCAACTCCAAGAAGCGCCCGGGCTGGGTGGCGATCCTGCGGGAGATCGCGATCGTCGTCGTCATCGCCCTGGTCGTCACCTTCGTGGTGCGCACCTGGCTGGTACGGGCCTTCTACATCCCCTCCGCGTCCATGTCCAGCACGCTCGAAGTGGATGACAGGGTGCTGGCGAACCAGCTGGCGCCCACGCTCGGGACGATCGACCGCGGGGACATCATCGTCTTCAACGATCCCGGCGGCTGGCTCGACGGCACCACAGTGGCGCAGTACGAGCCCAATCCGGTGCTCGCGGCGATCGGCCTCGTGCCCGCCGATGCGGGCCAGCAGCTGATCAAGCGCGTCATCGGCGTCGGCGGGGACACGGTCGAATGCTGCGACGAGGAGGGCCGCGTCACCGTCAACGGCGCACCGCTGCAGGAGGACTACCTGGACGCCGCGGTGGCGCCCTCCGAGATGCCCTTCCACGCGGAGGTCCCGCCGGGCCACTATTGGGTGATGGGTGACAACCGTGCCAACTCGCTCGACTCCCGGTACAACGAGGACACCGCCGGCGGGGCGTTCGTGCCGGAGGACAACGTCGTCGGCACCGCGTTCCTGCTCAACTGGCCCCTGCAGCGCTTCGGCATCATCAGCAACCCCGACGAGGTCTTCGCGCATGTCCCCGAACCCTGACCTGCTCCTGCGGGACCCCGGCATCGACCACGAGCGCGCGCTCGCCGAGACCGGGCAGCGCTATCTGATCGGCATCGACGAGGTCGGACGCGGCGCGGTGGCCGGGCCCGTCTGCGTCGGCGCGGTCGCCGTCGACCTGCACGCGCTCACCCTGCTGGAGGGCGTACGCGACTCCAAGCTGCTCACGCCCGCCCAGCGAGAGGCGCTCGTCCCGGCGATCCGTTCCTGGGGCACCGCCTGTGCGGTCGGCGAGGCCTCACCGGACGAGATCGACGCCTTCGGCATCACCACGGCGCTCCGGCTGGCCGGCAGGAGAGCCATCGCCGAACTCCGGCTACCGGGCCCGGACGCCGATGCCGGACCGGCCCGGGGTTGCTCCATCCTCCTGGACGGCAGCCACGACTGGCTCTCCGATCCTGCCGCCGATCTGTTCACGGTCGATGCCGAGGCCCTCACCGGGATGCCGGAACTGCCCCCGTACCCCGTGCGGACACTGATCAAAGGCGACCGCAGCGTCCTGACCATCGCCGCTGCCAGCGTGCTGGCGAAGGTCCACCGGGACGGGATCATGGTGACCCTGCACGATGAGCACCCGCAGTACGAGTGGGTGCGCAATATGGGGTACAAGACCGCCGCGCACAGCCGCGCCATCGCCGCGCACGGCCTGTGCCGGTACCACCGCAGGAGCTGGAGGATCCAGGGAGTGCAGCCATGAGCGTCGACGACGTCGAGGAGTACGAAGCGGAGATGGAGCTTCAGCTCTACCGCGAGTACCGGGACGTGGTGGGGCTGTTCCGGTATGTGGTGGAGACTGAGCGCCGCTTCTACCTGGCCAACCGCGTCAATGTGAAACAGGAGTCCAGGCACGGCGAGGTCTACTTCGACGTGACGCTGGAGGACGCCTGGGTATGGGACGTGTACCGGCCCAAGCGGTTCGCCGCCAAGGTGCGCATCATGACGTTCCGGGACGTCAACGTGGAGCAGCTGGCGCAGAGCGACTTCGACGTGCCCAGCTGAGCCGCCGCTCCTGCGCCATGACTCCTGCATCGCGGCGCCGGACATGCCCGGCGCGGGTCACGGCGTGCTGGCCGGCGGTCGGCACTGACGACGGTCGATGTAGGCCAGGAAGTCCCGCACCTCCGTGAGGAAGCGGTCGCTGGCCTCGAGCTGCGCCCAGTGGCCGCATTCGGGGACCAGCACGAGCCGGGCGTCCGGCATGAGCTCGCTCGCCAAGCGCGAGCCCTCGGGATCCACCAGCGGGTCGTCCTGGCCGTGGAAGAAGAGTGCCGGGACGCCGACGCGACCGACTGCCGGAAGCAGGTTGTTGCGCATCGACCAGGGCCCGAGCGAGGCCTGGTTGTACCGGCCGTAGGCCATCCCGGCGCCAGGACGTCTCGCTTCGCGGGTGAACTCGTCCAGCACCTGGGGCGGCAGGGCGTCCGGATCCTTGACGATCGCTTTGATGACGGTCTCGACGTGGCGGTTCGCCAGCCGCGTGAGCGGTACCAGCAGTGCGTCCGGGAGCTGGGCGGCCAGCCAGGCCGAGAACTGGGCGGCCCGGTTGCGGAACACGGGGACCAGGCCGCCCGGGGCGATGAGCACCAGCGCCGCGACCAGCTCCGGATGGCGCAGCGCAAGGTTCAAGGCGACGTCGCCGCCCATGGAGACACCCATGACGACGGCTCGGGGAATGGCGAGTGCGTGTGCGGCACGGGCGACGAAGCCGGCGAGTTCCGGCGCTCCGCCTACTGGTTCGATGCCGGTGGTCCGGCCGAATCCCGGCAGGTCGATGGCGATCACCTCGCGCGATGTGCCAGCTGCACCCAGGGCGGCGAAGACCTCGTACCAGGAGATCGCCGAGTTGTCGGTGCCGCCGCCATGGATCAGCAGCACCGGCGCCGGCCGAGTGGCGCAGCGGCGGGGCTCGGCGGCGGGCGCATCGGATACGGCGGATCCGGCGCGGGACGGTGCCACCGGCCTGGACGTGGAGCGCAGGACGCGGACCCGGCCGCCGTCGAGGTCGATGAACGTCTCGATGCTTCCCGGCGGGATGAGGCTCATGGCCGTGGCTCCTTGCGGCCGGCCCCGGCGGGTGCGGTCTGTTCTGCGTGGTCGATCAGCCGGTGGGCGAACTCGGCGAAGGCGACCTTGCCCGGGGTGGTGTCGGTGACATCGGCGTCGACGGCGCGTGCGATCAGATCGCCGATGCCGACGACCAGGGCGTCGATGTCGTCATGCGGCGCCCTCGCGGCCAGGCCGACGGACCAGACGGCGAGGAGGCGGGCGAGGGTGCCCGGTTCGATATCAGCGCGGATCATTCCTTTGCGGTGCAGTTCCTCGAAGAAGTCCGTCCCGAGCACCTGGCGGGCGGGGTACCGGCTGCCGGAGCGGTCCCTGACCAGCCGGGCCACGACGCGTGACTCGCCGTGCGCGGCACTGTAGAAGGCGGTCAGCACGGGGCTGGCGTGGACCGCGCGGAGTGAGTGCAGATAGAGCCGGGAGAGCAGGCCGCCGCGTGGATCCTCTTCTACCAGCGTGGCCAGGGCTCGCACGGCGTTCGCGAATTCACGGTCGAGCAGGGCGCCGAACAGTTCGTCTTTGCTGGCGAACCGGAGGTAGAGGACTCCCTTGGCGACGCCGGCGGCCTTGGCGATGTCCTCCGTGGTCACGTGGTCGAAGCCGCGGCGGGCGAGCAGATTCGCCGCGGAGTCGAGGATGTGATCGGTACTGACGCTGGGCCGGGGCATGCCGCCTCCATATGACTAAATGACCAGAAAAATGTATCTGGTCATTTAGTGTAGGGCATCAGGATCCTGGTTGCGTATTGCGGCGGTTCCGAGTGAGCGTCATGGGCTGTGCGCACCGGGTTGCGACGGCCAACGGCGGCGTGAGTCATCGGCGGCGGTCCGGGCGCGTGACGGCGTCAGCCTGGCGGCTTCAGCGCCATAACTCCTGCACCGCGGCGCCGGGCAAGACCGGACGCCGGGCCGGCCGGGTCAGCGCTGGCGGATCGGGGCGGCCGAGGAACGCAGCAGCAGATCCGGTGCCACCTGGAGCAGCGGCTGGGGCCCGCGCCGGGCTGCTCCGCCGGACAGCGGCCCGGAGGCATCCCGCCCCGCCAGCGCGGTGAGGGCATCGATCGCCTGGGTGGCCACCTCGGTCCAGTCGAAGGTCACCTGCGAGACCGCCGGGGAGAGCACTTCCGGTTCCGGCACCTCCCCGATGGCGAGGAGGGAGAGCTGGTCGGGCATGCTCAGACCCGCCAGCTGAGCGGACTGCATCGCGCCGAGCGTCAGCGCCGGCCCGCAGGAGACGATCGCGGTGCAGCCTGCGGCAAGGAGCGCATCGGCGGCCTGCCTGCCTGCGGGGACACCCGGCCCGGCCTGCTCCACGGGAGCCTGGGCGCGGGTGGCCTCGATGTGCAGCCGCCGGGCGGCGCTGCGCCGGAACGCCGCAGCCCGCGGTCCGGCGTCCGGACCGAGCGCCACGGCCATGCCGATCCGCCGATGCCCCAGCTGGCTGAGATGACGCACCGCCGTGTCGATCCCGGCGTCGAAGTCCAGCAGGATGCTGCCCGGCCCGGCAGGAGGCCGCACCGCGATGCGCAGCACCGGCACGCCGGCGGCTTCCAGGGCAGCCCCGGCGGTCTTTCCCTCCTCGCCGAGCACGAGCGCCCCGAGCAGGTCGAAATCCCGGAAGCGGCCGGGAGCCGGACGTTCCTCGGCGGTCACCGTGACGCCCACGAAGCCCGCCTCGAACAGGTGCAGGAACAGCTCACGCCGCAGCGGTTTCCACGCGTCCAGATCGAAGTACCGCACCCGGGGCACCACCACCGCGATCATCGGAGCCCCGCCGGCATGCGCGCCGGCCAGGCCCAGCAGCCGCAGGGCCGACTGCACCGTCTCCGCCGCCTCGGCAGAGACGTTCTCCTTGCCCCGCAGCACCCGGGAGACGGTGGAGACCGACAGGCCCGTGCGCCGGGCCAGCTCCTGCAGGGTGACGGGCATCAGCGCACCCTCGCGGTCGAATCGCGGGACACCAGGGCGGGGACGAAGCTCGGCGGCACCGTCAGCCGGCGTGCCTGCTCGCCCTCCTCCAGGACCGACTGCAGGCCCAGCAGCAGCGCATCGGCGATCTCCTGCTCCCGGAACCGCAGCGCGGTCACCGCCGGCTGCAGGAAGGGCAGCGTGGCGCTGTCACCTAGGGCGATCACCGAAAGATCGCGCGGGACCATCATCCGGTTCTCCCGCAGGGCCTGGTAGACGCCGTGCAACTGGCGGGCGCTCTGCACGATCACGGCGGTGCAGGTGGCGTCGAGCAGGCGCCTGGCCGCGGCCGCGCCTCCGGAGACGGTCTTGGGCACCCGCGCCGTCCAGGCGCCGAAGTCGCCGCGTACCGCCCGGGCGGGGTGGTGCGCGGCGAACTCCACCTCCAGGCTCTCGGCCAGATAACCACGGTCATTGCAGATCAACCCGATCCTGCGGTGCCCCAGCCCGGTGAGGTGGTCGAACGCCGCCCGTAGCCCGGCGGCGATGTCGATGCCGGCCGCCACGACGTCATGCATGGCCCCCGGGCCACCGGGCGCCTCCACGATCCGCTCGTCGGCGGATTTGGCCAGCCGCAGCACCGGAACGCGGTCGATGCCGGTGAGCAAGCCCTCGGAGACGGTCAGGGGGGTGAAGATGGGCGCCACCATGGCCGCGGCGCCGGCCCGCACGGCCGTGGCCACCGCGGTGCCGTCCCCGAACAGCGCGGGGGTCGTCACGAGCATGCCCCGTGCCTCGACCCAGTCCGCCACGCGCTGGCACACCGCACGCTGCCATTCCTCGGGATCGTAGGGGGCGCAGACGCCGATGAGCCGGGCGGAGAGCGGGTCCAGCAGGGTGGAGCGCCGGTAACCGAGCCGATCGGCGGCCTCCCGTACGCGGTCGGCGGTGGGACCGGCGACGTTCCCGCGGCGGGCGAAGACGCGGGAGACGGTGGCGGGGGAGACCCCGGCCTCCCGCGCGACGTCCTCCACGCTCACCCTCATGCTGACGATTCTAGGCCGGAGCGCGATCACCGCCGTTCCCTGCTCGGCAGCCGGTGCTCGTGCGACGGTGCCGGCGTCCGCCGCACCGGGCCGGCGCTGTGATGTTGAGCCGACCCTGCGCACCGGCGTGCCACTCGCCCGGCGCGAGGAAGTAAACTGGATGCAGTTGTCCGCATCGGAGGGGGAGTGACTATGGCGTCGGTGTCGTTCGTCGATGTGCAGCACTCCTACCCGCACGCCATCAGGCCCACCCTGGTGGACATCGACTGGACGATCCGAGCCGGCGAGTTCGCCGTCCTCTACGGGCCGCCCGGCAGCGGGAAGTCCACTTTGCTGCGTGTGCTCGCGGGTCTGGAGGCCCCCACCGGCGGCGCCGTGTTCCGCGGCGACCTTGACATCACCCGGATGCCCGCCCCGGACCGCGATATCGTGATGGCGCTGGACAGCTACGCCCTCTACCCGCACCTGAGCGTCGCGGACAATCTTGGTTTCGTGCTGCGGCTGGCCGGCCTGAGCTCCGAGGAGATCGAGCAGCGGGTCGCCCAGGCGGCCGAACAGCTCGAGCTCACCGAGGTCCTCGCCTCCGCGCCGGCGGCACTGACCAGTGCCCAGCGGCACCGCGTGGCGCTCGGCCGGGCCCTGGTCCGCCGCCCCAGCGTGCTCCTGCTGGACGAGCCGCTGAACCAGCTCGGCGAGGAAGACCACGAGCAGGTGCGCGAGCAGATCCGCACGCTCCAGGCGGCGTTGCGGATCACCACCATCTACGCCACCTCCTCCCAGGACGATGCGCAGGCGCTCAGCGGCGGCACGATGGCCGTCCTGGACAAAGGCCGGCTGACCGTCCCCGTCCGGGAGGGCACGGCGGCCCCATGAGCGCCGCGCCGCTCAGGACACCCGGAGCGGGCGGGCTCTCCATCACCGCGGCCGCTCACGCCGAGGACCTGGCCGAGCTGCCCTGGGATCAGCCGCTCGCCGAATGGCCGGTGCAGAAGCTCGTCGGGCTGCCACGAGGCATCTCCCGCCACGTGGTCCGCTTCGTGGAGATCTCCGGGGCCATCGTCGCGGTCAAAGAGACCCGCGAGCATCTGGCGGTGCGCGAGTACTACATGCTCAAGGACCTCGTCCGCCTCGACGTGCCCTGCGTGCGGCCGCTGGGATTCGTGCGCGGACGGCGGGACCGCGACGGCAATCCGCTCGACTGCGCCCTGCTGACGACGCACCTGCGGTTCTCCCTGCCCTACCGGGCGCTGTTCACCAGGTCCATGGACTCCGGGACCGCGGCCCGGCTGGTGGACGCGCTGGCGGTCCTGCTGGTGCGCCTGCACCTGGTCGGCTTCTTCTGGGGCGATGTGTCCCTCTCCAACACCCTTTTCACCCGCGATGCCGAAGCGTTCCAGGCCTTCCTGGTGGACGCCGAGACCGGCGAACTGCATGAGGAACTCACCGACGGGCAGCGCGAGCACGACCTCACCCTCGCCCACACCAATATCGCCGGCGAGTTCATGGACCTGCAGGCCGGCGGGTTGATCGACCCGCACGTCGACCCGCTGGGGGTCTCGGAGCGGCTGCGCGAGCGGTACACCGAACTGTGGCAGGAGATCACGCGCACGGAGACATTCTCCACCGCGGAGCGCTGGCGCGTGGACGAACGGGTCCGGCGGTTGAACGAACTGGGCTTCGACGTCGGCGAGATCGCGGTGACCACCGACATCGACGGCGTCACCGCCCATCTGGAGCCGAAGGTCGTCGCGCCCGGGCATCATGTCCGCCGGCTCAAACGGCTCACCGGGGTGGACGCCAAGGAGAATCAGGCCCGCCGGCTGCTGAACGACCTGGACCAGTACCGCACGTCCCTGGAGTACGAGGGCCTGAGCGAGGAAGAAGCCGCCGCCCGCTGGAAGCGGGAGGTCTTCGACGTGGTGCTCGGCGCGGTGCCGGCGGATCTGAGCGGCAAGCTGGAGCCGGCGCAGATCTTCCACGAGTTCCTGGACCATCGCTGGCTGCGCTCGGAAGCGGAGCAACGCGACGTTCCATTGCAGGAGGCCACCGCCTCCTACATCGCCGAGGTCCTCCGGCACCGCCGGGACGAGGCCTCGTACATCCGCGCCGTCGACGAGCAGGACTCGGACACGGCCGGTTTCTATCCGCCCGACCCACAAGGAGAGCATCCATGACCGCACCGGCCGACTACCCCAACATCCGCACCCTGCTGAGCCTGGAGGGCAAGCAGGCCGTCGTCATCGGCGCCGCCTCCGGCCTGGGTCAGGCCTCCGCGATCGGCCTGGCGGACTGCGGTGCCGAGGTCATCTGCGCGGATCTGAACGCCGATGGCGCGCGTGCCACCGCGGAGGTGATCGCCGGGCGCGGCGGCCAGGCGACCTCGCTCGGCTCGGATCTGACCAGCACCGCCGATGCGGATGCGCTCGCCGAGCAGTACGCCGGGGCGGACATCCTGGTGGTGACGCCGGGCTTCAACGTCCGCAAGCGGCTGCTGGAGACCACGGACGAGGAGTTCGACCGGGTCATCGACATCAACCTCAAAGGCACCTACCGCCTGATGCGCTCCTTCGGCCGGAAGATGGCCGAGCGCGGCCGCGGCTCCATCATCACCTTCGCCAGCTTCCGTGCCCAGGTGGTCGAGCCGGGCCAGAGCATCTACGCCGCCGCGAAGGCCGGCGTGGTGCAGCTGACCAAGACCCTCGCCAGCGAGCTGGGCACCACGGGGGTGCGGGTGAACGCCATCCTGCCGGGCACCTTCGCCACCGCGCTGACCACGCAGATCAAGAACGATCCGGAGTGGTGGACCGCCTACGAGACGAAGTCCGCTCTCAAGCGGTGGGCCTCCCCGCACGAGATCGCCGGCGCGGTGGCGTTCCTCGCCTCCGACGCCGCCAGCTATGTCACCGGCACCACGCAGCTCGTCGACGGCGGCTGGACGGCGCACGACGGGCGGTTCGAGCCCTCGCTGTGACCGCGGCCTGAGATCCGGCCCTGCACGGCCCCTCCCCGGGGCGCGTGCAGGGCCGCTTTCGTCTGCGCGCTTCCTGTAGCCGGCACGGACCGCCCCCACGGGCTGCCCTGATCAAACCCCGCGGCTGTTCCCAAAACCCACCGGAGATCTGCAGCAGGAATTCGAAACAGCAGCGGGTTTCTGACCCGGCAGGGCCATGGATGGCCGTCCCGCTGGGCGGGGTCAGCTGCGGTTGGCGCTGCGCCGGAGCCGCAGGCACTCGACCAGCACCGCCGTGACGGCGTGCGGATCGGAGATGCGTCCGGCCGCCAGGGTGTGCCCCGGCCCGACCTTGAGGCCCAGATCCGGACCCGGCCCGGCCTGCCTCAGCCTGGCGAAGGCGTCCTCATCGGTGACGTCGTCGCCGATGTACAGGATGGCGTCCGCTCCGGTGGCCGCCCGCAGCGCGGTGATGGCGTGCCCCTTCGTGCTGTGACGCACCGCGAACTCGCGGACCTCGTGCCCGCGGGTGTACCTCAGCCGGGGGTGGTCCTCCGCGATCTCCTGCATCAGGTCGTAGACCCTGTCGGCGAACTCGGGCTCCAGTCCGCGGGTGTGCACGCTACGGCCCAGCGCCTTCTCCTCCACCCGGAACTGGCCGTAGTCGCCGAGCTGCTGCGCGGCACGGTCGAGCGCGGCGTCGAGGTCGGCCAGCTGTTCCCGTTCCTCCGTGCTCGGGTGCAGCTCCGCCAGGGGAGACCCGGCACGGCTCGTCGTGGACGGCGCCGCCGCACCCAGGCCGGACAGATCCAGCTGGGCGCCGTGGCTGCCGGCGAACAGCGCCCCCGGGGGCGCATCGACGCGGGAGACGAGGTCCGGCAGCTCGCGGCCGGACACATAGGCGATGAGCACATCGTCCAGGGCGGCCAGCCGGTGCACGGTCTCGACCGTCTCCGGCAGCGGCGCAGAGGTGGCGGGGTCGTCGACCAGGGGTGCCAGCACGCCGTCGAAGTCCAGCGCGATCAGCAGGCGCCGGGCGCTGCACACCGCGGAGAGCCGCTCGACGACATCGGCCGGGAGAGCGCTCTCCTGCGTGACGCGGCTGGGCCGCTGCGTCTCCGGCAGCACCGAATGCGTGCGCTCCCGCTGCTCGCCGACCATCTGCAGCCGGTCCAGGAAAGTGCTGGCCCATTGCAGGACGTCGTCGTGGCGCACCTTGGACCGCAGCCGCCGCATCCGCCGGCCGGCCTCCTCCGGGGTCATGTGGACCGCCTGCGTGATGGCGTTCTTCAGGCCCGCGATGTCATGGGGGTTGACCAGCAGCGCCTGCCGGAGTTCATCGGCGGCGCCGGTGAACTCGCTGAGCACGAGTACGCCGTCCTCCTCGACGCGGCAGGCGACGTATTCCTTGGCCACCAGGTTCATCCCGTCGCGCAGCGCGGTCACCAGCATCACGTCGGCGGCGAGGTAGAACGCCGCCATCTCCTCCCGGGGGAAGGACTGGTGCAGGTAGTGCACGGCAGCCTTGCCCAGCGCGGAGTGGTCGCCGTTGATCCGCCCGACCGCCAGCTCCACATCGCGACGGATCTGCTTGTAGTAGTCCAGCCGCTCGCGTGAGGGCGTGGCGATCTGGATGAACGTGGTGCTCTCGGTGGAGAGGCGGCCGTCCTCCAGCAGCTCCTCGTAGGCCTTCAGCCGGTGCCGGATGCCCTTGGTGTAGTCCATCCGGTCGACGCCCAGGATGAGGGTGCGCGGATTGCCGACCTCCTCGCGGATCTCCTCCGCGCGCTTGCGGATGCGCTCGTCCCTGGCCAGGGCGTCCATCGCCCCGGCGTCGATGGAGATCGGGAAGGAGCCGGTCTCGCACAGGTGCTCGGGGCTCTGCTGGGAGGCGGGCACCCGCACGACGGAGTTCCGGGCCAGGTAGCCGAGCGTGCGCCGCACCGCGCGGCGGAAGTTGGCGGTGTCCGAGGGACGCTGGAAGCCGACCAGGTCCGCGCCCAGGAGGCCGATGAGGATCCGCCGGCGCCAGGGCAGCTGGGCGAAGATCTCGTAGGGAGGGAAGGGGATGTGGTTGAAGAACCCGATCTTCACGTCCGGGCGCAGCTCGCGCAGGATGCCGGGCACCAGCTGCAGCTGGTAGTCGTGCACCCATACCAGTGCGCCGGGTGCGGCGGACGCGGCCGCCGCACGGGCGAAACGGGTATTGACCCGCACATACGCGTCCCACCATTTGCGGTGGAACTCCGGGGGGACGATCACATCGTGGTACAGCGGCCACAGGGTCGCGTTGGAGAAGCCCTCGTAGTAGGAGTACACGTCATCGGTCGAGAGCCGCACCGGTACCAGGTGCATGTCATCCAGGTCGAAGGGCTCGATCTCCTCGTCGGGTGCGCCCGTCCAGCCGATCCACGCCCCGGAGCGGCGCTTCATCACGGGCGCCAGGCCGGTCACGAGGCCGCCGGGGGACTGCCGCCACTCCGGCCCCTGCGGCCCCTGCGCGCGGTCCACCGGGAGCCGGTTGGCCACCACCACGAAGTCGTACGAGTCGTTCCCGCCGGAGGCGCCGGCGGCACCGGGATCATCGGCGGCGTGAGGGACGCTGGGAGGCCTGTTCTCGGAGCCAGGGACGGAGGGTCGGGAAGTGTGTGAATCGTCCGTGCTGAGGGCATTCGTGTGCGAGTTCACTGCATCCTCTTCGTCTCAAGTGGTCGGAGAGAGTCTATCGGTTGGGTACGGTAGAGAGGATGTCAGGGTCAGGTGCCAGAGAGATCGGCGGCTACCGCCTTGTCGAGGAACTCGGCACGGGCGGTATGGGTGCTGTCCATCTGGGCGTGAGCCCGGAGGGCGAGCACGTCGCCATCAAGATCCTGCACCCGCATATCGCCTCAGACCAGGCGGCGCGCCAGCGGCTGGCGCGTGAAGTGCGGACCCTGCGCCGGATCCGGCATCCGCGCGTGGCGGAGGTCCTCGACGCGGAACTGGACGCCCCGGCGCCGTTCATCGTCACCCAGTTCGTGGACGGTCAGACGCTCTCGAAGGACGTCGCGGAGAACGGCCCGTTCGCGGAGGACGAACTGGTGCACTTCGGGCACGGCCTGCTCGATGCGCTGCGCGCCGTGCATGCCGCGGGAGTGGTGCACCGCGATCTCAAGCCGGCCAATGTCATGATCATGGATGGTGAGCCGATGGTGATCGACTTCGGCATCGCCCAGGCCGCCGATGAGGTCAAGGTCACCGCGACCGGGCTGGTGATGGGCACGCCTGGCTACCTGAGCCCCGAGATCGCCGAGGGCGAGCGTGCCACCGAGGCCACCGACTGGTGGGGCTGGGGTGCCACGATGGCATTCGCCGCCAGCGGGACCAATCCCTTCGGCGGCGGCCCGCTGGAGGCGATCCTCGGACGGGTGGCGCGCGGCAAGGCGAATCTGGAGGGCGTGCCGCAGCGGTTCGTCCCGCTGATCGAGGCCTGCTTGAGCCCTGCACCGCAGGATCGGCCCGATGGCGATGCCATCCTGGGCGCTCTGGTCGACATCGAGTCCGGCCGCTATCCGCGCCTGCCCGGCGTCGCCACGCCGGGACGCGCCGCCCTCGGCGCCGAGCCCCCGCGCACCGCGGTGATGCCGGTGCCGCCGGCACCCCAGCCGCAACCGTTCGCGCCGCTGCAGGGCGTGCCCCGGGCGGAGCACCCGCAGTGGAACGCCGGCTACGCGCCGCCGGCGCAGCACCAGCCGCCGCCCCGGCACCAGCTGGCCGGTCAGCAGCAGGGCCAGTACCCGCCGGCTCCCGCGATGAACGAGCGGCGGCCGGTCCAGGCCCAGCGCACCGGGTACGGCCCTCTGGGCCTGGACCAGCCCTCCGCCGCCGAGCAGGGGCAGCTCTACCGCGAGCCGTATCACGCGCCGGTGCCGCCGGCTCCGGCTCCTGTCAGCGGCAGCGTGCTGGCACTGCTGGCGCTCGTCCTGTTCTCGGTGCTGGCAGCACCGCTGGGCCCGTTCGTCATGCTCGCCCTGGCCTATGTCTGGTCGGTGCTGGCCCGCACCGTCGGCCGGCTGGCTCGGCGGCAGCGGCTGCGGCAGTACGAGGCAGGACCGCAGTCGGGCTGGTCCGCCGCCGCGGCCGCCCCGGGCGCCTTCGCTCTTTCCCTGTTCACCGCGTTCTTCAGTCATATCCTGCCGCTCATCGCGGGCCTGGCCGCCGCGGTGCTGATCCGGCTGGATGCGCTCGGGGCCGTGCCGATCGGGTTCTCCGAGCAGTTCTCCATGTGGGGTGCCGCCGCGGTGTTCGCCCTGGTGTTCTGGTTCGGTCCGGGCAGCGGGAACCTGCGGCTCGGCTCGCGCCTGATCGTCCGGCGCGTCGCGCCGCCGCCGTGGGGGCACATCATCGTTCCCATCGTGTTCGCCGTCCTGGGCTTGCTGGCGCTTTCCACGATCCTCGCCGGCGGCTCGACCACATGGTGGCCGTTCGGCTCTAACCCGTTCGATCTGGTGCCGCGCAACTGGGAACCGTGAGGCCCGGAGCCGCGAGGATCCGCGTGCGGCCCCCTCGTGACGCGGAATTCGCCGGGCGTTCAGGCTGCTGTGCCAGAATGAACGTCGATGTGCCTGCCGGCCGGCGCGCGGGTGAGGCGCACGCCAGGCGCGTGACGAAATCCATCGATTGAGACGAGTTCGAGGGGTCCATGGGGAAGAACAGCCGGTCCGGCGGTAAGAAGAAGGGCAATCCCAAGGCAGACGCGCACGAGCGCGAGGAGGCCGCCGCGCGCCGTTCGGCCGCGCGGGAGAAGGCGCGGCAGATGGCCGAGGCGCAGGCGCGCAAGGAACAGCGGACCAAGCTGTTCGTCCGCAGCGCGATCGCCGTCGTGGTGGTCGCGGTCCTCGTGGTGGTGGGCGTCCTGGTGTGGCGGGCCGCCCAGCCGGGGATGACCCCCAGCGCCGCGGCCGACGGCGGCGTCACGCTGGTGCAGGGCGATGAGCTCGTCGCCTCGCCCCTCGTCGACGACGCGGACATCCCTGCCGGCCTGGCCAAGCCGACCGCCGACCAGCTCACCGAGGGCGCCCCGCACGTGAAGGTGGTCCTGGACTTCCAGTGCCCTGCCTGCCAGGCCTTCGAGCTCACCAACGGGGAACTGCTGAGCCGCATGGTCGACGACGGCGCCATCTCGCTGGAGTACAACGCCATCTCCTTCCTGGACTCGACGTCCGGCGGCAACCGCTACTCCACCCGCGCGGCGAACGCCTCCCTGTGCGTGGCCGACTCCCAGCCCCAGACGTACATGGACGTCGTCATGGCGATGTTCGTCAATCAGCCCGGCGAGGGCGAGAGCGGCCGTACGGACGATGAGCTCTTCGCCACCCTCGAAGGCGCCGGCGTTGACCTCGACCAGCCCATCGCCACCAGCGGCGAGGGCGAGGACCCGGTCTCGGTGCGCGAGTGCATCTCCGAGGAGGTCTTCTCGGGCGCGGTGTCCGACAACACCCAGAGCCAGTCGGAGCAGGGTTACACCTCGACGCCGACGGTGCTCATCAACGGCGAGCGCTTCGAGCAGTGGCAGGACCCGGGCTCTTTCGCCGCCGCGATCATCGCCGCCAGCGAGGGTGCCGCCGCCGACGCCGCGGAAGAGGCCGCCGATGAGGAGGGCGCGGCTCCGGAGGGCGCCGCGCCGGAGGATGAGCAGGCGCCCGCCGAGGAAGGCTCCGAGTGATCCATCCGGTCTGAGACCGTCAGTGCGGCGGGGTCTGCCGGGCCGCGATGCCCGGCGGGCCCCGCCGCTTCTGTGCCGGACGCTGTACGGGCGTGCGCCCGGGATCTCAGGTCGGCCCTGGTGCCGGCGATGCCGGCCTCGCCTTGCGCTGATCGGTCTTGTGCCGGGCGGAGGGGTCTCGGCTTTGCGCCGAGGAAGTTGCGCCGCTTCGGCGCCGGGCGAGGAGAAGCACATCGTGCCCGCGTGGGGTGCCTCGGGCCTGCACCTGCCGGATGAGCGTGGCGCGGGGTGGGTCGACGGCCGCGACCGACCCCGCGACTCGTGCCTGCCGGGTGCGCGTGGCACACGTCTGAGGACGTTGCGCGTTTCAGCGACGTTCGCCAGGTGCAGTAGACTTCCCTTCCGAAGTCCCGCCGCCTTAGCTCAGCTGGTAGAGCAACGCTCTTGTAAAGCGTAGGTCGTCGGTTCGAACCCGACAGGCGGCTCCAATGAAAAAGGCCCCTCACCTGGAAACATCCGGGTGAGGGGCCTTCGTGTTCCGATGACCCCGGGTCTCCATCCGGATGCGCCCGTTCCCGGTGCCTGCCGCGCATCAGCGGCGGCGTGGCCGATCCGATCCCTGCCGCGCGCCAGCGGCCACACGCCAGCGGCGCGACGCCTGATCATGCGCTCCGGCCGGCGGTCCGGCGACCTGATCGCGTGATGCTCCCGGTTCATCCTTTCAGAAAATGATCTCTTGAATCTCCGGGTCGGCGGTGCTAACAATAATAAACACGAAAGTGAGCCAAACGCTCACAAATGTGCAAATCCCGCCGATGCGAGGCGGGCGATCATCGCGCCACTGATCGTGGCGGGTTCATGGGCACCCCGGGACGATGGAGACCGGCCCGGTGCCCGCGGCTCCTCAAGCGCCACAACGACGTTGCGGCTTGAAAGGCGTCCCATCATGTCACCACCCGTATCCCTCAATCCGATCCCGGTCGCGGCGGGCGAGCCGCCCGCGGCGATCGCCGACAACCCTGTCATGCAAGCCCTGACCTGGGCCGCGACTCACTTCATCGGACTGTTCCAGGCCTCCGGGGAAACCTTCGTCGGCCTGGTCACCGGCATCCTCCCGGTGCTGATCGTCCTGCTCACCCTGATGTTCGCCATCACCACCTGGGTCGGCGAGGACCGGGTCACACGGATCGTGCAGTGGGCCGGTCGCTATGCCATCACCAGGTACACCGTGATGCCGGTCCTGGCGGTCATCCTGCTGACCAACCCGATGGCGTACTCTTTCGGCGTCTACCTGCCCGAACGCCAGAAGCCCGCCTTCTACGACTCGGCGGTGTCCTTCGTGCACCCGGTCACGGCGTTCTTCCCCCACGCCAATGCCGGCGAGATCTTCGTCTGGACCGGGGTCTCGGCCGGAGTCCTGACCGCGGCGCCGGACAAGTACCCGTTGCTGGCGTTGCTGTACTTCGTGGTCGGGATCGTCGTGATCCTCATCCGCGGCATGGTCACGGAGGGCATCACCCGGTTGCTGATCCGCAGGCAGGGCCTCACCGAGGTCTTCGACGAGTACGACCGGGCGTTCCTCCAGGCACGCGGCCGGCGGGCGGCCTCCACGGCGCCCGCCGGCGGGGAAGCAGGTGCGGCATGAGCTATCAGGGAGTGTTCGTGCGTCCCGGCGGGGGCGGCTGGGGCCGGGGCCTTCACATCCGGCCCAGCGAGGAGAAGAACCTGATCGTCTCGGTCACCGGCGGAGGCATCCACCCGGTCGCGGCCCGCATGGCCGAGCTCACCGGTGCTGAGGTCGTCGACGGCTTCACCACCAGCGTCCCTGAGGAACGCATGGCCGCGGTCGTGATCAACTGTGGCGGCACGGCGCGCATCGGGGTATACCCCAAGAAGCGGATCCCGACCATCGACGTGTACCCCGGGGAGCCCTCCGGCCCGCTGGCGCAGTTCATCACCGATGACATCTTCGTCTCGGCCGTGGGCGTGGGGGAGATCGAGCTGAGCGACGGCGAACCGGTGTCCCAGGTGGCCCGTGCCCCCGAAGGCACCGCCGTCGCCGGTGCCGGAAGCGCCGGGACCGCCGAGCGCATCGCCGCGGCGAAGGCGAAGGCCGCCGCCGACGATGCGGGCCGGGGTGGCATCGTCGGCGTCTTCTCGTCCATGGTCACCGGGTTCGGCAACGTCATCGGCGGCATCATCAACACGCTGCTCTCGGCGGGCCGGAAGACCTTCCAGCTGCTGCTGCAGACGATCCTGCCGTTCATGGCCTACGTCAGCCTGCTGATCGGCATCGTGACGTACACGGGACTGTCGGATCTGATCGCCCACGGCGTCACGCCGCTGGCCGGCAACCCGGTGGGCCTGGTGCTCCTGGGGGTCATCACCGGCCTGCCGTTCCTGTCGCCGATCCTGGGGCCCGGCGCCGCCATCGCCCAGGTCGTCGGCGTGCTGATGGGAACGCAGATCGCCTCCGGCGCGCTGCCTGTGCCCTATGCGCTGCCCACGCTGTTCGCCATCAACGGGCAGGTCGGCTGTGACTTCGTGCCGGTCGGACTCGCGCTCGGGGAGGCCAAGCCCGAGACGGTCGCCGTCGGCGTCCCCGCGGTGCTGTTCTCCCGGCTGTTCACCTCGCCGCTGGCCGTGCTCATCGCCTGGCTGGGCAGCTTCCTGCTCATCTGACCCCTAGGAGGAAACGTGACCACCATGACGACCTACTACAGCAGCACAGTCTCCGAGGTGGGCGCCGATGCGGCGGACATGCTCGACGGCGGCGTCGCCATCTTCTTCGGCACCGGATGCCCGCCGGCCCTGGCGGAGGTGAGCATCGTGCACCGGGCGGACACCGAGCTGCACCGGGACCCCCGCCCGGGGGACGTCCTCCGGGTGGGCGACACCGCCGTGGAGCTGACCAGGGTGGGCGAACGGGCCGGTGAGAACCTGCGCACGCTGGGGCACATCGTGGTCTACACCGATCCGGAACCGGGGACCTCGCTGCTGCCGGGCGCCGTGCATGCCACCGGACGGCTCGCCGTCCCGGAGCCCGGCGCAGTGATCCTCCTGGAAGGGGAATGACATGGATACCGGATTCGCCTTGCTGCTCGGCGCGGCGCTCGTGGCGAGCATGCTGATGGGCCTGTGGCAGTACCGCGCCTACACCGGCGCCGCGCGGCGGCTGCAGAACCGCTACGCCGGACGAGACCGGCACTACCTGGTCTCCGGCCGCGCCCGGGGACCGCTGCGCGGGGCGATCGTGCTGCTGGTCATCGACGCCGGCACCAAGACCGTGGTGAACGCCGAGGCCATGGTCGGTGCCAGCGCGCTGGCCCGGTTCAGGCCGCGCCCTGAGCTGGAGGGAAGCGTCTCCGGCCTGCAGGGGCGCACCGGCGATGAGAAGCTCCGCGAGGCGCTGCGCGGCGCCGTCGAACAGTACCGGCTCATCCGAAAGGGCGGTTCCGCCGCCCGGCCGGCGGACATGATGAGGAAAGGCTGAGCGCCCATGAGCTACACACGCAAGCTTCTCGACCGTCAGGCGGAACTCGGCCGACCGGTGCGCGTCGGGCTCGTCGGCGCCGGACAGATGGGATCCGGATTCATCGCGCAGATCGCCAGGCAGAAGGGCGTCGACATCAGCGCGGTGGCGGACATCGACCCCGCCCGCGCGGTCGAGGCGCTGCGCGCGGCCGGCATCGGCGAGGTGACCCGCGAGGGTGATCTGGCCGCCCGGATCGAGGCGGGCGGACACGTGGTGGTGGCCGATGCCGTCGAACTGACCCGGTTGCCAGTCGACATCGTCATCGAATGCTCGGGCGTGCCGGACGTCGCCGCCCGGGTGGCATTCGCGGCGCTGCTGGCGGGCCGGCACACGGCGCTGATGACCGTGGAAGCCGATGTCACCGTCGGCCTCCTGCTGAGCCGGATCGCCGCGCAGACCGGCGCCGTCTACACGGTGTGCCGCGGCGACGAGCCGGTGGAGTGCCTCAAGCTCGTCGAATACGTCCAGGACATCGGACTGGACGTGGTCTTCGCCGGCAAGGGGAAGAACAACCCGCTCCGGCCGCAGGCCACCGCCGAGGAGCTCACCGAGGAAGCCCGCACCAAGGGGATGAACCCGCGGATGCTGTGCAGCTTCGTCGACGGCACCAAGACCATGATCGAGATGGCCGCGCTGGCGAACGCGGCCGATCTGCAGCTGACCCAGCGGGGACTCACGGGACCGGCGGCCACCGTCGGCACCCTGCACGAGGTGTTCCGCCCGGTCGCCGACGGCGGCGTGCTGGAGCGGCACGGCGTGGTGGACTACGCGACCGGCCCGGTGGCTCCCGGCGTGTTCGTCATCGGCCGCACCGACGATCCCGTGGTGCGCGAGGAGCTGGAGTACCTGAAAATGGGATCGGGCCCGTACTTCTCCTTCTACCGTCCCTACCATCTGGCCAGCGTCGAGGCCGTGCTCTCCATCGGCGAGGCGGTCTGCGACGGCCAGTCGTCCCTCGCCCCCGTGGTGTGGAACGCCGAGGTCACGGCGGTGGCCAAGCGGGACCTCACCGCCGGCCGCCGGCTGGAGGGCATCGGCGGCGCCGATGTCCGCGGTGAGGCGGTCCCGGCCGCGGAGGCGCGCACCGGCGGCGAGCTGCCGGTCGGGCTGGCCTCCGCCGCCACCCTGCGCGCCGACGTCCCCGCCGGCCGGCCGGTCCGGTACCAGGACGTGGACCTCGACGAGAGCAGCACCATCGTCCAGCTGAGACGGCTGCAGGACGGCCTGCTGCGCACCGGGACCCTCACCGCCGGCCCGCTCGCGGAGGTGCCCGCATGAACGCCCCGAAGATCGCCGAAGACGCCGGCCGCGCCAGGGAGAGCCTGCGCACCATGTGGCGGATCCGCCGGTTCGAGGAGGCCGTGGAGGAACTGTACGGTCGCGGTCTCATGCACGGCACCATGCACCTGTCCATCGGCCAGGAAGCAGTGCCCACGGCGGTGTGCCAGACCCTCAGACGCGACGACTACATCACCTCCACGCATCGCGGGCACGGGCACTGCATCGCCAAGGGCGCGGATCCGGAGTCGATGATGGCCGAGCTCCTGGCCAAGGAGACCGGTTACTGCCGGGGACGCGGCGGTTCCATGCACATCGCCGACACGGCGACCGGGAACCTCGGCGCCAACGGCATCGTCGCCGGCGGGGTGCCCATCGCGGCAGGAGCGGCGCTCTCGGCCTCCATGCGGGGCACCGACCAGGTCGCGGTGTGCTTCCACGGCGACGGGGCCCTGGGTGAGGGAGCCTGGCACGAGGCCGTGGTGCTGGCCGCCATGTGGCGGCTCCCGGTGGTGTTCCTGTGCGAGGACAACCACTACGGGATGTCCATGTCCAGCCGCCGCGCGTTCGGGCTCGCGGACCTTTCCGACCGCGCTCGCGGTTACGGGATCCCGGGCGTCTCCGTCGACGGCAACGACCTTCAGGCGGTGCACGATGCCGCGGCCGAGGCGGTCGGACGGGCACGCGCCGGAGAGGGGCCGAGCCTGGTCGTGGCCACGACGTACCGCTGGCGGGGGCACTCGAAATCCGATAAGAACCTCTACCGCACGCGGGAGGAGATCGAGGAGTGGCGGGCGCAGGACCCCATCGTGCGATTCGAGCGCGCGGTCCTGGAAGCCGGCACGCTCACCGCGACGGACCTCGAGCAGATCGGCCAGGAGGTGCGCTCGGAACTGCGGACGGCCGTCCAGCGGGCGCACGCCGCCCCGGACGCCCGGCCCGACGATCTGCTGGAGTCGGTCTACGCGGAGGTGGACGCATGAGCGAGATGACGTATGCCGAGGCGGTGCGGTCGGCACTGGCCATCGCGATGGAACAGGACGAGCGGGTCTTCCTGATGGGCGAGGACGTGGGCACCTACGGCGGCGCCTTCGGCGTCACCGGCGACCTCATCCATCGCATGGGCGCGCAGAGGATCCGGGACACCACGATCAGCGAACTGGGCATCGTCGGAATGGGCGTCGGCGCGGCGATGACCGGCATGCGGCCGGTGGTGGAGATCCAGTTCTCCGACTTCAGCGCGCAGGCGATGGACCAGATCGCCAATCAGGCGGCGAAGATCCACTTCATGCTCGGCGGGGCGGTATCTGTCCCGCTGGTCATCCGCGCACCTGGAGGGTCGGGCACCGGCGCCGCCGCCCAGCACTCGCAGAGCCTGGAGGCCTGGTTCACGCATGTGCCGGGCCTCAAAGTGGTCATGCCGGCCACCGCCGATGACGCCAAGGGCCTGCTGCTGGCAGCCATCGACGATCCCAACCCGGTGGTGGTCCTGGAGCACAAGCTCCTCTACCGGACCAGCGGTCCGGTGCGGGAGGGCGCCGAGCGGACGCCGCTGGGCGTGGCCGCGGTGCCGCGGCGGGGGACCGATCTGACCATCGTCGCCACCGGTGTGCAGGTCAGCCGGTCGCTGGAAGCCGCGGAGCAACTGGCGCAGGAGGGCATCGAGGCGACGGTCGTGGACCCGCGGACGCTCAAGCCCCTGGACGAGGAGACCATCGCCGCGGAGGCCATCGCCACCGGCCGGGTACTGCTGGTGCAGGAGGCCGTCCGGACGCTGGGCTTCATGTCCGAGGTGGCGGCGCTGTTGTCGGAGGGCGAGGCGTTCGTGCACCTGAAGGCGCCCATTCGCCGGTTGACCGGCCTCGATGTGCCGATTCCCTACGCACCCCAGCTGGAACGCGCCGTGGTGCCGCAGGTGGAGGACATCGTCGCTGCTGCCCAGACGCTGGTGAGGGAGTGGTGAGATGCCCGAGCTGCCGCTGACGATGCCGAAGATGTCCATGACGATGGAGGAGGGCACCGTCGTTTCGTGGCTGAAGGCCCCCGGTGACGAGATCCGCGAGGGCGAACCGGTCTGCGAGGTGGCCACCGACAAGGTGGACATGGAGGTCGAATCGCCCTACTCCGGCACGCTGGCCAGGATCGAGGCCGAGATCGGGGACATCCTCCCGGTGGGTGAGACCCTCGCGTTCATCACGACCGACGCTGACGATCTCCTCGGCGGCCTCCTGGATGTCCCCGGCCCGGAAGTCCCGGCAGCCGAGCCGGGGGTTGCCCCGTCTGGGTCGACGGTTACCGCGGCCGAGTCCGAGGCATCCAAGGGGTCAGCCGGGCTTGAGGCAACGGGAGGATCGGCGACGATCCCTGCCGCAACCGGTGGGCCGCGTAGTTTTGATGACTCGGCGGCGACCGCGGGCGAGTCCGCCGCGCCGTCAGAGACCGCTGCGCTGTCTCCGGTCGCGGCTGGAGCCACGGTTCCATCTGGAACCGCCGGCCGGGTCCCGTCCGTGCCGGCGGCGCGTGCGCTGGCGGCCAGGCACGGCATCGACCTCGCCTCGGTCACGGCCACCGGCCCTTGGGGCGCGGTGCGCCTGGCCGATGTCGAGGCAGCGGTGGCGGCGCCGCCGTCGGCGTCCCGGACGGACGACCGCCGGGCCCGCACCCGCAGACGCGTGGCCGAGGTGATGACAGCCTCCGCGGCGGTGCCCCAGTTCACGGTGTTCGCCGAACTCGACCTCTCCCGTGCGGAGAGAGCGCGGCATGATCTCCTCGCTGGCGCCGGCTGGACGGCTCTGCTGGTCCGCGCGCACGCGCTGGCGCTCCTGGAGCATCCCAGCCTGCGCGCGCACTGGGGCGAGGCGGGCCCCGCGCCGGATGAGGGCGTGGGGGTGGCGCTCGCGGTGGACTCGCCTGCCGGCCTGCTCGCACCCGTCATCGGCGACCCCCAGGACCGCACGATCGCAGACGTCTCCGCAGCGGTGCGGGACGTGGTGACCCGGGCCCGCGACGGCGGCCTGCGCCCGGAGGACCTGGCCGGCGGGACCACGGTGGTGTCGAACCTCGGCGGCTTCGGCGTCGAGCGCTTCACGGCGCTGCTCACGCCGCCGCACGCCACCGCGCTGTCCGTGGGGGCGGTGGCGCAGCGCCTCGTCGTGCACCCGGACGGGTCCTTCGGCCCCCGCCTGGGCTGCACCGTCGGCCTGACCGTCGATCACCGGGTGGCGGATGGCGCCGACGCCGCCCGCTATCTTGAGACGCTCGCGGCACTGCTCTCCGATCCCGTCCGGCTGAGATGAACGCCGACGGCGCGTGCGCTGGTGGCCGAGGCGCGGCATCGGCCTCGCCTCGGCCACGGCCACCGGCCCCTGGGGCACCTCCGCTCGGTGCGCGGGGTCGAGGTGCTTATATCGCCGCCGCGCTCTTAGACCGTCACTCTCCAGGCCTGGGCGGCGACGACGTAAGGGCGCGGCGACGACATAAGGGCGCAGCGGCGACGTAAAGGTGCGGCGACGGCACGAAGGCGCAGCGACGACGTGACCCGGCCGGGCACATGCGCCATCGGCGTGTGCCGCATGGCCGCCGCCGGAGCCCGGGCACCGCTGCAGCCTCCGCTGGGCGCCCGGCCGCGCCGGGGTCCCCTTACCTCAGCCGTCCAGCAGGTGCTCGGCGAGGTCGAGGTCGGTGATGAGGACGTCGACGAGACCTCCGCGCAGGGCGCCCAGGGTCCCCTGTGCTTTGCGCGCGCCGGCCGCCACGCCGACGACGGTGGGGATGGTGCGCAGAGCGTCGAGCTCGACGGCGATCACGCGTTCGTTCACCGCCGAGTCGACGACCTTCCCCTCCAGGTCGAAGAACCGCGTGCAGCAGTCGCCCACGGCTCCCGAGGCCTCGAACGCGGCCCGCTCGTCCGGGTCGAGGCGCATGGAGTCGATGATCGCCGCGGAGGCGCCAGCCCCCACCTGCCCGATGCCGACGACGGCGCACTGCGCGCCGCTGGCGGCTTCCAGCACGGAGGCGATGGCGGACTCGCGCATCAGCGCATCGCGGGAGACGACGGACTCGACCACGGCGGGAGCGTACAGCCGGCGATGGCGGGCGCCGAGCTTGGTGGCCAGCAGCCGCACGAGCACATTGCCGTCCCTGGCGGAGTCGACGCTGGAGAGCCCGCCGACCAGCGGCAGGATCTCCACGCCGCCGTGCTCGGCGGACGTGCTGACGGCATCCACGACCGCTTGCACGGAGGCGCCCCAGGACAGCGCCACCGCGCCGTCGGACGGCAGGTTCTCCAGCAGCCATTGGGCGCCCAGCGCGCCCACCCGGGACAGCTGCGTCTCCGGTGTGCCGCGGCCGGCGACCCGCGCCGCGCGCAGCCCGTACCGCGCGATGAGCCTGTCCTCGATCTCAGGGACGCGGCCGAAGGGATTGTTGATCCTGATGTCCACGATCCCGGCCCGCCGGGCGTCGGCCAGGATCCGTGAGACGTTCGACCGGGAGACGCCCAGCGTCCTGGCGATCTCCGCCTGGGACCTGTTCTCCAGGTAGTACATGGTGGCTGCCGCGACGAGCACCGCCTGGTCACGGGGTTGCGGCATGCCTGCCTCTCCTTCGAACGGCCACATCGGTCACATCCGGACAGTCTACGTACGGCCGGGGCGCTCGCGCTGAGCCGGCTCGTACGAAGGGTACCCTGGCCTGCCAGCTGGTAGCGTGACAGGCATGTCCGTCTCCGAGCTCTCGCCCTCGGCGCAGAACTATCTCAAGGTCATCTGGAGCCTGAGCGAGTGGTCCGATGAACCCGTGACCCCGACCGGCATCGCCGCCCGCTCCGGCGTGCGCCTGTCCACCGTCTCGGACGCGGTGCGCAAGCTCGCCGAACAGGGCCTGGTCGAGCATTCACCCTATAAGGCGGTGGCGCTCACTCCCGCCGGCGAACGCCACGCGCTGGCGATGGTGCGCCGGCATCGGCTGATCGAGACGTTCCTGGTCCAGGTGCTCGGATACACCTGGGACGAGGTACACGATGAGGCCGAGCAGCTCGAGCACGCCGTCTCCGATCTCATGGTCGACCGCATCGACGCCCTGCTGGGCCGGCCCACGCGGGATCCGCACGGCGATCCGATCCCGTCCGCGGCCGGCGTCGTGGAACAGCCCGAGGCGACCGCCCTGGCCACGGCCGCGCCGGGGGAGCGGGTGCGCGTGGTGCGGGTGGCCGATCACGACCCGGCGATGCTGCAGTACTTCCACGAGCGCGGCGTCGTGGTCGACGCGGTGCTGCTGGTGGCCGAGAGCGCGCCGTTCTCGGAGGTGACCCAGGTGCGGGTCGACGGCAGGGACGAGCCCATCGGGCTCGGCCGGCAGGCGGCTCAGTCGGTCTGGGTCTGCCCGGTGGAGCCGGCTGCGTCCTGATCGCCGTCTCCGGCCGGGGAACCGGCGCCGGCCGGATCGACGAAGCTCAGCTGCGGCAGCTTCGGCTGGCGGAAATCGCCGGAGGAGACCCCGCGGATCCTGCGCCCCACCCACGGCGCCAGATGCTCGCGCACCCACCGGCTCTCCTCCGCCACGGCCTGACGGACCGGACGCGGCGGACGCGGCGGGATCGGATGCCCGTGACTCGGCAGGGGTCGTCCTTCGAGCACGGCGAGCGCCTCGTCGGCGACCAGGGCGTGACCGCTGGAGGTCAGGTGCAGCCGGTCCTGAGACCAGTGCGTCGCCCCCTGCAGTTCACGGATCGCCCAGAGATTGAGGACGTCGGCGCCGTGCTGCTGGGCAATGGACCAGATGTTGGCGTTGTAGATCCCGATCCGGCCTCGCACCGCTTTGAACACCGGCATGTGCTTGGTGTCGAAGCCGGTGCCCAGCAGCACCCGGATGCCGGCCTTCCGCAGCGTCGCCACTGCCTCCTCCAGGAGGGAGGAGAGCGCGTCCACATCGGCCTTGGGGCGGATGCAGTCATTGCCTCCGCCGATGAGGGACACCAGATCGGGTTTGAGTTCCAGGGCTCGGGGGAGCTGCTCGTCGACGATCGCCGCCAGCAGCCGGCCGCGGATGGCCAGATTGGCGTACCGCAGCCGGGGGCTTCCGATGGGGCTCTGGGTTAGGTGCTCGGCGAGCCGGTCGGCCCAGCCCCTGAACCGGTCCAGCTGTTCGGGGTCGTCCCCGGGGGCCGGGTCGTTGAGCCCCTCGGAGAAGGAGTCGCCGAGGGCGCAGTAGCTCGTGATCCGCTCGGGAAGCGGCGGATAGTCATCCAGCATGAAACCCAGGCTACTGCAGCGCCCTGACAGCGCCACCCGATGCCTGCGCTGCGATCAGCGGACGTGCACCGGCCATGCGGTCGGCTGTCCGCCGGATGTGACAGCATGGTGCCACCCGCCCGAGCCGAAGGAGGACGTCATGAGCGGAACATCCGGTGCCCTTGCCATCGTCGGCGGCCGCGTCGTCCCGGTGGCGGACGAGCACGGCCACCGGAGGGAACCCCTGGACGAGGGCACCGTGCTCGTCCAGGACGGCGTGATCACCGCCGTCGGTGCCGAGGTCACGCTGCCGCCGGGCTGTGAGGTGGTGGACGCGTCTGGGCAGTGGGTACTGCCGGGATTCGTGGAGCCGCACGCCCACATCGGCTTGCACGAGGAAGGGGAGGGCGCCGCCAGCAACGACGCCAATGAACAGTGGAACGCCGACGCCGCTATGCTGCGCGCCATCGACGGCATCACCCCGCAGGACATGGGTTTCCGCGATGCGCTGCGCGGCGGGATCACCACCGCCGTCGTGAAGCCGGGATCCGGCAACCCCATCGGCGGCCGGTCCGCGGCGGTGAAGACCTGGGGCCGGATCGTCGAGGAGATGCTCGTCTCCCAGGACGTGTCGATCAAGAGCGCGCTCGGGGAGAATCCCAAGCGGTTCGGTGAGCACCGCTCCCAGCGTCCCTCGACCCGGATGGGCACGGCAGCGGAGCTGCGGCGGGCCTTCGCCGCGGCCGCGGACTACCTGGCCGAGCGGGAGGCCGCGGCCGCCGAGGGGCGCCATCTGCCCAGGGACCTGGTGAAGGAAGCGCTCGCGGAGGTGCTCTCCGGCCGCCTGGCCTGGGACCAGCATGCGCACCGGGCCGACGACATCGCCACGGCGGTGCGGCTGAGCGAGGAGTTCGGCTACCGCCTCGTGCTCAACCACGGCACCGAGGCGCACCTGCTGGCCGACTACCTGGCCGAACGGGACATCCCGGTGATCTACGGGCCGCTGTTCACCAGCCGCAGCAAGGCGGAACTGCGGGGCCGCGCCATCGCCAACGCCGGTGTCCTCGCCCGCGCCGGGCTGACCCTGGCGCTGACCACCGACCACCCCGTCGTGCCCATCGACTTCCTGGTCTACCAGGCCGCCATCGCGGTCAAGGAGGGGCTGGACCCCGTCGTCGCGCTGGAGGCGCTCACCGTCAACCCGGCCACCATCTTC
The DNA here is from genome assembly GCF_014639315.1 of Sediminivirga luteola. Taxonomy (GTDB): domain Bacteria; phylum Actinomycetota; class Actinomycetes; order Actinomycetales; family Brevibacteriaceae; genus Sediminivirga; species Sediminivirga luteola. Next base: position 291,519 of record NZ_BMFY01000001.1, read on the forward strand.
GGGCTCCAGGAACGGGTCGGATCCCTCGCGCCGGGACGCGACGGCGATGTCGTACTCTGGAGCGGCGACCCCCTCGACGTGCGCCAGCGCGCGCTGGCGGTGTACATCGCGGGGACGCCCGTCTACCGGTGGGACGCGGAAGCCCGGCGCCCGGTCTACGCCGAGTTCCCCGCCGCGCCCGCCCCCATACCCCAGCAAGCCGGCTGACCGCCCGCCTCGGAGAGGAACGTGTCACAGGACGAGCCCGCATCCGCCCGCCCCTATCAGGGCGGCGCTGTGCCCGGAGAGCCGGTCGCGCCCGGCAGGCCGGACGTGGTGGCCGATGGCGCGGCCGACACCGTTCCGGTCCCCGCCGTGCCGGCGAAGGCCTCGAACCGGAAGCCTCCGTCCGGGCGCCGCAGGGGCGCGCAGGGCGCGCCGCGTCCGGGGGCCCAGCCCGGGCGAGCGCAGAACGTGGCCCTCGTCGCGGCGGCGGCGCAGACCCGCCGCGCCGAGCGCATCGCCCGTCGCGCCGTGACCCGGCTCGTGGTGAACAACGAACCGGCCACCGATCCGCTTCCGGTGGTGGAGACGCTGCGCGGAACGCCGTACTCGCGGCCGGTGGAGGCGCAGGAACCCGATGGCGAGCGGGCCCGGCAGATCCTCCACTTCGCGGTGGAACTGGGCAAGATGATGCTCCGCGCGGGTGCGGGCACAGCGGACGTGGAGAGCACCGTCGCGGCCGCCTGCGCGGCGTGCGGCCTCAAACGGGCACAGGTCGACCTGACCTACCAGTCGCTCATCGTCCACCACACCACCGCCGACGGCCACCCCATCACCGTGATGGGGATCAACCGGGGCGAGTCGCTGAACTTCGCCCGGTTGCGCGCGGTGCACGCCCTGGTGAGCGATCTGGTGGACGGGCACCTGGAGTTCGAGGATGCCCAGGCCCGCCTGGACGCCATCAAAGCGCAGCGCAAGCCGTTCAGCAACGGCATCGTCTCCCTCGCCTGGGGCGTCCTGGCCGCGGGCCTGATCATCCTGATCGGCGGTTCCTGGGTCTCCGTGACCCTGGGCGCGCTGACCACGATCTTCGCCGACCGGATGGGGCGCATCCTGGCCAAGACCGGGATGCCGTTCTTCTTCATCGCCTTCCTGGCCACCTGCGCGAGCATGCTGGTGGCGATGACGGCGTTCCAGCTGGAGCTGATCAGCAGGCCGCAGTACATGGTCGCCGCGGGGATCGTCGTGATGCTGCCCACCATGACGCTGCTCTCCGCGGTGCAGGACGCGCTGACGAACTTCCCGCTCACCGCGGCCGGGCGGATGGTCCAGGTGATGATGATCTTCGGCGCGCTGATCTCCGGGGTCGCGGTGGGCCTGATGATCGGCGCGGCCTTCGGCATGCGCGAGATCGAGGTCATCGTCGGCGGCCGGGAGACCGGGGTCCTGACGGTGCTGGTGGGCGTGCTGTGCTCCGGCGTGGTCGCCGCGGCCGGCGGTGTCGCGCAGCAGGTGTCCAAGCGGCTGCTGCTGCCGGCCGCGCTGGTGGGCATCCTCGGGTACCTGGCGCTCACCGCCATGTCGGAACTCCGGGTCGGCAACATCCTGACCACGCTGGTGGCCTCGACCGTGGTCGGCCTGGTCGCCCGCCCGCTGGCGCTGCGGATGGGAGCGCCTCCGATCGTGCTCATCATCCCCGGCATCTTCCCGCTGCTGCAGGGCCTGGCGATCTTCGCCGGCGCCTATGAACTCGTCACCGGGGAGGCGTCCCTCGCCACCGCCGGAGCGAATCTGGTGGCAGCGGTGCTGGCCAACGCCGCCATCGGCGTGGGCGCCGTGTTCGGCAACTTCCTGGCCCAGCCGCTACGCAAGCGGCGGAAGAGCCCAGGAGACCGGGCTCGCACCCTGAGCAGTTAGCAGTTCGTTGGCCCGGGAGAACGGCCGCGAACCGAAGAACCCGCGTGAGGCTGACAGCGGGCTCGGATGGGCAGACTCGATCCGGGGCACGTCCCCGAGCAGCCCGCCCAGCCGCTGGGCGTCGCGGCCCCACAGGATCGCCACCAGCGGGCCGCCCCGGGCGGCCAGTGCCCGGATCGCCGTCTCGGTGACCTCCTCCCAGCCCTTGCCCCGGTGGGAGGCCGGTTGCCCGGGCCGGACGGTGAGCACGCGGTTGAGCAGCATGACTCCCTGGTCCTGCCACGCCGAGAGATCGCCGTGCTCGGCGCGCGGGATGCCCAGATCCGCCTGCAGCTCCGCGTAGATGTTCTCCAGGGAACGCGGCAGCGGGCGGACGTGGGAGTCCACCGCGAAGGACAGGCCGATGGGGTGCCCCGGGGTGGGATACGGGTCCTGACCGACGATGAGGACGCGGACGCGGGCGAGCGGGAGCCGGAACGCCCGCAGGATGTCCTTGCCCGCCGGCAGATAGCCGTGACCATTCGCGTTCTCGGCCCGGAGGAAGTCCCCGAGGGCGGCGATCCGGCCCGCCTGCGGTTCGAGGACCTCCGCCCAGTCCGGCGCGATCGACTGTCTCCAATCCGGCCGCCGCGCTTCGTCCGCGGCGCCGTTTCCCCCGTTCGTCTCGCTCATGGACACCACAGTAATGCGCCCGCGCGGGAACGTGCCGGGCGCCGCCGATGCCGCCTCTGCCCGCCGGGGCCCGCCGGCGCACCCCCGCGGGGTGATGCCGGCGATGAGCGGCTGGCGCTAGAGTGTGGAGCACTTAAGCGGAAACCAGCGGAACACGCGGTGCGCAACAAAGGAGTTGAGCGATGAGCACTATCGGATGGATCGGTCTGGGCAATATGGGAGGCCCGATGACCGCCAACCTCGTCGGGGCCGGGCACGAGGTGAAGGGCTTCGACCTGTCGGCACAGGCGCTCGCCGCCGCGGCGGAGCGCGGCGTGAACGCGGCGGCCTCGGCTGCCGAGGCGGTCGCCGGCGCCGAGATCGTGTTCACCATGCTGCCCCGCGGCGAGCACGCCCTGGCGGCGTACCGCGGCGAGGACGGCATCTTCGCCAACGCCGCCCCGGGCACGCTCCTGGTCGACTGCTCGACCATCGACGTCGCCTCGGCGCAGACCCTGCACGAGGAGGCAGCCGCCGCGGGCTTCTCGTTCCTGGACGCCCCCGTCTCCGGCGGCACTGCCGGGGCCGAGGCTGGGACCCTGACGTTCATGGTCGGCGGCGCCGACGCCGATGTCGAGCGCGCCCGGCCCTTCATCGAGCCGATGGCCCGGACCATCGTGCATACCGGCGGGCCCACCACCGGGCAGGCCACCAAGATCTGCAACAACCTCATTCTCGCGATCAACCTCATCGCCACGGCCGAGGGCACGGTCCTGGCGGACCGGCTCGGCCTGGATCACGAGATGTTCCTCTCCGTCGCCCGCGCCTCATCCGGGGACAACTGGGCGCTGCGTACCTGGTACCCCTATCCGGGCGTGGTGGAGTCCTCCCCGGCCAACCGGGACTTCGCGCCCACCTTCACCACGGACCTGCTGCGCAAGGACCTCTCCCTGGCGCTCGCCGCGGGCCAGGACACCGGCACCCCGCTCGCCTTCGGGGAGCGGGTCCAGGAGTTGCTGGACCAGGTGGCCGATGCCGGTTTCGGCGGGAAAGACTGCTCCATCGTCCGCAGGGTCGTCGACGGTTCCCTGGAGACCTGACCCGCCCCGGGGGCCCGCGACCGCTCCCGCAAGGAGCGTGATGCCCCCGGGCCGGGAACCCCGGGCGGCCCCGGGTTGCTCCACCGGCGCGAAACAGCCCGGGCGCTGCTGGCCGGCAGTGCCCGCAGCGCGGGCGCCCGGGACCCGGGCCGCCACCGCTTGGCACGGCGCCAGCCCCTATAGTGGGACGCGCGTAGCACAGGACCGTCGCAGACGACGCAGGAACGTCGCGAAACGACGCCGAGCAGAAGGATTCCCCATGACGGAGACACCGCAGATCGATAAGACCGAATGGCAGATGCTCATCGGCGGCCAGTGGGTGGAGGCCGCCTCCGGCCAGCGCGCCGATGTGATCACCCCGATCAACCGCAACACGGTCATCGCCACGGTGCCCGAGGGCGGCCCGGAGGACGCCGACCGTGCCGTCGCCGCTGCCCGCAAGGCATTCCCCGCCTGGGCCGCCCTGCACTTCAAGGAGCGCCAGCGGCTGCTGAACAAGGCCGCCGACGCGCTGGCTGCCCGCACCGAGGAGCTTGCCGCCCTGACCGCCGTGGACACCGGGAACGCGATCTCCACGCAGGCGCGCCCCGAGGCGGGCATGCTGGTCGAGCTGTTCCGCTACTTCGGCGGCGTGGCCGGTGAGGTCAAGGGCGTCACCCTGCCGGCCGGCGATGGCCAGCTGCAGTACACCCGGCGTGAGCCCCTGGGCGTCGTGGCGGGCATCCTGCCCTGGAACTCCCCGCTCATGATCGCCGGGTTCAAGACGCCGGCTGCCCTGGCCGCAGGCAACACGCTCGTGCTGAAGGCCGCCGAGGACGCGCCGCTGACGATCCTGCTGATGGCGGAGATCGTCAACGAGTTCCTGCCGGAGGGCGTGCTGAACGTCGTCACCGGCAAGGGCAGCGTCATCGGCGAGGCCCTCGTGGTGCACCCGGGCGTGGATAAGGTCTCGTTCACCGGGTCCACCGCCGTCGGCAAGCACGTCGCCGAGGTGGCCGGCGCGCGGCTGGCGCACTCGTCGATGGAGCTCGGCGGCAAGTCGCCCAACATCATCTTCCCCGACTCCAATGACGAGGCCACCCTGGATCAGGTGCTCCTGTCGACCCGCTTCGCCCGCCAAGGCCAGTCCTGCACGATGGGTTCGCGCCTGTTCCTGCACGAGGACATCTACGAAGACTTCCTGGGCAAGCTGGTGGACCGGATCGCCGGGATGAAGGTGGGCGATCCGCGCGAGGAGTCCAGCGACATCGGCTGCGTGATCAACCAGAAGCAGTACGACCGGATCGCCGATTACATCGCCTGGGGCAAGGCGCAGTCCGGCGTCGAGGTGGCGTACGACGGCTCCGATTCCCTCCAGGTCGGCGAGCCGGGCTTCTACCATGCGCCGGTCGTCTTCTCCAGGGTCCGCAATGACTGGAAGACCAGCCAGGAGGAGATCTTCGGTCCTGTCCTGTCGGTCATGCCGTGGCGTACCGAGGACGAGGTCATCGAGATGGCGAACGACTCCGAGTACGGCCTCGCCGCCTACGTCTTCTCCAAGGACATCAACGCGGCGCTGAACGCCGCCCACCGGATCCAGTCCGGCTGGGTGCAGATCAACCAGGGCGGCGGCCAGGTCGTCGGCCAGGCCTATGGCGGCTACAAGACCTCCGGCTTCGGCCGCGAGGTGTCGCTCGAAGGCATGCTGGAAGGCTTCACGCAGATCAAGCAGATCAACGTCAAGCTCTCCTGAACGTCCGGGACCCCCACCGTCTCTGCAGGTCGGAGGCGGTGGGGCGCCTATCACTCCCGATGAAGTGACGCCGCCGCCCCGCTGCCATAGGGTGTGCGCCCACCTCCCGCGCCTCCCGCGCCTCCCGCACCTCCCGGGGTGAGATGCCATCGGACCGCCGGACGCGGGGCTCCGCACGTCCCGCCCGTCCCTAGGCGAGGCACAATTGGACCGCCGGACGTCAGCGGTCGCCCGCCGCGATCAGGCTCGCCGGTGTGGCCGCCCGGATACCTGAACCCCCACGGCTGTTTTCCGAAATCCTCCGCTGATGAGGCGTGGATTCTCGAAACAGCCGTGGGAATTGGCCCGCCGGCGGTCTATCGGGTCCGCTGGGGCGGACCGGCGCGGGCAGGGGGCTGCGGCGTTCTTCCTCCGGCAGGGTGTGCGAATGACAACGCTGTAACTCGCCCGTAGAATGGAAGCCGTGAGCCACGCGATGCACGAACCCGTACCTGACGCCGTCGAGGCGCAGCTCTCGGAGCGGGATCAGGAGATCCTCGCCTTCGAGCGGCAGTGGTACCGCTACGCCGGTCAGAAGGAGCGGGCGATCCGCGAGAAGTTCGGCCTCTCGTCCACCAGTTACTTTCAGATCCTCAACTCCCTGCTGGACGATCCGCGTGCCCTGGCCCATGACCCCATGCTCGTCAAGCGCCTGCGCCGGATGCGCCAGGCGCGTCAGGCGCAGCGCACCGCCCGCCGCCTTGCCAAGCGGGCCTGACGGGGCTGCCGATGCCTGAGAACCCCGGCGAACGCCGCGCAGCCCACCGTGAGCGCAGGGACGGCACGGGGGCGACTCCCATCGTCGTCGTCACAGTGCTCGCCATCATCGCCGTCGTGCTGATCGCCGGCGTCGTCAACATCATCCGGCTCTCCGCCGGCAACCCTGAGGATCTGGGCCCGGCGGCCCAGGAGGAGTCCGGCGTCTCCGACGACGAGCTCCCCGAGGGCGGGGAGCAGCAGGACTCCGGTGAGGAGAACGAGGCCCCGGTGGAGAAGACCGCGGAGGTGACGGTGCTCAACGGCTCCGGGGTCAGCGGCGTGGCCGCCACGTACAGCGACCTGCTGGGCCAGAACGACTGGAACGTCGTCGAGACCGGGAACTACAGCACCCCCGACAGCACCTCCACGGTTTACTACTCCGCCGAGGAGTTCCGCGCGCAGGCCGAGCTCCTGGCCGAGGAGACCGGAGCGCCGGACGTGGAGCAGTCCGCGGAGTTCTCCGGGGATGTCACGCTCGTCGTCTGCTCCGACCTGGCGAGCACTCAGCCCGGTGAGACGGGTACGGACGCGCCGGGCACAGGAACCGCGCCCGGCGGCGGCACGGGCGCCGACGAGCCGGAAAGCGGCCTGGGCAGCCCCTAGCGACTGCTTCGGCCTCCTCAGCCCCGCCCGCTCGCCTCCGGGTTCTGTCCGCTTTTTCCACCCGGCGTCTCATGGCGGCGTGCCGCCGTTGCGGGCGCTTTTCGGCTGCTGGCGAAGAACGTCTCATGGGCCCGTGCCGGGCGCCGCTCATATTTGCACTCGCAGGGTGGGAGTGCTAAACCTAGAGTTAGCACTCGTGAAGCCGGAGTGCTACACCACCGAGGCAGTGAGGGCTGTGCGCCGGCGTGGCATGGATCGCCCACGTGCAGCTCGTCCGTCGCGGGCACTGACGGTGGCTGACGAAGAACACCCGTACCTCGGGAGGACAGCAGCCAAATGGCAAAGATGATTTCGTTCGATGAGGACGCACGACGCGGACTCGAGCGGGGACTGAACACCCTCGCTGACGCCGTCAAGGTCACCCTCGGGCCTCGCGGTCGCAATGTGGTCCTGGAGAAGAAGTGGGGCGCCCCCACCATCACCAACGATGGCGTGTCCATCGCCAAGGAGATCGAGCTCGAAGATCCCTGGGAGAAGATTGGCGCCGAGCTCGTCAAGGAAGTCGCTAAGAAGACCGACGACGTCGCCGGTGACGGTACCACCACCGCTACCGTCCTGGCCCAGGCCCTGGTCAAGGAGGGCCTGCGCAATGTGGCTGCCGGCGCCGACCCGATGGCGCTCAAGCGCGGCATCGAGAAGGCCGTCAAGGCCGTCTCCGAGCAGCTGCTGAACGCCGCCAAGGACGTCGAGACCAAGGAGCAGATCGCCGCCACCGCCGGTATCTCCGCCGGTGACCCGGCCATCGGCGAGCTGATCGCCGAGGCGATCGACAAGGTCGGCAAGGAAGGCGTCGTCACCGTCGAGGAGTCGAACACCTTCGGTCTGGAGCTCGAGCTCACCGAGGGCATGCGCTTCGACAAGGGCTACATCTCCGGTTACTTCGTCACCGATGCGGAGCGCCAGGAGACGGTGCTGGAGGATCCCTACATCCTCATCGTCAACTCCAAGATCTCCAATGTGAAGGACCTCCTGCCGACCCTGGAGAAGGTCCAGCAGTCGGGCAAGCCGCTGCTGATCATCGCCGAGGACGTCGAGGGCGAGGCCCTCGCCGTGCTCGTGGTCAACAAGATCCGCGGCACCTTCAAGTCCGTCGCGGTCAAGGCCCCCGGCTTCGGTGACCGCCGCAAGGCCATGCTCGCCGACATCGCCATCCTCACCGGTGGCCAGGTCATCTCCGAGGAGGTTGGTCTCAAGCTCGACAACGTCACGCTCGACCTGCTCGGCACCGCCCGCAAGGTGGTCGTCACCAAGGACGAGACCACCATCGTCGAGGGTGCCGGCGACGCCGACGAGATCGCCGGCCGCGTGCAGCAGATCCGGGCCGAGATCGAGAACTCCGACTCGGACTACGACCGGGAGAAGCTGCAGGAGCGCCTGGCGAAGCTGGCCGGCGGCGTGGCGGTCATCAAGGCCGGTGCCGCCACCGAGGTGGAGCTCAAGGAGCGCAAGCACCGCATCGAGGACGCGGTGCGCAACGCCAAGGCCGCCGTCGAGGAGGGCATCGTCGCCGGTGGTGGCGTGGCTCTCATCCAGGCCGGTCAGAAGGCGTTCGACACGCTCTCGCTCTCCGGCGACGAGGCGACCGGCGCCAACATCGTCAAGGTCGCCATCGAGGCGCCGCTGAAGCAGATCGCCACCAACTCCGGCCTGGAGCCGGGCGTCGTGGCCGAGAAGGTCCGCTCCCTCGATCCCGGTCACGGCCTGAACGCCGCGACCGGCGAGTACGAGGATCTGCTGGCCGCCGGCGTCAACGACCCGGTCAAGGTGACCCGTTCGGCCCTGGAGAACGCCGCGTCCATCGCGGGCCTGTTCCTCACGACCGAGGCCGTCGTCGCCGACAAGCCGGAGAAGGCCCCCGCGGCCCCGGCCGGCGGCGAGCCGGACATGGGCGGCATGGGCTTCTAGATCCCAGCCTGACCGCAGCTAGTGCGAAGGGGCGGCACCCTCACCGGTGCCGCCCCTTCGTCGTGCCCGGGCGCGACGGCATGGGCGTTCTGGCGTGAACGAGCAGTCCGTGCCCCGCGCCCGCAGCACCCCGGGGCCCGCAGACCCCGCTACGTCGTCACCGCGCCCGTACGTCGTGGTTCCCCATCCATGGGCAGCGACGACGTACGGGCGCAGCGGCGAACCACCGACGAACAGGCTGCGCCATGCGGGCCTGGATCAGCCGCTGACGTGCACGATGCCGCCGATGAGCGCGGCGACCCCCCCGGCGTAGGCGAGAGTGATCATCAGGATGCGTGCCACCCGCACCGGAACGATCCGCGCCAGGCGCTCGCCGATCAGCTGTCCGGCGCCGATGCACAGGGCGATCCCGAGCCACATGGGGCCGGGCAGCTGCGGCCAGGCATCGGCTTCGAAGAGCAGCTTGAACGCCAGGGACGAGATGCCCATCATGATGAGCACCGGCTGCATCGTCGCCGCGAACCGTTTCTGCTCCCAGCGGGTGAGCACCGCGTAGACGCTGATCGCCGGCCCGCCGACTCCGGCGGCGGCGTTCATGAACCCGGCCGTCAGTCCGGTCGCGCCGGTCACCGGGAGCGTGCGGTGGATCTCGCGTCGCAGCCACGGCGTGAACAGGGAGGCGCTCATCGCGATGATGATGAGGATGCCGATGACGATCTGCATCAGCCCGTCGTCCAGGACCGCGCCGAGCCAGGCCCCGGCCACCACGCCGACGGCGGCGAACGCCATCAGCCGCCAGGCCGTCCGCCACTCCGCGTGCCGGTAGGTCTGCACGCAGACGATCGCGGCGGAGACCGCGCCGCAGAGGTTGACCAGCATGACGCCGCTGATGGGGCCGAAGAGAAGGACCATGAAGGGAGCGACGATCAGCGCGAATCCCATGCCTGTCAGGCGCTGGGACATGGCGCCGACGAGCACAGCGAGGAGCCCTAGGACGACGATGACCATGAGCCAAGCCTAGAGCGTCCGGCCGCGCATCTTTCCGCGCCCCCCGGCCAGGACCGGATCGGCGTGCCCGCAGCATGCCGCCATGCGCGCCGGTCCGCTTCCCGTGTGCCGCAGGCGGGATGCCAACGGGTCGCGGTGACCCGGGACACAGCAGTCACCCAGCTTCAGGGAGGACACTGGAGCGGAGGAACGAACCGGTACTATGGCTGCCAAGCCGATCTTCGAGGTTTTCATTCAATGGTTGTTCTCTTCTGGTGCCTACTTCTTGCAGTCGCGGCCTTCGCGGGAATCTCCTTCGTCCGTTCCCGGGGCCTGGAGCGGGAGCGGCAGCGCGAGGAACTCGAGCGCGTGAAGCAGACCGCGGAGGAGGATGTCACCCTCTTCGGCGAGGAGCTCTCGGAGCTGGACGTCGTCACCGCCACCGCGGAACTCGATGCAGCGGGCCGGCAGGATTACCAGCGGGCGCTCGACTCCTACGAGACCGCCAAGCAGATCCTGGATGCCGTCTCCAAGCCGGAGGACATCAAGCACGTCACCGAGGCCCTGGAAGACGGCCGGTACGCGGCAAGCTGCGTTCAGGCCCGGGTCGAGGGCCGTGAGCTTCCCACCCGCCGCCCGCCGTGCTTCTTCAACCCCCAGCACGGCCCCTCGGTGCAGGACGTCGACTGGGCCCCCGCCGGCGGTCAGCTGCGTCCGGTGCCGGTCTGCGCCGCCGATGCCGAGCGGGTCGAGTGCGGGGCGGAACCGGCCGTGCGCAAGGTCCGCGACGCGGATGGTGTCTCGCGTCGTGCCTATTGGGAAGCCGGACCCGCCTACGCCCCGTACAACCAGGGCTACTTCAACTCCTACGCCGGCTCGGGGCTGCTGCCGGGCGTGCTGCTGGGCGCGATGATGTTCAACGGCTTCGGCATGGGCTGGGACGGCGGCGCCGCAGACGCCGGTGCCGGGGACATGGGCGCCGGGGACGGGGGCTTCGGCGAGGGCGGTTTCGGCGACGCCGGTGGCGATATGGGCGGCGACTTCGACGGTTTCGGCGACCTCGGCGACATCTTCTAGCGGACGCCCCACGTCCGGGTCCCTGGCGCGGGCTGCCACCGCGAGGGCGCCGGACGATGCGGCAGGAGAGCCATGAGGACCGTTACGCTCACTCCAGGAAGGCACTGGCGCCGATGACCGAGCACAGCACCCCCGGCGGGTTCCCGGCGAACTCCGCCCCGGCGTCGGGCACGGCCCGGCTGGTTCTGGCGGAGGTGACTTCGGACCCGATCGATCCGGCACGCATGCGCGAGGCCGTGCGCGTCGAGGCCGCGGGGGCCGTGGTGACGTTCGAGGGCGTGGTACGCGATCACGACGCCGGGCGCACCGTCGTGGCGCTCGACTACGAGGCGCATCCGGCCGCGGAGCGGCTGCTCCGCGAGCTTCTCACCGATCTGGCGGCGGAACTTCCGGTGGAGGCGTTCGCCGTGAGCCATCGGGTGGGGGCGCTGGCGATCGGCGATCTTGCCTTCGCAGTGGCCGTGTCCGCCGCGCACCGCAAGGAGGCCTTCGCCGCCTGCGCCGTCCTGGTGGACGAGGTCAAAGCACGGCTGCCGGTGTGGAAACGCCAGCAGTTCGCCGACGGCACGGCCGAATGGGTCGGCGCCGCCTGAGAAGGACTCTGCCCGAAAGGGCGAGCGCACCGGATCCGCCTGCCGTGAGATGACGTTCCGCTTCCGCGGGTGACGGCCGCCACAGCGCCGCCGTCTAGTCTGTACCTGGAGTGTTGACGCACGAGGAGGAGACCATGGCGAACGATCTCGATGCCCTTGCTGGTGTAGTCCCGGCCGATCAGGTGACGGGTCGTCTGACGGAGGCGGGCCGTCTGGCCGAGGAGCTGAGCGAACAGGGCATCAGCGGCGTCGTCCTGTACTGGGCGGACAACAACGGCATCCCGCGTTCGCGCACGGTTCCGATTCAGCGGCTTCCCCGCGTGGCGGAGGAAGGAGTCGGGGTCACGGTGCTGTTCGCCGTGTTCGACTCCCATGACGCCATCACCCACAGCTATGGCGGCCTGAGCACCGCCAGCGGGGAACGCCGTATCGTCCCGGACCTGTCCGGCCTGCGCACGGTGGCAAGCGCTCCGGGCCTGGCCTACGCGCCGGTGGACCAGTTCCGGGTCAGCGGCGAGGTGAGCGAATACGATCAGCGGGCGGCGCTGCGCCGGCAGGTTGAACGCGCGGAGCAGCAGGGCATCGAGCTGCGATTCGGTTATGAGATCGAGTTCAGCCTGTTCCGCGCGGACGGCTCCACGCCGGCGCACAGCGGGCCGGCCTACAGTCCGCACGCGCTGACCGTGCTGGGAGACTTCCAGGCCGACCTGCTCCGGGCCTTCGCCGAGACCGGTCTGGAGCTCAACCAGGTGCACGCCGAATACGGCCTCGCCCAGCTGGAGGTGAGCCTCAGGCCGGCGGAACCGTTGCGGGCCGCCGATGAGCAGCTGCTGGCCCGGCAGATCATCCACGGCGTCGCCCACCGGCACGGCTACCGGGTCAGCTTCGCCCCGCTCGTGACGGCCGAGGGCGTCGGGAACGGCTGGCATGTCCATGTCTCGCCGTGGCGGGACGGCCGGAACCTGCTGACGCCGGCCGGCGACGGCAGCGATGTGCACGGGCTGGGCCGGGACGGTGCCGCCTTCCTGGCCGGTCTCCACCGGAATCTGCCGGCCCTTTCCGCGGTGGGCGCTCCTAGCGTGCCGTCTCTGCTGCGGCTGCGTCCGGGCTACTTCGCCGGGGCCCACACCATCTGGGGTGTGGAGAACCGGGAAGCGCCGCTGCGCCTTGTCCAGGGCGGCGGCCTGCTGGGCGAGGGGCAGTGGAACATCGAGTTCAAGTCCTCCGACGCCTCCGCCAATCCCTATCTGCTGCTGGCGGCGCTGATCTCGGCGGGACTCTCCGGTCTGGAGGAGGGCACCGCGCCCCCTCCTCCCGTGGCGGAGGACCCCGGAACCTGGACCGAGGAGCAGCGGGCCGAGCGAGGCATCGGCGCCCTTCCGACTGATCCGGAGGACGCCGATGCCGCCATCGACGACAGCGCTGCCGTGAGCGCCGTCTTCACCCCCGAGCACCGCGAAGCCTTCCGGGCGGTGCGTGCCTCCGATGTGGCCTGGGCGGACGGGCTGACGGACGCCGAGATCGTCGCCGGTCACCTCTGGTTGTACTGAAGGCCGATGGTGGTGCCGCTGAGGGAACTGCTGCCCGGCTATCCGGCGCTGCGAGCAGCGGCGCATCCGGAGCTGCCGCAGAAGGATGACCTGTGCGGTCCGTTCTGGACCCTGGCCGTGCTGCGTGCGCTGCAGCGCCGCGGCGTGCCGGTTCAGGTTCCCGGGAGCCAGGAGGAAGCGGCGGACGCGGCGGGCGCAGTGCGTCTTGCCGGCGCTGAGTCGCTGCCGCCGCGGCAGCCGTCGCGTCCCCCGGAGGGCGAGCTGCCGGTCACCGAGGTGCCGGCACAGGCGGGCACCACTGCCCGCGGGCTCGCGCGAGCCATCCGCCGGTTCGCCGGGACGGCCGATGCCGGCGTGCTGCCGCTGTGCTCGGCCGGATCCTGGAGCACTGGCGAAGTAGTCGGCGCGGTACGCGCTGCGACGCGGCACGATGCACTGCTGCTCGCCAATGTCGCCACCGCCCGGTACCGGTTCGGTGCAAGGCAGGCCTGGGAGGTGTACTTCAGCACGGGGGACGCTGCCGCGATGCATCCCTCGCCGTGGAAGGTGGGGCACTTCGCAGCGATCGGCGGCCTCGTCTGCTCTCCCGTGGCCACTGCGGTCCTGGTGCATGACAGCTACCCGCTCACCGGCCTGCTGGACGCCGAGGACGCCGGGTCGGAGTGGGAGCACCTGCAACCGGCCGAGGCCTTCGCGGCGGCGCTGACCCGGCCCGGCCTACCGCCCGGCGGCTTGCTGGCGGTCGGGTCCGCGGCGGCGCTCGGTGCCCTCCGGGAGGAAGCCGGGGCGCTGGGCCTGCACCCGGACTGGTGGGAGGAGCCGCCGCCCGGAGAAGAATGAGGCAGGGCCGGGACGAGGCAGAGCGGATTGAGACCGGACCGGCCACGGTGGGGTTGCCCGGATCGGGACGAGGCACGGGCAGGTTGCGGCGGGTCTCAGCCTCCGGCGAAGGGCGGCAGCACGTCCACTTCCGCGCCCGGACCGAGGGGTTCGGCGGCGCGGGGGGTGCCGGGCTCGACCACGATGCCGTCGCGGAGAAAGCTGCAGGAGCCGAGCAGTTCGCGCATCCCCGGATACCGGCCGGCGAGGATCGTCCGCAGCGCCTCCAGGCTCGTGCCCGGCGGTACGGCGACCTGTTCGGTGCGGCGGCCGGCCGCTTCGCGGGCGGCCGCGAAGTAGCGGATCCGCACGGTGTTCTCCATGGTCAGCCTCCGATCGCGCTCATGGGCCGGGACGGGCGGATGAAACCGTCATCGGCGCCGGCCGGACGGGTGTCCTGACCGTGCCCGGCCTTCTTCGCCCAGGCGTTCGCCCGCCACGCGGCGGCGATGTCCTCGTCACTGCGGCCAGGGTCGCGCAGCAGGGCGCGCAGATCGCTTTCCTGGGTGCCGAAGAGGCAGTTGCGCAACTGGCCATCCGCCGTGAGCCGGGTGCGGTCGCAGGCGGCGCAGAAGTTGCGCGTGACCGAGGCGATCACGCCGACCGTGCCGCGCAGGCATGAGTCGGCTCGGGACTGGGCGTGCCAGAGTTCGGCCGGCGCCGAGCCCCGCTGGGACGGATCGGCCGGGGTCAGATGGAAGCGCCGCTCCAGCCGGCGGAGGATGTCTGCCGCCGTGATCATCCCGTCCCGGGTCCAGGCGTGCTGGGCGTCCAAGGGCATCTGCTCGATGAACCGCAGCTGGTAGCCCTCGCGGATGGCCCATTCGAGCAGATCGGCGGCCTGATGGTCGTTCTGGCCGGGCATGAGCACGGCATTGATCTTGACCGGGTCCAGCCCTGCGGCACGTGCGGCCTGCAGGCCGGCCAGGACGTCCGGTAGCCGGTCCCGGTGGGTCATGCCGCGGAAGGTCTCCTCGTCCAGGGTGTCCAGGGAGACGTTGATCCGCCGCAGCCCCGCGGCAGCCAGGGCACTGGCGCGCCGGTCCAGGCCGATGGCGTTGGTCGTCAGGGAGATCTCCACGGGTGCGCCCGCCTCGCCGGCCGGCCCGCGGGTGCGCAGTGCCGCGGTCCCGGCGATGACCGTCTCCAGGCCGCGGCGCAGCAGCGGCTCCCCGCCGGTGAAGCGCACCTCGCGGATGCCGAGTCGTTCCACGCCGATGCGCAGTAGCCGCAGGAGTTCCTCGTCGGTGAGCAGTTCCGCTTTGGGCGTCCAGTCCAGGCCTTCGGCAGGCATGCAGTAGGTGCAGCGCAGGTTGCAGCGGTCCGTCAGGGAGACCCGCAGATCGGTCGCGATGCGGCCGAAGCGGTCGATCAGGCCGGGGTGGTCCGGCCGGCCGGGAGCGGACGGTGAGTCCGCGCGGAGCCGGAAGGTCGGCAGCCCCAGATCGACGCTCATGGCGGCACGTCAGTGCTCCTCGTCCGGGGCAGGCGCCTCGTCCAGCCCGGGGGCGCCCCACAGAGGCGACCACTTGGAGAGGTCGTCTTCGATGCGGAGATCGTCGGCGATGGTGCCCCGGATCTGCAGCTCCAGGGCGCTGTTGCGCTGCTGGGAACCGGGAACTGGGGCGAAGGGGTAGAACGTCCCGCGCTTATACAGGTACACCAGGGCGAGCGCCTGGCCGGCGGAATCGCGCAGGTACATCGTGGAGCACAGCAGCATCGGGCCGAAACCCTGCGCCTCCAGCGCGCTGTTGACCGCGTGCAGGCTGGTCACCAGGGACGAGGCGTCCCGGCTCTTGCTGCGCACGACCTCCCAGGTGTAGCCGAAGCCGTCGTTGGCCTGCCGCACGGCGATGTCCGAGTCTCCGCCGAGCAGCCCCTTGATCTCCTGCTCCACGCTCGTGAACGCGGCACCCTCCACCTGCCGGAACGCGACGGCGCCGATGCCGGTGGGCCGGAAATCGGTGGCGGCCTGCAGGGTGATGGCCGCGGACGGGAAGCCGAACAGCTGGTCGAGGTTCGCCTGCTTTGGCTTGCTGCGTCCGAGGATGATGTCGAGGAGTCCCACGAAGACGTTCTTTCTTCTTTAGGCGGGGCGGGAGAGGTCGGCGGAGATGCGGCTGAGCTGGTCCAGCCGCTTCTGCAGCGGCGGGTGGGTGGAGAACAGGGCGCCGATGCTCTTCCCGTCCAGCGCGGGAACCAGGTTGAGGTGGTTCACGGTCGCGGCCTGGCGCAGGTCCTTGCTGGGGATCCGGCCGATCTCGCCGGAGATCTTCACCAGCGCCGAGGACAGGGTGCTGGGCTTGCCGGTGAGGTACGCCGCGGCGCGATCGGCCGCCAGCTCCCGGTACCGCGAGAGCACCCGGATGAGCAGGAAGGACAGCGCGTAGACGACCACGCCGACGAGCGTCATGGCCAGCAGCACGATGGCGCCGTTGTTATTGCGGTTGCCGCCGGCCATCCCGGAGTACATGGCCGAGCGCATCATGAGGCCGGCGACGACGCCGGTCACCCCGGCCACCGTCATGACGGTCACATCGCGGTGCGCCACATGGGAGAGCTCATGGGCCAGCACGGCCTCGACCTCTTCCTGGCTCAGCTGCTTCAGCAGACCCGAGGTCACGCACACCACCGAATGGTTGGGCGAGCGCCCCGTCGCGAAGGCGTTCGGGATCTCGGAGTAGGCGATGGCGACTCGCGGCTTCTTCATGTCCGCCAGCTGGCACAGCCGGTCGACGAGCATGTGCAGCTCGGGTGCCTGTTCGGGCGTGACCTCGCGGGCGCCCATGGCCCGCATCGCGATCGCGTCCGAGCTGTACCACTGGAAGAAGAAGGCCACTCCGCTGATCAGGAGCGCGATGACGACACCGCCGGTGGTCTGGCCGAAGATGAACCAGATGGCCAGGATGAGGACCACGTAGAGGGCGCCGTTGAGGAAGATCGCCAGCCACATGCGGCTGCTCAAGCCGTAGTCCTTGATGAAGCGGGTGCTGCTCATCGTTCAAGCTCCTCCTCGATCAGAAGTCCGGTATCAGCCCTTCCTCGTTCAACAATCCCTGGATGTCGGAGATATCAGCGTCCGGGAACGGCACGACGACATCCGAGGGGCCGAGGTAGTCGTCGGCGACGGGTTCTCCGTGCGTGACAATGAAATCACGCAGGGCCACGAGTGAGCTGTGGACTCGCTCCTCGTCGCCTGAGGCCACGGCGGTCTCGATGTCGTCGTCGAACCGCTGCAGCGCCTCCTGCTCGATGTCCGCGATGTTGAACTGTCCCTCGCCGAGGATGCGCACGATCATCGGTTCTCGCCCTGCCCCTCTTCCAGCTGGCCGGGCGCCTGCTGCTGACCGGAGGGGAGGGACTCCCGCAGCCGCTGCAGCTCAAGTTCCACGTCGTTCTGCGAGGAGAGGGCGTCCAGCTCTGCGCTGATGTCGTCCCGGCTGGAACCGGTGACGTCGTCGAGCGCCCCTGAGGCGAGCAGCTCGTCCACGGCGCCGGCGCGCGCCTGAAGCTCCGCGGTCTTGTCCTCGGCGCGCTGGACCGCCATGCCGACGTCGCCGAACTCCTCGGAGATGCCGCTGAAGGCCTCGCCGATCTTGGTCTGGGCCTCGGCGGCGTTGTACGTGGCCTTGAGCGTCTCCTTGCGGGTGCGGAAGGAATCGACCTTCGCCTGCAGACGCTGAGAGGCCAGCGTCAGCTTCTGCTCTTCGTTCTGCAGGCTCTCGTGCTGGGTCTGCAGGTCGCTGATCTGCTGCTGCAGGCCGGACTTGCGGGTCAGCGCCTCGCGGGCGAGGTCTTCGCGACCCACCTGCATGGCCTTCTGCGCCTGCGCGTTCAGCTTGTCCTGCTGCTGCTCCAGCTGGCCGATCTGCAGTTCCAGCCGCTTGCGGCTCGTGGCCACGTCCGCGACTCCGCGGCGGACCTTCTGCAAGAGTTCCAGCTGCTTCTGGTAGGAGTAATCCAGAGTCTGATTCGGATCCTCAGCCCGGTCCAGCGCCTTGTTGGCCTTGGCGCCGAAGATCATCTTGATGCGCTTGAAAATGCTCATGAGACTTCCGACCAGCTCCTCTAGAGTCGTGACGTGCGCAGCGCGGTCCGATTCCCGGCTGCCGGCAGTACCTGGGTCCTTTGCCATCAGCCTATCGCGCGGGGCCCGCGCAGCGCGACGGATCGCCCTGGATTACGAGCGAACCTGAAGCCTGCCGGCTCGTAGCACTCCGGCGGGCGAGCCTGCCCGCCCGAGCGTACGGCCACTCCCCGACAGCGGGGAGAGGACGGGTCAGAAGCGGAACATCCGACTGTTGGCGTCCTCCACCTCGGCGTACTGACGGCCGGCGACCGCGAGCGCCTCCCGGATGCCCTGCAGGGATTCGCGCACCTGCTCCTGGACCCCGTGCCATTCGTCGACCACTGACTGGAAGCCCTCGGCCGCCTGGCCCTGCCAGGAGTCCTGCAGGCCGCGCAGATTGCTCATCATGGTCTGGACCTCGTCCGCGACCGCACCGGCGGAGGCCTCCACCGCGCGGGAGGATTCCATCACCCGTTCCGCGTCCACCCGGAAACTGCTCATCCTCGTGCTCCTCTCCTCATCCAGCGCCCCGGCGGCGCTTGCCTCCGGCCAGCGTGCCCGTTCCGGCCGCCGGCTGCTGCCTGCGCGGTGCGGATTGTGGATGATCTCGCCGGCGAGCCGCTCGCTGTGACCGCCGGATCGCCTGACCTGTGGACGCCGGCGGACGTGATGCTGGAGGAATCGACCTCGTGAGGAACCGATGCGAGGGAGGAGACCGCCGTGCCGGGCGCACCGGGACAGGACCGCGGAGTGGTGCAGGGCAGGAGGCCTACCTCCACATCACGCCGTGGTCGACGTGCTCGCGGACGCGGTACTGGATCATCCGTCTCAGGAGATCGGCGGGCAGGGGCTCCGCATAGGGGAGCGCGACGCTGCCCTTGCCGGTGGTGAATGCCGCCAGCTCCGTCGCGAATGTCTCCCGCGTGCTGGGCGTGAAGACGATGTTCGCGTGGTGCTTGAACGCGTTGAGGACGAACAGGATCGTCCCGGAGGGGTGGACATAGGCAGGTGAGCCCCACTTGATCGCCTCGGCGGCGTCCGGGGCGCTTTCCTGGCAGAGGGCGCGCAGTTCCACGATCCGGCTCTGTGCCGGGCCTTCAAGCGCTTCGATGTACTCGTCCACCGATGTCGGTCTGCCCATGACGCCACGGTACCGGAGACGCCCGCTACCGCCGGGCGTCTCCCGCTCCCCGGAAAGCGCTTCCGCACTCGACGAGCCCCGGTGCTGTGAACATGAGTGTCCCCCGCTCCGCGCAAAGCGCTTCCCTCCCCGTCACCCGTGTGCGGATGGCGGGGAGGGAAGCGGCGAGCCAGCCGGAAGGCCCGGTCAGCTGCCCTGCAGGGTGACGCTCAGCTGCTGCTCCTGACCGTCCCTGACCACCGTGATGGTCACGTCCTGCCCGATGCGCAGGGAACGGATGAGGGCTTGCAGGGAGATGGCGTTGTTGATCTGGACATCGTCCACCGCGATGATGTGGTCTCCCGCTTGGATCCCGCCCTGCTCGGCCGCGGAGCCGGGATCCACCTGGCCGACCTCCGCGGAGCCACGGGTGATGCCGCCGGACTCCACCGACGAGGACGTCAGGGTGATGCCCAGCGCCGGGTGCTCGGCGGTGCCGGTCTCGATCAGCTGGTCCGCGATGGTCACGGCGCTCGTGATCGGGATGGCGAAGCCGATGCCGATCGACCCGGCCTGGCCGCCGCTGGGACCGCCCTGCTGCAGGTTCGCGATCGAGGAGTTCACCCCGATCACCTCGCCCTGGCTGTTGATCAGCGGGCCGCCGGAGTTACCCGGGTTGATGGCGGCATCGGTCTGGATCGCGTTGGTGATGGTCGTCGCGATGTCATCGCTGCTCGGGTCCTCACCCAGGTTCTGGGTGGTGACCGGGCGGTTGAGCGCGGAGACGATGCCGGTGGTGACGGTGTCGGCCAGGCCCAGGGGGTTGCCGAGGGCCATGACCGGATCGCCCACCCGGATGGCGGAGGAATCGCCCACCGGCAGCGGTGCGAAGCCGTCGGGGACCTGGCTGAGCTCGAGCACCGCGACGTCGGTGTTCGGGTCCCGGCCCGTGATCTGGGCCGGCACGGTGCTGCCGTCGTTGAAAGCGACCAGCACCTCGCCCCCGGCGGTGTCGGCCGGGGCGACGACGTGGCTGTTGGTGACCACGTGTCCCTGATCGTCGTAGAGGAAACCGGAGCCCTGGCCCTGCAGCTGCCCGTCGACGCCCACCTGGATCGCGACGACGCTCTGCGAGGCCTGCTCGGCGATGGCGCTCCAGTCCGGTGCGTCGGCGACGGCGACCGGCGCCTCCTGCTCTGCCTGGGTCGTCTCCGGCTCCGCGGTGCTGTCCATCAGGGCGGCCACGCCGATGCTCGCCCCGGCCGTCACGAGTGCCGTGAGCACGACCGCCACGATGAGGGCGAGCCAGCCGGGCCCGCGCCGCTTCTCCCGCGTCGCCGGCTGCGGTTCGGCGCCGGGTCCCCCGAAGGAGCCGGAGGATCCCGGGGCCGGGGCGGAACCGGAGTAGGCTGTGCCGGCGCCGCCAGGCCCGGCCGGAGGCGGAGAGGAGCTAGCCGGCTGTGAGAACGACGGCGCGGCGAAGGACGGCGACGTGCCCTGGCCGTAGGACGCCGGGCCGGACCCGCCGGGGGTCCCGTGTCCGGGCTGCCCGGTATGGGCGCCTGGGGCGAACCGGTCGGCGCCGGACTGCGTATGGTCCGCCGGAGAGGATCCAGGCTGGCCGGTGCCCGACGGGCTGCTGACGTAACCCGGTGTGTGCTGGCTGCCGTACCGCGGCCCCGGCGCCGCGGAACGCGCAGGCGATCCGGGCTGCCCGTACCCACTGGGCTGAGACCCGTACGGCCCGCTGTGCGTGCTGGGCTGGGAGCCGCTATGCGTACCGGGCTGGGAGCCGCCCGGCTGCCCCTGAGAGGGAACGGCCCGCTGCGCGCTGCCCTGCGGCGGGTGCGCGGACGCGCGCTGTGAGCCGAAGGGAGAGGTCCCGCTCCCCGAGCCGGGGGACGCGGAAGCGGAGAAGGGCTGACGCTGGCCCTGAGAGCCCTGAGAGCCCTGAGAGCCCTGAGAGCCCTGAGAGCCCTGAGAGCCCTGAGAGCCCGGCGAGCCCTGAGAGCCTGTCACGCCGTCACGGGCTCCCTGCCCGGAACTGGACTGCCCGGCGCCGGACTGCCCGGCGCCGGACTGGGAGGACGCGGACTGCGGGGTTACGGGCTGAGGCGATCCGGGTTGTTGAGACGACCCGGGTCGGGACGAGCCTGAGGACGCTGAGCCGGACTGGGGCGTGCCGGACTGGGCTGCGCCGGGCTGTCGGGATCCCGGCTGGGAAAATCCGGGCTGGAACGCACCGGACTGCTGGGGCCCCGGCTGGGACGACCCCGGCTGAGACGAGTCGGGCTGAGACTGCCCTGGCTGAGACGACCCGGCGGACTGAGGTCCGGACTGAGACGAGGCGGAATGCGGACTCCCGGGGGAGGACCCGGCGGGATCTGGCTGCGAACCGGGTCCGCGGCGCTGCTCGTCCTCGGGGCGAGGCACCCCGGGCTCGAAGGGGTTCTGGCTCATGGCTTACCTTCTTCCTTCTTCTGATGCTGAGCGGAGTCCTCTGCCTCTGCGGGCGGGGAGTCCGCCACGGGGAGCAGCACCCGGAAGGTGGCGCCGCCTCCCTCCGTCTGGTGCACGGTGATCTCGCCGGCGTGGCGTTCGACGATGGCCCGGACGATGGACAGACCCAGTCCCGAACCACCAGTGTCCCTGTTCCGCGAGCTGTCCAGGCGGGTGAACCGCTCGAAGATCCTGGGAATGTCCTCCTCGGCGATGCCGTCGCCGTGGTCCCTGATCTCGATGCACACGTACCGCCCGCTTGCCTTGGCGCCGTCGTGGCGTGCGCCGACGTCCGGGACGATGCGCGGCTGGGAACCAGTCTGCTTGCGCCGTACGCGCAGCTCGGCGGTGGACATCTGGGCGGCGTCGGTGCTCGCCGGTGCTGGCGCCGGCTGCTGATCGGCGATGCGCATCTCGCCGATGGCGAACTCGATGGGGCTGCCGGCCGGCGTGTGCCGGATGGCGTTGCCGCTGAGGTTCACGATGACCTGGCGCAGCTGGCTCTCGGCTCCGTACACCGGGCCGACCGGCTGCGCTTCACCGCCGTCCAGGGACATCAGGCTGATATCGCGCTCGGGGGCCTGGGCGGCGGCGTCGGCGGCGGCGTCGCGGACGATCTCGAAGGCGTCCACCAGCGACTTCTTGACCTCCTGCTGCTCGTCCAGCCGCGCCAGCGCCACCAGATCGTCCACCAGGGCGCCCAGCCGCAGCGCCTCAGCCTCGATCCGGCGCATCGCGGCGGACACGTCCTCGGGCTTGGCGATCGCCCCCTGCCGGTAGAGCTCGGCGTATCCGCGGATCGTCACCAGCGGCGTGCGCAGCTCGTGGCTGGCGTCGGCGACGAACTGGCGCATGCGCCGCTCCGAGCGGCTCTGACCGTCGAAGTTCCGTTCGATCTTCCCCAGCATGGTGTTCAGCGAGGCGGCCAGGCGACCCATCTCGGTGTTGCGCGGATAGGGCCGCACCCGCTGGGAGAGGTCCCCGGCGGCGATGCGCGCGGCCGTGTCCTGGATCTCCCGCAGCGGGCGGAAAGTGTGCGTGACGATGATGTAGCCCACCCCGCCGGCCAGTCCGAGCGCGATGATCCCGATGCCGATCATGGTGTTCCGCGCCCGCTCGGTGATCCCGTCGATGTCCTGTTCGAAGGGCAGCGCGATCGCCACCACGAAGTCGGTGTTCTGCACGGTGAGCACCCTGGCGCGCCAGTTGCTCCCGGTGCCCTCCACCGTGAACGGCTCGCCGTTGCGGGCGGTCACGAGAGAGGCATCGATGCGCGGCAGCAGCGGCCGGTTGTGCGGATCGGGGGACACGGGGTCGGAGACCGGGGTGCCGTCGGCGCGGAAGAACTGAACGTAATACTGACCCGGCAGGAGGGTCTGCAGCAGCTCCTCCGCATTGGCGTCGTCGGCGCTGGCCAGGCCGCTCGGCAGCAGGACCTGCTCGGCGGCGGTCAGGGCGAGGGCCTCGGAGGTCTGGATCAGCCGCTCGTCGGTGCGCTCGATCAGGCTGTGCCGCAGATTCTGCAGCGACCACGCGCTCGTGCCCAGCAGCGCCAGCAGAATCAGGGTCACCAGGATGCTCACCAGCTTCCGGGTGAGCGACCATTCCTCCCACAGCAGCATCTTCTGCCCGCTGGAGGCGCTTCGCGCGAGGAATCCGCGCTGACGTGCCATCGGCTACCTGTTCATCACTTGGTCATGGACGGTCGTGGATGATCGTGCCCAGCCCCGGCGCTCTCACTCCGCGGGGGTGCGGAGCATGTAGCCGACGCCGCGCTTGGTCTGGATCATCGGCTGCCACTTGTGCTTGTCCTCCTCGCTCACCGTCGGGGGAGCGGTGTCCACCTTGCGACGGAGGTAGGAGATATAGGACTCGACGATACCGGTGTCACCGCCGAAATCGTACTCCCAGACGTGGTCGAGGATCTGCGCCTTGGAGAGCACCCGGTTGGCGTTGAGCATCAGATAGCGCAGCAGCTTGAACTCGGTGGGGGAGAGCTCGATCAGCACCCCGGCGCGGCGGACCTCGTGGGTGTCGTCGTCCAGCTCCAGATCGCCGACGACGACCACGGCGTTGTCCTCGTCCTGCTCGCCCCGGGTGCGGCGCAGCACGGCGCGGATGCGGGCCACGACCTCTTCGAGGCTGAAGGGCTTGGTGACGTAGTCGTCGCCGCCGACCGTCAGACCGGTGATCTTGTCGGAGGTGTCGTCGCGGGCGGTCAGGAAGACGACCGGGATGTGCCGTTCGGCGGTGCGGAGCCGGCGGGTCACGGTGAAGCCGTCCATATCGGGCAGCATGACGTCCAGGACCAGGAGGTCCGGGTCGGTTTCCTCAGCCAGTTTCAGTGCCTCGTTGCCGGTGCCGGCGGAGACCACCTCGAACCCGGCGAAGCGCAGGCTGGTGGAGAGGAGTTCGCGGATGTTCGGCTCGTCGTCCACGACCAGGAGTCGTGCCTCGGCCTCGGTGTTCTGCTTGGTGGCGTTCATGCCCCCACGATGCACCGCAATCCTGGAAGTCTGCTGGACGTGTACTGGACGATTTTCGGACGTCTGCTGAAGGACCCGCCGGGCTGTGACATCGGGACGGCCTAGCGCACGGCAGGAATACACTCCGGTGCGGCATGGTTGGACACAGCTGGCAGAGAGCCGCAAGAAGAGGAGAGCCCGTGACCGGTCCGCTCATCGTGCAGAGCGACAAGACCCTGCTGCTCGAGGTCGACCATGAGGACGCGCTGGAAGCGCGCATGGCCATCGCGCCGTTCGCCGAGCTGGAGCGCGCGCCCGAGCACATCCACACCTATCGCCTGACCCCGCTGAGCCTCTGGAACGCCCGGGCGGCCGGTTATGACGCGGAGACCGTCATCGACGCCCTGATGGAGCACTCGAAGTACCCGGTCCCGCATGCGCTGCTGATCGACATCGCGGACACGATGGACCGGTACGGACGGCTCCAGATCCTGCCCCATCCGGCGCACGGCCTGGTGCTGCACTCCGAGGAGCCCGCTGTGCTCACGGAGGTCGCCGGGGCCGCGCGCACCCAGGGCATGCTGGGCGCCCGGATCGACGAGAACACCATCGCCGTCCATCCCAGCGAACGCGGCGCGCTCAAGCAGGCACTCGTCAAGATCGGCTGGCCCGCCGAGGACCTGGCCGGGCACGTGGACGGCGAGGCCCATCCGATCGCCCTGGCAGGGCAGGACGAATGGCGCCTGCGCCCGTACCAGGAGGAAGCCGTGGGCAGCTTCCTCGACGGCGGCTCCGGCGTGGTCGTCCTGCCCTGCGGCGCCGGTAAGACCCTCGTGGCCGCGGGCACCCTGGCCCGGCTTCAGACCACCGCCCTGATCCTGGTCACCAACACGGTCTCGGCCAGGCAGTGGCGGGCCGAGCTGCTGCGCCGCACGAGCCTGACCGAGGATGAGATCGGCGAGTACTCCGGCGCGGTCAAGGAGATCCGGCCGGTGACCATCGCCACCTACCAGGTGCTGACCACGCGCCGTAAGAAGGCCTACCTGCACCTGGAGCTGCTTGATGCCCGGGACTGGGGCCTCGTCGTCTACGACGAGGTGCATCTGCTGCCGGCGCCCGTGTTCCGGATGACGGCGGACCTCCAGGCCCGCCGTCGCCTGGGGCTGACCGCGACCCTGGTCCGCGAGGACGGCCGGGAGGACGAGGTGTTCTCCCTCATCGGCCCCAAACGGTTCGACACCCCCTGGAAGGACATCGAGGCACAGGGCTACATCGCCCCGGCCCGCTGTGCCGAGGTGCGGGTGACCCTGAGCCGTGGCGAGCGGATGGCCTACGCGACCGCGGAGGCCGAGGATCAGTACCGGTTGGCGGCGTGCTCCCCGGAGAAGCTGGACACGGTCGAGCGGATCATGGCGGCGCATCCGGGGGAGCAGACCCTCGTCATCGGCCAGTACCTGGATCAGCTGGAGGAGACGGGCGAACGCATCGGCGCTCCCGTCGTCACCGGGCAGACGCCGGTCTCGGAGCGCGAGCGCCTGTTCGAGGGGTTCCGGCGCGGGGAGGTCCCGGCGCTCGTGGTCTCCAAGGTGGCCAATTTCTCCGTCGACCTGCCCGAGGCCTCGGTCTCCATCCAGATCTCCGGCTCCTTCGGCTCGCGGCAGGAGGAGGCGCAGCGACTCGGGCGCGTCCTCCGGCCCAAGGCCGATGGCCGTACGGCGTACTTCTACACCATCGTCGCCCGGGACACGGTGGACCAGGACTTCGCCGCTCGCCGGCAGCGTTTCCTGGCTGAGCAAGGCTATGCGTACACCATCGTCGACGCCGCCGATCTGCAACCGGGCCTCCTGCGCGACTGACCGGCCCACAGGGCCGTCCCCTGGGGCCAGGCCGGCCAGCCGAGTTGACCGGCCGCTGCGAGGAGAACCCACCCGTGATCTGCCGTGGGGAACTCCTGGGAACTCGAAACAGCGGTGGCGATTCGAGCGGCAGGAGCCTCGCGGACCGGCCCGGCTTGCGTGGCCGGCTCACTGCCCCGGTGATGCGCGGCCGTGCCGGCCGGCGGACTCCGGGCTGTGCTAGGGGTCGCCTTGCGGGCCCCGCGCTGCAGGCACGCCTGTGCCGGACCGGCTGATCCGGATGATCTGGCGGGCGGTGCAGCGCACTCTTGTGTGTACAGGTTCTAGACAGGTACAGTCTTCGCATGGACACGCCACCGGTGGCGCCCCGGCACGCGGGCAAGAGCGCGGTCATCGCCGACACGCTCCGGCGCGCCATCCTCTCCGGCGCCTATCACCACGGCGCCCTCCTCCCGGGCGAGGACGCCCTGGCGCAGCAGTTCGACGTCAGCCGCGGCACCATCCGCCGGGTCCTGGCCCAGCTCGGCCGGGAATCCCTCATCTCCACCCGCACGGGTGTCGGCTCCACCGTGACCTTCGACGGGCAGGCCATCGACCAGCAGCTCGGCTGGGGGCGTGCGCTGACCGATTCCGGGGCGCGCACCAGCGTCACCGTCCTGCGGATGGAGATCGTCGACGACCCCGATCTGGCCGCCACCCTGGACACGCCCGGCACCGAGTTCCTCGCCCTGGACCGGTTGCGGCGCCTGGAAGCAGGCGCACCCGTCTCCCTGGAACGCAGCCGCGTGCCCGCCCTCGGCGACATCCGTCAGGTGCCGCGGCGGGGCCTGATCAACGACTCGCTCACCGCCACCCTGTCCGCCGCCGGGATGCAGCCGGCCCGCGGCGAACAGTGGGTGAGCGTGGCCGCGCTCAGCGTCGACGACGCCGCCCTGCTGGAGCGCGCGGCCGGTGACCAGGTGCTGCACAGCTCCCGGATCACCCGCGACGACGACGGCCGTCTCGTGGAGAAGGTCGTCAGCCTCCTCGACCCCCAGCACTTCCGCATCCACCTCACCTTCGAAAGGCCCACGCCGTGACCCGCCACGATCGCGCACTCGCCAGCCTGCAGGGCCTCGCCCTCGGCGATGCGCTGGGCATGCCCACCCAGTCCCTTTCCGCCGAGACGATCCGCCGGGACTACGGCGTCGTCGACCGCCTGCTCCCGGCCGGACCCCATCAGCAGATCGCCGCGGGAATGCCCGCCGGGCGGATCACCGACGACACCGAGCAGGCCATCCTGCTGGCGGAACTGCTGCTGGAGCACCGCGGTGACATCCCCGCCCGCAGCCTCGCCGAGCGCCTTCTCGCCTGGGAGCAGCACATGGCGGCGACCGGCTCCCTCGACTTGCTCGGGCCCTCCACCAAAGCCGCGCTGGAACGTCTGCAAGCCGGCGAATCCCCCGAGGAGACCGGCCGGTTCGGCACCACCAACGGTGCGGCGATGCGCATCGCCCCGGTCGGGATCGCCTTCCCGGCAGACCCGGCCGAGGCGTTCCTGGACGCGGTGCGAAGCGCCTCCAGCATCACCCACAACACCAGCATCGGCCTGGCCGCGGCAGCCGCCGTGGGGGCCGCCGTGAGCACCGGCATCGACGGCGCGAACCCCGAGGAGGCGCTCCGCCGCGCCATCGACGCCGCCGCGCTCGCCGAGGCGACCACGCCCTGGGCCGCGGGCGGGAAGATCTCGGAACGCACCCGGTGGGCGGCGGAGGAACTGCGTCGCCGGCCGGAACCGGAAGACCGCGCCGCCTTCGTCATCGGCGTCATCGGCACCTCGGTCGCCGCCCAGGAATCCGTGGTGGCCGCCCTCGCCATGGCCGCCACCTCCACGGACCCGTGGCGCACGCTCTGCGAGGCGGCGAGCTACGGCGGCGACACCGACACCGTCGCCGCCATCGCCGGGGCCGTGCTCGGCGCCGTACACGGGCTCGGGGCATGGCCCGCCGATGCCGTCGCGCGCGTCACCGAGCTCAACGAACTCTCCCTGCCCGGCATCGCCGCCTCCCTGCTGGAGCTGCGCACCGCGCGGGGGTCCTGAAGCGGTACAGCATGCCGGGCGCGCACCACCGCACGGCACCGCCGGAACCCGCGCACCGAAACGACGCACCTTCACACAACGACGTCTGGAGCACCATGAACGAGACCACACCGCCGAACGGGTCGCTCACCGCGATCGAACAGCGCGGCATCGAACCCGTCCCCGCGGACCAGCGGACCGGCAACCCCTTCCAGCTCTTCTGGGTCTGGTTCGCCGCCAACATCTCCATCCTGGGCATACCGCTCGGCGCCACCCTGGTGGTGCTCGGCCTCAACGTCTGGCAGGCGCTCCTGGCGGCGGTGATCGGCTCGGTGGGCTCCTTCGCCATCGTCGGCATCGTCTCCGTGGCCGGCCGCCGGGGAGGCGCTCCGAGCATGACCCTCTCCCGGGCGGTCTTCGGAGTGCGCGGCAACGCGGCGCCCACCTTCGTCACGCTCATCTCCCGGCTGGGCTGGGAGACGGTCAACACCACCACCGGCGCCTTCGTCCTGCTCTCCCTGTTCTCGATCTTCACCGGCAGCGCCATCGCCGCCAAGGAAGCGCCCCTGCTCACGCTGCTCGGCATCGGCATCTTCGTGCTGTGCACCCTCCTGGTCTCGGGACTCGGGCACGCCGCGATCCTCGTCATCCAGCGCTGGGCGACCTGGATCTTCGGCGCGCTCAACCTCGTGGTGGGCGGTTTCCTGATCGTCAACGTGGACTGGCAGACCGTCGGCGCGATGCCGGCCGGGCCCCTCAGTGCCGTCATCCTGGGCATCGCGACCATCGCCGCGGGCACCGGCATCGGCTGGGCCGCGGCCGGCGCCGATATGGCCCGCTACCAGCGCACTTCCGTCAAGGCCGCGCACCTCATCGCCTCCAGCGCCGCCGGCGCGGGCATCCCGCTGATCCTCCTCATCGGCCTGGGATCCCTGCTGACAGCCAGCGACGACTCGCTCGCCTCGGCCACCGACCCGGTGGCCGCCATCCGCGAACTGCTGCCGCCGGAGATGGCGGCGCCCTACCTGATCGCGGCCTTCGGCGGCCTGCTGCTCTCCAATCACCTCTCGGTGTACTCGGCCGGCCTGACGACGATCACCCTGGGCCTGCGCGTGCGACGGGTCTACGCCGTGACCGTCGACGTGATCGTGACGTTCCTGGGCGCGATCTACTTCATGCTCATCGCCGACAGCTTCTACGACCCCTTCATCGCGTTCATCTCCCTGCTGGCCATCCCGCTGACCGCCTGGCTCGGCGTGTTCCTGGCCGATATGGTGCACCGGCGCCACTACCAGGCCGCGGGCCTGCTCGACATGACCGCCTCCAGCCGGTACTGGTACCGCGGCGGCTTCGAATGGCGCGCCCTCCTGGCCTGGGCCGTCGCGATCGCGGCCGGTTACGGCACCCGCGCCGCCGATCAAGCCGGCATCGCCTGGCTCGTCACCTTCGCCGCCGCCTTCGGCCTCTACCTCCTGATGGGAGGCGCGCCCGCCCGGGACCGGGCTGACACCGCCGCGCCGACGGTGCAGCGGAGCGGCCGATGAGCGCCGGGCCCAGGGAACACGGCGGCCGGCTGCTGTACACCGGCAATGTGATCGCCGATGTGGTCCTCACCGTCGACGCGCTGCCCGAGCCCGGCGGCGACGTCCTGGCCGGCTCATCCCAGCTGCTGGCCGGAGGCGGCTTCAACATCCTCGCCGCGGCCCGCCGGGACGGCGCCGAGGTGCTCTACTGCGGGCACTACGGTACCGGGGTGTTCGGGACGATCGTCGCCGAGGCGCTGCAGCACGAGGGCATCCCATGCGCCCACCCGCCCCGCACGGATGCTGACAGCGGGTACTGCATCGTGCTCGTCGACCGGAACGCCGAACGCACCTTCGTCACCCACAGCGGTGCCGAGGCATACCTCGACGAATCCGATCTGACGGCGCTCACGGTGGGCGATGGCGACGTGATCGGCGTCTCCGGATACAGCCTCGCGCATCCGCGCAACGCCGCCGCCGTGAGCGCATGGCTGTCCTCGGTCCCGGAGGCCGCCCGCGTCATCCTGGACCCCTCGCCCCTGGTGGCTCAGCTGCCGGTCGCGGTGCTCGACGCGGTGCTGGCCCGTACCGATCTGCTCAGTGCCAACGCCCGTGAGATCGGCATCCTGGCCGGGGACCGCCGGGAAACGGTGGAACGAGCCGCGCAAGGCGTACTACCGCGGCTGCGTGCAGGCGGGGCCGTCCTGGCCCGGGACGGAAGCCGTGGCTGCTGGATCGTGCGGCCTGGGACCGCTCCCGTGCATGTGCCCGGATTCCCGGTCCGCGCGGTCGACACCACCGGCGCCGGAGACGCCCACACCGGCGTCCTGGCGGCGGGCCTGCTGGGCGGGCTGAGCCTGCCGTCCGCCGTCCGCCGGGCCAATGCGGCGGCGGCGCTCGCGGTGACCCGCCTGGGACCGGCGACGAGCCCCACAGCGGAGGAGATCGACGCCTTGCTGCGCGAGAACACCCCGTCGTAAGACGTAGACACTGAGATCGGCCCGCCCGAGCATCGGCGCGGGCATCCCACCTTTCGGCGCCACGCCGGGCGTGGCCGTACGAGGGCACCCGGTCATTCCCGAGGGAACTCCGTCGCGCGCCGCTGATCACGGGCAGCACGGCTGGAGTAACGCTCGGAGCGCACTGCACGGCAGGCTGCCGCGACGGCAGGCGCTCATCCTGCCGGGCGGACCGCCTGGACCCGGTGGAGCACCAGCGTGATCTCGGCGTCATCGGCGACCCGCCGGGCCCGGATGCGCCCGCCGTGCACCGACAGCGGCACGATGTGCAACTGGTGCGCGCCGCCGCGGGAGTCGGCCGCGGTCACGATCACCGCACGGCCGGCGGAGGCGGCGTCCTGCAGCCGCCCGGCCAGGGACTCGGGAGCGCTCGCGGCGCCTTCCTGCGGCTCCTCGGCGGGCTCCGCCAGCCAGCGTTCGGCGGCGGCGCGCACGGCTTCCCCGGGCAGCGCGCGCGGCCCGGAGGAGATGGCCGGGGCCGAGGGCTCGGGCGCCCGGGGCGGCGGCTCCGTGGTGACGACCGGGACGCCGTCCTGCTCAGCGACCGCCCTGACCCCGATCTCCTCCAGCGCCTGGATCAGCGCGACCGGCGTGACGGCTGAGATCGCGACGGTCGGCGCGATCCGCTGGAGGCCCAGGCCGATCGGCTGCTGGGCCAGGATCCGTTCCAGTTCGTCCGGTTCCTCCGTCCGGACGTAACCGCGGGCGCGGCCCACCCGGATCCGGCCGAAGCGACGGTCGGCATCGGCGATGAGGTACTCCAGCGGCTGGGGGATGCCGGTGGGCGACCACTCGCGCAAGCGCTCCAGGATCGTCTGGGCCGTCAGGCCGCGATGCATCCCCGCCGTCACGCTCTCGGGCGTGAACCGGAAGATCTGCCCCTGGCCCCGCCCGCGCGGGGTGGCGACGGAAGTGAGGAATCCGCGCAGCTCAGGGGCCGGCACTCCCGGCACGATCGCCGTCAGATCCGCCTGCAGCAGGACCTCGTGCGTGTGGGCCGGCAACAGCGCCGCCATCTCCTCGCGGGCGCCGTTGCGCTCCCCGGCACTCCACCGGCGCCCCGCCGGCGAGCAGCCGATCGCGTCGCCGCGCAGCGGCCGGGTCGCCAGGCCCAGGCGGATGGCCCCGTCGATGACGCCCGGCAGCAGGCTCTCCCGCCGGGCGAATCCGAGCGGACGCCGCCAGCGGAGCCGGGCGGCCAGCTCCGCGCGGGGAACCACCGTGCCCTCGGGCACTTCGGTGAGTTCGCGCAGCACCTCCGCCCGCAGTCCCGGCAGCCCGGCCCGCTCGCTCCCGGGGGCCAGCAAGGCGACGTCGTCGTTCCCGGCCGGCTGCCGGAGAGAAGCCCACCAGCTCTGCATCAGCTTGGCCCACTGCTCGGGGACCGCCAGAGCGGAGAACTCGCCCGCCCGGCGGGTGGGCAGCCAGTGCTCCTCGTCTTCACCGATCAGTGCCGCGCCGTACGCCAGCTCGACCGCGAAGGCCAGCTCCGCCTGGTCGGTGTCGAGAGTCTGCGCCAGGCGCTGCGCGTCCCGGCGTCCCATGCCGCCCGAGCGCAGCCGGCGCGGCGGATCTGCGTCGATGGCGTCCAGCAGCGCGATGATGAGACCGATCGTCGAGGTGACGGTGCCGGCGACCAGATGCGCGGCGCGGTCAGCCGGCAGCGGGGCCGGGGTGAATCCGGGTGGTCCGGCCGGGCCCGGCTGCCCGCTGAGATCATCGTGCCCGCCGACGTCACCGAGCCCGGAGAGGGCGGCCTGGGCGTCGGTCTCCTCGGCGCGCAGCACCCGGAAGATCTCCGGTTGCAGGCGCACCGCCAGCGGCGGCCCGTCGTGCGCCGGGGCCTCGCCGTCTGCCCCACTCAGTCCGGCAGGGCCGCTCCCGGGATGCGCCGGCCAGACGAGACCGAGGAGGATGAGCGCATCAAGCGCGGGGCCCGGCTCTGCCGGCACGGAGCCGAGCGGGTCCTCGGCGGCTTCGGCGAGCCGGAGGAGGCAGGTGAGTTCCGGGGCGTTCAGATGGTCCACCGCCCTGGCGACGCTCGCACGGGACGACGCTCGCGCGGTGAAGGCGCGCAGGTCGCGCGGCAGCGGGTGCAGGGTGTCCGGACGCCGCATCGCCATGGCGGCCACCTGGCCGGCGTCCAGCCCGGACAGCCATGCGGTGAAGGTCTGCGCGCGAGCGGGGCGGGAAGGTGCCATCGCTCCATAGTACGAGGCGGGCCGGCGCCGGGTGCGCCCGTCCCGGGTGGCGGTGCCGGCGTCCGGCGCGGGCGATATACTCGGGGCATGTCCATTCCCGCAGACGCCGGCACCGGTCAGCCCGGCGGCACCAGCGCGCCCGGCAGCAACGCCGCTGCGTCCGCGCACGGGCAGCAGGCGGCCGACTCACCGGTGGACAGGACGCTGACCGCAGCAGCGGTCGTCCTGACGGTGGCCGCCTCCCTGGCACTGGCGGGAGTGATCCTCATCGGCCTCTTCGCGCCGCCGGCGCCGGCCGTGCTGACCTGGACGGCGATGGTGGGCTTCCCGCTGGCTTTCGCCCTCCTGATCGCGATCGTCATCAGAGCGATCGGCCGCCGCAGGAAGTTCTAGAAGGACCTCTCGCCGGCCCCGCCCCTGGCACGCGGAAGGCAGATTCCCGGCCTGGCCCGGACCCCTCAAGGCTTGCCGCCAGCTGACTGTTCCCATCCCTTGTGATCCCGCAGGTGCACCCGACGCACGCAGAGTAAGGAGAGACCATGCCGACCGGAAAAGTGAAGTTCTTCGATGTGGAGAAGGGCTTCGGTTTCGTCACGGGTGACGACGGCGAGCAGGCGTTCCTGCACGCCTCGGCGCTGCCGGACGGCGTGACGGAACTCAAGCCGGGCACTCGTCTGGACTATGACATCGTCGCCGGACGCAAGGGCACGCAGGTGCTCAAGGCGCGCCTTCTGGAACCGGCCAAGCCGGCCCGCCGGAAGCGCCGTTCCGCCACCGAGCTGTCCTCGATGGTGCAGGATGTCATCAACCTCCTGGATCAGGAGAGCAACAGCCTGCGCCAGGGGCGGTATCCTGACCGTGCACACGGCAAGAAGATCGCCGCGCTGCTGCGCGCCATCGCCGATGACCTGGAAGGCTGAAGGAGGATCCCGTTACGTGAAAGCCGCGAAGCCCGACGCCGTGCTGGCTGAGGCCACCGTGCTGGCCCGTCAGGCGATCGAGGAGATCGCCCCCGCCAGCGAGATCGGCGAGCACCAGGGCGTCCGCGCCGAGGGGCAGCGTCTGGTCAGTCACTATTTCGCCTGCACCGCCCCGGGATACCGCGGATGGTCCTGGGTGGCGGTCCTGGCGAGGGTGCCCCGCAGTAAGAAGGCCACGGTCTGCGAGACCGCGCTGCTGCCCGGCGACGATGCGCTCATCTCCCCGCCGTGGGTGCCGTGGGAGAAGCGCCTGGAACCGGGCGACCTGCGCCCAGAAGACACGCTGCCCCGGCTCGACGCGGATCCGGCGCTGCAGCCAGGATACGAGCAGACCGGTGCCGGCCAGGAGGATTACGAGGACGTCACCGACATCGACCGGCTCGCGTTCTTCGAACTCGGGCTCGGCCGGGAACGGGTGCTCTCGCCGGAAGGCCTGCGGCGGGCCGCGGAGCGCTGGCAGGACAGCGAGCGGGGTCCCCGGGGGGAGTACTCCCGGCACGCGGAGAAGAACTGCGGATCCTGCGGGTACCTGCTCCCGATTGCCGGCGGCCTGCGCCAGCAGTTCGGCATCTGCGCCTCGGAGTGGTCCCCGCACGACGGGAAGGTCGTCTCCCTCGACGCCGGCTGTGGCGCGCATTCCGAGACGGACGTGGTCCACGAGACCCGGGAACCCGCGCAGCCCATGATCGACGATCTCGGGCGCGGACTGGAGCCCACCTCCCTGCGCTGAACGGTCGTGCCCGGCGCCCGGCGCCGCACGCTGGCGAGCACCCGATAGGGTGGTGCCATGAGCGCTGCCGTGATCGCTGCCATCCTGTGCGGCCTGGCCATCCTGGTCGGCTGCCTGGGAATCATCGTGCCGGTGCTTCCCGGTAGCATCCTGATCCTCATCGCGGGGCTGGCCTGGGCCATCGTCGCCGGCGGTCCCGCCGGATGGATCGCTTTCGCGGTGATCGCCGTGTTCTCCACCGCCGGTATGACCATCAGCTGGGTCCTCACCGGCCGGCGTCTCAAGGAGCGCGCCGTCCCCAACAGTTCCATCCTGTGGAGCGCCGTCGGCGCCGTGATCGGCTTCTTCGTGATTCCCGTGCTCGGGCTCGCCGTCGGCTTCCTGGCCGGGCTCTACGCCGCCGAGTACGCCCGCCTCCGTGACGCCCGGCGGGCCTGGGAGTCCAGCATCGCCGCGATCAAGGCGCTCGGCATCGGGATCCTCGTCGAGTTCATCCTCGCCGTCGGGTCCGCTCTGACCTTCGCCGTCTCCGTGGCGACGCATTTCCTCCAGGCCGCCTGAGCGCTGCCTGCGACGAGTCAGACAGCGCTGCCTGACGGGTCAGACGAGGGTGCCCAGCACATACTCGATGCTGGCGATCAGCTGCCGCACGTCCTGCGGGTCCACGGAGACGAAGGTCGCCACCCGGAGCTGGTTGCGGCCGAGCTTCCGGTACGGTTCCACGTCGACGATGCCGTTCTCCCGCAGTACCTGCGCCAGGGCCGTCGCGTCCACCTCCGGATCGAAATCGAGGGTGACGACTACGTCGGAGCGGAACGCCGGATCCGCCACGAACGGCGTGACGTCATCGCGTCCGGCAGCCCAGTCGTATAGCAGTGCGGCGCTCTCGGCGGTGCGCTCGGCCGCCCAGGAGAGCCCGCCGTTGCCGTTGATCCAGTCGATCTGCTCGGCCAGCAGCAGCAGGGTCGCCACCGCCGGCGTGTTGTAGGTCTGGTTCTTCCGGGAGTTCTCCACGGCCGTGACCAGATCCAGCGAGGCGGGAATCCACCGCCCGGAGTCCTTGATCTCCTGAGCCCGGGCCAGCGCCCGGGGTGACATGACCGCCAGCCACAGGCCGCCGTCGGCGCTCATGTTCTTCTGCGGGGCGAAGTAGTAGACGTCCGCCTGGGTGATGTCCACCTCCAGGCCGCCGGCGCCGGAGGTGGCATCGACCACCATGAGGGCGTCTTCGGCGGCACCCGTGATGCGGGTGACGGGGACCGCCACGCCGGTCGAGGTCTCGTTGTGCGGCCAGGCATAGACATCGGCGCCGGCCACCGCCTGCGGCAGGCCTCCGGTACCGGGCTCGTACCGCTGGACGTCGCTGGGCTCCAGATGCGGCGCACCGTCGGTGGCGGCGGCGAACTTCGCGCCGAACTCGCCGAACGCGGCGTGGGCCGCTTTGCGGCGCACCAGTCCGAAGGCTGCCACGTCCCAGAAGACGGTGGACCCGCCGTTGCCCAGGACGACCTCGTAGCCGTCCGGCAGATTGAACAGCTCGGCCAGACCCGTGCGGATCCGGCCGACGAGGTTCTTCACGGGCGCCTGCCGGTGTGAAGTGCCCAGCAGCGCCGGCCCGGCCTCGGCCAGGCGTTCCACCTGGGCGGCACGGACCCGGGCCGGACCGGAACCGAAGCGGCCGTCGGCGGGGAGGAGGTCTGCGGGAATCTGGATGCTCTGCTCAGTCACGCGCCCAAGTCTACGCAGCCCGGATCCGGGGACCGGTGCGCGAGCCCGCGGCGGGGACGGCCCGTGGTGCGAGGCGCCCCGCACTGCGCGCCAGCCTGCCCGCGGTCCTACGCTGGAGCCATGAGCACGCACGTGGACCCGGAGTTCGCCGGGCGCAGAGTCGAGTACACCGGCGACGGCCTGAGCGAATCGCAGCTACGGCCGACCCCCGCGGAGCAGTTCCGTGCCTGGTACGCCGATGCGGCGGAGGCTGGCGGCGAGTCCAACGCGATGGTCCTGGCCACGGCGGGAGAGGAAGGGCCGAGCGCGCGGATCGTGCTGCTCAAGGGGTTCGATGCCGAGGG
Organism: Sediminivirga luteola; assembly: GCF_014639315.1. GTDB lineage: Bacteria > Actinomycetota > Actinomycetes > Actinomycetales > Brevibacteriaceae > Sediminivirga > Sediminivirga luteola. Next base: position 327,946 of record NZ_BMFY01000001.1, read on the forward strand.
GTTCTGCTTCTATACGAACTACGGCTCCGCCAAGGCCGCCGACATCGCCACCGACGACCGGGTGGCACTCGTCTTCCCCTGGCACCACCTGCAACGCCAGGTACGGGTCTCCGGCCGGGCGGTGAAGGCGCCGGCGGAACGCTCCGATGCGTACTTCGCCAGCCGGGATCGGTTCAGCCGGCTCACGGCGTGGGCCTCGCAGCAGTCCCGGCCCGCCGAGGGGCGCGCGCAGCTCGATGCGCAACTGGCGCAGGTCGAGAGCCGGTTCGGCGCCGGGGACGTCCCCAGGCCGGAGTTCTGGGGCGGCTACATCGTGCAGCCGCGCGAGATCGAGTTCTGGGCAGGCCGCCTCGGCCGCTTCCACGACCGCCTGGTCTTCCGCCGTCGCGGCGAGGCGCCGGCATCCCTGGAAGACGCCGCCGGATGGGAAGTGCTCCGGCGACAGCCCTGAGCCGGTGCTACCGCCCGCGGTGTCACCGAGTGGCGAGATTACGGTCCGCCGAACATCGCACAGATATAATTGCGAGGTAGTTCTCCCGGCCCCGGATCGCCCCCACGAGGCCGGTTCTCCCTGCAGCAAAGGAAGCCCTCGTGAACGACTTGGTCGATACCACCGAGATGTATCTCAAGGCCATCATCGAGCTCGAAGAAGAGTCGATCGTCCCCTTGCGCGCGCGGATCTCGGAGCGTCTGGGCCACAGCGGGCCCACCGTTTCCCAGACCGTGGCGCGGATGGAACGCGACGGTCTGCTCGTGGTGGAGACCGACCGGCACCTGCAGCTGACCGAGCGCGGACGCAAGCTCGCCACGGAGGTAATGCGCAAGCACCGTCTTGCCGAAAGGCTGCTGTCCGACGTCATCGGGCTGGAATGGGAGCTGCTGCACGACGAAGCGTGCCGCTGGGAGCATGTGATGAGCCAGCAGGTGGAGGAGAAGCTGCTCGAGCTCCTTCCCGTGACGAGCACCAGCCCCTACGGCAACCCGATCCCGGGACTGGATGAGATCGGCGGGGCGCCCAGCGTGGAGGAACCCGTGATCTCCCTGCTGAGCTACTGCAACCGCAACCCCGACCGGTCACGGGAAGGCATCACCGGGCTGGAGGTGGCCTGGCTCGGCGAGCCCATCCAGGTGGACGCGGAGCTGCTCTCCCAGTTCAAGGAGGTCGGCATCCTCCCCGGCGCCGAGATCGCGGCGCAGCGGCTGGACTCGTATGTCAGTGCCGGGATCGAGGGTGGCGAGCAGGTGCTCGACTTGCCCGACGACGTCGCTGTTCACGTTTTCATCAAGCAAAAGTAACAGTCTTTTCTTCCCGTCTGACCAGGAAATATATCGAGAATGTCACGCGGGGCGCGGCGAAATCGTGATCCTCGCGTGACATTCGATCTCAGATCGGTTACGGTTGTCACGGCCCACTGAACAACGGCGGGCTGCCGGAGCCCAGGACCGAACATCGCCTCTGGGAGACGGCAGAGCGGAACACATCAAGGCGATGGCGGGGGACCCACTCACCGCTGGCGATCAGCCGGCTTGGGGTGAAGCCCTCTGAGGGACGCGGACACCGCGTCGCAAGGCGGGCCGAGCATCTCCAGCTCGAATCCGACAGCTCACCTCGCAGGTCCATGGAGATTACCTACATGTCACGAAGGAAAATGAGCCGTCACGCTGCGGACACCAAGGTCAGGACGCCGCTGACGGACCTCACGGACGCGCTCGGCGCGAACGGGGCCATCGTCGGACGCCGCGCCGCCGTCGCAGTCGCCTCGCTCGGCCTGGTCGGCACGCTCGGCCTCTCTGAGGGCCAGGAGCCCGCCACCGCCGACACGGAAGAAGCCGCAGCCGCCGAATCCCAGACCCGCGCCGAGGTCCCCAACGCCGCTTTCGCGGCCGTCGACACCGAGGCTGCCTCCTTCGCCGGTGGGCTCGCGGTCGAGGGCGCCACCGCCGCTCCGGAACCCGAGCCCGAGCCTGAGGCGACCCCGGCCACCAACGGCGCCGGCTCCTCCTCGTCCTCATCTTCTTCACAGAGCTCCTCCGAGTCGGGCTCCTCCGCCGGCGAGGATGTCGCCCTTCCCGATGGCGACAAGGCCTCCCAGGTCATCGCGCTCGCCCGTCAGTACGTCGGCGTCCCGTACGTCTCCGGCGGCACCACGCCCTCCGGCTGGGACTGCTCCGGCTTCACCCAGTACGTGTTCAACCAGGTCGGCGTCAGCCTGCCGCGTACCTCCGGCGCTCAGCGCAACGCCGGCCGTGTCGTCTCCGCCGCCGAGGCCAAGCCGGGCGACCTGGTGTGGCGCCCCGGCCACGTGGGCATCTACGCGGGCAACGGGATGATGTACGACGCGGGCTCCCCGCGGTCGAACACCTCCTACCGCAGCCACTCCTGGATGGGTAGCGTCACCTACATCCGGGTGCTCTAAATCTTTATGGTTCACAGCCGCAAGAGCGCACGCCGCGCCGCCGCCGGACCCGTCAGGACGCCTCTCACTCCGCTCGTGGAGGCGCTCAACGCGGGCCGGGTCACGGTGGCGCGGCGTACTGCCGTTCTGGCCGGCACCGCCGGGGCGCTCGTCGCCGTGGGCGGGGCGCCGGTCGAGGAGCCGGCCGACGATGTCCCCGCGGAGCAGAGCGCGCCCCCGGCCGAGGTATCCGTCGCCAATGCGGCATACATCGCCGTCGACGCCGAGCAGGGCGCAGCGGCCGCCGCGGTTTTCGAGGTCGCCGCGGAGCAGGCAGAGCGCCCCGAACCGGCCGGCAGCGCCTCCCCGGAGGCGGTCGATGCGGAGGCGGGCAGCACCGCGACCGGCGACGCCTCCGAGCTCATCTCGATCGCCAAGCAGTACCTCGGGGTCCCCTATGTGTGGGGCGGTACCAGCCCGAGTGGCTTCGACTGCTCCGGGTTCACCAGTTACGTCTACCAGCAGGTGGGCGTGAACCTGCCGCGGACCTCCTCGGCTCAGCTGAACGCCGGCTCGCGCGTCTCCGCCGCAGAGGCCAAGCCGGGCGATCTGGTGGGGCGGCCTGGGCATGTGGGCATCTACTTGGGCGACGGCAAGAAGATCCACTCGCCCCACACGGGCTCAGTGGTCAAGATCGACGACCTCTCCCGCTCCGACACCACCTTCGTGCGGGTGCTCTGACCCCGCCACGCCGGATCCTTCCCCGGGAACTGCCCACGGCGTATGACGCCTGAACCATAAGTTCACCGCGCGTACACCGTCGGATGCGGGGGAACCGCGCTGGATGTTCTAGTCTTGTGCTAGGAATCACAGCAGGACACGGAGGGTGGGCGATGCGCTCAGAGGATGTCTTCCCGCGGATATGCATATCCGCTGCTCCGCGCTGGTTCGAGCTCATAGTCTCGGATCGGCCTCATACTGCCGTGCAAAGGCGTCGCGACTTCGCGGCGCCTTTCGTGTTTCCCGGCTGCGGGGGCAGGGCGGCGCGCAGCAGCCTGCACGCCGCCACCGGGCACGGCAGCACAGGGGCGGAAGGATGAAGACACTCGTGCTGAACGCCGGGTACGAGCCCCTCTCCGTCGTCTCGTTCCGCCGCGCCATCGTCCTCGTGCTCTCGGGAAAGGCGACCGTGGTCGCCGATGAGCCGGTCCCGGTCCGGGCGCAGACGGTGCAGATGAACTCGCCCAGCGTCATCGTGCTCACCACCTACGTCACGCCGCCCAGGCGCCGCCGCGTGGCGGTGTCCCGCCGCGGCATCCTCCGGCGGGACCGGCACAGGTGCGGCTACTGCGGGGGCTACGCGAATACGATCGACCACGTCCTGCCGCGCTCACGCGGTGGGCAGAACACCTGGGAGAACCTGGTCGCCTGTTGCCGCGAGTGCAACAACCGGAAAGGTGATCACACGCCCGCGGAGATGGGATGGCGGCTGCGGGTGACCCCGGCGCAGCCGCGGACGAGCACGTGGTTCATCCCCGACTCGGAGAAGTACGAGCCCCAGTGGGCGGAATTCCTCAGCTACGCCCGCGTGGCATAACCCCGGGTCGCTCGGACGGCCGGGTGAACGGCGTGGCTGTGGAAAGCCACGCTCCACGGTGCCCCGGAAACGACACGATGGCCGCGATCTTCCGTCATCGACGGGAGATCGCGGCCATCGGCATGAGCCCTCAGGGCCCGGGCTTCGCGGGTGGAAGCCTCACGGCTGCACCGCTATGGCGCCAGAGCGCCGGGGGCCGGATACGGATTCGTCAGGTCGTGGTGCGCTTGCTGCGGCCCGTGATCAGACCCCAGATGAGCAGCACGACGATGGAGCCACCGATCGCGAGCAGCCAGGAGCTCAGCGAGAAGAACTCGTTGACTCCGGTGTCGAAGATGATGGAGCCCAGCCAACCGCCCAGGAGCGCCCCAACGACGCCCAGCAGGAGAGTGGCGAGGATACCGCCGCCTTGACGACCCGGGAGGATCAGCTTGGCGATGGCGCCGGCAATCAGACCGAGCAGGAGAAAAGCCAGGAAACCCATGTCATTCACCTCATCACTGGATTCGAGTGAACCTTCTGGCACTTAGCAGCCTAACAACAGCTGCGGCACCGGTGCCCACCCGGGGTCGTTTGCCGTGATCAGAGGGGACCAGGACCAGCATGCGAGTAGTGGAGCGCCGGTATGCGGCGGAACCTGCCGAGGACCCGTCCGGTCGGCTACTGTGAGAGACCACAGCCATCGTCAGGCGGGAGGCTAGAGATGAACACCGCGGCCGCTGAGAAGATCGTCCTCGTCGGGATCGACGGTTCCGAATCGAGCCAGAACGCGCTGGACTGGGCGATCCAGGAGGCGAAGGAACGCGGCTGGCCCATCCGCCTGCTGAGCGCCTACACCATTCCGAGCGTCGCGGCGGCGACCATCGACGTCTCCTACGTCCCCTTCGACGACGAGGCGATCCGCGCCTCGGTGGAGGAGACCCTGACGACCGCCGCGGAACGGGTGCGCTCCGAGGGGGTACCCGTGGAAGCGGTGATCGAGGTGGGGGACCCGGCCTCGGTCCTGATCGAGGAATCCAAGAGCGCCTGCCTGGCCGTCGTCGGCACCCGGGGGAGGGGCGGCATCGCCGGACGTCTGCTTGGCACCGTCTCCATCGCGCTGCCCTCCCACTCTGCCTGTCCCACCGCCGTCATCCCGACCGATTGGCGACCCGGTACGCACCGGTCGCCGCAACCCTCGCAGGCCCGATGCGTGCGCACGGACGAGGGCGATGTCGCGATTCCGGAGGACGACGGTGGCCTGGACGAACGTCCCGGACGGGACTACAGCGGCGCTGTGGTCGTCGGCGTCGACGCTCTCGGCCGGGAGTCGCCGGCGTTGTGGACCGCGGCGGCCTACGCCTCGCGTCACAACAAGCCGCTGGCCATCCTGGCGGTCATGACCACCACCGTGCTGGGACCGGAGTGGCTGCCCAGCGCCTCCGATCTGGAGCGCTACCTCAACGAGTGCGCGGAGAAGCTCGACGCCTGCCGCTACTCTCTGGCTGAGCGCTACCCCGATCTGCGGGTGTCCTGGCATCTCTACGAGGGATCTCCCTCGGAGGCGCTCGTGCGCGCCTCCGACACCGCCGATGTGCTCGTAGTGGGTTCCCGGGGGCGGGGCGGCTTCGCAGGGCTGCTGCTGGGGTCGACCTCGCAGGCGGTGCTGCCGCACTCTCGGTGCCCCACCATCGTGGTGCGCATCGGGACGGAACTCCTCGGCGAGGACGAGGAGCCCCTGCAGGAGGAGCGCTAGCGGAGTGCCGGAGCAGATCGGACGGGAGTTCTTCGCGCGGCCCATCCTTGAGGTGGCGCCCCGGGTGCTCGGGGGAGTGCTCCGCCGGCATGAGGCGGACGGGGACGTGGCCATCCGCCTCACCGAGGTGGAGGCGTACGACGGCACGATCGATCCCGCCTCGCACGCCTACCGCGGGCGGACGGCCCGGAACGCGACGATGTTCGGCCCGCCCGGTCACCTGTACTGCTACTTCATCTACGGGATGCACCACAGCCTGAACATGGTGTGCGGACCGGAGGGCGCCCCCACCGGTCTGCTCATCCGCGCCGGCGAGGTCGTGCACGGCGAGGCGCTGGCGCGGCAGCGGCGCGAGCGGCGCAGGACCGTCTCCTCGCGCACACGCGCTCCCATGCTGCATGCGGCGCTCGCGCGCGGACCGGGCTGCGTGGCGCAGGCGCTCGGCGTCACGCTGGACAACGACGGTGACGATCTGTTCGGGCCCGGCTGGAGCTTCCAGCCGCCTGCCAGCGCATCCGAGGACGTTCAGCAGGGGCCACGGGTCGGGGTGTCCCGGGCCGCGGACGTCCCGTGGCGGTTCTGGCTCCCGGGAGAGCCCAGCGTCTCCGCCTACCGGGCAGCGCAGCCCCGTGCGGGTGCGAGCCGTTGAGAGAGGGGTGACCCCAGTCCTGCTGCATGCATGTCCGCGTGCGTGTGCGTCTGCATGCGCGGCACGGCGTGTCCGGCACGGCGGGCTGGGTGAAAGCGGCTGGTCGTCGAGGCGACGCCACGCATTGGGCCGCCGCTGGCGGCCGGGCCGCTCAGGTCCTGCGCGGCAGTGAGAACAGCAGCGCGAGGACAGCGAGCATCACCACGGCCGTCAATGCCACCGGGAGGGACAGGACGGCGCTCAGGACGCCGATCACGGGACTGAGCCCGATGGAGGCGGTCCGCATCGTCCAGCTGATCCAGGTCACCCCGCTATGCGCGGGCAGGCTGGGTACGGCATCCGCGCGGGCGAAGGCGATGGGCACCGTGATCGCGCTGCCCAGGCCGGCCAGGGCGAGACCTGCCAGCGTGAGCGCGGCATTCGGGGCCCATGCCGCGCAGGAGAGCCCCGCGATCACGGCGGTGAGGCTCAGCGCGAGGGCGCGCCGGTCGCCGAGCACGTCGATCAGGCGGTCTCCCAGCAGGCGGCCGATGAACTGCGCTCCCAGCAGCACGCTCAGGCCGATGCCGGCCGACGTCACCGGGAGGTCGCGTTCGGTGGCCAGGAGGATTGCCGACCAGTTGTTCCCGATGTCCTCCACCGAGACTCCGGCCAGGGCGATCAGCGCCAGAGGCAGGAGGACCAGGACCATGCGTCCGCGCAGCGGCTGGGGTGGCGGTACGTTCCCGGGTGCGGGCGCGGGTGCCGCGTCAGGGCGGGGCTCCCGGAGGAACGCGCGGGCGGCCAGCGACATCATCAGGATGCAGAACGCCGCCCAGAGACCCATGTGCACCAGCAGCGGAAGCCCGGCGATGGCCGCGGCAGTCCCCACACCCCCGCCGATCGCCGCGCCGATGCTCCACCCCGCGTGCATCGTGTTCAGCAATGAGCGCCCGTAGGCCTTCTGGACGCGGATGCCCTGCGAGTTCTGCGCGACGTCGACGACGGCGTCCCCGCAACCGGCGAGGACCAGGCCGAGGAGGAACAGCCACGGCTGGCCGGTTGCGGCACCCGCCGCAGCCAGCACGAATGCCGCGCCGATCCAGACGGTGCCGAGCACCGCGGCCCGGGTGACGCCCAGCCGCCGTGAGATCACCCCCGGCAGGTGCAGTGCCAGCATGCCGCCCACCGCGTAGCCGGCCACCAGGAGCCCGAAGAGGGCGGCATCGACGCCGAGCTCCGTCTTCACCTCGGCATAGCGGGCCAGCAGGGAGGCGGGGAGCGCACCGTTGGTGGCGAAGGCGAGCGTAGCGGCGATGCGGGCGCGCCGAGGGGCGGGGGAGGAACGCATCAGCGGAACCTCCCGGCGCTGACGCCGGCCTGACCGGCGAGGAGGGTGGTGCTGGTGCCGGACACAGCAGTCACGGTGCCGGCAGCGTGCACCGTGCCGGTGCGTGCGCGGCGTTGCGCCGGCGGCGCTGCGGTACTCATGCCGTGACCACGTCGATGGCGGCCTCGGTCAGGAGCCCGAGTTCCTCGCGGGACAGACTGCGGTCGGTGACCAGGACGTCGAATGCGTCGAGACCGGCGATCGCAGCGAAGGCGGTGCGTCCCCATTTGGTGCTGTCGCACAGCAGGATCCGCCGTTCGGCGGACCGCATGGCAGCGTGCTTGATGGCCGCGTCCTCCGTGTCGTACGCCGTGGCTCCGCTCTCCAGACTGACCGCGCAGGGGGCGATGAGCGCGGTGTCGAAGCGCAGGTCCGCCAGCGTCCGCTGGGTGAGCGGGCCGGTGAAGGAGCGTTCGTCCCGGCGCAGCTCGCCCCCGGGGACGGTGACCGTCAGACTGGTACTGCTTGCCGTTGCCTCGAGCGACGGGAGGGAGAGGGGCACCACCCGGAGGGACTGATCGGTGATCGCCCGCGCCACTTCCACCGCGGTGGTGCCGCTGTCCAGGACGATCGCCTCCCCGGGGGCCAGCATCCCGGCCACGGCGCGAGCGATTCGTTGCTTTCCCTCGGTGTTCGTGGATGCCCGCGAGGAGAACTGCGCGCCGAAACCGCGTACTTGGAGGCGCCGGGCGCCGCCGTGCACCCGCCGCAGGAGTCCCTGGGAGTCGAGTTCGGCGAGGTCACGGCGGAGGGTCGCCTCGGAAGCGCCGAGTTCCTCCGCCAGTTCCGTCACCGCGGCGAAGTCGGACTTCTCAAGGTGGGCGACGATCCGTCGGTGCCGTTCGCTTGTCCGCATTCCTCAAACGATAGAACGCCGTGACTGAACAATCAAACTGCGTGATCGAACGATCACGGCTGGGTATGCGGCGACGTTGACGGGATGCTGCGCGTGCCGACCGGGTCACTGCGTGCTCGCAGGCCGAGCTGCTGATCCCTCAGGCGGCGAAGTCGATCAGGGCCTCGGCAAACTGGCCAGGAGCGCTCCGGTTCGATTCGTGACCAGCCAGGCGGAGATTCACCGCCCGTGCATCCGGGATCCGCTCGGGCGCATCGGCGACGGGTTTGTAGTGCACCCGGTCGAGCTTGCCGTTGACGAGCATGACCGGACTCTGGATCCGATGCAGATCATCGCGCAGGTCGAGCCCGGCGTACATCCGCAGCTGTGACCGTACCCGCCGGACGTGCAAGCGGCGTCCGCTGCTGATCTGCACGAACTGGTGCACTAGCGGGTAGGCGGTGCGCAGGAAAGTCCCGGGTCCGCGGCCTGTTTTCACCTGGAGTCCGGCGAGCACATAACGGTGCCTGCCGGCTTGGTGATCGATGGCATGAGCGGCCGCGATGACCGCGCCGTAGGACAGCCCGCACACCACAGCCTCGTGGTCCGTGATCCGTCGGTCGAGATCCGCCACGGTGCGGCGCAGGGAGAAGGCGGTCCCGTCGAAGCCCAGCGTGAGGACATCGATGAGGGTCACGGGCGTCGACTCATCCAGGTGCGCGAGCACCCGGTCCCAGTCACTCGTGTCCTGAGCGAGGCCCTGTAAGAGATAGCGCGGACGGGGCATGGGTCTCCCGGTCGGTGGTGGCAGGCGGCTGTGACGTTCCTGCCCTCGCGCCCCGGCAGGGTTCGGACTGCGGCACCCGCTTTAGGAGAGCGGTGCTCGATCCCCTGAGCTACGGAGGCGGGGGCGCTGCAAGCAGCACCTGTTCATGGTAGCGGCTCACCCCTGGCACTGGGACGGGGTCTTGGGGGGCTGTGGCTCGAGGGAGTTGAAAGGCTGAATCGATAGTCTGGGGACTGTGCAGGTCAGAAGGGGAAAAGCGCCGGACAGTCTGGAGCTGGTCACGACTGCGGAGTTCTGGCCGGCGATGTCGGCAGGGTTCTTCGCGTTCTTTGCCGCGCTTGTCTGGGCGCCCGCCGGGATCGGTGCGCTTCAGGGGTACCCTCTCCGGGAGGCTGCCACCGGGACGCAGCTCAGCGTGCTGCTGTTCACCGCCATCGGAGTGTTCTTCGTCTGGTTCAACGGCAAGTGGCACCTCTCGGGACGTGCCGTGCTGCATTCCGAAGAGATCTGCCAGACCCAGCTCCGGCGCTGGTTCGGCTTCGTGCGCGAGGATCGCCGCTTCGCCCCCGCCGACGTGGAGACCGTGCTGCTGCGCACCGCCAGGAGGACCAAACCATCGGACGCGAGCATCATTGCGCTCGGTGTGCCGCAGTACGTCTCTGAGGTGAGCGTCCGTCTGCGCGGCGGAGAGGAGGTGCTGCTGGGCCGTGGTTCGAAGGCGATCGTGCCCGGCCGGTACACCCGGGCTGAGGACCTGCCGCTGACGAAGGAGGCGGCCCGCGTGGCCAAGCTGTTCCGGACCACAGTGGAGCGCAGCGTACAGCGGTGGTGACCTCCGCCACACGGCGCCCCCGGCAGGATTCGAACCTGCGACACCCGCTTTAGGAGAGCGGTGCTCTATCCCCTGAGCTACGGGGGCAACTCAAACGCGGACCAGTCTACGGCATGTGCCCGCATCTCGTTCGCGCGCCTCGGTTCCCGATGCGCGCTGTACCCGCCGCCTCTGTGTTCAACCCTTCAAAGTTCAACCCTTCAAAGTTTCGGTCTACAGCGACACCGCGAGCTCCCATGCCTGCTGCGAGGGTTGCGTGTCGCGTCGCCAGCGCGATGGTGCTGGCCGGGGCAAGGCCGTGGCGCAGCCTCGAGGCGGTTGCCGCCAGGCGCTATGCGCCGCGCTGCCGGTTCAGGGGCATCCACGGTGTCTCGGTGTGACGATCCATGCAAAGCCGCGCGAAAGTTCCGGTTTCAGTCGTAGCCGCCGTATATGCGTCAGATATTGAGCATGGACACGACGTAATGCACCGATTACCATCATCGTGTGGTCAAGAGCACAAGAGAGATCCTCGATCCTGTGGACCAGCAGATCGTGGCGGCGCTGCACGGCGCTGGCCGAGACTCCTGGGAGAACGTGGCGGCACGGACCTCGTGCTCCGCGAGCACGGCCCGGCGTCGCTTCGAGGCGCTCTCGGACGCCGGCCTGGTGCGCGTGATCGGAGCCACCGACGTCAGCCGCCTCGGCATCGGCACACCGGTCATCCTCCGCTTCCGCGGTGTGCCGGGCGAGGTCGAATCGTTCATGGCCGCGCTGGGACAGCGCAGCGATGTGCGGTTCCTCACCGCCGTGGCCGGCTCGGCGGACTGCGTGGCCGAACTCGTCGTCCCCGAGATGGGCGATTTCGTCCAGCTGATGACGCAGCTGGTGGACGGCACGTCGATCACCACGGAGAGCTTCGTCGTCACCCACACCTACCGTTCCGGGCAGGACTGGCTTCCGTGGCACGACGAGGCACCGGACAGAGCAGGTCAGGCCGGCGGCCAGCAAGATGCCGCGGGGCGGGACCTGCCGTCCCCGGTGACCATCTCCCGGGTCGAGGCGGGCGTGCTGAGCCACCTCATGACCGACGGGAGGATCCCGGTGGGCGTGCTGGCCGGGGCCGTCGGCTGCTCAGAGCGGGCCGCCGCCGGTGCCATCGAGTCACTGCGCGCCAAGGAACTCCTCGACTTCCGCGTCCTGGTGGAGCCCGAGCTCCTCGGCTACCGCGCCGAGTGCTTCGTCTGGCTCGACGTCGTTCCCGGAGCGCTCCAGGAGACGGCAGCGCGGCTGGCCGCGCACCCCGGGACCAAGTACCTCTCGGCGACGACCGGACGCTTCGGGCTCGTGGGCCAGGTGGCACTGCCGGGCATCGCCGACATCCACGACTACACCACGACGGTGCTCGGCGCCCTGCCGGGCGTGCGGTCGGTGGACGTGACATTGCAGGTGGCGACCGCCAAGCGGGTCTGGACCCGGGTCATCGACGGAGCGTACGCCGCTCCGGAGGGACCCATCGGCGTCGTGGCGGCGCTCGGAGACGGCGCAGCGCGCCGGGACAGGGAGAGATGAACGTGGCAGAGCTGGAGCCCTGGGCCTGGCCCAGGGAGACATGGCAGGGGCACGTCGACCGCGTGCGGGCCGGCAGGCGCCTGGTCGCCGACGACCCGGCGCGGCGGTGGCCGCAGGGGGCGCGATGCGCGGTGCTCATCAGCTTCGACTCCGATCACGAGACGCCGTACCTGCGCGACGGCGAGGTGTCCCCGGGGATGATGGCGCAGGGACAGTACGGCAACCGGGCCGGAGTACCGCGGATCCTGGAGGTGCTGCGCCGGTACGACGTTCCCGCGAGCTTCTACATCCCGGCGGTCTCGGCGCTGCTGCGCACCGACGAGGTGCCCGGATACGTCGACGCCGGCCACGAGGTCGCGGTGCACGGCTGGATCCACGAGCGGAACACCCTGCTGTCCTACGAGGCCGAGCTGGACCTCCTCGGCCGGGCCGTGGAAGTGCTGGAATCTCAATCGGGCAGCCGTCCCACCGGCATCCGGACCCCCTCATGGGACTTCTCGGACTCCACCATGCGCGTCATCCGCGAGCTCGGCTTCGCCTACGATTCCTCTCTCATGGCCGATGACGAGCCCTATGAGCTGATCGAGGACGGCGAACCCACCGGCGTCATCGAGATCCCCGTCGAATGGATCCGGGACGACGCGCCCTACTTCATGATGTCGCGCTTCGGCGGGCTGCGGCCGCATCTGGCGCCGCGCGACGTGGAACAGATCTGGAAGGACGAGTTCGACGGCGCCTACGCCGAGGGCGGGGTCTTCGACCTCACCATGCACCCGCACATCATCGGGCACCGTTCGCGCACCTCGATGCTGGCCAGGCTGCTGGAGTACGCCCGCTCCTTCGACGATGTCTGGTTCGGCACCCACGCACAGCTGGCAGAACACCTGCGCGGCAACTTCGATCTAGGGGGATTACGGTGACGACACCGGAGATGACACACGAACAGGCCACCAAGCTCACCCCGAAGGGCCGCAAAGCGCTCGTCGCCGGAGGCATCGGCAACACCGTCGAATGGGTCGACTGGGCGATCTACACCACCTTCTCCTCGGTGTTCGCCGTCCACTTCTTCCCCTCCGAGGATCCCGTCGCCGCCCTGCTGGCGACGCTGGCCGTCTTCGCCGTGGGCTTCATCATGCGGCCGGTCGGCGCGGCGCTCCTGGGCGCCTACGCCGACAAGCACGGGCGCAAGAAGGGCCTGACCCTGACCATCGGGCTGATGGCCGGCGCCTCGCTCGTGATCGGGCTGACCCCGGACTACTCCAGCATCGGCATCCTGGCGCCCATCATCCTGGTACTGGCGCGGATGGTGCAGGGGCTCTCCGCCGGCGGTGAGTTCGGCGCCGCATCGGCCTTCATGGTCGAGTCCGCCGCGCCCCGCCGGCGCGCCTTCGCCGGCTCCTGGCAGCAGGTCTCGGTCGGAGCCGGCGTGCTCATCGCCTCCGGCATCGGTGCCGTGATCACCTCGACCCTCGACTCCGAGGCGCTCGACAGCTGGGGCTGGCGACTCGCCTTCATCATCGGAGCGGCGCTGGGTCTGTTCGGGCTGTGGCTGCGCGCCTCGGTGGAGGAGTCCGACTCCTTCCAGAACGCCAAGAAGGAGCGGGAGGCCGCCTCCGCAGCGGACCGGATGAGCTCCTTCGTCCAGATCTTCGCCAAGCACCCGGCCGCCGTCGCCCGTGTCTTCGGCATCACCATCGCCGGCACCCTGCTGTACTACATCTGGGTCTCCTATCTGCCGACCTACGCGCACGTGACCACTGGCCTGCCGCTGAACCAGGCGCTGACGGCGAACTTCATCGCGATGGCATACTTCATCGCGCTGCTGCCCTTCGCCGGCATCCTCTCGGACATCGTCGGCCGCAAGCCCACCATGTCCGCCTTCGCCGCCGGGTTCCTGCTGCTGTCCTTCCCGATGCTGAACTTCATGGGCAACAGCTTCTGGGGCTTCCTGGTGATCGAGCTCATCGGCGTCACCCTGCTGCTGGGCTACTCGGCCAACTGCGCCGTCATCATGGCCGAGCAGTTCCCGCCGGAGGTGCGTGCCACCGGCATCGGACTGCCCTACGCCCTGGCGGTGGCCGCGTTCGGCGGTACCGCGCCGTACATCATCACCTGGATGAACGAGGCCGGGCACGGTGACAAAGTCTGGATCTACTGCGCCATCGCCGCCGCCATCGGGCTGGTCGTCTACCTGACCATGCCCGAGACCAAGGGGAAGAAGCTCGCATGAGCGGCCACGCCCTGGTCACCGGTGCCGCCAGCGGCATCGGCAAGGAGATCGCCCGCGCCTTCGCCGCCCGCGGATACCGGCTGCATCTGGTGGACTTCGACGGCGGTCGGCTGGAGCAGACCGCGGCCGAACTCACCGGGCTTCCCGGCAGCGGCGTGACCGTCGGCACGCAGGTGCTCGACCTCAGGGAGGCCGGCGCCGCCGAGGAAGCCGTGCAGGCGGCCTGGGAGGCCGCGCCGGTGGACGTCCTGGTCAACGCCGCCGGGATCTATCCCGCCGTGCCGCTGCTGGAACTCGGCGCCGGGCTGTGGGACGCCGTGCAGGCGGTCAACGTGCGTGCACCCGTGCTGCTGACCGTGGCACTGGCCCGCCGCGCGGTCGCCGCCGGGACCAGGCCGAACGTCGTCAACATCTCCTCCGGTGCCGCTCTGCGGGCCAGGCCGGGAGCGGCGCCCTACACCACCTCGAAAGCGGCACTGGAGATGGCGACGAAGGCCGCGGCCCTCGAACTCGGTCAGCACGGCATCCGCGTCAACGCCGTGGCACCGGGCTTCGTCGAGGTGGACAGCACCGTCAACCCGCTGCGGGAGGACTACGCCGCCACAGTGGCGGTCAACCCGCTCGGTCGCACCGGGAGGCCCGAGGACATCGCCCGGGCGGTCCTGTGGCTGGCCGGGCCGGAAGCGGAATGGATCACCGGGGAGGTGCTGCGGGTGGACGGAGGTGCCGCCGCCGGCGCCCTGAACCTGCCCCTGCACTGGGATTCCCCGAGAACGGAGACGGAGGCGTAGATGAGCACCAGCCGGAACTACACCGTGGTCGGGGGCGGCGCCATCGGCGGTACGCTCGCCGTGCACCTGGCAGCGGCCGGGCATGAAGTGCGGATCGTCGATGCCGACGCCGGGCACGTGCAGGCGATCAATGCGCGCGGTCTCACCATCGAGACGCCGCAGGGGAACCTGAACCAGAAGATCGCCGCCTCCATCCCGGACGAGGGGCCGGCAGTGCTCGGCGCGGTCCTGCTGGCGGTGAAGAGCCAGGCGACCGAGGCGGCGATGGGCTGGATCGCGCCCCGGCTTGCCGCGGACGGCTATGTGGCCTCCATGCAGAACGGCCTGAACGAACCGGCGATCGCGGCGCGCATCGGCGCGGAGCGCACGGTGGAGGCATTCGTGGATCTGTTCGCCGATGTGACCGGTCCCGGGGTCGTCAAGGACGGCGGCGCGGGCACCATCGCCCTGGGGGACTACGGCGGAGCCGGCGCCGCATCTGCGCGCGGCGATGAGGCCAGCGAGCGGGTGCGCGCGCTCGCTGAGGACCTGTGGCACTGGGGCGAGCCCATCGTCACAGGGAACGTGCGGGGATTCCTCTGGGCGAAGCTTGCGTTCGGTGCGATGCTGACCGCAACCGCCCTGCAGGACGAGGACATGTCGGTGCTGGTGGACCGGCATCGGGACGTGATGACGCGCCTGGCCAGGGAGGTCTTCGCCGTGGCCGTCACGGAAGGCGTGCAGCTGGAGCCGTTCGACGCCTTCGAACCCGAGCTCTACGCCGAGGGTGCCGATCCGGCCGCCCACGAGGCCTCCGTCAGCCGGCTGGTGGAGTGGCTGGACGGCCAGGCCAAGAAGCGCTCCGGCATCTGGCGCGATCTGGCCGTGCGACGGCGTCCGACGGAGATCCCGCATCAGTACGGCACCGTGCTGGATCTCGCAGCGGAGCGCGGCATCCAGACGCCGGTCCTGGCCAGGCTCGTGCGGCTGATCCAGTCGCTCGAACGCGGCGAAGCGCAGATGGGCCCGCACCTACTGGACGAACTGGCTGCCTGAATGGTGTGAGGGACAGCGGCAGCGGCCGGGCAGACAAGCGTCTGCCCGGCCGCTGCCGTGCTCGCCGGCGTGTCCGGGATCTCCGGCCGGCGAGACGGGCGGCGAGCTCAGCGTCCCCCGGCGGTGGTCATCGGACGGCCGGTCTCCAGCAGCGTCTTGAGGCTGGAGAGCTCCCATGGCCAGCCTCCGCCGCCGTTCTCCGCATCGCCGTTGCCGGCCACATCGGCGGCCGTCTTGGGGGACTCGGGAAGTTCGTGAGTGAGGGTCACCCGGGTCAGGCCGGAGGGCCCTTCAGCGATGTCCCAGGTCAGGCGAGACGGCGGCTCGTCATGCCAGACGGCTGCCCAGTCCAGGACCAGCTTGCGGGGCGGATCGGCCTCGACGACCGTGCCGGTGACGGCGACGTCGCCCATCCCCATCTGCTTCATCTCATCGGTCGTCAGGTGCCGGAATGCGCCCCCGGGCGCAAGATCGATCTCCAGCGCACCGCCGTACCCGTACTTCGTCGTGTACTCGGATGAGACGATCGCCTCCCATACCTTCGCCGCCGGGGCATCGATGTAGATGCCGAAGACCTGTGTGCTCGAATCAGCCATCGTCCTTCTCCGCTCGCTCTTTCACGTCGATGAGCGCCCTGATGCGCCCCTCGGTGTACTTGTCGATCCACCGGTCGTGGATCATCCGGATGGGCACGGGATTGAGGTAGTGGTGCTTCTCCCGTCCCGCTTTGCGGGAGATGACGAGATCGGCCTGCTCGAGCACACGCAGGTGCTTGGCGACTCCGAACCGCGACATCTCGGTATGCCCCGTGACGACTTCCTCCAGCTCGCTGAGCGAACGGCCGTCCCGTTCGAACAGCGCGTCCAGCAGGAGCCTGCGCGTGCCGTCGGCCAGGGCTTTGAAGACCAGGTCGTCGTCGGGCATGCCTCAACAATAGGTGACCAAATAGTCACGTGTCAATGGACGTAGTGGTCCGGTGCCGCGGTCGGCTGTGGACATCGGGGCAGGCGCGGGAACCTGTGCACGCCAAGGATGTGACGATGCTGCCGTGGTCGTCCGGGGCGGAGCGCGCCCGTCTGACCCCGCCGTGAACCCTGTGCCGCTGCGTGAAAATCTGCGCATTCACCGGTGCGGGCTCCCCGGTTCGCGGGCCCGGATTCGGTAGTGTCGCAGTGTGTATCCGCAAGGAGAGGTACTCGATGCAGTGAGCGCACAGAACTCGGACGCTTCCGGTACTCCCGCCGGGGTGGCAGAGGTCCTCGCAGCCTGGAAGGAACGGGCGGCGGCCATCGGCGGGCGCGACACCATGCTCAATTTCCGTGAGACGCATGACGGAAGCATCGATCTGTCCGGCGCCCACCCCTCCGGTCTGGCGCAGCTGCTGGCCGGACGCGCCACCCGCCTGTCCAGCCTGGTCCGCGACCACGAAGCCCTCGCGGAGGCGCGCCGCCGGGCCCGGGCGATCCAGTCCAAGGCCGAGCAGCTCATCGCCGAGCGTGCCCTGGACGCCGCCCATCTGGCGATCGGCATCGCCTCCTGGTCCCAGCCCGAGCAGGAACGCGGCGGAGACCTCTCCGCGCCCGTGCTGCTGCGCCGTGTGGCGCTGGTGCCACGCGGACAGCGCGGCGACGACTTCGAACTCAAACTCGCCGACGAGGTGGTCGTCAACCCGGCCCTGGTGCGGCACCTCTCCAGCCAGCACGGCATCGAGGTGCCCGTGCGGGAATGGACGGAACTGGCCCGCGCCCGGCAGGGCTTCGACCCCAACCCCGTCTTCGACCGGCTGCGGGCCCTGACCAAGCCGGTGCCGGGCTTCCTGGTGCTGCCGCGACTGGTCGTGTCCACCTTCGCGGACCTGCGCGGCCCGATGCTCCAGGACCCCGTTCCCCTGGAACACCCCATCATCGCCGGCCTGGCCGGCGATGAGCAGGCGCGGGCACGCTACTACAGCGACGAAGTCGAGCCCTCGTCCCAGGGCCGCCGGGCATGGCAGCCGCTGGACTACCGGCCCACCGGTGCCGGCAGCGTCGCGTTGAGCACCGCGCTCGCGGCCGGGGACGAGGACCCCGAGGCGGGCTTCGCGGACGACTTCGCCGCCGCGGCCGCGGTCCCCGCGCCCCGTCCGCTGCAGGACCGTGACCCCCGGGAAGAACTCCTCGTGGTGGACGTCGATGGCGATCAGCAGCACGTGATCGACCGCGCCCGCCAGGGCGAGTCGATGGTCGTGGACACCCCGCCGGGCACCGGCGCCACCCAACTGGCCGTGGCTGCCACGGCAGCCCTGGCCCACGACGGCAACCGGGTGCTCTTCCTGGCGCAGGACTCCGACGCCCTGGACGCCTACGCCGCACGCCTGGCAGAGGCCGGTCTGGAGGACTTCGCCCTGGACTCCCGGCTGACCCGGGCCCAGCTGCGCCGGCGTCTGATCTCCAGGATCGCCGTCAACGAGCGGACCGAGTGGCCGGACGTCGAACGGCTCGCCGAACGGCACGGCCAGCTGCGCGCCGAACTCGCCTCCCACGCCGATGCCCTGCACCGCGTCTGGGACCCCTGGGGCGTGTCCGTCTTCGACACCATGCAGCACCTGGCCCGGCTCACCAGCGTCCAGCCCAGCCCGGAGACTTCCGTGCGGCTCTCGGAGGAGCTGCTCACCAAGACCAAGGAGGAACTCCAGGAGCTCAAGGCGGATCTGCTGGAGTTCTCTCGGCTCGGCGCCTTCACGATGGACTCCTCCGACACCGTCTGGTTCGGTGCCCGGATCTCCACCGCCGAGGAGGCCGAGGACGCCTCCCGCACCGCGCGGGAAGCCGCCGCGGACTACTTGCCGCCGCTGATGGAGACGATGCCGGGGCTGCTGCGCGAGGCCGGGTTCGGGCCCGCCCGCACCGTGGCCGAATGGGGCACCGCGCTGGAGACCCTGATGCGGATCCGGCGGAGCCTGGACAGCTTCTCCTCCGAGGTCTACGAGCACTCCCTGGACGACCTCATCCACGCCACCGCGAACCCGCGTGAACGCGCCGAGTCCGGCGTGGAGATGAAACGCTCGGAACGCTCCCGGCTGAAGAAGGTCGCACGCGAGTACGTCCGGCCCGGAGCGCATGTGCCGGAGCTGCACGAGGCGCTGGTGCAGGTCAAGAAGGAGAAGACCGCCTGGCTCGCCCTGGCGGAGAAGCCGGGTGTGCCACGGTTGCCGAAGGGGCTGGCCGAGGCGCACGCGCGGTACACCGCCCTGGCGGCCAAGCTCAATCGCCTGGAGCCGGTGCTGGAGACCACCCCCGACGGCGGCGATCTGGCCCATATGCAGGTCGAGGAGCTCCAAGCCCGCCTGCAGGCCCTCGGCGAGGAGCAGGGGGCGCTCGACGAATTGCCCGCCCGGTTCGAGCTCGATCGCAGACTGCGCGGCGCGGGACTGTCCGAGCTGATGGAGGACCTGCGGGAACGGCGCGTGCCGCACGAACTGGTCGCCGACGAGTTCGATCTGGCCTGGTGGGCCTCCGTGCTGCAGGCGATGGCGCGCAGCGACTCCGCCGTCGGCGGTCACGACGGGGACCACATGCACAAGATCGCCGGCGAGTTCCGCCTGGCCGACGCCGCCGTCATCGAGCAGGGGCACAACCGGCTGCTCTGGCGCCTGTCCCGCATGTGGCGCGAGGTCATCGCCACCCGCCCGGATCAGGCGAAGCGGCTCAAGGCGGCGCTGCTGTCCGGCGACCCGGACTTGCGCGAACTCGTTGCCGAGGCACCCGAGGTGACCGGTGTGCTGGCGCCGGTGTGGATGATGAGCCCGCTGCACGTGGCGGCCCAGCTGCCGCCCGGACCGTTCTTCGACACCGTCATCGTCGCCGATGCCGGGCGGATCTCGGTGGCCGAGGCGCTGCCGGCGCTGGCCCGCGCCCGGCAGGTCATCGCGCTCGGCGACGACCGGCTGCTGGGACCGGGGGAGTTCCGGGTCGGTGCCGAGCGGCGCCGTGACTACTTCGCCGAAGCGCCGCCGACGACCGAGCCGAGCCTCTACGGCGAGCTCTCGGAGTTCCTGCCCACCCGGCGGCTCCGGACCAGCTACCGCGTCTCCCCGCCGGGCCTGGTGGACTTCGCCAACCGGCACTTCTACGACAGCCAGATCGCGACGCTGCCCTACGCCTTCACCGGCGACGGCAGCGGCCTGGAGTTCTCCTATGTGGCGGAGGGCATCGGCGTCCCGGGCACCTCGACCGGTCAGGTGGAGAGCCCGGAGGCGGAAGTGGACCGGGTGGTGCAGCTGGTCATGCGCCACGCACGCCAGAACACCCGCCAGTCCCTGGCGGTCATCACCGTCTCCCAGGCCCACGCGCAGCGGATCGCCGTGGCCATCCGCAACGCGATCCGCGACTACCCGTATGTGGCCTCGTTCTTCACCGCGGGCCGCAAGGAGCCCTTCGTCGTGACGCACTGCGAGCGGATCCACGGCATGGCGCGCGATGCGGTGATCTTCTCGCTCGGCTACGGCCGCACCCGGCACGGCCGGGTGATCCACAAGCTCGGGCCGCTCTCCCAGCCCGGCAGCGAGCGCTATCTGGCCGCCGCGATCACCAGGGCGCGCCGCAAGCTCACGGTGGTCTCCAGCATCGACCCCGACGATCTGGACATCAGCCGGCTCAGCCACGGCGCCGCGCTGCTGCCGGCGATCCTCAAAGAGGCCGCCGCGGGCGGGATCACCGCCGAGCCCGCCCAGCCGGGCGATCCACGCGACCCGCTGCTGTACGACATCGCCGAGCGGCTGCTGCGCAAGGGCGTCGTGGCCCAGGAGAACTACGCCGGCATCGACCTGGCGGTGGCGAACTCGCTCGGCGAGGAGCACGGGATGATCGTCGCGGTGGAGAGCGACGGCCTGAACTACGTCAGCATCGGGAGCGTCCGCGAGCGGGAACGCCGCCGGCCCGAGCAACTGGCCCGGCGCGGGTGGCGGCATGTGCGGGTATGGAGCACGGACGCGTTCGTCGAACCCCAGGCGGAGGCGGACCGGATCTTCTCGGTCTGGCGTGAGACGGTCGAGGAACTCTCGCCCAAGGCGGTGCTCGATGCCTCCCGTACGGCCGCGCAGGTCCTCAACCGCCGCGGCACCCGGCCCCGCATGAGGGTGGGCATCCCCATCCACAAGTGCGATCCGGCCGATGTCGATGCGATGGTCGACTGGATCCAGTCCGACGATGTCGTCCGTGACGACGAGGAACTGCGCGAGCAGCTCCGACAGGCCCTGGCGCAGAAGGCCCGCACCCCGGTGGTGGAGCACGCCCTGGACGAGGCCGTGCGCCGGTACCGGCGTCGTGCCGCCGGCCTGGAGCCGGAAACCCCCGGGACCGCGGACGCCCAGGCGGGCAGCCATGCCGGGCACGCCGATGCGGGCGGACGCGGTGACGGGGACGCCTGAGCCGGACCCCGCGCACCGGTCCGAGCCGGAGTCCGCCGGGCAGGAGGCCGCCGGGACAGGGAACAGCGTCGGGAGCCACGACCCGGAGGCGGCACGCGCCGCCGCCCGCGCGAGGGAGGCCTATCGCAGGCTGCTGGCGAACCGCTCTCAGGACGCCGGTGACGGCGAAGACGACGGCGATGACGAGCGGATCATGCGCGAACGCCCGCCCCACTGGTGAGGCCGCCGGGTGTGAGTGCCGTCGGGCGGGCGCCGAGTGAACCGGGCCCGGCAGACGGCGTTCCCGCCGCAGGTGTTGCAGCAGAGCGGGAGCACGCGGAACAAGGCACGGGACAGCAAGAAGGTCCGGGAGACCGTGGTCTCCCGGACCTTCCGCTTTGTCCCTGGGGTGCCGCTCGTGCGTCGCTTCTCAAGCGAACTGCGGCCGCGCGGACGAAGAAGCCCGCGCCCGCCGGTACGGCGGCTTCAGTGGCGAGGTGCGCCGCCGGCCTCGGTGCCGCCCTGGCCGTCTACGGTGCCGGTCACGCCCGGGGTGCCGGGTGTCCCGGCCTGGCCGGCGTTCTGGGCCTGCAGCAGATCCCGGATCTCGGTGAGCAGTTCCTCCATGGTCGGAGGGGTCTCATCGGTCTTGCCACGCAGATCGTTGAGCTTGTTCATCGGGGCGATGATGATGAAGTAGACCACCCCGGCAACGATCAGGAAGTTGATCAGCGCGGTGATGACGGCGCCCACATCCACGGTGGTGGCCTCAAGCCCGGGCCTGATCGTCCACTGCAGCGCCGGCGTGTCAGGTGATCCGACGGCCGCGATGAGCGGATTGATCACCCGGTCGGAGATGGCGGTGACGACATTGGTGAAAGCCGCGCCCACGATCACCGCGGTGGCCAGCTCGATCACATTGCCGCGGAGAATGAAGTCTCTGAATCCACTCAGCATGGTGGCTCCTTAAGCCGTTTACTGCACAAACACGGTACGCGGCAAGTCTATAGAAAGCAGGCCCCCATCAGGGGCCGGACAGCATCTCTCCGGTGTGGCTTCCGTCTCCGATGAGTGCGAAACTCAGCGGAGAACCGCTCGCGGAGGCCAGGACGGACGCCTCTTCCGGACTGACCGCGACGGTCACGACGGTGCCGCCGCCGGCAGCGAGAGCGGCCACGTCCTCCCGTGAGACGGAGGCCACCCAGGCGCTCTCCAGCAGCAGCTCGGCGTCTCCGCCGAGTCCTTCCAGGGGTGCGGCGAACACCCGGATCCTGCTGCCCGGCTGTAGCAGCACGGACGCGGACGGATCCGCGAAGCGCAGCGGCATCAGCATGCTGCCCTCGGCCCCGCCCGAGGAGGCGGCTCCGAGCAAGGCCGCGGCCGTGAGCGGCGCGCCGGCATTCATCGGCGCCGCGAGCACGCGGCCGACCGCGACGTCGGCATCTTCGACCGCGCCCGCCGGAACAAGGCCCGGTGGGTACTCGGCCATGGCAAGGTCGCCGGCCCGGAGCTCAGCTCCCGGTGGCAGGTCCCGGGCGGCGACGGCGATGGCGACGGTGCCGCCGCCGGGCACCAGGGCATGGGCCAGCAGCACGGTTGCCAGGGCCAGCAGCGCCGCGGCGGCAGGACGCCGCAGACGAGGCGGCACGGCCGGGAAGCGCGATCTGAGTCGGCCGGCGAGGCCGCCGAGAGCGGAGAGCAGAGAGGACATGCCCGCCACAGTAGGGGCCACACCGGCCGGTACGGCCGGAACCATCGGCGGCTGTGGACGGCACCTGAAGCGGGCACCACCCTGTGACCGCGAGACGCATCGGTCTGTGACCTTAGGTGTTGCAGCTGCCTTGGTCCGGGCGCTCTGTGCCTGGCAGCCCAGGCGCCGCCGGTTTGCACCCGCAACCGCAGCCGATGCAGGCCCGCTTGTGCCTGGCGGCCCCATGTGCGACCGGGCCACCGGCGGGGTCATTCCTCTGGCACTGCGGATGGTGCAGACGGCCGGGGCCGCTCAGCTGGCGGCGGCGTCCGAGGACGTGGAGGAGGACGCCGGTGCGCTGCTGGCCGTAGCTGCGCTGGAGGAGGACTCCTTCGATGAGGAGCTCTTCGGGGCGGAGTCCTTCGAGCCGGAGCCGGCAGGGTCGCTCGACGAGGCCCCCGAGGGCACGCTGGACGAAGAGCCGGAATCGCGCGAGTCGGTGCGGTAGAAACCGGACCCCTTGAACACCACGCCCACGCTGCCGAAGTTCTTGCGCAGCCGCCCGCCGCATTCCGGGCAGGCGGTGAGCGCCTCATCGCTGAAGCTCTGGCGGATGTCGAAAGCGTGATCGCACTCGGTGCAACGGTACGAGTACGTGGGCACGGCGGTCTCCTCGGGACTAAAGGGCTAGGGCACCGCACGCCTGGCATGCGGGGCGGGTGTCATTCTTCGGCGCTTGCCGGCCGGCGGATCGCCGGACGCGGCGTACATGCGCCGCCGCTGATTATAACCGTGCCGGCCGGCTGCGCCGCCATCGCCCACTGCCGGAGGAATGACCCCGCCTCGGCTGCGGTTGCGGCGGGTGCGGACCGGCCGGGCCCGCCGCATCGGCTGGGGCGATTCAGATGCAACGCAGACCTGCCGGAGTGGCGACGGCGTGGACGCGCAGATCGTGTCCGGCGGCGGGGATGCTGTCCGCCGGGAGGACCTCTTCCTCATAGACCACCCCGGCCAGCAACGGGCGTCCGGGGTGCCCGCCATGCGCCCAGCGCGCGCGATCCGGCGCAGTGGCCTTCTGGTCGGGTCCGCCGCCGATGCCCGTGGCCTCGTCCGCCGCCTCAGCCGCCGGGCGTGCAGAAGCCGTCACATCCGTCGCCGCGGCGCCGGGACCTCCCGCGCCGGCTGCAGCGGGCGGGATCGCCGGTGCTTCCCCCTGCGGGCCGAAACTGCGGTCGTAGTAGCCGCCGCCCTGCCCGAGCCGGAGCCCGCCGGAACTGAGCGCCAGCGCCGGGATCAGGATCACATCGACGGTATGCAGCAGATCCTGGCTGTTCAACGACGCCTCGGCCGGCTCGGCGATGCCGAACGAGCCCGTGCCCGGCGCCAGCAGGTCCAGCTCGTCTGGATCCCAGCGGCCCCATCGCAGCGCGTTCCTTCCCCGCGCCACCGGGAGCCAGACCGGGACGCCCGCCCGGTGCGCGGCCTGCAGCAGCGGGACGATGTCCGGTTCGTGCGGCATCGGCGCATATGCCGCCAGTCCCCGGCACGGCAGCAGGGAAGCCAGCACGCCGGCAAGCCGGCTTGCGCGTTCCCGGCGGGTCTCGACGTCCAGCAGGCGCCTGTCCGCGCGGATGCGCGAGCGCAGGGCCGCTTTGCCGTCCAGTGAGGTCATGCCCGGAGTCTACTGCTACGCCCAGTAGAGTGAGCACATGACCGAACCGAAGAGAACCGTGCGCAAAGCCGTGATCCCGGTGGCCGGACTCGGCACCCGTTTCCTCCCGGCGACCAAGGCCACCCCCAAAGAGATGCTGCCCGTCGTCGACAAGCCGGCGATCCAGTACGTGGTGGAAGAGGCCGTGCAGGCGGGGATCGACGACATCGTCATGATCACCGGCCGGAACAAGCGCCCGCTGGAGGACCACTTCGACCGCGTCGTCGGCCTGGAGGCGGCCCTGCGGAAGAAGGGCGATATGGAGAAGCTGGCCGCGGTCCAGCACTCCACCGACCTGGCCGATATCCACTATGTCCGCCAGGGCGATCCCCTCGGTCTGGGCCACGCCGTGCTCAAAGGTGCCAAGCACGTCGGCCGCGAGCCGTTCGCCGTGCTGCTGGGCGATGATCTCATCGACGAGGCCAATCCGATCCTGCCGGAGATGATCCGCGCCCTGGAGCAGACCGGCGGCTCTGTGGTGGCGCTCATGGAGGTGCCCCGGGAGAGCATCAACCTCTACGGCTGCGCGGCCGTGGAGCGCACCGGCGACGACGGGATCGTGAAGATCACCGGCCTGGTGGAGAAGCCGGACCCCGCGGAGGCTCCGTCGAACCTCGCCATCATCGGCCGGTACGTCCTCAACCCCGAGGTGTTCGACGTGCTCGAACGCACCGAGCCCGGCCGCGGCAACGAGATCCAGCTGACGGACGCTCTGCAGTCCATCGCGACCGATCCGGACTCCGGCGGCGTCTACGGGGTCGTGCTGCGCGGCAAGCGCTACGACACCGGTGACAAGTTGGATTACATCAAGGCGGTCGTCCAGCTGGCGGCGCAGCGCGAGGACCTGGGCGCCGACCTGCGCGACTGGATCAAGGAGTTCGCGGGGGACCTGGACGCCTGAGCGACATCCTCGAGGGCATACGATCCGGGACGGGCGATGACCAGAGTCTCCTATGATGCGCATCTGAAGCGGGTGCTGGGCCTGAGCGCCCGACTCGCGGCCGCGCTAGGGCAGGAGACCGTGCCGCTGACGTCCGCCTACGGCCGGGTGAGCGCCACGGAGATCACGGCTCCGGAGGACCTGCCGCTGTTCGCCAACTCCCAGATGGACGGCTTCGCGGTGGGGCCGGGCGTGACGTGCGGTTCCACGCTGCCGGTGATCGGTGATATCCCGGCCGGTCAAGCCCTGGACGGACCGTTGCCGCCGGGCACGGCGGCGCGGATCATGACCGGTGCCGCCGTGCCCGAAGGCGCCGCCGCCGTGGTCCCGGTCGAATGGACCGATGTGCCCGCCGGCCCCGTTCCGCTGCCAGAGCACGTGACGGTCCGGGACGTGCCGGCGGAGCACCGCGACCCTGACGGGAGCCTGGCGGCCGGCACGTATGTCCGGCCGCGCGGTGACGACGTGCCCGCCGGCGCGACCCTCGTCCGTGCGGGAGAGCGCCTGAGCGCGCGTCACGTGGGCACGCTCGGCTCCCTGGGACTGGCGCAGGTCCAGGTGCGGCGCCGGCCCCGGCTGGCGGTGCTCTCCACCGGTTCCGAACTCGTCCCGCCCGGCAGCCCGCGCGCCGCCGGGCAGATCTGGGAGTCCAACTCCGCCATGCTCGCGGCGCTGGCCGCCGGCACCGGTGACGTCGAGGCCGGTCCTGTCGTCGCTGCGGTGCACGACACCCCGGCCGCGGTGGCCGGCGCCGTCGACGAGCTGACCGGCCACGCCGATGTGCTGCTCACCAGCGGGGGCGTCTCCGCGGGCGCCTTCGACGAGACCAAGGCGGTGCTGCGGCAGCGCGACGGCATGTGGTTCGGCTCGGTGGCGATGCAGCCCGGTGGCCCCCAGGGCGCCGGGCTCGTCCCGGTGGCCCAGCCCGCCGGCGCCGATGACCCGGAGGATGGCAGCGATCACCGCGGAGACGGCAGCCACGGCAGGAACGACGCCGGCCGTGAGGCCCTGGTGCTCGCTCTGCCGGGCAACCCGGTCTCCGCGGCGGTGTCGTTCGAGGCCTTCGTCCGTCCGGCACTGGCCGCCCTGCACGGCCGGGCCTTCCGGCGGCGTCTGCGCAGCCTTCCCGCGGCGGAGGGTTTCGGCTCCCCGGCGGGGAAACTGCAGTTCGCCAGGGTGCGGCTCCACGACGACGCGGTGTACCGGCTCGGGGGCCCCGGCTCTCACCTGGTGGCGCATCTGGCCTCCGCGGACGCCTTGGCCCTCGTGCCGCCTGAGGTCACGGCGGTGGCGCCGGGTGACCGTCTGGAATGCTGGGAACTGGAGGATCGAGGATGAACCAGGACGAATCTCGCCGCGCCCGCGACGGCGCCCTGCCAGCCGAGCCCGTCGTCCCGCCGCGGGAACCCGCTGACCCTCAGCCTGCGCCCGGCCCTCAGCCGCAGGGCACTCCCCGGGAGGCTGGCGCGCTCCCGCATCTGGACGAGTCCGGCCATGCCCGGATGGTCGACATCACCGCAAAGCCCGTCACCGCCCGGACCGCCACGGCCGGGGCGCGCGTGCGGATGAGCGCCGAGGCGCTGGAGCTCCTGAGCGCCGGCGAGCTTCCCAAAGGCGATGCCCTCGCGGTGGCCCGGCTGGCGGGCATCCAGGCGGTCAAGAAGACACCCGACCTGGTGCCGCTGGCCCATCCCATCGCGGTGCATGGCGTCGACGTGGCGCTGGTGCCCGGTACTCAAGGCGTGGACATCAGCGTGACCGTCCGGACCGCCGACCGCACCGGCATCGAGATGGAGGCCCTCACCGGGGCGAGCGTCGCGGCGTTGTCCCTGATCGACATGATCAAGGCCGTTGACCGCTCGGCGTGGATTGAGTACGTTCGCATTGACCACAAGAGCGGTGGCCGATCGGGGGAATACAGCCGTGACCGGCGTTGAGCGACGCGCACATGCCGCGGGCGGCGACGGCTCCTCGCGCACCGCGATCGTCCTGGTCGTGTCCTCCTCCGCCGCGGATGGGCGGGCCCGCGACACCACCGGCCCCACCATCGCCCGGGCGCTGCGCTCCTGGGGCCTGGACGCGGAGGACCCGATCGTCATCGCCGACGGAGCCCCCGTCGGGCGGACCATCGCCTGGGCGGCGGAGCACTTCGATCTCATCATCACCACCGGCGGCACGGGCGTGACGCCCGACGACCGCACCCCGGAGGAGACCGCGTCCCTGCTGGACCGGCAGATCCCGGGAATCCCGGAGCTGCTGCGCCGACGCGGCACCGAGGCCGGGGTGCCCACGGCGGTGCTGTCCCGGGGTCTGGCCGGGACCATCGGGCGCAGTCTGGTGATCAACCTGCCGGGCTCACCCGGGGCGGTCGCCGGCGCCCTCGACGTGCTCGGCGACATCGTCCCGCATGCCCTGGCGCAGCTGGGCGCCCCGGCCAGGGCCCGTCGGCGCCACCCGGCCCGAGCGCTGAGCCGCCGCGAAGCCGAGGAGATCCTGGAGATGCCGGCCGCCTGGACCGCGCCGCCACCGGATCGCCCGCGCGCCGGCGGCGAGGGGGACGCCACGGTGGTGGAACTCCCGCGCCCGGGCCGCGACGGCGACGAACGGGCCGATGAGCCGGGTGACGATCCGGGCGAAGGCCGTTCGTGAGCCCGCGTGGCCCCGAACTCGTGCACGGCGAGGTCCTGCTACGGCCGCTGGAACGCCGTGACGGCCGCGCCTACCGGGAAGTGCGCCGGCACAACCGCGACTGGCTCCGGCCCTGGGATGCGACGAATCCCGATGCCGCAGACGTCGCCCCCAGCTTCCAGGAACTGCTGCGGTACTACCGGCGGCAGGAGCGACGAGGCGAGGCGCTGCCGATGGCGGTCCTCGTCGGCGGGCGGTTCTGCGGTCAGGTCACCGCGCACGGCATCCAGTGGGGTGCGCTGCGCAGCGCCGCCATCGGCTACTGGATCGACCGCCGCATGGCCGGCCGCGGGATCACGCCCCTGGCCGTCGCGCTGCTGACCGATCACCTGCTGCTGGACATGGGACTGCACCGCGTGGAGATCAACATCCGGCCCGAGAACGAGGCGAGCCTGCGGGTGGTGGAGAAGCTCGGTTTCCGGGACGAGGGGCTGCGCGAGCGCTACATGCACATCGACGGGAAGTGGCGCGACCACCGCACCTTCGCCCTCGTGGCCGAGGACATCCCCGAGGGACTCACCGCCCTGTGGCTGCACACCTTGCAGGCCCAGCAGGCACACGACGATGCCGCGCATCCGGGGGACGACCTCGACGACTAGCGTCCCCGTGGCAGCGGCCTCAGAAGCCGACGTTCGCGGCGCCCTTGAGCTGGAGGATCTCGCGTGCCTCGTCCGGCGCGGCGATCTCCAGCCCGAGCGCCTCCAGGATGGTACGGATCCTCGTGACCTGCTGCGCATTGGACTCCGCCAGCTCACCGGGACCGATCCACAGCGAGTCCTCCAGCCCGACCCGTACATGGGATCCCATCGCCGCGCCGATGGTGGCCAGCGGCAGCTGATTCCGCCCGGCTCCCAGGATGGACCACTGGTAGTCGTCACCCAGTAGCCGATCCGCCGTGCGGCGCATGTGCATCAGATCCTCCGGATGGGCGCCGATGCCGCCGAGCAGCCCGAACACCGACTGCACGAACAGCGGCCCCTTCGCCAGGCCCCGGCCGTGGAAGTGCGCCAGGTTGTTCAGATGCGAGATGTCGTAACACTCGAACTCGAAGCGGGTTCCGTTGCCGTTGCCGATCCCCAGGATCGTCTCGATGTCAGCGAAGGTGTTCTTGAACACCAGGTCCCGCGAACCCTCCAGGTGCTGCCGTTCCCAGTCGTGCTCGAACTCGGTGAAGCGCTGCAGCATGGGGTACAGGCCGAAGTTCATCGAGCCCATGTTGAGGCTGGCCAGTTCGGGCTTGAACTCCGAGACCGGCCGCATCCGCTCCTCGACCGTCATATGCGGCGACCCGCCGGTGGTGATGTTCACCACCGCGGTGGTGTGCGCCTTGATCTGCTCCAGGATCGGCACGAAATGCTCCGGGTCCTGGGAGGGGCGCCCATCGACGGGGTGCCTGGCGTGCATGTGCACCACTGCCGCGCCGGCCTCCGCGGCGCCGATGGCGGCCTCGGCGATCTCGGTCGGGCTCACCGGCAGGTGCGGTGACATGGAGGGCGTGTGGATGGCGCCGGTGACGGCGGAGGTGATGATGACCTTGCGCGGCATGGCAGGCTCCTTCGTCGGTCTTGGGGGTCAGTAGAGCTTCTCGGTGTTGCCGTCCACGGCGAGCGCCTGACCGGTGATGCTGGCGGCCAGGGGGCTGGCCAGGAACACGGCCGCATCGGCGATGTCGTCCGGCTCGATGAGGCGTCCCAGGGACGACTGGGCCCGGTACAGCCGGGCCACCTCGCCGACGTCGCGGCCGAGCATCTGCGCCTTGGCCTCGATCACGCCGTCGATGCGCGGTCCGTTCACCGCTCCCGGGCAGATGGCGTTGACCCGGATGCCCTCGGCGCCGAGCTCGATGGCCAGGGTCTTGGTGAGGCCGATCACCGCCCACTTCGAGGACGAATAGGGACTCCGGCCGGCCATGCCCAGCCGCCCGGCGGCCGAGGACAGGTTCACGATGCTGGCGTTCTCGCTGCGGCGCAGCAGGGCCAGGCCGTGCTTGACCGCGTAGAACTGGCTGTGGATGTTGACGTCGAAGGTACGCCGCCACGCCTCGGAGTCCAGCGTCTCGATCGGGCCGGTCGGCCCGGCGATGCCGGCGTTGTTGACCAGCACGTCCAGCCCGCCCAGCTCGGCGCCGGCAGCGTCCATCAGCGCGGCCGTCTGCTCCTCCGAGGCGCTGTCGGAGACCACCGCGGTCAACCCGTCCCGGCGGGCGGCCTCAACCGCGCCCTCGTCGATGTCGCTGACCAGCACGCGGGCGCCGAGTTCGCGGAACCGCCCGGCGATGGCGCGGCCGATGCCCGCCGCGCCGGCGGTGATCAGGACGCGCCGGCCGGTGAAATCGGTGAGATTGCGCGCAGGGGCGGATGAGGGGGTGTCGGTCACGTCACGGTGCCTTTCGGATGGGTGCTGGGTCCTGGTGGCGAGTCCTCTGCGATGCTCGCAGCGTGGGTCTGGGCGGGTGCCGCAGGGCGGGTCCGGGAGCGTGCCGCGGTGTGGCTCCCAGCCGGCGCCGGCTCGCTCCCGGCGCCGGCGGAGGGCCGGCAGCCGCAGGAGCGGCCGATGTGCAACTCGTGCTCGAACACGGTCGCCGTGCAGGTGCGCCGCGGCGTGGTGATCTGGTCCAGCAGCAGCTCGACGGTCCGGGCGGACATGGCCGCGGTCGGCTGCACCGCCGTGGTCAGCCCGATCATCGCCGAACGCGAGTGCGGAAGACCGTCGCAACTGACGATGGCGACGTCCTCCGGCACGCGCAGGCCGCGGGCCAGCAGATGGTCCATGATGCCGATGGCGATCTCGTCCGAGCCGCAGGCGATCGCCCGCGGCGGGTTCCCGTCCTGGAGCAGGTGCCGGGCAGCGGCTCGGCCGCCGTCGGCGTTGAGCATGGTGCTGATCTTCCGGTTCCCGCCGATGGTCACACCCGCCGCCTCGGCGGTCTGGATGAAGGACTGCTCGCGCTGCAGCGAGGCGCTGGAGAACCTGGGCCCGATGACCGTCGCGATGTCCGTGTATCCGTGCTCCAGGAGGTGGCGCATCAGCTGCGCGGCGGCCGCTCCGTCGTGGATGCCGACGAAGTCACCGGGCACGTGATCGAGCCGGCGGGACAGGTAGACGTAGGGGATGCCGCGCTGGCGCAGCGTGCGCACCGCCCGGGCGTCCTCGCGCAGCGCCGCCACGAGGATGACCCCGTCCACGTTCCGCGCGGCCAGGGTGGAGGCGCACTGCGCGAGGGTGTCCGGATCGTCCTGCGTCGTGGTGACGAACACCTCGAAGCCCTCCCGGGCGGTGACGGTGATGACGTCCTGTGCCCAGCGGGTGTACATCGGGTTGACGATGTTCGGGACGATCAGCCCGATCACGCGGGTGAGCTGACGCGTCCGGGAGGCGGTCTCGCGGTGCGGCCGGTAGCCCAGCGTGTTGGCAACGTTGACGATGTGCCGCCGGGTTTCGGCGGAGACCCCGCCGCGGCCGTTCATCACGTAGCTCACCGCGGCGGGGGAGACCCCCGCTGCCCGGGCCACTGCCGCGGCCGAGACCCGGGCGGGCCGCCGGACCTGCTCGGGGCGCCCGGAGGCCGTGCGGGCATCGTCCTTCGCCTGGCTCATGGCGGTGCGCTCCTTCGCGACGGTCTGTGACTCCATTCTCACCCGCCTCCGCCCAGCATGCCCGGCAGCCACAGCGACAGCTGGGGCAGGGCGGTGACCAGGACGATGTTCAGGGCCAGGACGCCCAGGAACGGGACGACGGCCTTGGAGAGCGTCATGAGGTTCACCCGCGCGATGTCGGAGGCGACGAACAGGTTCAGGCCCACGGGCGGGGTAACCAGCCCGACCGCGAGGTTCACCACCATGATGACGCCGAAGTGGACCGGGTCGATGCCCACGGCGGTGGCCATCGGCAGCAGGATCGGCACGAAGATCAGGATGGCCGCGGCGGCCTCGATGAACATGCCGGCGACGAGCAGCAGCAGGTTCGCCATGATCAGGAAGCCGATGACCCCGAGGTTCATCGCGGTCAGCGTCTCCACCACCTGCGTCGGGAAGCCCAGCACGTTGATGAAGAAGGCGAACAGGCCGGCGGTGGAGATGATGACCATGATCGTTCCGCTGGTCACGGCGGAGTCGGTCAGGGCTTTCATCAGCTTCCGCGGTGTGATCTGCCGGTAGACCGCGCCCAGCGCGGCCGCGTAGAACACCGCGACGACGGCTGCCTCGGTCGGGGTGAAGATGCCGCCGTAGATGCCGCCGAGCACGATCACCGGCATCAACAGCGCCAGGATCGACTTCCGGAAGGAGGTGAAGACCTCCCCGGCGGTGGTCTTCGCCGTGCCGACGTAGCCGCGCTTCTTGGACACCGCGTAGGCGAAGAGCAGCAGCGAGGTGGTCAGCACCAGGCCCGGCAGAATGCTGGCGATGAACATATCGCCGGCGGAGACGTTCGCGGCCACCGCGTAGAGGATCAGCGGGATGCTCGGCGGGATGATGACGCCGAGCGAGCCGGCCACCGCCTGGTTCGCGCCGGTGAAGCCGCGGTCGTATCCCTTGGCGAGCATCGCCGGGACCAGGATGGCGCCGATGGCTGCGACCGTGGCCGCTCCCGATCCGGAGATCGCGGCGAAGAACATCGAGGCGATGACGGCGGTCATCGCCAGCCCGCCCGTGCGGTGCCCGATGAGCGCATTGCCGAACCGGACCAGGCGCTCGGAGATCCCGCCGGCCTGCATCAGATGCCCGGCCAGGATGAAGAACGGGATCGCCATGAGCGGGAAGGAGTTCAGCGCGTTGAACATCTGCTGAGGGACGACCTGGAGGCCGAAGACCCCGGATGCGCCGATGGCGGCGGTGGTGCCCAGGGCGATGGCCACGGCGATGGGCACGCCGATGCCGAGCAGGACGAGCGCGATGACGACGAGGAGGATCATCATCGGCGATCACCCCCTTCCTCCGGGCCGGGTCCGTCCGGGGAATCGGCCGGCTTCCCGAGCTCCGTGATCTGCTCCGCGGCGGCCTCCGCCTCGCTCTTCATCTCGATGCCGAGGTGGAACTTGCTCATGGCATGGAGGGTGTTGAGCATCATCAGCGCCCCGGCCACCGGCAGCGCGGCGATCGCCCAACTCATGCTGATCCCGGTGGCCGGTGCCAGCTGGTAGGACACCGCGGTGGCGATGGAGGTGCCGAAGACGATCAGGAGCAGGTAGAAGAAGATGGAGACGATCCAGGCGGTCAGCATCACCGCGGCGCGGGATCGTCCCGTCATCAGGCGTTCCAGCGCGTCCACCCGGATCATCCGGTTGTCCTTGATGGCGTAGGCGGCGCCCAGCAGGACGAGCCAGACCATGACGAAGCGCGAGATCTCCTCGGAGAAGTGCAGGGCGTCGCCGACGACGAACCGGGCGAAGACCTGCCAGCCGATCAGCACGCACATGCTCCCCAGCAGAGCCGCCAGGACCCAGCGGAGCACCATGTTGACCGGCTCCATGAAGGCCACGATGGCGCGGGCGGATTTAGTCATCGTCGGCCTCGCTCTCATCGGAGGCGGTCCCCGGTTCCGGAGCTCCGGCGCTGCCGGCGGCCAGGGCGTCCATGCCCTCGGCCGGGGGTACCGCATCGGCTTCGTCGAGGACCCGCTGGACCAGGTCCCGGGGGATCCGCTCCCGCCACCGGTCCAGCACGGGCTGGGCGGCTTCCTCAAAGGCGTCGCGGTCGATCTCGGAGACTTCCACGCCGTTGTCCTGCAGCGTCTGCAGGCCTTCTTCCTCGGCCTCGATGCTGGCGATGCGCTGCTGGCCCGTCGCATACAGGCCGGCTTCCAGGATCGCCTCCTGATCCGCTGGGGAGAAGCTCTCGAAGTAGCTCTGCGAGATCATGATCGGCGCGGGGGAGTAGACGTGCTGGGACAGGCTCAGGTGGCTCTGCACCTCGTAGAACCGCACGTCGACGATGGTGGCGATCGGGTTCTCCTGGGAGTCGATGACGCCCTGCTGCAGGCCCGTGTAGACCTCGGGCCAGGCCATCGGCAGCGCATTCGCGCCGAACGTGCCCCAGGTGTCCAGCTGCGCCTCGCTCTCCTGCGTGCGGTGGCGCATTCCGGCGAGGTCGTCCGGGGTGACGACCGGCCGCTGCGAGTTGGTCAGGTAGCGGAAGCCGTTCTCCGCCCAGCCGAGGATCTTCACGCCGGTGATCTCCTCGAATTCCTGGGCCAGCTCGTCGCCGATCTCCCCGTCCAGGGTGTGATAGACGTGCGCCAGGTCGCGGAAGATGTACGGCATGTCGAAGAGCATGAACGAGGGGACGAACCCGCCCATCGGGCCGGTGGAGGTGATGCCCATCTGGATCGCGTTGATGGACATGCCCTCGACCACCTCGCGCTCGCCGCCGAGCGCGTTGTTGTAATGGAACCGGACGCCGATGCGATCATCCGTCAGCTCGCTCAGCTTCTCCGCGAAGGCGACTCCGCCCAGGTGATGGTGGGAGCCTTCGCCGAGCGCCAGGCTGAAGTCGATGATGCCGGTGTAGTCGTCGTCCTTGGGCAGGACGGTGCCGCAGCCGCTCAAGCCGCCCAGGGTGAGGGTGGAGGCCATGCCTGCCACCGCAAGACCCAGGGCGCGTCTGCGGGAGATTCCTCGTGGTGGAGGCGTGCCGGGTGGTCCCGGCCGCCGATGGTCATGGTGCGTAGTGCGCATGTTCACTCCGTTGTGAGCGTGGCGGTGGCCTTCAACGTAGAAAGCACCTGAGCGTTCAGCAACATTAAGTTGAAGACCTCTTCGTGAGGCGGCGCCTTGACCGGCAGGCCGGGGCGGCTGGCTTAAGGGTCCTTAACGCCGGCTGCCGCGATTAGCATCGGCGGCATGACCGATCGCAACGACGCGTCCCGGACCGGCTCCCCGCAATCGCCCTCCTGCCACTCGGCAGACCCGTCGGCAGCGCCGGGGAAGACGGCGCACTCAGCAGATGCGGTGACGCGTTCCTCGCCCCAGCCGGCGCGGCGGCCCGCTCACGCATCGCCCCCGGACGACCCGCCGGTGTCAGTCGCGGCCGTCGTCGGCCTGGGCTATATGGGCGGCGGCATCGCCGCCTCCATCGCCCGCGCCGGCGTTCAGTGCCGGGTCTTCGACGCGGACGCCGAGCGCACCGCCGCACGGATCCAGGAACTCGCTGCGGAGTTCGCGCGGCTGGCCGAGGACGGGCTGGTCGCGGCGGATGAGGCGCGCGCGGTGGCGGAGAACCTGGTGCCCGGCTCTTCCCTGGAGGCGGACCTGCCCGCGGCGCAGGTGGTCATCGAGGCGGTACCGGAATCGCCCCAGCTCAAACATGCGGTGCTGGGCGAGATCGACCGCTGCGCCGCGCCGGACGCCGTCATCGGCACGAACACCTCGTCCATCCGGATCGCCGAACTGGCCGGCGCGCTCCGCGACCCGGGCCGGTTCGCCGGGACGCACTGGATGAACCCGGCCCCCTTCGTCCCCGGTGTCGAGATCGTCCCTTCACCGCACACCGGCCCGGAGACCGTGGAGCGGCTGCGCCGGTTCCACACCCAGGTCGGCAAAGTGCCCACCGTCGTCGGCGACGTCACCGGTTTCGTGGCGAACCGGCTGCAGCACGTCATGTTCTGCGAGGCGGCCAGGCTCGTCGCCGAGGGCGTGGCCAGCGCGGTCGAGGTGGACGAGGTGGTGCGGCACTCGTTCGGCTACCGGCTCGCCGCGTTCGGTCCCTTCGAAGTCGCCGACATCGCCGGGCTGGACGTCTATCAGGCCTCAGTGGGCCTGCAGAAAGACGCCTACGGTGAACGCTTCGCAGTGCCCGAGGCGCTGCGCGAGCTGGTCGCCGACGGCCGGCTCGGGCTGAAGTCCGGTGCCGGCTTCACGCCACTGGCCGGCCGCGACCCGAAGGAAGTGGCGCTCGCGCGCGACCGCTACTTCATCGAGCTGACCAGGCTGCTGGAGCGTCCCGGCTCGCCCGGCCCGGCGCTCCGCGGCGAGTGACCTCCGTACGCCGCCAACGGCAGCCATCGTCGATCTGGCCGAAATGGTCGGGTTGATCGGGATTCACGGGCAACCATTTCGCGTGAACCGGCGACCGGGAACCGGCCGGCTGGCCGCGTGTGCTGGGCGCGGCAGTGCGCGAAGCAAGGAGGCCTGCTGTATGGAGGCGGGCCGGCGTGCGTGCTGACCGCGGGATTTTTACGCTGACACGCCTATCAGGTCCCGGCTTCCCGAACGGCTCGCCTCTAAGGTTGAGACGTGGATACGAGCATTGTGATCGCGCTGGCCCTCGGGCTCATCTTCGTCGTCACGCTGCCTCAGCTGCTCGCCCGCCACGCGGAGATCCAGGAACGCGCGGACGTCGATCGCGTTCCAGGCGACCTGCGGGACATCAGCGCCGAGGCTCCATCCACCGGGACTCGTTCCACCGCGCCCCTGCTGCCGCGTGCCAGTGCCATGCCGGCGCAGCGGGCCGAGCCGCTTGCCAGTGCTCGGGCGAGCGCATCCGCCCACGCAGCCCCTGAGCGCCAGGGAGCCGCCCCCGACGAGAATGCCGCAGGCGCGGATCATGCGGCCGCGCCCCGGCTGCGCGTACTGCGCGGGGGCGCTCAGGAAGAGCGGGAGCGGGTCAGGGAACTGCTCTCCCCGGCCGCCCGGGCCGCCGGCGAGGACGCCGCCGGACTCGCACATCGCCAGGTGCTGCCGCTCGCCGCGGGCGAGGCGCACCCGGTCACCCATATCGTCAACGCTACGGAGCGCACCGCCATGCCTTCCTCCCAGCACTCCACCCCGGCCGGCCGGAGACTCTCGCCCGCCCCGCGCCTTCCCCGCAACGCCGCCGGCGACCGGCGCGCGCCGAGACAGACTGGTACGCCGGCATCCGCGAGGAGCGCGGGCGCCGCGCCGCGCCGCCCGGCCCGTGACCATGTGGCGCAGCGCCCGGTCCGTGGCCAGGCAGCCCGTCCCGCTGCGGCGCCCGTGCCGGCGAGGCGGCGTTCACCGCTGCTGCCGGTCCTGGGCATGACCGTGCTGCTGGGCGTTCCGGTCGTTTTGGTGCTCGCGGTGCTCGCCGCCTTCTCCGTCGTGGGCTGGGAGGTTCCCGCCGCCGCAGCGCTGGTGACGGTGCTCGCGCTCTTCGGTGTGCGGATGCTCAACACCCGGCGCTCCGCCCCCGCGGACGGTGCTGCCGGGCAGAGCGCCACGGGGAAGAGCGCGGCCGCGTCCCGCGCCGAGGACACCGCCCATACCGCCACCGAGCAGAACCGGGCGCCGCGCGAATCCCGTTCGTCTGGCGGAGCCGGGACGGGCACCGGAGCCGCGACGCCGGCGAAGGCCGCCTCGAAGAGAACCGCCGGGGACCGCCTGGCGCAGGCGCGCCGCGCCCGCCAGACCGGCACCGGCGATGCCCGTACCGCCTCCCCTGCTACGGCGACCGGCAGCACCCAGAACCACGCCGACCGTGCACAGGAGGCCGTCGTCCTGGACCGGGACGCCCTCCGGAAGGCCGTGCGTTCGGCATCCAGGCGGACTCCCGCCGCCGGAACGACCCCAGCGTCGCCCGGGACCTCTTCTTCCAGGTTCTCCTCCGAGACACTCACCGATGTCGTCCCCACCCTGGACGGTGAGCACGAGGACCGCCGTGTCTCTGCGCGCCACGAGGACCGCACGACCACCGCTCGGGACGGAGCCGCTCAGGGCCGCACCGGTGCCACGCCGGGCGGGACCCGCGGCGGCCAGGGCGACGACGTGCCGGAGCCGGCTGAGGCCGTCAGCTTCGACGAGCTGCTGCAGGAGGACCAGGGCGGCCGCGACGCGACGGGCACCTGGACTCCTCGCCGGCTTCCCGCTCCCACCTACGTCGGTGCTCCCGCCGCGCCCGCCGGGGAACGGGGCGCCGCCGATGCGGGCCTGGCCGAAGCGCTCGCGATGGAGTTCGCCTCCCAGCCGGGCCACCGGCCGGAGGTCGACCCGCTCCTGGCACACGGCCGCACCGCGACGAAGCCGGGCCGGGGGAACCCGCAGGAGGCGCACGTGAACAAGGCGGTCAAGTCCGCTCAGGACCTGGACAGCGTCCTCCAGCGCCGCCGGGCCTGAACCGCCCGGATCGCAAGACCTGCTGACATTTGTCACCGCACTGCGGTGACGCCGCTCCCGGCAGGACGTGAAAACCGGCACTGCCGCCAAGGCGCCCTGAGGCTTAGCGTGGCGGTATGAACGCCGAGACCCCCAGATCGCCGAGCACCCCCGCGCGCCACGGGACCGCTCCGCGCAAAGACGATCCGCGCGACGGCGTGCCGGGTAGAGATGCGCCACATGCCTCTGCGCCTCACCCCGCGCCGGGTAGTCCTGCACGGCCGCGCCGCCCGGATCAGGCGATCTGGGCGACCGCCGCGGTGGTGGGCCTGCTCGTCGCGGTACTCGCCTCCGTGCTGGCGCCGCACCGGCCGCAGCCGCCGGCGGCGCTCGGCGGAGACCCCGTCCTCGTGCAGGAGGCCTCCGCGGTCATCGACGGCCGCTCCGCCCAGGCCGTCGCGGTGGCGCGCTTCCCGCGGACCGCGCCGGACGATGTGCAGTGGGCGTTCGGCGGTACCCGCAGTGCCGGCGAGGATGTCGCCGTGGGCGCGGAGACACCCTTCGAGACCGGCTCGATCTTCAAGGTGATCACCGCCATGACGCTCGCCGAGATGAGCGAACGCGGCGAGACGGCACCCGAGCGGACCCTCGGCGAGGTGTTCCCGGAACTCGGCATCGAGGACCCTGCGCTCGCCTCGGCGACGCTCGCAGACCTGGCCACGCACACCGCGGGACTGACGTCCGTGCCGGCCGGGCCGAACGTGCTCGGCCAGTGGGTGCTGCCACTGGCCGCCGGCAGCGATCCCTACCGCGCGACGCCCGAGCCGCTGGAGGCACTCCGCACCACCAGCGTCCAGCAGCCGGGCGAGTACCGGTACTCCAATCTCGGCTACGCGGTGCTCGGCGCGGCCCTCGCGGAAGAGGCCGGCACACCGTTCCCGGAGCTCGTGCGGGAACGCATCCTGGACCCCCTGGGCATGCACGACACCCTCATCGCCACGACGGAGGTTCCCCCGGGAGCGGCGCCGCCGCATCTGCAGCCGGGCGCCCGCGCGCAGCCCTGGCTGAACCCCGCCTACGCCCCGGCCGGAGTGGGAACGTGGAGCACCCCGGCCGATATGGTCCGGCTGGCACAGGGCGTCGCCACGGGAGAGGCACCGGGCCTCGGCAGCTTGGGCGTCGTCCGGCCCGATGTGCCCGGCAGCGGCCTCGAAGGACTGGTGCGGGACGGTGCCGCCGTGCACCTCGGCCTGGGCTGGCACATCGTCGAAGACGCCGGCAGCGGCACGGTCACGATGCACAACGGTGCCACCTACGGGACGCAGACGATGCTGGCCCTCGGTGAGGACGACGCGGTGGTCGTGATGGGCAACGCAGGCACCCTCACCGCCACGGAGGCGGGCATCGGCCTGCTGGGACTCGCCCCGGAAGGCGGCGCCGATGCCGGCGCGGACGAGGAACGGATCGCCGCGGCGGTGCTCGCCGCCACGCAGCAGTTCGCCGGAGCCGGGCTGACCCTCCTGATGCTGGTGCTGCCGCCGCTCCTGCTGGGCGGGCTCGTGCTGCGCGGCCGGACCCTCATCACCCAGCGGAGGATGGACCGGCTGCGGCTCATCAGCCTGCCGGCGGGCGCCGTCGCCTGGATGCTCGCCGCGCAGCGCATGGGGGACTGGTCCCTGCTGCCGGCCCCGGTCTGGGGAGCGGCATGCGGCGCCGTGGTGGCCGGCCTCGTGCTGGCGGCGTGGCGTTTTCGCGCCGCGCCCGTCGAAGCCGCCCGGGTACGGGGACTGCATCTGGCGGTGTTCCCCGTCTCCTTGCTGTTCTCCGCCGGCCTGGCAGCGATGTCACTCTGGGGCCTGCTGATCTCCCGGATCTGACCGATCCGCCGGCCCCAGCGACGGGGCGCCAAGGGCTCGCTCAGTTGGCGAGCGCTTTGCCCAGGTCCTCCTGCAGGTCCTCGACGTCCTCGATGCCCACGCTGATGCGGATGATGTTGTCCGGCACCTCCATCGGAGTGCCCTTCAGCGCGGCGTGCGTCATCTCGGTGGGGTATCCGATGAGGGATTCCACACCGCCCAGGGACTCCGCCAGGGTGAACAGTTCGGTGGATTCGGCGAGCTTGAGCGCCGCGGCGGCGCCGCCGCGCAGCGCCACCGAGAGCATGCCGCCGAACGACTTCATCTGCTTGGCGGCGATCTCGTGCCCGGGGTGGTCGGGCAGGCCGGGGTAGTAGACGCGCTCGACCGCCGGGTGCGAGACCAGGTACTCGGCGATCTGCGCGGCATTGCTGCTGTGCCGGTCCATCCGCACGCCCAGGGTCTTGATCCCCCGCAGCGTCAGCCAGGCGTCGAACGGCCCGGAGACCGCGCCGGCCGCGTTCTGCAGGTAGGCGATCTTCTGCGCGGCCTCGTCGTCGTCCAGGACGATCGCCCCGCCGACCACATCCGAATGGCCGCCGATGTACTTGGTCGTGGAATGGACCACGGCATCGGCGCCCAGGCTCAGCGGCTGCTGCAGATAGGGGGACGCGAACGTGTTGTCCACCACCAGGAAGGCGCCGTGCTCTCGCGCCACTGTGGCGACCGCGGCGATGTCCACCACGGACATGAGCGGGTTCGTCGGCGTCTCCACCCAGATCATCGCCGCCGGGCTCTGCGCCAGCGAGTCCCGCAGCGCATCGACATCGGCGAAGTCGGTGGGCACGACCTCCAGTCCCCACTCGGTGTGCACCTGCCCGAACAGGCGATGCGTCCCGCCGTAGGCGTCACTGCTGACCAGCAGCCGGTCGCCGGGCCGCAGCAGCGCGCGCACCAGGGTGTCCTCCGCGGCCAAGCCGGAGGCGAAGGAGAAACCGTGCGTGCCGCCCTCCAGCGCCGCCAGGTTCTCCTGCAGCGCGGTGCGGCTCGGGTTGGCGCTACGCGAGTACTCGTAGCCGCTGCGCAGCTGCCCGATGCCGTCCTGCGCGAAGGTGGAGGTCTGGTAGATCGGCGGGATGACGGCTCCCGTGATCGGATCGGGCTCCTGGCCCGCGTGGATCGCGCGAGTGTTGAAACGCAGAGTCATTCTTCTCCTAGTGGGCGAACATCGCAGGCAGCGGGCGGGAACGGGATCGCTGTCCGTGGGGAGGCAGAACGCACCGTCTCCTCACCATCGGCAGCGTCCGGGCCGCGCGCCCTATTCCCGCGACTCGCTCGTGCCGCGGGAATAGGCCGGTCAGGACTCGCGGCCGAGCCCGTAGGTGAGCAGATCGTGCCGGGTGAGCACGCCCACCGGGGTGGCGTCGTCGATCACCAGCAGGGCGTTGGCCTCGGAGAGCTTGTCCCGGGCCTCGCGCAGGCACTGCTTGGCGCCGATGAGTGGCAGCGGTTCCAGGTTCAGCTCCGAGATGGGATCGCTGGTCTTGGCGTCGCCGGCGAACAGCGCCTCGGTGAGGCGGCGTTCGTCGATGGCGCCGGCGACCTCGCCGATCACGACCGGCGGCTCGGCCTGGAGCACCACGAGCTGGTCCACGCCGTAGGTGTTCATCTCCGCGATGGCCTCCCCGATGGTGGCCTCCTTGCGGACGTAGTAGATGCTGTTGTCCGGCTTGGGCGCGATGATGTCGGAGACGCGCACCTCGTGCCCCGGCTCGTCCGGGGAGCATGCGGAGGGCAGGAAGCCGTAGGACTTCATCCAGTCGTCGTTGAAGATCTTGCCCAGGTAGCCGCGGCCGCCATCGGGCAGGAGCACCACGACCACGTCATCGGCGGTGAGGGTGCGGGCCTTCTTCAGTGCGCAGGCCACCGCCAGTCCCGAGGAGCCGCCGAGCAGCAGGCCCTCTTCACGGGCGAGGCGCCGGGTGACCTCGAAGGACTCGGCGTCGGTCGCGGAGAGGATCTCATCGGGCACGGAAGGATCGTAGGCGTCGGGCCACATGTCCTCACCCACGCCCTCGGTCAGGTAGGGCCGGCCGGTGCCGCCGGAGTAGACCGAGCCCTCCGGATCGGCGCCGATGACCTGCACCCGGCCGCCGGAGACCTCCTTGAGGTAGCGGCCGGTGCCGGTGATGGTGCCGCCGGTGCCGACTCCCGCGACGAAGTGCGTGACCTTGCCGGCGGTGTCGGCCCAGATCTCCGGGCCGG
Source organism: Sediminivirga luteola (assembly GCF_014639315.1). Classification (GTDB taxonomy): domain Bacteria; phylum Actinomycetota; class Actinomycetes; order Actinomycetales; family Brevibacteriaceae; genus Sediminivirga; species Sediminivirga luteola. The sequence continues at coordinate 370,334 of NZ_BMFY01000001.1, forward strand.
TGCTGGCGTAGTGGGAGGCCGGGCCGTTCGGGTTGGAGTACTGGTCCGGCTTGAAGGCCCCCGGGATCTCCTCCACCAGGCGGTCGGAGACGGAGTAGTACGACTCGGGGGAGTCCGGCGCCACGGAGGTGGGGGTCATCACGACCTCGGCGCCGTAGGCCTTGAGCACGTTGATCTTGTCCTCGCCCACCTTGTCCGGGCAGACGAACACGCAGCGGTAGCCGCGCTGCTGGGCCACCAGCGCCAGTCCCACGCCGGTGTTGCCGGAGGTGGGCTCGACGATGGTGCCGCCGGGCTTCAGCAGGCCGGCCTTCTCGGCGGCGTCGATGATGCGCACCGCGATCCGGTCCTTGGCGGAGCCGCCGGGGTTGAGGTACTCGACCTTCACCAGCACGGTGGCGTCGATGCCCACCGTGACCCGGTTCAGCTTCACCAGCGGGGTGTCGCCGATGAGGTCGAGGATGTTCTGGGCGTAGTGCATGCCGTCAGGCTGCAGCAGGCGCCGATGCTGGGATTCGGTCGTGTTCAACTCAGGCACCCTCCCAGCATAGACGGTCGGACATGCGCGCGCCCGTGCCCGAGCCGGGCAGCGACCGGAGCGCGGGGGCCGGGGCCGTGGCCCAGGTGCTCAGCCGCGCGTACGCAGCCTCCGTCGTAGACCGCGCTCGCCGGCCGTCATGACGAGACGGTGGGCACCTCGGGCCAGGCGCCCGGTGGCCCGGACCAGACGGCGGCGGGAGCCGACGTGCCACAGCAGGACGATGCGGGTGCGGCCCTGCCGCGCCGGATCGGGCCGGGCCTCCCAGCGGCCGGTGCCGTGCAGATCGCCGGAGACCGACATCGACGCCCGGCGGGGCCGCTCGGCTCCGGTCAGTTCGATCCGGAAGCGCAGGCGGTAGCCGAGCGGGCTGCGGACGGTCAGCACGACGCGGGTGCCGGTCGGATCGTCCTGGTCCCCGGCCGTGCGCACCGTTCTGGCGGTGGAGACGCCCGGCCACCAGGAGGGCCAGGAATCGGCGTCCGACAGGATTTCCCAGACCCGTTCGGGCGGTGCGGGCACGGTCCACACCGAGGTGAACCGGAACGGCCGGTCCTGCTGGAACATGCGACTCCCCTCGCAGATGGCAACGGGCCCTGCCGGCGCGGGTGGCGCTGGCAGGGCCCGTCGAGGTGTGATGTCAGTCGCGCGGCGTGAGCACGAACTTGGTCTCGAGGAACTCCTCGATACCCACCCGGCCGCCCTCGCGGCCGAGGCCGGAGAGCTTGACGCCACCGAACGGCGCACCGGGGTTGGAGACGATGCCGGTGTTGAGGCCGATCATGCCGACCTGCAGACGCTCGGACAGCCAGTTGGCGCGGCCGACGTTCTCGGTGAAGATGTAGCCGGCCAGGCCCAGATCGGTGTCATTGGCGCGGGCGATGGCCTCCTCATCGGTGTCGAAGGAGTAGATCGCCGCGACCGGGCCGAAGATCTCCGTGGTGGTGATCTCGGCGTCGTCGCTGATGTTCGTCAGCACGGTCGGCTCGTAGAAGTAGCCGGTGCCCTCGACCTGCTTGCCGCCGGTGAGCACGGTCGCGCCCTTGGACACGGCGTCGTCGACGAGCTCGGTCACCTTGGCCAGCTGCTTCGGGTCCACCAGCGGACCGACCTCGGTGCCCTCCTCCAGGCCGTTGCCGATCTTCATCGCGCCCATCTTCTCGGCCATGCGGCGGGCGAACTCGTCCACCAGCGAGCTGTGCACGAAGATCCGGTTGGCGGAGGTGCAGGCCTCGCCGATGTTGCGCATCTTCGCCGCCAGCGCACCGGCCACGGCCTTGTCCAGGTCCGCGTCCTCGGCCACGATGAGCGGGGCGTTGCCGCCGAGCTCCATGGAAGGCTTGAGGACCTGCTGCGCGGCCTGCTCCAGCAGCTTCACGCCGACCTCGGTGGAGCCGGTGAAGGTGATCTTCCGGGCGATCCCGGACTCGATCCACGGGCTCACCACGCGAGACGCGGACTCGGAGGTGACGACGTTGAGCACGCCGGCGGGAAGCCCCGCCTCGATCAGCACCTCGACCAGGGCGAGCGAGGTCAACGGGGTGAGCTTGGCGGGCTTGAACACCATGGTGCATCCGGCGGCCACGGCCGGGCCGATCTTGCGGGTGCCCATCGCCAGCGGGAAGTTCCACGGGGTGATGAGGATGGCCGGACCGATCGGCTCGTGGGAGACGGTGACGCGCGACTTGCCGTCCGGGGAGATGGAGAAGTCGCCGCCGATGCGGGCGGCCTCCTCGGAGAACCAGCGGAAGAACTCGGCGCCGTAGTCGACCTCGCCCTTGGCCTCGGTGAGGGACTTGCCCATCTCCGCGGTCATGATCGCAGCGATGTCGTCCTGGCGCTCCATGATCAGCTCGTAGGCGCGGCGCAGGATCTCCGCGCGTTCGCGGGGCGCGGTGCGGCCCCACGACTCCTGGGCGCGGCCGGCGGCCTCAATGGCGTCCTGGGCGTCCTGGGCGGAACCGTCGGCGACGGTGGCGATGACCTCTTCGGTGGCCGGGTTGACCACGTCGACGGTCTTGCCGCCTTCCGCCTCGCGCCATTCGCCGTCGATGAAGAGCCCGGTGTTGAGCTTGGCGAGCAGCGGGGCAACGTCCACCATGGTGTCCTCCTAGATATGTACAGCCTCGATATATGCGGCGCCGATGTCTCCTCGGCGGCTTGCGGAGCGGTCCTTCTCGAACGTTCCGCCGCGGCGTCCGGCGGCGATGCCGGCCACTGGACGGCGAACGCCCGGGCGTCCCGGGAGATTCCCGGCCGGCGGCGCCGAGCGGCGGAACCTCTCAGTCCTCACCTCAGCCAGTCTAGGGGGAGCAGCCGGCTTCCCGCACCGCGGGAGGGGTTTTCCGCCTGCCGGTTCCGCCGGAACGGACCGGCGCCGACGACGGATCACGCGTGAGCCGCTGCGGTTTCCGTATCGGGGGTGTGGCCGGTTTCCGCACCGCGCGAGCAGTTGGCACGCTGCGGCTGCCGGAACCGCGCGAGCGGCCGGAACGGCCCGCGTGATTCGAGGGTCACGGCGCCGGACAGCCCCCGCGACACGTTCATCTGTTCGTCACGGCGCCGTCACCCGCGTCTTCATTGCGGGTCACCGCGAGCCGGAAGAGTCGGCACGGTCGTTTTCCCCTCAGCCCCTCCCCAAGGACGATCTCATGATGGATGCTCCCCGGTGCCGCGCCGTGCTCCGCGCGCTGCTGACCCCCGTGCTGGCGGTGCTGCTGGCGTTCCCCCTGCTCGTTCCCGCCGGCGGCAGGGCTGCGGCCGCGGCCGGCGTCGACACGGCCGCCATGGACCTGGTCTCCGATGGCGTCTTCGCCAGCGCGGAGACCGACCGGGTCGCCCCGGGCCTGGACGTGACCCGGTTCTCCCGTCTGGAGGAGGCCGGGTGGACCGCCGGCTCGGTGCTGCGCGCGGATCTGAGCGAGGAGACCCTTGAAGTGGACGTCGTGAACTCCGGCGCCGTCACCCGCACCGCGACGGTGTCCGAACACGTGGAGCGTGCCGGGGCCGTCGCCGGGGTGAACGGCGACTTCTTCGACATCAACTATTCCAATGCCGCGCAGGGCACCGCCATCGGCGCCGGCGGACTGCTCAACGCCTCGGACGCCGCGCACCCGGCGCTGACCGTCTCCGGCGGGCGCGCGGCGATCAGCGCCATCAGCGCCGAGGCGACGTTCACCGCGGCCGGCGCACAGCACGAGGCGCACGGCGTGAACACTCCACGGCTGCCCGCCGGCGGCATCGGCGTCTACACCCCCGGCTGGGGCGAATACACGCTGGACCGTCCCGTGGGCGGCCCGGACGAGATCGCTGTGGATGCGGTGCGCGTCACCGTCAGCGGCGGCGCCGTGACGGAGGTCGTGGAGGTGACCGGTGACGGTGCGCCGGCGGACATTCCCGAGGACGGTTTCGTCCTGCTGGGCCGCGAGGCCGGCGGCGTCCTGCTGGCGGAGCTCGAGCCCGGTGCCGCCGTGGAAGTCGACCTGGCCACCTCGGTCCCGGCGGACGTCGCACTGACCGGCAACGAGGTGCTGGTCGCCGATGGCGCGATCGTCGCCCAGGATGAGGCCGTCCACCCGCGTACCGCGGTGGGCGTGGGCCCGGACGGAACGGAGCTGTTCGTCCTCGCGCTGGACGGGCGGGCACACTTCGGCCGCGGCATGTCCCTGCCGGAGCTGGCGCAGCTGCTGATCGACATGGGCGCCGAGCACGCGGTGAACCTGGACGGGGGCGGTTCGACCGCGATGGTCGCCAGGTCTGCCGGGCAGGACCGGGCGACGCTGCGCAATACCCCGTCCGATGGTGGCGAGCGGCCGGTGCCCAACGCCCTGGTCTTCCGCACCACCGCCGAGCAGGGCGAGCTGCAGGACCTGCAGGTGGCGCCCGTGAGCGACCACGAGCATGCCGGCCGGGTGTTCCCCGGCCTGCACCGGACCGTGCGGGCCACCGGCCTGGACGGCTCCTACGCGCCGGTCCCGGCGCCGGGCGAGTTCAGCATCCAGGACGAGGGACTCGACCTCGCCTCGGCCGACGGGGAGCGGGCCGTCGTGCGCGGCGTGCACCGCACCGAGGCCGGGGTGGAGTACGCCGCAGGCGATCTGCGGGCGTCCACGCTCATCGAGGTGCTCGGGCGGTTAGACCATGTGCGGGCCTCCAGGAACACCCTCGCCCTGGACTCGGCCGGGGATTCCGAGCTGGTGCGGCTCTCGGGCTACGACGCCGACGGCCGGGAGGCGCCGATCGAGGTCGCCGATGCCGAGGTCACCGCACCTGAGGGCTTCACCGTCGAGGCCGAGGGACTGGACGCCCTGCGGATCACCGCCGAGAGCGATGAGGGCGCCGGCACGGTGAACCTCGACATCGCCGGGCACCGGGTGCAGATCGCGGTGACCGCGGGCTTCGAGGAGCGCGAGGTCATCGACTTCGCCGGAGGGACGGAGAACTGGACCTTCGGCTCGGACCGGGCCACCGGCGGCATCGAGCCGGCCGAGGGTCCCGAGCCGGGCACGCCCGGCCTGCGCCTGCACTACGACTTCACCGAGCAGTCCGGCACCCGCGGCGGTTATGCCATCGCCACCGAGCCCGTCGAGCTCCCGGGGCAGCCGCGGGAGGTCAGCATGTGGATGCACGGCGCCGGAAACGGCGAATGGCCGCGCCTGCAGGTGCGCTCCGGCGAGGGCGTGGTCTCGAATCTGGACGGCCCCACGGTCACCTGGGAAGGATGGCAGAAGATCAGCTTCCCCGTCCCGGCCGGCACCGCCTACCCGCTCACGCTGGAACGGATCCGCATGATGGAGACCCGCCCGGACGCCCGGTACCAGGGCGAGGTCGTCATCGGTCCGGTCTCGGTGGTGGTCTCCAGCGACGTCGACGCGCCGGCGCAGGCGCCCGTGCACGACCCCTTCGTCGTGACCGACGGAACCGTGGCGGACCGCCCGCTGCGCATCGCGATCATGTCGGACGCGCAGTTCGTCGCCCGCGCTCCGGAGAGCGACATCGTCCAGGCCGCCCGCGAGACCTTCCGGGAGATGGTCGCCCAGGACCCGGATCTGCTCATCATCAACGGCGATCTGGTGGACGAGGCCTCCCCGGAGGACTTCGCGCTGGCCCGGCAGGTCATCGACGAGGAGATCGGCGACGCGGTCCCGTGGATCTACGTGCCGGGCAACCACGAGATCATGGGCGGTCCGATCGAGAACTTCGAGCAGGAGTTCGGTCCGACCCATCAGGTCCGCACGGTGGACCGGACCCGGGTGATCACGCTGGACACCTCAACCGGCTCCCTGCGCGGCGGGGGCATGGACCAGTTGCGCATGCTGGAGGAGGAACTGCGCCAGGCGGCCGAGGATGCCTCCGTCACCGGCGCGGTGGTGTTCGCCCATCACCCGACCCGCGATCCGAAACCGGACCAGGCGAGTCAGTTCAGCGACCGGGAGGAGGCCGCGGCATTCGAGAGGCTGCTGGCCGAGGTGCGGGCCGAGACTGGCCTGTCGACCGCATTCATCGCCGGTCACGCCGGGGTGTTCCACGCTTCCAGCGCGGAGGGCGTGAGCTACGCGATCGCCGGGAACTCGGGCAAGAGCCCCAGCTGGACGCCCGAGCGCGGCGGCTTCACCGGGTGGATGATGCTCGGGATCAATCCCGCGGCCGGTGATGTGGGACGCCTGCCGGATGCGCCGCAGTCCCGGCTGGCGTGGATGCGCGCGGAGGTGAATCCGCGGGTGGAGGAGCTGCGCCTCGACGGGCCGGCGGAACTCGGTGTGGGCGAGCAGGCCGATGTGCTGGCGACGCTGGTGCAGGACGGCACCCGGGAGGTTCCGGTGGCCTGGCCCGTCTCGGCCCAGTGGGGCGGTGAGGGCATCGCGGTCGACGATGGCGGTGCGGGACAGGCGCTGACGGCCCTCGCGCTGGAGAACGCCGACGACTCGCCCCTGCGGTACAACCCCGCCACCGGTACGCTGACGGCGGTCGCTCCGGGGGAGGGCGTGCTCACCGTGACGGTGAACGGCCGCACCGCGGAGCTCCCGGTGACGGTCGCGGCCGAAGAGCCGAGCGAGCCGGAACCTACCGAGCCCGCGCCGACGGAGCCCGCGCCCACTGAGCCCGCACCGACGGAGCCGGGACCGGGTGAGCCGGGTGCGCCCGAGCCCACGGAGCCGGACGCGCCTGCGCCAGGCGGGCCGGACGACCCCGGCGGCGCGGGCGGACAGCCCGGCGGTGAGCCGGACCGCCGTCCGGACAATGACCCGGCGGCCGGTCCTGGCGGTGCGCTGCCGCGGACCGGGTCCGAGGTGGGTGCCTGGCTGGCCGGGGCCGTGGCCCTGCTGCTGGCCGGCGCCGCCGCCTTGGGCGCGGCGCGGCATCGCGGGAGGGAATGAACGCGTCCCGGACCACAGGGCGCCCCCAGGCAACCCAGGGCGGGCCGTGGAGGAATCTCCCCCTTCACGGCCCGCCGGGGTACTCCGGGGCTCGGCGGGGTTGCGCGGCTCGCGGGTTCAGTAGCTCCGTGGCAGGCCCAGCACCCGGGCACCCAGGTAGTTCAGCACCATTTCCTGGCTGACGGGGGCGATCTTCATCAGCCGCACTTCCCGCAGGTACCGGCCGACGTGGTACTCCTCGGAGTACCCCATGCCCCCGTGGGTCTGCAGTGCGCGGTCGGCGGCGTCCACCCCCGCCTCGGCGCACAGGTACTTCGCGGTGTTCGCCTCACGACCGCAGGGCAGGCCCTGATCGTAGGACCACGTGGCTTTGCGGAGCATGAGCTCGGCGGCGTCCAGTTTGGCCAGGGAATCCGCCAGCGGGAACTGGATGCCCTGGTTCATGCCGATGGGCCGGTCGAACACCTCGCGCTCGCGGGCGTATCTCACCGCCTTGTCCAGGGCGGCGCGCCCGATGCCGAGTGCCTCGGCGGCGATCAGCATCCGTTCGGGGTTGAGGCCGTCGAGCAGGTAGCGGAATCCCTGCCCCTCCTCACCGACACGGTGAGCGGCCGGCACCACGAGTCCGTCGATGAGGAGTTCGTTCGAGGACACCGCGTTCCGTCCGATCTTCCTGATCGGCCGGATGTCCACTCGGTCCCGGTCCAGGTCCGTGAAGAACAGCGTCAGCCCGTCGGTGGGCTTGCTCACCTCCTCGCGTCTGGTGGTGCGCGCCAGCAGGAGGATCTTGTCGGACTCGATCGCCTTGGAGATCCAGACCTTCCGGCCGGAGATGACGTAGTCGTCCCCGCGACGGGTGGCGAACGTCGAGATCCGGGTGGTGTCGAGCCCTGCGTCGGGCTCGGTGACGCCGAAGCACACATGGAGGTCGCCGGAGGCGACGCGTGGCAGATTCTCCTCCTGCAGCTCCCGTGAGCCGTGCACGATCACCGGGTGCATTCCGAAGATGGTCATGTGCACGGCGCTGGCAGCGTTCATCGCGCCACCCCCGGCGGCGATCTCCTCCAGCAGGAGAGTGGCCTCGGTGATCCCCAGTCCTTGCCCGCCGAACTCCTCGGGCGTCGTGATGCCCAGCCAGCCCTTCTCCGCCAGCAGGGAGTAGAACTCGATCGGGAATTCCTTGTCTGCGTCCTTCTGCGCCCAGTATTCGTCGTCGAACGTGGAGACGATATCGCGAGCCGCCTCCTGGACTGTGCGCTGATCCTCGGTGAGCGTGAAGTCCACCCGTCCTCCTCCTTGACGACAGTAAAGGTGGTACCAATATACGATGAGGGTGCGCCGATGTCAGCCCGGCGAGGGAAACTGATGCCCGCCGGGGTCAGAGGTGACGGCGACACGGTTCGGCGGTACGGAGGAGACGATGACGGCAGCGCAGGATCTCGCCGAGCGGATCAAGGCGCGCATCATGCGCGGCGAGCTCGCCCAGGGGGTGCCGTTGCCGCCGGAACGGCAGCTGGCGGAGCACGAGCGGGTCAGCCGCACGACGGTCCGCGGCGCGCTCAGCCTGCTCGCGGCCGAAGGCTTCGTCCGGCGGCGGGTCGGCCGCGGGGGAGGGACCTTCGTGACCCGGCCGGATGCCGAGTCGGTCGCCGCGAGCATCCGCCTGGCGGTGGGCTCGGCGGGCCTGGACGCGGCGGATCTGGCGGAAGCGCGCGCCCATCTGGAACCGGTCTGCGCGCGGCTCGCGGCCGAGCGCATCGGCGAGGATGCCCTCGCACGGCTGGACAGGCTGCAATCGCGCATGGCCCGCGCCGCGGACCTGCGGGAGTTCCTGGCGGACAACTCCGCATTCCACCGGCTGATCGCCGAGGCCAGCGGGAACTCCGTGCTCGCCGGCCTGCTCAAGGGGCTCGACGCCCCCATCCATGAACTCACCGACGATCCTGCCGTCGTCACCCGGGCGCGGATGCATGAGACGGTGCGTGCGCACGAGGCGATCCTGTTCGCGCTCAGGCGCCGCGACCCGGTGCAGGCTGCCGCCGCGATGCGCAAGCATCTGCTGGCCCACGCCGAGCTGATCGAGTCGCCTTATGAGCGTGGCAGGCGGCCACAGCACGGGGTCGCGCCCGCCGGGCGGGACTGACGGCGCGGTGGTCCGCGCCGTCGGTGCCCGCAGCCGGCCGCGACCCCTGGCAGGCGTTGACCGGATCTTGGCGAACCTCTAGGGTGTTCGTATTCACGTACATAAATCCGGAAATACCAATGGGGGTATTGATATGCCGGAGCCCGTCTTCCGTACGCGCCGTTCTCCCGGCAGGCACCGTCGCCGACCGGGACGCACTCTCCTGGCGCTTGCGGCATCGGCCTTGCTCGCCGCGAGCGGTTGCACGACGCCGCTCGTCGCCGACGCCACCGTGCTGAAGCTCGCGGACAACTACGCGCCGACGCATATGTTCGCCGAGTACGGCGTGCTCGGTTTCATCGAGGAGATCCAGGAGGCAGCGGACGAGCCCATCAGCGTGGAGTACTACCCCTCGGGGCAGATGGGCGGACCGCGGGAGGTCCTCTCCCTCAACCGCGCCGGATCGCTCGACATCACCCCGGCGGCCCCGGCTTATCTGGCCGATCAGCTGCCGCTGTCCAGCGTGACGGATCTGCCGGGCCTGTTCGAGAACTCCTGCGTCGCCGCGCGCAGCCTGCAGGAGCTGCTCTCTCCGGGCGGGATCCTCTACGAGGAGGAGTACGAACCGCGCGGTCTGCGGCCGCTGTGGGTCGCGGTGTTGCCCGGCTACGAGATCATGACCGTCGGCCGTCCCGTCGAGCAGCCCGCGGATCTGCGCGGGCTGACGATCCGTTCCTCCGGCGGCGCGATGGACGGCAACATCGCCGCCCTAGGCGCCGCCCCCGTGAGCATGCCCGCCAGCGACGCCTACGAGGCGCTCTCCCGCCGGACGGTGGACGGGGTCTCCTTCCCGCCCGCCAGCGTCCTGCCCTACCGGTTGCAGGAGGTGCTCGCGTACTCGACCGAGGGCCTGAACGCCGGTGCCTTCGCGATCCCGTATGTGATGTCGGAGTCGACCTGGGAATCCCTGACGCAGGTGCAGCAGCAGCGCGTTCAGGAGGCGGCACAGCGGGCGAACGAGAGACTGTGCGAGGGCATCGAGCACGAGGGTCCGGCCGCTCGGGAGGTCATGGCCGAGGACGGCGTCGAATTCGTCCGCTTCGACGAGCAGCAGGCCGAGGAGTTCGCCGAGATGCTGCAGCCGGTGCGCGAGCGATGGGCCTCGGAGCTCGACCGGGTCGGCAAGCCGGGCAGCGCGGTGCTGCAGGAGTTCGAACGCGCGCTCCAGACGCATGAGCGCGACGCGGACCAGGAAGAAGGGACGGCCTGATGACGCAGCGGAACAACCGGCCCGTGCCCTTCGTCACGGCCACGGCGAAGGGCGGCGCGATCCTGGCCGGCGCCGCCATCGTGCTGCTGGTCGTGGTGATGCTCGCCGAGGCGATGCTCAGATACGTGTTCTCCTACCCCCTCGGCTGGAACGTCAGCGCGGTCGAGCGGCTGCTGATGCCGGCGGCGGTGTTCTTCTCCCTGCCGTGGCTCTATGTGCACGGCGGGCACGTGACCGCCGATCTGGTCTACGAACGGCTTGCGCCGTCCGTCCGGCGCTTCGCCCGGGTGCTGACCGTGGTGCTCATCGTGGTCGCCGCCGCCCTGCTGGTGATCGCCGGCGGCAGGGAGGCCTGGGAGTCCTTCAGGCTCGGCGACGTCCCTCCGCCGGGCTCGAGCGACGTGGCGGTGCCCACCTGGGTGTGGCAGGGCATCCAGCCGCTCGGCGCCCTGGCGCTCCTCGCGGTGGTGCTCGTCGACGCCGGCCGCTTCATCCGTGACGAGGAGGTGACCCCGTGATCGTCCTCATCGTCTCGATCGTCCTGCTGGCCCTGATCCTGCTCCGGGTCCCGGTGGCGTTCTCCATCATGGCCGCCTCCATCCTGGGCCTCGGCCTGCTGGGCGGCCTGAGCAACGTCGTCGGCGTATTCGCCGTCATCCCGACCAGCGCGGTCGGCAGCTTCTCGCTCTCCGCGATCCCGCTGTTCATCCTGATGGCGCACCTTGTCCTGGAGAGCGGTGCGCTGGGAGCCGTGTTCGATTCCGCTCGCACCCTGGTGGGACGCGTGCGCGGCGGCACCGGCATCGCCGCGGTCGTCGCCGGGGCCGGGTTCGCGTCGGTATCCGGCTCATCCACGGCCGCCGCGGCCACCCTCGCCCACACTTCCACCCGGACGATGGTCGAGGAGGGCTACTCACAGCGTCTGGCAACCGGCACCGTCGCCAGTGCCGGCACCCTGGCGGCGATGATCCCGCCGTCCATCCTCCTGGTGTTCTACGCCGTCACGGCGGAGACCAGCATCGGCGAGACCTTCATGGCCGGGCTCCTGCCGGGACTTCTGATGGCGACCGCGCTTGGACTGACGGTCTACGTCATGGCGCTGCGCGGTCACGCCCCCGGCGCCCACCGTTCGCCGCTGGCGCAGAAGCTGCGCGCCGTGCTCGGCCTGGCCCCGGTGCTGCTGCTCTTCGCGCTCGTGGTCGGCACCGTCTTCTTCGGTGTCACCACTCCCACGGAAGCCGCCGCGATGGGTTGCCTCGGCGGGCTGATCCTGATGATCTGGCGACGGCGCCTGACACTCGATCGGCTGCGCGCGGCGATCCTGGGCTCCGTGGTCAGCAGCGGAATGATCCTGGCGATCATCTTCGCCGCCTACGTGTTCGGGCACTTCCTGGCCGAGAGCCGGATGACGCCGGCCATCGTCGACGCGGTCTCCGCCCTTGAGGTTCCGTCCGCGCTCATCATGGCCCTGATCGTCCTGCTCTATCTGCTGCTGGGCTTCTTCATGGATCAGATGGCCATCATCGCCCTGACGGTGCCGGTGACCCTGCCGGTGGTCGAGGCGCTCGGCTATGATCCGGTCTGGTTCGGCGTGCTGATCATCCTGGCGGCGGAGATCGGCCTGATCACGCCGCCGCTGGGCCTCAACTCGTTCGTCACGGCACGCGCCAGCGGCATCCGGCTGGAGACCGTGTTCCTCGGCGCTGTTCCGTTCATCGCCGCGATGCTCATCGTCGTCGTCCTCGTGTTCGTCTTCCCGGAGATCGCCCTGTGGATCCCCGGCCTCATGCAGTAGCGCAGGAAGGAGCCCAGTGTCGGAACCGTTGCGGCCGCCCCTGGCCGATGTGAACGTACTGGAGATCGGGACCGTCATCATGGCGCCTTTCGCGGGGAAAATCCTCCGCGACATGGGAGCCACGGTCATCAAGGCGGAGCCCCCGGGCGGGGACATCGGACGACGGATCGGCCTCAACAACGAGGCCGGGATGAGCGCCCTCTCGCTCAACCTCAACGCCGGTAAGCGGAGCATCGAGCTCGACGCCCGCGAACCCGATGGCAAGTCCGTGCTGCGTGAGCTGCTGGCCTGGGCCGATGTCGTGCTGACCAATCTGCTTCCGGCAAGCCGGGAGCGACTGGGCATCGACTGGGAGACCGTACGGCAGATCAATCCCGGGGCTGTCCTGTGCACGGGCCAGGGCTTCTCCTCCGACAGCTCCCTCGGCGATGCGCCCGCCTATGACGACATCGTGCAGGCGGCTTCCGGATTGAGCGATACGTACCGGCTCCGCGACGGCGAGCCCGGGTACTCGCCCTACGTCGTCGCGGATAAAGTGTGCGGCATGATGATGGCGAACGCCGCACTGGCAGCCCTGCACGACCGCACGGTCAGCGGAGCGGGCACCTGGGTGGACGTGCCGATGGTCGACACGATGGCGGGCTTCACCATGGTGGAGCATCTCGGCGGCGCTTCGTACCTTCCCCAGCGCGGCCCGGTCGGCTGGTCCAGGGTGCTCACCCCCGACCACCGCCCGCACCGCGCCACCGATGGATGGGTGTGCGTGATGCCGTACACCGACGTCAACTGGCGCGCCTTCTGCGAACTGCTGGACCGGCCCGATCTGCTGACCCATCCGCAGCTGCGCACCACCGCGCTGCGCAGTGCCAACGCGGCACGTTATGAGGAAGTCATCGCCTCCTACGCCGCTTCCCGGTCCTGTGAGCGGATCGAGGAGGAGTGCCGCGCGCGCCGGATCCCGGTGCAGCGGGTCAATCAGATGGACGACTTGGTGGACGACCCGTATCTGGCAGGCCGACCCATGCTCACGAGAACCACCCACCCCACCGAAGGCGAGTACGTGCACGTCGGCAGCCCGGTCACCTTCCACGGACGGGAACGGGCCCCGGTACGGGACCTCGCGCCCCTCGACGGCGACCGCGAGGAGGTGCTGGCGCTGCTGCGCCGCGCGGCCAGGACGGAACCGGCGTGACCCACGAGCACCGGACCGTTCACCGCATCGTCGGCGTGCTCGAAGCGGTCGCGCGCGCTGACGGGCGGCCGGTCTCGCTGTCCGCGTTGACGAATCAGCTGGAGACGCCCAAGAGCACCGTGCACGGCTTCGCCCGCGGCCTGGTGGCGGAAGGGTACCTGGAGGAGACACCGCAGGGATACGTGCTCGGCAACGGGTTGCATGCCGTGCTCGGCCCGGCTGAGTCCTCAGTGGTCCTGCTGCTGAAGGACGTCTGCGAGGAGATCGCCGTCCGCACCGGGGAGACCGTGACGATCGTGGTGCGGGTGGCCGACTCGGTGATCTACGTGCACACCACGCCCTCCGTCTATGAGGTCTGCTACGTGCCTAAACTGCGGGTTCGCCGGCCGTTGTTGCCCACCAGCGGCGGAAAGCTGTTCCTGGCGCTGGCGCCCCGGCAATCCGACGCCACCATCGCCGAACGGTTTCCCGCCGAGGTGATGGACGCGTACCTGGCCGAACGGGAGGCCATCGTGGCCTCAGGCGTTGCCTACAACCGCGGCGAGACGGTACCGGAGGTGGGCGCCGCAGCCGTGGGAGCCAGGATCGAGGGCAAGATTGCGGCAGCCCTCTCCATCGCCGGGCCCGGGCCCCGCGTGAACGACAAGCTCGAGTACTTCGGGGAGATCGCCCTGACCACCCTCGCCGACGCCGGCCTGGCCTGACTCTGCTCGCTGCAGCGCTCAGGCCCGGTGGTGGGCCGTGGAGGCGCGCACCACGAGGCGCGGTTCGAATACCCGCCGCTGCCACGGTGAGCCGGGCTCCTCGAGCCGTCGCAACAGCAGTTCCGCGCCTTGGCGAGCCATCTCCCTGCTGGACTGGGAGACGGTGGTCAGGCCGACCACGGGCCAGCCGGCGGCGGCCACGTCGTCGTAGCCGATCACCCAGGTGTCCTCCGGCACCCGGACGCCGAGTTCCCGCAGGGCATTCATGGCCGCGATGGCCATGGCGTCATTGGAGCAGAAGAACGCCTGGGGGACGCCGTGCCGCCGCACGTGGCGCCGCACGCACTCGGCCGCCCGCTCGGCGATGTAGTCCGCCTCATACCGGTGACTCTCCGGCACGGGAACGCCGTGCCCGGCCATCGCCTCCAGGAACCCGGCCCGCCGGTCCCGGCCCGTGCTCGTGGTGCGGTCACCTGCGATGATGACCGCCTCGCTGCGCCCGGCCTGGGCGAGGTAGTCGGCGACCAGCCGGCCGCCGCCGAGGTTGTCGCTGACGACGCAGTCGTAGTTGAGCGAGTCCGTGACGCGGTTGACCAGCAGCATCGGCCGGCCGGCCTGCATCGCTGCCTGCATCTGGGGTGAGCCCTCGGAGAGCGCGGAGAACACCACGCCGTCGATGGCGCGGTCCCGGATGGCGGCGACGGCGTCCTCGGCGTGCGTGTGCGCGTGCCACACCATCGTGCGCAGGCCCTTCTGGGCGAACTGGAAGACCAGTTCGTCGAAGATCTCCTGGAAGAACGGATTGGACATCTCCGCCACCACGATGCCGACGGTGCCGGTGCGCCGGGTGCGCATCGCCGTGGCGCCAGAGTGCTTGACGTAGCCGAGTTCGTCGACCGCCCGCATCACCCGCTGCCGGGTGGGCTCGGCGATGGGGCCGCGGGAGTTCAGCACGCGTGAGACGGTCGCCTGGGAGACGCCGGCCAGGCGCGCAACGTCTCTGCTGGTGACCACGTCTGTCCTTCCTCCTCGCTTACACCGGTCAAGCCTATCCCGCGGCGCTTGCCGGGACTCCCAGGATGTGCCGCGGCGACTGCGGACCCGGCGTGCGCCGCGTGGCCGAGAGGGGCGTTCTCCGGGTGGCGCGGTGTTGCGCGGTGCTGCTGCATACGTATACATTTGCGCTGACCCGAGGTTGTAACGACGCAACGACGAAAGTGTGGACATGATCGAGGACACCTCAATCCGGTACACGACGATCAAGGCGCCCGAGAAGCGTCACACCCAGAAGGGCAGCGCCCAGGACGTCCGGGAGACGGTCGCGGCCGCCCTCGAGGACATCCGCCAGCGCGGCGACGCCGCCGTGCGCGAGTACTCCAACAAGTTCGACAAGTACGATGCGGACTCCTACCTGCTCACGCAGGAGCAGGTCGACGAGGCCATCGCCCGCGTCCCCGAGCAGACCATCGAGGACATCAAGTACGTCCAGGCGCAGGTGCGCCGGATGGCCGAGGCGCAGCTCGACTCGCTGAAGGACTTCGAGATCGAGACTCTGCCCGGTGTCCACCTGGGACAGAAGAACGTTCCCATCACCGATGTGGGCGCCTACATCCCCGGCGGCAAGTACCCGCTGCTGGCCAGCGCGCATATGACCATCCTCACCGCCAAGGTCGCCGGCGTGCAGCGCGTGGCCGCCTGCACGCCGCTCATCCGCGGTGAGATGCCCGACGCGACCATCGCCGCGATGCATCTGGCCGGCGCCGACGAGATCTACCTGCTCGGCGGCATCCAGGCCATCGGCGCCATGGCGATCGGCACCGAGAGCATCCGGCCGGTCAATATGCTCGCCGGGCCCGGCAACGCCTTCGTCGCCGAGGCCAAGCGCCAGCTGTACGGCGAGGTCGGCATCGACCTCTTCGCCGGCCCCACCGAGGTGCTCATCGTCGCCGATGAGGAGGCTGACCCGTTCATCACCGCGGTCGACCTGCTCTCCCAGGCCGAGCACGGCCCGGATTCCCCGGCGGTCCTCATCACCACCAGCCGGGAGGTGGCCGAGCAGACCCAGGCGCACATCGACGCCCTGCTGCCGGAGATGCCGACCAAGGATTTCGCTGAGCCTGCCTGGCGGGACTGGGGTGAGATCCACGTGGTGGACACGCTCGACGACGCCTACGCCCTGGCGGACGAGTACGCCTTCGAACACGTGCAGATCCTCACCGCCGAGCCGCGCGAGGCGCTGGAGAAGATGCACAACTACGGTGCGCTGTTCCTCGGCGAGGGTACCTGCGTGTCCTACGGCGACAAGTCGATCGGCACGAACCATGTGCTGCCCACCCGTGGCGCGGCCCGCTACACCGGCGGGCTGTGGGTGGGGAAGTTCCTGCGCACCGTGACCTACCAGGAGATCACGAACACCGAGTCGAGCGCCTTCTTCGGAGAGCTGACCGGCCGCGCGGCCCGTGCCGAGAGCTTCGAGGGGCACGCCCGCTCCGGCGATGTGCGCGCTGCCAAGTACGGCCAGGCCACCCTGGACTGGAGCGACCAGTACTGACATCTCCGCGACGGTCCCGGCGGCAGCCGTGCTGCCGGGACCGTCGCGCGGGAGCTTGCTCCGCCCCCTCATCGCGGCCGGAAGCCGCGACCGCACTCGCCTGAGTGCACTCCCACGTCAACCGGCGCCGCCTCGCGGCCGCCAGGTCTCGCCGGCCGAGCGCCCGCCGATGACCGCCCCGCCCCTCCACAGTACGAAGAGGTACGTCGATGCTCGCCACTCTCGGGCTCCTGGGGAGCCTGCTGCTGCTCATCATCCTCGTGATGCGCGGCATGAACCTGTTGATCGCCGCCCCGCTGTGCGCCCTGGTCCTCGCGGTGATCAGCGGCCTCCCGCTCTTCCCCCAGATGGTGGAGGAAGGGGAAGCCAGTTTCGTCGGGACCTATATGGAGGGCTTCTCCGGCTTCGTGGCCTCCTGGTTCCTGATGTTCCTGCTGGGCTCCATCTTCGGAAAGGTGATGGAGGACAGCCGGGCCGCCGAGGCCGTCTCCAAGTGGATGATGGAACGGCTGGGCGCCAAGTTCACCCTGGTCTCCGTCGTCGGTGCCTGCGCCCTGCTGACCTACGGCGGCGTGAGCCTGTTCATCGTGGGCTTCACGGTCTTCCCGATCGCCCTGGCCCTGTTCAAGCTCGCCGACTTCCCCCGCCGCTTCATCCCGGCGGCGCTGGCCTTCGGCTCAGTCACGTTCACCATGACCTCCGCCGGCTCCCCGGAGATCCAGAACTGGATCCCCATCCAGTTCCTGGACACCTCGCCGTTCGCCGGCTGGCAGGTGAGCATCATCGTGGCGCTGTTCATGATGGTCTTCGGCTACGTGTGGCTGCGCTGGATGATCGCCCGTGCCGTCGCCAACGGCGAGCGCTTCGAATCCCGTCCCGGCGATCCGGTGCAGGTGGACCGGGAGACGCCGAACCCGTTCCTGTCCATGCTGCCGCTGGCCGTGGTGCTGGCGCTGTCCTTTATCTTCCACGACGCCTGGGGCACCTCGGCGCTCATCGTCGCCCTGTCCGGCGGCATCATCACCGCCTGGCTGCTGAACCGCCGGTTCCTGGAGAAGTTCTGGGACACCGCGGCCGCCGGCACCACCGGTGCGCTGCTGGCCATCGCCAACACCGCCGCGGTCGTGGGCTTCGGCACCATCGCCAGGACCACCCCGGCATTCAGCGACGCCGTGGAGTTCATGACCTCCATCGGCGGCAATGAGCCGCTCATCGGCGCCAGCATCGCGGTGCTGATCATCGTCGGCCTGACCGGTTCGTCCTCGGGCGGCATGACGATCGTGCTGCCGGAGATCGCACCGGGCTATCTGGCACAGGGCGTGGACCCGGAGGCGCTGCACCGCGTCGCCGCGCTGTCCTCCGGCGCCCTGGACTCGCTGCCGCACGGCGGGTACATCGTCACGACCATCCGCGTCATCTGCGGCGAGACGCACAAGTCCGCCTATGCGGCCTGCTTCGCCGTGACCGTGGTGACACCGCTGCTGGGCGCCGTCCTGGCCGTGACCCTGTTCAGCCTGGGCATGTGATCCGCGGGCGCCCGTCCCGCGGGCGTCGCACGCTCGACGCAGATGCCCGCTGAAGGCTCGCCTTGGGCGGCTTCGCACGGTGGCCGCACTCTCCCGGGTTTTTCGGGAAGGTGCGGCCACCGTGTCGTTCCAGGGCTTCTCAGGGCGTCGCTGAGCTTCCGGAGTCGCCCTCGGCGGTGTTGAACATCCATTCCACGCCGAACGTGTCCTTGAGCATGCCGAACTTGTCGCCCCACGGAGCCGTCTCCAGGGGCATCGTGACCTCGGCGTGCGGGCTCAGCTTGGCCCACCAGTCCTCAATGGTGCCGTTTTCCCGGGCGTTGGCCTCGCTGACGCTCAGAGCGACGGTCCCCAGCCCGTTGCCGGGCATGCCCTCGGGGAGGTCGGCCGCCATGAGGTGAATGCCGCGGTCGATGTACAGGGAGCCGTGCATGATGCGGTCGCGGCCCTCCCCGTCCTCGCCCATGCCTTCCGCGTAGGTCATGAAGCCCAGCTCGCCGCCGAAGACGGAGTGGTACAGCTCCAGTGCTTCGCGCGCGGTGCCGGGGAACTGCAGATACGGGGTCATTCCGATGGCCATGATGTGCCTTTCGTCGGTGGTGGATTCCCTCGCGGCGCCTGCCAGGCGGAACGGGCAGGTCCGTCAGAGCCGGGAGAAGGAAGAGGAGTAGGCGTGCCGGGTGCGGTGCCGGGGCCGGGAGATGCCGGCGCCGGGGGGAGAGACCCGCGTGAGGCGGGGGGCGGACGCGTCATGCGGCGGCGGGGCGAACGTCGATGTGCTCGTCGAGCCGTCGCCTCCATCCTCGCCCGGACGGCCCGCCCTTGGGAAGGGGCATTTCTGCCGCGTACGCACTCCGGATATAGCCGCAGGCCGTAGTGGCAATACCCAGATGGGGCGATTCAGGAAGCGCTTGAACGTTACCTGGCGACCCTTCCGGCATGATGATCGTCGTATACGCCGGTGCTCATTGCCGGGCTCGCTTGAGAGCCTGAAGGGCATGCTTTCCGGCACGCCTTCCGGGCCTTCGGGAAGGCGAGGGCTTCTCCCACACCGATGCGCGCGCGGCTTAAGCGCTCCCCCGCCGTCGCTTTCCTCAGGCGGCCGGATCGCCCGCGGTGCGCCGGTAGTCGCGGGGACGGATGCCGTATTCACGCGTGAACGCTGCGCTGAGGGCATAGGCGTTCGCGTACCCTACCTGCCGGGCGATGGCCTCGACCGTGTCATCACCGGCCTGCAGGAGGTCTGCGGCCAGGCACAGCCGCCAGCCGGTCAGATAGGAGATGGGTGGCTCTCCCATCAGCTCGGCGAATCTGCGCGCGAAAGTGGCGCGGGAGACCTGCG
The DNA here is from genome assembly GCF_014639315.1 of Sediminivirga luteola. Classification (GTDB taxonomy): domain Bacteria; phylum Actinomycetota; class Actinomycetes; order Actinomycetales; family Brevibacteriaceae; genus Sediminivirga; species Sediminivirga luteola. The sequence goes on from NZ_BMFY01000001.1 coordinate 389,751, forward strand.
CCCGCCGCGCCAGGCCGCCTACCGTCCACGGCCTGGCGGGGTCCTCGTGGATCGCTTTCAGGGCCGGGCCGATGATGGGGTCGCCGGCTGCGTGGTACCACTGCGGAGCGCGGACTCCGGGCAGATCGAACCAGTCACGCAACGTCCCGATCAGCACCAGGTCCAGGAGCCGGTCCAGGACCGCCTGCTGGCCGGGAGCCTCCCGGTCGATCTCCGCCTCCAGGAGCCCCAGCGGCGCTGAACGCACTGCCTCGCGTGGCACGACGAGGACCGGAGGGAGCGCGTTCAGGAGCCGGTCAGCGATGCGGCCGGCCGCGGCGTAGGACCCCGTGAGCAGGGCATGCTCCCCGTCGGGGGCCGTGCCGCAGGTTCGCACGCCCAGCCCGATGCTCTCCTCCGGCAGCGGCGTTCCCGCCGCGTCGGTGCAGACACCGGCCTCGCCGACGACGTAGCAGGGGGCCGGCACGGCGTCTGCCTCGCTCGTGACGGTGAACGGCGCCGCTCCCGTGACCACCGCCAGATCGCGGCTGCGCAGACGTGTCGCCGCACCCTCGCCGGAGACGATCCAGCCGTCTCCGCGCACCATGACGACCAGGGTCATCGACGCCCTGTCCCGGACGCTGATGGCCCACGGCGGACTGAGCAGGTTCTTGCCGAGCAGTGCCCCGGCCGAGCGGATGTCGTCGAGTACCTCGGTCAGCGTGTCCACCCGGCCAGAGTAGACGATCGGTAGACGATCACGTATCGAGGCGAGCGTTCTGGACGTTCACACGTCTTAGGTGCCCTGCTGGAATGGAGACATGATCACTCACACACCCGAACCGGGACGCGCTCTCTGGATCTACGCCCACCCTCGCCGCACGTCCCTCAACGGGCACCTCCTCGATGCCGGTGCCGCGGCGCTGTCGAAGCGGTACGACGTGACGGTCTCGGATCTGTACGGGGAAGGATTCGATCCCGTCCTGGCCGAACGCGATCTGGGCAGGGCCGCGCCCGACCCGGGCAGCATCGTGGAACTCGCCGGGGAGGCCTACCGCAAAGGCGAGATCCCCGAGGACGTCCGGCGCGAGCAGGGCCGGCTCGCCGCCGCCGAACTGCTGATCCTGCAGTTCCCGCTGTGGTGGTACGGGCCGCCGGCGATCCTGAAAGGCTGGTTCGACCGGGTCCTGACGAACGGCTTCGCCTACGGCGACCTCGATCCGGAGCGGGGCGTGCCCCGCCGCTACGGCGACGGCGGCCTGAGGGGACGTAAGGCGCTGGTCGTCGTGACCGCGGGGGAAGACGCCGGCTCCATCGGCCCTCGCGGGATCAGCGGGGACATCGACTCGGTGCTCTTCCCGCTTACCCACGGCACGCTCTGGTACGTCGGCATCGACGTACCGCGGCTCCACGTCGTGCACGACGCCGATGGCCTCGGTGACACCGGCGTCGAGCGCGAGACCGACCGGCTCCTGCAGCGCCTTGAGGGTCTTGATGCGGAAGCGCCCCTGCCGTACCGGCGGCTGCGCGACGGGGAGTACCGCGGCACCAGGGCGCTCAGGGAGGATCTGCTGCCCGGCCGCACCGACCTGGGCATCCACCTGCGGGAAGAGTGAGCGCACAGTGGCGCCGGGTGATCCGGCGGTGCTGGGAGCAGTTCGGCTGGCGGACCGGTGCCGTCGTCTGCGGTCGCCGCGCTGGGACTCGTCATCGGGCGGGTGATCGCCTCAGGGTGATCATCTGAACCGGTGGCCGGCTCGTGGTGACGGCATCGGGCGGCAGCGGCGATGTGCCGCTGCCGCCCGAGGCGTCGCCGGCCGTGGTGCAGTGGCCGGCCGTGGGGGAGTCCGGAGTCCTGCCGAGGGGTGGGAGTGTCAGCTGCCGTAGATGTTGACGTAGCGGAACGGGCGGTAATAGGCGTTGATATCGGCCGAGTAGGTCCGCGTCCGTGAGACCGTGCCGTCGGGGTACATCTGCTCGACCGCGTAATAGGTGGTGTCCGAGGCCCAGCCGTTGAAGAGGACGACGTGTCCGATGTCATTGGCCGAATCCGCGTTCTTCCTGACCAGGAAGTCACCAGGCAGCAGGGAGCTGGCGGCCACGGAGGAACTGATGCCGTAGCCGCCGTCGGGGTGCAGCGTCTCGGTGGTCAGCCCGGTCGGGTTGTCGCTGTGGCGGATGCCCAGGGCCATCGATACGAAGCCTGAGCAGTCCTGGCGCCACAGGACGCTCGACATCTGCTCCGGTCCCATGGACGAGCTCGTCATGCTGTAGGCGCGTGGATTGTTGACCCAGGAGAAGGCGCGATTGAGGACTTCCTGCCGGGAGATCCGGTAGTTCCAGCCGGACACCCAGGCATGAGCGGGCTGCGGGAACGCGGTGCCGATGACGGCGGGCGCGGCGAAGCCGGCGACGGCGGCGGCGCCGACGAGCCCGGCCCGGCGGAACAGGCCCCGGCGGGTGGTGGCGCCAGACTGGGCTGTGGTGGCGGGGATGGCGTCGGGGTCGAGGGTGATGTGCTGATCGGTCACGGTGGTGCCTCCGTGGCTTGTGCGCGGCGGGCCGAATGTCCGGAACTCCTGTCGATCGGACGGCTCGGCCGTGCGTGATCGGGCACCACCATCATCATCACGTTTTGATAACGACGTTCAACCCTCGCGACGAACAGTTGACCTTCTGTTCACCGTCCGTTCACGTGCGCGAGTGCGCCTCTGCCGGTCCAGCCATCTGCGCACATCGTGGCGCGACGTCTCTCCTTGTCCGGTGTGAGCGCAGAGGTCCTCAAGGGTCGGCTCGCGCATCAGGAGCGATCCGGAGCGCCGCCGGCGCTCAGGCGCTGGGTCAGCAGGCCGAGGGCCTTCTGCTGCTGGGCGTTGTACGCCTGGGCCCCGTACTCTTCGATCAGCTCTGCCGCCTCGTCCAGGTGGTGATCGCCTGGGAGCAGAGCCGAGATGGCCTCGCCGAACGCAGCGGCGAAGTCGTCGACGAGGAGGGCGATCTGCTCATCGCTGCTGGTCTCGTCAAGGGAATCAAAGCGCTGGGTGAAGACCGTCGCGGCCGCGATCAGCTCAGGCCGCTGGCTCAGCTGCTCGTAGAGGGCTGCGAGGTAGGCCCTGCCGGGCTCGCCGGAGAAGTGGCTGAGCAGCACAACCTGGTCCCGGTCGATCTGCGCCATGCGCCGGGGATATCCCGCTATGGTGAAGAGCGCGTGGAAGGGAGCCAGATCGGGTGGCACGTCTGGTGAGGCCCCGTGGCTGCGCAGCCTGGCGATCAGATCCCGTTGCGCACTGAGGCGTTCGATCTGCTGGGCCAGCTCCCGGTCCAGTTCTTCCAGCAGCTGCGCCGCATTCTGTTCTTCGCGCTCGTCACCGTCGAGCATTGCGGGCATCTGCTCCAGAGGCACGCCGAGCGCAGCCAGCTGTCTGATGCGCAGCAGCCGGACCAGGTCTTGGATGGCGTAGTCGCGGTAGCCGTTGGACGTCCGTGGCGGTTCAGCGAGCAGTCCGACCTGGTGGTAGTGGCGCAGGGTGCGCACGGTGACGCCGGCCAGACGAGCGATCTCGGCGCTGCGCATCTCATGCCTCCTCAGCCGCCTCGGGCGGGGACTTCTCCAGGTTACGGAACGCTGAGGCGGACAGACCGTAGGCCACGAAGACCACCCACAGTCCCAGGAAGATCAGCGCGGCGGTCTCCAGGCTCATGAACTCCACCATCACGGCGGCCCCGGCGATGCCAGCGGGGGCAGCTGCGGGGATCAGGGCGTTCTGGGTTCCCAGGATCCTCCCTCGCATGTCCTCCGGGATGCGTTCGATGTTCAGCACCGAGATCAGCGCGCCGAACAGAGCGTTGAAGAATCCCAGGACGAAAGCGCCGAGGAAGACCACCCAGATCTCCGCCAGCGTCGCCGCGATGGCGAAGCCCAGCGCGTTGCCGCAGATGCCGAGCGTGAACCATAGGCGCCGGCGGCCTCTGCGGCCGGCCACGGTGTAGACCAGGCCACCGAGCAGGGAACCCGCTGCCAGGGAAGTGAGGACGAATCCGAGCAGCTCGGGGGAGCCCTCTGCGGTGAAGTACACCGGCAGGAGCAGCCCCTGCAGTGAGGCGACGGTGATCAGCGACACCAGCATCAGCAGAGTCATCCCGACCAGGAAGCGGCTCTTCAGCAGCACCCTCCACCCGTCCTTGAGTTGCGACCATCCGGTGCCTGCCAGCTTGGTGGTTTCGGTCTCTGCAAGCGCGGAACGGCCCACCACGGCTGGAAGCATCAGCGTCATCATCGCCGCGGCCAGTGACGTTCCGGCGGTGATCCACAGCACGGTGGTCCCCTCGAAGAACCCCATCAGCGTCCCTGCTGCGGCAGGGCCGATCAGCAGCGCGATCGTGGTCATGGTCTCGCGCAGGCCCATGAGTCGCTCGGCGGAGACGCCTCCGTGCCGGACGATCGCCGGGAGGATGGTTTCCCGCGCGGTGATGCCGGGTCCGTCTCCGAGCGTGGACAACGCGCCGAACAGCATGAACCAGCCGATGTTCAATCCGGTGATGAGGTCGATGATCGGCAAGGCGGCGATCGAGGCGGCGGAGATCAGATCGCACATGATCGAGGCGGTGCGCCGGTTGATCCGGTCCAGCACCACTCCCATGAATAGTCCAGCCAGCAGCCCCGGGATGGCGGTGGCTGCCGCGACCGCTCCGGTGCCCAGGACGCTGCCGGTGGTGGTCAGTACGATCAGCGGCAGCGCGATCGCGGCAATTGACTGGCCCAGCACGGCCAGCGTGATGGAGGCGAGATAAAAGACGACGACTCTACGCATAGCCTCCATTGAGAACTATGACGTAACGACGGAGTCAATCCGAGCACCGGTGCTGGATGGCGCATGAAGATCGAAGGCGATGTTCCGCGCGCTGAGCCATCTCAGCTCCGGCGCGTCCGCTGCCGAAGGTTCTCGGCCCCGCGGGCTGCCGACGAAGTCGCGTATTCGTTCTTCTTGCCTTCTGCTTTTCTCATTGAAGCCTGGCAGCTCTTCTGCCGGTAGCCGAGCTGCCAAGCAGGAAGCGGCGCTGTGTCCGGCGCGGGTGGTGCGGGCGTGGCGGGGGCCTGAACCGGCCGAGCGGATCGGCGGCCGCTAGTCCTACCCCTTGACCGCGCGTTCGGCGATCCGCACATCGAGTGGAAAGTCGACGGGTGCATCCCCGAAGAGCAGCTTTCCGGCGGAGACGGCAGATGCCCGCACCGCTTCAGCGGCTTCCTCAGCATGTTCGGCCGGAGCGTGCACGATGACTTCGTCGTGCAGGAAGAAGACCAGGTGCGGGCGCCGCTCGAATGCGGGGCCGGATGCGCGAGCGGGCGGGGTATCCAGGACGGGAGCCATGCGGGCCAGGCGGAGCCGCAGCTCCGCGATCCAGGCCAGCGCCCATTCGGCGGCGGTTCCCTGCACGACGAAGTTGCGCGTGAACCGGCCGAAGCTTCTGGCCGAGCTGCGAGCGCGGCGTTCTTCCGCGTCGCCCGCACCGGGCTGGCTCGCGCGGTCCTGCGCGCGATGCCACTCGGGACCCGGCGGCGGCGACGAGCGGCCCAGCCAGGTGGAGACGATGCCTCCCCGCTCGCCTGTGCTCGCGGCCCGGTCGACGACCGCCATCGCGGCGGGGAAGATGCGTCGCAGCTGCGGTACGAGACGACCGCTGTCCCCCGTGGTCGATCCGTAGAGCGCGCCGAGCACGGCGATCTTCGCCTCCTGCCGGGTCGCGACGATGCCCCTTTGCACGATGCCCGAATACAGGTCCTTACCGCGTCCGGCCGCCGCCATCGCCGTATCGCCGGCCATCGCTGCCAGCACGCGGGGCTCCAGCTGAGCCACATCGGCGGAGACGAGCAGCCATCCGGGGTCGGCGCGCAACGCGGGCCGGAGCACGCGAGGCAATTGCAGGGCGCCCCCGCCGCTCGATGCCCACCGGCCGGTGACGACTCCACCGGGGACGTACACGGGGTGGTACCTGCCGTCGTTCACCCATTCGGTGAGCCAGGCCCAGCCGTTGGCTGAGTGAAGTCTCGCCAGCCGCTTGTATTGCAGCAGCGGCTCGATCACGGGGTGCTCCTGATCTTCGAGCTCCCAGCGCGACGTCGATTGCACGTTGATACCCGCCCGGCGCAGCGACCGCAGCAGTTTCGGGGGTGAGTCGAGGCTTGTGTCGTGTTCGTTCAACGCACGACGCACCTCATGGGCGAGTTCCGCCATTCTCGCGGGCTTCTGCCCGGGGGCCGGTTTCGGGCCGAGGGTTTCCGTCAGTATCCGGCTGTGTTCCTCTTCGTCCCACGGCACTCCCGCTGTACCCATTTCGACCGCGGCGAGAGCACCGGCTGACTCGGCCGCGAGCAGCAGTTGCAGGCGGCCGGAGCTGGCGCTGGCTGTGACCGCGGCGCGTTGACGTCCGAACTCCCGTAGCGCCTCATCGACATCGTGCGGCACCTCGGCCGTCATGTGCCCGGCGGCGTTCTCGATCTCGAACAGTGCCGATGTGCCGGGTGCTTTCGGCTCCGCAGTGCCCGGCGCGGCATCCCAGTGGGAAGCCTCGACGAGCGCCGCGCGATCAGCCACCAGCTCTGCGCGACACAGGATCGCGTGGCACAGGCGCAGGTCGTGGCAGCGGTCGACTCTGACTCCGGCGGCCAGGAGCGGCGGGTACCAGGAAGGGGCGTCGCTCCACACCCATCTGGGGCTCACTGCCGATTCCTGTGCCGACACGAACTCCGGGAGCGCATCGGCGTCCAGTTCGATCCTGTCGATGGTGTCGCCGAGTGCGTTCAGCATGACCGCAGCGACACGTCTGGCGGCGGTATGACCAAGCACGCACCAGCGGGCCGGAGGATCGGAATTCGCACTCACGTGACAACGCTAGCCCGAACTTCCGGCGACGGCTGGCTGGGCCTGGTGTCAGCCGGAGCCGTGGAAATGGGCCACCTGCCTGGTGCTGCGCCCGTGTTACTCGGCACTATCGTGGCGCTTGTCCTAATCGTCGCTTTCTAACTCGATGCAGTAGCTTCTCAGCTCGGCGATCTTCGCGGTCTTCGAGGTGCTGGTGAAACGGATCGCGTGGCTGAAGTCGAGCCGTCTTCCTCCTGCCTCCAGGTAGCCGTCGCAGGACGCGAGCCGGCCGTGGGTGACGACCGAGACGACCTCCAGGCGCTCGGGCGAGAACGGTGGGCCGACCTCTTGGGCAGCATCAGGGCCGATGCGGGTCTCGCCTCCTACGACTGTCCAGGCCGCGTCGTCGGCAAGCCGCTCGGAGACGGCCGCGGTATCTCCCCTGGCCCAGTTCACCGCGAAATCTCCGACGATGCCCACGCGGGGCGCGTTGCCGCAGTCGGTGGGGAGCTTGATCTCCATGGGATCCCTTTCGGCTTGCCGGCTCTGCGACCGGGAGAGTGACGTCACAGCGGTCGATGTGTCGCAGGGTGGTGTGGGCGGCAGCCATGTCCGGACCGCACTATGACCTATGCCTCTTGAGCGGCCGCCCATTCGGCGACGCGGCGTGCGCTCTCGTCCTCTGAGATGTCCTCCACCCGGGTCATGACCGACCAGCGAATGCCGAAGGGGTCTCGGATACTTGCGTAACGGTCACCAGAAACGAAATCGGCGATCGGCTCGCGGATGATTGCTCCGGCGGCTTCGGCTGAGGCAACGACCGCATCGACATCGGAGACGTACAGGCCGAGCGAGTAGCAGTCGTCCTCCCTGGCCGGAGGGGCGACGAGGTGATAGTCGGGAACGGGTTCGCCGATCTGGAGGAGCCCGTGCCCGAAGTCGAGGACGGCATGAACCACGATGCCACCCATCTCGGTCACGTCGACCACGCGAGCGCCGAACACGTCTCGGTAGAAGCTGATCGCTTCACGGGCGTTCGGGATCGCGAGGAACGGCGTGATGCTGCTGGCACCCCTGGGCGTGCCGTGGTCGGTGTGTTCACCGTGCGCTGCTGTTGTCATACGCCCAAACGTACGGCCATCGAAACCGCCTGCGCTTGAAGATTCGCGCCATCTCCGCTCGGTAGAGTGGGCAAGGTGACCGCGAATCCGGCAACGTCACGCGGGGTGCTGTACCCGGCCAGCCTCCCGACCTTCCACCGTGAGCCTGCCACCGGCGATCTCGCGGTGTTCGTGCGCTGGTTCTGGATTCCCGAGTGGGACATCGAGCCCGGACGCACCTCACGCCAGCACTTGATCGGGTTCCCAGCGTGCAATCTCGTTGTCGAGGACACCGTGACCGGAATCTCGGGGCCGACGACGCGCGCGTCCCACCGTGATCTGACCGGGAAAGGCTGGGCGGTGGGAGCGCTGCTTCGCCCTGCCGCAGTCCCCGCCCTGGTGGAGGACGTGTCCCTGCTCCGCGATGCCTACCGGGAAGTCGAGCTTCCCGAGCTCTCGGCTGCGGTCCGCACGGCGATGAACGCCAAGGGTCCAGGGGACGATCGCCGGGGCGCGGCCGTCGCCGTCTTCACCGAATGGCTGCTGAGCCGAATGGGAAGTCCGAGCGATGAAGCGCTGCTGGCCAACCGTATGGTCGAAACTGCCGAAACCAACCCCTCCGTGCAGCATGTGGCAGACCTCGCTGCGCACTTACACCTCTCGACTCGTAGCGTGCAACGGCTCGCTACCAAGTACGTCGGCGTTTCCCCGGCTTCCTTGATCCGCCGCCGCAGGCTTCAGGAAGCGGCAGAAAAACTCCGCCACGACCCGAGCCTCGACCTGGCCGCGCTGGCGCACGAATTCGGCTACGCCGATCACGCCCACTTGACCAACGATTTCCGGACCAACCTCGGCTTCACGCCCAGCAACTACCGGAAATCCCTGTCCGACGGGTAAGTCCATGGTCACGGTGGGGCTTCGGCCGCGCTCGCTTCGACCGCATGACAAGGCTGCGTGCGGGGAAGAACGTAAAGTGGCTCTTCGGACTTCCGGTGGGGATCACGTGTTGAGTCCGCCTGCGACGAGGAGCATGCGGAGGCGGTAGTTGGAGAGGTTG
>NZ_BMFY01000002.1 GCF_014639315.1 Sediminivirga luteola
GATGTCACCTATCGGTGCGGCAGTCCCTTCGTCCTCTGAATCGGAACCGCTTCTGCATTCTCTGATGGATCACCGTGACCGCAGCCTGGTAGTCCCTGACCCGGCACATGTCGTCCACGCGGCCCGCATGCGCTACGAATTCCAGATCACACTCGAAGAACTATTGACCTATCGGGAACAGGAGGTCCTTGGCCTGCGCTACGGCTTCCACGGAGAGGAATATACGCTCGAGGCAGTCGGCGCGCGGTTCAGCGTCACTCGAGAACGGATTCGCCAGATCCAGAAGCAGGCGCTTGAAAAACTCGCTGCTGCGACCACACACCAGGCTGCGGATATGCCTGCTCCACCGGAAGCGGGAACGAATGCGGATCGTCCCTCCGGAACTCGTGAATCGGTTGGTCTGGCTCCTTCATAGGCGTGGCGGCCTCTGCTCAGCGGACACATGATGGTCCCGTGAGCCAGCTCAAGCAGTTACATCCGATACGTATGACAGGAGGACCCGTGCGGCTCAACAGCAAGGGACAGGTCACGATCCCCGCGAACCTCCGGCGGCAGTTCGGCTTCGTGGAAGGTGACGAGGTCGACGTCGTCGCAGAGGATGGTCAGTTGCGGATCGTTCACCGGGAGGCTGGAAAGAGCACTGGCGCCCGGATTGTCGGCAAGATGCGAGGACGCGCGACCACGGAGATGACAACAGACGAACTCATGGATCTTCTCCGTGGCGATTAACGCGGCTGCCGCTCTCGTCGATTCGAACGTCCTCCTGGACACCCTCACCGAGGATCCAGTCTGGGCCGGGTGGTCGGCTGACACTCACCGCAGCCGGTCGAAGAAATCCCCGAGCAGGGCCGCACATTCCTCGGAGCGAACTCCGGCGATGACCTCCGGCCGGTGCAGGGCACCGCGGTCGCGCAGCACGTCCCAGCGGGAGCCCACCGCGCCGGCCTTCTCGTCCCAGGCGCCGAAGACCAGGCGGTCCATCCGGGCCTGCCCGATCGCGCCGGCGCACATGGCGCACGGCTCCAGCGTCACCGCCAGAGCACAGCCGTCCAGGCGCCAGCGCCCAAGCGACGCCGCCGCCTGCCGCATCGCGACGATCTCCGCATGGCCCGTGGGGTCGCGGTCGACCTCGCGCCGGTTCACCCCGCGCCCGATGACGGTGCCTGATTCCAGCTCCACCACCACCGCGCCGACCGGGACGTCACCCGTGGCCTGCGCCTCGCGGGCAAGCTCCAGCGCCTGCCCGATCCAGTCGCGTTCCCGGCGCCCGGGCTTCAGCGGACCGCCTCCAGCTGCTCGGCGAAACCGACCGCTTCGCCGATGTGCGCCACCACGCGTGCCGGATCCGAGGAGTGCAGCGCCACCTGCTCCAGCAGCTCCTCCTGGCTGATCCCGCGGTCGGCGAAGATATCGGCGTCGCCGGCCCAGCCCGGCGACGGAGGCGGCACGGCGCCGCCGTCGAGTTCGCTCTCAGGATCGGCGTCCTCATCGGCTACCCCAGCACCCTCACCGGAGCCCTGCTCGCCCTCGTCCGCGCCGTCCTCCTCGAACTCCTCCGGCTCTTCCTCGTCGCGGCGGGCCAGCAGCTCGGGCCGGTTCAGGTACTCCGCGAACAGCTCGCCGAAGGGGCTCTCCGCCGCCGCATCGGCGTCCGAGAGGAACACCCGCAGCTCCTCGTCCTCGCAGAACAGCCGTACCAGGCCGAACCAGTCGTCCTCGTGCTCGATCACGGCGAGCGCCTCACCCTCGGGGTCGCTCACCGACCGCATGACCTCCGCGAGGTCCTCCAGCGTCGCGTAGTCCCGCACGTCCAGGTCCAGGGCCCGCCATTCACCCTCGGCCAGAGTGAGGATCTCCGTGAAGTACGACATACCCGTATTCTCGCCGAAACGACCGCCGGATTTCCATAGTCATGCCTCCCGAGCACGCATCGTGACGCCCGCTCGCGGGCAACTCGGGGGCCAAGGTGCCGTGAGCTATCCCTGCGGGCGGTATCCGGCGTGCTCGACACCTCACGCCGAGCGCTGCCCCGGCCGGGTCGCTCACGGTAGATTCGTATCCATGCACCTCCATGTCGCGGACCACCCGCTCATCACGCACAAGCTCACCGTCCTGCGCGACGAGCGGACGGACTCCCCCACCTTCCGCCGCCTCACCGAGGAACTCGTCACCCTGCTGGCCTACGAGGCCACGCGGGACGTGCGGGTGGAGGAACGGCAGATCCGCACGCCGGTCGGCCCGCACACCGGCGCTCGCATCGCCTCGCCCCGGCCGATGGTGGTGCCGATCCTCCGCGCCGGCCTGGGCATGCTCGAGGGCATGACGCGCCTGCTGCCCACCGCCGAGGTCGGTTTCCTCGGCATGGTCCGGAACGAGGAGACCCTCGAGATCAGCACCTACGCCGAGCGGCTCCCGGACGACCTGACCGGGCGTCAGGTGTTCGTCGTCGACCCGATGCTCGCCACCGGCGGCACTCTCGTGGAGGCGATCAACTTCCTGCTCAAACGGGGCGCCCGCGACGTCGTAGCCGTCTGCCTGGTCGCCGCGCCCGAAGGCGTGGAGACCGTCCGTCGCGAACTCGACGACCGCGCCGATGTCCGCGTCGTCACCGCGGCACTGGACGAGGGGCTCAACGACTCGGGCTACATCGTCCCGGGCCTCGGCGATGCAGGGGACCGCCTCTACGGCCTCACCGACTGAGGAACCCGCCAGCCCGGCGGCGTCACATAGCGTCATATTCCGCGCCGGGCTGATCACCGCTATTGTGCTCGCCAGCACGGATGGCGAATAATGACAGGCGTGAACACGGCAGAACGAATGCGCAGCCGACCGACGCTCCGGCACATGCCCGGCGTCTGTTGTTGTCTCTAGGAGCACACCGCCGACACCGGAAAGCCCCGGCGCGGATGCGCCCGCAGCAGCAGACGAGATCGCATACCGATCGGCGCATCCACGGTCAGAACCACTAAGAGACCAGCCCTCGCATTCGTTCGCATAAGGAGCCACCATGACCTCCCTGCCCGCCCGTCCCGCACACCCCCGCTCGGCCAGTTCCACCCGCCGCGGCGGCCTGCGCGCCCCGCTCACCCCCGTCGCCGATGCGCAGAACGCACCGCACACGCTGGCCCCCGGCGGAGTGACGCCCGGTCCCCGCGCGGCCCGCGGCATCATCCTCTATGTCGGGCTCGATGAGGCTAAAGCCGCCGAGGACGGCACCAACCTGGCGGCGGTCGCCCAGGAGCTCCAGCGTTACGCCAACGAACTCGCCTCCCGAGCGGAGACCCAGGCCGTCATCGCCCTGGCCCCGGAAGGCCCCGGCCGCGACATCGACGCCGTGCGCGCCGTCGTCTCCGGCTCCCCGGCCGCCACCGGCAAGCCCGCCGCCGCGCACGGCCCGGTCCGTTCCCGTATCCCCACCCGCGTGCAGGCGCCGGCGCTGCGGCCGCAGCAGGACCCCGCGACCGGGCTGCTGGTGGACGCACCGCGCCGCGAGGTGCACATCGACGGCACCCCGGTGTCCCTGACCCACAAGGAATTCGACCTCCTCACCTATCTGATCTCCCATGAGGGCGAGACCATCAGCCGCGAAACCCTGATCGAGGCGCTCTGGTCCGACAGCCCTGAGGGCGAAGCCCCGACGGTCCGCACCATCGATGTGCACATCCGCCGTCTCCGCGGTCGCCTGGGCACCTACTCGTCCGTGGTGCGTACCATCCGCGGCGGCGGCTATCGCTACGACGCGCATCCCGACGTCACGTTCTGGAAGGCCACCGCCCGCTCCGTCTGAGCGCCCCGGCCGCCGGGAAACCGGCGAACGACGAAGCGTCCCCGGCTCCCGGCTGAGCATCGCCGGGATGCGTGTCACACCCGCCCGGGCCCGCAGCGTGCTGTCACCATTCCGACAGATTCCGCCGCTATCGTGGTGGCCTGATCGTGTCGGGATGACTGTGAACGAAAGGCGCTGCACGAAGCACATGGCGAATGCCCCATACGGCCGGCCGCACGGGCCACGCCCCACGCACGCACACCGGGCCGGCGGACGCCGCCCCGTCCGCCGGAAGAAGCACAAGGGCTATCTGACCCTCGTCGCGGGCCTGCTGCTGGCGGTTTTCTTCGCAGCGCACCGGATCATCCCCACCGACCGCGGCATCGCGCTCGTGATCGAATCAGCCCTGCCCTGGTTCGGGGTTCTGATCGTGCCGCTCGCCCTCGTCGCGCTCTTCCGGCTCTCCTGGGTGGCCGGCATCGGCGTGCTCATTCCCGCACTGGTCTGGGGCTCCATGTTCGGCACGCAGCTCCTTCCCCGGCAGGACGAGACCGCGGCGCCGGACCTCACCATCGCCACTCAGAACGTCGGCGCCCGCCTGCCGCAGCCCACCGCCACAGCGGACCGGCTCATCGCAGCCGACCCGGACATCGTCACGGTCCAGGAGATCGAATCGCTCTCCGGGCAGATCATCCAGGAACGGCTGGGCTCCCACTACGAGCACGGGCGCGTGGTGGACACCATCGGGGTGTGGTCCCGGTATCCCATCGCCGAACCGCAGGAGGTGGATCTGGGTCTGGGCTGGCCGCGTGCCTTCCGCACGACCGTCAGCACCGATGTCGGCACGGTCGCCTTCTACGCGGTGCACATGCCCTCGGTGCGTCCGGGCAGCGAGGCCACCCGCAACCGGGCCATCGTGCGGCTCACCGAGGTGCTCGCGGCCGACAGCGCCGAGCGGATCGTCCTGGCCGGGGACCTCAATGCCGCCACCACCGACCGGTACTTCGATCTGCTCGATGACCAGCTGCTGGACTCCCGCCAGCACGTCGGCGGCGGCTTCGGGTTCACCTGGCCGGGAATCTTCCCGGTCACCCGGCTGGATCACGTGATGGTGCGCGGATTCACCCCGCTCACCGATGAGGTCCTCGGCCGCGGGACAAGCGACCACCGGGCCGTGATCGTGGGCCTGGCCGACGGCGGGCCGGACACCGCCGGTGAGGACACGGGCGCCGACGACACCGGGGACGCCGACGGCTGATCTGCGTTACCGCCTCGGCCTCGCTGCTGCCGCTCTCCAGCCGTACCCCGCCGCGCCGGCAGCTCGCCGGCGGGCCGAACGTCCCGAGAAGCCACGGCCGGCCAGCCGCCGGGCCGCGGCCGTGGGCCTTCGCGCCGCCGATGCCGTTCAGGCCGCGAGGCACGCCCCCGAGGAGACAGGTGCCGTCTGCTCGGCGGCGTCCTCCAGGACGGGTGAGATCTCATCGAGGGTCAGGGCGTACCCAGTCTCATCGTCAGATTCCGAGCGGCCGAAGACCAGGCCGATGACATCGCCGTCGGAGTCCAGCAACGGCCCGCCGGAGTTCCCCGGCCGGACGATCCCGCGCAGCGAGTAGATCTCCCGCGTGACTGTGTCCCGGTGGTAGATATCCAGCCCCCTGGCCTGCATGACATCGCGCACCCGGGACGGCGAGATGGTGTACGGCCCGTTCTCCGGGTAGCCGACGACGACGGAGTCCTGTCCCACTGCGGCGCGGTCACCCAGCGGCAGGGCCGGTGCCCCGAGGTCCGGCGCCCGCAGCACGGCGATGTCCCGGCCCGGATCGAAGGCGACGATCTGCGCGTCATAAGGCCGTCCGACACCGCCGATCTGCACGCTGACATCCTCGGCACCGGCGACCACATGCGCGTTCGTCACGACGAGACCGTCCCGGTAGACCCAGCCGGTCCCCTCCGAATCGTTGCGGCAGGCCGGGGCGCCAGCGTTCACTTTCAGCACGCTCTCGCGGACCTGCTGTCCCACCTCGGTTATCCGCGGATCCGGTTCGCCGACCCCGCGGATGATCTCCCGCTGCCCGGAGAACACCCGGGGGAAACGGTCCGCGCCGAATGCCTCCACGGCGGCGCCGAGAACGCGTTCGGAGGTCATCGGAGCCAGCCGGTCCAGGCCCGCCACGACGGAGGAACTCGCGACGACCCGGTTGACGTCCAGCATCGGCGTCGTCCGCACGAACCCGGCTGCCAGCCAGATGACCAGGAAATACGCCACCATCGAGGTGAGCGCTCCCAGCGCCGAGTCCGAGACCCGGGCGGGACCGTCCTCGCGGGTCCGGGAACGGATGAACGCGCCCACATCGGCGAGGACCTTCCCGCCCAGGATACCGCCGAGGACCACCAGTGCCGCCGCGACCGCGCCGCTGACGTAGGGTTCCACCTGCAGGCGGCTGCCCAGCAGCCCGTGCACGATGGGGGCGAGCTGCATCGCCAGCAGCATGCCGAGCACGAATCCCGCGAAGCCTCCGGCGCTGATCAGGAAGCCCCGCCCCCAGCCCAGTGCCAGGAGGACGACAGCGCCCAGGAGGAGCGCGATGTCGGGAATGCTCATGCGTGCCATTCTGGCGCACGCACCTGAGCACAACCCTCAAGACGCCGCAGGAACAGGTGGAGACCGGCGCGCTATGATCCGTAGCATGCGCATCCGCCCCGACCTCGCCCAGGCCGCCCGCTACGTCCCGGGGAAGTCGATCCCGGACGCCATCAAGCTTGCCAGCAACGAGAGCGCCTACGGCCCCCTTCCGAGCGTCGTCGCGGCTCTCACGGAGGAGGCCTCCGGCGCCAACCGGTATCCCGACCCGGCCGGGACGCTGCTGCGTGCACGGCTCGCCGCACGGGCGGGCCTGCAGCCGGAGAACGTCATGCTCGGCAACGGCTCGGTCTCGCTCTGTCTGCACCTGGTCCAGGCCACCTGCTCCCCCGGCGATGCGGTCGTCTTCGCCTGGCGCTCATTCGAGGCGTACCCGATCCTGGCGCGCACGGCGATGGCACGGGCCGAGCAGGTGCCGCTCGACGCCGGGGGCCGGCATGACCTGCCCGCGATGGCGCAGCGGATCGAGGAGCTCGAGGCAGCCGGCACCCGCGTGGGCCTGGTGTTCGTCTGCAATCCCAACAATCCCACCGGCACCGTCGTCCCGGACGAGGAGATCGACGCTTTCCTGGACCGGGTGCCGGACGACATCACGGTCGTCCTGGACGAGGCCTACCGCGAGTTCAACGAGCAGGAGAGCGACGGCCTGCGGTACCTGAGCGGTCCTGCGGCGCGGCCCAACGTCGTGGTGCTGCGCACCTTCTCCAAGGCCTACGGGCTGGCGGGCCTGCGGGTGGGCTACGGATTCGCCGGCGAGCAGATCGTCGATGCCGTCTCCGCCGTGACGCTGCCCTTCAGCGTCACCTCGGTGGCCCAGCGCGCCGCCCTCGCCTCACTGGAGGACGATGCCTGGCCGGAACTGTCCGCCCGGGTCGAGGAGGTCCGGAGCGAACGCGCGCGGCTCATCGCGGAACTGCGCGCGCTGGGCCTGCCGGTGCTGCCCTCTCAGGGCAACTTCGTATGGCTCGCCGAGGCCGAGCGCACGCCGGCGCTGGACGCCTTCCTGCACGCGCGCCGCCTCGTGGGCCGGGCGTTCCCGGAAGGCATGCGCCTGACCGTCTCCAGCCCCGCGGAGAACGACGCGCTCCTGGCCGCGCTACGCGACTGGGCCGCCGAACGCTGAACAGGGAACCACCGGGGGCATCGCCTGGACGCTGCGGCTGCCGGCCCGGAGGACCTCTCCGCGAGCACGCCGGGCCAAGCGCAAAGGCTCAGCCGGGCATGCCGGCGCGCTGCAACAGTTCGCTGCGCAGCCGGGTGAACCCGGCCAGGAGCTTGGCCTCACTGGCCCGTTCAGCCCCGGTGGTACGGGGATTGAGCAGAATCCTGTGCCGCAGCACCGCCAGCAGCGCCGAGGTGCGGATCATCTTCTGCATGATCGGCTTACCGCCCGGGAACCGCGCGGCCCAGGCACGGCCCTTGCGGCGACCGGCCCAGCTGCCGAACATCTCCGCCTCCGCCGGGGTCAGCCAGCCGGCCTGCGCGTAATCCTCCAGCGCCTGCCTGGTCCGCTTCACCTCATCGCGCCGCAGCAGCAACGCCGCCGTGAGCCAGCCGGCGAAGCACAGGAAGCCCATCAGCGCGGCCACCAGCAGATCCAGCAGGAACGTCAGGGACGTGCTGGCGATCAGGTTCCACAGGCCGTGCAGCAGCATGCCCACCGGCAGCCCCGCGAAGAACAGCCCGATGCCCCAGCCGAGCCCCGGCCGCCTGGCGCCGAAGCCCATGATCAGGCCGATCGCGCCAGTGAAGGCGACATGTGCGAAAGGAGTGAGCACGCCGCGCAGGAAGAACGTCAGGCCTCCTGCGACGATCCCCCCACCGGCGCCCAGCTCCTGGCCTGCCATGGTGGCCGTGCCGATGTAGAGGATGTCCTCGGTGAAGGCGAAGCCGATGCCGATCAGCGAGCCGAACAGGAGTCCCTGCAACGGCCCGTCGAAGTGCTTCCTCGCGAAGATCAGGATCGCAAGGAGCAGGACGCCCTTCGTCGACTCCTCGAACAGGGGAGCGTGGATGACCGGCCCGACCCAGTCCGGCGGGGCGCCGATCGTGAGCGCATAGGCGATCTCCGCGCCCAGCCCCAGCACGAGCGTCATCACCACCGAGGCGGCGGCGCCCCACAGCACGCACAACGCCATCATGATCGGCGACTGCGGCCGCCACCTGTCCAGCAGCCAGATGACGCCGACGACCACGATCAGCGGCAGCGCCGCGAGCGGGACCACGACGAGCGCCGCCGGCCCGAAGACGAGCAGCGCGATCAGGAGCATGACGAGCAGCGCGACCGCCAGGACGCATACGCCGATGAGCGCCACGATCCGGCGGGCGCTCCAGGACTTGCGTTGCCCCGGGAGCGCGATGGCGGTGGTGGTCCACTCGGTGCGCGGCTCAGCCGGGCGATAGGGCTGTTGCGGCGGCGCCACCTGGTGGCGCAGGCGCATCTCCTGGGTGATGGTGGGCGCGAAGACCGGCTGCGCAGCGGCCGGATAAGGCCGCTGCGGTCCTCCGGGCGGCACCAGCCCGCCCGGGTGGCCGGGCTGGGAAGGGCCGGGAGAGAAACCGCGCGGCGGGCCCGGCTGCGGCGCTGGCCGGGAGGGCTGGGGCTGCCGCGGTCCGGGCGGCTGCGAGCCCACCGGTCCCGGTGAGGACCGGAACGGAGCAGAAGCGGGAGCGCTCTGCGGGCCGGGCGCGCTCGCTGGCCGGGAGGCTCCGGGACCGGGGGAGGACGCCGGGGCGCCGTGGGGGTCCGGCTGCCCCTGGGGGTCCTGCCGACCCTGAGTGCCGTGCCCGCCGGGCGTGCCCTGGACGATGGGAGCGGGAGGCCTCGGCCCTGCCGGTCCCTGCGGTGGCGAGCCGGCGCGATGTCCCTGGGGTGTGCCCTGTGCGGATCCCGGCTCCGGGGTGGCTGGCGGGCGGAAACGCGGCGCCGCGGGACGGTGACCCGGCTGGGGCGGCGGGGACGGCCGAGAGGGATCGGTCGGTTCAGTCGACGGCTGGCTCATCGGCGTCTCCTCGGGACGGTACAGCAGAGCGGGCGGGATCCTGATCCCGCCCGCTCTGCCCGGACATGTCTATGAGGTCCTGCGTACGCCTGCCCGTACGGGCAGGCGGCACCGCGTGCGCAGCCGCGTCAGTAGCCGGCGGTACCCGCGGCGTTGACGGCGATCACGATGAAGACGATGTACGCGATCCAGAACAGGACGCCGATGATGGTGAAGATGATACCCAGGATGAAGCCCCACTTGCCCAGCTGGTTGTCCGCCAGGCCGGCCTCGCGGGACTTCTTCCGGGAGAGGAAGCCGAGGATGATGCCGACGGGGGCGGCCAGGAATGCGAAGACGAGGGCCAGGATGCCCAGGGTCTGACCCGGATCCTCCTGGGTCGGGGCGGGCTGGTAGCCACCCTGCGGGGCGCCGTAGTTCGGCTGGCCCGGCTGAGCGGGGTAGTTCGGGTTCTCAGACATGGACGTGGCTCCTCGTGTTGAGTTCTACCGGTGCTGGGGACGGACAGGTCAGTCGCCTTGTCCGCCCGCTCCACTAGTGATCATATGCGCCTCGCGGTGATTTTTCAGGATTCTCGCTGTGACGGATCGGACACATGGCGACACACGAGGGCGCCCGGCCGGCAATCGGACCAGCTGCCAGGAGCGCCGGCGGGCCTCATCTCGGCAGGCGCGCAAGCGGTGCCGGCCGGTGCAGGGTGACGTGCTCCGGGGTGAGATCCTTCAGGGACGTCACGCCGATGAGCGCCATCGTCCGTGCCGCCTCCTGCGCCAGCAGCTCGATCACCCGGTCGACGCCGAGCCGGCCGCCGGCCATCAGACCGTACAGATAGGCCCGGCCGACGAGGGCGAAGTCCGCCCCCGCAGCGATCGCGGCGATGACGTCACCGCCGTTCATGATGCCGGTGTCGACGATGATCTCCGTGTCGCGGCCCACCCGCTCCCGGACCTCGGGGATGGTGTGCAGGGGCACCGGGGCGCGGTCGAGCTGACGGCCGCCGTGGTTGGACAGGACCACCCCGTCGGCGCCGCTGGCGACGACGGCCGCGGCGTCATCGGCGGTCTGGATGCCTTTGACGAACAGCTTGCCCGGCCACTGCTGCCGCAGCCACTCCAGATCGGAGAACTCCAGAGTGGGGTCGAACATCTCGTTGATCAGCTCGCCCACCGTGCCGGTGTAGCTGCTCAGGGAGGCGAACGTCAGCGGCTCGGTGGACAGGAAGTTGTACCACCACTCGGGCCGGTAGGAGGCGTCCAGCACGGTCTTCAGGGTCAGCGACGGCGGGATGGTCATGCCGTTGCGGACATCGCGCAGACGCGCCCCGGCGACCGCCGTGTCCACCGTGACCATGAGCGTGTCGAAGCCCGCCGCGGCGGCACGGTCCACGATGGCCCGGCTCTTCTCGCGGTCCTTCCACAGGTACAGCTGGAACCAGCGGCGGGAACCGGGCGCCGCTGCGGCGACGTCCTCGACCGAGGTCGTGCCCATGGTGGAGAGCGTGAACGGGATGCCTGCGGCGGCGGCCGCCTGGACGCCGGCGACCTCCCCCTCGGCGTGCATCATGCGGGTGAAACCGGTCGGCGCGATACCGAAGGGAAGCTCGGAGAAGCCCCCGGCGATGGTGGTGCCCAGATCGATCTGCGCGACATTGCGCAGCACCCCGGGCTTGAACTCGACGGCCTGGAACGCGGCCCGGGCCTTGGCGAGGCCGAGTTCCAGCTCAGCGGCACCGTCGGTGTAGTCGAACGGCGCCTTGGGCGTGCGCCGCTTGGCGATGCGCCGCAGATCCCACACATCCGCCGCCGCAGCCACCCGCGCGCGCCTCCGGTTGAGGTCCGGCCGCTTGAACTGCAGAAGCGGGCGCAATTGATGCCATTCGGGTAGCTGACGGCGCATCGGGGTCATCCTTCCAGTTTGAGTGTCTCCGCGGTCTCCTCGCGTACCTTCTTCAGCA
Organism: Sediminivirga luteola; assembly: GCF_014639315.1. Classification (GTDB taxonomy): domain Bacteria; phylum Actinomycetota; class Actinomycetes; order Actinomycetales; family Brevibacteriaceae; genus Sediminivirga; species Sediminivirga luteola. The sequence goes on from NZ_BMFY01000002.1 coordinate 11,364, forward strand.
GGGCGGTGTCCTCGCGCAGGGCCGTGCCCAGGGACGGGATCCGCTCCTTGAGCTTGCTCTCCCAGCCGGCGTACCGCTGGGGGAAGCACCGCTGGAGCACGCCGATCATGGCGCTCACGGCGGTGGACGCGCCGGGGGAGGCACCCAGCAGGGCAGCCACCGAGCCGTCCGCGGCGGCCACCAGCTCGGTGCCGAAGGCGAGCATGCCGCCGCGCTTGGGGTCCTTCTTCATGATCTGCACGCGCTGGCCGGCCGTGATGAGCTCCCAGTCCTGCGCCGAGGCGCCCGGGAAGAACTCCCGCAGGCTCTCCAGGCGCTGGTTCTTGTTCTTCGCCAGCTCACCGATCAGATAGCGCATGAGGTCCTGGTTGTCCTTGGCGACGCCCAGCATGGTGCCGATGTTGTCGCCGCGGACGGAGCCGGGCAGATCCCACAGCTTGCCGGTCTTGAGGAACTTGGGCGAGAACCCGGCGTAGGGACCGAACATGAGGTATTCGCGCCCTTCGATCACCCGGGTGTCCAGGTGCGGGACGGACATCGGCGGCGCGCCGGTGGCGGCCTGGCCGTAGACCTTGGCGCGGTGCCGGGCCACGAGTTCCGGGTTCGCGGTGCGCAGGAACTGCCCGCTCACCGGGAATCCGCCGTATCCGCGGCCCTCGGCGATGCCGGACTTCTGCAGCAGCGGCAGGGCACCGCCGCCGGCGCCGATGAAGACGAACTTCGCGTCGAGCTCGAAGGTCTCGCGGCGCCCGCGGTCCTTCACGCGCACGATCCAGCCGGTGGCCGAGCGGGTCAGATCGGTCACCTCGTGGCCGGTGCGGATCGGCACGCCCTGGGAGCCGATGTGAGTCAGCAGCTGCCGGCTGAGGGAGCCGAAGTCGACGTCCGTGCCGGAGGTGAAGCGCGAGACGCCGTTGACCTCGCCGCCGGGCCGGCCGTCGAACATCAGCGGCAGCCACTCGGCGTGGGTGGCCGGGTCGTCGGAGTACTCGATGTCGGCGAAGAGCGGGTTCTCCTTCAGCGCCTCGTAGCGGGCGCGGATGTAGTCCCGGCCGGATTCGCCCCGGCCGTAGCTTAAGTGCGGCACCGGGTTGATGAAGGTTCCGGGCTCGTCCAGGACGCCCTCCCGGACCAGGTGGCTCCAGTACTGGCGGGAGACGTGGAAGCGCTCGTTGATGTCGATCGCCTTGGTGATGTCGATCGATCCATCGGCTTTCAGCGGCGTGTAGTTCAGCTCGCACAGCGCCGCGTGGCCGGTACCGGCGTTGTTCCAGGGGTCGCTGCTCTCCCGTGCCACGAAGTCGAGCCGTTCGAAGACCCGGATGTCGAGACCGGGTTCGAGGTCCTTGAGCAGAGCGCCCAGCGTGGCACTCATGATGCCCGAACCGATGAGGACTACATCAACGTTTTCTCTGGTCGACATCTCCTGTGCTTTCCTTGGGAAGCGATCGCGAACTCTCTGCTGGCACTCTACTCCGAGGCCCGGCGCGAGCAGGAATCGGGGAGCGGCACGCCAGCCGGCTCAGCCCTGCGCGTCCTGGCCGGCGGCCCGGACCTGCTCCCAGGACAACCGCCTGACCACGCCCGGCGGCGGCGCCGCCAGCGCCGCGATGGCCTGGTCCCTGCGATCGGGGTCCAGATCGTCTCCGATCCGGTCCAGCAGCACCACGCTGCGAGGCCGTGCCAGCCCGCCGAGCAGCTCGCGCACCGCGTTCATCAGATCGATCGCGAGGTTCTCCGCGCCCTCGGGGGTCGCGGCCCGCGCCGCGGCTTCCTGAGCGACGACGACGGCGGCGACCAGCGAGCGGCCCAGCCGCGCATCCGGCCGGACGGTGACGAGCGCCTCGCGGACGAAGGGATGGTCCAGCAGCACCTCGCGGACCTCGGTGAAGGAGACCAGCTGCCCGGAGATGGACACCACATCGTCCTTCCGGCCAAGGAACTCCAGACTGACCGCCGCCTGTGCTGTCTGCGCCGCCTCGTCCGGGCCCGTCCCGGTGCCGGCTTGACCGCCGGGCACACGGCGCGCCAGGTCACCGGTCGCGTACAGGCCCTCCCCCAGCCGGGTCCACTGCCGGGCGATCTCCTCGGCGGGCTCTCCCTCGACCCCTCGGATGGACCCCGGCCAGGGCAGCCGCAGCACCGCCTCGCCCCGGCCGTCGGCGCTCCCGGGGTCCTCGATCACGTCCAGGCCGCAGCCGGGGATGGGTTCTGCGGGGCTGAGACCGTTCTGCACGACGATGCCGCCGAGCTGCAGCTGGCCCCAGGCGTCGCCCAGCTGCAGGGCGTCCCCGCCGGCACCGCCGAGCGCGTCGCGGATCCACTGCTGCAGTTCCGGTTCCACCGCCTCGCCGGCCGTGACGACTTTCTGCAGGGCGGAGTGCTGAGCCACGTCCGGCGGTTCGCCGTGCCAGGCGCGCATGGCCCGCAGCACGGACGGCGGGGTGACCATGGTGCCCACCCGGTACCGGGCCAGGATCTCCCACGCCCTGCGCTGGGTGGGGACATCGAGGGTGCCCTCGTACATGACCGGCGTGTCGCCCCGCAGCAGGGGGCCGATGACGCCGGAGAACTGCGAGACCGCCCAGGCGATGTCCCCGGCGCACCAGAAGACCCGGCCGTCCTGCGGCCGCAGCGCGCCGTGCACCGCCAGCAGCGAGACCGCCAGGTGGGCGTTCCCGTGCACGGTCGAGGCGGGCCTGCCGCCGCGGTTGGCCAGGCTGACGGTGCACACCGGGGCCCCGGAGGGCAGTGAGGCCGCACGCCCGGCTTCCTCCTCGCGCCGCACCCGCGCGGCACCGGAGGCGGCGAGCTCGTGGTACCAGAGGTCGCCCTCGTACCACGCCACGTCCATCCCGGTACGGCGGACGACGATGGTCTGCTCGACGGAGTCGATGGCGGTGAGCGCCTCGTCCGCGCGTGCCTTGAGCGGCATCACCGTGCCGTGCCGCCAGGCGCCGTCCTGGGTGAGGAGGATCCGGGGCTGCTGCGCGGCCAGCCGGTCGGCGAGGGCCTCGGCCGGCAGCGGCGCGGGCAGCACCGAGTACACGGCGCCGATGCGCATGCTCGCCAGCATGGCGGTGACGGTCTCCGGCAGCCAGCCCAGATGGATGCCCACCCGGTCCCCGGTGCCGATGCCCAGCCCGCGCAGGGCCGCCGCGAGCGCCTTCACATCGTCCAGCAGCTCCCGGTAGCTCAGGCTGCGCCGGTCTCCGGGCTCGCCCTCCCAGTGCATGGCGACGCGGTCACCGTGACCGGCGTCCACATGCCGGTCCAGCGCGTTCACGCTCAGATTCAGCCGTCCGCCGGCGAACCATTCCCCGCCGTACTCGCCTTCACGCCACAGCTCCTGCGGTGCGACGTCCCAGTCCAGCCGCTCCATCACGCGTTCCCAGGCGGCGGTGTCGACACCGCGCTCACGCGCCGCCCGGCTGAACTCCGGATCCCTGCCCGCCGCGCCCGTCATCGTCCTGTCCTCACCCATTGCCCAGCGCCCTTCCCGCGGCACGTGCGGCTTTCGTCAAGTGAGCGGCCACTGCCGCGCAGGCGGACTCGTCAGCCGGGTCCTCGACCGCCGCGGAGAGCGCCGCCACGGTGGCACCGGTGGCATCGACGACGGGCACGGCCACCTCGCCGGCGTGCACGGGATCGGGGCCCTCGGCGGCGAGCCAGTCCGCGCCCGCCCAGTCCTGCCGTGCGTCGTCCGCCAGCTGTGCCGTCTGAGGTCCGCACGACTGGAGCGCCTGCTGCCAGATCTCCTCGCCGCCCCGGGCCGCGATCAGACGGCCGCCGGCCGTGTGCAGTGCCGGATGCACACGATGCGAGTCCCGGTAGGGGCCGCTGTCCGGACCGTCGGCGTGATCGGCGTAGACCGTCTCCCCGCGGACCAGCATCTGCACTGACACGGTGCCACCGACCAGTGCCGGCAGCCCCGGCAGATAGGGGGTCAGGGCCGCCAGGAGCGGGTGCCGGGAGAGATAGCGGTGGGACAGGCGGGTCAGCTCAGGGCCCAGGCTGTACCGGGACGAACGTGGATCCTGGTGCACCAGATCCGCCAGCACGAGAGAGCGCAGCAGCCGGTGCACCGTGGGCACCGACATCCCCGAGCGCTCGGCCAGATCGGTCAGCTGCTGGTAGGCCGGGCCCTGGCCCAGGAGTTCCAGGAGCAGCACGGCGTTCCGCACGGTGCCGAGACTGCCCCGGCCCTTGGCGTCGTTCACCGCGGTCATGTCCTGCCTCTCTCATGGGCGATCAGGGGAGGGCACGCGCAGAGGATGCGCGTTTTCGCATCATCACACGTGAGGACAGAATACTGAAAATCTTTCCATTGACCACTCTTGCCTTTCAGATAGTGGAAACGTATTGTCGGATCGTGACGTGAGCTGGTTCACATCGACGTGGACCTTCCGGCTCGACGCATCCGTACCGGAGCGAGCCGTACAGCGTGCGAAGGAGCACACATGCGTACCAGGGCGTACCAGCACAGCCTGAGTTCGAGCACGGTCCCCTCAGGGGAACCCCTTCTGGAAGTCGACGCCGTCTCCCTGCGCTTCGGCGGGGTGCAGGCACTGCGGAGCGTGTCCTTCACCGTCAACAGCGGCAGGATCCACTCCATCATCGGGCCCAACGGCGCCGGCAAATCCTCCCTGCTCAACTGCATCAGCGGCCTCTACCGGCCCCAGGAGGGAGAGGTGCGGCTGCACAGCCGCAGCGCTGAGGACACAGGAGGCGGCGCGGATCGCACCCACCGGCTGAACTCGCTTCCGCCGTACCGGATCGCGCGGCTCGGCGTGGCCCGCTCGTTCCAGAACATCGAGCTGTTCTCCCAGCTGACCGTGCTGGAGAACCTGATGCTCGGCCGCCACGTGCACATGCGCCACAGCGTGCTCGCCTCCGCCCTGTGGTTCGGCCCCGGACGGCGCCAGGAGATCGCCCACCGGGAACTCGTCGAGGAGGTCATCGACCTGCTCCAGCTCCAGGCACACCGGAAACAACCGGTCGGATCCCTGGCCTACGGCATCCAGAAGCGCGTCGAACTGGGCCGCGCGTTGTGCTTGCAGCCGGCCCTCCTGCTGCTGGACGAGCCCATGGCCGGCATGAACGCCGAGGAGAAGGAGGACATGGCCCGCTACATCCTCGACGTCCACGAGCTCGCCGGGGTCTCGATCGTGTTGATCGAGCACGATATGAACGTCGTGATGGACATCTCCAGCCACGTGAGCGTCCTCGACTTCGGCAAGCTCATCGCCGACGGTCACCCGGACGAGGTCAAGGCCGACCCGCGCGTGATCGAGGCGTATCTCGGTGCCGAGGACTCGGAGGTGGCCCAGCCATGAGCCCCGCCATGAACACCGCCACCGCGCTCGCGCCGGAGCCCGGGGTCACCACCGTGGAGCACACGTTCCCGCAGCTGCTGGAACAACTCGCCGCCGAACGACCCGACGCCATCGCCATGCAGGAGAAGCGGTACGGGATCTGGCAGCCCATGAGCTGGGCGCTGTACCGCGAGCGCGTCCGCGACTTCGCCCACGGACTGGCCTCCCTCGGCGTGCAACCGGGTGAGATCGTCGCCGTCCTGGGAGACAACCGCCCCGAATGGCTGATCGCCGAACTCGCCGCCCAGAGCCTGCGGGCCGCCGTCGTCGGCATCTACCCGACCAGCATCGGCGAGGAACTGCGCCACGTCCTCTCCGTCGCCGCCTCGCGCATCGTGGTCGCGGAGGACCAGGAACAGGTCGACAAGCTGCTCAAGCTCCGGGACGACATGCTCGCCGCGGGCGAGCAGTTCCGGGTGGAGCGCATCGTGTTCTACGATCCGCACGGCCTGGAGCAGTACACCGATCCCCTGCTGCTGGACTTCACCGAGCTGGAAGGCCACGGCCGCGCCTGGGGCGAGGAGCATCCCGGCTGGCTGGACGCGCAGGTCCGCGCCGGCACCCCCGACGAGATCGCGGTCATCTGCACCACCTCCGGCACCACCTCCCGGCCCAAGCTGGGCGAGCTCAGCCACGCCAATCTCCTGGCCATGGCCGAGAACCTCACCACCATCGACCCGATCGCCCCGAAGGACCGCTACGTGTCCTTCCTGCCGTTCGCGTGGATCGGCGAGCAGATGCTCTCCGTCGCCTGCGGGCTCTCGAAGGGCCTGACCATCTCCTTCCCCGAAGACTCCGCCACGCAGCGGGCGAATCTGAAGGAGATCGGGCCCGATGTCATGTTCGCCCCGCCGCGGATCTGGGAGTCGATGCTCTCGGAGGTTCAGGTGCGCATCGACGAGTCCGGCTGGTTCAAACGGCTGATGTTCGGCTTCGGCTACAAGGTCGGCGACGACATCGCGCAGCGCCGCGTGCAGGGTAAGGCGCCCACCCTGGGCCAGCGGATCCTCTCGCCCCTGGCCACGCTCGTTGCCTCCCACCCGGTGCGCAATCACCTCGGCCTGTCCCGGCTGAAGCGCTGCTACACCGGCGGCGCGCCGCTGGGGCCCGACGTGTTCCGGTTCTTCCACGCGATCGGCGTGAACCTCAAGCAGATCTACGGCCAGACCGAGATCTGCGGCATCGCGATCACGCACCGCGATGACGACATCGCCTTCCACACCGTGGGCACGCCCATCCCCGGCACCGAGCTGAGGATCGAGGAGGGGCAGATCATGCTCCGCTCCAGCTCGGTCTTCCAGGGGTACCGCGGGAATGCCGAAGCCACCGCCGAGGCCATCACCGAGGACGGCTGGCTCATCACCGGCGACGCCGGCTACCTGGACGACAACGGCCACCTGGTCGTGATCGACCGCGCCAAGGACGTGCTGCGCGCCCCCGACGGGACGCTCTACTCCAGCGCCTTCGTGGAGAACAAGATCAAGTTCTCCCCCTATGTGGAGGAGGCCGTGGCCTTCAGCTCCAGCGACGGCGACGGGCTGACCGCCATCGTCGTGCTCGATCCGGCCACGGTGGCCGCCTGGGCCGAGCACGAGCGGATCGGCTTCACCACCTATACCGACCTGGCCGGTAAGGACGAGGTGTACGACCTCATCGCCGAGGAGATCACCCGCTCCAACGAAGACCTCGCCGAGAGCATCCGGATCACCCGCTTCGTCATCCTGCACAAGCAGTTCGACCCCGACGACGACGAGATCACCCGGACCCGCAAGGTGCGCCGCAATGTGATCGGCGAGCGCTACGCGGCCATCATCGGCGCCCTGCAGCGCGGCGATGCCGAGGTGAGCATCACCAGCACCGTCACCTATCAGGACGGTTCACGGGTGGAGCGTCCGCTCACCCTGAGGATCTTCGACCTGTCCACCTACCAGATCCCGCCGGGCCGGGGTCGCCGACCAGTCTGGAGCGGCCGCCGATGAGCACTGCTGTCAATCTCCTGATCTTCGGCCTCGCCGATGGCGCGATCCTGGCGCTGGCGGCGCTCGGCTTCGTGCTGATCTACAAGGCCACCGCCGTGATCAACTTCGCTCAGGGCGAGTTCCTGCTGGTCGGCGCCTACACCTTCTACACCTGCTTCGTGATCTTCCAGCTGCCCATCACGGTGGGCATCCTGGTGGGCGTCGTGGTCGCGGTGCTGCTGGGCATCGTGGTCGAGCGGCTCATCCTGCGCCCCATGATCGGGCAGAGCCATATCAGCATCATCATGGTCACGATCGGCCTCTCGGGCCTGCTGAACGCGATCGTGCAGATGTTCTTCGGCACCGGCGTGCGCGCCCAGCCCGCCGTGCTGCCCAGCCCGCCGGTGAGCATCCTGGGCGCCACCATCCCCGGCAACCGGCTGCTGGCGATCCTCATCGCCGCCATCGTGCTGACGGTGCTGACCATCTTCTTCCAGAAGTCCAAGCACGGCATCGCCATGCGCTCGGTCGCCGATGACGAGCAGGCGGCGATGACCGTCGGCATCTCGGTGCGGCGGGTCTACGCCATGTCCTGGGCGCTGGCGGCGGTCTCGGCGCTCATCGCCGGCATCCTGCTGGCGGACATCACGGCAGTGGACCTGCACATCGCGTCCTTCGGCCTGATGGTGTTCCCCGTGGTCATCCTCGGCGGCCTGGACTCGGTACCCGGCACCATCATCGGCGGCCTGACCATCGGCATCGTCACCCAGCTGGTTTCCGGCTATCTGGATCCCGGCCTGGCCGAGGTCATCCCCTACATCATCCTGGTCCTGATTCTGCTGATCCGCCCCTACGGCATCTTCGGCGAAAAGCGCATCGAGAGGGTCTGACACATGGCTGCGACTCAAACCGGACTGCATCACCGCAGCTACGCCTCAGAGCTGAGGATCTGGACCAGCCGCGCCCAGTGGATCCGGCTGGGACTGCTGACCGTCCTGCTACTGGCGCTGCCGTGGGTACTGGACAACTACTGGCTCTCCATCGTCAACACCGCCCTCATCGCGGTGGTCGGCGCGATCGGCCTGAACATCCTGGTCGGCTACACCGGCCAGATCTCCCTGGGCCAGGGCGGCTTCCTGGCGGTGGGCGCCTACACCAGCGTGATCCTGGCCGACCGGGCCGGGCTTCCGGTGCCGCTGAGCATCGCCTCGGCCGTGATCGTCACCGCCGTCGTCGGGACGTTCTTCGGTCTGCCTGGCCTGCGGCTGAAGGGCCTCTACCTGGCGATCGCCACCCTGGCCTCCCAGCAGATCATCCTGTTCATCGTGCGCCGCTGGGGCTGGCTCACCGAGGGCCGCGGCTTCGTCGACGTCAGCCGGCTGGAGTTCCTGGGCTTCCGCATCCAGCGGGAGACCTTCGAGCAGCAGTGGTACTGGATCCTGCTGATCATCGCGATCCTCGCGGTGCTGGTCGCGGTGAACCTGTTCCGCTCGGGCCTGGGCCGCTCCTTCATGGCGGTGCGCGACCAGGACATCGCCGCCGCCGCGATCGGCGTCAACGTCGCCCGCGCCAAACTGACCGCCTTCGCGGTGTCCTCGGGCTTCGTCGGCCTGGCCGGCGCTCTCACGGCGCACTACACCGAAGTCATCTCCTGGGAGAGGTTCACGCTGGACGTGTCCATCCTCTACCTGGCGATGATCATCGTCGGCGGGCTCGGCAGCGTCGCCGGCTCGGTCTACGGGGCGGTGTTCATCACCTTCCTGCCGGTGGTGGTCCGGGGCTTCGCGGAGTTCGCCGGCGGATTCGCCCCGTTCCTGCAGGCCCAGCTGCCCGCCTTCCAGAACGCCGTCTTCGGGCTGGTCATCATCGTCTTCCTCATCATCGAGCCGAGAGGACTGAACCATATATGGACCCGGATCAAGGACTACTTCGGCTACTGGCCCTTCCGATACTGACGGCCCGGACGCACCACATCGCAGCACACCACTGACCGACACGCGGATGTCAACGACGACGCACGCAAAGGAGAACATCATGTCCCACACGACGAAGCAGCGGAGGCGAGGCTCCTCGGCCACCCGCACGACGGGCCTGCTGAAGGCCGGCAGCCTGGCGGCCGTCACGGCACTCGCCCTGGCCGCCTGCGGCGGAGGCGGCGGGGGCGGTGCCGCCGAGGGCGACGGGCCCATCCCCATCGGCGTCATCGCGGACCTGTCCGGCGCCACGGGCGATGTGGGCACGCCCTACAACCAGGGCATGCTCGCCTACGTCGACTGGATCAACAGCGCCGGCGGCGTGGAGGGCCGCGAGATCCAGGCGATCAGCAACGACTACGCCTATGAGATCCCGCAGGCCGAAGAGCTCTACCGCCGGTATCTGAACGAGGACGTCGTCGCCGTCCAGGGCTGGGGCACCGGGGACACGGAAGCCCTGCGCACCCGGGTGGCGAACGACGAGCTGCCCTTCATCTCGGGTTCGTTCTCCGAGGAACTGGCCGACCCGGCCGAATCGCCCTACAACTTCCTGATCGCACCGACCTACTCGGACCAGATGCGGGTGGCGCTGAACTACATCGAGGAGGAGGGCGGTGCAGGCAGTGAGGTGGCGGTGCTGCACCACGACTCGCCGTTCGGTGCCTCACCAGTGGCCGACGGCCAGGAGTGGGTGGACTCCGGCGAGGTGGATCTCGGTTACCAGTCCTACGCGATGCCCACCGGCACCTCGAACTTCGTCGGTATCCTCTCCCAGGCCCAGTCCCAGGGGGCGGAGTACATCGTGATCCAGAACGTCGCCAGCCCGGCCTCGCAGGTGGCGCACGACATCGCCGCGCAGAACCTCGACATGAAGATCGTCTGCCTCAACTGGTGTGCCAACGATCTGTTCATCACCGGTGCCGGGGACGCCGGTGAGGGCTCCGTCCTGGTCCAGCCGTTCGCCCCGGTAAGCGCGGACAAGCCCGGGCACGCGGACATGCGCGCGTACCTGGAAGAGCAGGGCGAGGACCCGGACTCCAAGGGTTCCGCCTGGGTCCAGGGCTGGCTGGCGATGCACATCATGGTGGAGGGCATCCGCCACACGCTGGAGCAGGGCAACGACCTCACCGGACCCAATATCCGGGAGTCCCTGGAGACCATGGGCCCGATCGACACCGGCGGCGTGATCGGCGCCGGCATCGTCGAGTTCTCGCCCGAGACCCACGCCGGCATCCACAGCTCTGGCGTCTACGAGGTGCAGGACGGTCAGATGGTCGAGATCGCCGAGGGCGCGGAACCGTGAGCCCGCAGGCCGCACCAGCGGCGGAGCCCGCCTCCCCGGCGGCGGGCTCCCCGCTCCTGGTGCTCAACAACATCGAGGTCATCTACGACGAGGTGATCCTGGTCCTGCGCGGCCTGTCCCTGTCCGTGCCGGAGGGGAAGATCGTGGCGCTGCTGGGCTCCAACGGCGCCGGCAAGTCCACTACGCTCAAGGCCGTCTCCGGACTGCTGCCGAGCGAACGCGGGGAGATCTCCTCCGGCTCGGTGACCTTCGAGGGCCGCGACGTCACCCGGATGGACGCGCCGGACCGGGTGAAGAACGGGATGAGCCTGTGCATGGAGGGCCGGCACGTCTTCCCGCACCTGACGGTCGCGGACAACCTCATCGCGGGGGCCTACACCCGCCGGGACAAGGCCGAGCAGATCGAGCTGGTCTACGAGTTCTTCCCCAAGCTGGCGGACATGCGCAACCGCACCGCCGGCTATCTCTCCGGCGGCGAACAGCAGATGCTCGCCATCGGGCGGGCGCTCATGGCCAAGCCGCGGCTGCTGATGCTGGACGAGCCGTCGCTGGGGCTGGCGCCACTGCTGGTCACTGAGATCTTCGGGCAGATCGCCCGGCTCAACGCCGAGATCGGCCTGACCGTGCTGGTGATCGAGCAGAACGCCCGCCGCGCCCTGGAGGTGGCCCATCACGGCTACATCATGGAGCAGGGCCGGATCGTGCTGGAGGGCTCCTCCACGGAGCTGCAGGAGAACCCCGATGTGAAGGAGTTCTACCTGGGCGTCGGCGGCGAAGGCGGACGGAAGAGCTACCGCGAGGTCAAGCACTACAAACGCCGCAAGCGCTGGCTCTAGCGACGAGAGGGAGACGTTGATGCCTACCAAGGAACTGCCCCGGGCGCTGGGGCACCATGCCCGTTCCCGCGCGGGCGAGCTGGCCGCGGCTCTTCAGCGGGCGATGCGCGTACCGGCGACCGCCGAGCGGCTCCGGGCGGCGGGCATCGATCCGGCGCTGCTCCAGGACGCCGATGACGCCCTCGCCGCGCTCGATTCCCTCCCGGTGCTGCGCAAGGACGACCTCATCAACCGGCAACGCGGCGAGCCGCCGTACGGCGGGATGGTGCCGGCCGGCGTCACCCCACGGCGGATCTTCCAGTCGCCTGGCCCGCTCTACGAGGCCCAGCTGGCGGACGGGGACGAATGGGACTGGGCGCCGGCGCTGACCGCGGCGGGCATCGGCGCCGGGGAGGTGGCGGTCAACTGCTTCGGCTACCACCTCTCCCCCGCGGGCGCGATGTTCGACCACGGGCTCGCCGCCGTGGGCGCCGCGGTGGTGCCGGCGGGCATCGGCAGCCAGGACCTGCAGCTCCAGGCGGTACTGGACACCGGCGCCAGCGTGTACATCGGGCTGCCGAGCTATCTGAAGGCCCTGCTGGACAGGTTCACGGCCTCTCCTAGCGCAGCCGCGTGGCCGGTGTCGAAGGCGATCCTGACGGCCGAGCCACTGCCGCCCTCGCTGCGCGCCGAACTCGAGCGGCACGTCCCGGTGGTGCGCATGGCGTACGGCACGGCGGAGGCCGGCTGCATCGCCTATGAGGACGGCACGGGACCCGGGATGCGGGTGAACGACGCGGTCTTCGTGCAGGTGTGCGACCCGGTCACTGGCGAGGCGATCGCCGAGGGCGAGGGCGAGGTGGTGATCACCCGGCTGCGCGGCGAGTATCCCCTGGTCCGGTTCGGCACCGGGGACCTGTCGGCCTGGCAGCTCGACTCCGACGGCGGTCTCCGCCTGGCGGGCGTGCTCGGACGGGTAGGCGAGGCGGTCAAGGTGCGCGGCATGTTCCTGCACCCCCGGCAGGCCGCAGCGGCGCTCGGCGACGTCCCGGGAGTGTCCGGGTTCCGCTTCGTGGTCCGGCGGCAGGACCACGTCGATGCGATCCGCTGCGAGGTCGTCGGCGCCGACGGCGGTGGTGGTGACGCCGGCGCGGCGGAGCTTGTCGGCCGGGTCACCGCCGCCATCCGCGAACGGCTGCGGTTCCGCGCCGAGGTCGTCGTGGTGGAGCGCCTCCCGGAGGACTCTCCCGTCCTGGTGGACGAGCGCGACTGGAGCTGACACCCGGAGGCGCCGCGCACGGCCCCCCGCCGGGCCGCCGGTCAGCGCCGCAGTTCCTCCGCGAGCGCGTGGAAGGCCGGGCTCGGGTTGCCGAATCGGTGCAGCGTCATCGACACCGCCTGCTCCTTGAGCCAGTACCGCAACTCGACCCGTCCGGAGGCCGTGACGGGATCGTCCAGGAGCGCGATCTCCGGACGAGCCGAGGTCTTCCCGCGCAGCTGCGCCGGTACCGCGCCCAGGTGTCGGACGCGCGCCTGGCCCTCGGCGTGGAAACGCCCCTGAAGCAGCCCGGCCGCGAACTCTTCATCGTCGCAGACGACGGGCGCCTCAAGACCGAACTCGGCGGCGGCTGCCTCGGCCACCGTCCGCGCCGCGGCCGGGGATTCCGGGTGCACCACGAGCCGCAGGGAGGCACCGGCCCGCCGCCCCGCCGCGAGCGCCCGCGCTGCCGATGCCGCGTCGGCGTCCGCCCCCAGCCGCACCGTCACCTGCGCCGGCAGGTACCGGAAGACGTTCGCCTCGCACTGCAAGCCCGTGTGATCGCGACCGTGCCCGAACTCCTCCTCCCACCAGCGGGAGTCGTCGGCGATGGCCGCCCGCAACCAGTCCAGATCTGCACCCGGCAGCAGACCACCTCGTACCAGGCGCCCCAGCAGGCCGCCGATGCCGCCCGCGGCCGGATCAGCCGGCGACGTTCGATCCCCGGCGGCTTCCCCGGTTCCGGCAGGCCCGTCTCCGCGGCCGGGCACCGGTTCCGTGCCTCGCAGGGTGTCCTGCCAGGTGCCGAACTGCATGAGGTAGTTGGGACCGCCCGCCTTGGAGCCCAGGCCGACGGAGGATTTCTTCCAGCCGCCGAACGACTGCCGCTGCACGATCGCGCCGGTGATGCCGCGGTTCACGTAGACGTTGCCGGCCTGGACCATGGCCAGCCAGCGGCGGACTTCCGCCGGCTCCAGGCTGTGGATCCCGGCCGTGAGTCCGTACTCGGTGGCGTTCTGCAGGCGGATTCCCTCGTCCAGGTCCTTCGCGCGCATCAGCCCGAGCACGGGTCCGAAGCACTCGGTCAGATGGAAAAACGACCCCGGCCGCACCCCGTCCTTGATGCCCGGCGACCACAGCCGGCCGGTCTCGTCCAGCTGCCGCGGCTTGAGCAGCCAGCGTTCTCCCGGTTCCAGCTCCGTGAGCGCCCGGTGCAGTTTTGCACTGGGCTGCTCGGTGAGCGGGCCCACCGTCGCCGAGAGATTCTCAGGCCAGTCCACCACGAGCGAGGACGCGGCGTCGACGAGCTGCCGGCGGAAACGTTCGGAATCGTAGACGCTGCCGGTCAGGATGCCCAGCGAAGCCGCCGAGCACTTCTGCCCGGCATGGCCGAATGCGCTGTGCACCAGATCGGCCACGGCAAGGTCGCGGTCCGCCGAGGGGGTGATGAGCAGCGCGTTCTTGCCCGAGGTCTCGGCGCTGATGGCCAGATCCGGGCGCCAGCCGGCGAACGTCGCGGCGGTGTCGGAGGCACCGGTGAGGATCACGCGGTCCACCTCCGGATGGCTGATGAGGAGGCGGCCGGATTCACCCTCGTCCGGCGAGACCCCGTGCAGCACCTCCCTGGGTACGCCGGCGTCCCACAGCGCCTGCAGCAATGCCATGGCGCAGTGCGGCGCCGGGCCCGAGGGCTTGTGGATCACGGCGGCACCGGCCGCGAGCGCCGCGACGGTGGAGCCCAGCGGGATCGCCAGCGGGAAGTTCCACGGCGGCGTCACCACGATGACGCGGTCCGGGGTGAACCGCGCATGCTCCACCTGCTCGAGCTCCAGGGCCCGGTGCGCGTAGTAGCGGGCGAAGTCGATCGCCTCGGAGACTTCCGGATCGGACTGGGCGACGGCTTTGCCCACCTCCGCGGCTGCCAGGGACACCAGATGGCCGCGCCGCGCCGCCAGCAGGTCCGCGGCCCGGTAGAGGATGCGGGCGCGGTCGATGGCGGGCCGGGCCGCCCACGCGGCACCCGCCTCGCGCGCGGTGGCGACCAGGGCGTCGACGCCGTTTACCGCCAAGGCGTCCGGCACCGGCTGGGCATCCAGCCAGCCAGGGCTGACGGCGCGCTCGACGGCTGCACGCGCCCACTCCTGGTTGGCCGCCAGCGCCGGGTTGGTGTCCGGTTCGTTGCGGAACGGCGGCAGGGCCTCTCCGTCTGCTGCGATGTGAGGGGAGGGGTCCCCGCCCGCATCGGAGCCGGGAGGGGCGTCTGATGCCACCGTTCCCGGGGCGTCACCGGGCATGATGCCTGTCCCGGTGCCCGGGTGCGCGGCCCGCTCGGCCGCGAGCTCCTCCGCCGCCCGATCCTGACGGTGCTGCGCTCCGGGAGGCCGGAGCCCGTGGGCCGTCAGGATCTGGGAGAGAGTCGTCAAGGAGTCCCGGAACCGCTGTTCCTCGCGGCGGAACGTCTCATTCCCCGGGGCGAGGTCTAAGATCCCGGACATGAAGTTCTCCTGCGCGGCGTTCTCCTCCAGGCGACGCACGAGATAGGAGATCGCGACGTCGAACTCCTGGGGCCTTACGGCGGGCACATACAGAAGGAGCTGGCCGGTGTCGGCGCTGACGGCCTCGGCCTGCTCGGTGGCCATGCCCTGCAGCATCTCGAACTCCATCAGCTCGCAGACCCCTCGCCGGCGACCGAGCAGATGCGCGAATGCGATGTCGAACAGGTTGTGCCCGGCCACGCCGATGCGCAGGCCCCGCATCCGCTCCCGGTCCAACAGCCAGTGCAGCACGAGTTTGTAATTGGCATCCGTGGCCTGCTTGGAATCGCATGTCACGAGCGGCCAGCCGGCCAGTTCCGCATGCACTCGCTCCATCGCGAGGTTGGCGCCCTTGACCAGCCGCACCTTGATTCCCGCGCCTCCGGCGTCGACGCGCCGGGCGGCGAACTCCGCCAGCTCCTGCATCGCGCCCAGCGCGTCCGGCAGATAGGCCTGCAGCACGATGCCGGCCTCCAGGTCCCGGGTCTCCGGGAGGGAGAGCAGCCGGGAGAAGACGGCCATGGTGAGCCGCAGATCCCGGTACTCCTCCATGTCCAGGTTGATGAACTTCGCGCCGGCCGGCGCCTCGGCGGCCTCCAGATAGAGCGGGGTGAGCCGCTTCACCACGTAGTCGACGGTCTCATCGAAGCCCCACATCGACAGCTGGGAGGCGATCGAAGAGACCTTGATGGAGACGTAGTCGACGTCGTCCCTGGCCAGCAGCCTGCGTGTCTCCTCCAGGTGGTGATCGGCCTCCGCCTCACCCAGCACCGCCTCGCCGAGCAGGTTGATGTTGAGCCGGTGGCCGCCCGCCTTCAGCTCGGCGACGGCCTTGCCGAACGGCTCCTCGCGCGCGTCGACGATCATGTGCCCCACCATGGAGCGCATCCGGGCACGCGCTGCCGGGACGACGGCTTGGGGCAGCAGCCGGCCCAGGAGCGAGCCGGCGGTGATCTGCGCCCGGTCCAGAGCCGAGAGCGCCGCGGGGGTGAACTCCGCCAGTTCCGCGAGTGCCTGCGCGGCGGCGCGCTGGTCCTCGGTGCGGATCACCCGGTCCACGAAGCCGACGGTGAAGTCCAGTCCCCGGTCGTCGGAGAGGACGGCGGCAAGCCGTTCGGCAGAGGCGTGCGGCCTGGCGGTGCCTGCGCTGTCCCTCAGCCAGGCGGCGACCTTGGCGGTGGCCGCCTCGGCCAGCTCGGCGAGCTCCTGTTCCGGGGAGCCGGTGGCGTTGCCCGGCGCGGGGTCCGGCGCTGCGGCCGGGACGGGTGCGTGCATGGTTCCTCGCTTGTGGCTCGTGGTCCCGTCGGGACGCTTCCGATGAGGGTCTGATGTGTGTGTCAGTGTGTGCCGTGGCGCTCGTCACTGAGAAGTCCCACCTGACCGAGCACATCAGTTTTGATTCATAATTGGCTCATGTCCGATGTGCCGCGGGGACGACCCCGGATCCAGGAGACGGCCGACGACATCGTCGCCAGCGTGCTGGCCACGGCCGGCGCCCGGGTGGGCACGAGCGATTTCAGCACCCGGCGCGTAGCCGCGCTGACCGGTCTGAGCCAGCCTGTCGTCGCCCGGTCCTTCGCCCGGATCCGGACCGGCGGATCGCCGCCGGGCCACGCGGCCGGCGTACCCCGCGAAGGCACGCCGCCCCCGCGCGCGGCGGCGCTCTCCCGCGCTTCTCCGCCCCTGGAGCTGGCGGAGTTCCGGGTGGCCTTTCCACGTATCCGCATCCGATTCCGCCCAGCGGCCTCGCCCGCCGCGCCGGGCGAGGCGCGTGCTGCGCAGCGACGGGCCGCGGCGGTCATGGCAGCGCTGTGGGTATCCGGCGCCGCGGACTGGAGAGCGGCCGGTACCGGCACGACCGGTGAGGCCCCCACGACCCGCGCCGCCGACGGTTCCAGTGTCAGGGCGGGCGAGGAGCCCGAGGCGCTCTGGGACCCTGACGGCGGCGGCACGTGGCCGGAGTTCCTCGCTGCGGCCGGGCATGCCCTGCAGCGGTGCGCTCCCTCGCTCGAAGCCATTCCCGGCGATCTCCTGCGTCTTCTCGCCTCCCGCGCGGGCCGCGGACTGCACGGCGTGGACTGGAGGCGTGGCATGGCGAGGAAACGTGCCGCTAATTCTGAATCAGATGTCCTCGCGGTGCCGGAGTTCCCCGCGCCTCAGCAGGGACCACCGGGCACGGACCGGCGCGGTCCCGGCCGCTGGTTGCCGCGCCAGCAGCTCTCCGTGACCGAGCAGATCGCCATCGCCTTGCGCAAGGAGATCATGAACGCCGGTTTCCGGGCCGGAGACCGCATCTCACCGGCGCCGCTGGCCGCCCATATGGGGTTACCGGCCGGCACCGTCCGCTCGGCGATGGGGCGGCTCGCCGACGACGGCCTGCTGGCGGTGACGACGCGCGGCTTCGGCGTGCCGGCGGTCACGGGGGCGGATGTGATCGACCTGTACGCGGCGCGCCTGCACGTGGGCATGGTCCTGATCCGGGCACTGGCGGCGAGGCCCCGGCACCACCTCCTTCCCGCCCGTCTGGCGCTGCGAGCGGTCGAGGCCGCGGCCGCGCAGGGCACCAGCGCAGACGTCGACCAGGCGGATCTGCATTTCCAGCAGGAGCTCGCCGATGCCTCCGGGCTGGGTCAGTCCTCGCGTAGTTTCCACGCCCTCACTCTGCGGGTCCGCATGTTCATCTCGGTGCTCCAGCTGGACTACAGCCCCGCCGTGGACCGGATCGTCAGCGACGACCGGCGGCTGCTGGCGGCCGTGGCCGCGGGCAGGACGGAGGAGGCGCTGCGCGTGTGGCGGGGGAAGCTGGACAACGCGGTGCGCCATATGTCGGCGCTCTCACCCGAGTCCTTCGACGCGGACCTCTGGGAACGGCTGAGCCGCTGAGCGCGTCGGTCCGCTGAACGGGACCCGAGCAGGGCCAGGCCGCGTCAGACCGGTAACCCCGGCCACCCGGCCACCCCGGCCAGACGAACCCACACGCGCCCAGGTAGATGGAAGCGCGTCCGTTCACAGCCAGCGCTCGACGCGCGCCACCCTCAGCCCGGCACTCGTCGGTGGACCCCAGTCCCGTGCCCAGCGCGCGACCTGCGCCGCCCTCAGCCCGGCCTTTCGCGGGCCTGCGGCAGAACTTTTTTCACGCCGGGCATCGCCGCTGGTCAGCGCGGAGGAAGCGGTAGTCCTCGGCCACCGCGGAACCGGCTTCGCGCTGGGCAAACCTCCGAAGACCGTGCTAATCGTTTAAGTGAACGATTAGCCGACCGCGCCCTGCGAGAGGAGGAGCGCACCAGTACGCACGCCCGTCGTCTCGAGGAGTTGTTCTGTTGTCCGTGCACCTTTCCCGGCGCACCCTGCTCGGCGGTTCCGTGGGCGCCCTCGGTGCTGTGGCGGCCGCGAACCTGTCCGGCTGCGGTGTCCAGGCCCCGCTGAGCATTCCCACGGCCGCCCGCACCGGAACCCCGGCCCCCGGTGGCGTGATGCGGATCGCCCGGCCGGCCGCCTCGGCGGCGGAGACACTCGACTCGGCCAGCTCCCTCAACGCCTACGAGTACCTGGGCGCGCTCTACAACCGCCTGGTCCGGCAGGACGAGGACGGCACCACGGTCCCGGACCTCGCCGAGGAGTGGGACTCCGATCCGACCGCCAGCCGGTGGACCTTCCGGTTGCGCCGCGGCGTGCGCTTCCACGACGGACGTGAGTTCACCGCCGAGGACGTGGTCTACAGCATCCGGCATGTGCTCGACCCGGAGATCGGCTCGCCGCAGGCCGACACCCTCGCCTCCATGTTCGGCCCGGAAGACGTCCGGGCGATCGATCCGCTCACCGTGCAGTTCGATCTCCAGGCGGCCAACGCGGAGTTCCCCTCTCTGCTAACCTCGTACCACTGCTACATCATCCCCGACGGCTCCGCCGCGGAGATCGGTACGACAGGCATCGGGACCGGCCCCTTCGTCCTGGAGTCCTTCACCCCGGCCGGCCCCGGCGTCGTCGTCGCCAATGAGGACTACTTCGACGGCCGGCCCGTACTCGACCGGATCGAGTTCTACTCGATCCAGGACGCCACCGCCCGCGTGAACGCGCTGCTGGCCGGGCAGGTGGATCTGCTCGCCCAGACCAACCTGGACCATCCCACCGCCCGGGTCGTCACCGGCACGGCCGGCACCACCGTGGCCCGGGTGGAGAACGCCCAGTGGTACACCATCCCGATGCTCTACTCCTCGGAGGAGTTCTCCGATCCGCGCGTGCGGCAGGCGATGAAACTCGCCTACGATCCGGAGGCCATCCTGCGCACCGCCCTGCAGGGCGAGGGCGACGCCGGCTGGGACAACCCCGTCCCGCCGGGCATGGCCGGGCGGCTGGACTACCAGCGGGAATACGACCCCGAACGTGCCGGCGCCCTCTTGGCCGAAGCCGGCAAGGAGGGCTTCACCACGACGCTGCACACCTCCGCCTACGAGGCAAACCTCACGCCTATCGCCACCGCCTTCGCCGATCAGGTCGCGGAGGCGGGGATCACGCTGCGGATCACCAATGTCTCAGCCGACTCCTACTACACCAGCTCCTGGATGCAGACACCGCTCATGGTGAGTTACTTCGCCACCGGCCGGCCCCTCGACCAGCTGCTCAACCAGATCTTCCGCTCCGGCTCCGGCTACAACGAGTCCCTGTGGGAGAACCAGCAGTTCGACGAGCTGCTGGACGCGGCCCGCGCGGACGTGAACGAGAGCACCCGGATGCAGAAGTACCAGGACGCGCAGCAGCTCATCATCGACGAGAGCCCGCATATGACGCCGCTGTTCGGCGACCGCCTGGTGGGCTTGTCCGAGCGGGTCGTGAACTACCGCGAGTTCGGCTTCGAGTTCGACTACCTCGGCATCGGACTGGAGGACTGACCCCATGGCACAACTCCTGATCCGGCGGATCCTGACCAGCGTCGTCACGCTCCTCCTGGCCTCGTTCCTGGTCTACTTCGCCACCAGCGCACTCCCCGGCGATGTCGCCCAGCAGCTCCTGGGCCAGGACGCCACCGAGGAGGCACTCGCCCAGATGCGCGAGGACCTCGGGCTGGAACAGAGCGTCTGGGCTGGCTACGCCGCCTGGCTGGGCGGCATCCTCACCGGTGATCTGGGCACCTCGCTGGTGAGCGGGGAACCGGTCGCCGGCATCATCGGCGGCGCCTTCGGCAACACCCTGCTCATCGCGGTGCCGGCGATCGTGATCGGCGTGGCGCTCTCCCTCGCGCTCGGCGTCGCGGCGGCGGTACGGCGCGGACGCGGCGCCGACACGTCGATCTCCATGATCTCCCTGGCGGCGATGAGCATCCCGGAGTTCGTCATCGCCACGCTCCTGGTGCTGGTCTTCGCCATCGCCATGCCGGTCTTCCCCGCCGTCGTCCTGATGGGCGACGACGCCGGCCTCGGCGATCTGCTGCCGGCCGTCTGGCTCCCGGTCGTCACGCTCGTGCTGGTGATGGCCGCCTACATCATCCGGGCGATGCGTTCCTCGACGATCGACACCATGGCCACCGAGTACGCTCTCACCGCCGAGCTCAAGGGGCTGCGCCGCCGGGACGTGCTGCTGCGGCACGTGGTCCCGACCGCGCTGCTGCCGGTGCTGCCGGTGATCGCCATCAACATCGCGTGGCTGCTCGGTGGCGTCGTCGTGGTGGAGACCATCTTCAACTACCCCGGCCTGGGGGCGCTCATGATCGACTCGGTCTCCACCCGTGATCTGCCCGTCCTCCAGGCCATCGCGATCGTCACCGCGACCGTGTACGTCTCGGTCAATCTGGTCGCGGACCTGCTGGCCATGCTGATCGACCCCCGGCAGCGCGGAACCACCCGGTCCCGCGCTGCCGCACCGAAGGAGGAGACCGCATGAGCACGCAGACCGCAGCGCCCCGCCAGAGACGGATCACCGCGGCGGGCATCGGCGCGGCCGCGGTCGTCGTGACGATCCTGATCGCCCTACTCTCGCCGTGGCTGACGCCCTACAGCGCGGTGGCCACGAACGCCGATGCCGCCCTGCTCGGTCCCACGCCGGCGCACTGGCTGGGCACCGACCAGTATGGCCGGGACGTCCTCACCCGCACGCTGGAGGGCGGACGCTACGCGCTCCTGGTGGCGTTCCTGGCCACCAGCATCGCCGTCACCCTGGGCACCCTCGTCGGCGCCGTGGCCGCCTACGCCGACGGCTGGCTGGACGAGGCGATCAGCCGCGTCCTGGACGCGATCCTCTCGGTGCCCGCCGTGCTGGCGCTGCTGCTGATCGTAACGGTCTTCGGTCAGGGCCTGTGGGTGATCGTGCTGGCAGTGTCCATCGTCTACGCGCCGGCCGTCGCCCGCGTCGTCAGGGGCGCCGCCCGCCCGGTGGTCTCCAGCGGCTACGTGGCCGCGGCGCGGGCCCGGGGCGAGCGGGCGCTGCCGATCATCGGCCGGGAGATCCTGCCCAATGTCCTCGACACCGTCCTGGTGGAGTTCGCCATGCGCGCCTCCTGGGTGGTGCTGCTGGTCTCGACCCTGTCCTTCCTCGGATTCGGCGCGAATCCGCCCACACCCGATTGGGGCCTGATGATCCAGGAGAACCGCACCGCGCTGACCGTCGCCCCGCTGGGCACGGTGGCGCCCATCGTGTCCCTGGCCGTGCTGGTCATCGGGCTCAACCTCGCCGCCGACGGCCTGGCCAAGCGGATGGGCGTGGACCGGGCCGCGAGGGCTGCCGCATGACCCCGGCACGCGCCCAGGCGGGGGCCGATCCCGTCATCGACGTGGCCAATGTGTCCATCTCCTACGCCTCCGGCACCAGGATGGTCCCGGTGGCCCGGAACATCACCTTCCAGGTGTACCCCGGCGAGGCCATCGCCCTGGTGGGCGAGTCCGGCTCGGGCAAATCCACCATCGCCAGGGCGCTGCTCGGATCGCTGCGCGCCGGCTCGCAGCTGGTGGGCGGCTCGGTCCGGGTGGGCGGCGCCGATGTGTTCGCCCTGCCCGCGCCCGAGCTGCGCTCCCTGCGCGGCGGGACGGTGGCACTCGTGGCGCAGAACGCCGGGCATGCCCTCACGCCGTCGTTGCGGGTGAGCACCCAGATCGCGGAGGCTCTGCGGGCGCACGGCCTGGACGCCTCGGCCGCACGCATCACCCGGCTCGCCGAGCTGGTCCGGCTGGGAGACCCCTCCCTCCTGCAGCGGTACCCGCACGAACTGTCCGGTGGACAGCAACAGCGCGTAGCCATCGCCATGGCGCTCGCCGCCGAACCCGAGGTGCTGGTCCTGGACGAACCGACGACCGCACTCGATGTCGTCACCCAGCGCGCCATTCTGGATCTGCTCGCCGAGCTGCGCTCCACCCTGGGGGTGGCCGTCGTCCTGGTCAGTCACGATCTGGGCGTCGTGGCGGAGATCGCCGACACCGTGCTGGTGATGCGCCGCGGGGCGGAGGTCGAGTACGGCCGCACCGCGCAGGTGCTGCGGGCGCCCGGCGCCGAGTACACCCGCACGCTGGTGGCGGCGGCGCCCCGGCTGGACCGCGACGCCGCGCAGGGCCCCGGGCCCGCTGACCCGGAGCACCGCGAGCCGTCCCGGGATGGGGCCGGAGCGGGCCAAGCCGCTCGGCCCGGCCCCGGCCCGGTCCTCGCCTGCCGCGGACTGGATGTGCGCTACCGGCGTGGCGCACCACTGGCGGTCAAGGGCTTCACCGCCGAGATCATGTCCGGTGAGACCCTTGCGGTCGTCGGCGAGTCCGGTTCCGGGAAGTCCACCGTGGCGCAGGCCCTCGCCGGCCTGATCGCCGCCGAAAACGGGGAGATCAGCTTCGCCGCGACGCCCTCGGACGCGGCGGAGGGCTCGGCTCCCGCGCCGCGCTCCGATCTGCTCAAGCGCGCCGGACGGCGGAGCCTCCAGGTGCGCCGCGCCATCCAGCTGGTCTTCCAGAACGCTGACCTGGCGCTGAATCCGCGCCGCACGGTGGGGGATTCCATCGCTCGTCCCCTGCGGTACTTCCGCGTGGTGCGCAGCCGGGCGCAGATCGCCGAGCGCGTCGAGTCGCTGCTGACCGAGGTGGGTCTGGACGGCAGCTTCGCCGGGCGGGTCCCGGCGCAGCTCTCCGGCGGGCAACGGCAGCGGATCGGCATCGCCCGCGCGCTCGCCGCCGAGCCCAGCCTGCTGATCGCCGATGAGATCACCACCGCGCTCGACGTCTCGGTGCAGGCGGAGGTCCTGGACCTGCTGCGCGCGCTGCAGCGGCGGCGCGGGCTCAGCTGCCTGTTCATCAGTCACGACCTCGCGGTGGTCCAGCGCGTGGCCGACCACGTCGCCGTGATGAAATCGGGAGAGATCGTGGAGCAGGGCACGGCCGGGCAGATCCTCATCGCGCCGGCCCATCCCTATACCCGGCAGCTGCTGGACTCCACGGTGGATCTCAGCACCGCAGTGAAGGAGTGAACTCGTGAGCCCCGCCGACGGCGCCCGGATCATCGACCTCGACCCCGGTTCCCATCTCGTCCGGGATCTCTGGATCCCGATGCCCGACGGCGTCCGCCTGCACGCGCGGGCGTGGATGCCCGCCGATATCGACACCGCGCCCGCGCCGGTCCTGCTGGAGTACCTGCCGTACCGCCTGGACGACTGGACCAGCGTGCGCGACTCCGAGCGGCACCCGTTCTACGCCGCCCACGGCTATGTGTCCGTGCGGGTGGACATCCGGGGCACCGGCAGCTCGGAGGGCCTGTTCGAGGACGAGTACTCCGCCGCCGAGCTCAATGACGGCGAAGAGGTCATCCGCTGGCTGGCCGCCCAGCCGTGGAGCACCGGCCGGGTCGGCATGTTCGGCATCTCCTGGGGCGGCTTCAACTCCCTGCAGCTGGCCGAGCGCGGCGTCGAGGGCCTGGACGCCATCGTGACCGTCTGCTCCACCGACGACCGCTACGACAACGACGTCCACTACATGGGCGGTGCCGTGCTGGGCATCGACATGGCCGCGTGGGCCGGGACCATGCTCGCCTTTGCCTCACGCCCGCCCAGGCCCGAGGTGGTGGGCGAGTCCTGGCTGGAGATCTGGCGTGAGCGGCTGGAGAAGCAAGAACCACTCGCCCCGGTCTGGCTCTCCCATCAGGAGCGGGACGATTACTGGCGGCGCGGCAGTGCCTGCGAGAACTATCCGGGGATCTCCGCCGCCGTGCTGGCGGTCGGCGGTTGGGCCGATCCGTATCACGACACCGTCTTCCGGCTGCTGGAGAACCTGCCGGGACCGCGCAAGGCGCTGCTGGGACCCTGGTCGCATCAGTACCCCGACAGGGGCCTGGCGCCGGGACCGGGGATCGACTTCCTCGGCGAGACACTCCGCTGGTGGGACCGCTGGCTGAAGGACGAGGACACCGGAGTGGAGCAGGATCCCGATCTGCGGGTGTGGATCGGCGAGTCCGAGCCCCCGGCCACCTACTACGCCGAGCGCGCCGGGCGGTGGGCCGGCATCCCGGAATGGCGGCGAGCCCCGGAGACGACACGCTTCCCGCTCACGGGCCTGGGCGAGGCCGGCGATCCCAGCACGGTGCTGCTGCGGGCGCCGCTGGCGACGGGACAGGACGCCGGACGGTTCTTCCCGTTCGGGAACGCGACTGACCTGCCGCCGGACCAGCGCGCCGAGGACGGCCGGTCCCGCTGCGTCGATCTGCCGGTAGGCGGGGACGGCCTGAACGTCCTGGGGTCTCCGGAGGTCAGGCTGCGCCTGCGCTCGTTCTCACCGCGGGCGCACGTCATCGTCCGGCTGTGCGATGTCGCGCCGGACGGTTCCAGCGCGCTCATCACCCGCGGGGTGCTCAATCTGACCAAACGCCATGGGATGGATCGCGCCGATGAGATGGTGCCGGGTCAGTGGGAGGACGTCACGGTCCGGCTGGTCTCGGCCGGGTACCGGGTGGCGCCCGGTCACCGGCTGCGGGTGGCCGTCTCCGATCAGTACTGGCCCTGGGTGTGGCCGCATGCCGGGCGTTCCGGGCTGGAGCTGGACCCGGCCGCGAGCACGCTTCACCTCCCGCTCTACGAGGGCCGGCAAGAGCAGGAAGTCTCGTTCGAACCGGCCCGGCACGTCCGCCCGATCACGATCGGGACCCCGGAGATGCCCGATGCGCCGGAACTTCCCGAGCGGATGGTCCAGGTGGACGTCGCCAGCGGGGAGACGATGCTGAGCGTCGACCCCGGGTACGGCGGCAGCCGGGTGTACCCGGACGGCCTGGAGTTCACCGAGTCGGCCAGGGAGGTCTACCGGATCCGGGAGGACGATCCCCAGTCCGCATCGGCGGAGTCGCAGTGGACCCTGGTGCTCAGCAATCAGAAGCCCGGTGGCGCGGCGGCGCGCCCCTGGCGGGCCGAGATCCGCACCCGCTCGCTGATCACCGCCGAGGACGGGGATTTCGTGGTGCGGAACTGGGTGGCGGCCACGGCCCAGGACGGCGATGGCGAGCAGGTCGAGGTGGCCAACCGCAGCTTCGAGGCGCGGGTGCCGCGCACCTCGGCCTAAAGGGAGGCCGGCGATGACAGCGCTGCCTCCCATCGAGCGGCGGCAGGAGAGCGTTCCGCCGGCGCGCCGACGCCTGGCGCCCGAGGCCAGACGGCGGCAGATCGTCGCGGCAGCGCGGGCGGTGATGCTCCGGCGCGGGCTGGCCGCGACCTCGTTGCGGGACATCGCCCGCGAGGCGGAGGTCTCGGTCGGCACCGTGACATACCATTTCGGCGGCGTCGACGAGATCCTGCGAGAGGTGGTCACGAGCGAGAGCCACGGCTTCTACTCACGGGTGGTCGCCGAGGCCCGGGCGGCCTCGGATCCGCGAGCCGGGCTGCGGGCTCTGATGGCGCCGATGTTCGCCGATTCCGAGCCGGTGCGAGAGCACTGGCAGATCTGGGCCGACTACTGGGGAGCCGTGGGACGCCGGCCGGAGATCGCCCAGACCTACGCCCAGCAGATCCGGGTGTGGGAGGACTGCTGCACCGAACTGATCGAGCAGGGCACCGCGGAAGGCGTCTTCGCCGACGTTCCCGCGCGGGAGACCGCGGTGAAGCTGGCCGCGTATTCCGACGGCGTCGGCATGCAGCGCGCCCAGCAGGTGCCGGGACTGAGCTCGGAGAAGGCGCTGGCCTGGATGCTCGAATTCGCCGGCGCCCTGCTGCGCTGCGAGATCTAAGGGCGCGTGCTCAGGAGAACTGGATGCCGCCGTCCACCAGGATCGTCTGGCCGGTGATGTAGTCGGAGTCCGGTGAGGCAAGGAACGAGACCAGCTGGGCCACGTCCTCCGTCAGTCCTCCTTGACTGGTGTGTACAGGTGAGGGAGAACCTACGCGCGGCGCAGCAACAGGAGAAGACCCCGTTCTCGCCGGGCGAGAACGGGCAGGCGGGCGTCATGGAGAACCGAGCTGGGTGCTTCCCGAGCGGAGATAGCGGCTGGCGTGCCCGGCGTACTCGCGGAGGCACGATTCCACCTGCCGCGGCCTGTCCTCGGCGTTCCGGGCCGGCATGCTCACCGCGACCGAGCCGATCACGAGGCCAGACCCGTTGCGCACGCCCACGGCCGCGCAGGTCTGCCCCGGCACGAACTCCTCCTGTTCCCACGCGAGGCCGCGCGTGGCGACGTCGAGCAGATGCGCTTCCAGGGTCTCCCGCTCGGTGATGGTGCGCGGCGTGAGCGGCCGCAGGCTGTGCCCCTCGAAATAGGCGTCCCGTTCAGGCGCGGACATGCCCCCGAGCATGATCTTGCCGAACGCCGTCGCGTGCGCGGCCTCGTGGAAACCGAAGCGCAGCGGCGTCAGACGCGGGTGCGAAGGGCAGTCCGACAGATACGTCAGCACGACGTCCAGTCCCCGGTACACGGCGAAGTACGCGGCCATGCCCAGTGTCCGGTGGAGTTCGTCGATCACCCGGCGCACGGGCGAGGGCGCCACGATGCGCCTCTGCAGGGAGAGACCGAGACCGAACACCTTGTGACCGAGCTCGAAGCTGTGCTCGGCGCGCAGATGGACCAGATAACCGGCGGCGACCAGTTCGTTCAGCAGACGGTAGACGCTCGGCAGCGGAATCGACAGCCGTTCCGAGAGTTCCCTGGCGCTGATGCTGCCGGATGCCGAGACCTCCTCGAGTACGGCGAAGGCTCGCTGCAGCGTCGCGACGCCCTCCTCGCGCGCGGTCGTCCTCCACCCCGTCTCGCCGGATCCACGCTGATCCGGGCGATAAGCCGCGGTGCTCATGTTCCCGATCCTGGCCCCGAGCACCGAGCACCGTCAAGGCTCGATTCTCGCAGGACGAGAACAGCCCTGTCCGGCGTGCGGGCTCCGGTCCTAGCGTGGGCCCATCACCGCGCGGCCGGCCCGGCCGGATCAGCGCGACGGGGACCTCGACGAGGAGGATGAACGTGAAAGCCGTCCGCGTACACGCCTATCAGGAGCCGCCGCGGTACGAATCGGTCCCGGAGCCGGCCCTCCAGGGTCCCTGGGACGTCATCGTCGACATCGGCGCGGCGGGCCTGTGCCGGACCGATCTGCACATCATCGAAGGCCAGTGGGAACCCATCCAGCATCCCCGGCTGCCCTACACGCTGGGGCATGAGAACGCCGGCTGGGTCCGCGAGGTCGGTTCCGCCGTCACGACCGTGGCGCCGGGGGACGCGGTGATCCTGCATCCGCTGACCTCGTGCGGCCTATGCCCGCCCTGCCGCGTGGGCGAGGACTCGCACTGCGAGAACGCCTCGTTCCCCGGCATCAACGCCGATGGCGGGATGGCCGAGCGGATGCGCACGAACGCCCGGGCGATCGTGCCCCTCGGCGAAGGCCTCGAACCCCGGGACGTCGCCGCCCTGGCCGATGCCGGTCTGACCGCCTATCACGCGGTCCGGAAAGCCGCCGCCCGGCTCGTCCCGGGCACCCACGCCGTCGTCATCGGCGCCGGCGGCCTGGGGCACATCGGCGTCCAGGCGCTCACGGCGATCACCGCCGCCCGGATCACGGTCGTGGACCGCTCCGAGGAGGCACTCGCGCTCGCCCGCAAGCTGGGCGCGCACCACACGGTGCTGGCCGGCGATGATGAGACCACGGTGCGGGAGGCGCTGGACATCACCGGCGGCGGGGCGCACGTCGCGTTCGACTTCGTCGGCGAGCAGGGCGCGGAGCTGCTGGCACCGCGGATGATCCGGGGTCGCGGCCAGCACTACGTGATCGGCTACGGCGGCGAGGTGCGCCTGCCGACCATCGAGATCATCTCCCGCGAGATCGACGTCATCGGGAACCTGGTGGGCACGTACCAGGACCTGGTCGAGCTCATGGCCCTGACCGCCGACGGCCGCGTGCGTCTCCACACGCAGACGTATCCGCTGGAAGCCGCCGGCGACGCGATGGCGGACCTGGCCGCGGGGCGCATCCGCGGCCGCGGCATCCTCATCCCCTGACCTGGCCGCCGCGTGCCCGCCGGAGGCGACGGCAGCTGAGCAGGTTTTCGCGCAGATTCCGATCACGACGAGCAAAGGAGCTCATCAGATGGTGTTCCCAGCCAAATACCCATCCCTCAATGCCACCGAGCTCACCGATGAGGCGAGGTCCGTGCTGATCCGGGTGATCCGAGTGGCGTTCCCTCACGAGTCCTTCCCGGACGGGCCCTACGAACGTACGGCCGACAAAATCCTCGACGAGGCGCAGGAGTCCACCTGGTTCCGCGTGCAGCTCACCCAGGGCCTGCTCTCGCTCGGTCAGCTGGCGGGAGGCGACTTCCGGGACCTGCCCGATGAGCAGGCACTTCGCGTCCTGCGACGGGTGGAGTCCACCGACTTCTTCGGGTTCATCCGGCGGACCACGGTGCTGAACCTCTACGACGACGAGGAAGTCTGGGAGACCCTCGGCTACGAGGGCCCCTCCTTCGACAAGGGCGGGTACGTGCACCGCGGCTTCGACGATCTGGACTGGCTGCCGGAACCGCGCATCGACTACCTGCCCGGCGAGGTACTGGAGGAGATCGCTCCGGGCGCTCCGGTTCCCACCAGCTGGACCATCACGACGCAGGCGGTGCCGGGGAACCAGCCCGGCGCGACGAGCGCCCAGGGACGGGAGGCGAGGAAATGATGGCATCCCAGGACCAGAACGAGGAGACCGTCGTCATCATCGGCTCCGGTGCCGGCGGGGGAACCCTGGCCTACGAGCTCACGGCGAAGGGCATCCCGGTCGTCGTGCTGGAGGCGGGCCCGTATCTGCGCAACGAGGACTACGTCAACAACGAGTGGGAGGCGTTCAACCAGATGGCATGGCTGGATCCGCGCACCACGAGCGGGTCCTGGCGGATCGCGCGGGACTTCCCGAATCTGCCGGCGTGGATCGTCAAGGCCGTCGGAGGCACCACGACCCATTGGTCGGGCGCGACACCCCGGTTCAAGGCCCACGAGTTCGCCACGCGCAGCGTCTACGGGCGGGTGGAGGGGGCGAATCTGCTCGACTGGCCGCTGACGCTGGCCGAGCTGGAACCCTATTACGACCGCGCCGAACGGGCCATGGGTTCTACGCACGTCCACGGCCGTCCTCCGCTGCCGGCCAACAACAACTACAAGGTCTTCGCCGCAGGGGCTGAGCGGATCGGGTACAAGCACTACGCGACCGGCCCTTACGCCACCAATGCCGAGGAGTACGACGGCCGCCCCGCCTCCATCCAAGACGGATTCAACTTCCAGGGCGATAAGAACCGGTCCAAATGGTCGACCCTCGTCCGGGAGATCCCCCGCGCCGAGAGCACCGGTCTGCTGGATCTGCGGCCGCTCTCGCAGGCCGTCCAGATCACCCACGATTCCAGCGGCCGCGCCGATGCGGTGTTGTACCTGGACGAGAACGGCACCCTGCACCGGCAGGCCGCGCGCGTGGTGATCGTGGCCTGCAACGCGATCGAGACGCCCCGGTTGCTGCTGCTCTCGGCCACCGCCGCGTTCCCGGACGGCCTGGCGAACTCCTCCGGGCAGGTGGGCCGCAACTACATGCGCCACACCACGGGCTCGGTGTACGCCGCGTTCGACAAACCGGTACGGATGTACCGCGGTGAGACCATGGCGGGGGTGATCGCCGATGAGTCCCGGCACGATCCGGACCGGGGGTTCGTCGGCGGCTACTTCCTGGAGACTCTCTCGCTGGGCCCGGCATTCCTGGCCGCGTTCGTGGATCCGGGCTCCTGGGGCCCGGACTACACCCGGCTGCTCGACGCCTACGCCCAGACCGCCGGGCTGTGGATCGTCGGCGAGGACATGCCACAGGAGTCCAATCGGGTCACGCTCAATACGACGGTCAAGGACGAGAACGGGCTGCCGGTGCCCAATGTGCATTTCGACGATCATCCGAACGACGCAGCGATGCGCGAGCACGCCTACGCCCAGGCGGAGTTGCTCTACGAGGCGGTGGGGGCGCTGAGCGCGCACCGGACGCCGCCGTACCCGTCGACCCACAACCTGGGCACGGCGCGGATGAGCGAGCGGCCCGAGGACGGCGTCGTGGACCGGTGGGGACGCGCGCACGATGTGCCGAATCTCTTCATCGGCGATGGTTCGGTCTTCACCACGGGAGCAGCGGCGAACCCGACCCTGACGATCGTCGCCCTGGCGATCCGGCAGGCCGAGAGGATCGCAGACCAGTTGCGCACCCGGGAACTCTGAGGGCGCGCCCGCGCCCCAATCTTCGAGGAGGAAACATGTCCGGCAATCCCTACGACTCCATTGCCCGGGTGCCATCGTTCACGCTGAACAGCGAGGACATCTCGGACGCCGCTCAGCTGCCGTCCGGGCAGGTGAGCGGGATCTTCGGCGCCGGCGGCACCGACACCAGCCCGCAGCTGAGCTGGTCCGGGTTCCCGTCCGGCACGAAGAGCTTCCTGGTCACGGTCTATGACCCCGATGCGCCCACGGCCAGCGGGTTCTGGCACTGGGCGGTGGCCGGGATCCCCTCATCCGTGACCGAGCTGCCCCGGGGCGCCGGAGACGAGAACGGCTCCCTGCTGCCGCCGGGCGCCTGGCAGCTGCGGAACGACGC
Source organism: Sediminivirga luteola (assembly GCF_014639315.1). Lineage (GTDB taxonomy): Bacteria > Actinomycetota > Actinomycetes > Actinomycetales > Brevibacteriaceae > Sediminivirga > Sediminivirga luteola. Next base: position 42,604 of record NZ_BMFY01000002.1, read on the forward strand.
GGGACTCGCCCGGTACCTGGGAGCCGCTCCCCCGGCAGGACACGGCCGGCACACGTACTGGACCGCGGTCCACGCGCTCGACGTCGACGACCTGGGCGTGTCCCGCGACGCCACTCCGGCGTTCCTCATGTTCAATGCTTCCGGCCACACGCTGGCCCGCGCCGTGCTCGCGCCGTGGTGGGAAGCGCACTGACGCTCCCGCCGGCTCTCGCGCCACGCCGAATGCCCGTGCCGGGTGCCGTGCACAAGGCGAAGGGCCCTGCCGCGGGCTCGTAAGCGGCAGGGCCCTTCGTGAGAGACCGCGCGTCATCGACGCGGTGCGCCTCTCGTGCGAAGGCGGTCGGTCCTCCTGGCTCTAGGGAGACCGGCCGCCTCGTCTCGGCGGGGATCACACGGGGAGCGGAAGGGATCGGCTCGGGTCAGGCGAGTCCCAGGCGCGAACGCAGCCTGCTCACCTGATCCTTCAGCTCCGCGGGCACGTGGTCCCCGAGCTCCCGGTACCAGTCCTCGATGTCCTCCAGCTCGGCAGCCCATTCCTCAGGGCGTACCGCGAGCGCGTTGGCCACCTGTTCCTCGGTGATACCCAGGCCCTCGATGTCCAGCTCGCCCGGTGCCGGGGAAATGCCGATGGCGGTCTCGGTGCCGGTGGCACGCCCGGAGAGCCGGTCCACGATCCACTTCAGCACCCGGCTGTTCTCGGAGAATCCCGGCCAGAGGAAGCTCTTGTCCTCCGCGCGGCGGAACCAGTTGACGTAGAAGATCGCCGGGAGCTTCGCTCCGCGGGTGGCGCCGATGTTCAGCCAATGCTGGAAGTAGTCGCCGACGTTGTAGCCGATGAAGGGGCGCATCGCCATCGGGTCGCGACGGACCACGCCCACCTGACCGGTAGCCGCGGCGGTGGTCTCCGAGGAAAGCACCGAACCCATGAAGACGCCGTGCGCCCAGTCGAAGGTCTGGGTGACGAGCGGCATGGTGGTCTTGCGGCGGCCGCCGAAGAGGATCGCGTCGATCGGAACGCCGTCGGGGTTCTGCCACTCCTCCGCCAGAGTCGGCACGTTCTCCATCGGCGTGCAGAAACGGGAGTTCGGGTGCGCAGCCGGCCTCTCCGACTCCGGCGTCCAGTCGTCACCGCGCCAGTCGGTCAGATGGGCGGGCTCCTCCTCGGTCATTCCCTCCCACCAGACATCGCCGTCGTCGGTGAGCGCCACGTTCGTGAAGATGCTGTTGCCGGCCTCGATGGCCTCCATCGCGACGGGATTGGTGTGGCGGCCGGTACCGGGGGCCACACCGAACAGGCCGGCCTCCGGGTTGACCGCGTACAGACGTCCGTCCTCGCCGAATCGCATCCAGGCGATGTCGTCACCCAGGGTCTCGGCTTTCCAGCCGGGCAGGGTGGGCTTGATCATGGCCAGGTTGGTCTTGCCGCATGCCGAGGGGAAGGCGGCGGCGACGTACTTGACCTCGCCTTCCGGGCTGGTCAGCTTGAGGATGAGCATGTGCTCGGCCAGCCAGCCCTCGTCACGGGCGATGGCGGAGGCGATCCGGAGGGCGTAGCACTTCTTGCCCAGGAGCGCGTTGCCGCCGTACCCCGAGCCGTAGGACCAGATGGACCGTTCCTCCGGGAAGTGGGAGATGTACTTGGTGGTGTTGCACGGCCACGGCACATCGTCCTCACCCGGCGCCAGAGGCGCGCCGACGGAGTGCACGCACTCGACGAACTCAGCGTCCAGCTCACCCATGCGGTCCAGGATGTGCTGTCCGGCACGAGCCATGATCAGCATCGAGAGGACGACATACGGGGAGTCGGTGACCTCGATCCCGAACTTGGGGTCCTTGGCGTCGGCGTGGCCCATCACGAAGGGAATGACGTACATGGTCCGGCCGGCCATGGACCCGGCGAACAGCTCGGACAGCGTCCGCTTCATCTCCCCCGGGTCCACCCAGTTGTTGAGCGGCCCCGCGTCTTCCTCGCGCTCGCTGCAGATGAAGGTGCGGTCTTCCACTCGCGCGACGTCGTCCGGATCAGAGGCGGCATAGTAGGAGTTGGGCTTCTTCGCCAGAGGCTTGAGCGTACCGGCTTCCACCAGCTCGGCTGCCAGGCTGCGCTTCTCCTCGGCGGTGCCGGTCACCCAGTGCACCCGCTCGGGGGCGGTGAGCGTCGCGATCGACTGGACGAAATCCAGGATCCTGCGGTTCGACGTCGGAGCTGAGCTGAGCAGATCGGTTTCGACGACGGTCATTGAGAACTCCTGTGGTTGCCGGACGTCCGGGACGGTGAGCGCTCCCGGGGGTGTTATTCAGGCTAGGAGGGTTGCCTGCCGCTCTGGTCGGGGATGAGGCGCAAAGAGCCTGTGCGGTAGATCACAGTTAGGTCACGACAGCCGCTTTAAGGTCATATGTCTGATTGATTTTGCCATGACAATGAACAAAACAGTCAGAACTCTGTGATCGACTGAGTCATAGGCGGGGGAAGAGCCGGACCAACCGCACCAAGCGCCCCCCTCCCCCCGATGGGCAGCTCAGTACTCGTGCGGCACCCGGCGAGGGTTTGGCATCGCCTACGGATGTGTGTAGACTCGTTGAGTCGTGGAGGAAGCTCCGCCGGCGCCATTAGCTCAACGGATAGAGCATCTGACTACGGATCAGAAGGTTGGGGGTTCGAATCCCTCATGGCGCGCAGCAGAAACCGGCCCTGACCAGCACACAAGCTGGCAGGGCCGGTTTCTTATACCGCGCCTCAGGCCCGCGGCCGTCCGCTTCAGCGACTCAGCCTCTTGACACTTATCGTTTTTCGATACAGTATCGAAAAACGATATATTGACTAACGATAAGTCCGGAGGCGAACATGAGTCCCAGCACAGATCCCGCACGTAGTGGCACCGGCAAGCCTCGCGCAAAGGGTGCGGGCGCGGGCGGCGAGTACCTCGTCCTCCTCCCCGCGGTATTCCTTGCCGGCGACGTCCTCGGCAGCATCGTCCGGGCCGTCAGGCACCGGGAACTGGATGTCACGCTCGACTTCACCGATGACGCAGCCGCCAGCGCCCTTACCGAGGGCACGGCAGTCCCCCTACGGGGCATGGCGGAACTCAGCATTCCGTTCGGCGACCTGGCCGGCGTCACCATCGGCATGCTGATCGCGGCCAAGATCATCCTCGTCCTCGGGCTCATCATCTGCTCCTGGTGGGCAGGGCGCGTACTGAACCGCGTCGCCGAGGGCCGGGCCTTCGCCGACCAGCCCATCATCGACCTCGGCCGCATCTTCTGGGTTGGGGGCTCCACGCTCATGCTCCACGGCGGGCTGCTCCTCCTGGGCAGCAATCTGGCGACCCGGGATCTGGGCCTCGCCGAACACGTGAACAACAGCGTGTCCACGCTGGACATCTTCACGGCGCTGGCGATCCTAGGTGCCGTCGAGGTCGTGCGCCGCGCGTTCGTCTCCGGGAAGAAGGCCCACGACGAGCTGGAAGGGGTCATCTGAGGTGTCACCCTCCAGCCCCGCGCCGCACGCGAGAATCGTCTGCCATCTAGACGAACTGCTGCAACGAAGAGGCATGACCCTGACCGAGCTCTCCTCGCAGGTCGGCGTCAGCCTGGCGAATCTCTCGGTGCTGAAGAACAACCGCGCGAAGGCCGTGCGTTACACCACCCTCGTCGCCCTGTGCCAGGCGCTCGACTGCCAACCCGGCGACCTGTTCACGATGGAGGCCGTGGCTGACGTGCCAGGCCACGACTGAGGCGCGGCGAGAGCACGCGGGCATGGAAGCGGGGCGCCCCGCATACGCGAGACGCCCCACATCCTTGTGCTAGTGCTTGCCGGTCAACCGTTCTGACGGCGGCTGACGCACAGGGCTGCTGCGCCGGCTGCGATCAGCGCCAAGCCCGCGCCCAGACCAGCCAGCTCGGCACCAGTCCGCGGCAGGCTACTACCCCCACCGCCACCGGAACCGTTATCACCGCCGGAGCCAGAACCGCCGTCACCGTCGCCGGAGCCGGGCTGACCCGGATCGGCGTCCTCTGCGACCTCGAACGACGCCGACAGATCCGTGCCTTCCACACCCACGGTGTAGCTACCCACATACACGGCAGGGTTGGCCGGGTTGTCCCCATAGATCACGAACTCCGCCACACCCTCAGCATTCACTTCAACCGTCTCAGACAGGCCCGTGACGTCGCTGCCGTCAGGGACCACGGTGAACGTCACGCTCTCACCGGCGGTGAACCCGCTCGCGGTGGCCCTCACGCCCTGCTCCGGATCCACGAACGCCTCCGGAGTGACCCGCTCCGGTGCCACGCTCAACGCCGGCTCGGCCGGGGCGTCATCGGCGAGGACCTCGAACGGCGTGGAGAACACCACTGTCTCACCCTGGAACACCGTGAACGTGTGCTCACCGGCGTCGATCTCCGGGACGGTGAACCTCACCGCACCCCCGTCCACCGTGGCGGTGCCCAGGTCGACCGGGTCGGAGTTGAACTGGCCGCGGAGCTCTTCACCTTCGTACTCCTCCAGTCCGGTGACGGTGATCGGGTCACCGGGATGACCGGAGGTGACATCCACCTGGATACCGGTACCGGGCTCAGTCGGATCCGTCGTCGGCTCGGGCTCAGTCGGATCCGTCGTGGGCTCGGTCGGTGCCGGGGTGGTCGGCTCCGGCTCCGTGGGTGCCGGGGTCGTCGGTTCCGGTTCGGTCGGGTCCGTGGTGGGCTCCGGCTCCGTCGGGTCCGTGGTGGGTTCCGGCTCCGTGGGTGCCGGGGTGGTCGGCTCCGGCTCCGTCGGCTCAGGGGACGGTCCCGGTTCCGTGCCGTCGAACAGGCCCACGATGAGCGGATCGTGGTCCGAGGCGCGGAACGGATCCGGTGCGTACAGCTCGGCGACGTTGTAGTTGTACCGGCTGTACTCGTAGGCGACGGCCTCCACCGAGTTGATCTGCCAGATATCGGCTCCCTGCACCGCGTCCCGGGCAGGGCCCTCCAGCGCCAGGATGTGGTCCAGGCTCCCGGTGCGTCCGCTGAACACGTAGGTGGACTTGTCCGTGAGCTCCTGGCCGATGTTGTGGTAACCGGCCTCGTAGAACACCTGCATCGGGTCTTCCTCCGTGTAGGAGTTGAAGTCACCCAGCAGATAGACGCTCTCAGTCCCCAGCTCCTCGCGCAGCTCCTCGGCGAAGGACACCAGCGCGGTCGCCTGCGCGACGCGGTCCGCGTTCGAGGCGCCCTGGCCGTCACCGGTGTCCTCATTGCCCGGACCCGAGCCGGAACCCTTGGACTTGAAGTGGTTCACGATGGCCAGGAACGCGTTCTCCTCCTCCGGCTCCCCCGAGGCGTCCAGCGGGGCGAAGGCCTGCGCGAGCGGGGCCCGCGCGTTGTGGAAGGCGTCGTCGATCTGCGCCGCCGAGTCTCCGAGGGGAGCGACCTCCGCGGGCTGGTAGATGAAGGCGGTGCGGATGACATCGTCGTTCTCCGGCAGTTGCTCCGGCGAGCGGATGTAATCCCACCTCTCCTCACCGGCGTGCTCGTTGAGCGCCTCGACCAGCTGCGCCAGCGCGGCATCGCGGTCCAGATCGAAGCGGCTGGAGTTCTCGATCTCCTCCAGCGACAGCACCGAGGTGTCCATGCGGTTGATGGCCTCGACGATCTTCGCCTGCTGCCGCTCGAAGCTCTCCGCGTTCGCCGCGCCGCGGGCATCGCAGCCGCCGCGGACCGTGACCGGATTGCCTTCGCGGTCGTTGTAGTACTGGCAGCCGTCCAGCTGATCGCCTGTGGTGATGAAGTAGTTCAGCACGTTGAAGCTGGCCAGAGTGATCCGCCCCGGCACCTCCAGCGGCGCGTCCTGACGGGTGTCCTCGATCAGCACCGGCTGCGCTGCCTCCGCATTGTCCCCGGTCAGCTGCTCGAGCGGCTGGAACCGCCAGGCGTCGAAGCCGTAGCCGAGGACGACCGGCGAGGTGAAGGACACCTGCGCGCCGACCCGCGGGGAAGCTTCCGGGTACAGGTACGGAAACGGCGTGCCCTGCGCCTGGCTGTTGTTCATGTAGTTCCAGCTGCTGCCATCGTCCAGAATGACCTCGCGCTCGGCGTTCTCCGCCTCGACGGCGAGGGCCTCGTCCGAGAGCGGCGGGGCCACATCGGTCGGCTGGCGCAGCGGCTCCTCGCCGAGGGCCAGGAGCAGCTCACCGTACTGGTTCGCCTGGTAGTTGTCGCTGACGGTGAAGACGTCCTCCGGCTGCAGCAGCATGCCCTCCAGCGCCTCCCGCTCTTCATCGGTCAGCGGGAACGAGGCGACGGGCTTGGGTGCTTCGACGGCCTCGTCCAGGACGCTCGCGCCGCCGGCGGCGACGGTGATCTGAGTCTGCCCGTAGTACTCCGAGACCTGACCGGTGACCTCGACGTATTGGCCGGTCTGCACGTCGTTCACCGTGGCCGAGGAGTACACGAAGATGCCGTCGGAGGCCTCCCGCTCCTCCTCGCCGCCCGTGCCGGGCGTCTGGATGAAGTACCCGTTCAGCCCGCCCGTGGGGTAGGCGGCGGTGACCACGCCGCGGGTGGTGACGGTCTGGCCCTGCAGGGGGCTCTCCTCCCCGGTGCCCTGGATCTCCGCGATGGCGGTGACCTCGCCGGGCTCGACCGGCGGCTCAGTCGGTTCGGCGCCGGGTCCGCCGGGCAGCGTGCCGGGGGTCGGAGCCGCCGAGGTCCAGCTGCCGTCGACGAGCTGGATGCTCTCCCCGGAGGCGGCGACGGCACCCGTCGGGCTCGCCTCCACTCCGACGACCGCCGCTGGGGTCTGACCGCCGGCAGCACCAGTGACGCCGCGGCCGCCGGCAACGCCGCCGATCTGCTGGAAGTCGTGGAGCGTACCTTCGGCGTCGATGACGAAAGCGCTCGCGCCATACGAACCGTCGGCGGCGGCACCGCTGTTCACGCTGTTGGTGATCTGCACCTCGACCGCGAGGGCGCCGGACTCACCGACCTGTGTGCCCTCGGGCAAGGTGACCAGGTAGTCCGCGGCCTGCACGCTGCCGCCGCGAGTCACCGAGCCGACCGTCCAGCCGGACAGGTCGGTGCCGGGGTCAGCAGCGACCTCGATGAAGTCCGCCGGGAGGGTGTAGCCGATCTCGGTGATCGCGGCCGGGTCGGGCAGATCCGGGACGGTGGCGGCGGTGGCCGCGGGGGCGAATCCGACGGCGAGGACGGTCGCGGCTGCGGCGGCACCCGCGGTGAGAATGGGCTTGCGGGTACGCGGCGGCACGCCGCCCGTACCCTGGGGGATGGATCCGGGCATGGGAGCACTCCTGAAGTCAGGCACGGATGGGTGACTAGAGCGTAACGCAAGGCTCCCTGGGAACAGGTGGCCTTCAGTTGAACAGCGCGCGAACGCCCAAGACCCGCCCGCGCCCCATCCACCGCGGCACCGCGGAAAACCACTGCCCGGCCGGTCCGGCACAACGGCATCGGCGTCGCGATCGTGCCGCCGGCCACGGCATCGGCGCCAGTGGAAACCTGGCCGAAACATCCTTGACACAGGTCCTATACACGCGTGGAGAAGAATCGACACGGACCACGCTCCCGGCCCGCGAAAGCGGCCATCGACCCTCAAGCCCGCAAAGGATCCGCCCGTGAGCGAGACGACCGCCATCGACTTCCTGTACCTCTCCGAGCCGGACATGATCCGGGCCGGCGTGACCGATATGGCCGCCTGCGTGGACACGATGGAGGAGACGCTCGCGCTCCTGCACGCCGGGGACTACCGGATGGCCGGAGCCAACAACGACTCCCACGGCGCCATGATCGGCTTCCCCGAGCAGCCCGCGTTCCCGGGCATGCCCGCGCACGGCCCCGACCGCCGCTTCATGGCCATGCCGGCCTACCTGGGCGGCCGCTTCGGCACCACCGGGGTGAAGTGGTACGGCTCGAACGCCGCCAACCGCGACCGCGGCCTGCCCAGGTCCATCCACGTCTTCGTCCTCAACGACACCGAGACCGGCGCGCCGCTGGCCCTCATGTCCGCCAACCTCCTCTCCGCCTACCGGACCGGCGCCATCCCGGGAGTCGGCGCACGGCACCTCGCCCGCCCGGACGCCACGACCGTGGGCATCCTGGGACCGGGCGTGATGGCGCGGACTTCACTGGCGGCGTTCCTCGTCGCCCGGCCCGGCATCCACACGGTCAAGGTCCTCGGCCGCGGCGAGCGCAGCATGCGCGCCTTCACTACCTGGCTGGCGGAGGAGTTCCCGCAGATCAGCACCGTCACACCGGTCTCGAGTGTGGAGGAGGTGGTGCGCGGCAGCGATATCGTGACTTTCTGCGCCACCGGCCGCGCCGACACCGTCGCGGAGTTCCCCACCGTGCGACGGGAGTGGGTCAAGCCCGGCGCGTTCCTGAGCATGCCGGCGACGTGCAACATCGACGACGCCCTCACCGCGCCCAATGTCCGCAAGGTGGTCGACAACTCCGGCATGTACGAGGCCTGGGCCGCCGAGTTCCCCTACCCGACGCACCCTGAGGTGGGCATCATCGGCACCAAGTTCACGGATCTGATCGCCGAGGGCACGATGGACAGGACGCAGATGGAGGACATCGGCGCCATCATCACCGGCGAGGCGCCCGGGCGGAAGGACAATGAGGAGATCGTCGTGTTCTCCGTCGGCGGGATGCCGGTGGAGGACGTCGCCTGGGCCACGACGCTTTACCGGCGGGCGGTGGCAGAGGGCATCGGCGTCCGCCTGAACCTCTGGGATGCGCCTGCGCTGGCGTGAGCGGGCAGAATCACGACCAGGACCAGACGAGGAACGACGCCAGACGACGCGAGGGACGATGACTCAGACACGAGTGGACGTGGCCGTGGTGGGCCTGGGCAGCATGGGCGCGATGGCGCTGTGGCAGCTGGCCAAGCGCAATGCCCGCAGCGGCAGCAGCCGGATGACGCTGCTGGGGATCGAGCAGTACGGAGGCGTTCACGCCGCCGGCGCCTACGCCGGGGAGTCCCGCCTGTTCCGCGTCGCCGCCAAGGAGGGCCGGCTCTACACCCCGGCGCTGCTGCACGCGCGCCGGTTGTGGCAGGAACTCGGCGCCTCCACCGGCCGTGACCTGCTCATCCAGGCCGGGGCCCTGAGCATCGGCCCGGCTGGGCACGGGGACCTGGAGGCGACGCTCGCCTCGATCGCCGAGCACGAGCTGCCCCATGAGGTGCTCGACCACGCGGAACTGCGCGAGCGGTACCCGCAGTTCGCCGTGCGCGAGGAGGACATCGGCGTGCTGGATACCCTGGGCGGCGCGGTCCGCCCGGAGGCAGCCGTCCTGGCGGCGATGGAACAGGCGCTCGAGCACGGCGCGCAGGTCGCCACCGGCACCGAGGTCACCGCGATCGAACCGGAGCGGGACGGCGTGCTCATCACGACCGCCGCCGGTGAGCGCATCCGCGCCGGACGCGCCGTGGTCACGGCCGGGCCCTGGACCACCCGCCTGCTGCCTGAGCTGAGCGAGCTGATCGAGGTGGTCAGCTACGCGCTCACCTGGCTCATGCCGCGGCACATCGAGCATTTCACTCCGTCCCGGTTCCCCGGCTTCATGCGGGACCTCGACGAGGTGCACGCCTTCGGCGTCCCCACGCTCGACGGCTACAGCATCAAGATCTGTCCCCATGTGGACCTGCCCGCCGGGACGGACATCGGCGGCCTGACCCTCACCCTGGACCGGGAGCAGCTGCGCTGGGCCGGGGAGCAGGCCCGGCGGATGATCCCCGATCTGATGCCCGAGCCGGTGCGCTGGTCCGTGCACCCGGAAGGCCGCACGGCCGACAAGATGCCCGTGATCGACACCCTGGCGGACGGGCGGATCGTGGTGGCCGGCGGGATGAGCGGCAACGGCTTCAAGTTCGCGCCGGTCTACGGCCAGGCGCTCGCCGAGCTGGCGCTGGATGGCGCGAGCGAGTGGCGGCACGAGGAGTTCACCGTGGCCGCGCATCAGCGCCGGCGGGAATCCTGTGCGCAACCGCCTGAGAGGGGCACAGACCGCTAGGATGAAGGGCGTGACTCTCCTCGCCCCGCTTCCCGATGGCCGCACGCCCACCGCTCTGATCTTCGACTTCGACGGGACCATCTGCGACTCCGCACCCGGGGTGTTCGTCTCGCTCAACGCCGCGTTCCGCGAGCTCGGCCTGCCCGAACTGCCGGACGAGGAACTGCGGGAGTGGATCGGCCCGCCCACGCAGGTGTCCTTCCGCGAGCGCCTGGGCATGGACCCCGAGGCGGCGGAGGCGGCCCGCCAGGTGTTCCGCCGCCACTACGACGAGCTGGGCATGGAGCTGAGCCGTCCGTTCCCCGAGGTGCCCGAGCTGATCCTGGAGCTCGCCGGCCGCGGCGTGCCCCTGGGCATCGCCACCTCCAAGCCCGAGTTCGCCGCCCGTGCCCTGCTGGAGCAGTACGGCCTGGCCGATTCCTTCCAGGCGATCTCCGGTGCCAGCGCCGATGAGAAACTCAGCTCCAAGGCGTATGTCCTCGGCCGCGCACTGGAGGGCCTGCAGGCGCGGGACGCCGATGTCTCCCTGCCGGTGCTCATCGGGGACCGCATCCACGACGTCGAGGGCGGACTGGAGCACGGCGTGGGCACCATCGCGGTCGCCTGGGGCTACGGCCGCGAGGAGGAGTGGGCCGATGCTCTCGCCCGCGTCGCCACCCCCGCCGAGCTCCGCGCCCTCCTGCTGGGCTGACACGACCGCCGGGCCGGTGCGGCTCAGGTGCCCAGGTATCGTCCGGGGCGGTGGTTGAAGGCCAGCACGATGTTGAGCACGACCGCCCCGGCGACGGAGAGCAGCACCAGTGGCGGGGAGACCACCGCGAAGGCGGCCAGCACGACCGCCAGGTCCAGGCTCAGCTGCACATAGCCGGCCCGCCAGCCCAGGCGTTCCTGCGCCAGCAGCGCGAGCACGTTGAAGCCGCCCAGGCTGCCACGATGCCGGAAGACGACCAGGAGCCCCACCCCGATGATGAGGTTGCCGGCGAGCGCCGCGTAGACGGGGTGGATCTCGATGCTGCCTATGGCGCGCGGGTGCAGCGCTGACAGGGCCGAGACGAGGCAGACAGCCAGGAGCGTGCGCAGCGTGAAGCTCCAGCCCTTCTTCCACACCGCGAGCGCCAGGAACGGCAGGTTCACCACGACGAACAGCACCTCGAAGGGCGCCGATGTGGCGTATGTGAGCAGGAGCGAGAGCCCCGCGGTACCGCCGGTGACCGTTTCGCTGTCCTGGAGCAGGAACAACCCGAAGGACACCAGGAAGGTGCCGGTCAGGAAACCCAGGACGTCTTCGGGGACACTGTGCTTCAGCGTCTCCGGCGAAGGAGGCGGGGGCGGTGACGGCGCGGACATGCACACGATGATCTCATGGGCACCCTCACAGCTCCGGGGTACGGGGCGGCGGGACGCGCCGGGAGCCGGTGCGCTCGAACGCCACGGCCAGCCGCAGCAGCGCCGCATCGTCATAGGCGCGGCCGGCGAAGGTCAGGCCCACCGGCATGCCCGTGTCGGACATCAGCCCCATCGGCACCGTGACGGTCGGGATGCCCAGATGCCGGATCACGAGATTGCCGTTCGAGACCCAGACCCCGTTGCGCCAGCCCAGGTCGGCGGAGTCCGGATCGACGTCCATATCGGCGGGACCGACATCGGCGGCGGCCGGGAAGACCACGGCGTCCAGGCCAAGCCCGGTCATCCAGTCTTCCAGGTCGATCCGCCGGGTCTCTTCCAGCCCCCGCAGCCCTTCGGGCAGATGCGGGATCTCGGTGCAGGAGCGGTACCGCCGCCGGCGCACCAGCTCGGGATACTCGGCGATGTCGTCGTCGAAGCCGTGATAGCGGTCCGGCAGCGCGCCGTCGGGATGCGGGAAGATCGCCGCGCCGTCCACCTGGGTGAGGCTGTGCAGCACCGGATCGCCGTTGGCGGCCAGGAAATCGTCCCAGGCCCAGGCCGAGAGGTCCATGACCTCGCAGGTCAGGTACTCCGGACTCACCAGGCCGCGGGTGCGGATGGTCGGCGCGCCGGGCCGGTCGCCCTCGTAGTTGGTGACGGCGGGGAAATCGACCTCGACGACCTCAGCGCCGGCCGCCTGCAGGTCCCTGCGGGCCGCCTCCCACAGCTCGATGACCGAGGCGCGGGTCTCGATCCGCTGACCCGTCGGGCCGCCGATGCCGCCGTCCTCCGCGGTGCCGGCCTCGGCGTCGGCGTTGATATACATCCGGGGCACCCCGAGACGCATCCCGGCCAGGGAGGCGTGCCGGGCGAGCGCCGGATAGGAGCCCGGGCGCACGGCCGAGGCCCGTGGCAGCGGGATCCACGGCTGGGTCCGCCAGAAGTCACCGCGGGTCTCGTGGTCGTCGGCGACCAGGACGTCCAGCAGTTCCAGGAGATCGGCCATGGTGCGGGTGTGCGGCACGACGACGTCCATCGTCGGCACCAGCGGCCAGTTCCCGCGGATGGAGATGACGCCCCGGCTGGGCGTGTAAGCGCACAGCGCGTTGTTGGAGGCCGGGGCACGGCCGCTGGACCAGGTCTCCTCGGCCAGGCCGAAGGCCGCGAAGCTGGCCGCGGTCGCCACCCCGGAGCCGTTCGAGGAGCCGGAGGCGAAGGCGGCCGGCAGATAGTCCGGGTTGTAGGGCGACTCCGCCCGGCCGTAGACGCCGCGCTGCATGCCCCCGTTGGCCATCGGCGGCATATTCGTCAGGCCGAGCAGCACCGCGCCGCCGGCGCGCAGCCGCTCGATCGCGAAGGCGTCCCGCTGGGCCACGAGATCCTTGAACGCCGGGGAGCCAGCGGCGACGGTGAGCCCGCGGGCCGCGTAGGAGTCCTTGGCGGTGTACGGGATGCCGTCCAGCGGGCCCAGGGTGCGGCCCGCCGCGCGCCGCTCGTCCGAGGCCCGGGCCTCCTCCAGGGCGTCCGGGTTGAGGACCGGCACCGCGTTCAGCCTGATGCCCTCCCGGTCGTAGCGGGCGATCCGTTCCAGGTAGCCGCGGGTCAGCTCCACCGCAGTGGTGCGGCCGGCCTCCATCGCGGTCCGCAGCTCCGCGATGGAGGCCTCCAGGAGCCTCATGCCGCCACGCTCCCGGCGGCGCCGCGAGGGTCGTGCTCGCCGGTCCGTGCGGCGGGCTGCTGCTGGGTGATGCAGTGCACTCCCCCGCCCCGGGCGAAGAGCTCCCGGGCGTCGACGGTGACCACCCGGCGGCCGGGATAGGCGGCGGCGAGGATCTCCTTGGCCCGGGCATCGGCGTCCGGTTCCCCGAAACCGCAGGCGATGACGCCGTCGTTGACGACCAGGTGGTTGATGTAGCTCCAGTCCACGAACCCCTCGGAGTCCCGGAGGGTGGCGGGCGCCGGCACGTCGATGATCTCCAGTGCCCGGCCGGCGGCGTCGCGCTGCCCCTCCAGCAGAGCGCGCAGCTCCCGGGTGACGGCGTGGTCCGGGTGGGCCGGATCCTCCTGGGCGTGCAGCAGCACGGTGCCCGGCGCCGGGCTGGTCGCGACGATGTCGACGTGGCCGCGGGTGCCGAAGGTGTCGTAGTCCCTCGTCAGGCCGCGCGGCAGCCAGATCACGCGGGAGGCGCCGATGGTGCGGGCCAGTTCCGCCTCCACGCGGGCCTTGTCCGCATGCGGATTGCGGCGCGGATCCAGCTGCACGGTCTCGGTGACCAGGACGGTGCCGTCGCCGTCCACGTGGATGCCGCCGCCTTCGTTGACCAGCAGGGAGGACACCACGGGCACCCCGGCCAGGCCGGCGACGAACCTCGCCAGGTCCTTGTCGTGCTCCCAGCCGGTCCAGTCGTCGTTGCCGCCCCAGCCGTTGAAGATCCAGTCCACCGCCGCCAGGCGGCCGGCCGCATCGTGTACGAACGTGGGACCGGAATCGCGCAGCCAGAAGTCGTCCAGCGGCCGCTCGACGAGCTCGACCGCCGAGCCGAGCAGCTGCCGTGCCCGCGCCGTCTCAGTGGGGTCGGCGATCATCGTGACCGGCTCGAATTCCGCCACGGCCAGGGCCACCGCCGACCAGGCCGCGTACCCGGCTTCCCGCTCGGCCAGGGACGCCCCGAGCGTCTGCCCCTCGCGCGGGAACGCCATCCAGATGCGGTCGTGCGGCCCCGTCTCGGCGGGCATCGTCAGCGGGAGCACCGGCGGCTGGTCCGGCGTCGGCGGCGTGGGCATCGTGTCTCCTGGGGAGTCGGCCGCGGACGGGCCGGGCGGTGCTCCGTCCACGAGTTGTTGATCACTTGACCAATAGCTGTGATGCGCACAACGCTATGGTGGGCGTGTGGCGGTGTCAAGGAATCCATCGGCGTCCCTCCCGGCGAAGCGGCCGGGGACGCCGGCGCGTGGTACCGCGCGGAAGGACCCCGGCCAGCGGGCGGCGGAGATCCGCGCCGCAGCCCGGGAGCTCGCGCTCACCGAGGGCCTGCCCGCGGTGACGCTGCGCGGGGTCGCGGCGCGCGCCGGGGTGACCCCGGGCCTGGTCGGGCATTACGTGACGGGCATGGACGCGCTCGTCGCCGAGGCGTTCACCGCCATCACGGGCGAGGAACTGGACGAGATCCGCGCCCAGCTGGAGGCGCATGCCGACCCGGTCGAGCGGCTGCGAGCGCTCATCGGGACGATGCTGGATGACCGCCGCCGCGATGTGACGGCGGTATGGGTGGACGCCTGGAGCATGGGCCGGCGCTCCGAGCTGCTCGCCGGCGCCGTGCGGGCCCAGATGGACGCCTGGCAGGAGTTCGCGCACAGCGAGATCGCCGCCGGGATCGGCGCGGGACGGTTCAGCGCGCCGGACCCCGATGCGGCGGCTTGGCAGCTCATCGGCATGGTCGACGGGCTGAACGCCCAGGCCCTGGTGCGCTACCGGGACTCGGCTTCCCGGGGCTGGCTCCTTGCCCGTGCGCTGGAGGGCGAGCTCGGGCTGACGCCCGGCACGCTGCAGGACTGATCCGGGCAGACCTCGCTTCGGCGCCGCGACGACGCCAGCGCCCATGCCGGCGCGCACGGCCTCCCGGCTGCGTGGCGGTGCCGTTCGCCGCTGAAGCCACCCGGAAAGCGGATGCGCCCATCCGCACGCGGCTGAACGCGCGGAGCGAACCGCAGGACCGGCGGCCTGCCGACGTGTTTCGGGGAGGAAAACATCGGCGGCAGGCTCTTGCCCGGAATCACGCCGATGTGATCTGCTTCATAGGACAAGCGCCCTCACCGGTGAAAACACGAACAGAACGGAAACCTAGAGCGTGGCGGCTTCACGGATCGCAGTGGTCGGGATCGGAACGATGGGCTCGCAGGTGCTCTGGCAGCTGGCCAAGCGGGGATACGACGTCACCGGCTACGAGCTGTTCGCGCCCGGTCACTCCCGCGGCGCCGCCGGCGGCGAGACCCGCCTGTTCCGCACCATCCAGATGGAAGACCACGGCTACGCACCCATCGCCGACCGCGCCGACGAGCTGTACCGCGCACTCGAAGCCGACTCGGGCCAGCAGCTGCGCGACATCACCGGGGCCCTCGTCATGGGCCACCCCAGCAGCCCGGACACCCAGACGGCGCTGGAGGCCGCGGAACGCTCCGCCCACCCCGTGCGCGTCCTCGACCGCGAGGAATCGATGCGGGAATTCCCCGAGTTCGCCCTCGACCCCGGCGATGTGACCATCTGGGATGGCCACGGCGGCATCATCCGCCCCGAGCTGACCGTCGCCACCGCAGCCGCCCAGGCCCAGCGGCACGGCGTCACGATCCTGCGCCGCCACCGCGTCACCGCCATCGAGGACACCGGTTCGGGCGTTCACGTGACCGCCGACGGCCAGACCCGCCAGTTCGACCGCGTGGTCGCCGCGCCCGGCGCCTGGACCTCGCTGCTGTTCCCCGAACTGGCCGGGCTGTTCGAGATGCGCAGGCTGCTCTCCGCCTGGTTCTTCCCCGCCGTCCCGGGCCAGCTGGAGCGCGTGCTGCCGTTCCTGCGCACCAAACCCGCTCAGACCGAGAAGAACACCTACGCCTACGGCCTGCCCTACGCCGACCGGACAGCCATGAAACTCGGCCTCGGCTCCGACCAGGAGGCACGCGTCGACAGCCCCGACACCGCCGATTACTACGTCACCGACACGCTGCTGGAGCCCTTCGCGGAGTGGATCGGCCGCTATATGCCGGTACTCGACCCCTACCCGATGCGCATCGCGACCTACTTCGAGTCGTTCACGGCCTCCGGGCGCGAGTACGTCCAGGCCCATCCGCAGATGGAGAACGTCATCGTCATGGCCGGCTTCTCCGGTCACGGCTTCAAGATGGCCCCGGCCTTCGGCGAGATCGGCGCGGATCTGGCCGAAGGCCGCACCCCCGCGCTGGACATCGGCTTCCTCCAGCGCGACGAGGTGCCCCTCACGGCCGCATGAAACGGCCGACGGCTTCCTAGTACACGTCGCGGACGTAGCGCTTGGCGCGCTTGAGCTCGTTGACGTACTCGACCGCCTGGTCGGCGGTCTTGCCGCCGTGCACCTGCACCACGTCGATGAGCGCCTGCTCGACGTCCTTGGCCATCCGGGTGGCGTCGCCGCAGACGTAGAAGTGGCCGCCCTCCTCCAGCCAGGCGTACAGGTCCCGGCCGTTCTCACGCATCCGGTCCTGGACGTAGACCTTCTGCACCTGGTCCCGGGAGAAGGCGAGATCGAGCCGGTGCAGGACCCCTGCCTGGCTCCACGCGGTGAGCTCGTCCTCGTAGATGAAGTCGCAGGAACGGTGCTGATCGCCGAAGAACAGCCAGTTCCTCCCCTTCGCGCCGCGGCCCTCGCGCTCGGCGAGGAACGCCCTGAACGGCGCGATCCCGGTACCGGGCCCCACCATGATCATCGGCAGATCGTCGTCCTCCGGCACGCGGAACGCCGCATTCGGCTGCAGGAAGATCCCGACCTCGTCGCTCTCGCCGACCCGGTCGGCGAGCATGGTCGAAGCCACGCCGCCGTACTCCCGGGACTCGCTGCGGTGGCGCACCGCGGCGATGGTCAGGTGAATGCGGTCGGGGCTGGAGAGCGGGCTGGAGGAGATGGAGTACGCCCGGTGCGCGAGCGGCTTGAGCATGCCCAGCAGCTCATCGGGGCTCAGCTCGGCGCGGGGGTGCGCACGCAGCAGGTCCACCGTGTCCTTGCCCCACAGCCAGTTGTCCAGGGCGACGCGGTCGCCGCTGTCGAGCAGGCTGTCCAGTTCGCCGTGCGGTTCGCTGTCGGCCAGCCGGGCCAGGAGCTCCTTGGCCGGGGTGCGGATCTCGTAGCTGGTGCGCAGCACCTCGGGGAGGGGTTCGCCGTCGACGACCATCTCCGGATCCAGCCCGGCCGCGTCGATGAACTCCGCCACCAGCGCCGGATCGTTCTGCGGCAGCACCGCCAGGGCATCGCCGGCGGCGTACTCGATCCCGCTGTCGCCCAGCGCGATCTCGATGTGCCTGATCTCCTTGGAGGAGCCGGGGCCGGAGAGCACGCGGTTGTGCGCGAGCGTCGCCCGGTAGGGGTTCTTCCGGTTCCACTTGGAGCGCTTCTTCTTCGGCGCGGTCTGCTGCGGCACGGGCGCGCCGGACGCGCCTTCCGGTACCTCCGCGGCCAGCAGCTCGACGGCGCGGGCGGTGAACTCGGCGGCTTCGGCCTCGTAGTCCACATCGCAATCCACCCGCGGCAGCAGGCGCGTGGCGCCGAGCTGCTCGAAGCGGGTGTCGAGCACCTTGCCGGCCTGGCAGAAGTCGTCGTAACTGGAGTCGCCCAGCGCGATCACGCCGAACTTCAGTCCCTCCAGCCGCGGCACTCCCTCCGCCGCGAGCGCATCCCAGAAGAGCTCCGCGTTGTCGGGCATCTCACCCTCGCCGTAGGTGGAGCAGATCACGATGACATGGCCCATGCCGGGCAGCTCGTCCGGGGTGATCTGGTCCAGGCTGCGCACCTGGGCCCCGACGCCGGACTCGCCGAGGGCGGAGGCGAACTCCTCCGCGAGGGTCTCGGCGTTGCCGGTCTGGGAGCCGTAGAGGACCTGCACGGTCATCTGCGGCGTCGGCGTGTTGTCGTCCTCGGCCGCGAGTGCCAGGCCGGCCAGGTAGCCGGCCAGCCAGACCCGCTGCGACTCGGTGAAGGGGACGTCCTGGGGCAGCGTCTCGGGATGGATGACGCTCATCGGATCGCCTCCATCAGCTCACGCGCGCCGCGGGCCAGGTCGCCGCGGGCGGCGTCGTAGAACAGCGCGTCCAGGTCGATGTGCGCCAGCTTCCGGTGGTTCTTCCGCGTCTGGAACAGGATCCAGCCGTAGGTGCCCGGGGCGTCCATGCTGCGCACGTTCCGCCCAGCCAGCGACTCCTTGTAGTCGCCCAGCCGCTTGGCCGCGATCATCGCCGCCAGCTCCTGGTCCTCGAAGGACTCCAGCCGCGCCTTGGTGTACTTGGTGATCCGCTGCCGCAGGAAGAAGTCCTGGGTGAGGATCAGCTTGCGCGCGGCATCCTGGACGCGCGGGTCGCGCCCGTCCTCGGCCTCGGGGATCCGGCTCAGGGCGATCTCCAGCGCGCAGGAGTAGACCACGTAGCTGGACAGCAGCGCCCGGACGGTCTCCAGCCCGGAGTCTCCCAGCCGCGGGACCTGCCCGGCCAGGACGGCCTGACCGGCGCTCATGTCCTCCTTGAAGGACTGCAGGCGGTCCGCGGCGAGTGCCTGGGACAGCTCGTCGAGCAGTTCCTTGCGGTCCTTCGAGGCGAGGATCTCATCGGCGTCCTGGTACTGCAGGAGCGCCTTGGGGAAGCCGATGAAGAAGCTGCCGCGCGCGTTCTCCCAGTCGGCCAGGAGCCGAGCGCCCAGTTCCGAGCCGGTGGCCTCGACGTGCCATTCCAGCAGTAGCCTGATGGCCGTCTCGTGGTAGCCGATCTCCGCCTGGGTCTCCTCCTCCCCCAGCCGGAGCACCAGCAGGGAGTCCTCGGTGACGTTCCCGGCGATGGCGCCCTCCGGGTCGTACTGGTAGAGGAACCCGCCGCTCATGCCCGAGCCGAGGCCGACGCCGGCGTGGCCGAGGTTCAGCACCGCGCCGTTCGTCATGTACTCGCAGCAGAACTCGCCGACGCCCTCGACCACGGCGGTGCCGCCGGAGTTGCGCACCGCGAAGCGGTCGCCGGCCTCACCGGCGATGAAGGTGCGGCCGCCGGTGGCGCCAAACAGCGCGAAGTTGCCGATCAGCACGTTCCCGCCGGGCCGGCTGGAACCGCCACCGGGCGAGCGGACCGCGATGGTGCCGCCGGACTGGCCCTTGCCCACGCCGTCGTTGCACATGCCGGTGTGGGTGAACACCAGGCCGTCGGCGAGGAAGGCGCCGTAGGACTGGCCCGCCGAGCCGTGGGTCGCGACCCGGACGGTGCCGTCGGGCAGGCGGCGGCGGCCGCGGTCGTCCTCCACCGCGGCGGGCATGTTCCGCTCGGCCGGGTTCTCCGAGTGGTTGAGCATGCGCTCGATGTCGATGCTCAGCTGAGCGCCGACCGACTTGTTGCGGTTGCCCAGGGCGACCGAGCCGATCTCGATCTCGCGGGCGCCGTCCTCGATGAGCGCGGCGCGCAGCTGCTCCAGGAGGGAGTCGTCGATCGCGTAGTCCTTCTCCAGGTAGACCGGCTCCTCGATGACCGGCTCGGGCACCACGGCGAGCAGGTTCCTGGCGTCCAGATCGCCGACGGCGGCCGGGTGGTCCAGCAGCTGCAGCAGATCGGTCCGGCCGCGGGCCGCCTCCAGGGAGGGCAGGCCCAGGCGGGCCAGGATCTCCCGGACGTCGTGGGCGATGTTGAGCAGGTACTGCGCGAGCGCCCGCGGATCGCCGTCGAAGGCCTCCGGATTGGTGGTCAGGCCCGCCGGGCACTTGATGTTGCAGTTCTTGGCCATGACGCACTTGAGCATCATCAGGGCGGTGGTGCCGAACTCGAAGCTGTCGCCGCCCAGCAGCGCGGAGGCCACCACATCGGCGCCGGTCTGGTGGGCGCCGGAGCAGCGCAGCACGACCTTCTGCCGCAAGCCGTTGGCGCACAGTGCCTGATGCACCTCGGCGATGCCCAGCTCGGCGGAGCGGCCGGCGTACTTCAGGCTGGTCACGGCCGCGGCGCCGGTACCACCGGTGTTGCCGGCGACGTTGATGACATCGGCGCCGGCCTTGGCCACGCCCACCGCGATCGTGCCGATGCCCTCGGAGGAGACCAGTTTGACGATCACGCGGACGCGGGCGGCCTTGGCGTCGTGGATCAGCTGCGCCAGGTCCTCGATGGAGTAGGTGTCGTGGTGCGGAGGCGGGGAGACCAGCTCCACGCCGGGCGTGCCGCCGCGGGCGGCGGCAATGTCCACGGTCACCTTCGGCGCCGGCAGCTGGCCGCCCTCGCCGGGCTTGGCGCCCTGGCCGATCTTGATCTCGATCTCCTCGAGCATCGGATCTGCCAGGTAGCCGGTCCACACGCCGAACCGGGCGGAGGCGAACTGCTTGATGCGCGACCCGCGGATGGTCCCGTAGCGCGAGTAGTGCTCGCCGCCCTCGCCGCAGTTGGACATGCCGCCGACCATATTGACGCCGTGCGCCACCGACTCGTGCGCGGCGGCCACGAGGGCGCCGTGGCTCATGGCGCCCGAGGCGAGGGCCCGGGTGATCTCGTGGGCGGGCTGGACCTCGTCCAGATGGATCGGGCCGGGGGCGGGCTGGATCAGCTCCAGCAGCCGTCCGGCGCGGCCCTGGGCGCGCACGACGAGGCCGCCGGCCTCGATCCAGTGGGCGCGGATGTCGTCACCGAAGAGGCGCATGAGCGCCTCCGCCAGCGCGGTGAGCCGGCCGAAGGGGTCGCTGCCGCCCTGATCGAAGACGATGCGATGGCTGCCGTCCTCGCGGCGGCTGACCTGCAGACCGCGGATTAGGATGCTGTTGTTGCCGTCCAGGTGGTAGCGGCTGAGCTCCCGGGCCAGGTCCTCCGGGGTCTCCAGGCCCGAGACGTCACCGGGCAGGGAGAGGACGTCACGCAGCGCGGACGGGCGCCGCTGGCGCTCCCGGGTGGTGGCCCGCACGAAATCCTTGTATCCCGGGGTCTGCTGGAAGGAGTCGATGGCCTCGTCGCTCAGCGCGGCGTAGCCGGCGTTCTGGTACGCCTCGTCGCTGAGCCCGAAGGCCTCCTCCAGCTTGCCGAGGGTGAGCAGCCGCAGGGAGTCATCGGCTTTCTCCTGGCTGCGCTCCAGCGCGAGCCTCTCCTCGGTCATGTCGACGAAGCCGCGCACGGCGGTGGTCCCGAAGGAGTGCCCCGCGCCGTCCTGCCGTTCCTTGAACAGGCCCAGCATCGGGATCTCGCTCTCCTCGCGCACCCGCACGGCGCGCTCGTGCCACAGCGCCGCCGCGTGGGCGATCCGCTCGAAGCCGACGCCGCGCACCGGAGCGTCCTGGTTCGGGAAGTACCGCGCCAGGACCGGGTCGTGGGTGTCGAGGTAGTTGGGCTCGAAGAACTCGCCGCCGATGTAGCTCTCCACGGTGCACAGGCCCACGCGTCCCATCGTCTTCAGCAGGGACTTCTCGGCGGCTTTCTTGAACTTGCCGAAGGCCTCCGCGGCGCCGTCTTCGCCGTATTTCTCGTCGGCGCGCATCTGAACGCTCAGGGGGTACACCGCCGAGGCCCCGAAACCCAGCGCCGAGGCGACATGGTGGGAGGAGGGCAGCTGGCCGGATTCGGCGATGATCGAGGCCCGCAGGCGCAGGCCGGCGCGGATCAGCCGCTGATTGAGGGCGCTGAGCATCATGATCAGCGGGATCGGCGCTCGGTCGCTGGCGACGTGCCGGTCGCTGAGGATGATGATGCCTCCGGTGCCCTGGGCGAAGGCCTCGGCCTCGTCGCACAGCGCCTCGATCGCCTCCTGAAGGGAAGCGGCGTTGTCCGCCGGATCCTTCTTCGGGGTGAACAGCGATTCGTAGACGACGACCGGGACCTCGTCCTGGTTCCGGATCGCGGCCATGTCGATGTGCGTGAGCACGGGCGAGTCGACGATGATCTGCTTGGCCCAGTCCGAGCCGAGGCTGGGCTTCACGCCGAGGGCCACGCGCAGGGTCATGGCGCCGGCCTCGCGGACGCTGTCCAGCGGCGGATTGGTCACCTGGGCGAACCGCTGGGAGAAGTACTTGGCCATACCGCCCTCCTGATCGGAGAGGGCGTTGATGGCGTTGCCGTAGCCCATCGCGGAGATCCGCTCGGCGCCGGTGGCCAGCATCGGGTCCATCATGAACCGGAAGCTCTCGATGTTGAGGCTGTAGGAGACATAGCGCCCGGCCAGGCTCATATCGCCGGAGTAGCTCGACGGCGTGCCCAGGGCGAAGGAGGGCGGGTCGCCGAGCTCCTCGCGGGTGATGCGGGTCTCCTTGAGCAGCTGGGAGTAGTCCCGGCGCGCGGCGAGCTCGGCCAGCGCCTCCTCGGTGCGCAGCACCTTCTTGCGCTCGTGGTCGTAGCAGATCATGCCGCCGGCCTCGATCCGGCCGCGCTCGACGACCTCTTCGGGATCGAAGTACACCTGCCCGGACTCCGAGCTGACGACCAGGTAGTCACGCGTTTCGATGGTCCGCAGCGGGCGCAGGCCGAGCCGGTCCAGGCGGGCACCGACGATGCGGCCGTTGCCGAACACGAAGGCGGCCGGGCCGTCGTTCTTCTCCTCGTACAGGGAGAAGAACTCGAGCATGTCCCGCACCTCGGGCGCGAGGGAGCGGTCGTGCTCCCAGGCCGGGGGCATGAGGGAGACCACGGCCTCGATCAGGTCCAGGTCGTCGTCGAAGAGGCGGCTCTGCAGCGTCTGATCCAGCCGGCAGCTGTCGGACTGCCCCGGCGGGCGGACGATGCTGCTTTTGCGGGAGAAGGCCAGGGCCTCGTCCGAGATCCGGTTCTTCCGGTCCGTGTTCAGCTCGCCGTTGTGGGCCAGCAGGCGGAACGGCTGGGCCATCGTCGGATGC
Source organism: Sediminivirga luteola (assembly GCF_014639315.1). Taxonomy (GTDB): domain Bacteria; phylum Actinomycetota; class Actinomycetes; order Actinomycetales; family Brevibacteriaceae; genus Sediminivirga; species Sediminivirga luteola. The sequence continues at coordinate 65,566 of NZ_BMFY01000002.1, forward strand.
GGCTGGGTATTGGTGGAGTACCGGGTGTGGAAGAAGAGGGTGTGCACGCTGTGCCGCTCGTCCCGCAGATCGGCGAAGTACGGGATGACCTCGTTCGAGTTCAGCCGGCCCTTGAGCACCTGCGTGCGAGCGGAGAGGGAGAGCGGATACAGGCCGTAGTAGGCCGGATCCGTGTAGGCGAGCGCCTCGATGTCCAGCAGCGCGCGGTTGCAGGCGGCGTCGACGTCGCCGGTGCCGGCCACGGGCACGAAGACCCACTGCTTGATCGGGAACTGGTACTTCAGGGCGGCGGGGCGCAGCACGGAGGTGTCGACCGGGACGTCCCGGATCAGCACAGTCTCCAGGCCGGCGTCGGCCAGCCGCAGGCTGATGAGCTCCTCGGCGGCGCGCTGGGCGTCATCGGCGCCCGCCATGCCCGCCGGTCCCTCGGCCGGGGCCGGCAGGAAGAAGTTGCCGACGCCGAATCCGCCGGGCTGCAGGTCCCGGCCGGTGAGCGCGCTGAAGAACTCGACCGAGAGGTCGATGTTCACCCCGGCGCCGTCGCCGACGCCCTCGGAGGACATGCCGCCGCGGTGCGGGACTGCGCACAGGGCCTCATCGGCCTTCACGATCACATCGTGGTGCTGGACGCTGTCCTTGCGGGTGATGAACCCGACGCCGCATGCGCTGTGCTCACGCTCAGGCCGGTACAGTCCGGTGGATCGAAGCTCGCTCAAATAGGGCTCCTTGCAGCTGGTCAGGCCGTGCTGTCGCGGTGACATCACGGCGCGGCGGTCTGGTCCAAGCGCCTCCTGGTCTGTGGTGGGAACCGAGTTCTCGGCCGGCGCACATGGGTCGCAGGTGTGCCGGCGCTCACAGCGCCAAGCCAGAGTAGCCCAAAGATTCTTGACCTGACAACGCGATCCGTAACCCCTGCATTCCCCGGCCCGGCGGCGGATCCGGGACCCGTCACCCCCGGGTTGCGTATCCGGTCGAGGGGCAAAGAAAATGCTCCGCGTTACAGCGTTATAGGGACTGTTTCAGTTGCGGTACTTCGAATTTTGAACTCGATCCGCATCGTCACGGTTGTATGATGGCTCACATTGCCCGCCGGCCTGACCGGGATCCGTTCCGGGCGGCGGCCTCGACGAAGGAGAGCAGTGATGAGCCATCAGGTACGGGGCACGGACGCTCCGGCCGGGACCGGCGGGAACCCCGCGACAGGTCCCGGAGGCATCTCGGAAAAGGGTCTCGCGAAGGGCACCGTCGGCGTCCTGGGCGCGCTCGTCATCGGACTGTCGGTGTGCGCCCCGGCGTATACGCTCACCGCCTCGGTCGGTCCCGCCGCGAGCGAGGTCGGCCTGCAGACCCCGGCGATCTTCTTCGCCGGCTTCATCCCCATGTTCCTGGTCGCGCTCGGCTATCGCGCCCTGAACCAGGCGATGCCGGACTCGGGCACCACGTTCACCTGGGCGTCGCGCGCCTTCGGGCCCTGGATCGGCTGGATGGGCGGCTGGGGGCTGATCGCCGCCACCGTCCTGGTGCTGTCCAATCTGGCCGGCATCGCAGTGGAGTTCCTGTACCTGGCGTTGTCCATTGCGACCGGTGACCCCGCGATCGCCGAGCTGGCGGACAATGTGTGGATCAACATCCTCACCTGCCTGGCGTTCATGGCGGTGGCCACCTGGATCTGCTACCGGGGCATGGCCTCGACCAAGACCTTCCAGTACATCACCGTCTCGTTCCAGATGGCGGTGCTCGTCTGGTTCATCGCCGCCCTGTTCATCGGCGCCGCCGACCCGGCGAACACGGAATCGCTGACGGTCTCACCGGAGTGGTTCAACCCGCTCGCGGTGGACAGCTTCTCCGCGTTCGCCGCGGGGATCGCGGTGTCGATCTTCGTCTACTGGGGCTGGGACACCATCCTGACGATGGGCGAGGAGACCAAGAAGTCCAAGGGCTCCATCTCCACCGAGGCGAAGGCCGCCACCATCCTGGTCGTCCTGCTGGTCGTGCTGTACGTGACCCTGGCCGCCGCCTGCGTCGCCTACGCCGGAGTGGGCGAGGGCCCGACCGGGCTGGGCAATCCGGCGATCGCGGACAACGTCTTCGCGGCGCTCGCCCATCCGGTGATGGGCCCCGGCGCGATCTTCCTGGCCTCGGCGGTGCTGCTCAGCTCCGTCGCATCCATCCAGTCGACCGCGATCTCCCCGGCGCGCACGCTGCTGGCGATGGCGCACTACCGGGCGCTTCCGGCATCCCTGGCGGCGATCCACCCGAAGTACAAGTCGCCGCATATCGCGCTGCTGTGGTCCTCGGTCGTGGCCAGCGGGTTCTACGCCGTGATGCGGATCCTGAGCGAGGACGCGCTCTGGGACACCATCCTGTCCCTGGGCATCATGGTGTGCTTCTACTACGGCATCACCGCGTTGTCCTCTCTCGCGTACTTCCGCAAGACGGCCCGGCGCAGCCTGCGGGACGCACTGGCCAAGCTGGTGCTGCCCGGCCTCGGCGGCGTGCTGCTGTTCGTCACCTTCATCCAGACCACGGTGGACTCGATGGATCCGGCGTTCGGATCCGGGGCGAGCATCGGCGGTCTGGGTCTCGTCTTCGTCCTGGGCGTCGCAGTGCTGCTGTGCGGCGTCGCGATCATGCTGGTCCAGGCACGGCGCCGGCCGGAGTTCTTCCGCGGTGAGGTGATCCGTCCGGGCGCCGACGGAGACGAGGCGCCGGCTGAGGTGTTCACCGCCTAGGACGGGCCGGGTCTGGGCGGGACCTTGCCGCGCTCTAGCCGCCGAGCTCGGTCAGGACGCGGTCGAGCGCCTCGATGAAGTGATCGGCGCTGGCAGGGCTCAGGCACATCGGCGGCTTGACCTTCAGCACGTTCTGCCGATCCCCAGTGGGCTGGACGATGACGCCGAGTTCCAGCATCCGGGCGCACAGCGCGCGGGTCTCCTCGACCGCCGGCTCGAGCGTCTCCCGGTCGCGCACCAGCTCGATGCCCTGATACAGGCCGCGGCCGTGGACGGCGCCGATGAGACGGTGCCGTCCGGCCAGCGCCTCCGCCCCGGCTCGCAGCCGCTCACCGATGGCGGCCGCATTCGCCTGCAGGCCCTCCTGCTCGATGATGTCCAGCACCTCGATCCCGATGCGGCAGCTGACCGGGCTGCCGGCCGCGGAGGAGAAGAACGCGCCCTGGCGGGTCAGCGCCTGCGCGATCTCCTTGCGGGTGATCACGGCGCCGAGGGGGTGGCCGTTGCCCAGCGCTTTGGCGACGGTGACGACGTCCGGCACCACCCCGTGCTCCTGGAACCCCCAGAACATCTCGCCGAGCCGGCCGCAGCCCACCTGGACCTCGTCGGCGATGACGATGCCGCCCTGAGCGCGCACGGCGGCGTAGATCCGCTCCAGATAGCCCGGGGGCGTGGGGATCGCTCCGGCGTTCCCGTTCCGGGGCTCGGCGATGTACGTGCCCACCGCCCGGCCCGCAGCCGTGAGCCGGGCCAGTTCCGCCTCCGCCTCCGCGGCGTACCGCTGCCCGGCGTCCGGTCCCCGGTACCGGCCGCGGTAGGCGTTCGGGGCGGGCACCGGGTGCACCCAGTCCGGTCTGGTCTCATCGGCGAGCGGGTTGTCGGACAGGGAGGTGGAGACGGCATCGGCGCCGATGGACCAGCCGTGATAGGACTCGTGGACGCACATCACGTCTGGCCTGCCGGTGAAGGCCTGGCCGAGCCGCAGCGCCAGATCCACGGCTTCGGTCCCCGAGTTCACCAGCAGCACGGTGTCGAAGCCCGGCGGCATGAGCGAGAGCAGCCGTTCGCTGAACTCGGCGACGACGCGGTAGTGGAACCGCGAGTTGGTATTGAGCATGCGCCACTGATCGGCGGCGGCGTCCGCGAGCCGGGGGTGGCCGTGACCGACCGCGGCCACGTTGTTGACCATGTCGAGGTAGTGGCGTCCGTCGGTGTCGATCAGGAACTCGCGCCAGCCGCGTTCGATCTGGGGAGGCGCCTGGTAGTAGTGCCCCTGCAGGGCGTCGAAGGCCGCTTCGCGCCGGGCCAGGTCCTCGGCTGGGTCGATCCTGCGCGCGCGGCGCGCAGCGGGCAGCACATGGGCGCCGATGAACGGGGCAGGGTCCGCGAAGACCGTCGCCCAGCCGTCGAGCTCGGCGGCCCGGACGAAGGCCCGGGGCGCGGGAAGCCCCGAACCGTCCGGCCCGGCGCCGGCCAGGGCGGTGGCGGCCAGGTGCCAGAGCCGGAGCGCGCCGGTGGTCCCGATCAGCTGCCCCGCCTGGACCCGGACCGGCTGTGGTTGCTCGCCGCCGGGAATGAGCCCCTGCATCAGGAGCGCGGCGGAGTCGTCGTTCGCGCGCAGCAGCATCCCGTGGCCGGTGGCATGAAGCGTCCCGGCGAAGGGCGCCCGGACCTCCAGCGCGGCGGCGGAGTGCAGTTCGGCGAATAGCGCCGTGTTCTCCGGCGCAGCGGTCCCCGGCCCGCCGGCGCGGGTCAGTCGCGGTTCGCCGTAGCGGAGCACGGCCACTTCTCCCGAGCCGAGCACCGCATCGATGTGCCGGCGCTCGACGGCGGTGGGCTCCGGATCTGCGCCGGAGAACCCCGGTTCCAGCCATTCGCCGTCGCGCAGCTGCCGCGATTCCCAGCTCAGGTCCACGATCCTGCCCGTCGCTCCCTCGGGCAGGAGGCTCGGCCCGTCCAGCGCGCCGGGGGCAGCAGCCGGGACGGCCTGGACGGGGGCGTGACCGAGTCCCAGCGCCGTCCGCAGAGCGGCTCCGGCCACGGCCGGGTGCAAGGACTCCGCCGCGGCGAAAACGTCCCATTCGCGCTCGATCGCCTCGGCGGCGTAGTCGTTCCCGGGATCGACGGCGAGCTGCTGTTCCCCGGAGACGACCAGGACGGCCCCGCGCAGCACCAGGAGCGGCCATAGCGCCTCCACTTCCGCCTCCAGCAGAGCCCGCTGCCGGTGGAACCCGGTCACGGCCGGCAGCACCGCTAGCGGACGATCCGGCTCGCGGTGCAGGGCGGTGGTGCACACCATCACGAGCTCGGTGATCCGCCAACTGCGCATGGCATCTCCGAAGTCGATGATGCCGGCCAGTTCCGGTTCCCCGGATTCACGGCGGACGGCGACGACGTTGTCATCCGTCAGGTCTCCGTGGACGGCCTGCTGCGGCAGTTCCGCCGTCAGCCCGGCCAGCCTGCGGGCGGCGTTCCGGGCCGCGTGCAGGACGAGCTCGCGCCGGCCCGCGTCGCGGACGAACCTGGCGAGGGATTCGATCACCTCGGGAGCTCGCCGCAAGTCCCATTGCAGCCGGCGCTCCAACCCGGGATGCTCGAGCCCGTCGAGCGCCACGGACACCCTGCCGGCGAGCGCCCCCAGCCCGGCGAGCGTGCCGGGTCCGGCGTAGGGAAAACCGATGAGCGGCTCCCCGTCGAGGAAGTCCAGCAGCCGGACCAGGTGCTCACGTCCACCCAGGGCGACCGCCTCGATCTCCCGGCCGGCCAGGCTCGGCAGTACGCGGGGCGCCCGGAGTCCCGGGAGCGCCGCCTCCTGACCGGCGTGCCGCACCGCGGCCATGACGGCGTTCTGCGCCTCCACTTCCGCCCGGGTGGAGGCGGGGTTGCTGATCTTGAGCAGGTGCCGGCGGCCTTCACCGGTCTGGATGAGGAAGTTCCGGTCCTGCTGGCTGCCGAGTTCCTGCACCTGCCCGGAGACACCGAAGCGGTCGCCGGCGAGTTCTGTCGCCAGCCGGGCATCGATCTCGGGGCGGGGCAGGCCCTCGTCCAGTGGTGCCGTCATAGTGAGTCCTCACACGCAGAAGAATGCTGTATCGGCATCCTATACCGATAGATGATGCCGATTCAGCACTTTTTGTGCCCGTGGGCGACCATTCGCCTTCATCCGGGTCTCGCTCGGGCCCTCTTCCGCGCTTTCTTCCGGTTCCCTTCCGGGCAGCGGGCCCGGGCACGCGGCGCGCTTACCATGAGGGGGTGACCGAACTCGATGACACCGACCGGCAGCTGATGAGCTTGCTCCAGGAGGACGGCAGGCTCTCCTACGCGGAGCTGGCCACGCGCACCGGGATCTCCGCCAGCGGGGCGCGGCTGCGCGTCAGGCGGCTGCACGAGCAGGGCGTGCTCCAGGTCGTCGGCGTCTCCGATCCGCTGCGCCTGGGATATCAGTCGATGTCCATGCTGGGGGTGCAGGTGGCCGGGGACGCGCAGGAGGTCGCCGATGCGCTCGGGCAGATCGACGAGGTCGTATACGTCGTGCTCGTGGCCGGGTCGGTCGATCTGCTCGTGGAGGTCGTCGCGCGGGACAACGATGCCCTGTTCGACGTGATCAACGGCACCATCAAGGCGCTGCCGGGAGTGGCCCGGGTGGAGACGTTCAGCTACTACCGCATCCACACCCACCGGTTCACCTGGCGCTGAGACGCAGCGACGTCCGGCTCGCCCCGGACGCGGGCGTTGCTCAGGGCACGCGGTGCACCCACTCCGGGTTCAGGAACTTCTCCTGCTCCAGCACCCGGGCGGCCGCCAGCTCCGCCTCGGTGAGGGAGGCGGGACGGGAGGCGTACAGGCCGGAGAAATGCGCCAGGAAGGCATCGACGATCGCCTCCCGGCTCATCCCGGTCTGCGAGCGCATCGGGTCCACCCGTTTGGCCGCCGAGGCGGTGCCCTTGCCCCGCAGCTTCTCCTTGCCGATCCGCATGCACTCCAGCATCTTGACCGCGTCGATGTCGTAGGACATGGTCACGTGATGCAGGAGCCACCCGGAGGAGAACCGCTTCTGCGCCGCACCGCCGATCTTCCCCTCCTCGGAGGCGATGTCATTGAGGGGGACGTAGCGCGCTTTGACGCCGATGCCCGCCAGCGCCCCCATCACCCACTCGTCCAGATAGGCGTATGCCTGGACGTAGCTGAGCCCCTCCACCAGCGAGGTGGGGACGTACAGGGAGTAGGTGATGGCATTGCCGGGCTCCATGAACATGGCGCCGCCGCCGGTGATCCGGCGGGAGACCGTGATGCCGTGACGGGCGACGCCTTCGGGGTTGACCTCGTTGTCGTAGGACTGGAAGGAGCCGATGACCAGCAGCGGCGCGTTCCACTCCCAGGTGCGGAACATCGGCCCGCGCCTACCCGCGGCGATCTCGTCGATCAGGACCTGGTCGAGCGCCAGGTTCAGCGTCGGGCTCACCGTGGGGCCCGCGATCACCTCGAACTCCAGATCGTCCCAGGAGCTGGCGTTGCCCAGCGCCCGGCGCACCGCCACCGCGATGCCCTCGGCGGTGATCCCGAAGAGGACGTCGTCCTCCCGGAGGGCGCCGTTCACGGCCGCGGCGATGCGCTCGTTGCCCGCATTCGCCGGCAGCCCGGTCAGGGACGAGTTGATCCGCTCCAGCGCCTCATCCGGCTCCAGGAAGAAATCGCCGCTGATGGACGCCCGGGAGATCAGGCCGTCCTCGGTCTCGACATCGGCGACCACGAGCTTGCCGCCCTGAATCTTGTAATCGGCTCTCACGACTCCATTGTCTCCCCTCTCACGACATGACGAAGGCCGCCGGTACGGATGTCCCGTGCCGGCGGCCTCCGCGATGGGGTCGGCGCGCGCCGTCCGCTGTCAGTAGTGCGCCGGCGGATCACTCGCGGGGAAGGACTGCTCCTCCCATTCGTCCACGAGTTCGTCTTCGCCACGCGGGCCGCCGTCCGGCGTGGTGCTCGTGGTCTCCTGGCTGTCCTGCTCTTCTTCCGGGGTGCCGTTCTGCTCCGGGTTCTCCGTGCTCATGATCAGCCTCCTCATATGTCGCTGCAGGCCCGGCCCCGCTGCCGCGCCCGTCCGTTATCTGATGGACGTTAACGGCACCAGGCGCGAAACAGGCCTCGGTGCACCCGACAATACAGCGCCCCTCCTCGGCACGCACCCGCCGGGTCATGTTTGCGCTGGTCACACTGGGAGGACTTGGCAGACGCCCCCAAAATCACGATAAGGTCACGATGATCTGCACTATGCAGGGAGTACTCTTCCTGTGCCGCCGTCACGTGCCTGGCACGTAACGTACACGTGACTTCACGAACCAGGAGGGATCATGGCCGACAGCGGCTCCGAAAGGACGATCAGCCACTGGAACGTGGCGAAGGTGTGGAAAGGGCTCAACAAGCCGGTCTTCCTCACCGCCTCCGTCGTCATCGCCGGGCTTCTCATCTTCTCGCTCGTCTACGGGCGCACCGGCGGCGAGGCCTTCGACGCGCTCAACGCCGCGATCACAAGCGGCGTGGGCTGGTGGTACGTGCTGACGGTGACCGTCTTCGTGGTCTTCGCCATCTACTGCGGCGTCTCCCGCATCGGCAACATCCGCCTGGGACGGGACGATGAGACGCCCGAGTTCTCACTGCTGTCGTGGTTCACCATGCTGTTCTCCGCCGGCATGGGCATCGGGCTGGTGTTCTACGGCGTGGCCGAACCTCTCTCGCACTACATCACACCGCCGGAGGCCGGCGGCATCGAGGGCGGCACCGACCCCGCCGCGGGTCAGGCGATGAACCTCACCGTCTTCCACTGGGGCCTGCACGCCTGGGCGATCTATGTCATCGTCGGGCTGGGCCTGGCGTACATGACGTTCCGCAAGGGCCGGCCGCTGTCCATCCGCTGGCTGCTGGAGCCGATGATCGGCCGGCAGCGGACGGAAGGGTGGCTCGGGCACCTGATCGACGCCGTCGCCATCATCGGCACGCTGTTCGGCGTCGCGACCTCGCTGGGCTTCGGCGTCCAGCAGATCATGGCGGGGTTGGAGTACCTGGGCTGGGCCGAGCGCTCCAACGGCCTGTTCCTGGTGCTGATCGGCGGGATCACCGCGATCGCCATCTTCTCCGTGGTGACCGGGGTGCACAAGGGCCTGAAGTGGCTCTCCAACATCAATATGCTGCTGGCCGCCGGGCTGATGCTGTTCGTGCTGTTCGCCGGGGCGACGCTGTTCCTCCTGCAGTCCTGGGTGCAGAACCTGGGCGGGTACGTGGCCGCGCTGCCGGAGCTCATGCTGCGCACCGCCCCGCTGTCCGACGATGGCTGGGCCGCGGGCTGGACCATCTTCTACTGGGGCTGGTGGATCAGCTGGGCGCCGTTCGTGGGCATGTTCATCGCGCGGATCTCCCGTGGCCGGACCATCCGGGAGTTCGTCGCCGGGGTCCTGATCGCGCCGACGCTGATCGGCACCATCTGGTTCACGGTGTTCGGCGATTCCGGCATCCTCCGTCAGCGCGAGTACGGCGATATGCTCGTCGACGGCGAAGTGAATGCCGACACCACGCTGTTCCAGCTCCTGGAGACCCTGCCCCTGGGCGTCCTCACCAGCGTCGTCGCGATGCTCGTGATCGTGTTCTTCTTCGTGACGTCCTCCGACTCCGGCTCCCTCGTGATCGACGTCCTGGCCAGCGGCGGCGATGTGGAGACCCCACGCCTGACCCGGGTGTACTGGGCTCTCCTGGAGGGTGTGGCCGCGGCGCTGCTCCTGCTGGTGGGAGGAACCGCCTCCCTGACCGCGCTGCAGACCGTATCCATCGCCACCGCAGTGCCGTTCTCCCTGGTGATGGTGCTCGCGTGCGCGGCGCTGCTGCGTGCCTTCCACTACGAGGCTACCGCCATGCCCCGGTACGTCTCGGTGCGTCCCGTGGGCGAGGCCGCCGAGCTGGCCGCCTCAGGCCTGGCGGCCGATGCGGCAGCCCCCGGGACTGCGGCCGCCCCGTCCGGGCCGGCTGCCGCCACGGCGACCCGACGACGACGGTGGAATGTGTCCGCCACGTTCGCCGGGCTCGACTACCCGCCCGTCCAGGAAGCCGTCGCGGCCGCTCCCGAGCCGGTTGCGCTGGCCGTCACGGACATTCCCAGCAACGCGATCCAGGTGGACCCGGAGACGGGTACCGTGAGCGTGGACGAAGAGAAGACCCCGACAGATCCGCTCGGCGGCGAGGTGTTCGACACCCCGGAGTTCGAGGCCTCCGCCGAGGGCCAGGCCTTCCGCGTGGAGCAGCAGCTGAGCAACGGCGAGGAACGCGATGCGGCAGCGGGAACTCCTGCGGACCCGGTCGTCCCGGACACCGGCGGCGATGGTGGTCCTGATAACGGTCAGGGTCCTCGCGACCGTGGAGAGGCACCGGGCACCCAGGGACGCTGAACCGCCTGTACTGGAGATCGTCCGCGGGGCGTCGCGAGGGAGCTGTATCTCCCTCGCGGCGCCCCGGCGCATGTCCGGCCGCTCTATCGCGCGCGGGACGCTCTGGGACCACTCCGGTGAGGTCATGCCGTTCGAGCGGCCGCCCTGCCGCGCACGGGACGCTTGCTCGCGGCCGGCGCTTATTCGCGGCCGCTGAACAATGTCATCCGGTTGTACGCGCTGATGAGCACGGCGTTCCACAGCAGCGCGGAGAACTGCGCTTCGGTGAAGAGCCCGCTCAGCCTGGCATAGGATTCCTCGTCCAGCCCCACGCCGGGAACACCCGCCGCTTCCCCGGCTGGGACCGCGAGCACGGTGGCCTCGGCGATCTCCAGGGCGGCACGTTCCTGCGCGGAGAACGTCCGCGCCTCCCGCCAGCCGGCCAGCAGATCGAGCCGGTCCTGGGAGACCCCGGCCCGCAAGGCGAAGCCGGTGTGCACGCGGATGCATGCGCCGCAGCCATTGAGCTGGGAGACGCGCAGGCAGAGCAGTTCCGCGACGGCGCGGTCCAGGCCCGCCTCTCGCGTACTGCGGCGGACTTCCCGGAGCAGGGCGTTCAGGGCGCGAAAGGGCCCCTCGTGCAACCGGTCGATGCGGAGGCGTTCGCTCATGCCCTCCACTATGTCACCGGCGGCGGGTCGCGGCGGACCCCGCCGGCAGAAGAACGATCAGCGGAGACCGAGCCCTGCGATGCGGGGCGGACGCCCGGGTGGGGCGACGCGCCCGGATGGCATCGGCGCTCATGAGATACTGGGACAGAAGTGCCACCGACCCCATGAGGTTCTCTCCGATGCGATACGTCACCGCCGTCTTCTTCATCGCGCTGTTCGTCGCGGGCGCCAGCCTGCTGGGCTTCGCGTTCTCCGTACCGCCGAATCTGGCCGGCTGGGTGTTCACCGCCGGCATCGTGGTCATCAGCCTGGCTTTCGCCGTGCCGCAGCACTTCCTGGGCTACGGCGTGCGGAACCCGGCCGAGGGCAAATCCGATCCCAACGCCGCGACGTCCTCCTACTAAGGACTGCACGCCCCCGCAGCCTGCGGGGGCGTTGTCGTCTCCGGCGCTCCAGTGCGCGCTGCCGGTCGCAAAAGCCACGGCTGCTGCCGAACTCCCACGGCAGATCACGCGCGGGTTCTTGAAACAGCCGTGGCTTTTCGCTCGGTCCGAGCCGGACGTCGCCCAGTCGATCCCGCCGGGTCAATCCCGCCGGGTGCGTGGCGTCAATCCCGAGGGGGTCGGCGCGATCACACGCGCAGACGAAGAAACCGCCCCGGCGCCTTACGGCACCGGGGCGGTTTCACGTGTTCCCTGAGTGATCACTCAGCAGAGCGGATGTTCTCCGCCTGAAGACCCTTCTGGCCCTGGACCACATCGAACTCGACTCGCTGGTTCTCCTCGAGGTTGCGGAATCCGCTTCCCGAAATGGCGGAGAAGTGAGCGAACACGTCGCCGCTTCCGTCGTCATTGGAGATGAAGCCGAAGCCCTTCTCGGAGTTGAACCATTTGACAGTGCCTGTGGCCATGCCTGTATCTCTTTTCTTTCTTGATTACTGCCGCCAAGGTGTGGCGACTTCTTTCTTCCACGCTTTGGCGGCGCGAAAACTGGAAATCTATGGGAGGGGATGATGAATTCGTGAAGCCCCCGCGGCCTGGCGCTCGCGGTGCTGGGAGATGTCAGATCCTTAACGTCGTACGTGCTGTACGGACTCGTTGTTGCGTCCGTGATGAATACTCTACCCGATCATCGGCCTGACGAGAACATCCCCGGTCAACGAACTACGCGGAACTGCGCGCACCCCGCTGCCGCGGCGCCGCGCACATAGCCCGAGGGCGCCTGCGCGATCGCCTGCAGGAACCGCACCGTCTCCTCGGTCAGGACCTCTCCGGGGGTGGCGTTCGGGATGCCGGGCGGGTACGCCGCCAGCGAATCGCTCGACACCCTGCCGATGGCCGCATCGGCGTCCACGAGCTCGGCGGGAGCGAAGAACGCCTCCCTCAGCGTCAGTGCCCGAGGTCCCGGCGCAGGGGGCGCAAGGCGGGTGAGGGCCGCATAGGACTCCAGAGCGGCTCCGCTTCCCGGGGCGCCCGGCGCCGCATCGGCCGGCTCATCCTCCCGTGGGAGCGCGGTGAGCGCGGCCATCAGCCGCTCCACGTCGACGGGGTTTCCCGGACCGACGACCAGCACGATGGCGCGGTCGGTGGCCATCTCGACGATCACCCGGTGCTCGTGCATCAGGACGGTCTGGGCGAGGTGGCCGGAGATCCCGCCGACGCGGGTGTCGATGACGACCTTGAGCGGATCCACGTCCACTACATCGGGGAACTCCAGGATCCGCTCGCGCACCTCCGCGAACCGGCCGTCCCGGGCGATCGCGGCACGCAGACGCGCCACTCCCTCCAGGGACTCGCCGAAGGCCCGCTCGCCTTCCGTGGCCAGGTACCGGCGGGCATGGTCCAGGGACGCCATCAGAAGGGCGCTGGAGCTGGTCGACTGGACCGTCCGCATGACCCGGTCGACCGCCGACTCCAGCACTTCGGCGTGGGGGCCGTCACCCAGCAGCAGCATCGCGGACTGCGTCAGGCTGCCGGCGCCCTTGTGGGTGCTGGAGATGACCAGATCCGCCCCAGCGCGGATGGCCCCCGACGGCAAGCCGGGATGGAAGCCGAAATGGGATCCCCAGGCCTCGTCGACGATGAGCGGCTTTCCGGCCGCATGGACCACCTCGGCGATCGCGGCGATGTCGGCGACGGCGCCGAAGTAGCTGGGGCTCACCACGATGACGGCCACGGCGCCGGGCCGCTCCGCGAGCGCCTCGGACACCTGCGCCGCGGTGACGCCGTGCGCCGAGCCCAGTTCCAGATCAACGCTCGGCTGCACGAAGAGCGGATCCAAGCCGGCGAGCATCATCCCGTCGATCGTGCTGGAGTGCACGCTGCGCTGGCAGATCACCTCCCGGCCGAGCGTCCCGAGCGCCAGGGTCATGACGTGGTTGCCGATGGAGGCGCCATTCGTCAGGTACCAGGCGCGGGCGGCGCCCCATGCCTGCGCGGCGAGGTCGAGGGAGCGGTCGATCGGCGCCGGGATGTCGGTGCGGTGCCAGTCGCCGGTGGCGAGGTCGACCTCGGTGATGAGCATCGGGAAGTCCAGCTCCACCGCGCGAGCACCCAGAAGCGACGCCAGATTGGCCGCGGCCCCGGTATCCCCCTGATGGGCGGGCACGTGGAAGCGCTGGTAGCCGAGGGCGGCCATCGCTTCGAGCTGGCTGGCATACGGGGTGGCGTGCTGACTGTCGCGGTGAACGTGCATGACTCCATCACATCACCACAGAACATCGTCCGGAAGAGCACTCTATCCGGCCATCCACCATATGCTGTATGGATGCTGGATCTTCGTCAGTTCGCCGTCCTGGACGCCGTGGAGCGCACCGGGTCCCTTGCGGGGGCCGCCCGTGAGCTGCACTTCGGCCAGCCCACCGTGAGCCACCATCTGCGGGCACTCGAACGCCATCTGGGAGTCACCCTCGTGGAGCGCCGCCGCACCGGAGCCGTCCTCACCGAGGCCGGCCGCGCCTTCCTGCTGCATGCCCGGACGGCGATGGCGCAGGTCAAGGCCGCCGAGCGTGAAGTCGCCGATTGGCGCGATCACGGCATGGTCACGCTGCGGATCGGGACCTTCGCCTCTGCCGGCGCTCGCCTCCTCCCCCGGGCGCTGGCCGCGCTCGGCGCCGGCTCCCGGGTGCGCGTCGAGCTCTTCGAGGGGGAGATCTGGGAGCTGGAGAGCCGCCTTGCCGAGGGCGAGCTGCACTGCGCCCTGCTCTACGACCTGGGCACGGATCCGGGCATCTCCGGTGCGGAAGCGGCGAATCTGCGCGAGGTGGTCCTGGAGCATGAGCCCTTCCAGGTGCTCTTGGGGCAGGACCATCCCGCCGCCGGCTCCGGGCCGGTCGATCTGGCGGATCTGGCCGCCGATGGCTGGATCCGGGCGCGCAATCTCCTCGAGGCCGGTGAGCGCGCGCTCATGGCCGGCTGCGGTGCCGCCGGTTTCGAACCGCGGACTTTGCTGCACAGCGACGATTACGGACTCATTCACGCCTTCGTGGAGGCCGGCGTCGGCGTGGCGCTCGTGGTGCCCTCGGCGGTGGACCACCGCGCCCGGGTGGCGATGGTGCCGGCCGCCCAGGACCTGGGGATGCGCCGCGTCCGGTTCGTCTCGCGCCTGTCCCCGCGCCCGCCCGTCATCGACGAACTGGAACGGCTGCTGGTCGCCCACAGCGGCGGAGCCTGAACCGCCCCGCATGCACGCGCGGGCCCGGCCGGCGGGGAGTGCTCCCTGCCGGCCGGGCCCGCGGTGAAGGACGGCCCGGAACGGGTCAGTTGTAGTGGATCTGGGTGCCCTGACCGGAGCGCCAGGAGATCCGTCCGCCCTGAAAGTCCTGCCAGGTGCGGCCGTCGCGGACGTACTCGTCCGAGGTGGGGTAGCCGAGCCGGCCGCCCTCGTATCCCTGCGAGCCCCAGGCCGTCCGGATCCCGCCCCAGGTCGGGTGCGCCCCCGTCGACGGGGACCAGTGGATGTCCCCGCCCTCGAATCGCTGGTAGCAGCCGTTGCCGCGCAGCCCGCAGATCTCAGCGCGGACCGGGTAGCCCAGATTGCTGTTCTCCCAGCCGACGTCGCGCCACTTGTTGCGGATGCCGCCCCAGGTGGGATGAGCGCCCACGCCCTGCTTCCAGTGGATGCTGCCGCCCTGGAAGTCCTGGACGCAGCCGCCGTCCTTGAGGCCGCAGCGCTCGTTCGAGGTCGGATACCCCAGCGGGCCGCGCTCCCAGCTCAGATCGCGCCAGCGGTTCCGGATCCCGCCCCAGGTGCCGTAGGCGCCGGTCGCCTGGGTCCAGTGGACGCTGCCGCCCTCGAAGGTCTGCACCGCCCCGCCGTCGGGGAGCCTCCGCTCGGCCTCAACGGGCGCTCCCAGCTTGGCCCGGGCCTGCGCATTGGCGTTCAGGTAGTTCCGGATCGCCCCGACCACCGGGTAGCGCTCGTCCTGGAGGATCTGCGCGGCGGTCGTGCGGATCGACCCGAGCTGCGGATAGAAGGCGTTGCCCGGGCACTCGGTCGTGGAGACGTCCCGGTGACCGAAGATCGTCGGCAGCCGGACTTCCTGGCCGCTGGGGTACCGGGTGCTGCCGTTGCTGGTGATCGTCACCTGACCGGTCGGGTTCATGCCGAACTGGTCGGCCTTCCAGGCGGCGATGCGGGCCACCGCGTTCCGGGCGGCGACGGGCGGAGCCGAGGAGGTGAAGGTGCCCAGGACCGATACGCCCACCGTCCGCGCGTTGAACCCGCCGGCGTGGGCGCCGATGACCGGTTCGTTGATGCCGCCGGAGCGTCCCTCGTAGACATTGCCGAAGCGGTCCACCAGGAAGTTGTACCCCACGTCGCACCAGCCGTTGCCCTGCGTGTGGTGGTTCAGGATGCCGCGGAGGATCCCCGGCACGGCGGCTTCCGTGTAGGTGTTGCTGCCGGCGGTGTGGTGGATGGTGACTCCCAGCGGCGCCTGGCTGCTGATGTCCGGATCGCAGCGGCGCAGGCTCTCATTGGCGCCCCAGCCGGCCCGGGTGATGATCCGGGGCGCGTTCACGGTGAGGGCGTCCACGCCCTCGGCCTCGGCCACGAGGCCGTCCTGGATCAGGGCATTCAGCCCGGTGCCCTCGGTGACCGCCCGGTCGGTCTCGGTGATCTCGGTCTGGGAGACGGTCACCTCACCGGCGATATCGCCGGGAGAGCTGCCCGCCTCGCGGATCTCGACGGCCTCGGCGCCGGAGACGTTGTACGCCTCGGTGGCGGGACGGGCGGTACGGTGTTCCTCCGAGTCGGGATCAGGGCCGCTGTCGGCGAAGTGCATCTCCTCCCAGGGACCCCACTGGCCGTCGATGCGGGTGCGGATCTCCACCTCGAGTTCCTCGCCGTCGTCCGCCGGCGATTCCCAGGTGACTCCGACGACCACGGCGGCGGAGGCATCGACCTCGATCTGCGCCGTCTCGTCTGCTGTCTCAGGGAGAGATTCCTGCAGGGTCTCCACCTGCGCGTCGCCCTCCTGGACCGCATTGTCCTGGCCGCCTTCCTCGTCCGCGTCCTCATCGGGAGCGTCCGGGGCCGGTGTGCTGTTCCCGGTGAGACCGCCGGCAAGCGAGACGCCGGCGGCAGGACTCGGGGGAAGAGTGCCTCCGAAAAGCAGCAGGCCCGGCAGGAGGAAGCCGGCCGCTGCGGTGTGCACGAGTGCTGAAGTCATAATCCTCACCATGGTGTTGAGTCGGTGTTCAGCAGATTATTGCGAAACCTTAATACTTGCTCCCACAACTGTGCCACGGGCTGATTCCCATGTCACGCGCGCCACACGCCATATCGGCGTCGCGCGGCTTCGGAAGTCGGGGCCCCGCCCTGCCGCGCGGCGGCTGCGTGCGGAGCCGGCAGAGGCGCCACCCGGACCAGGGAATTACGCGGCTGGTCGTTTACCATTCCGTGATCCGGCTTGCCGCCATACCATGCGGCCGCACCGCTGCCTCCTCCGAGGCTGGTCTCCAGCCGGCCGGTAAAAAGGCACAAGTCGACCTGCGCCGGTTTTTCACAAGGCTCCATTATGCTGTGCAGAATGACACAAGCACAGCGCTCGGCCGCGACCCGGAAGCGGCTTCTGAAAGCCGCCGCCGATGAGATGGCGGAGCACGGGTACGGCGACTCCAGTCTTTCCGCCATCGGCGCCCGCCTGGGTCTGTCCAAGGGCGTCCTCGCCTACCACTACCCCACCAAGCGCTCGCTGGCGATCGACCTCGTCGCGGCGCTCGGCGCAGCCCTGAACGAGTGCGACGCCCAGGCGCGCACCGTCTTCCCCGGTGGCGGCCTGCGCGGGCTGCTCTGCTTCCTGCACCTCAGCGGACAACGCCTGGAAGCCGATCCGGTCGCGGCCGCGGCGTTCGACTTCCCGCTGGACAAGAGCCTCCGGGACCTCGGCATCGACTCGCCCCTGCCGCAGTGGAGGGAACTGGTCGGCGTCTTCCTCCGCGAAGCGCAGCAGCAGGGCGAACTCCCAGGTGAGCCCGGCGCCGAGGAGGGAGCCCGGTTCCTGGTGGCGGTCGTCCACGGTTCCCGCGCGGGAGCGGAGAACACGACCCCTCCGCTGGATCCCCGCCTGCCGCTGGTGCCCCTGGTCCTGCGCGGGCTGGGCGCCCAGGACCCCGAGCGGCTCGTCGACGAGGCGCTGGCGGCACCTGCCCCACGCGCCTGAGCGGCGGCCCGCAGGCCAGAGCGCACCCCTGGCTTCCTGACTGCTTCCCGGCTGCCACGGCCCCGGCCCACGCCTCGGGAGCACGCCGGTGACGAGTCCCACACCACCCTTGACATACGCCCTGGGCAGGGGAAACGTGGTGGGCACCTACGGCAGCGCCATCAGGAGGAGGACCATCATGACCGAATCCAGCAGTGCACTCGACCAGCTCACGTTCAGCGATCCCGTCACGCGGTACCCGACGCTCTCGCCGCCCAAGCAGCATCAGGCCGAACCCGGCCTGGACCGGGATCTGGAGCCGTCGGCGGACCGCGGCGAGCAGACCTACCGGGGGCTGGGCCGGCTGGAGGGGCGCAAAGCGCTCATCACCGGAGCCGACTCCGGCATCGGCGCGGCCGTCGCGATCGCCTTCGCCAGGGAGGGCGCCGATGTGGCCCTCGGCTATCTGCCCGCCGAGGGTGACGACGCGAAGGTCGTCATCTCTCTGATCGAGGCCGCCGGGCGCAAAGCGGTCGCCCTTCCCGGCGATCTGTCCGATCCCGAGTACGCCTCCTCCCTGCCGGATCGCGCGGCCGAGGAGCTCGGTGGGCTGGACGCGGTGGTCAACAACGCCGGCCGGCAGATCGCCGTGGAGGACATCGCCGATCTGCCGCCCGAACAGTGGGAGGACACCTTCGCCACGAACATCCACGCGATGTTCCGGGTCACCCAGGCCGCGGTTCCGCACCTTCCGCCGGGATCCACCATCGTCAACTCCACCTCGATCCAGGCGTACGATCCTTCCGCGCACCTGCTGGACTACGCCTCCACCAAAGCCGCCATCAACAACTTCACCAAGGGCGTGGCCCAGCAGCTCGCGCCGAAGGGAATCCGGGTGAACGCCGTGGCCCCCGGGCCGGTGTGGACGGTACTGCAGGTCTCCGACGGCCAGCCGAAGGACGCGCTGCCGGAGTTCGGCCAGGACGTCTGGATGGGCCGGGCCGGGCATCCGGTGGAACTCGCCCCCGCCTATGTCTTCCTGACCTCAGCCGAATCCAGCTATGTGGTGGGTGAGACCCTGCACGTCAACGGCGGCAAGACCTCGCCGTGAGCCCCTGAGCACCTGAGCCGGCCCCATGCTGACGCCGGTCAGGCCGGTACCGCCGGGGCGTCCCCGGCGGCAACAGGACCCGCTCCGCCCGAGCGGGTCCTGTTGCGTCCAGGTGGCGTCCGCACGACGCGAGCCGCGGGCACCGGAACTTAACGTTCCACCGCCCCGGGCCAGCGGTCTATCGTGAGCGCATGACCGCATCACCTCGTCCCGTCACCCTCGTCACAGGAGGCGGCCGCGGCATCGGCGCCGCCATCGCCCGCCGCCTCGCAGCCGAGGGGCACGACCTCGTCTTGAACTACCGGGCCCGCGCCCAGGAGGCGGAGGCGACCGCAGCCGCCTGCCGCGCGGCAGGCGCCAGCGTGCACATGGTCCAGGCCGATCTGGCGGACCTGACGCAGGCGGCGCGGCTCGTGCCGGCCGCCATCGCGGAGTTCGGGCAGCTGGACCACCTGATCAACAATGCCGGCGTGACCGGTCGCGTCGGGCCGTTCGAACAGGTGGACCTCGAGCACACCGAGTTCATGTTCCGGCTCAACGCCTTCGCCCCGATCCTGCTCTCGCAGCATCTCGTCGGCCATCTCCGCGAGAGCGGCCGTCCCGGCTCAATCGTGAACATCTCCTCCATCGTCGCCGGCAACGGGGCGCCGAACCGCTACATCCCCTACGCCATGTCCAAGGCGGCACTCAACACCCTCACCGTGGGACTGTCCAAGGAGGCCGGACCCGACGGCATCCGGGTCAACACGGTCACGCCGGGCACCATCCGCACCGAGATCCACGCCGACGCCGGCGTCCCCGATGCCCCCGAAGAGCGCGCGAAGGACTTCCCCCTGCAGCGCGCCGGCGAGCCCGAGGAAGTCGCCGCAGCCGTCGCGTACCTCGTCTCCGAGGACGCCGCCTACGTCACCGGCACCGAGATCCGGGTGACCGGAGGCGGCTGAGACGGTTACCTGCGGGCGGACTGCGCGAACGGCAGGGACGTCGAGCGCGCGTAGTCCTCTTTGAACGTGGTGAGGTGGAACCAGGTCTCCATCCGGTCCACGCCCGGCAGTCCCTTGATGTCCTCCAGCCGGGAGAACAGCTCCGCCGGCGCCCCCGAGTTGAGGGTGGCGACCAGATCGAAGCGGCCGATGCTCAGCGCGGCGAACTCCAGTTCGGGATAGCCGACCAGTTGTTCGACCACCTCACGGGTCTGCGCGCCCAGGTTCAGTCCCATGCCGACCTTCACCCGGCCGCTCTGCGCGGTATGGGTGATCACCGCGCTCACGGTCAGGATGCCCGCCTCGAGCATCCGCCGCACCCGGTTGCGCACGGCCGTCGGGGAGAGCCGCACATCCCCGGCGAGCTCACGGTAGCTGCGCCGGCCATCCAGTCGCAGCAGCTCGATCAGCTCGGCGTCGATCTCGTCCACCGTACTGCCGCCGCCGTACCGGGACACGAAAAGGCCCTTGACGATGTCCGTGTAGAGCAGCACGTTGATCGTCGCGACCTCCTCGAAGCTGCGGATCCACGCCAGGATGCCGTAGAGCGCCGAGGTGTCGCTGGTGCGTACCTCCGCCACCAGGTCGTGCATGCCGGAGGTCGCCGAGACCAGCGGCACGTCGATGCGCTCGCTCAGCTGGTTGATCACCCCGGTGAGCTCGCCGCGCCCGGTGATGGCCACGTGGGCGATGGCGTGCTCGCCCAGGAAGGCAGGATCCGCCGCCGCGACGATGCGGATGCGGTCCTGGGCCAGGAGCGTCCGCAGGCGCGCCGAGACCACGTTCCGGGGCACGCCCAGCTGCTGCGACAGCTGCCGGTAGCTGGCCCGGCCGTTCTGCTGCAGCGCCCGGATCAGCCGTTCGTCGATGTCCACCGGTTCCCCTAGTCCTCTCCCAGCGTGCTGTCTCCCAGTGCGCTGGCGGCCCCTCCGCCAGCGGCGCCGCAGCTCGCACATCATCGCGGGCCCGTGCCCGATCCGCTCGCGCGGCGCACTCATGCGCCAGTGCCGATGATTTCGTCTTTCCTGCACGGCGGAGAGTGCGAAACCGAAGCATGCAGGACCATACAGCACGCCTTCTGCTTCACTTAGCGCCATCATCTCACCGGAAAGTGAAGGCACAGGGGGAGATGAGAACTCTTTGTGTGATTGCCGTGTGATCTGTACCGCAGTAGATTCACCAAGCATCCCTCGGCGGGCGCCACGCAGGCCGAGGTGAAGATCAAGGAGGATGAAGATTGCGCAAGCTGGTCGCATTCGACTCGTGCGGTGCACCGGGCCGTGACCCCCGCGCCGCCGCGACGGCACCGCAGGCACCCCGGATCGTGACGGCGCGCCTGATCCGCACGCTGGCAGAGACCGCAGAAGCCGTGGACACCGCCCAGGCGATGGTGCTCCATCATGACCGGATCGCCTTCCTGGGCACCCTCGAAGACGCCCGCGATGCGGGCCGCGTCCTCACGCCGGCCGGCGTCTCCCCCGAGACCGTGGACCTGGGCGACTCCGTCGTCCTGCCCGGCTTCAGCGATCCGCACGCCCACCCGCTCATGTACGGCCAGATGATGCGCTGGGTGGACTGCTCGCCCGAGCGTGCCGGCAGCATCCCGGAGATCGTCGCCCTGCTGAAAGCGGCCAAGGAGACCCTGCCGCCGGGCACGCCCATCCGCGGTTACGGCTACGAGCAGAAGAACCTGGCTGAACGCCGGCATCCCCGCAAGGAGGAGCTGGACCAGGTGGCCGACGACCGCCAGGTGTACCTGATGAACGCCTCGGGGCACGGCGGTGTCGTGAACTCCTACACGCTGGCCGTCTGCGGAGTGGACGAGTCCACTCCCAATCCGCCCGGCGGCGAGTTCTTCCGCGACGCCGAGGGCCGTCTCACCGGCGAGGTCTCCGATGCCGCCTGCAATATGCTCACCGGCATGGACGGCGTGAAGGTCGGCAACCACGGCCCGAACTTCCACCTCGCCGACTCCCCCGATGAGCACCTCGCCCAGCTGGCGGCCGCCCAGGAGCGGTTCCTGGCCAGCGGCGTGACCAGCATCGGCGACGCCCAGGTCTCCAAGCGCGAACTCGACACCTATCTGCGCGCGGCGGAGGCCGGGCAGCTGACCACGCGGATCAGCATGTACCTGCTCTCCCATCTGCTGGACGCCGCGCTGGAGATCGGACTGCACGGCGCCTTCGGCAACTCGCGCCTGGCCTACGCCGGCATCAAGCTCTACGCCGATGGCACCCTGGGCGGCTCCACCGCCTATTTCCCCCACGGTTACGCGGACGATCCCTGCCGACGCGGCCAGCTGTACCACGCGCCGGAGGAGTACGCCCAGATGGTGCGCCGCGCGCATGCCGCCGGCATCCAGACCGCCACGCACGCCCAGTCGCCCACCGCTCTGGGCATGGTGATCGACGCGGTCCGCGCCGCCCAGCAGGACAGCCCGCGCGAGGACGCCCGCCACCGGATCGAGCACTGCGGCCTGCCGACGCCCGCGCAGATCGAGCAGATCGCCGAGCTGGGCATCGTCCCGGTGAACCAGACGCAGCACTACTACAACTGGGGCGACGGGCTCCTGGAGACCATCGGCGAGGAGGGCGCCAGGTTCAATCCGCTCGGGGAGTTCGTCAGGGCGGGCGTGCCGTATGCGCTGTCCTCCGACGCCCCCGTCGCGCCGCCCCACCCGCTCGCGGCGATCGGCACCGCCGTCACCCGCGCCACCAGGTCCGGCGCCGTGCACGGCGGACCCGACCTGGCCGTCAGCGCCGAGGACGCCCTCGCCGCGCACACCATCCGCGCCGCCCGTGCCCTGGGCCGGGAGGACGACACCGGCTCGCTCGAGCCGGGCAAGCGCGCGGACTTCACCGTCCTCGACGCCGACCCCTTGCAGGTCGCGCCCGAGGCCATCTCCGGTATCGGCGTCCGTCAGACCTGGGTCGGCGGCCGCCTCGAATGGGAAGCAGGAACATGAGCACTCAACCCGCACCCGTCCACGACACGGCCAAGGCCCGCAAAGCCGGGCTTGCCGCCTTCGTGGGCACCACCATCGAGTGGTTCGACTTCTACATCTACGCCACCGCCGCCGCGCTGGTCTTCGGTCACGTGTTCTTCCCCGAGGCCGACCGGCTCGTCGGCATCGCCGCGGCCTTCGGCACCTATGCGGTCGGGTTCTTCTTCCGGCCGCTCGGCGGCATCCTCTTCGGGCACATCGGCGACCGCTTCGGCCGCCGTCCGGCACTGGTCATGACCCTGGTGCTGATGGGCGCCGCCACGTTCATGGTGGGCCTGCTGCCGACCTACGCGCAGATCGGCGCCTGGGCGGCCGTGCTCCTGGTGGCGCTGCGGGCGCTGCAGGGCATCGCCGTGGGCGGCGAATGGGGCGGCGCGGTCCTGATGTCCGTCGAGCACGCCCCGGAGAAGTCCAAGACCTTCTACGGCGGTTTCCCGCAGCTGGGCAATCCGGCCGGCGCGCTGCTGGCCACCGGCTCGTTCAGCCTGATCTCCCTCGGCGGCGACGACTTCCTGCTCGACTGGGGCTGGCGGATTCCCTTCATCGCCTCCATCGTCCTGATCGCGATCGGGTTCTGGATCCGGTTCCGGGTCGAGGAGTCTCCCGTCTTCGAGGACGACGCGAAGACCGCGGCCGGCGCCGATGAGACGGCCGTCGCCGGGGCCGGCGAGAAAGCCGCGAACAAGGCAGCCGAGGAGGTGCCGGTGATGTTCGCGCTGCGCCGCAACTGGCTGCCGATCCTGATCGGCATGGGTGCCATCCCCGTCGCCACCGGCGGCTACTACCTCACCACCACCTTCGCCCAGGCCTACGCCACCGGCCCCGAGGTCGGCGTGCCCACCACGCTCATCCTCAACGCCATGACCCTGGCCTCGTTCCTGGAGCTGCTGGCGACCCTCCCGATGGCGGCGCTGGGCGACAAGATCGGCCGGCGCCGGACCATCAACCTGGGCGTCATCTCCACCGGCATCCTGATCGCCCCGCTGTTCCTGTCGTTCTCCACCGGCAACACGGTGCTGATCTTCGTGCTGGTGTGCGCCGTGCGCCTGACCATGTCCGCGACCTACGCCCCCACCGCCACCTTCATGTCACAGCTGTTCGTGCCACGTGCCCGCTACACCAGCGTGTCGCTGTCCTACGGCATCGGCGTGGCCATCTACGGCGGTCTGGCGCCGGTGACCGCCACCTTCCTCTACGACGCGACCGGCACCATCTGGGCCGTGGTGGCGCTGTTCCTGGTGTTCGCGGCTCTCAATGTCGCCTGCGTGGCCCTGGCGCCGCAGCTGCGCGATGACGAGCCGGCGGAGGCGAGCCGATGAGTGCCCTCCCCCAGGGACGGATCCGGGAGTACATCGACTCGCTGGGACCTGCCCAGCGCACCGGCGGCCTGGCCGTCATCGCGGCCCTGGCACGGCACGGCGCCCAGATGGCCTTCGGGATCCCCGGCACCCACAACCTGGAGTTCTACCGCCACCTGGAACCGCTGGGCATCCGCGCGGTCACCCCGCGGCACGAGCAGGGCGCCGGCTACGCGGCCGACGGCTACTACCAGGTGACCGGACGCCCCGGCGTGGTGATCACCACCTCCGGTCCGGGCCTGACGAACGCCATCACCGCCGCGGCCACCGCCTATGCGGAGTCCCGGCCGATGGTGCTCATCTCTCCCGGCATGCCGCTGGGCACGGAGGGCCAGGACATGGGCCAGCTCCACGAGACGAAGGACTCCTCCGGCGCGCTGTCCCGCCTCCTGGTGTGGTCCCGCCGGGTGCGCACCGCCGAGGCCGCCGCGCAGGCCGTCGTGGACGCCTTCGAGGAGTTCGGCCGCAAACGGCCGGGGCCGGTGCACATCGAGGTGCCCTTGGACGTGCTCGAGGGGCCGTGGCTGAGCGAGCTGCCCGAACCGGCGGTGCTGCCCGAGCCGGTCGTCGCACCGGCTCCGGTCGTGGAGGCCGCGGAGCTGCTGCGCGCCGCGCAGACGCCGATGATCGTGGCCGGCGGCGGCGCCAGGGGCGCGGCGGCCGAGCTGCGCACCGTGGCCGAGCGGCTGGGCGCGCCCGTGGCGACCACGGCCAACGGCAAGGGCGTCCTGCCGGAAGACCATCCGCTGAGCCTGGGCGCGAATGTGCGCTTGGCCTCCGTCCAGGACGCCTCGCGGGAGGCGGATGTCCTGCTGGTGATCGGCTCGGAACTGGCCGACTCCGATCTGTGGGGAGGGCGCATCGGCGCCCATCCCGGGCAGCGCGGGCCGCGGGTGATCCGCATCGACATCGACCCTGATCAGATGCACAAGAATCTGCGCTCCGATGTGCTGTTGTGCACGGACGCGCAGGCGGGGCTGCGGGCCGTTCTCGACCAGCTGGGCGAGACCGCGGCGCAGTCGCCCTCCGATGATGCCGGGTCCGGCCCGGCCGGCCGCGCCGCCTCCCTGCGGCAGCGCATGGCCGGCGACTTCGATCTGGACGGCATCCTGCCGGAGATCACCCGGATCGTGCAGGAAGCCGCCGGGGACGATGTCGTGATCGCCGGGGACTCCTCCCAGGTGACCTATGACGGCACAGTGCACGCCCTCGTCGCCCGCGGTTGCGGCCAGCTGCTGTACATGCCCGGCTACGCCACCCTGGGATACGGGCTGCCGGCCGCCATCGGCGCCAAGCTGGGCGCCCCGGAGCGTCCCGTCGCGGCGATCGTGGGCGACGGCGCGGCGATGTTCGCGGTGCAGGAGATCATGACGGCGGTGGAGCTGGAACTGCCGGTGCTGTTCCTCGTGGTGGACAACGGCGGTTACAAGGAGATCGAGGCGCAGATGGACGAGCGGGACATCCCGCATATCGGGGTGCGCTTGCGCCGGCCCGACTTCGCCGCACTCGGCACCGCCATGGGCGCCCGCGGGGTCGCCCTGAGCGCAGCGGCACCGCAGTGGCGCGAGCAGCTCGATACCGCGGTGCGGGGAGCCTTCGCCGCAGACGGGCCCACGGTGCTGGGCTTGACCCTGTAGAACGATCAGGTCCACGATGGCCCCGTCACGGGGCCGTTCCCATGAACGCGGCCTTATATACTGGGGCTTCGCTCTCAAGGCAGTGATGTGGAGGTTCGATGAGCGGCATGCAGGCGCCCGCCGGCGACAGTCCGGGCGGCCCGTCCGGCCAGCCGAACGCACCGGCGGCGCGGCGCACCGCGCAGAAGGAGGCCATCCGCGCCGAGCTGAGCACCCTGGACGAGTTCGTCTCCGCACGGGATCTGCACCGCCGGCTCGAGGACGCCGAGGTGAGCGTCGGCGTGGCGACGGTATACCGGCAGCTCAACCGCCTCGCCGAGCAGGGCGAGGTCGACGTCATCTCGAATCCCGAAGGCGAGCGCCTGTACCGCGCCTGCGCCAGCTCGGACCATCACCATCACCTCGTCTGCCGCTACTGCGGCAAGGCGGTGGAGATCGAGCCTCCGGCGGAGCAGTGGCTCAAGGACATCAGCGAGCGGCACGGCTTCTCCTCCATCAGCCACACGATCGAGGTGTTCGGCGTCTGCGGCGACTGCAGTGCCCACCAGGACCGCGCCGCCGGCTCATGACCGGGCGGCTGCTCTCCCTCAACGTCGGGACTGCACGACCGGATCCCGCCCGTCCGGGCGAGCACACCGGGATCACGAAGGAGCGCGTGCCCCGCGCCGTGGTCGCAGCTCCCGGCGTGGCCAAGGG
This sequence comes from Sediminivirga luteola, assembly GCF_014639315.1. GTDB lineage: Bacteria > Actinomycetota > Actinomycetes > Actinomycetales > Brevibacteriaceae > Sediminivirga > Sediminivirga luteola. Next base: position 91,813 of record NZ_BMFY01000002.1, read on the forward strand.
TCCCAGCGGAGTGGCCGGCGACTTCATCGGGGACGTGGCTCATCACGGCGGCGATCTGCAGGCGGTCTACGCCTACGCCGCGGAGGATTATGCTTTCTGGTCCGGCGAGCTGGGCGAGGCGGTGCCGCACGGCACGTTCGGGGAGAACCTCACGACCGCGGGCCTGGATCCCAGCCACGCGCTGATCGGTGAACGGTGGACGCTGGGTCCGGTGGTGCTGGAAGTGACCGGCCCGCGGGTGCCCTGCGCGACGTTCGCCAAGCGGATGGGCGTGCGCGGATGGGTCAAGCGCTTCACGGCGGAGAACCGCACGGGCGCGTACTTCCGCGTGCTGGAGCCCGGCACGATCGAGGCGGGGTCTCCGGTGGAGGTCGAACGGCCCGGCGGGCACACGATTACCGTGGACCGCGTGTTCCTCGCGCTGATGGGAGATCTGGAAGCCGCCGATGCCTGCCTGGACGCCGGTGTGCTGCCGGAGGCCATCGCGCAGAAGATCGCTCGGAAAGCGGCGCGCCGCCGGCGGTGAGCCGCGCCTCAGGGTGACCAGCCGTCGGGCGCCGCGACTGGCGACTCCGTGAATCTCCAGGTACGAGCCCACAGTGATCCCTGGACGCGGAGTAACGCAGAAGTGAACCAATTTTGGCGCGCTACAATGGCATTAATGAGACGATCGACCGTAGGTGCGTGAAACTACGGACTGTGCGAAATCTTCGGATTTTACAACCATCGACTACGCCCCTCGGTTGATACCGGAAAATTTCATTGCAAGCAAAACGGAAGTGCTATGGAATCTCCAAAACGGCAGCAGGACGCACGATTAGTCCGTCTCGCTATTTTACGTCTTGCATATGTGGGAATTACGCTTCTTTGCTGCTTACCGCTATTGTTAATATGGTACGCAGGAGAACTCAGCCCCCTCTCTAGCGACTCTGTGGAATTGAGTATCGGAAGATTCCTTGGAATTTATGCACTGGTGGCAGTCGCCGCCACCGTCGCCCTGCTGCCACCGGTGCGCAACAAGATCTCAATAACCTACAGAGTTCTGACCGATTGCGCCGCGATCTTGGTCACCGCTCCCGTCATCATCTTTAATTTGTGGTACTTCTACATTATTACTTTTCAGTACTGAATCACTGAAGGGTTCCGCCAGTGGGCGTTGAGGGGCGAGAACGCGTCGGGCATACGAATCAGGCACAACCCAGATAGAGGAAGAGCCATCCTACGCCACCTCCTCCCATGAAGTGACCGCGCACACTCTGGCAGCGTCCGTCGTTCTAGTTGCCCCGGTTCTCGTAGTAGAACTCCAGGTAATGGAATGCTGCGGCCATCGTCGCGCCTTCCCACGACAAATCGGTCGCGGGAGGGCGTTTCACATAACGCCCGTCGGCGCGACCTTCAATATTCGTGTCGAGAATCCTCAGTTGCACGTTCACTTCGTCCTCGCGCGAGAAGAACGGCTCATCCGCACTGACTTCCCAGACACCGGCGGCATCGAACTGGCCGGTACTTTCTTCCATGCCGATGTAGGTGATCTCCACGTCAAGGGGCTCCCCGCAGATCTGGTACGTCTTGTCTCGCTCGATCGGCGTGAGGCTGATGTCTTCTAGGTGGTCGGGCTCGAACCACTCGGAATAAGTCTCGTCCAGCGACACCACAAGGAGTGCGCGGCGAGGGTCAGTTTCCTCCGAGTATTCGTCATAGCGGTCATGATAGGTGACATCAGCCATGTCCGGATCGCCCGCGAAGATCGGGGTGAGGCTAGGGTTTACGAACCCGCGAGGAGTCATCACCCGGTTCTCCAGCGACCGCCATGGTTCCGGACACACACCGGGTGGCGTGGTGGCGAACGGATTCGCCTGGGGCGTGTGGGTGTCGATCTCCTTTTCGGCCGGTGCGGTCTCGTAGGGGTCTTCGAGAAGGGAGCAACCACTGAGGGTAAAGCCAGCCGCAAGGGCTGCCGCCGCAAGTCCGAGTGCACGCCAGCCTGGGAAGATGCGGGACATCGGTTTCACAGCTCCGAGTGTAGGCCCAGGTGCTCTAGGCCTATCCCACGATCTGGCCGGTCTGACCCGCAAGCCCACACCGTGCAGGGCGGTACGACCGCGTTTTCGGCGCTATCCGTACGGCACGGGTGGAGAACAGACGAGCGCTTCGCCCGGCACGGTCGCGTCTTCCGCCGCAGAGTCCGGACAACAGGCGCGGTGCGCGGCAACGCTGTGCCGCGCACCGGCTGATCAGCCCTGGCGGGAGCCCGAGGGCCGGCGGCGACGCCGGTTGCGGGAGCGCCCGCCGCCGGAGCCGGCTCCGCCACCCGGATTCGACGGCGCATGCGATGCCGCACCTGCCGGGGTCTCCGCCGCGCGGCCGTTCGCCGAGGCGTTCTGCGAGCCACCACGGCCACGGCCGGAGCGCCTGCCACCGCGTCCGCCGCCCGAGCGCGGCGCGCGGGCCGCGGGGGCCTGCACCGGAGCCGAGGGAGGCGTCCAGCCGCCCTCGACGGTCTCCCGGTCGCCCGGTGCCAGTTCAGCGAGCACCGGATGATCCGGGCCGCCGATGCGGGTCACGGTCGGGCTGATGCCCGCCGCACGGGTCAGTGCGCGCACATCGCGTACCTGGTCGTCCGTCATGAGGGTCACCACGGTGCCGGCGGCACCGGCGCGGGCGGTGCGACCGGAACGATGCAGGTAGGCCTTGTGCTCGGTGGGCGGATCAGCGTGAATCACGAGGGCCACATCGTCGACGTGAATCCCGCGGGCCGCGATGTCGGTTGCCACCAGCGTCGCCGCGGCGCCGCTGTGGAACGCGTCGAGGTTCCGGGTGCGGGCGTTCTGCGAGAGATTGCCGTGCAGTTCCACCGCCGGGACGCCGCTGCGGTTGAGCTGGCGGGCCAGGCCCTTGGCCCCGTACTTGGTCCGGGTGAAGACCACGGTGCGGCCGGGTGCGCTGGCCAGGTCTACCAGGACCGGGAGCCGCTGCTCGCGGCCCAGGTGAAGCACGTGGTGGTCCATGGTGGCCACGGGCGACTGCGCGGAGTCCGCCTCGTGGGTGACCGGCGAGTGCAGGTAGCGCTTGACCAGCTTGTCCACGCCGCTGTCCAGCGTGGCGGAGAACAGCAGTCGCTGGGCGTCGCGCGGGGTGGTGTCCAGCACGCGCCGCACCACGGGAAGGAAGCCGAGGTCGGCCATGTGGTCGGCCTCGTCCAGGATGGTGATCTCGACATCGCCCAGATCGCAGTGGCCCTGGGAGATGAGGTCTTCCAGACGGCCCGGGCAGGCGAGCACCACATCAGCGCCGCGGCGCAGCCCCGCCACCTGCGGGTTCTGGCCGACACCGCCGAATACGGTCTGCGTGCGCAGGCCGGTGGCCTCGGCCAGGGGCTTCAGGGACGCTTCGATCTGGCCGACGAGCTCACGCGTCGGGGCCAGGATGAGCGCGCGGGGGCGGCCAGGCCGCGCCTTCGTCGCGCTGGCTTCCAGCCGGGCGACGAGCGGCAGCAGGAAGGCGTAGGTCTTACCGGATCCGGTGCGGCCACGGCCGAGCACATCGCGCCCGGCGAGGGAGTCCGGCAGCGTCGCCGCCTGGATCGGTGTGGGCACCGTGATGCCCTGGGCGGTCAGAGGGTCGATAAGGGCAGAGGGCAGACCGAAGTCCGCGAAAGAAGAAGACACGTACCAGCTCACTGTGGCTTGGGGATGTCTCGCCACGATGAGGCGGGGAACGATGTCCCCGGCGGCGGAGCGAGGCAAGACTGAACGCATCCGCACCTTAAGCGTACGCGCTTTCCGCGGCGGCGGCTAATGACGGGTGCGATTCACCAGGAACCAGGACGTGATCCCGCCGGCGATCCCGGGCCGCGGTACTTCCGGACGGGCACGTATAGCAGAACTGACGGCAAGCGGGTCAGCGACTCGCTCCGGCGGGGCCGCGCCGGCCGGCATGCTCCCCTGACGCCCGGGACGCTGTCATCGCGCCCGTTGCCGAGGAAGGCCCGGCCGCAGCCCCCGGCGGGCCCTCGTGCAGGAGAGCTCCGCGGCTGAGATGCAGCACGTGATCGGCCTGCCGCGCCTGATCCCGCTCGTGGGTGGCGATCACGATGGTCGCGCCGTCGGCCCGGGCGTCCTGCACTGCTCCGGCGATGTATTCCGACGCCCGCACATCAACCGACGCGAGCGGCTCGTCCAGCAGGATCAGCGCGGCGCGCTGCGCCAGTCCCTGCGCCACGAGGGCACGCTGACGCTGTCCGCCCGAGAGCGTTCCCAGCTGCCGGCCGGCAAGCTCGCTGAGCCCCAGGCGCGCCATCGCCTCGTCGACGATCTGGTGGTCTTCCCGGCGCAGTCGGCCCCATGCGCCGCGCCGGCGCCAGCGGCCCATCTCCACGGTCTGCCGCACGGTGATGGGAAGAGAATCGGGAACCGCGCTGCGCTGAACCACGAAGGCGATGTCCTCCGGCAGGTTCCTGATCTGACCGCCGGCCAGCGGCAGGACCCCGGCCAACGCCGCCAGCAGGGTCGATTTTCCCGAGCCGTTCGGCCCCACCAGCGCCGTCACCCTGCCCGCCGGCAATGTCGCTGTGACGTGGTCGAGGGCGAGTTGCCGCCGGTACCGGCAGCTGACGTCCGAGAGTTCGATCGCGTTCACCACCGCTTAATAATAACCGTTACTGTTATCCGATGGAATTCCTGATCGCGCCCTTCGAGGTCTCCTTCGTCGCCCGCGCCCTCATCGCCGGCTGCCTGGCCGCCGTCCTCTGCGCCTGCGTCGGCACCTGGGTGATCCTGCGGGGGCTGGCGTTCTTCGCCCACGCGCTGTCCCACGGCATGCTGCCGGGCGTAGCCATCGCCGCACTGCTGGGCGGGAACCTCCTCCTGGGCGCGGCGGCCAGCGCCATGGCGATGGCCGCCGGAGTGGTGTGGGTGACGAAGGAGTCCCGGCTCTCCCAGGACGTCGGCATCGGCCTTCTCTTCGTCGGCATGCTCGCCCTCGGCGTCGTGCTGGTCTCGCACTCCCGCTCGTTCGCGGTGGATCTGACCGCGTTCCTGTTCGGGGACGTCCTGGGCGTGCGCCGCAGCGATCTTGCCGCCCTGGCCGTCAGCACCGCACTGGGCATCGTGGCGTGCCTGGTGCTGCACCGCCCCTTCATGGCCCTGTCCTTCGATGAGCGCATCGCCGCCACCCTCCGGCTGCGCCCGCGCTGGGCACACCTCGCGATGCTCGCGCTCACCGGGCTGGCGACCGTGGCCTCCTTCCAGATCGTGGGCACCCTCCTGGTCTTCGGCCTGCTGATCGGCCCGCCGGCCACGGCGGCGCTGATGTTCTCCCGGGTGCGCACCATCATGCTGGCGGCCGCCGCCCTGGGTGCGCTCCTCACCTACGCCGGCCTTCTCATCAGCTGGTACGCGGAGACGGCAGCAGGGGCCACCATCGCCCTGCTGACCGTCCTGGTCTTCTTCGTCACGCTGCTCGGCAAGCGGTGTATCATCGCTCTTGTTCGTTAATGACACTCATTATTAATTAGAAAGCACTTATGCCCTGCAACCGCAGTCTGTCCGTTTCCGCCGCCGCTCTGGTGTCCCTGCTCGCGTTGTCGGCGTGCCAGCAGCAGAGCACCGCCCCCGCCGCCGAGGAGACCTCCGCCGTCCCGCACGGCTACGTCGAGGGCGCCGAGGAAGCCGATGAGCCTCAGCTCCGCCTCGCCTCCCTCGACACGGAGACCGGAACCCTGACCCTCGTCGATCTCGTCAGCGAAGAGGTCGTCACCGAGGTCGAGAACGCTCCCGGCACCAGTCTGGCCGCGGCCGACCAGCGGTACCTCTACCTGACCGACCAGGACGCCGGTGCCGCGCGCATCGTGGACAGCGGAGTCTGGACGGTCGACCACGGCGACCACAAGCACTACTACCGGGCGGAGCCCTCCGTCGTCGGCGATGTGCCCGGCACCGATCCCGCGCACGTGGTGGCGCACGACTCCGCCGTGGCCTTCTTCTTCGACGGCGACGGAGCCGCCCGGGTCTACGACCGGTCCCCGCTCGGCGACGGGGAGCTCACCGAACTGAACTCCGTGGAGCCGGGGCCGCACCACGGCGTGGCGGTACCGCTCGGCGACGATGTCCTGTCCACGGTCCCGGCCGATGCCACCGACGACCTGCCCTCCGAAGTGGTCGCCTACGGCCCGGACGGCACGGCAACACCGTTGCCGGAGACCTGCACGGAACTGCACGGGACCGCCGCGACGCGCGCGGGCGTCCTGTTCGCCTGTGAGGACGGCGTCTTGCAGGTGGACGAGGACCTGAACGCCGAACTTCTCCCCTACCCGGACGAGGCCGACGGCGAACGGGCCTGGTCCCTGTCCGCCGGACGCGAGGTGGTCGCCGCGGCAGCCGGCGATGCCGGGATCCTGATCCTCGACGCGGATTCCGGTCAGTGGCACACGGTCAGCACGGACGCGCCGGTGACCAGCCTGGACGTGGCACCGGACGACTCGGTCGTGGTGGCCCTCGACGAGCACGGCACCGGCTACGCGGTGGACGCCGGAAACGGTGAGGTCCTCGCCCAGAGCGAGCTCCTCGCCGATGCCGGTTCCGGAGACGGCCACGGCAGCGGCCCCTCCGTCGTCGTCGACCGCGAGCGCACCTACGTCAGCGATCCGGCGGGCGGGCGCGTGCTCGAGCTCGATGCGGCCGACGGCCTGCGCGAGGCCCGCGTCCTGGAACTCGGCGGGCATCCCTCCTCGCTGGCCGTGACCGGACGGTGAGGGACGGCTCATGAACCGCGTCCGAGGCGCGCTCCTGGCCAGCGCGCAGATCGTGCTGCTCGCTGCCGCCGGCACGGCGTGCACTCCGAACGACTCGGCACCCACGATCGTCGTGACGACGAACATCCTCGGCGACGTGGTGGAGAACGTGGTCGGCGATGGCGGCGAGGTGCTCACGCTGATGGAACCCAATGCCGACCCGCATTCCTTCGGCATCTCAGCCCGGCAGGCCGGTGCAATGGAATCGGCGGACCTCATCGTCGCCAACGGCCTCGGCCTGGAAGAGGGACTGCAGGCACACCTGGAGAACGCCCGCGCCGAGGGCGTGCCGGTGCTGGAGGTCGGCGAGCACATCGACCCGCTGCAGTACGGCGAAGGCGAGTCCGCCGGGCAGCCCGATCCGCACTTCTGGACCGATCCTGCGCGCATGATCGCCGCCGTCGACGCCGTCGTGGACGCCCTGGAGGAGACCGGCGGCCTGGGCGAGGAGATCCGGGCCGGTGCCGAGGCCTACCGCGCGCAGCTGGAGGACCTCGATGCGGAGATCACGACGACGCTGGAGGACATTCCGCCCGAGCGCCGGAAACTCGTGACCAACCACCACGTGTTCGGCTATCTCGCCGACCGCTACGGGTTCGAGGTGATCGGCGCGGTCCTGCCCAGCGGCACCACGCTGGCCTCGCCCTCGGCCGCGGATCTGCGGGACCTCTCCGAGGCCATCACCGAGGCCGGGGTCCCCGCGATCTTCGCCGATTCCTCCCAGCCGCAGAGGCTGGCCGAGGTGCTCGCCGAGGAGACCGGCCTGGACGTGGAGATCGTGCCGCTGTACTCGGAGTCCCTCACCGAGCCAGGCGACGAGGCCGGCACCTACATCGACATGCAACGGGTCAACGCCACTCGCATGGCTGAGGCCCTCACCCGCAATCCCTGAGACCACGGCAGGAACTACGAAGGAGAGATGAATGATCACACGTCCCATCCGTCCGCTGGCGGCCCTCGCAGCCGCCGCCATGCTGCTGGCCGGGTGCCAGAGCGGCGGCGCCGAGGAAGCCGGTCATGAGGACGAGCACGGCCACGCGGAGGAACACGAGCACGGCGAGGAGGGGCACGCGGACGCCGAGGAGGTGGACGCGCCCCAGCCGCGGCTGGTCGCCACCTACGACGGCGGCCTGCTGACCCTGGACGCGCAGACGCTTGAAGTCCTCGACGACACCCCGCTGGACGGCTTCATCCGGGTCAACCCGGCCGGTGACGGGCGCCATGTGTTCGTCTCCGTGCCCGAGGGCTTCCAGCTCTTCGACGCCGGCGTGTGGACCGAGGCGCACGGCGACCACGGCCACAGCTACGCCGGCGATCCGGCACTGACCGACACCGTCTACGAAGGTGACACCCCCGGGCACGTCGTCCGTCACGCCGGCAAGACCGTGCTGTTCAGCGACGGCGACGGCAAGATCCAGATCTTCGACTCCGAGTCGTTCCTGGAGGGCGCACCCGAACCGGAGGTGCAGGAGACCGAGGAGCCGCACCACGGCGTCGCGGTCGAGCTGGAGAACGGCGAGCTGCTGTACACCATCGGCAACGAGGAGGAGCGCACCGGCGCCCTCGTCGTGGACGAGAACGGCGAGGAGATCGCCCGCAGCGAGGAATGCCCCGGCGTGCACGGCGAGGCCGCCGCTCAGGACGAGGCCATCGTGGTGGGCTGCCAGGACGGCATCCTGATCTACCAGGACGGCGAGTTCACCAAGGTCGATGCGCCCGACTCCTACGGCCGCATCGGCAACCAGGCCGGCTCGGATGAGTCGCCTGTGGTCCTAGGCGACTACAAGGTGGACGAGGATGCGGATCTGGAGCGCCCCGAGCGCGTGAGCCTGACGAACACCGAGACCGGCGAGCTGACCCTGGTGGATCTGGGGACCTCGTACAGCTTCCGCTCCCTGGGCCGCGGCCCGGACGGGGAAGGCCTGGTCCTGGGCACCGACGGCAGCCTGCATGTGATCGACGTCGAGGCCGGCGAGGTCACCGGCTCCATCCCCGTCACCGAGGCGTGGGAAGAGCCGATGGAGTGGCAGCAGCCGCGGCCGACGCTGTTCGTGCAGGACGGCCTGGCCTATGTCAGCGAGCCCGCCAGCCAGGAGCTCCACATCGTGGACCTGGCCTCCGGCGAGGTGACCGAGTCCGCTGAGCTGCCCCAGGCGACGAACGAGCTCACCGGCGTCACCGGCTGAGTCTCCCTCGCGCCCTGCGGCGCTCCTCGAACGGCCCCCGGCGGTCTCTGCCGGGGGCCGTCCGGCGTCTCCGGCGACGTTCGCGGGCAGTCGCAACCGACATGACCTGCATACGCCTCCTCCAAGACCCCAGGGCGCTTCCCTTTTGCCCGCGCATGGGGTTTACTTGGTTCTCGATGCGAGCAGCATCACATCCATCGTCCTGGAAGCATGAAGGAGCCGTTCACCGTGGCCGCACCGACTGAAGGAAGCCTCAAGGCTCCTCAGCTGCGCCACGTGCTCCGCGCCATGGACTAGGCCGCTGCGCCCGCCGTATCCGCCTGTGCGGAACCGGGGGCAGCCGCATCCGCCGCACTCCCCGCACCCGGCACTCGCCCGGCACCGTCCCGGTGCTCGCCGGGCACCGGGGGCATCGGAGCATCCATACGCGTGCCGCTTCCGGTTCCGCACCTGTCATCTCAACGATAGGTGCGTCATGATCAGCTCACCTCCGCATTTCCCCCGCCTCCGCGGCGGGGGCCTCCTGGGCGCGGTGCTCGTATGCGCCCTCGCCCTCGCCGGCTGCCAGGTGCCGCCGGAGAACGAGGGCGTCGACCCCGCGCTCCTGGACCGGGCCGCAGACCCCGCGCTGCTGCCCGAGCCGTGGAGCCAAGGCGACGAGTTCGTGATCGCGACGAACGCCCCGTACCCGCCCTATGAGATGTTCACCGCGCCCGGCCGCCAGGAGCTCACCGGCCTGGAGGTGGACCTGGGAACCGCCATCGGCGCCGCCCTCGGCCTGGACGTCCGCTTCGTCCAGCAGCCCTTCGACGGCCTTATCCCGGGCCTGCAGGCTGGCAGCTACGACGCCATCATGGCCACCCTGCGCGCCACCCCGGAGCGTGAGCAGGAGCTCGACCTGGTCAACTACGCCACCATCGGCGGGACCGGGATCATGACGGCGGCCACGGATGAGGACGTCCAGGGCTATGAGGACCTGTGCGGCCTGACCGTCGGCATGCAGTCCGGCGCCATCCAGCACGAGCTCATCACCGCCGAGTCCGAGCTGTGCGTCGACGAGGGCGAGGAACCCATCGACTCGCGTTTCTACCCCTCCATCACCGACATCCAGCTCGCCCTGTTCACCGGTGGCGTCGACGCCGCCGTGGGCGATTCACCCGTGCTGATCTCCGCTGCCGCCGCGAACGACCAGTTGCGCGCCTTCGTCGACGAGGACGGGCCGCGCGCCTCTACCGAGGAGGGCTACGTCGCCATCGGGCTGCCCAAGGACAGCCCGGAGCTCGCCGAAGCCATGATCACGGCCCTGGAGGAGCTGATCGAGGACGGCACCTACCAGACGATCTTCGAGCATTACGGGCTGGAGTTCACCGCGATCGACCACCCGCACCTGTCCCGTCTAGGAGAGGACGACTAGCGCCATGCAGAAACTCGCAGACCAGCTCGAACGGGATGCCGACGAGTTCGTCATCCGCCCCCGCCGGCACTACGGCCGCACGCTGGCGGCGATCGTCGTCGGCGTGCTGGCGGTGTCCCTGGCCGGGGCCATCGTCACCAACCCCAACTTCGACTGGCCCACCGTGGGCAACTACCTCTTCGCCCAGGTGACGATCAACGGCCTGCTCGTCACGCTGTACCTGACCGTGGCGAGCATGCTGCTGGGCATCGTCGGCGGCGTGCTGATGGCGCTCATGAGCATGTCCAAGAACCCCGTGCTGCGCATCGTCGCGTGGGGATACATCACGGTGTTCCGCGGCATCCCGACCCTGGTGCAGATCCTCTTCTGGGGGTTCCTGGGGGCGTTCTTCCCCCGGATCGCGGTGGGCATCCCGTTCACCGACATCACCTTCGTCGACGTGCCCACCTCCTCGCTGATCTCCGCCACCGGCGCCGCGATCCTGGCGCTGGGCCTGAACGAGGTCGCCTATATGGCCGAGATCATCCGCGGCGGCATCCGCTCGGTCGATCAGGGCCAGCGCGAGGCCGCGGCCGCCATGGGCATGTCCCCCGGCCTGATCATGCGCAAGATCATCCTGCCCCAGGCCATGCGGGTGGTCATCCCGCCGACCGGCAACGAGACGATCACCGTGCTGAAGACCTCCTCCCTGGTCTCGGTGATCGCCGGCAACGATCTCATGACCAACGTCCAGCAGATCTACTCCCAGAACTACAAGGTGATCCCCCTGCTGATCGTCGCGTCCCTCTGGTACCTGACGGTCACGGTGATCCTGTCGTTCTTCCAGTCCCGGATCGAACGCCGATTCGGGCAGAGCGATGCCGTGCAGAACACGGCGAGGAAGGGCTGAGCCATGACGATGGTGAGCGCGCAGAAGGTACGCAAGTCATTCGGCAAGAATGTCGTCCTGAACGACATCAGCCTTGAGGTCGAACGCGGCGAGGTGGTGTGCATCCTGGGTCCCAGCGGCTCCGGCAAGAGCACGTTCCTGCGCTGCATCAACCATCTGGAACGGCCCGACGGCGGGCGGATCGTGGTGGACGGCGAGACGATCGGATACCGGCAGGAGGGCAACGTCCTGCACGAGCTGCCCGAGTCGGCCCTGACCGCCCAGCGGCGCAGCATCGGCATGGTCTTCCAGCGCTTCAACCTGTTCCCGCACATGACCGCGCTGGAGAACATCACCTGCGGGCCGCTGTGGGTGCAGCGCGCCAAGGCCGCCGATGTGCGCCGCGAGGCCGCCGAGCTGCTGGAGCTGGTGGGCCTGGAGGAGAAGGCGGACGCGTATCCGGGACAGCTCTCCGGCGGGCAGCAGCAGCGCGTCGCCATTGCCCGCGCCCTGGCGCTCAAGCCCAAGCTGATGCTCTTCGACGAGCCCACCTCCGCCCTCGACCCCGAGCTGGTGGGCGAGGTGCTGGCGGTCATGCGCCGGCTGGCCGCGGAGGGCATGACCATGATCGTCGTGACCCATGAGATGGGTTTCGCCCGGGAGGTCTCGAACCGGGTGATCTTCATGGACGGCGGCGAGATCGTCGAGCAGGGCCCCTCCCACGAGGTGATCGACAACCCCTCCACCGAACGCGCCCGCGCCTTCTTCGCCGCGGTGAGCCACTGACCGCCGGCGTCTGACGGGTGCGGCGCGGCCAGCCGGCACCGGACTCGCCACCCCCAGCGCACCGGACCGCACGCCATTCCCGCGCGCACCGCACCCGAGCGCGCGCACACAGCTGACGAGCCCCGCAGAGGGCAATCACAATCCGAGGACGAGGAGAACACAGTCACGTGAACCGACGCATTGTCAATCTGCACGACGTCGAGGCCGCCGCGCGGCGGAAGCTGCCGGCGATGATCTACGACTACATCGCCGGCGCCAGCCATGAGGAGCACACCCGGGACCGCAACCGGGCGGCCTTCATGGAGCACCTGCTCAAGCTGCGCAGCTTCGTCGACGTCTCGCAAATGGACATGAGCACCACCATGCTGGGGGTGCCGATGTCCGCCCCGGTCTTCGTCGCGCCGATGGGACTGCTCGGCGGGTTCCACCCGGAGGCGGACCTGGCGGCCGCGCGCGCCGCCAGCGAACGCGAACTGTTGTTCATGCACTCCGCCAAGTCCGGCATCGGGATCGCCGAGGTGGCCCGCATCGACGCCGACCGGGTATGGGCGCAGCTGTCCTTCCTCACCGAGGAGGACCTGTTCTGGCAGCACATCGCGGACGCCCGCAAGGCCGGCGTCTCCACGCTCATCCTGATGGGGGACGTGGGCCTGGGGTCCAAGCGCGATCGCGACTACCACCACGGCCTGGATTCGATGCCCCCGCGGTTCTCCGTCAAGGACTTCGTCAACACCGGGACGAAGCCCGGCTGGGTGTACCGCTACCTCACCGGCCGTCCCTTCACCTGGGGCAATTACCGTCCCGGCGGCAAGCCGATCGGCATCCGGGAGATGATCGCCTTCGAGGAGCGCAACCGCGTCCCCTCGGTGGACTGGGACGATGTGCGCCGGGTGCGGGACGCCTGGCCGGGAAAGCTGGTCATCAAGGGCATCATGAACGCCGACGACGCCCGCACCGCCGTGCACGAGATCGGCGCCGACGCGCTGTACGTCTCCAATCACGGCGGGCGGCAGCTCGACTCGCAGCCGGCGACCATCGAGGTGCTCCCCCGCATCCGCGCGGCCGTCGGGGGCAAGGCCGAGGTGTACCTGGACGGCGGCGTGCGGCGCGGCGAGGACGCGCTGAAGGCCCTGGCCCTCGGCGCGCGGGCGGTCGGCCTGGCCCGCCCCGTCGCCTATGGCCTGGCGGCGGCCGGGCAGAAGGGCGTGGGACGCGTGCTCGACATCGTCGCCTCCGAGCTGAGGACCGTCGCCGGGCTGACCGGCACGACGACGATCACGGAGGTCGACGAGTCAGTCTTCGCCTGAGGCACGTCAGCGACTCACAGCTCTACGTAACGTAGAATCACGGGCATGAGGCAGCGCACACCGGCTCAGCTCCTCCGCGGCATCCTGTCCGCCGTGGTGGCGACGCTCCTCGCGCTGCTCTTCCACCTGATGGGCGGCGGTCCCGCACCGGCCCTCGCCGGGGTCCTGGTGCCGCTGCTGCTCTCCTCCTTCGTCTGCGTGCTGCTGGCCGGACGCGCGCTGTCCCTGACCCGCATCTCCGTCTCTGTCCTCGCCAGCCAGGCACTCTTCCACCAGCTGTTCCTGCTGGGAGCAACGGGCACTGCCACAGCGGCCGCAGGGACGGTCGCGGACCCGCATGCGCACCACGCCGCATCTGCCGCCCTGCTGCAAGCAGTCCCGGCGACCGCGCAGGGCGATGACGCCGGACCGCTCATGTGGCTCTCCCACCTGGTCGCGGCGACGCTGACCACCACCCTCATCTACCACGGCGAGCGAATCCTCACGGCGCTCCTCCGCCTCGCCCGGCTGATCGGCGCGCTCCTGCCACTGCCGGAGCCGCCCGCCAGCACCCCGCAGAGCCGGCCCGTCGCCGCGATCGCCTGCAGCGCGCCGGTGTTCGCCCGGTCCGCCGATCTCAGCACGGCACCTGGGCGCGGACCTCCGCTGAACGACTGAACACAGCATGAACGGATAAGCAGCGCCGCCGGGATCCCCGGGGCGCACATCAGCGATGCCGGCGTCACCGCCGTTGCCACGGCTGCTGAGGTCATCAGCAGCGTCGGCACGCTCTGATCCGTCCGGGCTGTGTTCCGCGCACTCTCTCTGCTCCGCCACGGCGGCTGCGGTGTCACGCGCTCCGGCTCGCTCCGCTGCACGCCTGACCACAGCCATCCGTGCAGCACGCGACCTCCCGCACGCACCACGAGCTTCAGCCGAGGACGCAGCCGTCCACGGTCCGGTCCTGGCATGACGCCCGGGTATCACGCAGGGGAACTCGTGGTCGGTGCGATGACCCGCGGCCGAACGTCCCTGGCGGAGCTTTCGACATCGAAGCGCCCGGCGAATACGGCAGTGCCGCACCGGCCGCTGCCTCGGCGGCGCGCACCCTTCCCGCATGCCCTCCGCGGTCATGCCCAGACCTTGAGAAGAGTCCCATGACAATCCCGACCCGACCCACCACGGAACGAACCGCGGAGTCCGGCTCGCCCCCGGAACCGGAACCCTGGCTCCTCCCGCTGCTCAAACGCCTCCATTTCTACGCCGGCCTGTTCATCGGGCCGTTCATCCTGATCGCCGCGCTCTCCGGAGCCGCCTACGCGCTGACCCCGCAACTGGAGAAGATCCTCTACGCCGAGCAGCTGAACGCCCGGAGCGACGGCCCGCCGCTGCCCCTGGCCGAGCAGATCGCCGCGGCCCACCGGTACGCCGGCACCGGCACCGAGGCGGCCTCCCTCGCGGCGGTCCGGCCCGCACCGGAGCCCGGAGCCACCACGCGCGTGATGTACCACGATCCCGGGCTGGGCCCCAGCGAGCACCGCGCGGTCTTCGTCGATCCCGGCACCGGGGAGGTACTCGGCGACCTCACCGTCTACGGCACCTCCGGCGCCCTCCCGCTGCGGAACTGGATCGACCAGCTCCACCGCGGCCTGCATCTGGGCGACGCGGGCCGGCTGTACAGCGAGTTGGCCGCCTCCTGGCTGTGGGTCATCGCCCTGTCCGGTCTCGGCCTGTGGGCCGCGGCCTGGATCCGAGGGCACCGCCGCGGCCTGCTGCGCCCGAACCGCCGGGCGCCCGGACGCTGGCGCACCGTAAGCCTGCACGCCTCCCTGGGGTTCTGGCTCGTCCTCGGCGCCCTGGCGCTTTCCGCCACCGGCATCACCTGGTCCCAGTACGGCGGTGCGAACGTCTCCCTCCTGCGGGAGCAGCTCGGCTGGCAGACGCCGGCGCTCAGCACCAGCCTGACCGAGGAGGATGGCGCGGCGGGCGAGACGAGCGGCGACCACGCGCACCACACCCACCAGGCCGGGCCGGCGCCGACGACGCAGCCCGGGGAGGGGCCGAATCCGGCGACCTTCGATGCGGTGCTCTCGGCCGGCCGCGACGTCAACATCGACACCGGTGAGGTAGAGATCCGTCCCCCGGCCGAAGCCGGCAGCGCCTGGGTCGTCCAGGAGATCCAGCGCAGCTGGCCCACCCAGGTCGACTCGGTCGCGATCGACGGCCGGACCCTCGACGTCACCGACCGCACGGACTTCGCCGAGTTCCCGCTCGCGGCCAAGCTCAGCCGCTGGGGCATCGATCTGCACATGGGCTCGATGTTCGGGCTGGCCAACCAGCTGGTCCTACTGGTCCTGGGACTGGGCATCGCCACGCTCGTGGTGCTCGGCTATCGCATGTGGTGGCAGCGGCGGCCCGGCTTCACCCTGACCGATCCCGCACGGGTCCTGGGCCGCGTGCCCTGGGCGGCGCGGATCGTCCTGGCGCTCCTGGCCGTGGGCATCGGCGTCCTGCTGCCGCTCTGGGGCTGGAGTCTCCTGGCGTTCCTCGCGTTCGATGCGCTCGTGGCCGTACTCGGGCGGCGACGTGCGGGAAGGCGCCCGGCCGCATGAACACTCACAGGCAATCGCGCTCACGTGTCCTCCGCGGGATTCACCGCGCTTTCCGCGATACACAGCCAGCAGATCACGTACATCGCACCGAACACAGCACGAAGGGAACCATCATGATCACCCGTACCGCACGACGCCTCACCGCAGTCACCGCCGGCGCCCTCGCCGCGGTCCTCCTCACCTCCTGTGCCGGCGGCGCCCAGCCGGAACCGGCCGAGGACGCCCCTGCCGCCGATGCCGTCACGATCGACGACGTCTGGGTCAAAGCCGCCGACGAGGGAATGACCTCCGCGTTCGGAGTGCTGCGCAACGCCGCGGAGGAACCCGTGACGGTCGTTGAGGTCCGCAGCCCGATCTCGCCGATGGAACTGCACGAGACGGTGGAGAACGAGGCCGGCGAGATGCTCATGCGCGAGACCACCGAGTTCTCCCTGCCGGCCGGCGGCGAGTTCCTGCTGGAACCGGGCGGGAACCATTTCATGCTGATGGACCTCGCCGAACCGGTGCGGCCCGGCGACGAGGTGGCCTTCACCATCGTCTTCGACGATGACTCCACCCTGGACTTCTCCGCCGTCGCTAAGGAGTACGGCGGGGCGCAGGAGCACTACGTCCCCGGCGAGGAGGACGAGCACGAGGGGCATGCCGATGGTGCCGGCAGCGACAGCGACGAACAGCACGCCGAGGACGAGCACGACGGTCACGGCGAACACGGCGAGGAAGGCCACGACGATGAGTGACGACCCCCGCGCCGCCGGGAACCGGGACGCCCACACCGGGCCGCCCGCCGGGCTCCGCAGACGGCAGCTGCTGGGCGGGGCGGCCATCGGCGCCGGGATCCTGGGCGCCGGGGCCGGCGGTTTCGGCCTGGCCGCCCGCCGGGACGGCACCGCCGAACCACCGCCGGAAGACGCCTACGGCACCGCGACGGTCCCCTTCCACGGGAAGCATCAGGCCGGGATCCTCACCACCGGGCAGGCACACGCCACGCTGCTCGCCCTGGACCTGCGGCCCGGCACCGGGCGGGACGATCTGCGGCGGATGATGCGCCTGCTCTCCCAGGACGCCGCGCGGCTGACCCAGGGCGAGGTGCCGCTCGCCGACAGCGAACCGGAGCTGGCGCTCGTCCCGGCCCGGCTGACGGTGACGTTCGGGTTCGGGCCCGGCCTCGTCGACACCGCCGGACAGGCCCCGCCGTCCTGGCTCGCGGCGCTGCCGGGGTTCGGCGTCGACCGGCTGGACCCGGCGTACTGCGACGGCGATCTGCTGATCGAGGTGGCCGCCGACGACCCCGTCACCGTGGCCCACGCCGTACGGATGCTGCTGAAGGACGCCCGCGCCTTCACCGGCATCCGCTGGACCCAGAGCGGTTTCCGCCGTGCCCGCGGCACGGAACCCGGTGGGACCACGATGCGGAACCTGTTCGGGCAGATCGACGGCACGGTCAACCCGGCGCCCGGCTCGGAGGACTTCGACCAGCTGGTGTGGTGCCGCGAGGGCTGGCTGGCCGACGGCACGAGCCTGGTGATCCGGCGCATCCACATGGACCTGGAGGGCTGGGACCGGCTGGATCGTCCCGGCCGGGAACAGTCCGTGGGCCGGACCCTCGGCAACGGCGCACCGCTGACCGGCGGGAACGAGCACGACGAGCCGGACTTCGAGGCGCTGAACGCACAAGGGTTCACCGTGATCCCGCCGTTCGCGCACATCCGCCGGGCCCGCAGTGAGAATCCCCGGGAGCGGATCGTCCGCCGATCCTACAACTACGACGATCCGCCGCCGGCGGGGCAGATCTCGGACTCGGGGATGATCTTCATGTCCTGCCAGGCCGATGTGGACCGGCAGTTCGTGCCGATCCAGCGCAGACTGGACGAGCTCGATCTGCTCAACCAGTGGACCACGCCGGTAGGCTCGGCGGTGTTCGCCGTGCCGCCGGGCTGCGGTGCGGACGGCTACATCGGGGAGACCCTGCTGGAATAGGAGAGTCATGGGGCCTGAGGACGTCATCGCGCTGTGGGAACGGCAGCAGGACTCCTATGTGACGCATCGGCGGTTGCGCTTCGAGACCGCCATGCTGGCCCTGGAAGCCTGGCGGCCGGGACCGGAGCTGATCGTGGACATCGGCTCCGGTCCCGGCTCCTTCAGCCGCCTGCTGCTGCAGCGATTCCCCTCGGCGCGGGTCATCGCGATCGACCACGATCCCTCGCTGCTGCGGCTGGCCGAGCACAATCTGGCGGAGTTCGGCTCACGCGCCGTGATCGCCGATGCGGACCTGACCGATCCCTCGTGGATGCGCGCTGTGGATGCCGATCCGGACGCGATCGTCTCCTCCACTGCGCTGCACTGGCTGACCACGGGCCAGCTGATGGGGTTGCTGGAACAGCTGGCCCAGGTGCTCCCGGCCGGCCGGCTGTTCCTCAACCTGGATCACTACTCGCAGCTGGCGCCCGGTTCGCTGCCGGAAGCCGCCGCGATCGCCGATGCCACCCGCCGGCGGGCGGCCGCCGACGCCGCCGGCGTCCCCGACTGGGAAAGCTGGTGGGAGGCGTTCGCGGATGCGGCCGGGGCGCCGGGCCTGGAGGACCTGCCGGAACTGCTGGCCGAACGCGACCGCCGGTTCAGGGCGCTGGGCCGCGAGGAGGAGGCGCGCGACGCCTCGCCGGTCTTGCATCTGGAGGGGCTGCGCACCGCCGGGTTCGCGGAGGCCGGGACGCTGTGGCAGCACCTGGACGATTACATCGTCTACGGGGTGCGCTGAACACTCTGTCCGCCGGCTAGCTGTAGTTCCCCGGCATGGACGGATGCAGGCTCGCGTTCTCCGCAGGCGTTCGCCCCTGCCCTCGGATCTACCGCAGGCCCGCCGCGCGCTGGGATTCCTGCAGCGCGGCGGCGGAGGCTCTCAGCTGGGCGGTTTCCGCCGGTGACATCGGCGTCTGGAAGACCGGCCGGGCACCGGCGGCGGAGACGACGCTGGGCACCGACAGCGCCACGCCGTCGAGGCCCTCCAGCCCGGGGAAGCCTTCCAGCACCGAGCTGACCGGCAGTACGACGCGCTCGTCGCGCAGTACCGCTTCGACGATCCGGACGGCGGAGAGGCCGATGGCGTAGTTCGTCGCGCCCTTGCCCTGGATGACCGTGTACGCGGCGGTCCTGACCTCCTCGGCGATGTCCGCCAGGACCTCGTCGGTGAAGGGCGCCAGCCCGTCGCGGTGCCAGTCCCGCAGGGGCGTCACTCCGATCGTCGCAGTCGACCACAGCGGGAACTCGGTGTCGCCGTGCTCGCCGACGATATGGGCGTGCACGCTGCGCTGCGCCACGCCGGCGCGGTGCGCCAGGAGCCAGCGCAGCCGGGCGGTGTCGAGCACGGTGCCGGAGGAGAGCACGCGCTCCGGCGGCAGGCCGGAGATCCGCTGGGCGGCCACGGTGAGCACATCGCAGGGATTGGTGACGAGCAGGTACACCGCGTCCGGGGCGCGGGCGATCAGCTGCGGCATGAGTTCCCGCAGGATCCCGACGTTGGTCGCGGCCAGGTCGAGTCGCGTCTGGCCGGGCTTCTGCTTGGCGCCGGCGGTGATCACGACGACATCGGCCCCCTCGACGACGCCGATGTCCCCGCCACCGGTGATCCCGGCACTGCCGGCGAACTGGCTGCCGTGCGCCAGGTCGAGGACCTCCGCGCGTGCTTTGGCCGCGTTGAGGTCGTAGAGCGCGATGTGCCGGGCGGCGCCGCGGATCAGCGCGGCATAGGCGATGCTGGTGCCGACGCTGCCGGCGCCGACGATGGCCAGAGAGGCGTTTCCCGTGGCGGTCACGCTCCCAGCCTGACACGCCCGCGCCCTCCTGGGAAGGCCCGTTCCGGCGCCGGGCCGCGGGGGAGGCCGGCCCGGGCGCGGAGCGGAACCGCTCCGTCGATCTCAGTCGTGGTCGTCCTGGAGCGCCTGCACGTGCACGACGCCGTCGTGCTCGGTCAGCAGCTGCATCAGCTCTTCCTGTACCGGAGCGCTCTGACGGCGCGAGAACCGCAGCGTCGTCTCCACCACGCCGGTGCCGTCGCGCTCGGTCCGCCGCCGGGCGCGGGACAGGGAGGCCTGATAGCCCAGTTCCGACGCCCGCTGGAGAAGGTCCCGGAGCACCCCGCGGCCGTCCTCGTACCGGACCGCGTAGACCGCGCTGCCACGCACCGTCGGCAGATGCCGCACGATCAGGTTCACCACCGTCACGGCGGAGAGGTACAGCAGCACGGTGAGCACCGCGGCGAAGGGCATCCCGGCGCCGCAGGCCATGCCGACCGCGGCGGTCACCCAGATCGAGGCGGCGGTGGTCAGGCCGGCGACGCTGTTGCGCCGCACGAAGATCACGCCGGCGCCTAAGAACCCGATGCCGGTGACGATCTGCGCGGCGATGCGGGAGGGATCGAGCATCACGTCGCTGCCGAGGACCTCCGCGAAGCCGTAGGCGGAGACCAGGGTGAACAGCGCCGAGCCGAGCCCCACCAGAATGTGCGTGCGGGCACCGGCGCTCTTATGCCGGATCTCCCGCTCCACGCCGATGACGGCGGAGAGCACGAAAGCGCACAGCAGGAGCACCGCCTCGGTGGGAGCGCTCTCGGGCCAGAAGGTGATGTTCATGGTCCGTCCCCTCGTCCACCGCCAGGATACGGCGCGCCCCTGGTGGGACGACGTGCCGCCTCGCCGTGTCAGGCAGCGGACCTCAGCTGTTCTGGCTCTTCTCGTAGGCCTTGACGACTTCGTCCGTGTCGCCGTCCATCATCAGCACGCCCTTTTCGATCCAGATCACCCGCGAGCAGGTGTCACGGATGGAACGCATCGAGTGCGAGACCAGGAACACCGTGCCGGCGGCCTCGCGGATGGCGCGGATGCGCGCTTCGCTCTTGCGCTGGAAGCGCCGGTCTCCCACCGAGAGAGCCTCGTCGACGATGAGGATCTCGTGTTCCTTGGCGGTGGCGATGGCGAACTTCAGCCGCGCCGACATCCCGGAGGAGTAGGTGCGCATCGGCATGTCGATGAAGTCCCGGATCCCGGTGAAATCGACGATCTCCTCGAACTGCGACTCGATCTCCTTGCGGCTCAGGCCCATCGCCAGACCGCCGAGGATGATGTTCCGCTCGCCGGAGAGCTCGTTCATCAGCGCCGCGCCCACGCCGAGCAGGCTGGGCCGCGATTTGGCGTAGACGGCACCCGAGGTGACCGGCGTGAGCCCGGTGATGGCGCGCATCAGCGTGGACTTCCCTGAGCCATTGGAGCCGATCACGCCGATGCTCTCGTTCTCGTAGGCGATGAACGAGACGCCCTTGAGCGCCTGCACGGTCTTGGTAGCCCGGCCCCGTTCGAAGAGCCGGGAGGCCCCGGCGCCGAGTCGTTTTCCGGTGGCCAGCACGCGGTAGTCGACCTTGACGTCGTCGACGATGACCACCGGCGTGCGCGCGCTGTCGTTCACGGCGTCCTGTCCCTCGTCCCTGGCGGTGTCAGTCATCGCGCCCGTACCGTTCCTCGGCCTGCCAGAAGAACACCACGCCGATGACGAAGAGCACCACGGCCCAGAGGCTCACGTGCAGCCAGTACTGTTCCGGGATGGCGTAGTCCGGCAGCAGGATGCCGCGCATGATCGCCAGGATGTTGTAGAGCGGGTGCCAGTCGAAGACCACCTGCAGCCCCGGGTGGTCCCGCACGATGTTCATCGGGTCGAAGAACACGCCGGAGGTGTAGAAGATCATCCGGGAGATGAACGGGATGAACTGGCTCAGGTCCCGCACGTGCACCGTCAGCCTGGCCGCGATCAGGCCGACGCCGGTGTTGAGGACGAAGAAGATCGCCAGCAGCGGGATCAGCAGCAGCCACAGCACGTCCGGCCGGGCACCCCAGATCATGGTCAGCGCGATCATCAGCGCCAGGGTCGGCACGAAGTTCATCAGCTGCTGGATGACCGTCGCCAGCGGCAGCACCATGCGCGGGAAGGGCAGCGACTGCACGAGCGCCGAATTGCTGATGATCGACTTCGCGCCCTGGTTGAGCGAGCTGTTGAAGAACTCCAGCGCGAAGACGCCGATGACCAGGAACGGCACGAAGTTGTCAGGACGCGAGGCCGCCAGGATCAGACCGAAGACGAGGCCGTAGACGATGGCGGAGAAACACGGCCGCAACAGCACCCACAGCATGCCGAGCCGGTTGCGCTCGTTCTCGCTCTGGATGCGGAACCGCGCCAGGGAGATGGTGAAGTCACGGCGGCGCCAGACCTGCACGAGGTAGTGGTGCAGGGGCGGCCGGCCACCGACCTTCGCCAGGCCGTGCGCCTCCGCCAGCTCACTCGCGCTCATTGACATGGGACTCCCGGTTCCGGCAGGTGCAGCTTGCTCGATTCTACGCAACAGAGAGCTAGTGTACGCGCCGGAACCGGGTGCCTCTTAAGCAGACCCGTGAGGTCTTCGTTACGTCAGCCGCTTGCCGGCCGAACCGAGATTCTGGGCGGCTTCGACCACGCGCGCGGCCATGCCGGCCTCGGCCGCCTTACCCCACACGCGCGGATCGTAGGTCTTCTTGTTGCCGACCTCGCCGTCGACCTTGAGCACGCCGTCGTAGTTCTTGAGCATATGGTCGGCGACCGGCCGGGTGAAGGCGTACTGGGTGTCGGTGTCGATGTTCATCTTCACGACGCCGTGACCGACGGCCTCGGCGATCTCCTCCGCGGTGGAACCGGAACCACCGTGGAAGACCAGATCGAAGGGGCGCTCCTTGCCGACCTCCTTGCCGACGGCCTCCTGGATCTCCCCGAGCAGGCCCGGACGGAGTTTGACGTTGCCGGGCTTGTAGACGCCGTGGACGTTGCCGAAGGTCAGCGCGGTCAGGTAGCGGCCCTTCTCGCCCGTTCCCAGCGCCCGGGCGGTCGCCAGCCCGTCGTCGACGGTGGTGTAGAGCTGCTCGTTGATCTCGTTCTCGACGCCGTCCTCCTCGCCGCCGACGACCCCGATCTCCACTTCGAGGATGGTCTTGGCCTCGGCGGAGAGCGCCAGGAGCTCCTCGGCGATCTGGAGGTTCTCATCCAGCGGGACCGCGGAGCCGTCCCACATGTGCGAGCCGAAGAGCGGCTCCTGCCCGTTCTTGACCCGCTCGGCGGAGATCGCCAGGAGGGGCTTGACCCAGTGCTCCACGGCGTCCTTGGGCGCGTGATCGGTGTGCAGGACGATGTTCACGTCATAGGACTTGGCGACCTCGTGCGCGAACACCGCGAAGGCGACGGCACCGCGGACACGGTCCTTCACCGTGGGACCGGAGATGTACTCGGACCCGCCGGTGGAGATCTGGATGATGCCGTCGGACTCGGCCTCGGCGAAGCCGCGGATGGCGGCGTTGATGGTCTGCGAGGAGGTGCAGTTCACCGCAGGATAGGCGAAACCGCCCTCCTTGGCACGGTCGAGCAGTTCGGCGTAGACCTCAGGACTGGCAATGGGCATGGCTGCTCCTCGAAACTCTCACGTCCCGCGCGGGCGCGGGCTGCGGCGGTGGCAAGCCCGCCTCCTGTTGCGGGCCGACGCCTGTCACCCTACCGCATCGGCGGCTGCGGCCGGCGGGCCCCGTGGCGCGTTGCGGACGGCCCTTCGCGCACGCCTGGTCGCGGGTGCATCGCCGGCTCATCGGCGCTGGTGGCCGCGTGGAAAGACACCGTGGAAAGACACCGCCGCGGGCCAGCCGGCGAAGAGACCGGACCCGGACGACTCGCTACGGCGAACGAAACGATGTCACCGGCCGTTCATCTTCGTTTGGATAGTCTTCGGACATGACGAGCAGCGCGGACCCGGTTCCCTCCGCCGATGACGGTGCCGCCCCGGGTGCGGCGCCTGGCGGACCGGTGTTCTCCTCGCGGTGGGAGCGCCGCCGCGCGGTGACCTCCTGGGCGCTGTGGGACTGGGGCTCGGCGGCGTTCAACGCAGTCATCGTGACCTTCGTGTTCTCCCCGTACCTGGTCAGCGGGGTCGCCGCCGACGAGACCACCGGCAGCGAGCAGCTCGGTTACGCGCTGTCCATCGCCGGGTTCGTCATCGCCGTGGTGGCACCGGCGGTGGGAACCCGCGCCGACGTCGCCGGCCGGCACCGTTTCTGGCTCGGCTTCCACACCGTCGTGATCGCCGCCTGCATGGCCGGCATGTTCTTCGTGCAGGATTCCCCCGAGTACCTGCTGCTGGGACTGATCCTGATGGGCGTGGGCAGTGTCTTCTTCGAGTTCGCCGAGGTCTCCTACAACGGCATGCTGGTGCGGCTGACGACGGCGAAGGACTTCGGCAAGGTCTCCGGTTTCGGCTGGGGCATGGGATACATCGGCGGCCTGGTGCTGCTGGTCCTGCTGCTGGTGACGGTGATCTCCCCGGAGGTCGGGCTGTTCGGCGTCACGGACGAGGACGGCGCCCGCTACCGGATGGTTGCGCTGCTGGCCGCGGTCTGGTTCGCCGTCTTCGCGGTGCCGGTCCTGATCTGGGGTCCCAAGGCCCCGCCCCGGCTTCCGGCAGCGCACGCGGCGCGTGCCACCGGGATCGTGGCGGGCGTGCGCGCCTTCCTGTCCGATTACAAGCGGCTGATCGCGCGGCTGGTGCAGATGTTCCGCACCGAGCGCCGTACGCTGCACTTCTTCCTGGCAGCGGCGATCTACCGCGACGGCCTGGCAGCCATCTTCGCGTTCGCGGGCGTGCTGGCGGCCGGATCCTATGGCTTCAGCAGCAGCGAGGTGATCGTGCTGGGCGTCGCGGCCAATGTCGTCGCCGGCATCGGCTCGATCCTGGCCGGGTGGGTGGATGACCGGCTGGGCTCCAAGACGGTCATCGTGGTGGGTCTGGTGGCGCTGATCGTGATGGCGCTGCCGATCGCGTTCTCGGATTCGCATGCCGTGTTCTGGGCCTGCGCGATGGTGCTGTCCTTCTTCGTCGGACCGGTGCAGGCGTCGTCGCGCACCTTCCTGGCCCGGATCACCGTACCGGGACGGGAGGGCGAGAACTTCGGCCTCTACGCGACGACCGGCCGCGCGGTGAGCTTCCTGGGGCCCTTCATGTTCGCGGCAGCCATCTCGCTGCTGGGGTTCCAGCGCGCCGGGGCGCTCGGCATCGCCCTCGTCCTGCTGGTGGGACTGCTGATCGTGCTGCCCATCCGCCCTCCGTCCCGGGACGGCGTGCAAGTGCCCTGAGCGGATCGCAGCTCGTCAGCGGCAGTTCGTCAGCGGCGACCAGGCGGGGTCCGGGCTGGTCCTGGTGCTCGAAGTGGCCCCGTACGGGCAGAACCTGTAAAGTAGCACTGTTTGGCATTGGGCGCAGCATGAGTGAGGACTCTTATTCGGCGCTCTGCGCCGTGAACGACGAGCCCCAAGGCACCCAAGAGGAAACGGAGCGAGAGATGAAGGTACGCAACTCCCTGCGGTCGCTGAAGAACCAGCCCGGTTCGCAGATCGTCCGCCGCCGCGGCCGCACCTACGTGATCAACAAGAAGAACCCCCGTCTGAAGGCGCGCCAGGGCTGACAGCGCCTGCGCGTACGCCGCTTCGAAGGCCCCGCACCGGATCGCCGGTCGCGGGGCCTTCGTGCGTCCGGGCGCAGCCAGGTACCGCAGCGCGCATGGCCACACTAGTGCCGGTCTGCGCTTCGGTGATCGGCGGGCCCGAGTACCGCAGCGCGCCTGGCCACACTGGCCTGGCAGCACGACGGCATCGACCGGATTGAGGACGCTGCAACCCACCGGTGGCGCCGACCTTGGCTTAGCCCCACTTCTGCTGACGTCGGCATTGAAAATGCCTCCCCTGTTTCGAATTCCCACGGCTGATCTCCGGCGGTCTTGTGAAACAGCCGTGGGATTTCTCGCACGCCGCCGACGCCGGGGGCAGCCGTGGCGCGCTTGTCCCGGTGGCGCGTGGTCCTCGGCCCGGGGTTGGCTCGGGGCTGGCCCGGCTCGTAGTCGGCTCAGGGGCGCTGATCGAAGACGTGCTGGCGGACCCAGCCGTGCATCGCGATGGCGGCGGCCGCCGCCGCGTTGATGGAGCGAGTCGAGCCGAACTGCGCGATGGACAGCACCGCCTCGCAGGCCTGCCGCATGGGCTCGGACAGTCCCGGCCCTTCCTGCCCGAAGACCAGGATGCAGCGTTCCGGGAACCGGTAGGTCTCCAGCGGCACCGATTCGGGGAAGTTGTCCACCCCGATGAGCGGCAGTCCCTCGTGCCGGCCGAAGGCCAGCAGATCGCCGATCTCGGGGTGATGGTGCACGTGCTGATAGCGGTCGGTCACCATCGCGCCGCGCCTGTTCCACCGCCGCCGCCCGACGATGTGGACGGCGGCGACGTTGAAGGCGTTGGCGGTGCGCACCACCGAGCCGATGTTCAGGTCGTGCTGCCAGTTCTCCACCGCGATGTGCAGGCCGTGGCGGTCCCGGTCGAGGTCGGCGACGATGGCCTCATGCCGCCAGTACCGGTAGCGGTCCACGACGTTGCGCCGGTCGCCGTGAGCCAGCAGCTCCGGGTCCCAGTGCTGTCCCTCGGGCAGCGGACCCTGCCACGGCCCGACACCGGGCTGGGCGATCCCCTCCGCCGGAGTCATGACCTCAGGCCCGGCCGGGGTGTGCGGTCCCGGCTGCACTTCCCGGGCGCCGATGCGTGATCCCGTCACGGTGGTGTCCTCCGGGGACCCGGCGGCGGGCGACAGCGCGTGCCGGTCCCCGTCGCGCTCCCGCGGCGGCAGGCTCACCGTGAGATCGTCTCGTCCTCGTCGCCCGGCTCGTCGTCGGTACCGTCGTCGGTGCTGTCGTCGTCGATGTCCCCGCCGGTGCCGGGGTCGTCGTCGCCGGCGTCATCCTTGGCTTCGTCCGCAGCGTCCTGGGGGTCATCGGCGTCCGGCTCGTCCTCAGTGCCGGGCTGCCCGGCAGCGGAGTCCGCGGCGGAGTCCGTTTCGCCGTCGTCCTCAGCCGACAACGCCACGCCTGCCGCTGCCGAGGCGCCGGCGGCGGTACCGGCAGCGGTCTTCACGCCGCTCTTGCCCTTCTGCGCTTTGGCGGCCTTGCGGTCCCGCTTGGCGACGGCGACGCGGCCTCCCCGCCCGGCTCCGCGGAGCATGTTCGCCAGGTAGCCGCGCTGCCCGATCAGATAGGCGATGATGCCCACCACGAGGGTCACGCCGACCGCGATGAGCGGCTCCCACCACTCGGCACTGCCGCCCATCAGCCGGAGCGACATCGCCACCGGCGAGGTCAGCGGCGCGAAGGACAGCCAGTACAGCACCTCGGTGAAGCGCTCCAGCAGCAGCGGTGCGAGCGAGGCCAGGACCAGCAGGCCGGTGACGATGCCATAACCGATCTTGCGGGCGCGCTGCCCCACCGCGGAGGCGGAGGCCAGCAGCAGCGAAACGTACAGGAAGACCGTGAGTGCGAACAGCGCAGCGAACCAGCCCAGGGTCGGCAGCGCAGCCATCACGATCTCCGTGCGACCGGCGATGGACAGCCCCAGCACCAGGAGCACGTAGCCGATCGCCAGATGGCTCAGCGACAGTGCGGTGGCGCCGTAGACCCGGCCCCATGCCGCGGCCCGCGGCGGGACCGCCGCGGCGAGGACCTCGCCGATGCGGTTGCGGCGTTCAACCAGCAGATTGGCGAACATCGCCGTGCCCAGGCCCGTCGCGGAGAGCACCAGAAGCAGCGCGAGGCCCCAGGCGAACGCGGTGGACAGGGGCTCGCCGATGGCCGGCGTCTCCAGGTAGATGACCTCCTGAGGCGGGTTGATCGCCTCCAGGATCGCGGTCGGCTCCTCGTTCAGGGCGATGATCTGCGGCGCCCCCATGCCGGTGGTGTCAGGCAGCAGGGCGGCGTCGGCGTCACCGGCGCGCACGGCCTGCTCGGCGGCTTCCGGGCTCTCCACCGCCAGCACCGAGAACCCGTAGGCCTGTTCGAACTGCGCGATCTGCGCCTCGTCCGAGATGCCCACGACGGCGAGGGTGGAATCACCGGCGTCGCCGGCGCCCTGGTCACGGGCGATGCCGATGGCCAGGCCCGCCATCACGCCCAGGATGATCAGCAGGGTCGGGATGAGGTACAGCGGGCTGCGGGCGGCGGCTCCCGCCTCCCGGTTCGAGACCAGCCAGGCGGCCTGGTTGAAGGTGAGTTCGCGCAGTTCCGAGACCAGGCCGGTCTTTGGCTCGTCCTCCGGATCCGGGAGATCCTCCTTCAGTTCGAAGGGAATCGCGTCGTCGATGCCGCCGCTACCGGCCCCGCCGGCGTCATCGGCGGGCGCATCGTCGTCCTGGCCATCGGCGCTGTCAGCGTCGTCGGGCGCACCGTCTTCGGCCGCTCCGGCGTCGTCATCGCGCCCGGAATCGCCTCTGCCGGCGCTGTCAGGGCTGTCGGCGCTGTCAGCATCGGCGGGTGCAGCTTCCGATGCTTCATCGACGTCGTCGTCCGCCGTCTCATCGGCGATGAAGTCGTCTTCGACGTCGAGGGTCTCGTCCTCGTCGACGATCAGCGCGTCCTCGTCCAGGAGGGCGTCTTCCTGATCCGTTCTCTCGGCGGAGGGCGCGCCCGTCGTCGTGGTCTCCTCGGCGTCGCTACCGGTGGGGGACTGATCGTCGCGCTCCGGCTCCTGGGGGCTGGGCGTGGAACGGCTGACCATCAGAGCACCTCCCGGTACTGCTCGGCGAGTGATTTGGTTCGGGGTGAGAAGGACGCCACGCTCGACGGCGCCACCGCCAGCAGCGCTGCCAGTGCGGTGGAAGCCGCCTCCGGGGAACGTGCGGCGAAGGTGATCTCCGCGTCGTCCGCCTCCAGCCCCTCCGCGCCCACCGAGGCGAGGACGTCCAGCGCCTGCGGGACGTCACCGGCGTCGCGCAGGCGGACCAGGTAGTCGTCGCCGGCGGCGATGAGTTCCCTGACGGGTCCGGCTGCCAGGATGCGTCCGTGCTCGAGGACGATGACGTCATCGGCGGCGGCCTGGGTCATCTCCCAGTTGCTGGAGAGGAAGAGGACCGGAACGCCCGAGTCGGCGTGGTCCCGTAGCAGCTCGAAGACGAGGTCCGCGCTCTTGGCGTCCAGTCCGGCGAAGGGCTCGTCCAGGATCACCACATCCGGGTCGGCGGCGAGCACGGAGGCGATCTCCACTCGGGCGACCTCGCTGCCGGAGAGCTGGTTCAGCGTGGCATAGGCGCGGTCGGCCAGGTCCAGCCTGGAGAGGAGGGTCACGCCGTTCTTCTCCGCGGCACCCAGCGTCATGCCGTGGAGCCGGGCGAAGTAGACGATCTGCTCCAGCACCCGCATACCGGGGTACTGGCCGCGCTCGGCGGGCAGATAGCCGAAGTTCTGCCGGTCGCCGCCGGTCAGCTCGTTCCGTTCCAGCTCGATGGAACCTTCATCGGCGTCGACGAGTCCCATCAGGATGTGCGCGAGGACCGTCTTGCCGCTTCCGCGGGGGCCCAGCACGCCGGTGATCCGGCCGGGCGCGGCATCGAAGCTGACGTCGTCCAGCACCGTGCGGCTGCCGATCTTCTGCGTGATGCCGTTCACACTGAGCACGTGCGTTGTCCTCCTGAGTCGGGACGGTTACCGAAGTACAGTCTGGCCCCCGGCGGGGTCCGGGGCAAACGTCGGATGGACGAGCCGCCCGGTTTTTCAGCGCATTCGCAGCGCATGAGGCCCCGTTTGCCGGACGGCGAGCTCCCCTCAGGCCAGGCCGAGGTCCTCGGTGGTGATGGCTGCGAGGTAGGGCAGACCGGCTGCCTCGACTCGTTCCCTGGCACCGGTGTCCCGATCGACGATGACGGCGACTGCCGCGACCGTGGCACCCGCTTCCCGGAGCGCCTCGACCGCGCTGAGCACGGAGTTCCCCGTGGTCGAGGTGTCTTCCACGGCCACGACGGTGCGGCCGGAGACCTCCGGGCCCTCGATGCGGCGGGCCAGGGCGTGCTTCTTGGCTTCTTTGCGGACCACGAAGGCGTCAAGCTTCCGGCCCTGCGCGGCGGCCTGGTGCAGCATCGCGGTACCGACCGGGTCCGCGCCCATCGTCAGCCCGCCCGCGGCCTGGACTCCTTCGAGCACGCCGGCGGATTCCACCAGTCCGAGCATCACCCGTCCGATGAGCGGGGCGACCTCCGCGTCCAGGGTGACGCGGCGCAGGTCAAGGTAGTAGTCGGCCTCCAGGCCGGAGGAGAGCACCACATGCTCGTGGATGACGGCGCGTTCCTTGATGAGTTCGATCAGGGCAGCGCGGTCGTCGGCATAGGAAGTCGTCATGGGGTCCATCCTAGAGTGCGCTCCGGCGGCTCTGCGGCAGCCTGGAGATCAGGCTCCCCGTACTGCCGGCGGACCCGGGCTCGGAACCGGTGCCGGAGGGGGCGGGTGGCCGCAGCAGGCCGGAACCGGGGCGACGCCCGCTCCGACCGACGCCTGCCTGTTCAACCCGCAGAGCCCGGGACCGGTGTCCGGGCAGAAGAAAGCCCCGGCGAGCGAAACCGCTACGAACCGGGGCTTTCTCCTGCACTCCCCTCGAGTACCCGGACGCATCCCCATACGTCCGTTTCAGCATTCACCAGTCCCCACTGGATGAATACGCTCACTATTCAACCCGCTTGCCGGCGCTTTGTAAACCCGGTCGCGGGCCTATCCTGGTACTCCGCCGCGAACGTTTCCAAATCGTGATCTGCCGCGCCATTGCTGGGCAAGCGGCCTCTCACGGAGTTGCTCTCACGTCCGTCGGAAGCGAATCATCGCGCGCTTTGAAAGTTCCTGCTTATTTCCCGAACGAACCCTCGGGGCGCCGCTCTGAGGACCGGCGCGAGAGCACGGTAGAAGGCGCCCGGCACGGACAGCACACGGCCGGCGCGGGCGTCCCTGAGCGCCTGCCGCGCCACCGCATCGGCATCCAGGCGCAGGAACCCGGGCACGCCCGCCAGAGACATGCCCGCGCGGGCATGGAACTCGGTGATCACGAAGCCCGCCATCACGGCGGTTGCTGTGACCGGGGTGCCGCGCAGCTCGGCGGCGAGGGCTTCGGTGATCACCGTCGCGGCGGCCTTGCTCGCGGAGTAGGGGCCGGACGTGAACAGCGCGGCCAGCGATGTGACGTTGACGATGCCGCCCCGGCCACGACTGCGCATGGCGTGGGCCGCGCGCCACGACAGTTCGCTCACACTGCGGTAGAGCAGGGTGTCCAGGTCCGCTGCCTCCTCCGGCCGGCTGTCCAGGAATGTGGCGCGCAGCCCGGAACCCGCGTTGTTCACCAGCACATCCACGGGGCACCGGGGGTCCTCCAGCCGGGCGGCCACCGCGGCGATGCCCTCTCCGGTGGCAAGATCGGCCGGCAGCGTCTCGGCCGGCACGTGGTGCAGCGCGGCGAGTTCCCGGCCGACCCGGGAAAGCCGCTCCCGGTCGCGCGCGACGGCGATCACTCCGTAGCCCTCACCGGCGAGCCGGCGCGCGAACGCCAGGCCGATGCCGCTCGTGGCGCCCGTGACGAGCGCCGTGGGCACAGGCCCGCGCCCTGTTCCCGGACGGAAGTCCCAGTGCCGTCCGTCGGAGGTCACGCGCGGTTCCTCACGGTCAGCGACTGAGCAGCCGTGCCGAAGGGGCCGTCCTGGTCGTGGAGCACGGAGGAGGTCAGCCCGCGGCCGTCCGGGCCGATCGACACGCGTGCCTCGATGCCGAGCATTCCGGCTGCGGGGGTGCGGAAGAGATGCACGTCCAGATCGACGTTGGGGTAGAGGTATTGGTGCGGATCGAGCTTGAGCGCGATCCCGTTGGCGACGTCCACCAGGCCCATGACGGGCGCGATGCCCGGGCTGGGTTCGTCCAGTACAAGCGGATGGCGGTGCCGCAGCCAGATCCGGCCGACGCCCGGCTCCCCGTCCCCGGCCGGCAGGGCATCCAGGGAGGCGATGAAGCCCCCGGCCCACACGGAGGTCATGACATCGCTCGGCCGGCTCTCCGTAGGCGGCGGGAGGGCCGGTAGATCGGCGTCGGCCAGATGGGCGGTATCCCCGAGGACGAGCCGCCAGACCCGGGCCCGGATGGCCGCCCGGCCGTCATGGGCGAGGGTCGCCTCGATCAGCTCGATGGTCCTGCCGGGCCGGAGAACAGCTGTCTCGATGGTGAACCGGCCGCCGTGGATGACACCCAGGATGTCGAAGGAGATCCGGGAGATCGCGACGTCCTCCCGCGGATGGCGGCGCTCGATCTCGTGGATCAGCAGGCCGCTGGCCGCCGCCATGTGCTGTTCACCCGGCTGCCACGCCCCCTGCGAGTGGAGCGTCGAGTGGAACTCCGAGGAATCCGAGCCCTCAGCGGTGCGGACGAAGTAGGCGTCGGGGACGGGCTCGCCGTCCAGTCCGAGGTGCGTGGATCCCATGCCGGAATGCTATACGAACGTCCGCCAACCCGCGGTGCCAGCGCCCCCGACCCTCGGCGCGTTCCGCTCCCCTGGGACACCGCGTGCCGGCGCGTTCCCGGTCCCCTTGGGAAACCGCGGGCGGCCGCGTCCCCCTGGCAAGCCGGTGCGGGCGCGTACCCCTGACAAGCCGGGTGCGGGCGCGGCGACACGCAGCCCGCCGGTCGGGTGGCGCACGTAGGCTGAGAGGAAGGAACCGGGACTTCGCGAGGAGGCAGCATGGTGGCGGCGCTCGATGTCGTGGCGGCCGGGCTCTCACCCATGAAGGGCACCCGGCATCTGTCCCGGCCTCAGGTGATCCTGGATCAGGGCGGACCGGCGGGAGACCGGGAGTTCTGCCTGGTCGACGCCGAAGCCGGAACCGTCCTGCGCACGGTGCAGCACCCAGCGCTCCTGGCCGTGGTGGTGCGGTGGTCGGGCGGGCAGCTGGAGGCGACGGTCCCGGGTCAACCGCCGATCTCCGCTTCCCCGGAGCCGGCCGGCGGGCAGATCGAAGCAGAGTACTGGGGACGCACCCTCACCCTGGAACTGGTCGGCGGCCCGTTCGCCGCCGCGTTCTCCCGGTATCTGAACCGTCCCGTGCAGCTGGCCCGCGCACTCCGGGGCGGGGTCGTCTACGGGGATCAGGTGACGCTCGTAGGGACGGCTTCCCTGCATGCGGTGGTGGCCGCGTCCGGGCGTAGTGAGGCGGGCGACTGGCGCCGGTACCGACCCACGCTCGTCGTGAGGACCGAGGAACCGTTCGAAGAGGAGTGCTGGGCAGGCCGCGATCTGAAGCTCGGCAACGCGGTGGTGCATGTGGGAGAACCCGTGCCGCGGTGCGCCGTGATCGACATCGATCCGGAGACCGGCGGGCGAGGCCGGAGCCTGCTCGGCACACTGTCCGCCAGACCGGGGCGGCGGGAGCCGGTGTTCGGCGTGTACGCATCCGTGCGTGTTCCCGGCACGGTGCGCGCCGCGCCCGGTGCGCACCCGTGAGGTGGCGTGGCCCGCCGCCTCGGGGAGGGAAACGGCCGGTGACCCGGTGAGACGCCTCGCCCCGCCGCGCATCGCAGTGCGCTCGCCTCTGCGCGTCACCCCGGCAACCCCTTAGGATTAATCGCGTGCGCATCGCTACCTGGAACGTGAACTCCATCCGTGCCCGCGCTGAGCGCGTCGGGGGCTTCCTGGACCGCTCGGACGTGGATGTCCTGGCCATCCAGGAACTCAAGTGCAAGGACGAGCAGTTCCCCCGGGAGGTCTTCGAGTCCCGCGGGTACGAGGTCGCCTTCCACGGCCTGAACCAGTGGAACGGCGTGGCCATTGCGTCTCGGGTGGGGCTTGAGGACGTTCAGCTCGGTTTCGAGAACGTCCCGGGCTTCGGCGATGAGCCTGCGGTGGAAGCGCGTGCCATCTCCGCGCTCACCGGCGGCGTGAAGGTCTACTCGCTCTATGTGCCCAACGGACGCGAACTCAATCACCCGCATTACACGTACAAGCTCGAATGGCTGGAGAACCTCAGGCTGGATGCGCGGCAGCAGCTCGACGCAGAACCGGAAGCCCCGATCGCCCTGTGCGGTGACTTCAACATCGCCCCCGAGGACGAGGACGTCTGGGACATGGCCGAGTTCGAAGGCGCCACGCATGTCTCGGCTGCGGAGCGCGAAGCGTTCGCGCGCCTCGAAGAGGCCGGATTCCGGGACGTGACGCGCCAGTTCACCCCTGGCCCCGGTGTCTACACGTTCTGGGACTACCAGAACCTGAGCTTCCCCAAGAAGAAAGGCATGCGCATCGACTTCGTCCTGGGCAGTCCCGCGCTCCAGCGCGCCGTCAGCGGCGCACGCATCGACCGCGAGGAACGCAAGGGCAAGGGCGCATCGGATCACGCGCCGGTGATCGCCGACTTCGATCTCTGAGGGTTCACGCTCTGAGCTAAAGCCCCTCCCGCCGGGCTCAGCGGATGGTACGGCTGCACGCAACGATCCGTAACGCCGTAACGGACGTTCTGCGCCCGCTCTACAGAGCTGGCCCTGCCGCGGCACGGACAACGGCCGGTGCACCAGGCCAGGACGATCCGGGTCCTCGATCATCCTGGCCTGGCGCTGGCAGATGCGGCGCCGGGGGCGGTATGGATACTGACGGTCTTGTGCCGACAGATCAGGACACGCTGGAGACACGCATCGACATCGGCGCCACCCTCCCGACGTGATCCGTGGCGGCCTCATAGGCGGCTGCGATCCGGATGACGTCGCCCTCGCAGAAGGGTTTGCCGATGACCTGAGCCCCCAGCGGCAGTCCTCCTTCCGCGGTGAAAGCGACTGGGACGGAGATCGCCGGCAATCCGGTCAGATTCGCCGGCGCGCAGACCCGGCTGTAAGCACTCGTCGCCGCCTCGACATCATCGGCCGCCCACGCGAAGACCGGATTCTCAGCATCGACGCCCGGGCCGGGAACCGTTGGGGCAAGAAGCACGTCGATGTCCCGGAACATGTCCTTCCACCCGGCCTGCATCAACGTCCGGCTGCGTAGCGCGTTGATGTAGCTGGTCGCCAGCACTGCCTCGCCTGCTTCGAGGAGCACTCGGACCTCGTCAGTGAACAGCTCCGGCGTGTCCCGCAGGGCTTCCTGATGGTAGGAGCTGGCTTCGGCAAGCATGATCGTCCATTCCGCGGCCATGATCGTCTCCGCCATGGGGATCTCCACCTTCACCAGCTCCGCGCCCAAGCTGGCAACGACATCGGCCGCGGACATCGCCGCCGACCATGCTTCCGGTTGGACCCGCTCGTTATAGAAATTGACGGGGATCCCAATCCGGACACCGGCGACTGAGCCGTCCAGGTCCGCGCTCCAATCGGGCGCCGGAAGGTCGACGCTCGCTGGATCACGGCGGTCGTACCCGGACATCGCTGCCATGACCAGTGCCGCTTCGCGGACATTCCGGGTCAGCGGGCCCACATGGTCCAGGGACCATGACAATGACGCGACCCCGCATCGGGGCGCACGGCCGTAAGTGGGTTTCAAGCCGACGGTTCCACAGACCGAGGCGGGAATCCGGATAGAGCCACCGGTATCACTGCCGAGGGCGACCGTCACCGACCCTGACGCCACCGCGGCACCGGAACCGCCGCTAGAGCCGCCGGGAACCTTCGAGGTATCCCATGGATTGCGTGTCGTCGGCGTGGTGGCGCCGAAAGCGAACTCATGGGTGTGCGTTTTGCCCACCACGATCATCCCGGCGGCAGTGAGCTTGGCGACGGCGACGCTGTCGGCATCCGGGACGTAGTCGGCGCGGACCCGGGAACTGGAGGTGGTGAGTACTCCGGCCGTATCGTAAAGATCCTTGACACCGAGCGGGATGCCGTGGAGGGGTCCTCGATAATGCCCGTTCGCGATCTCCTGCGCAGCAGCGGCAGCCTGACGCAGCGCGCTCTCTTCGGTGACGGTGGCAAAGGCATTGATCGCCGGTTCAGTCTCTTTGATGCGGCCCAGAGACGATTCGACCAGTTCCACCGGTGACAACTCACGGGTGCGGATCTTCTCGGCGGCCTCGGAGAAACTCAGTTCGTACGGTTCCATGGTCGTTTCACTCCCATCGTGCGTTGAAAGCGGTGGCGGGCGGGATCTCACCCAGGGGCCTGAACACGTCGCTCCGGCTCATCTCAAGCAACGGCCGGTACTGATCGATCTTGTCTGCGATGCGTTCCGGGTCCACATTGCTGCGGGCGAAGCCGAGCACTGTGGCGACGATGTCCTCGGTGAGGGCCGGCGCGGGATCGGGCATGGTTTCCTCCTCGTGGTGCGGGTCAGGGTCTCGTGGTGCGGGTCAGAGCCAGATATGCGTCCGAGATCGCCGTGAGATCGGAACGCTGGACGGCATCGCCATGCCGCCCGGACACCGGCAGGGCCTCCCTGCCGGTGAATGTCCTAGGCGGTGGATAAGGCGTGCACCGGTGGTGTGGCGGTATGCCATTCAGTCAGCGATTCGTAGGCATGCCCGATCGCCAAAGCCAAGGCGTCTTGACCGGGTGCGGCGATGATCTGCGCGCTGATCGGTAGCCGGCGGGTGCTGAACCCGGCCGGAACCGCCAGCGCCGGCGCACCCAACAGATTGGCGTGAACGGTCATAGCGTTCATACCTGTCAGGGTCGGCACGCGTTGACCGGCGAGCACCATGGACTCGGCGCCCAGCTCGGGAGGAGCAGTTCCCATCGTCGGAGTCAGCACCGCATCGACCTGCTCGAAGAGCCCGGCTGCCTCGCTCAGCAACGCCTCCTGGAACCGGTAGGCATCAACAAGGTCCATCGCACTCAAGCTGGCGCCCATGCGCAATGCCTCCGCGACGTCCTCGCCATAGTCACCGGGCCGCGCGGCGAAACGTTCCCGATGAACGTGCGCTGCCTCAGCGGCGGCAATGGCCAGTACCGCGTCCCCGCAATTCCGGGCGCCGGGAAACGTGACCGGAACCAGCTGCGCACCGGCGGCTTCCAGGGTAACCGCCGCGGCCATCACCGCATCGGCGACATCAGCATCGGCGTTCTCGAAAAAGAACGGTTCCGGGATCCCCAGCCGGATCCCCTTGACGCCCCGGTCCAGTCCTTCTGTCGCACCAGGAGCCGGGGAACTTTTGCTGCCAGGATCCGCTGGATCCGCGCCTGCCAGGGCGTCGACGACGGCCGCGGCCAGCGCCACCGTGGCGGTGATCGGCCCGGCATGGTCCAGGGTGCTGCTGAGCGGGAAAATCCCCGTCCGGCCGATCAAGCCGAAGGTTGGTTTGAATCCGACCACGCCACATGCCGCGGCGGGCATCCGGATGGAACCTCCAGTGTCCGTCCCCAGCGCCACGGGCACGACTCCGGCGGCGACCGCTGCAGCGGACCCGCCACTGGAACCGGATGGCACGCGGCTCAGGTCCCAGGGGTTTCGCGCGGGCGGCGACATGGCGCCGAAAGCATACTCATGGGTGACCGTCTTACCGATCAGGATGGCACCTGCGGCACGCAACGCGGCAACAGCCGTGGCGTCCGCCGCGACCGGCTCTGGGTCCGAAGCGGCGGAGCCGCTGCGGGTCGCGCGGCCAGCGACATCGTAAAGATCCTTCACCGCGAACGGCACCCCGCACAGGGGCCCGGAACCGGCGGATGCCTGCCGCGGCCGATGCCGTTGCGCCTGCGCCTGCAACACTTCGCCTGGGAAGACGTCTACGAAGGCTCGGATGCGGGTCTCCACCTCGGCAAGCCGCTTCAGTGCCGCGGCCACCTGAGAGGTACCGCCGGGGGATGCAGGAGAACTCACCGCCTGCTGGACGTTCCAGGTCATGACGCCGCCTGGGGTTCGAGCACTGCTTCGAGCAGCGCGCTGGTGATTGCGGATTCGGGAGTGCGCAGCAGGACGTCCACCGGGCCCTGCTCGGCGAAGCTGCCATGATGGAGCACCCCGGCGCTGTCGCACATGTGCTCGACCAGCGCGAGATGGTGCGTGATGAGCAGCATGGTCAAGCCGCGTTCGTCCTGGAGATCCTTGAGCAGATTCAGCACCTGCGCCTGAACCGAGACGTCCAGCGCGGCTGTAGGCTCATCCAGGACGAGGAACTCCGGATCGGTAGTCAGCGCCCGGGCAATTCCGAGCCGTTGCCGTTGCCCACCAGAGAACTCGTGGATGTACCGGTCGTAATGACTGGACTCCAGCCCCACCTTCTCCATCAAATCCACGGCTTTGTCCTTCGCCTCGGCGCCGGTGCACAGACCGAACCTGCGCAATGGCGCACCGACCTGTGCCCCGACCGGCAGACGGGGGTTGAACGCGGAACCGGAGTCCTGGAACACCACCTGGATCTTCTGACGCAGCTGACGTAGTCGTTCCCGGCTCACGCCGGTGAGTTCCTCACCGTTAAAGCGGATACTTCCCGAGGTCGGCGTCTCCAAGCCGAGGATCATCCGCCCGGTAGTGGTCTTCCCCGATCCTGACTCTCCGATCAGCCCCCAAGTCTCCCCCCGCCGGACCCGGAACGAGATCCCGTCCACAGCGGTCACCTCGCGGTTCCTCTTCCCCCACCCGGACGGGACGGAGAAGACTTTCCGCAGATCGGTGACCTCCAGCAACACGTCATCACGGTTCACAGCGCAGCCTCCTGGAATACATGCAACCGACGCTCGGCACGCGGGACGGCTGCAGCCTGGTCATGCGCATGGAGCCGCGGGACCGCCGCGATCAGCGCTTGCGTGTACGGATGCGTGGGGGATTCTAGGACATGCTTCGCCGTGCCCTCTTCGAGCACCTCGCCCCGGCGCATCACCGTCACCGTGTGGCACATATGCGCGACCACGCCGAAGTCGTGCGTCACCATGAGAATGGCCGTGCCGAACTCCTGGTTGATCTGCAACAACAGGTCTAAGATCTGCTTCTGCACGGTCGCGTCCAGTGCCGTGGTGGGTTCATCGGCCAGCAGGATCTGCGGACGCGCAGCCAATGCCATCGCGATCACCACACGCTGCCGCTGCCCACCGGAAAGCTGGTGCTGATAGGCACGCAGCTTGTGTTCCGGGTCCGGCATGGAAACCGTTCTCAGCGCCTCCAGTGCTTCTTTCCTGGCCTCGGACCGAGAGAGCTTCCGGTGCCACATGATCACTTCCATCAGTTGTGAGCCGATGGTGAAGGAGGGATCCAGCGCACTCAGCGCGTTCTGGGAGACCAGCCCGAGCTGGCGGCCTCGGACCTTTGCCAGTTCCGCCGGTGAGAGTTCCAGGAGGTTGCGGCCGTTCACGAGGATCTGCCCGGAGGAGATCCGGGCACGGCGGGTTCCGAGCAAGCCCAAGATGGTCATCGCGGTGACGGATTTCCCGGAGCCGGATTCGCCGACAAGACCTCGGATCTCTCCTTCACCCATCGTCAGATCGACGTGCCGGACGGCATGAACGACGCCCCCGTCGGTGTGAAACTCGACACTCAGGTTCTTGATCTCAAGCATGGCGTTCCTCTTTCATCACCATTCGTGTGGATTCCGCGGGTTCAGCGGCCTGCATGACAGCGGCGACCGAGCCAGTCAGGGCCCTTCATGTGGTCTGCTTGCGCGGGTCAAGGGCGTCGCGCAGGCCATCTCCGAGCAGATTGAACGCCAGCGCCACCACGAGGATGGCCAGGCCGGGGATCGTCGCCACATGGGCACGTCCCTCCAGCAGCACGCTGGAGCCATCCGCGGTCATGATCCCCCAGTCCGGGGTGGGCGGAACGATGCCCACACCCAGGAAGCTCAGGCCTGCGGCGAGAACGACCATCAGCCCGCACAGGGTGGTGGCGTACACCAGCAGCGGGGAGACCACATTGGGCAGAAGCTCTTTCAGGAGAATCTCGCCGGTGCGGGCACCACCGGCGCGCGCGGCCTCCACATACTCGCGCGAGGACTCCTGCACCGTGGAGGTGTACGCAACGCGCGCCATATAAGGGACCAGGCTGATGCCGATCGCGAGCATCACGTTCCCTAGACCGGCCCCCAGGACGGCAGCCAGCGCGATTGCCAGTAGCACCAGCGGAAAGGCGAACAACACGTCCAGCACGCGCATTAAGACTCCGCCGACACGGCCCTGCACATAGCCGGCGAAGAGCCCGATCAGCAGCGCGATCGGAAGCACCGCCAGCACCGGCACGATGGCGACCGTCAGGGAATAGCGCGCCCCCCAGATCAGCCGGGAGAGGATGTCGCGGCCCTGACCGTCGAGCCCCAGCGGGTGACCTTCGCTGCCGATGCCTTCCAGCCGCCGGGCGGAATCTCCGACGACTGGATCGTACGGGCTCAGGACGGGGGCCAGCGCCGCCGCGGCGACCACGATGATCAGAACCGCTGCAGCGGCCACAGCCATCTTGTCCCGGCCGAACGCCCGCAAGCCCAGGATCAGACGCGATGGGCGTCTACCGGCCTTCGCTTTTCTGGACGACGCCCCGAAACGCGGGTCGACGGAGACCTGACCGGGGGTCGAGGAGACCTCCACTACCGTGTTCATGCTGTCACCTTCCTTCGGGTACGCGGGTCCAGAAGCCCCACCGTGGTGTCCGCCAGCAGGTTCACCAACACGAAGACCAGGGCGATGAACAGCACACCGGCTTGCACCAGCGGCATGTCGTTCTGGGTGATAGCGGTGTAGAGCTGATATCCCAGGCCTGGCCAGGAGAAGACGACCTCGACGAAGATGACTCCGCCGAGCAGGTACCCGATCTGAAGCCCGACAACCGTGACGATCGGGGGCATCGCATTGCGCAGGCAGTGCTTCCAGATGATGGAACGCTCGGGAACCCCCGCGGCACGGAGCGTGCGTATGTAGTCCTGCTCCATGGTGTCGACCATGACCGATCGGGTCATCCGGGCAATCACCGCCAGGGGCACCAACGCAGCAGCGAAGGCCGGCAAGACCAGATGGCTGAGCAGATCGCCAAAGCCGCCCTCTGGGTTGCGTGGATTGGACATCCCGGAGGTGGGGAACCAGCCAAGATTCAGCGCGAACACGCCGATCAGCATCAGCCCCAGCCAGTACACCGGAACGCTGGCCCCGGCGAGGGAGGTGAACATCGCGATCCGATCGAAGATCCCATACTGCCGGCGTGCGGCGAGGATCCCTAGCGGGATGCCGACCACGACGCAGATCACCAGCGCTGCAGCGGAGAGCACCATAGTGTTCTGGAAGCGCGGGATAATAATCTCAGTGACCGGCTGGTTGATCGTCAACGAGCGTCCTAGATCCCCGGTAATCAGTCCCTGAAGGTATCCGAGGAACTGAACCGGGAGCGGCTGATCCAGGCCAAGTTCGGCTCGGACCGCCGCGACCGCGTCCTCTGTTGCTCCAGCGCCCAGGATCGTACGAGCAGGATCTCCCGGGACGAGCTGGAGCAGGAGGAAGATGACCAGGCTCACCCCGAAGAGAACCATCAGCGTCGACATCACGCGACGCCCTATCATCGCGATCATGTGTGCTCATCCCTCCGGGTTCACGGTGACGCCGGTCAGGTCGTACCATTCCTGGCTCGCCGAGACCCAGCCCTCCACCCCCGGAGCGAGGATGTAGGGGGCCCGGTCATTGACGATGGGAGCCAGCGCGGCATCGTCGGTGGCAATCTCGTTGGCCCGCTGCCAGTACTCTGTCGCTTCGTCCTCCGTGGCCGCGGTGATCGCTTTGTCCATCACTTCGTCCAGCTCAGGATTGCTGTAGTAGCCAACGTTGGGGCCGGATGGGGCGATCATGTCGCTGGAGGTCACGATGTACAGCCAGTAGGGCGTATCCATGCCCCACGACATCTGCATCATTCCCACGTCGCCGGCGCCTTCCGCCCAGCGACCCAGGTACGAGATCCATTCCATCGTCTCGATCTCGACCGTAATCCCGATCTCAGCGAGATTCTGCTGGATGAACTCCGCCATGGGAGCCGGAACGATCTGACCGGACCCGTCTACGGACGTCATCAGCGAGGTCGTGAAGCCATCTTCGAAGCCGGCTTCGGCAAGTAACTCACGAGCCCTGTCCAGGTCCCGGCCATAGGCGTCGGCCCTTTCGACATAGGCGTCGTTCGCCGGCGCTTGGATGTCGTAGGCCGGCTCAGTCGTGCCCTGGAGGAGATTGTCGGATATGCCTTCACGGTCGATGGCAAGGTTGATTGCCTGCCGCACCTCGGGAATGCTCATGTACTCGTCACGCATGTTGAAGGACAGGTACCACACGTGCGGCGGCTGCCCGTCGGAAAGCTGGTAGCCCTCGTCCACGAGCGCCTGAACACTGTCCGGCGAGGGCACCGCGATCACATCGACTTCCCCGTTACGCAGGGCTGAGGTCCGTCCCGCCGGGTCTGGAATGGGCCGGAAGATCACCCCGTCCAGCGCCGGGGCCTCACCCCAGTAATCGTTGTTGCGGACCAAGCTGATCCGCTCCCCGCGCACCCGATCATCGAACCTGAACGGACCGGTTCCGGCCGGGTGCTCGGCAATGTCTTCGCCGTGTTCTTCCAGCGCCGCCGGACTGATGATTCCGGTCGATCCGTTGCCTCCTTGGGCCAGCATGCGCAGGAAGGGCGAGAAGGGCTGGCTCATGCGTACGACCACGGTGTACTCGTCAGTGGCGGTGACGTCCTCAACGAACTGCCACACGAAGTTCGTCTGGCCTGCCGCGGCGGCGCTGTACTGAGGTGAGTCCTCGTCCCACATCCTTCTGATGTTGTATTCCACGGCTTCGGCGTTAAGGTCCGTTCCATCGTGGAATGTCACGCCCTGACGGATGTTGAAGGTGTATTCCTTTCCGTCCTCGGACACCTCCCACGATTCCGCGAGTCCGGGCTTCAGTTCCGGCACAGGCGCTTCTTCCGACGGCGTGCGCAGATCGTGGGTCACCAGCGGCTCGTACATCTGTGAATTGATCCGCCAGGTCACCCACCCACCGGCAACCTGCGGGTCGAGCACGTCCGCCTCGGATTCGATCCCGATGATGAGCACCTCATCCGCGTCGCCCTGGGCGCTGTTCGCTCCGCAGGCACTCAGCGCGAACACTGCGGTGAGCACCCCGGCCAGCGCACTGAGCGTTGCCCTCCGGCCAGTGACGTTCAATCCTGGCGCCATGAGTTCGCCGTCCTCTCCTGTGTCCGATGGCGATTGCCAATACGTCGAGCGCGAGGCCTGGACACCGGGAGGTCACCGGCTCAGCACCGCGCCAATCGTGCGCTCTGGTGATTGACGAGCCTAGGAAGCGGGTGACGAGCGGGGAATACGTCAAGTGACGTATTCCCCGCTTTTCCAAGGTCTGACGGCGATTTTTTACCTGCGCGAAATATGGCTGGCCGGCACCCGTTTACACACCGCACATTGCGGTTTTACCCCCACGCAACACTGCAGGCGACACACTGGAAGGGACGGCTGGCCGTCAGCCTGCCAGGAACACGCTGGCAAGAATCCCTCAGGCGTCCGTCTGGAAAAGGAGCAGAGTACTCACGCCTTCCCCAGAACCGGTGCAACTCGTCCCGAACCTCACGACCCAACGGTGATGCGGCCATGAAAACCAAGACGATCTTCGACGCCACGGTGAAAACCGTCAGCGTCCTTCAGGGCGACTCGCTGCCCACGAGCTACGCGGCGCGCGCCGCGCTAACCGAGCTCAATCGTTTCGTCTCCTACCCGTCATTGGAGATCGCCGAGTGGGATCCTGAAAAGGGGCGGCACGAGCCGCTGCACGCGGAGAGTTTCCCGCCCCGGCTGCTGGAGGCTCTCAATGGGGAGGTGTTCCTTGAGGACCTGTGCTGGCCCGTTCTCCACCAGGACAAACGGCCGAAAGGCTGGGCGGACACCGACCACGCGGTGGACCGACGCGATTCCAGCCTCTATCAGCAGTTCATCGTGCCGCTGGGATACCGGGAGGGAATCTATCTTCCGCTGTTCCACCACGATCGGTATGTGGGCATGGTCACCGGGAACACTGATGCACCGCGCCCGCCGGGTGGCGAGGAGAAGGAGGCGCTCTCTGCGCTCGCCCCCGTCCTCGGGGAGTTCCTCTACCGGACGCGGGCTCGCCGTACCACGGGTGACGCCGACGGCGGGATCCTGCTCGACACCCGGCTGGAGATACTCAGCTTCGAGCCAGAAAAGTCCCGTCCAATTACGGAAGCGATCTGCGCGGTGATACGGCAGACCTGGCCTGCTCGTGGCCCTGTGAACCGGTTTGCTCTGTGGCCTGAGGACGCACGCCTGCCGTTGCGCGTGCGCGTCGACCGTGCCCGACACACCGACGGAGGTTTCTACGTGTCCTGGCGTCAGACGCCGCTGCCCTCAGGCCTGTCCCGGCGCCAGGCCGAGGTGGTGACCGGGATCGTCGAAGGGCTGAACAACAATGACATCGGTGCGCGCCTGTTCACTAGCCCCCGCACCGTCTCCAAGCACATCGAGCACATCCTGCTCAAGCTCGGCGTTGCCAACCGCAGCGCCATCA
The DNA here is from genome assembly GCF_014639315.1 of Sediminivirga luteola. Lineage (GTDB taxonomy): Bacteria > Actinomycetota > Actinomycetes > Actinomycetales > Brevibacteriaceae > Sediminivirga > Sediminivirga luteola. The sequence goes on from NZ_BMFY01000002.1 coordinate 136,080, forward strand.
CCCGCCAGGCGATGATCGAGGGCATCTATCTGCTGGATCACCGACTACTAGGCCGCGACGACATAGCCGCCGCGCTCCATTCGTGAGGCCCCCTAAGCCTAACGGGCCGCCCTGCACCACCAGAGCACGACTGAGATTGGCACAGGGCCGCGACCACTGTCCTGAGCCTCGTGCCTTCAGGAACGCTGCATCAGATCGCCCTGGAACAGGGAACCGCCCTCGGCGATGACCATGCAATGGATCGTGCGGTCGTCCTGCAGGTCCCAGGACAGCTGGGTGGGGCCGAAGAAGTACAGCTGAAGGGACTCCGGGTCGACGCTCGCCCGGCTGCCGTCAACTGCGCTCGTGCGGCTGTTGCACTCGGTCTCGGCCACGCTCGTGACGCCGTCCTCGCCCGGGTAGCTGTTCTCGCCCATCTCGTGCTGGTAGAAGACCTGACCCCAGTGCGGGGCATCGCATTCGACGACCTCCACCGAGGAGTCGACGCCCGGGCGGGGCTCCATGATGCAGTCGCCCACGTTCACATGGGCGAAGCCATCGGTATCGCGCCGGGATTCCTCGGTCTCCGCGGGGGAGGGACTCGGCGGTGCCGTGCCCTCCGTGGCCTCGGTCTCCTGGTTCTGCTGTTCCTGCTGTTCCGTGGCGGTCGCGGTGCTCTCGGCCACGGGCTCCGGATCGGAAGGACGCAGGGCGAAGAACAGCACCAGGCCGATGATCACCAGCACGGCGACGCCGCCGATGATCGACCCGGCGATGATGCCGGTTTTGCTTTTCCGGGGTTCCTGGCCGCCCGGGTAACCGGGGCCGCCCGGGTAACCCGGACCACCCGGATAACCCGGGCCGCCCGGGTAACCGGGCCCGCCGGCCTGGCCCGGGTATCCCTGCCCGCCAGGCTGTCCCGGGGCGCTCTGGGAGTATCCGGGCTGCGCCGGGTAGGCGCGGGTGGGAGCCGCGCCATAGGGATCGGCCCCCTGCGGGGGATACCCGGCGCCCGGCGGGGCCTGGCCGGGCTGCTGGGGATGGGGGTAGGGGGAGTTCTGGCCGTACGGAGCGTTGCTCGGGCCACTGGGACCGTAGGGACCGGGCTGGCCGTGGGGAGGCTGCTGCCCTCCGGCCGGCCCATGTGAGGAGGCGGATGTCCCACCGGGGTTCCCGTGCTGCTGCCCGCCGTACGGCTGGCCGGCACCGCCTTCGACACGAGGCGGTTGAGGGCGGCCGTAGGGGTCGTGTGGATACGACATGCCCTCAGCCTACGGCACGGCCGCGCGGCGCCGGCGGTGACCAGCGGGGGTATGTCCAAGCTGTCACATCACCGGCCGCAGCTGCGCTGGAACAGGCTGCTCCCGCCGGGTGCGCCGGCACCGGACCTCGCCGGGACGAGGCCGGGACGGCACCGCCGGGCCGACGTGACGCCGGGCCGCCCGCCGTGCTGGCGGACGGCCCGGCGATCGGACGTTCGCGCCTCAGGCACCGATGACCGTCATCAGGCGCGGGTGGCCGTCATCAGGCGCGGGTGACCGTCAATCCCTCCTGGGAGAGATCCTCTCCGCGGTCAACCCGGACGGTGTCACCATCGGCGATCTCACCCGAGAGCAGCTTCTTCGCCAGCTGGTCGCCGATGTTCCGCTGCACCAGCCGGCGCAGCGGACGGGCACCGTAGGCGGGGTCGTACCCCTCCAGCGCCAGCCACTCCGCGGCGGCGGGCGTGACCTCCAGGCTGAGCCGCCGGGCACGCAGCCGTTCCGCCAGCCCGTCGATCTGCAGCTTCACGATGCGGCTGAGCTCGTCCATGCTCAGCGCGTCGAAGACGACGATGTCATCCAGCCGGTTGAGGAACTCCGGCTTGAAGGTCGCGTTGACCACCTTCATGACGGCTTCGCGCTGCTCCGCCTCCGGGAGGCTCTGATCCACCAGGAACTGCGATCCCAGGTTCGAGGTGAGGATCAGGATGGTGTTCCGGAAGTCCACCGTGCGGCCCTGGCCGTCGGTGAGCCGGCCGTCATCGAGCACCTGCAGCAGAATGTCGAAGACATCGGCGTGAGCCTTCTCCACCTCGTCCAGCAGGACCACCGAATAGGGCCTGCGGCGCACCGCCTCGGTCAGCTGGCCGCCCTCCTCGTAGCCGACGTACCCCGGAGGGGCGCCCACCAGGCGGGCCACCGAGTGCTTCTCCCCGTATTCGCTCATATCGATCCGCACCAGGGCACGTTCGTCGTCGAAGAGGAAGTCCGCCAGCGACTTCGCCAGCTCCGTCTTACCCACGCCGGTGGGACCCAGGAACAGGAACGAGCCGGTGGGCCGGTCCGGATCGGCGATGCCGGCACGCGAGCGCCGGATCGCATCGGCGACGGCGGCCACCGCCCGGTGCTGACCGATCAGCCGGCGGCCCAGCACCTCCTCCGCGTGCAGCAGCTTCTCCATCTCTCCCTGCAGCAGCCGGCCGGCGGGGATGCCGGTCCAGGACGAGACGACCTCGGCAATGTCGTCGGGACCGACCTGGTCGGCCACCATGGCCCGCGACTCCCCGCTGCCGGCGTCGGTGTTCTCGGCGGCCTCGGCCTCGGCGATCTCCTTCTCGATCGCGGGGATCTCGCCGTAGAGCAAGCGCGAGGCGGTCTCCAGGTCCGTCTCGCGCCGGGCGATCTCAGCCTGGTTGCGCAGGTCGTCGAGCTTCTGCTTCAGCTCACCGAGCCGGTTCAGCCCGGCGCGCTCACGCTCCCAGCGGGCGGTCAGGGCGGAGAGCTCCTCCTGCCGGTCGGCCAGATCCTTGCGCAGCGCGGCCAGGCGCTCCTGAGAGGCCGGGTCGGACTCCTTGGACAGCGCCAGCTCCTCCATCTTCAGCCGGTCCACGGCACGGCGGAGCTCGTCGATCTCCACCGGCGCGGAGTCGATCTCCATCCGCAGCCGGGAGGCCGACTCGTCGACCAGGTCGATCGCCTTGTCCGGCAACTGCCGCCCGGAGATGTACCGGTCGGACAGAGACGCGGCCGCCACCAGCGCGGCGTCGGAGATGGTCACCTTGTGGTGGGCCTCGTAGCGTTCCTTCAAGCCGCGCAGGATCGCGATGGTGTCCTCCACGCTGGGCTCGCCCACGAACACCTGCTGGAAGCGCCGCTCCAGGGCGGGGTCCTTCTCGATGTGCTCGCGGTACTCGTCCAGAGTCGTGGCGCCGACCATGCGAAGCTCGCCGCGGGCCAGCATGGGCTTGAGCATGTTCCCGGCGTCCATGGCGCCCTCGCCGCCGGCACCGGCGCCGACGACGGTGTGCAGCTCGTCGATGAAGGTGATCACCTGGCCGTCGGAGGCCTTGATCTCCTCCAGCACCGCTTTGAGCCGCTCCTCGAACTCGCCGCGGTATTTCGCGCCGGCGACCATCGCGGCCAGGTCCAGGCTGATGAGCGTCTTCTGCCGCAGTGACTCCGGCACGTCGCCGGCCACGATCCGCTGGGCCAGGCCCTCCACGACGGCGGTCTTGCCGACGCCGGGCTCGCCAATCAGCACCGGGTTGTTCTTGGTGCGGCGGGAGAGCACCTGCACCACCCGCCGGATCTCGGAGTCGCGTCCGATGACCGGGTCGAGCTTGCCCTCCCGCGCGGCAGCGGTGAGGTCCTGGCCGTACTTCTCCAACGCGTTGTAGCTGCCTTCCGGATCCGGGCTGGTGACCTTCGCCTGGCCCCGGACGGCGGGCAGCGCCTCTTCGAGGACTTTACGGGTGGCTCCGCGGCGCTGCAGCAGCCGGCCCAGGGCGTCATCGGCGCCGGCGGCGGCCAGCAGCAGATGCTCAGCGGAGATGTACTGATCGCCGAGTGCGCTCATCTCCTCGTTGGCGGAGTTGATCAGTTGCAGCGCGTTCCGGGACAGGCTCGGCTGCGCGACCGTCTGGCCCGACACGCTGGGCAGCGCGGCGAGCTGGCCGTCGATGTCCTTCCTCAGCGCGGCGACGTCCGTCCCGGTCTGCTCCAGGAGGGCGGGGCCGATGCCGTCCGGCTGCGCGAGCAGACCGGCGACGATGTGTCCCGGCTCGACCTGGCTGTTCCCGCGCGTGGTGGCGTCCTGGATGGCGGAGGCGAGCGCCTCCTGGGATTTGGTGGTGAACTGCGGTGCCATATGCGACTCCTCGTACTCGATATGCCTGATGACATGCCTCGACGTCTCTGATCGTGCCAACAGCATTTAAGTTGAGTCTATTCCGCTCAATTCAGATCCGCAGTCCGCATAGGCGAGTGCCGGCGGACGGCGGGGAGCCCGTCGCCGTGGTACGGGAGCCGGGCACCGAAGCATCGAAGCGGTAGGGCAATGGGAAGCGGAAACCGCAGGGACGACAAAGGCCGGGTGCGAACCCCTCAGGGTCGCACCCGGCCTTGCCTGTGAGCGGGCGGCGCTTCAGTTCACGGCCGACGCGAGCACCGCTCAGGCGGGATCGGTCCAGCTCAGACGGCTTCCATCGAGAGCATCCACCGCTGCTTCTCCAGGTCGAGGATGATGGCGTGCAGAAGATCGGTGGTCGCGGGGTCTTCCTCGTCCACCTGATCACGGATGGAGCGGACGGAACCGGCCGCGGCGTCGAGAGCTTCGACGACCAGTGCCACCGTCTTGCCAACGTCCACCAGGCCGTCCGGGTAGTCGGGCAGATCGGAGTCACGGGAAACAGTCGCGGCGCGGCCGTCTGGCTCGGCCTCCAGGGCACGCAGACGCTCGGCGATCAGGTCGCCGTGGCTGCGCGCCAGCTCGATGATCTCGTCCAGCTGCAGGTGGATGTCGCGGAAGTTCTTCCCGGTGATGTTCCAGTGCGCCTGCTTGCCCAGGAGCTGCAGGTCGACGAGGTTCACCAGGACACGTTGCAGATTCGCCGAAAGGGTCTCACTGGCTGCGGGCATTTCGCATTCCTCCTTGAGTGATGGGCGAACGGTTCATGGGAAAGGAAGCGCGAGTCAGTCCGCGACGTCCTCATCGCTCTCGTCCCTGCCGTCGGCGTCCTTTCCCTCCCGCGGGACGGCATAGGTCTGGCCGCCCTCGCGACGGACCTCCACGCCGTGCGCCTCCGAGAACTCCTCCTCGGAGCGGGAATCGGGGTGCGGGCCCTTGCCCGCGGATTCGATGTCCGCCGGGCCGAGCACTTTGGACACCTTGTCGTTGAGGGCGTCGAGCTTCGAACGCGGCTCGCGGCTCTCCCCGCTGTTCTGATCCATCGGCTGCTCGGTCTGCTCGGGCTTGTCAGGCATGCTCACTCCTCAATGTCAGTGGCACTGTACTGCCACACTATCGCGGCGGGTATCCACCGCACAGAGCGGCCCCGGCCCGCCGGCACGGTGAGAACCGGTGAGAACCGGTGAGCGGGAACGCGCATGCCGGAGGATGGGCGCCGGCACCGCAGACATGGACGTCTGGCGGGCACACACCACTGCGGTTCCGGAATCCCACCCCTTATGAGCAGCGGGAATCCATGGGCAGGGGATCTTGGAACCGCGACGGGATTCCTGCGCGGCAGTCACCCCAGACACGCGCCGTGGATGTTCCCGTGGCCGGACCGCCGCGGCCGGCAGAGCCACCGCGGCGTCGCTGCGTTCACCGTGGCGGGCGGAACCGTCGCAGCGGCAGCGATGCGCTCCCGTCCCGCACCCGCGCGCGACAGCCAGGGCCTGATCCCCGCTCACCCACAAGCTCACCACATGCCCGCACCCGCGCGCGACAGGCCAGGGCACGCCGGCGCCGGCCGGCTTCGGGTCCTTCGGGCACGCGGAGCGGCCGGCCCGTGCTGGGATACGGGCCGGCCGCGTATGCGCCCCCTCGCCACGAGGGAGTCTTCCGTCAGCGATGCCGCAGCGGGAGGAGAGAAGTACCCGCGGCAGGACCAGCCGACGGAATCACCTGATCGGATGCGAGCCCCGGGACCGGCGCCAGACCCGCCCGCCCGCGCCGCACAGCGTCCGGCGGCCGGCGCGGGAGGACGGGCCGTGCCGCGTGCGGCTCCGGCGTCCTCACCCGATCAGTGGAACTGGGCGGTCTCGGTAGACTCCGACATCGCCAAAGTGGAGGCGTCCGGGTTGACCGCGGTGGAGATCAGGTCGAAGTACCCGGTGCCGACCTCCCGCTGATGGCGCGTAGCGGTGTAGCCGCGCTCCTCGGCGGCGAACTCGCGCTCCTGCAGGTCCACGTAGGCGGACATCTGGTTCCGCGCGTAGCCGTGCGCCAGGTCGAACATGGAGTAGTTCAGGGCGTGGAAGCCCGCCAGCGTGATGAACTGGAACCTGTACCCCATGGCCGACAGCTCGCGCTGGAACTTCGCGATGGTCGCGTCGTCCAGGTGCTTCTTCCAGTTGAACGACGGCGAGCAGTTGTAGGCCAGCAGCTGTCCCGGATGCTCCTTGTGGATGCCCTCGGCGAAGGCACGCGCCAGCTCCAGATCCGGTGTGCCGGTCTCCATCCAGAGCAGATCCGCGTAGGGGGCGTAGGCGTTGCCGCGCGCGATGCACGCCTCAAGGCCGTTGCGCACCTTGTAGTAGCCCTCCGCCGTGCGCTCGCCGGTGATGAACTGCCGGTCCCGCTCGTCCACATCGGCGGTGATCAGCGTGGCCGCCTCGGCGTCGGTGCGGGCGATGATGACGCTGGGTACACCGGCGACGTCGGCGGCCAGCCGCGCGGCGTTGAGGGTGCGGATGTGCTGGGCAGTCGGCACCAGGACCTTCCCGCCCAGGTGACCGCACTTCTTCTCGCTGGCCAGCTGGTCCTCCCAGTGCACGCCGGCGGCGCCTGCGGCGATCATCGCCTTCATGAGCTCGTAGGCGTTGAGCGGGCCGCCGAAGCCGGCCTCGGCATCGGCGACGATGGGGACCAGCCAGTCCTCCACCGTGCGGATGCCCTCGGCGTGCTCGATCTGGTCCGCCCGCAGCAGCGCGTTGTTGATCCGGCGCACGACCTGCGGCACCGAGTTCGCCGGGTAGATGGACTGGTCGGGATAGGTATGACCGGCCAGGTTCGCATCGGCGGCGACCTGCCAGCCGGAGAGGTAGATGGCCTGCAGGCCGGCCTTCACCTGCTGTACCGCCTGGTTGCCGGTGAGCGCCCCGAGGGCGTTGATGAACTCCTCGTCGTGCAGCTTCTGCCACAGCCGCTCGGCTCCGCGCCGGGCGAGAGTGTGCTCTTCCTGCACCGCCCCCCGCAGCCGGACCACGTCGTCGGCGGAGTAGTCGCGCGTGACGCCCTGCCAGCGAGGGCTGGTCGCCCAGTCGCCGCGGATCTCATTGGTGGCGTCGGTCGTTCCGGTCGTCTCGCTCATCGCTGTCTCCTCTTCATCGGTTCGATCGCTCGATGTGCTTACCAGCATGGTTCGCACGCAAGGGCCTGGGGAGAGGGAATCCGGGTGAAGAATCGAGAAAATTCTCTTGAGGTGAATACTCCCCCTTGCCATGCTGGAGGGACTACATCACCCCGATAGGGAGGGAGACCCGCCGATGGCTGTCGATGAGACCCTCGCACCCGACTCTGACCAGCGAATCCATTGGCCGGAACTCGCGCCGGACGAAGCCGGATCGCATATGAACAGCGCCCTGCTCAGCACCGGGCCAGTCCAGCCGGCACAGGAGCCGCAGACCGATGCGCTCAGCATCGGCCGAAAGATCCGTCATTTTCGTCAGCAGCGTGAGATGACCCTCACTCAGCTGGGTGGCCGCGTGGACGCCGCCCCCTCCCAGCTGTCCACCATCGAGAACGGACGCCGCGAACCGAGCCTGCCCCTGCTGCGCAGGATCGCCGAAGCGCTGGGGACCGAGATCGGCGAACTGCTCGACCCCTCCCCCGTGGACGAGCGGCAGGCGCTCGAACTGGAGCTTGAGCGCACGCAGACCGGTAGCCTCTATTCCTCCCTGGGCCTTCCCACCGTGCGCAGCAAGGCACTCTCGCATGAGGCGCTGGCCGCGATCGTCGCCCTGCAGCGCCAGCTGCGCAGCGCCCTGGAGCGCCGCGCGGCGACCCCGGAAGAGGCCCGTCGGGCGAACCGGGAGCTACGCGATCAGATGAGCCGCGATCACAACTACTCCGCGGATCTGGAGGCGCAGGCGGAGGAGCTGCTGGGCCGCATCGGGTACGCCGACGGGCCACTCTCACAGCTGCAGACGGCGGAGATCGCCAGGAGCCTGGGCTTCAGCCTGCATTATGTGCCGGATCTGCCCAAGACCACCCGCTCGGTGACCGATCAGCGCAACGGCAGGATCTACCTGGGCAATGAATCCGCGCCGGGTTCCGACCCCCGGGCCGTGGTGCTCAAGGCCCTCGCCTCGCATGTCCTGGGGCATGCGACGCCGCAGGACTACCGCGAGTTCCTGGCCCAGCGGGTGGAGGCGAACTATCTGGCCGCCGCCATGCTGCTGCCGCAGGCCGCGGCGGTCCACCTGCTCAGCAGCGCCAAGGCCGAGCGCGCGCTGTCGATCGAGCAGCTGCGGGACCGGTTCGCCGTCTCCTATGAGACCGCCGCGCACCGTTTCACGAATCTGGCCACCGAGCACCTGGGCATTCCGGTGCACTTCATGAAGGTGCACTCCTCCGGCACCATCCACAAGGTCTACTCGAACGACGGCCTGCCCTTCCCCACCGATCCGCTTGGCTCGGTGGAGGGCCAGTACGCCTGCAAGCGGTTCACCTCGCGGACGGTGTTCGGGGTCAGCGACCGGTTCAGCCCGTACTACCAGTACACCGACACCCCCGGCGGGACGTTCTGGTGCACCGCGCGCGTCCTGCCCGGCAGCGGCGACTTCTCCGTGAGCATGGGAGTGCCGTTCGGCTACGTGAAGTGGTTCATGGGCCGGGAGACCCCGCACCGGTCCACTTCCCGGTGCCCGGAGCGCACCTGCTGTCGAGCCGCTCCGGCCGAGCTGGCCGGGCGCTGGGCCCAGGCGTCCTGGCCGGCGGCCAAGACCCACGCCTCGCTCCTGGCCGCCGTGCCGCCGGGCGCCTTCCCCGGCGTGGACACGACCGAGGTGTACGAGTTCCTGGAACGCCACTCGGCCTGAGCGGCGGTCGGCCCAGCCCGCGAAACAAGACAGTCCGCGAAACGCTGCGCTGCCGTTGTGCCCGGGGTGCTGTTCTGTCACAAGGGTCATGCTGCCGCCGGTGCGTGGGGTGTCGTTCTGTCATTGGGCGTGCTGCCGCCGGTCTCTGTGTCGCAGAACGCGCCGATGAACATCGCTGAACCCTTATCAGCCGAGGTGGGGCGGGTCTACAATGACCGCACTGGAGGTGATCGACGATGATCCAACGCAGCATGATCGTCATCCCGGACACCACGCCGAGCGTCCGTGTGGTCGCCGTCGGCGCGATCCTCGCCGTCCTGGGCGTGGTCGCGACCGTGGTCGGGAATGACACTCCGCTTCACGCCCTGGCCGAGCCCGGCGTCTTCGCCACCATCGCCGGCCTGTGTGTGATCGTCGGCGGCAGTTCCTGGGCCGCCCTGGCATGGCTCCGCGCACAGGAGGCCGACGATGAGTGACCCCCGCACCGCCGGCCAGGTGGCACCATGCTGATCCGCGGCGCAGTCCTGGACGAGCGGGGCGCCGAAGCGCCCTACGCCGAATCGAGACCGCTGCGGATCACCGAGCTTCAGCTCGACGATCCCGGCCCGGACGAGGTGCTGGTGCGCATCACCGCCGCCGGCGTATGCCATTCCGATCTGTCCGTCATCGACGGCAACCGGCCCCGGCCTACGCCCATGCTGCTCGGCCACGAGGCAGCCGGCGTCGTCGAGGCCACCGGCGGGAACGTGACGGACCTGGAGCCGGGCGAGCAAGTGGTCGCCGTGTTCCTGCCGCGCTGCGGTGAATGCGCCCACTGCCGCACCGACGGCAAGCTTCCGTGCATTCCCGGCACCGAGAGCAACAACGCCGGCTACCTCCTCGGCGCGGGGACCACCACCCGCATCCACGAGGGCGACCGCCCCGTCTACCACCACATCGGCGTGTCCTGCTTTGCGACGCATGCCGTGATGCACCGCAAATCCCTCGTCCCGGTGAGCGCCGATGTCCCCGCCGCCTCCGCGGCCGTGCTCGGCTGCGCCGTGCTGACCGGCGGCGGCGCGGTGATCAACGCCGCCCAGCCCGGTCCCGGAGAGGACATCATGATCGTCGGCCTCGGCGGGGTCGGCATGGCAGCGCTGCTGGTAGCCCTGAGCGAGGGCAGCGGCAGCGTCATCGGCGTGGACGCCAACCCGGAGAAGCTCCAGCGGGCACGCGAACTCGGAGCGCATCAGACGTACACGCCGCAGGAACTGGCCGAGCAGGGCGTCCGCGCACCTGTCGTGATCGAGTGCGCCGGCCACCCGAAGGCCTTCGAGACCGCGTTCGAGGCCACCGCCGTCGGTGGAAGGACCGTGACCATCGGCCTGCCGCATCCCGATGCCCGCTCCGCGATCAGCCCGACGACGATCACCGGCGAGGCACGCACGATCATCGGCTGCTACCTGGGCTCCAGCGTGCCGGAGCGGGACATCCCGCGCTATGCGCAGGCCTGGCGCGAAGGCCGGCTGCCAGTGGAGAAGCTCATCACCGCGGAGATGCCCCTAGAAGAGATCAACGAGGCGATGGACACCCTCGCCCGGGGCGAGGCGGTGCGGCAGATCATCCGGCCGTAGCATTTCCGTAGCCTTTCCGCCCGCAACCGGTCGCCGGAGCCCAGTGCTCTCCTCGGGAGCCCCGGGCTCCGGCGCCGATCACACCCTCAGGCGCGCCTGCGGCCCGTCCGTGTCCGTGGCGCGGTACCGGCCGTCGCAGCCTTCACTCCCGGCGCAGGACTATCTCGCTCTGCGGCTTGCGCTCGCGCGGGGCGCTCTCACGCTCGCGCAGGGCGCCGTCCAGCACCTCGGGGCTGCCAGCCTCACCGAGAGCAACCACCGACACCGGCACGAAGCCAGCGGGGAGTTCGAAGGCCTCGGAAGCGGCATTCGCGTCGAATCCGGTCATCTGGTGCACGTAGAGGCCGTCGGCGTGGGCCTGGACGCTCAGATGGGCGACAGACTGCCCGAGGTCGTAGTAGGCGATGAGGTTCGGGGTCCGGGGGTCGTCGCCGACTTCCGCCGCCGTGAGGATGAGCGCGCCGACCCGCTTGGCCCAGTCCTGGTTGAACTGGACGAGCGTGCCGAAGATCTTCTCGAAGGTCTCCGTCCCGCGCTGCCCGACGATGAAACGCCACGGCTGCGCGTTGAACGCGCTCGGGCTCCAGCGCGCGGCTTCCAGCGCCGCATCGAGCTTGGCGGGATCCACCGGCGCGGTCTCGTCGAAGGCGCGCGGGCTCCAGCGTCCGGCAAGGACGTCGAGGATCGGGTGGTCCGCAGGTGCGGTGCGTGAGGTCACGGCGGCTTCTGTCACTGGTGTGTCCCTTCGTCTCTCGGCTCGGCTGAACTGCCTACGAGGCCGGGTCGAGCCTGCACCCCCGGCACGAAAAGGCACAACCTCCGCGTCACACGGTTTCATCCCCCGCGTCACGGTCCGTCACGGACATCACACCGGCACTACCACCGGGTGATGTCTGAGAGAACTTCTTATGAACGCCTTATCACGGCTGGGTATCGTTCCGGGAGGATCAGCGCATGCAAGGCCCTGCACACCCGCAGGGAGACGAGGAAGGCCCCGGATATGGAACACGACGGCGCGACAGCGCACGGCAGACTGCACCGGACCACGCACACCGGTCAGCACGCCTCCGCCACGGACCGCGCCGGTACCGATGCGCTCACCGGCGCCGGAACAGACGCGGACCCCGGCGTGCCGGCTCGGCTGCGGGACCTGCCCGGCTGGCTGTTCCGGGGCCAGCGAGCCGTCATCCTCCTGCTCCTGATGACTCTCACCGCGGATGTCGCTTTCATGGGGCTGCACGTGTGGGCGCATTACAACGACGACAACCACATGTATCTGGTGCACACGGACCGAGGGCACGCCGAGTTCTTCCAGTACATCAAGTTCCTCTTCCTGTTCGTCCTCACCGCGTACTACGCCGTGGAGCAACGGTGCTGGCAGGTCGCCATGTGGCTGTTCCTCTTCGTGTTCTTCCTGGTCACCGACATGCTCCGCTGGCACGAGATGCAGGGCGGCCGGATCGCCGATGCGCTCGGCCTGGAGTCGGCCTTCGGCCTGCGCGGACAGGACTTCGGCGAACTGGTCTACCTGGCGGTCGCGGGACTGGTACTGGGAGTGCCACTCGTGGCGGGCTTCTTCTGGGGCACCCGGCGCACCAAGTGGATCTACTGGGCGTTCCTGGTCCCCACCGCGCTGCTGTTCTTCGCCGGCGTCGTGCTCGATCAGCTGCACATGATGGCGATCACCTACGTGCCGCGGATCCGGAACTACATGGCGATCGCCGAGGATGGCGGGGAGATGCTCGCCACCAGCCTGCTCATCGCCGTGGCCCTGCGGCTGACGGTGAGCGGCGGAGCACCAGGGCTGCCGCTGCGCCGGCCCGATGGTTCCCGGGCGCCCTGAGCACGATTCTCTGAGCAGCACGGCGCTCTGAGCGCGGCGTCCCCGGAGAGCGGACATAGAGTGGGTCCATGCCCGAACCTGCCCCCGAGCGGCGCTCGCGGCTGGTCGATCTCTCACCGCTGAGGGAGAGCCCCGCCTTCGCCCGGTTGTGGATCGGCAACTCCATCGCGGCCATCGGTGGCCAGATGACGATCGTTGCCGTGTCCCTGCACATCTATCAGCTGACCGGATCCACGTTCGCCGTCTCCCTCGTGGCGGCGTTCGCCCTGATCCCGACCGTCGTGGCCGGGCTGTGGGGCGGGATGCTCGCCGACGCCTTCGACCGCCGCGCCATCCTGCTCATCTTCGCTGTGCTGTCCTGGCTGTCCACCGCGGGGATCGCGCTGGTGGCGTGGCTGGCGGCGGAGGACACCGCCGCGATCACCTGGCTGTACGGCCTGACCGTCCTGAACGCCGTGGGCACCACCATCGTCGGGACCACGCGCACCTCCGCGTACCCCCGGCTGCTCTCGGCCCCGCGGATCCCCGCGGCGGCAGCCCTGAACGGACTGGCGATGGGCCTGGCGATCACGGTTGGGCCCGCCCTGGCCGGCGTGCTGGTGGCCGGCATCGGCCTGGCCTGGACCTACACCGTCGACGTGCTGCTCTACAGCGCCGCGTTCATCGGGATCCTCTCACTGCCCAAGCTGCCGCCCCAGGGCGAGGTCATGCGCCCCGGCCTGGCCTCCCTGATCGACGGGGCACGGTTCCTGCGGCGCGCCCCGAACGTACGGGCGTCGTTCGTGATCGACATCATCGCCATGACCTTCGGCCAGCCGCGTGTCGTCTTCCCCGCCGCCGGCGCGCTGGCGTTCGGCGGCGGCGCCGTGACGGTGGGCGCGCTCACGGCGGCGTTCGCCGTCGGCACGGTCCTCAGCAGCCTGTTCTCCGGCCGGGTCACCGGCGTCCGGCTGCAGGGACGGGCGACCGCGCGCGCCGTGCATGCCTATGGCGCCTTCATCGGCGTGTTCGGGATCGCGCTGCTGGCGGCCTGGTGGCTGCGCGAATCCGAGGTGCTGCCGGCGGCGGGCGAACGGATCGACCTTGCCGGGCTGCTGCTCCTGGGAGCCGGCCTGCTCGCCCTGGCCGGAGCCGGAGCCGCGGACAACATCTCGGCGATCTTCCGGCAGTCCATCCTGCAGACGGCCGCGCCGGACAATATGCGCGGCCGTCTGCAGGGGGTGTTCATCGTGGTGGTCACCGGCGGGCCCCGGGTGGGCGATCTCTACGCGGGCGTACTGGCCACGGTGCTGGCCATCTGGGCGCCTCCGCTGCTGGGCGCGCTCGTGATTACGGCGCTGGTGATCGTGCTCATGCGCACCCAGCGGTCCTTCGCCGCTTACGACGCCCGCGATCCCCAGCCCTGAACCGGTACGGTGCCGGGGACCGCGGGCAGGGGCGCTCAGCCCCAGCGGGCCGAGCCCTGCTCGTCCCAGGACTCGTCGTCCTCCCAGGCGCCGTCCCAGTAGTCATCGGCCCAGGGATCCTCGTCGCCGGTGTAGCTGACGATCGCGTTGTAGGCGTCGATGACGATCCGGACGGGTTCCGCGCCTTCGGGCGGCTCGGCTCCGCCGCCGCCACGCTCGCTCAGCCGGTTGCGCAACTCCCCGGAGGCGACCTCGGCGTCGATGCGGTAGAGCGCCGGATCGCCGAAGTCGGGCACCAGCAGGGTCACGTCCCCGTCGGCCGTCAGCTCGATCGGTCCGGTCGGCAGGATGGTCGGATCGAGCTCGACGTCGATGTCGCGGCCGGCGGAGACCGTGAGCGAGCCGGTGAGCTCGAAGCGGTTCACCGTGACCGGCCCGGTCTCGTTGCTGAGCTCGACGTTCGCGGCGCTGCCCTCGTGCAGGCCGATATGCGCACCGCTGCCCTCCACCCGGACATCGCCGAAGCCGGTTCCGGCGATGCCGATGGCGCCGCGCTCACCGGTGATGTCCAGATCCAGGCCGTTGCGGAAGTCCTCCGGCAGGCGCAGCCACAGGATGCGCTCCGAGTGCCGCCCGGCGGGGTCGCTGACGTCCGGGCCGTCGATGACGACCCGGGTGACCGGTCCGTCCGCCTGGACGGCCATGGTCGCCGTGGAGCGCGCGAACCCGACCGAACGCAGTTCCGCCACCGGCTGGGAGCCCTGGCCCTGCGTCACGATGACCTGCGCGGTGCCGGCGTCGACGCTCAGGCTCTCGGTCCCCGTCGGGAGCACCTCACGGGCCGTGTCCGCGCGGATCATCAGCGCGATGGTCGTGGCGACCGCCGTGACGGCCAGGATGATGAGCACCGTCAGCACGGAGATAGTCGCCACCAGGGCACGCATACCGGCGCGACCCCCGGAGCTCTGCTCCAGCACGGTGGGACGGCCCTGCGTGTAGGGCGGCTCCCGGTCGCCGGGCGGTGGTCCTGCCGCGGGTCCCTGCGGGCCGCCTGGACCGCCTGGACCGCCGGGGTGCTGCGGGCCGCCGGGTCCGCCGAAGCCGCCGGTGCCACCGGGCACGCCGGATCCGCCCGAGCCGCCAGGCGCACCGGGGAGCTGACCGGCGATGGGGTTGGCCGGGGTGTGGCCGAGCGGCGCCTGGCCGGGTGTGCCCGGACCGTGCGGCCCGGGCGCGCCGGCGAGAGCCGGTCCGGAGGCGCCCGGGTGGCCGGTTCCAGGGGCCGGGGTGCCCGGGCCTTCTTCAGCGGCGGCCGCCCGCATCGGCGCGCCGGGGGCGGCGGCCGGTGCGAGGACCGGATCGGGCAGGCCTGCATCGGCGTCCAGCACCTGGGTCTGACCGGTGAGCTCCTGCGTCTGGCCGGTGAGCGCCTGGGTCGGGGTCGTGGCGAGACCGGAATGCGGCACGCCGGCGGGATCCAGCACTCGCGTGGCTCCCGTCCCGGCGGGCTCCGGCGCATAGCGGGGCGGAGCAGGCAGCGCCGCAGGACCGGCAGGGCGGTGCTGCGGCGTGGTCTGGGCCGTCTCGTTCTCGTTCATGGCAGGGGCCTCTCGCGTCATGCCTCGAGGAACTTCAGCACGGCGAGCACGCGCCGGTTGCTGGAGTCCTCGGGCGAAAGATCGAACTTGGTGAAAATCGAGCTGATGTGCTTCTCCACGGAGCCGGGGCTGATGAACAGCGCCTCGGAGATGGCGTGGTTGGAGCGGCCCTCCGCCATCAGCTGCAGCACCTCGCGCTCCCGGCCGCTGAGCGCGCTCAGGTCCCGCTGCTGGCGCGAGCGCACCAGGATCTGGGTGACGACCTCCGGGTCCAGGACGGTGCCGGCGTTCCCGACGGAGTCGACGGCCTTGAGGAACTCCTCGACATCGGCGACGCGGTCCTTGAGCAGGTACCCGAAGCCGCCGGTGTTCTCCGAGATCAGCTCCGCGGCGTAACGCTCCTCCACGTACTGGGAGAACACCAGCACGCCGACCTCCGGGTTCTGCTTGCGGATCAGGACCGCCGCGCGGATGCCCTCGTCGGTGTAGGTCGGCGGCATCCGGACGTCGATGATGGCCAGGTCCGGCTGGTGTTCGTTCACCTTGTCCAGCAGGCCGGTGGCGTCGGAGACCGCCTCCACCACCTCGTGGCCGGCGTCGACGAGCAGGCGTTCCAGGCCGGCGCGGAGCACGGCGGCGTCTTCGGCAATCAGGATTCGCATGGGATTTCCACCACCAGTGTCGTCGGGCCGCCCGCAGGCGAGGTCAGGGTGAACGTGCCGCGGGCGGCGAGCGCGCGGGCTTGCAGTCCGGCCAGGCCGGTGCTGGCGCCGTCCCGGACGATCCGCGCACCGCCGATGCCATCATCGCTCACGCTGACGACCAGCCGGCGTCCGGTCACAGAGCCTCCGGCGTCGTCGGGGTCGCCCGGGTCACCGGCGGCGTGGATGCGCACCCGTGCCGTGCTGGCACCGGCATGCTTGTTGATGTTCGTCAGCGCCTCCGAGACGACGAAGTAGGCGATGGACTCCGCTTCCCGGCCGGGACGTTCGCTGAGGTTCACCTGGAGGTCGACCGGCACCCGGGAGTGGGCGGCCACGGCGGACAGCGCCGCGTCCAGGCCCAGGTCGGTCAGTACGGCCGGGTGGATTCCACGGGCCAGGCGGCGCAGCTCGGAGACGACCGCCTTGGATTCGGAGTGCGCCTCCTCGATCAGTTCGCGAGCGCGCTCCGGTTCCGTGTCCAGCTTGGTCTTGGCCAGGCCCAGGGTCATGCTGAGCGCGACCAGGCGCGGCTGTGCCCCGTCGTGCAGATCGCGTTCGATCCGTTTGCGCTCGGCGGCGGCGGCGTCGACGGCGCCGACCCGCGCCTGGTCCAGGCTGGTGACCTCCTTGGCCAGTTCCTCGGCCTTGGTGGTGCCCAGCATTGAGAGCGCCATCCAGCGGTCCAGGTAGGCGGAGAACCACAGCAGGACCAGCGCCACGGGGAGCAGGATCACGCCAAGCCCGAGGAGGGCCCAGCCGAGCGCGGCAGTGCCGATGTCGAAGCCGAACTGGGTGACGAGGTCGAAGGAGGGGTTGAGGAAGACCACGATGCAGGCGGCGCCGACCGCCACGCCGCAGATCAGCAGGGCGAGCATGAGCAGGCCCAGGAGCTGCGTGAGGTGGTGGTAGGCGACGCCGCGCCAGAAGTCCCCGCTGGAGACCGTCAGCCAGAGCTCGTGCAGCCAGGCGACGAATCCTTCGCGGCGGCTGCGGCGGGGAGCCGGCACGCGCAGTTCGCCGCCGTAGACGGCCTGGGCGCGGTGGCGTTCGAACCAGATGGCACCCCGCATCACGTAGACCCAGGCGACCAGCAGCAGCACGCCGAGGCCGAAGAAGAGGCTGGAGAACCCGCCGGTGAGCAGACCCACCGGCAGCCACAGCCAGACGACCGCCAGCACACCGCTGGTGATCACATTGAACACGCCCATGAACCCGGGTCGTGAGGGCCTTGTCGTCATCATGCCTCTCACGCTATTCGCCTACGGCCGCCGGCAACGAGACTGCTGACCGTAGAGTTGAGGTGGGGTAATCCCCCGCCCGGCTGCGGGGGTCGCACGTACCGGGCGCGCATCGGGCCCCGAGACGATCTGTGCCAGGAGGAGCGATGCCGGAGACCACTGCACCGTCCCCCGCGGGGTTCCCAGCGGAAGCCGCGCTGGACGCCGCCATGCGCGCCGCCCTCGCGGCGGCCGGGCTCGGCCCGCGTGGTGCCAACCCGCTGGTGGGCGCGGCTCTTCTGACCGCCGATGGCGCCCTCCTGGGCACGGACCACCACCGGGGGGCGGGAACCGCCCACGCCGAGGCGGCGCTTCTGGCGCGGCTGCCGGAGCTCGCCGGAGCAGCCGAGATCGCCTCGCTCACCCTGGTGGTGACCCTGGAACCCTGCGATCACACCGGCAGGCGGGGACCGTGCACGCAGGCGATCATCGACGCCGGCATCCGCCGGGTGGTGTACGCCGCCGATGACCCCCATGCCGTCGCTGCCGGTGGTGCGCGCACGCTGCGGGACGCCGGGGTGCAGGTCCGCAGCGGAGTGCTGACCGAGGAGTCTCGCGCGCTCAACCGGAGGTGGCAGGCGGCGGTGCGTGAGCCCCGGCCGTTCGTGACCCTGAAACTGGCCCAGTCGGCCGATGGCTGCATCGCCGCCGCCGACGGCACGAGCCAGTGGATCACCGGGCCGGAGGCACGCAGGCACGCCCACGAGCTGCGGGCCCGGGCCGATGCGGTGCTGGTCGGCACCGGCACCGTCCTGGCCGACGATCCGAGCCTGACCGCACGGGACCCGGCCGGGACGCTGCTGCCCGGGCAGCCGCTGCGCGCCGTGATGGGGCTGCGGCCGGTGCCTGCCGGGGCGGCCGTGCTGCGCGGCGCTGGCCAGGAGGCTCCGGCGGCGGTGCTGCTGCGCACCCGTGACCCCCGGGAGGCGCTCGACGTGCTCTACTCCCGTGGCGTCAGGCACGTGATGGTCGAAGGCGGCGCCCAGGTAGCGGCGGCGTTCCTGCGGGAGGACCTCGTCGACGAGTTCTCCCTGCACCAGGCGCCGCTGCTACTGGGCCGGGGTCTGCCGGCACTGGCGGACCTCGGCATCGGCACCCTCGCAGACGGGCTGCGGTTCTCCCCGGATCCCGCCGGCGGTGGACCGGTCCGTCAGCTCGGTGACGATCTGTGGTGGCATCTGCAGCCAGGGTGAGGACATCAGCACCTCACGGCCCGGAGCCTCACTCAAGCGCCGCACGTGCCGGCGGTCCTCGTGCGCATCGGCAAGCCTGGTGCCGCTCGTCATCGACGATTCCGGCACCGCCCCAGCACTCCGCCGCGTATCCCTGAAGAGCGCAGACGGGGGTGGGCACACCGGCCGGCGCAGCCGCCGGATGGCTGCGCATCTCGTGGTTGCTAGGATGGCTCGCAGTGCACGGGAGCCCGGTTACGGCCGGGCTGAGAGGGAGAATTCCGACCGTCGAACCTGATCTGGGTCATGCCAGCGCAGGAAGTCACCGGACCGCGTCGTCGCAGGCGCGGCATGGGGCGTTCGCCGTGCACCCGTACAGGTGCAGGGAGGAGCGCATGTCACAGGCGACGCCGTCACGTCGTTCGGTGCCGGGGCACACCGGCATCGGGCCTGGTCTGTTCCTGCTGTTGTCCTGGACCGTCATCGCGACGGTCTTTGCCGCATGGACGGCCGTCACGGCGCTGGGCCTAGCTCCGGCAGCGCTGCCCTCCCCCACCGCGGTCTGGGCTCGCGGCGAGGCGCTGTTCCGTTCCGGCGCACTGGGTGCCGCTCTCCTGGCGAGTCTCGGCCGGGTCGCCGCGGGCGTGGCGCTGGGCACCTTCACCGGTCTGCTGCTCGGCGTCGGCGCGGGGCTGTCCCGTTACGGCGAGGCCCTCGTCGACCGGCCGATGCAAATGCTGCGGGTCGTGCCGTTCACCGCGCTGACGCCGCTCTTCGTCCTGGCCCTGGGTGTGGGCGAGCCGATGAAGATCATCGTCATCGCCTACGCCGTGGCCATCCCGCTGTACATCAACACATTCGCCGGCATCCGCGATGTCGACCGGAATCTGGTCGATGTAGCGCGGGTGTACCGGCTCTCGCGCGCCCGGATCGCCGGGCAGGTGCTGCTGCTGGGCGCGCTGCCCCAGGTGCTCACCGGCCTCAGGTTCTCCCTCGGTATCGCCTGGGTGGCGCTCGTGACGGTGGAGGTGATCGGCACCCGGACGGGCCTGGGCTTCCTGCTGGAACAGGGGCAGCAGTACGCGCGGCCGGAGACGGTACTGCTGGTCATCGTCGTCTACGGCGTGCTGGGCGCGCTCACGGATTCGCTCGTGAAACTGCTCGAACGGCGGCTGCTGCGCTGGCGCAACGCGTATTCCGGCGGTTGATCCCGCTCAACGTCCCGCCGATCCTCGCGCCTCATGCGACTCCCGCATCTCATCCGATTCCCGCATCTCATCCGATTCCCGCATCTCATCCGGAAGGACCCTCACATGGGCACCGCAGATCCTCTCCGCCGTGGCCACCGCATCTGCATCCCGCCAAAGGCCACGGCCCCTGGCGCGGATCCCGTCGACGCTCGTCGCCGCCGCGCGGGTGAAGCTCCTCGCCGTGCAGATGGCGGCAGATTCGAGTCACACCGGACGCCCCGGGTTCGGATACGCCGGGTCCGTGCGCTCGCAGTGGTCGCTGCGCTCAGCCTCGCGCTGGCCGCGTGCCAGGCAAGCAGCACGAACGCAGAGGCACCAACCCTGCGAGTGGCTGAGCTGTCCACCGCGAATTACCTCACCATCGCCGCCGACGACGACCGGCTCGGCGCCGCTCTTGACGAAGCGTCCGGCGGAGAGGCGGGAGCGGAGTACCTCGGGCCCTTCGTCCCGGCCGACGCCTACGCCGCGGTGCAGGCCGGCCGGGCCGATGCCAGCTCCACCGGCACCGCGCACTTCGTCACGATGGTGGCATCCGGCAGCGATTTCACCGCCTTCGCGCTGGAGCGTTACTCCGGGGACAGCCAGGGAATCGTCGCCGCTCCCGGCAGCGGCATCGAGTCCCTGGCCGATCTGCGCGGCCGGACGGTGAACGTCGGCTCAGCCGGCGGTACGGGCGACTACCTGCTGCATCGCGCCTTCGAGGACGCCGGCCTGGACATCGACGAGGTGGAGATCGTGCATATCGCAGCGGGGGAGTCGGCGGCAGCGTTCAGCAGCGGCCGGGTGGACGCCTGGGCCACCTACGACCAGTATTTCGCGGCGGCTCAGGCCTCCCCCGGGTCGACGGTGCTGGCGGCCGGGGACGAGATCGGCTCGCTCAACTGGTCCATCCATTTCGCCTCCACCGGTTTCGCCAGGCAGCACCCCGAGATCGTCGGTGAGGCCTACCGGGCTCTAGCGACGGAGTCGGAGCGGGCGCAAGCCGATCCATCGGTCATCACCTCGGCCTATGAGCAGCTGGGCGCCGCGCCCGAGCAGATCGAGATCATCGGCGGGTACTCCGTGCCGCGGATCGAGCCGCTGAACCCCGCCAATGCCGCCGAGCTGGAGGAGCTCGCCGAGCAGCTCGTGCGGTACGGCTTCATCGAGTCGGTACCGGATCTGAGCGAGCACCTGTTCGATGCGGGCGCGGAGTCATGAGCCCGGCACGAATCGTCGTGCGCGGTGCGCATCGAGCGTTCGGTGGGCGGCAGGTGCTGCGCGGGCTGGACCTGGACATCGACGCCGGGGAGTTCCTGGCGGTCATCGGCCGGTCCGGGACGGGTAAGTCGACGCTGCTCCGGCTGCTGGCTCAGCTGGACCGCCCCGATGCCGGGCGGATCGAGGCCGGCGGCCGATGTGCCATGGCGTTCCAGGCACCCCACTTGCTTCCGTGGGTCACGGTGGAGCAGAACGTCGGGCTCGGTCTGCCGAAGAAGGGCCGTGCCCAGGCTGTGGCCGGGGCGCTGGCCGATGTGGATCTGGCGGGGTGGGCGAAGGCCTGGCCGCTCACGCTGTCCGGCGGTCAAGCGCAGCGAGCATCGCTGGCGCGGGCGCTGGTCCGCCGGCCCGAACTCGTGCTCCTGGACGAACCGTTCGGAGCGCTCGATGCGCTGACCCGCCTGGAGATGCAGTCGCTGGTGGCGCGGCTGGCCGCGGAGTCCGGCTGGACGGTGGTGATGGTGACCCACGACGTCGGCGAGGCGCTGCGACTGGCAGACCGCGTCGTCGTGCTGGATGAGGGACGGGTCGCGATGCAGGTCCCGGTTCCGGGAAGGCGTCCGCGGCCGATCGGTTTCCCCGGCGAGGCCGAGCTGAGCCGCATCCTGCTGGAGCGGCTGGGAGTGCCCGCCGGCCCGTAGCGCGGCGGACACAGGCCCGTGCCGCAATACCGGCGCACCCTGCCAAGCAAAACCCAGGACTGTTTCGAAAACCCCCTGGAGATCCGCGGTGGGAAAGTGGAACAGCCGTGAGTTTTCGGGATCTTCAGGGGCTCAGCACCCCCGTGACCGGAGATGCGAAAGTCCCAGGACATCGATCACACGACGTCCCGGGACTTTCACAACGCGGTGGCGGTGGGATTTGAACCCACGGTACGGGGTTACCGTACACAACATTTCGAGTGTTGCACCTTCGGCCGCTCGGACACGCCACCGCCGGTAATCCTACCGCGCATCCCGCGACATTTCGAACCAGAGCACCGCCCCTTCCGGAGCGGCGTCCGATCCCGAATCGAGCATGTCGCGCTCCTGGCGCATCTGAATGCCCGTAGCTGCTCCCACGACCGTGGCACGTCCGCCGGTCCATGTGAGGCACCGGCCATGAGCTCGCCAACCACGGACCGGACGGCAACGCGTCTTGCTCCGATCTCCTGACCGGCGGAATGTCTAGTCAGTCCCTCTCGCCCTCCGTCACCCGGCGAGAACCCGATACGCCTCGTCGATGGCATGCTCGGGCACGACGAGATCGGCCGTGCCTGCCGTGGCGTCGATCTCCCGGGCGTTGGCCTCGTCCACCTCGCGCACCCAGGCGCGCGCCTGGGCCGGGGACTTGCCGAACCGTTCGTGCCGCTCGACCAGCCGGGCCCGGCGCGCCTGCTGGTCGACGGAGCAGAACCACGTCTCGTCCAGCTGCGTGCGCACAGCGCGCCACGGCCCTTCATCCCGCAGCAGGTAGTTCCCCTCGGTGAGGATCAGCCTGGCAGACGGGAGCACCGGGATCGCGCCGGCCAGCGGCTGCTCCAGGTCCCGCTCGAACGCCGGGGCATAAACGATCCCGTCCTCGCCGCCGCGCAGCCTCCGCAGCAGAGCGGCGTAACCGGCGGGGTCGAAGGTGGCCGCGGCGCCTTTGCGTTCCAGCAGACCCAGCCGCCGCAGCTCCGCATCGGCCAGGTGAAAACCGTCCATCGGCACATGCGCCACCGCCTCGGCGCCGAGCCGCCCATCGGCGGACAGTGCCGCCGCGAGCGCCAGGACCAGCGTGGTCTTACCGGAGCCGGGCGGACCGCAGATTCCCAGGACTACCCTGCTGTGGCCCGCGTCGGCGATCAGAGCAGCCGCCCGGGCGACGAGTGCGTCAAACCCAGCAGCGCGTCCGGGCAGCTCTTCGCCTCCAGACTCACCGCCTCCTGCGACGGAGCCCGGATACTGCATCGTCACCGGCCGGCCGCCTGCAAGCCCGCCCGCATGAACCCCTGAGCGTGACGGGCCAGGTCCATGCCGTCGTCCCAGAGGTCGCGCCAGACGGCCAGATCATTGGACAGCCCCTCGGCCACGACGGCGGAGGAGAACGACTCGAAGGTGATCGGCCCGGTGTAGCCGATGTCCGCGAGCGCATGGAAGAACGCGGTGAAGTCCAGCGATCCCGAGCCCAGGTAGCCGCGATGGTTCTCTCCGATGTGCACGTATCCCAGCCGGTCGCCGACCTCGTGGACGGGCCGCACCAGATCGTCCTCCTCGATGTTCATGTGGTACGTGTCGAGGTGGATCACGACGTTCGGGGCGCCGATGTCGTCGGCCAGGGCGAGTGCCTGGCGGGCGGTGTTCACCACGTTCGTCTCATACCGGTTGCAGATCTCCAGTCCCAGGGCGATGCCCTCTCCGCCGTGCCGGCCAGCGGCCTCCGCAGCGAGCTCGCGCAGGACGCCGACGGCGTTGGCCCGGCCGCGCGCACTCAGCGGCGTGGGGTACTTGCCCAGCGCGGAGTAGAGCGCGCCCGTGAGATACCGTCCGCCGAGCGCCTCCACGATGTCCAGCGACTGACGCAGCAGGGCTGCCCCGCGCTCCACGACGGCGGGATCCTCGCTGGAGACATCGGCGTCGAATGCCAGACCCCGCGAGCAGGCCACCTGCAGGCCGGCCTCGTCCAGCGCGGCCCGGGCATCGGCGGCGTCCAGCGAGACGGCATCGTGCAGGGAGAGCTCCAGCAGGTCGTAGCCGGCGTCGCGCGTGGCGGTCACGGCGCGGCGGACTTCCTCCGGGCTGGTACCGCCCTCCCAGACGAGCGCGTGAATGCCGAGGGGATTGCGCATGGGGATGGACGTCATCGCGTGGTGCTCCTAGTCGTTCGTGGTTCACAGAATGTCACAGCAATCGAGCCCTTCAGGCGGCCAGAGCCCCGGTGATGAGGCTGACGATCTCCGCGGCGCTGGTCTCCGCAGTGCGGCGGCCGGCCACGCAGCGGCCCGAGCGCATCACCCAGACCTGATCGGCCAGGCGCATCACCTGATCGAAGTTGTGGCTGATGAGCAGGACGGCGTGGCCGTCCTCGCGCAGGGAACGGATCAGCGTCTCCACCCGCTCGGTCTCCTGAACGCCGAGCGCGGCGGTGGGCTCGTCCATGATCACCAGGCGCGAGCTGAAACCCGCGGCACGGCAGATCGCAACCGCCTGCCGCTGCCCGCCGGAAAGCCGGCGTACCCTGGCCCCGACGGCGGGCACGTTCACCGCGAGCGCGGAGACCATCTCCTCCGCCTGACGACGCATGCCCTTGCGGTCCAGAACCTGCAACGGGCCGAACCCCTTGGTCAGCTCGCGGTTGAGGAAGAGGTTCTGCCAGACGGTGAGATCCTCCACCAGAGCGAGGTTCTGGTGGACGGTCTCGATGCCGGCGTGGCGGGCCTCTTCCGGGGAGGAGAAGGACACGGTCCGGCCATCGAAGACGATCTCGCCGGAGTCGGCTCGGTGCACGCCGCACAGGCACCGCACCAGCGTGGACTTGCCTGCGCCGTTGTCCCCGACGATGGCGGTGATCTCGCCCTCCGCCAGGCTCATGTCCACATCGCGCAGGGCACGGACATTGCCGAAAGACAGGTTCAGACCGCGTACGGTCACCAGTTCACTGGTCATTTCTGATACCTCGAGACGAAGGCGGCGAGGACGACGACGGCGCCCACCGCGACGGGCTGGTAGTACTGCGAGACGCCCAGCGAGGTGAGGCCGTTGGTCAGGGCGGTCAGCAGCAGCGCGCCGAACACCGGGCCGGCGATGGTGGCGCGTCCACCCGCGAGCGCCACCCCGCCGAGCACCACTGCAGCGACCGCGTTGAGCAGGAACTGCGTATTGGCGGCGGGTTCGGCCGCGCCGATGCGTGCCACCAGCAGGATCGCCGCCATGCCCGCGAGGGTGCCGCTGAGGGTGTACACCGCGAGTTTGATCCGGCGGACGTCGATGCCGGTGGCGGTGGCGGCCTCCGCCGATCCCCCGGCCGCGAGGACGTGGGTGCCGAACCTGGTGTGGAAGAGCAGCACATGGGCGAGGACGGCGATCACCAGGGCCGCGAGCACCATGTACCCGACCGGCCCGATGCTGCCGGTGGAGAGCCGGAGCATGAAGCGGTCCACGACCGTCTGCGGCTGACCGTCGGACACCACGAGCGCCAGACCGGAGGCCATCGACAGGCCGCCGAGGGTGACGATGAAGTCGGTGATCCGCCCGTAGCCGATGATGGCTCCCTGCAGGGCGCCGAAGGCCAGACCGGAGGCCACCGCCAGCAGGCAGCACAGCGCGATGTGCCAGCCCGCCCCGAAACCGACGCCGAACATGATGGCGCTGAAGGTCATGGTGGAGGCCACCGAGAGATCGATGCCTCCGGTGGCGACCGTGAAGGTCTGTCCCACCGAGAGGATGATCAGGATGGCCGAGGCCGCGAGCATCGCCTGGACGTTGCCGTAGCCCAGGAACCCGGGGTTCAGGGCGGTGAAGACGATCACGAGGGCCACCAGGCCCGTCGGCGCCGCCCACTCGGCCCAGCGGCCGGACTCCGGCAGGAAGCGCTTCCAGCCGGGGGATGCGGGGGTGTCGGGGGCCTGGTTGGCGGTGGCCTGCCGCGTCGCTGCGGTCATGGGTGCCGTTTTCGCTCCTTACGATCCGGGCAGGCTGTCACGAGCCGAACGGGTTGTCGAAGTCCTCGAACGGCGCCGGGAACGCCTCCTTGGCTTCGCCTGCGACGTCCGCGGAGACGACCGCCACGGGTGAGACGACCGTCTCGGGCACGTCCTCGCCGTTCATGAGCGCCTCGCACGCCTGGACGCCGAGCTGGCCGACGGTGTAGGGGTACTGGGCGACGGTGGCCTCCAGATCGCCGGCCTCCACAGCGTCCAGCGCCTCCGGGTTGCCGTCAACGCTGATGACCTTCACCTCACCGGTCTTGCCGGCATTGGCGACGGCGCGGGCGATCCCGAGGCCCATATCGTCGTTCGCGGCGAAGAAGCCGGCCAGATCGGGGTTGGCGTTGAGGAGGTCGGTGGCGCGGGTGAGTGCTTCCTGCCGGTCCCAGTCGGCGGCGACGACGGGCAGGAGGTCGAGATCGCCCTCGGCGGCTTCGGTGAAGCCCGCGATGCGGTCGTTGCTGGTCTGGTCGCCTGCGATGCCGCCGATGATGGCCACCGTGCCTTCACCGTCGAGGACGTCGACCATGTGCTCGCCGCCGAGTCGGCCGGCGTCGACGTTGTCGGTGCCGACATAGGTGGCGATGTCCACCTCGGCCGCCGCGGCGGCATCGGCGTCCACCGGCTGGTCGATGTTGACCACCGGGATGTCCTGCGCGGAGACGGGCGCCAGGCCCTGCACCAGGTTGTTCCCGGAGATCGGGTTGACGATGAAGCAGCCGAAGTCCTGCTGCGAGAGGGCGCTCAGGCGCTCGGCCTGACCCGTGGTGTCGGTGATGTCCTGCGCCGCCTGGATCTCCGCGGTGAGGCCATCGGCTTCGGCCTGTTCCTGGATGCCGTCGCGCATGGTCTGGAAGAACGGGTTGTCCAGGCCCTTGATGACGGCGGCCACCTGGTCGCTGCCCTGACCGTCGCCCGGATCACCGTCTTGCCCTCCGCCGCCGCAGGCCTGGACCAGGGCGAGGGGTGAGAGTGCCAGGACCGCGACCGCGGTGCGTGCGGCGGTCCGTGCGGTCCTACGAGTACCGGCAGCCTGGATGCTGCGAACTGAACGCTTCATTGCGCCTCCCTTTTTGACTTCAGCTAGACATTAATCTTCCGATCTTGTCTCGTCAATAGGCATAATGGGAGTTGTTTCTGATCAGGGCGGCCACTAGTCTCTAGCAAAAGCAGCGGAAGGAGAAGACGGCATGCGGTTGAGTGACGGCGCTGCCGATCTTGTCCGACTACTGCGTGCCGCCGGGCCCCTGACACGTGCGGAGATCGGTGTGCGGACCGGCTGGGCGCGGGCCACCGTCAACAGCCGGCTGGACGAGGTGCTCGAGCACCGGCTGGTCGCGGAGGCCGGCAGTGAGAACGGAGCCCGCGGGCGGCCCGCCGCGCGGTTCGAGTTCCGGTCCGATGCGGGCACGCTGCTGATCGCCGACGTCGGCGCTTCCGCCGCGCGCCTGGCCCAGTGCGATCTGGGCGGACGGATCCTGGCGCAGTCCCAGGTGCCCGTTGTCATCGGCGCCGGCCCCGAACCCGTGCTGGACGCCGTCACGGAGGCACTCGACACGCTCCCCAGCCGCGCAGCGGCGGCGCGCCCCTGGGCGGCGGCGATCAGCCTGCCCGGACCCGTCGAGCAGCCGAACGGGAGGATCGTCTCGCCGCCCATCATGACCGGCTGGGACGGCCTGGAAGTGCCCGCCGTCCTGGGTCCGCGCCTGGGCGTCCCGCTTCTGGTGGAGAACGACGCCAATGCGATGGCCTGGGGCGAGCACACCGTCAGTGGCTACGCCGACCTGGTCCTGGTGAAGGTGGGAACCGGCGTCGGCGCCGGCATCGTCGCCAACGGCTCGATCCTGCGCGGCGCACGCGGCGCCGCGGGGGACCTGGGGCACACCTACGCGCCGGCCGATGAGGCCGATGTCCCGCTGTGCCGCTGCGGGAAGGCCGGCTGCGTGGAGGCCTACGCCGGCGGCTGGGCGATCGCGCGGGACCTCACGGCCGAGGGCCTCGACGTGGAGTCCGTGGGCGACGTCACCGCCCTCCTGACCGCCGGCGAACCCCGCGCGATCGCCCGGGTGCGCGCTGCCGGGCGAGTGCTCGGGGCCAGCCTGGCGCAGACCGTGAGCCTGCTCAACCCCTCCGAGATCGTCGTGGCCGGGCAGCTCGCCGTCGCCGGCGAGCACCTGCTGTCCGGGATCCGCGAGCACGTCGCCGCCCGGTCCCTCCCGCTGGCGACCAGATCCCTGTCCATCCGCACGAGCGAACGACCCAATGAGGTGGGCGTGACCGGGCTGGCCGATCAGGCGATCCGGTGGGCGCTGGAACCCGAACGTCTGGGCGAGGTGCTGGAACGGGCCGGCGGCTGAGGCGGGGAGCCGGTGGGGGGGCGGTTGCAGGGGCCGGGGACGGATCAGCTGAGGTTGGTGAACACCGAAGTGGTCTCCAGGAAGAGCTCCAGTCCTTCCGGCCCGAGTTCGCGGCCCCAACCAGACTCCTTGAACCCGCCGGTGGGCATCGTCACATCAGGGAGGCCATGAACGTTGATGCCGACCCGGCCCACGCGGAGCCGTGAGGCCACATGGTGCGCGGTCTTGACGTTCCGTGTCCACACCGAGGCAGCCAGTCCGTACGGGCTGTCGTTGGCCGCGTGAAGCACCTCGTCGAGGGTGGAGAACCGGAGCGCCGCGACCACCGGTCCGAAGATCTCCTCCCGCACCGCCTTCATCGACGGACGACTGTCGGCCAGGACGGTCGGTTCGACGAAGAAGCCAGGCCCGCCCTGACGGCCGCCGGCCGCAATCGTGGCGCCTTCTGCCACCCCGGATTCGATGTACCCCATCACGGTGTCACGCTGAGACTGGGAAATGAGCGGCCCCATCTCGGACTCAGGATCGAAGGTGTAGCCGACCTTGAGTTCCTCCGCCCGGCGCGCGACTCCGGCGACGACTTCCTCATAGAGAGAGTCGTGCACGAAGAGCCGGGAACCGGCCGTGCACACCTGGCCGGCGTTGGAGAAGATGGCGGCGGAGGCACCGGCAACGGCCTCATCGACATCGGCATCGCCGAAGACCAGGACCGGCGATTTACCGCCAAGCTCCAGGGACACCTTCTTCAGATTTCCGGTAGCCGCGCGCACAATGGCCCTACCCACGTCGGTGGAGCCGGTGAAGGCCACCTTGTCGACCTGGGGGTGTTCCGCCAGGCGGGCGCCGATGACCGCCCCATCCCCGGTGACGACGTTCAGCACACCGTCGGGAAGTCCGGCTTCGCGGGCGAGTTCGGCGAGCATGATCGTCGTCAACGGAGTGAGTTCGGCGGGCTTGACGATGCAGCTGCACCCCGCCGCGAGCGCCGGCGCGACCTTCCATGCCGCCATTCCCAAGGGCGAGTTCCATGGAGTGATCAGCGCGACCACCCCGACGGGCTTCTTGTGCGTGTAAGCGTGCAGGTCCAGTCCGCGTCGCTGCAGATCGAGTGAGCGTCCGCCGACCTTGTCCGCCCACCCCGCATAGTAGCGGAACACGCGTGCGGCTTCGGCGATGAAGCCACCGCGGACGACGCGGTGGGGAGCACCCTGGTTCATCGCTTCAACGAGGGCGAAATCGTCCGCCCGCTCTTCCAGTAGATCCGCGATCCGCCAGAGCACACGCCCGCGGACGTCAGCCGGCTGACGATGCCACGCTCCCTCGTCGAAGCTCCGCCTGGCCGCCTCGACGGCATGGTCAGCGTCTGTGGCATTCCCTTCCGGCACTCTCGCGATCGGCCGTCCGGTACCGGGGTCGATGATGTCGCGACTGCCCTCCGCAGCCACGGGCTGGCCGTCGATAATCATGTGCCAGTCGCGAACAGGCGGCTCGGGCGCATGGAGGTGGGTGTCGGGAAGCAATGGCATGGTGCGCTCCTTCGGTTCGCGGCCGGCCGCTCAGAGGGACAGCCTGTGCACGATCAATGGGTTCAGGCCGGTGACTCGATCAGGACGGTGCGCCGATGCGGCCAGGACAGCACAAGCTGCCTCCCGATCGCCACCTGGCCGGCCTGGTGATGGGACACCCAGAAGCTCAACTCTTCCCCGCTCTCC
The DNA here is from genome assembly GCF_014639315.1 of Sediminivirga luteola. Lineage (GTDB taxonomy): Bacteria > Actinomycetota > Actinomycetes > Actinomycetales > Brevibacteriaceae > Sediminivirga > Sediminivirga luteola. Next base: position 165,943 of record NZ_BMFY01000002.1, read on the forward strand.
AGCTTGCCGGTCGCCTTGATGCGTTCACCGAGATAGACCAGTTCGGTCAGCGTCACACGGAATTCGTTCCAGTCCGGCGAAGGTGCGCCACCAAGCTGTCCGTCCTCCGGCCGCAGCACGATCCGTGCCGTGCATCCGGAGGGAACATCCACGGTGGCACGGCCGCACACCCTCTGCCCGTTGCCCAGCCGGACTCCACCGACTGTCCCTGCGGCCACATGTTCGGGCGTGCCGCTGAGGAAGTTCGCTGCTCCCAGAAAACCGGACACGAACTCGTTCTGCGGGCTCTCGTACATCTCGGTCGGAGTACCGACCTGAGATATCCGGCCGTCACACATCACCACGATGCGATCGCTCAGACTCAGCGCCTCCTCCTGATCGTGCGTGACGAACAGCACGGTGGTGCCGAGTTCCCGGTGCAACCGGCGGATCTCGTCACGCATCTGCGTCCGTAATGCCTTGTCGAGTGCGCTGAGCGGCTCGTCCATCAGGAGGATCGGCGGACGGTGGACAAAAGCCCGCGCCAAAGCAACGCGCTGCTGCTGACCACCCGAGAGCTGACTGGGTTTGCGGTCGGCCAGATGTCCCAGCGAGACAGCTTCGAGCGCTTCACCTACTGCCGTGCGGGTCTGGTGTTTGGACGCCTTGCGCAGCTTCATCGGGAAAGCGACATTCTCGAAGACCGTCATGTGGGGGAATAGCGCGTATCCCTGGAAGACCATGCCCAGATTGCGTTTGTGCGTGACCAGGCGCGTGATGTCCCTTTCCCCGAGACGAATCGTGCCGGAGGTAGGCGTCTCGAATCCGGCCACCATGCCCAGGGTGGTGCTTTTGCCAGAGCCGCTTGGCCCTAGCAGGGTGACGAACTCGCCGGGTTCGACGGTCAAATCGATCTGTTCCACGGCCGCGATGTCGCCGTAGAGCTTCTTCAGATCGCTCAGCTCTAGACGAGCCGCGTGGGTGGCAGTCGCTGTCATGGCATTTTCCTCTCTGAGCAGGGGAACGCAAGCGGATGAAGTGGGTTGACCAACGTCATACCGCGGTTCTGCGACGCGTCAGCCGAGTCAACAGCAGAGATCCGACCAGCAGGGTCAGGGTGACCACTGTGAGTACGGAAGCTGCCACCGGTACGAGCGGGTTCAGTTCGTAGGTGATGCTGCCGAACATTCGCACCGGCAGCGTGGGAGCGGTGTCGCCGGCGATGAACATGGACACGACGGGCTCATCGAGGGACACCATGAGCGCCATGAGGGCGCCGGCCCCGACGCCTGGGCCGATCACGGGAAGGACGACCCGGAAGAAGGCACCGGCAGCGCTCGCCCCGTGGACGCGTGCGGCCCGAACCAGACGGAAATCGAAGGACCGCAACGAAGCCGTCACGGTGATGACGACGAATGGAATCGCCAGTCCCGCGTGCGCGAGCACCACCACCCCGAGATTGCCGGGGGTACGTAAGAGGAGCGTCACAAGATACAGCCCGAAACCGGAGATGACGACAGGCACCATCATCGGCATCATCAGGATCGGTTCGGCCAGCCGGTTAGCCCGGCGCGCCGCGGTCACAATTGCATAGGCGGCCAAGGTGCCCAACGGAGTCGCGATCGCGGCAGCACTGCCAGCCACGACCAAACTGCGCACGAGCGCATCAGTCCAGGAGCTGTCCTGAAAGAACCTGGTCAGCCATTCCGTGGAATAGCCAGGAGGCGGGAACTCGAGGAACCGGCTCGTGCTGAACGCCATCGGGATGACGGTCAGCGTAGGGACGATCAGGTAGGCGGCGACCAGCAATCCGAACACGATGCCGATCGCCATGGTCACTGGGCGTGGTTTCATCGGCGGCCTCTCACTTCCGACCCAACAGGTTCAGCAGCCATAGCGCCAGTCCGGTGAGCACCAGCAGAATGCTGGCCAGGGCGGAACCGTATCCCCAGTTGAGCGTGGTACCGACCTGGGAGCCAATCAGTTCACCGATCATCATTTCCCGCGGGGATCCGAGGATCGCCGGGATGATGTAGTAGCCCAGGGTCGTCACGAAGACGATGGTGACGCCGGCGACGATGCCCGGTTTGAGCATCGGCAGTTTCACATGAATCCACCGATGGACAGGACCGGAGCCGAGCGTGGCAGCCGCTCGTTCGAGGTTGTCATCGGTGCGCCGCATGACGTCGGCGATTGCCAGCACCATGAACGGCACGCCGTACTGGACCATGCCGACCACCACGCCGAAGGGACTGTTCACCAGTCTCAAGCCGTCCGTGTCGATACCCAGCCACTGAAGCGCTAGTTGCACCGGCCCGCCGTGTCCCAGGATAGAGAGCCAGGCGTAGGCGCGGACGATGACGCTGAAGAACAGCGAAGCTGCGATGGCCCCGTAAAGGACGTTGGCGATCGGGCGAGGCGCCCGGCGCGCTATGGCAGCGTACGGCAGCCCGATCAGGAGTGAGATCGCCGTAACGGTGAACGCGATGGCGAAGCTCCTGATCAATACCGCACGCACCAGGTCGGACTGGAACGCCTGGACGTACCAGTGCAACCCACCCGGTTCACTCGTGAAGCTCAAGGAGAGCATCACCAGGGTGGGGATCACGAAGACCGGGACCATGAGCGCCAGCGCCGGGACGTACAGCAGGGCTGGCGACGCCCACCAGGCGCCCTGACGGTGACGCCAGGGCACCCGGTGGTTCTCCTGCGAGGTCGTGGGCGGCGCGGGAGTCATCGTGGCAGTCACTGCCCGGCCCACTCCTGCCAACGCTGGGTGACCTCGTCGTAGTTCTCGCCCCACCATTCGTGGTCGATTGCGCCTACGGCCTGTTCGAGGTTCTCCGGATAGACGTTGTAATACGGCTTTTCCTCATCCGGTATGAGATCGAAAGCGCTCTGGAGGCCCGGACTGTATCCGGTGGTCTGTGCCATCTGGGCATTCGGTTCCGGTTCCATGTATACGCCCAGGAACTCCATGCTCTCGTTCAGGTGCGGGGCGTTGTGGGGCACCACCCGGCCCCCCGCGTCCTGAAGGTTCTCGTTCCACTCATTGGTCACCGGAACCCCGTCCTTCTCCAGCACGGTGATCCGGTTGTTCCAGGCATAGGCGAAGGGTGCTTCGCCCGTCGTCATCATCTGTTGCAGTTCCGCGCCGGAGTTCCAGAAGACGAGATCGTCTCGCACGCTGTCGAGCTTCTCGAAGGCACGGTCCACATCGAGGGGGTAGAGCTCCTCGAAGGGCACCCCATCACCGAGGAGCGCGACTTCAAGCATGCCGTAGGGCCAGTTGTAGACCGCCCTGGCACCCGGGATCGCCTCCGTGTCGAAGAACTCCTCCCATGTGGTCGGGTGCGGACCGTCGTGATCGGTGCGGTATGCGATGGTGAACGAATACGACGACGTCGGCACCCGGTACTCCAGGTTCCGGTCTTCAAGCTCCATCCCGGGGATCGGAATGACATCCGCATCGTCGTACTGCACGATGTCCCGGTCGATCGGTGCCCACCAGTCAGGGTTCTGCTCGTTGAACCAGCCCTCGGTGTCGACGATGTCCCAGGTGACCTGGTCCTGCTGTATCTGGGCGGCGTACTGGCCGTAGTCGACCGGATTGACCAGCTGCACCGGTATGCCGGTGCGGTCGGTAAACGGCTCGGCGACGGACTGGGCGATGCCTTCCTCGGTTGTCCCGCCCCAGGTCACCACCGTCAGGCTCACATCCGAGTCCGTCCCGGCGGACCCGCCCGCGCAGCCGAAGAGCAACGTGCTGGCTGCAGCGGCCGCCAGCACGCTCATCGCTGTCCTCTGTGTGGTCTTTGGCATGTTCCTCTCCCAACTCCCCCCGGCAGTACCGAAATCTCCGGCCGGCCTTCGTTAGTTCGCGGCCTCCGTTTGGAACTCCGCGATGACCTCGCGCATGACTTTGAGCGCGCTGACTCCGGCGGGCACGCCGCCGTAAACCGTGAGCTGCTTCAGCACAGCCAGCAGCTCCTCGGGAGTGATACCGTTCCTGAGCGCACCGCGGGTATGGATCCGGAACTCCGCCATACGTCCCAGCGCACCCGTGACAGCGAGTACCAGCAGGCTCCGTTCGCGCAACGGGAGCGTCTGGTCCGTCCAGATCTCCCCCCAGCAGTAGTTCGTCATGAACGGCTGGAACGCTTCTGTCAGCGCGTCTGAAGAGGCCAATGCAGCGTCGACGTATTCGTCGCCGAGCACCTGCCGCCGCACTCTCATACCCGCTTCGACCAGCGGCCGTTCGACTGATCCCTCAGTTGATGTGCTCATAGATGACCTCGGCAATCCTCTCTGGTGCTTCCTGCAGCACGCTGTGTTTGGCTCCGTCGATGATCACGCTCCGGCCCTGCTGCACAGTGGCCGCGATGCGCTCGGACATATGCGGCGGCGACCCGACGTCTCCGCTCCCGGTGACCGCCAAGGTGGGCGCGGAGATCCGATGCAGCTCCGCAGCCAGATCAGTGGTGGCCAGAACCCTGTACGCCGCCGCGTAGCTGACCGGGTCGAGTTCCTTCATCCGGGACAGCACCTGGTCATGGACCCCTGGATGAGCGGCGACGTATTCGGGTGTGAACCACCGTTCGACGCTCTCCTTGGCGACCTCGTACGGCCCCAGCCGTTCGATCCGGTCCAGCCGGGCGAGCACACGTTCCTTCTCCTCTTCGGTGCGCCCCGCAATCGAGCCGGCGACGACCAACCGGCGGACCCGCTCCGGGTGTTCAATGGCGATTGCCTGCGCGATCAGACCGCCCAGGGAGAACCCCACTGTGTCCGCAGCCTTGATCCCTAGCGCGTCCAGGATCGCGAGATGGTCGGCGACGAAGTCGTCGATGCTCCATGGCGGAGGCGGATGAGGTGATCGGCCGTGCCCGCGCAGGTCGTACGAGACGATGGGACGATCCGGAGGCAGCGCCGGGAGGACTCCGGCCCAGACATCCGCGCTCGAGCTCACCCCGTGAATGAGGACGATCGGCACGCCCTCCCCCAGCACCTGACGGACATGGACGTTGTGCCGTACTTCAGGCCGCATCGCTGTACTCGTTCCGGTACCGCGGGATCACGTCCTCGCCGAAGCGCCGCACCGACTCCAGGCTCGCCGCGTGTGGCAAACCGTCCATCACCTTGTACAGATAGACATCGGTGCCGGTCTCTTCGTATTCGCGCAGTCGCGGCAGAATCTCTTCAACTGTTCCGAACATCTGGTTCCGCTTGATCAGTTCGCGGTCGGATTTCTCCGGAGCACCGTGCACTCGGGGATCGCGGAAAGCGACCCAGCCGTTCTTGACTTCGCCGTCGGTGGCGAAGAGGTTGTCGAAGTAACCCGAATCGTGGATATACGCGTCGACCGCCACATCTACCGCTGCGGCGGAAGCCGCGGCGAACGTGCTGCGAAGCACCATCATCTGGGGTTCGAACGCGCTGTCCGACTCGCGGAGCGCCACCAGTCTGCGTTCCTGCAGAGAGCGCACCTCCTCGATCCCCTGACCGAGCGGATTCACCATGAGGTGCGCTCTGTTCTCCACAGCCATGCGGAATCCGTCGGGGTGCCGTGCGGCGATCCACAGCGGGGGTCCCTCCGGCGTCCGCGGCCGCGGCGTCGATGTGGTCTCGGGGAACTTCCACATGGTCCCGTCATGGGCATAGTCTCCCCGCCAGAGACCGCGCAGGGCCGGAACGAGTTCCCCGAGCTGTTCGCGTGCGACTTCCGGGGGAATTCCGCCAGCCATGCGGCTGAACTCGTAGGGATATGCGCCGCGGCCCAGCCCGAGTTCAAGCCGGCCCCCGGAGATGAGGTCGAAGAGCGCTGCCTCTCCGGCGAGCCGGACCGGGTGCCAGTACGGCGCGCAGAGTACTGCGGTGCCCAGACGTACGTGCCGGGTGTGCTGGGACAGATAGGTCAGCAGGGTGAACGGCCCTGGCGCGATGGTCATCTCGTGCCCGTGATGTTCGCCGACGAAGATCATCTCGAACCCGCAGTCCTCGGCAGTCTGCACGATTTCTAGGATCTGAGCGAGGTTCTCCTCCATCGAGAGCTCCGGTGTCGTCCTGCCGAGATCGACCATGAGCGCAAATCTCATCGCTTGGTTCCTTTCTTCGCGAGTCGCCTCGCCTCGTCTTCTCGCCCGCAAAGCGCGTACGAGCGGATCCGTGATTTTCTGCAGCTACGCTCGATGCAGCCTGCTATGCGTGGGCGCTGGGTTCACCCCGGTTGACTCCGCTGATCGTCGCCACTGCGCCATGGCGCTGCGTGCCGGCGTAGATGCCGAAACGGGACTCGTTCCGCTCATCCAGGTAGCGCCGGACGACTGCTCGTTCTGGACGGCCGGCGACGGCGGAGACGTCGAACACAGCCGGGTCCACGGCCCGCACACGCGGGTCGCCAAGAACGGCATCCTCTGCCGTCCCGCGATAAATGAGGGAGAGTCGTCCGTCGGACGTCTCATAAAGGGAGTAAAGGAAGTCGATGCTGACCGGCACGCCGAGCGCTTCCTCGGCCGCTGCGCTCAGTCGGTCCTCCGAAAGGGCGCTGGAGTCCATCACGGTCGAGGGCAGACCGTAGACGTCCGGCTGCTCTTCCCTCAGCAATAGTGCGCCAGCAGGTGTCTCCACGACCCAGCCCACTCGGACGCCGCTGGCGTCGTGGGCCAGGCCCCTGGCCAATTCCTCTTCCGCGCGGAACGACTGGAACTGGCTCTGATAGAAGCCCAGCGGTCTCGCGTCCTGGACAGCGCAGTCGTACACCCTGCCGATGACCACCAGGTGGTCTCCGGCATCGACGATCTGGTGCGTCTCGCAGGCCAGCCAGGTGCCGACTTCGTCCAGCAGAGGAGCCCCGGTGCGGGTTTCGGTCACCGGCACGCCGGCGAACCTATCGACACCGCGAGTGGCGAATGCTTTGGCGAGCGCCTGGTTCTCTGAGCCAAGGATGTGAACGTTGTATCCCTCGGCGGCGGAGAACGCCTCGCAACTGGAGGAAGACTTCCCCACGCAAAACAACACAAGCGGCGGATCGAGGGATACCGAAGTGAAGGAGTTTGCCGTGATCCCCCGCAGCTCACCCGTCGCGTCTCTGGTGGTGATGATCGTGACCCCTGTGAGGAAGGAGCCGAGGACCCTTCTGAACGTAGCGCTGTCAATTTCTGTACTCACGGGACGACGCATCCTCTCTGCCGCATGCCAGTGACATGCTCCGTCAATGTGGCCTATGACACATTCCGCTGTCGGTTGTCAGACAGGCTACTGTCTATTAGCAGTCAGCACAATAGGTACGTTAGGATTCGACCATGGCTTCTCTGCCCTCTCCTCTCCCGGAATCACCGATCCTGCGAGCACCGGCGCTCATCCGCGATCAGGTGGCGGACTACCTGCGGGATACCATCACAAGCCTTCAGCTGCCGGCCGGCGCCCCTCTGGTAGAACGGGAGATCTGCGCGGTCACCACTGCGAGCCGGGCCACCGTTCGTGAGGCTCTACGGCAGCTGCAGAGCGAAGGGCTCGTCGAATCCGAGCCTGGTAGAGGGACATTCGTGAAGACCTTCACCCGCAAGGAGGTGGAGGACATGTACGCGATCCGCGCGCAACTCGAAGGTCTTGCCTGCCGGCTCTTCGTCCGAAACAGGAGCACGGAACAACTTGAGGCTCTGCGGGAAGCCGTCGAAGCGATGGCACACGCCGTCGACGATCCGACGCTGATGCTGAAGGAGAAGACCCGGTTCTACGCGGTGCTCTTCGCAGGAGCCGGCAACAGCGAGCTCACGCGTATTCTTCAGGGACTCCGGCGGCGGATCACCCTCGTGCAGGCGAACTCTCTCGCGGTCCCCGGCCGCCCCGCGCAGTCCCTCGCGGAGATCCAAGGAATCGTCGCCGCAATCGAGGACGGCGATGGCCCTCGAGCCGAAAAACTGTGCGTCGAACACATCCAGGCAGCGGCCACCACGCTGCTGAGCTCACCGGAAGCACGCTTCCTCTAACGCGAAATACAGAAGAGTGCCATGCCGACCGCGCCAGTCATCTCAGCGGCGTGGTGCTGCCGGTGGATGGCGGGTTCACCGCGTAGGGACGGGTCTCACGTCTGCCCGGCGGCTTCCGACTCGCTCCTCTCCGCGGCGAGCCGGGCGGCATCGCGCCGCTTCTCCACCCGACTCACCCACCAGGCGAACGCGAGCGCGAGCACGCCGAGCACCGCGATGGTCCAGCCGCCCAGCCCCGCCGCGCCGAAGAACAGACCGGTCAGCGGGTTGGCCCCGTCCACGAGCGAGGAGATCTGGCTGGCGCCCTCCGGCAGTTCAAAGCCCGCGCCGGCGGCGATGGAGGTGAACTGCGCGGCGGTCGCGGTCGCGATGAACAGGCCCAGGCCGATGACGATGGCGCCGCCGATCACCGAACGGACGATGTTGCCCCGGAAGATCGGCACCATGATCGCCACGATGAACGGGATGGTGGCGAGGTCCACCAGGGGGAGCACCGTATTGCCCATCGGCGCCAAGGCGATCGCCACGAGCACCGTCACGGGCACCAGCACCAGCGAGGTGGCCAGCACGGCGGGCTGTCCCACGGCAACGGCGGAATCCAGGCCGATGTAGAACTTGCGGCCGGGGAAGCGCTTCTTCACGAAGGCCTGGGCGGATTCCGAGATCGGGATCAGTCCCTCCATGAGCACCGAGACCATTCGCGGCAGCAGCAGCATCACGGCTGCCAGACTCACCGCGAGCGTGAGGATCGCGATGGAGTCCCCGCGCGGATCGTCGAAGCCGAATCCGAAGATCCCCAAGAGCAGCCCGAGCACGAACCCCAGGATGATTGCCTCGCCGAAGACGCCGAACCGCTTCTGAATCGCTGCGGGGTCGGCCTCCAGGCGGTTGAACCCCGGGATGCGGTCGAAGACCCAGTTCATCGGCGCGGCCAGCGCGATATAGGGCGCCGAGGTGCCGTGCGGGAAGGAGATCTCGGGGAAGCCGAAGTACTTCTGCACCCAGGGTGCGGAGAGATCCGCGAGCGCGAGCACCACCACGATGTGAATCGCCGCGGCCGCCACGCCCAGCCAGAAGCTGTCGGTCACCGCGGCGACAAGCGCACCGACCAGTGCGAAGTGCCAGAAGTTCCACAGGTCGATGTTGAACGTGCGGGTCAGTCCGGTGGACAGCAGCACGATGTTGACCAGGAGGCCCAGCGGGATGATGACGGCGCCGATGGTGGAGCCGAAGGCGATTGCCGCAGATGACGGCCAGCCGACGTCGATGGTCCGCAGGTCCACACCGAGGTTCTGGACGATCCCCTCTGCGGCGGGACCGACCTGCTCGGCCATGAGCGTGATGATGAGGTTGATGCCGATGAAGCCGATGCCGATCAGCAGGCCGGCACGGATCGCCTGCGGGAGTCTCTGACCGAGGATGAGCCCGAAGACGGCGATGAGGAACGGAAGGGTGATCGCCGCGCCCAGATCGCTGAGGTAAGCGCTGACGGCGACCAGCACATCGGTGAAGACGTCCATGGAGAGCTCCTTTGCCCGGGACGATGCGACCGAGACGCGGCCGCTAGAGCGTCAGTCGAACTGCGCCCTGATCTGCTCGTAGACCCCGTCGACGCCCATGCCGGTCAGGAAGGGCATGCCCTGGATCACGGGAACGCCTACGGAGTCGGGAACGGTGGTGGTGCTGACGACGAAATCTGCCGAGACGCCACCGCCCAGCAGATCCGCCACGGCCCCTTGCGAGATCGTCGCATCCAGGCCGTTCTCATCGAGGAAGGCGCGGATCTTCTGGCTGACGACGGTGGAGGTCGCCACACCGGTTCCGCAGATGACGAGGACATGCTTGCGAGCCATCGATACTCCCTTGTATCGGACTGCAACGGTCTGACGTAGGCCGCGCATCAGTCGATGGCTGGATTATACTCCGTTAAGTGACATGTGTGCACTACATTCGCACATTCGTGTGAACGTGGCCGCTATATGGCCAGGCAAGGAGTCTGCGATGGAGCAGGAAATCGACGGCCCGGCCGTGCACCCACAGCTCGCACTGGCGCGGATGGAGGCACCCGATGCCGAATCAGCGCTGCGAGCGCTGGCGGGCCTGGCCCTGGAGGCAGGGTTCGTACGGCCGAGCTTCCCGGCGGCGCTGCTGGAGCGCGAACGGCACTACCCCACCGGACTGCCGACCGAGGTGCCGGTGGCGATCCCGCACGCCGACGCCGAACACGTCCTCCGGCCAGGTCTGGGGGTGGCGACCCTCGCCACTCCGGTGCGCTTCGGGCTCATGGGCACCCCAGGCCAGAGCATCGACGCGCGGGTCATCGTCCTGCTCCTGGTTGACCGGCCGCACACGCAGGTCGCACTGCTGTCCCGGCTGGTCGAGGCGTTTCAGCGACCCGGCTGGGCAGATGGGCTGCTCCAGGCAGCCGATGCGGGAACGCTCGCCGCGGAGCTGGGCCGGGTGCTGGAATGACGCCGGCCGCGCGCATCCAGATGAATGCGCTGATTCCAGGCTGACGGCGCCCGCTCACGTTCGCCTCGCTCACCACGGCCTGGCCGCGAGCACGGCGGCAGCGGCATCCACAGCCTCGCGCTGCGCATCGGTCACCTCGTGCACCGGGTACGCCCCGTAGGCCCAGCCGAACGGGTCGGGTGTCAGCTCCTCTTTGCCCGCCAGGGTCTCCACCACCGCCAAACCGCAGAACGGCACGTACTCCGGCGAGTACCCGCCCTCGTGCGAGAACACCAGCTTGCCTCCGCTCGTCTCCTCGGCGAGGTCCACGAGCTGGCGCGTCATCCGCGCGTAGCCGCCGGCTGTGACGCACATACGCCCCAGCGGATCGGCCATGGAGGCATCGAAACCGCAGCTGACGATGACCACGTCCGGCTGGAACGCGCGCACCGCGGGCACGGCGACCTCGGCGATCGCCAGCTCGTAGGCACCGTCGCCGGAACCGGCCGGGAGAGGCACATTCAGCGATGAATAGGGCGCGTTCTCGCCACCGGTCTCCTCCCGCATGCCGGAGTCGAGCGGGAACAGGCGGTCCTGGTGAAGGGAGACGGTGAGCACGTCCGGGTCGTCCCAGAAGATCCGCTGGGCTCCGTTGCCGTGGTGGACGTCGATGTCGACGATCGCCACTCGGGAGATCTTGCCCGCTGCCCGTGCCGCCTGGATCGCGATGCCCACGTTGGAGAACAGGCAGAAGCCCATCCCTGACTGCGGTTCGGCGTGGTGCCCGGGCGGGCGGACCAGGGCGTAGGCGTTCTGCACCTGACCGTCCAGGACCGCGTCGAGCGCGGCCAGCGTGCCGCCAGCGGCCATCCGGGCGATGTCGTAGGACCCCGGCCCGAAGGGCGAGGCACCGTCACCGGCATCGCCGCCGCGCTCGGCGCTCTCCCGTTTGATCCGGGCGACGTACTGCGCATCGTGCACGGCGGTGATCTGTTCCTCCGCGACCGGTTCGAACGGCAGCCTGGTCATCAGTTCCGAGGCGCCGCTGACCTCGATGAGGCCGGCCATTCGGGCCTTCGACTCGGTGCTCTCGTAGTGGTGATGGGGCTGGAGCAGGCCTCCAGCGGGGAGGAACCCCACGTGCGTGGAGGTGTCGTGCCAGGCGAAGCGTTCGTGCCAGACGTATCCGGTCCGTGCGGGTCGTGTCACTTCTCTACTCTTCTCTTCCTCGTCGGCTTCCGGGACAGTCCGAGGCGGGCAGCCGCGTCGTCCTCGAAAACACTCAGCTGTGCGGTCAGGGTTCTTTCATCACCGGGGCAAGCCGGGCGGACAGGCATGACACGGCCGCGCCTTCGCATCGGCGCGCATCCGGCGGCATGCCGGCCCGCCCGAGCCGGAAGCGCTCCCGCCGCCCAGGCCGGAAGCGCTCCGGCAGCCCCGCCTAAGAGGTTCCGGCGCGTTCTCGTTCCGCCGGTCCGGATCTGTTGTCGTCTTCGGCTTCCTCGGTAGCGTCCTTGCCGAGCTTGGCCCAGGAACTGCGGATGACCTTCTGGATCGAGCTGTCGAGCGCGACGGCGACGATCAGGGTGAGGCCGACCAGGATGGTCTGCAGGAACGGTGAGGCCTGCATGAACACCAGGCCGGCACGCAGGACGCGGAAGAACAGCAGGCCCGCGACAACCCCGCTGATCCGGCCGATCCCGCCCTGGAAGGCGACTCCGCCGAGCAGCACGACGGTGAGCGCTTCGAGTTCCAGGCCGGAGCCGATGTTCGGATTGGCCGACTGCACTTTGGCCGACAGCAGGAGCCCGGCCGCCGCCGCGAAGCCGCCGCTGGTCACGAAGAGCAGGAACCGGGTGCCTTTGACGTTCACGCCCATCAGGCGCGCCGCCCGCTCATTGCCGCCGATCGCCTTGACGTTCTTGCCGAACTGGGTCCGGTTGAGCACGTACCAGCCGGCGGCGACCACGAGGATCAGCAGCACGATCTGGATCGGCACCGGCCCCACTTTGAGGGTGCCGATGGCCCGGAACGCCTCCGGCAGCTCGGCCCGCGGGATCGTCTTGCCGCCGGAGAGGAACAGGGCGAATCCGCCCCAGACGCTCAGGCCGCCGAGGGTGACGACGAAGGAGTTCAGGCCCAGGTAGGAGACCAGAAAGCCGTTCAGCGCCCCGGCCAGGGCGCCCAGCGCGATGCCGGCCAGGATGCCGGTCGTGGTCGATCCCGTGCCGCTCATGACCATGCCGCCGGCGACGGCTGCTGCAGAGGCGACCGATCCCACCGACAGGTCGATCGTCCCCGACATGATCAGGAAGGCCAGGGGGATGGCGATCAGGCCCAGCTCGGCCGCCTGGAGGAGGATACTCTGCCCGTTGGCCAGGCTGAAGAAGTTGGGGCGCAGGACGGAGAAGACGGCGATCAGGGCGATCAGCGCCATGAAGATGCCGTTCCTGGCCAGGAAGATCTTGAGTCTCTCGGTGTTCATCTGGCTTCTCTCTTCGGGGCGGGACGCATGTGCTCGGTGCTGGCACGCGCAGGCGGGCCGGCACCTGGCGGCGAGCCGGCGGGTCAGGCGGATTCGGGTACGGGTTCGGCGAGGGCCAGGAGCCCGGCCAGCAGGGCGGCGTTGAAGTCTCCCGCGCGGCCGACCTCGCGGATGCGCCCGCCGAGGAGGCAGTAGGCGCGATCGCACATGCTGGCGATCTCGTCCGATTCGCTGGAGACCACCAGCACGGTCGCGCCGTCCCTGGCCGCGGTGCGGGCCGCGTCGACGATGTCCAGCTTCGCGCCGACGTCGACGCCCTGGGTGGGCTGCGCCAGGACGAGGAGGCCCGGACGGGCGGGGTAGAGCCACCGCGCGAGCAGATGCTTCTGCCGGTTGCCGCCGGAGAACTGCGAGACCTCCGCGTCCCCGGCCGGCCCGCGGATGTCGAGGGCGCGCCTGGCCTTGCGATAGACCTCTGCGCCGGTCTGGTCCGATATCCACCAGCCGCGTCCGCCGGTGGCACCGAACCAGGGCAGCATGACGTTGTCCTTGGCGGTCTCCGAGGCGATCAGTCCTTCGGTGTCCCGGTCCGGCGGCACGTAGAACACACCCCGCTTGATGGCCTGGCGCGGGCTGGCCACCCGCACCCGGGTGCCGCGCAACTCGTACTCCGCGGCGCCGTCGACGCCCGCCAGGCTGGCCGCGAGCGCGAACTGCTCGCCGCCGGCCATCCCGAACAGGCCGACGACCTCGCCTTCACGGGCGGTGACGGGTCCGCCGGGCGTGTCGATCCGGAAGGCCTCTGCCCCGGGGACGGTCTCGATGAACTCGGCGTCACGCAACTCCGGCACGAGCGCCCGCGCGAGCCGGTCCGCAGTGAAACCGGCGGCCGCATCGTCCACGACGAGTTCACCGCCGCGCAACACGACGATCCTGGTGCAGACCTCCATGATGTCCGGCAGGCGGTGGGAGACGTACACGACAGCCACGCCGCGCTCGGCGAAGTTCCTGATGAGAGCGTGCAGGGCATCGGTCTCCGCTTTCCCCAACGCCGCCGTCGGCTCATCCAGCAGGAGCACCTTCATCTCCCCGGCGAGCATCCCGCGGGCCAGGTCGACCAGCTGCCGCTGCCCGAGCCCGAGGGCGTCGACGGGCATATCGAGCGGGATGTCCGCGCCGACCGCTTCCAGCGCGGCTCTCGCCTTCTTCTTCCGGTCGGCGCCCGCGCCCGCGGGGCGGGCGAGGAACAGGTTGTCCAGCACCGTCAGGTTCTGCGCCAGCGCGGGCTCCTGATGGATGATCGTGATGCCCAGCTCGGCAGCCTGCCGTGGGCTGAGGTCACCGCCGACATTGACCCCGTCGACCCGGAACGAGCCGCTGGTGGCCCCGATGACGCCGCTGGTCACGTTGAACAGCGTGCTCTTCCCGGCGCCGTTGTGCCCCAGCAGGCCGACGATCTCGCCGGGCCGGACCGAGAAGCTGATCTCGGACAGGGCGCGGGTGGCGCCGAAGTCGACGGTGACGCTCTCGTACTCGAGCCTGGGCGGTTCCTGGGGCGGTGTCATCGGGTTCCTTCCGCTGCTGCCTGGGCCTACTGGTTCTCCAGCAGGAACGACTCGGCGTTCTCGCTGGTCACCTGGGTCTGCTCCAGGGTGACGTCCTCCACCGGCTCGCCCTCGGCCGCGGCGACGAGCATCTCGGCATTGGCCTCGGCGATCTCCCGCGCAGGCGTGAGGAACAGCAGGCGCCAGAAGCTGTCCTCTTCGCCCACGACGGCGAGTTCGGCGTCGGTGCCGTCGATGTTGCCCAGCAGGATCGACTCGTCGGTCGGGGAGACGCCCGCGTCAGTCAGTGCCTGGTACGCGCCCAGGGCCGGGTCGTTCGCCACTGCCAGCCACACCTTGGTGTCCGGGAAGGCGTTGAGCTGGTTCTGCACGGCCGAGTAGCCGTCGTCGAGGTTGAGCACGGAGTGCTCGTTGATGTTCAGATCCAGATCGGCGGCGTCCAGCGCGGCGCGGATGCCCTCGCCGCGCAGACGACCCAGATCGGTGTCGGGGTAGCCCAGGAGCGCGACGTCGACCTCCTCATCGGGATAGGTCTCGGCGATCCACTCGGCGGCCTGCTCCCCGAGCACCTGGCCGTCGGCCAGATGGTCGAAGACGACGGCCGCCTCCACACCTTCCCACTCGCTGCCGTAGCCGAGCACCGGGATGCCCGCGCCGGCGGCCTGGCTGGTCACCGCGACCATCGCGTCGGACTGGACCGGGTAGCCCATGATGGCGCGCACATCGCCGCGGGCGATCCAGGATTCCCAGTTGGCGACCTGGGTCTGGGCGTTCCACTCGGGATTGTCGGTGATGAACTCGTAGCCGGCCGCCTGAACGGACTCCTCCATGAACGGGAGCATGTCGTTCCAGATCTGGATGTCCAGGCCGGCGAAGCTCATCGCGACCGCGCCCTTCTCTCCGCTCCCCTCCCCGCCTGTGCCGCCGTCGGCGCAGGCGGACAGGAGCAGCGCGGATGCTGCGGTGAGGGCGGCCCCGGCCAGGAGCCGGCCCGTGAATCTGCTGGTGCGTGCCATGGTGTCCTCTTTCGTCGTGGCCTCGGGGCGGCCCCCGGCGGGTTCCCTGCCGAAACCGGGCCGGTGGTACACCGATCCGGAAGGCAGTGCCGTGAAGGTGCCGGAACGTTCCGGCAGTGTCGTGAAGTCCATCTTGGATGTGGCCGGCATCACCGTCAAGACCCTGAAGCCGAGTTTTTACACGCTGCTAACATGCGGAATCCGCAGCTCCACCCGATGTGACTTGCCGGTATCCGAGGCGCACGGCACGGTTGGTAGCCTGCCGGTATGCCTTCCCCCCGCGTCACGCTCACCGATCTGGCCGCGCACGTCGGCCTCTCGGTCACCACCGTCTCCGATGCGCTGCACGACACCGGGCGCGTGGCGGAGTCCACCCGGACGCGCGTCCGCCAGGCCGCCGCCGAACTCGGCTACATCCCCAACCGCGCCGCGCAGAACCTGCGCCACAGGCGCAGCACGACGGTCGGCTTGTTCGTGCCCCAGCGCGTCATCGGCATGGAGTTCTACCTCACCTTCGCGCTCGCCGCGGCCGATCACCTCGGCAGCAGCGGCTACGATCTGACGCTGCTCAGCAGCCAGCCCAGCACGGGTCGCCGCGACGACTGGCTCCAGCACGCCGGGGTCATCGTCATCGACGCCACACTGGAGGACACCCGTTTCGCGGACAATCTCAGTCAGCAGCCCCGCCTGGTCACCGCCGGCCGGATCGAGGGAGTGCCGGAATCGGCGCTGCTGGGGATCATCGAAGCCGACTACCGCGCTCTCATCCGGCAAGCACTGGACCAACTGCACGCGGACACTCCGGTGCGGCGGCCGGTCATGATCAGCTACGCCCCCGCCGATGCCTACTCCTGGTCCCGCCAGCTGATCGACGGGTACCGCGAGTGGTGTGAACGCCACGGCGTGCAGCCGCTCCTGCGCACCGTCGATCTGTCCTCGGAGCTCAAGGGCGTCGACGAGGCGGTCGAGCTGATCCGCGCCCACGCCGATGCCGACCTGCTCATCTTCACCGGCACCGTGCTGGCGCTGACGGCGCGTTCACACCCCCGCTACGAGGGGCTCTTCCCCGCCGGGCCGCCACGCTCGGTGGTGCTGACCACCAATCCGATGGAGACCAGCCTCGTGGAGCACGATGCCGCCCTGCACACGCGGGCCAAGGAGTTCGCCGTCGCGACCGCGGATCTTCTGCTGGAACAACTGGCACGGCTGGAGCGCGACGGCGAAACCGCCTTCACCCACCGGTGGTTCAACCCGCATCTGCACCTGGCCGGTGAGGTGCGGGAACTCGACTCGGCGACGGGACGGTTGCGCCGGCTCCGCGCCTGAAGGTTCCCGCCGCGCGCCCCGGCCTCGGGCCTGTTCCCGCGCATGCCCCGCTGCCGGCCCCGGTCCCGCAGGACAACGAGCGGGCTCAGAACCTCGCCGGGTCGAACGGCCGCAGCGCGTCAGGCATAGCCCCTTCGCGCATGAACTCCGAGAGCGCTTCGGCCGAGGCGGGACCGAGCGTCACGCCGAGCATGCTGTGACCGCTCGTGACGAAGGCGTTGGACAGCCCGCCCAGGCGCCCGATGACCGGCAGCCCGTCCGGCGTCATCGGCCGCAGCCCGGCCGCCGGTGCCGGCGCCGTGGCAGGAGGCGTCCAGTCGCGAAAGTACCGGCCCGGCGCCCGCAGCACCGCCTCGGAACGCACCGGGCTGAAGTTCTCGTCGAGGCCGCCGAACTCCATCGTCCCGGCCAGCCGCAGCCGCTCGCGGAACGGTGTCACGGCGACTTTGGCGTCCCCGAGGTAGGTCGCGCCGCGCAGCGGCAGCGGATCCGTCTGAAGCATGTAGCCCTTGCCCGGGCGGACCGGAAGGCGCACGCCGAACTCCCTGGCCAGCACGCCGGTGTGCGCGCCGGCCGCCAGGACCACCGTCTCCGCGCGCAGGCTCGTTCCGCCGGCGGCGCCGGTGGCGTCAGCGGTGTGGACGGCGGTCACCCGGTCGCCGCGGACATCGGCGCCGGTGACGCGGCAGCCGGTGAGCATCCGCACTCCGCGGGCGGCGACGGCGGAGCGCAGCGCCCGCATGAGCGCACCCGGGTCCAGGTGCCGTTCGTGCGGGAAGTAGACGCCCCCGGCGACGGCATCGCTCAGCAGGGGCTCGTGCATCCGGACCTCGTCGCCGCGAAGCACGCGAGGTTCCAGGCCGGCGGCCTCGAAGACGTCCCGGTAGGCCAGCTGTTCTTCCAGATGCGCGGGATCGGTGAACGTCAGCAGCAGACCAGCGGCATGCATCTCGAACTCCATGCCCTGCTTCCGGTACTCGTCGAACGCGGCCATGGAGGCACCCATGAGGCCGAGGTGCGCCTCCAGGCCCAGGCGCTGCGCGTGGGCGGTGCTGTGCCGCCACATGTGGAGCATGAACCGCAGGAACTCCGGCTCCACCGAGGGCCTGATGTAGAGCGGCCTGTCCGGACGCAGCATCCAGCCCAGAGCCTGCCGCACCGCACCGGGGCCGGGCACCGGCACGGACAGCGCCGGGACGATCCATCCGGCGTTCACCTCGCTCGCGCCACCGGGCGCATGCCGGGCATCGACGACCGTCACCTCGCGGCCCTCGCGCGTCAGCCGTTCGGCGAGCATGAGGCCGATGAGGCCGCCGCCGACGATGACCGTGCTCATTCCGTGCTCATTCCGTGCTCATTCCACGGCGAAGATCTGGCCGGTCTCCACGCCCTCGACGGAACGGACATACGCTGCGCCGACCGCGTCGTCCCCGGCCGGGAGGAAACCGGGGAAGGCCTCGTGGTAGTGCGGCGAGTTCGCCAGCACGGTGGGGCTCACGGCATTGATGCGGATGCCCCGCGGCAGCTCCGTGGCCGCGGCGCGCACGAACGACTCGACGGCGCCGTTGGCCAGGGCGGCGGCTGCGCCGGTGGCGATCTGCGCCCGGCCGATGATGCCGCTCGTCAGGGTGATGGATCCGTGATCGGCCAGCCGTGCCAGACCGCGCTGGACGACCTCGAGCTGGCCGAGGACCTTGCTGCCCAGCGCCGCCTCGTAGTCGGCGCGGCGCAGCTCGGCGAGCGGCTTGAACGGCACCGAGCCGGCAGCGACCACGAGCGCGTCGATCTGCCCGATGTCGTCAAGGGCGCGCTCAATGGTCCCCGGCTCACCCAGATCGACGGCTGGTTCGGTACTGCGGGAGAGCCCGATCACCTCATGTCTGCCGTTCAGTGCCGCCGCTGCCACTCGTCCGACGTTGCCGCCGGCACCCACGAGCACGATCCGCATCCTTGCCCTCCTCGATGACGTGCGCCCCGCGGGACCGGGGCAGCCTCGCCTCCCACGCTACCGCCGGATATGATGCGCGTCACAGGCGGGCCCAGTGATATGCGGCCAGAGCGTCTTGCCCGCTCTCGGAGTCCGCTCTCGAACGTCCGACGGTGAGCGTCCACCGGCCCTGCCCCGGCTGGGCGGGCCCGGCAGTGAGGGGCCGACGGCGCGACGGGGCTCAGCCGGCCACGGGGTCAGCGCACCCGGCGGATCAGCTCCAGGAGCTCGGCGTGCAGCGGCTGCCGGGCGGCTACCACCTGTAAGGCCGCCGCAGGATCGGTGAGCAGCAGTTCCTCGCCGGTCCAGTCGGTGACGACGACGCCGGATTCCTGCGCGATCACCTGCGCGGCGGCGATGTCCCACGCCCGCAGGTTCAGCTCCGCGTAACCGTCGACGCGCCCGAGCGCCGTGTAGACGACGTCAAGGGAGGCCGCACCGATCCGGCGCAGGTCCCGGCCCCGTTCGTGGATCTGCTGACCGAGCGCGAACGCCGTGGGTGCCTGGGCCAGATCGTAGGGGAAGCCGGTGGCGATCAGTGCTTCGCTCAGCCCGTGTCCCCGGACCACGGGCCGCATCTGCTCCCGGCTCTCCTCGCTGCGGATCCACACCTGACCGGTTCCGGCGGTCGCCGTGTAGAGCCGCCCGGCGGTCACCTCGGCGACCACGCCCAGGACGGGCCGTCCGCCGGCGGACAGCGCGACGCAGACGGCGTAGGGCAGCCCGTAGACGAAGTTGGTGGTCCCGTCGATGGGATCAACGATCCACGCCAGACCACCCGCCCCGGTCTGCCCGGCCGCCCCGGGAGCGGATTCCCCGGCTGGCGCGGGGACCACGGTGCCTGCCGATTCCTCGCCGATGAACGCCGCGGCCGGGAGCACGCGGCCCAGTTCCCGGCGCAGGATCTCCTCCACGGCGGTGTCGGCGTTCGTGACCAGATCAGAGGCCGAGCTCTTGGTGCTGATCACCGGGTCCTGCTGGATCTGCCGGGCGCGGTCGGCAGCGAGCAGCACGGCGTCTTCCACCGTCGGCACGAGGGCGTCGAGCTCTTCGCGGGACAACGGGGCGTCTGCGGGCACAGGGGCGTCGGAGAAGGGCACGCTCATAGGCTCCAGCCTAGCGCCGGACCGTGTCCTCCCCGGCCAGCCACTGCACCAGACGGGGACGATAACGGGCCAACCCCTTGTAGTCCGCCATGTCCTGGGGCAGTTCGCTGAGCACCGCGTGCAGGCGCGCCCGCCACTGCGGGATCTGCGCCAGCCGCTCGAACGGTTCCAGGTAGGTGCGGATCAGGAACAGCACGGCGCCGGTGTGCGGCAGGGCGATCAGGTGCTGCACCTCGACGCGCAGATGCAGTCGCTGCGGCAGGCGCGGGTCCTCCAGGACCTCGGTGCGGCTGGAACCCCACTCCGGGTAGGTCTCCGTGGAGACGTCCAGCCGCCGGTCGACGGTCATGCTCCAGTTGGTGCGCCGGTAGGCCTCCCCCGGCTGCATCCGCATGAGGAAGTCGTGCGCCCGCGTGATGACCCGCTCCTCGTGCACGCGGGGCACGGGCCCGTGGATCTCCAGGAAGCGCATGCCGACGTCGAAGGCCATCGACCAGTTCGAGGCGAAGGTGACAACGCCGCCATCCAGCCACAGCGCGCCCTCCCGCTTGTCCAGCAGGGCGATGTCCTCCTGGATCTGCCCGGCCAGGAACGTCAGCGGGCCGCCGGGCACCGAATCGTCGTCACCGATGACCCCGTCGACGCGGAGGTCCTGAAGCCGGTTCGACCAGGCGAAGCGCCTCCCCTCGCGGACCAGGCCCATCCGGTCCGGGTACTCCCGCGCCAGGCATTCGAGGCAGTACATCAGCGCGTCCCACGCCGCCGGTCCCATATGGGGTGCCAGGGCCATCCGCGAGGGGTCCCGCTGAAGGATGGCGGCCCGCTCGCGCAGCTCGCCGTCGTAGTGGCCGTCGATGTCGATGATCCGCGTTCCCCAGCCGCCGGCGGCGGTGCGGACCGGCTTCCTGGCCGGCTCGACGTTCGTGGAGTACCGGTATGCGTCCTCGGTGAGGGGAAAGGGGAAGCGCTCCAGGCCCTCCGGCACGGGACGGGCGGCATCGGCGCCGGTCACGGCGGTCATGGCCGCACCTCCAGTTCGCGGTCCAGGCTGCGGGAGACGCAGCTCATGATGAGCCGATTCTCCTCCTTCTCCGCTTCCGTGAGGTAGTGGTCGCGGTGCAGGGGACGTCCCGCGGTCACCGTCAGCGCGCATTGACCACAGACACCCTGGCGGCACATGTTGGGCACAGCGCGCCCGGCGCTCTCCAGCGCTTCGAGGAGGGAGACCCCGGCCGGCACCGGGATGCGCGTGCCGTCCGGCAGCTTCACGCCGAACGGCTCGCCCGGGTCCAGCGATGCGGCGCCGAAGGACTCGGCGTGCAGGCGCCCCTCCGGCCAGCCGTGCTCCCTGGCCGCTCGCAGTACCGCTTCCATGAAGGGCTCCGGCCCGCAGGCGTAGAGGTGCGTCCCCAGCGGGCTGCCGGCCAGCCGGCCACGCAGGGCGCGGCCGAACGCCTCCCGCGAGGTGAGGCAGGCGACGGACAGCTGCGGCCCCGCCAGTTCGCGCAGCTCGGCGGCGTGGATACCCTCGCCCGGGCGATGGACGTAGAGCACATCGGCGCTCGTTCCCCACTCGTGCGCCGCGCGGGCGTGGGAGAGGATCGGGGTGACCCCGATGCCGCCGGCCAGCAGCAGATGACGCCGCGCCTGGGCGACCGGGGCGAACTGGCTGCGCGGCCGTGAGCTGCGCAGCACATCGCCGGGTCGCAGGCGGTGCATCGCCACGCTGCCACCGGCCCCGGCGGCGTCCAGCCGCACCGAGACGGCGTAGCGCTCGGGGTACAGGCCGGAGCCGGTGAGCGAATAGGCGTTGATCCCGTCTCCGCAGGCGACGGCGAGGTGGCTACCGGGCACATAGGAGGGCAGCGGCCGCTCATCGGCGGCCCGCATCCGGAGGGAGACGAGGCGTTCCGAGTACCGGCACACCTCCGTCACCATGAGGTCCAGCCCGTCGCGCAGGGCCGGCGGCAGAGCTGTCACCGCGGCGTCCCAGGAGGACCGGCCGTGCCCGCCGGAGCATCGGCGGGCCCCGCGGCCACTGCGTGGCGGGGGCGATTCTCGACAGCATCGGCGTCGCCTGCCGCACCGTCGCCCACCTCGGCATCGACCATATAACCGAGGTAGGCGGCGCGCTGCCGGGAGAAGTGGTAGTGGACGATCAGCCGGCGGCGGCAGCCGGGGCAGAACACGGTCTCGTTGACGCGGGCCTCGTGCAGATGGGTGTGCTGACAGTGGGCGCAGTAGACCCGGATGCGGCTGCGGTCGGTCACCAGAAGGGAGATCTCCTCGTCGATGGCGCCGGCCTCGCGCAGCCTGGCGCGGACCGCGTAGACCTCGGCCTCGGGACCGGTCACCAGGAACCTCATGCCCACCCGGGCCTCGGCCAGGAGCGCGTCCAGTGCCTCGTAGCTGCCGTCAACGACGACGTCCCACACCGCTTCCGGCCAGGCGCCGGCGGCCTCGGCCGCTGCACCGCAGCGGATCAGTGCCAGCCGCCCGCCGCCGGCAGCGGTGTCCTGTTCTCCCGGCGCCGGGATGCTGGCATGCGGCGGCACGGTGGCAGCGGTGCGCGAACCCGTGCGGTCGATCGGCGCACTGCGGTCACCGTGCCGGTGCGCTGGGGAAGTCCCGGGACCGGAGCCGGTTCCGGTCAGGGTGGAGGTCATCGTCGCTCCTCGCGTACGTCGTCATACCGTGCCGGGCCTTCCGGTCCGCGCCCGCGTCCCGGTCCGCGCCGGATCACTGGACGGCGCGGCGCCCGATGCACCCATTGTTCCGGATCCACGTTTCGCGCCGGTGAAATCGCGCCGGTTCGCAGCGGCCTGCGGACTGGGAGCGGAACGGCACACGCTGTTTTCACATCGCTGAAACCCGCACGCAACACGCAGCACGTTTACTGGTAGTGGACAATGTAATTCAGCATGAGACACCCTGGGGGGTCCCACCACCATGACCGCAGCCGCCGATCTCGCACCGGCCGGGCAGACGACCCTGGCCTCGCTCGTTGCCGCCCACGGCACGCAGTTCATCCTCGCCACCTTCACGACGCTGACCGGCAAGCCGTGCGCCAAGCTGATCCCGGCATCGGCGGTCGAGGACTTCCAGACCGAAGGCTGCGGGTTCGCCGGCTACGCCGCCGGGGCGATGGGTCAGGTGCCCGCCGATCCCGATATCGTGGCGCTCCCGGACCCGGGTTCGTTCACCCCGCTGCCCTTCATCCGGCCGGGCCTGGCCATGGTGCACTGCGATCCGCACGTGAACGGCGAGCCGTACCCGTATGCGCCCCGGGTCATCCTGCGTCGCCAGCTGGACCGGCTCGCCGCTCTGGGGATGACCCTCTCGGTGGGGGCGGAGGTGGAGTACTTCCTCGTGCAGAAGAACCCCGACGGGTCCATCTGCCCGGCCGACGAGGCGGACAACGCCACCCAGCCCTGCTACGACGCTCGCGGCGTGACGCGGATGTACGACCACCTGTCCGCAGTCTCCGAGGCGATGGAGCAGTTGGGCTGGGGCCCGTACGCGAGCGACCACGAAGACGGCAACGGGCAGTTCGAGCAGAACTTCCACTACGCCGATGCGATGATCACCGCGGACCGGGTCACCACGCTGCGCTACATCATCCAGATGCTCGCCGAGGCGCGGGGCATGACGGCCACGTTCATGCCCAAGCCGTTCGCGGACCGCACCGGCTCCGGCCTGCACTTCCACATGTCCCTCTGGGGCGATGAGGGCCCGCGCTTCCCCTCTCCCGGCGCCGATGACGTTCACGGGCTGGGCCTGTCCACGCTCGGCTACGGCTTCGTGGCCGGCCTGGTGGAGCACGCCCCCGCGCTGCAGGCGCTGATCGCCCCGACGGTCAACTCCTACAAGCGGACCCGGGCCGCGTCGACCTCTTCGGGGGCGTCCTGGGCACCGAGGGCCGCGACCTACGGCGGCAACGACCGGACCCATCTGATCCGCGTGCCGGACGAGCACCGGATCGAACTGCGCGCCGGAGACGGCGCGGCGTCCTCCCATCTGGCGATCGCAGCCGCACTGGGGGCCGGGCTGGACGGCGTCGAGCGCGGCCTCGACCCCGGGGCCCCGGGAGCGCGCCCCGAGGGTGCGCCGCTGCTGCCGCGCACCCTGCTGGACGCGGTCAGCGAACTGGACCGGGACCCGGTGATGCGGGCCGTGCTGGACTCGGCGGACCCGTCGGGGAAGGTCTCTGCGTACTACGCGGAACTCAAGCGCAACGAGTTCTACGACTGGCACGCGCAGGTGACGGACTGGGAGCTCCGGCAGTACCTGACGGCGGTGTGAGACCCTGCCGTGCAGCGACGGGCGCTTTCCGACGGCACCGGCGAGCCCAGCAGCAACCGTCTCCCGGCGGCCTCGGCGGGCGTGGCACGTGCCGGCGGCCCCGGGCACCCCGGCTGTACCGGGAGGCCCGGCGACGGCCCCCCTCCGGCAGCACCGGCACCTCCTACACGTCGGACATCCCCGGCACACCCGCCGACGGCCGCCTTCCGGCGGCACCAGCGACCCCGGCAGCAACTGCGGGCCTGGCCGCATCGGCGAGCCCGGCAGCAACTGCTTCCCGGCGGCATCGGCGGGCCTGCCCTGTGACAGGGGGCGTGCGGCATGATGGTGGCATGAGCACCGGCCCCGAGGACGCACCTGGCATCAGCACCGGCTCGCCCGAACGAGAGATCCCGCGCGGCCGCATCGACGAGGGGGCGCTGGAGCGCAGCATCGCCGCCCAGGTGCGTTTCTATCGGCAGACCGCGGGGCTCTCGGTCTCGGAGATGGCGGCGCGGGTGGGAATCTCCAAGGCGATGCTCTCCAAGATCGAGAACGCGCAGACCTCCTGCAGCCTGACGACGCTGGCACGCCTCGCCGAAGGGCTGGAAGTCCCGGTCACGGCGCTGTTCCGCGGCGTGGACGCCGAACGCGAGGCGGTCTACGTACCCGCCGGGCACGGGGCGCGGATCGTCCGGCGCGGTTCCAAGCAGGGGCACCTCTACGAGCTCCTTGGCGGCCTGCGCGGACCCCATAAGCGCATGGAAGCGGTGCTCGTGACGCTCGACGAAGCGTCCGAGGTCTTCCCGCTGTTCCAGCATCCCGGGACGGAGCTGTTGTACATGCTCGAAGGCGAGATGGTCTACGGGCACGGGGAGAGCCGTTACCGGCTGCGGCCGGGCGACGCCCTGCAGTTCGACGGCGAGGGGCCGCACGGCCCGGAGGAACTCCTCGCGCTGCCGTGCCGCTTCCTGGCGGTCACCGCATACGGGGAGCACACCCCGCACTGAGGCCCCACGCCGCGATGCCGCACGGGCTCCGTGCGGACTCCTTTCACAGAACACCACGCTAGTGACAGGACCACACCGTCTACGGTGGTGTTCTGTCACTAGCGTGGTGTCCTACCGCCACGGCCACCCGCCGGCGGCCGTCACACGACGAACAGGTCGTGTCCCAGCGCCGTCATGGTCTTCGGCCCTCCGGCCGTGCACTCCACGGTCTCGCCGAGCTTGAGGCCGAAGCCCTCCGCCGGAAGGTGCAGGTTCGGCTCCACCGTGTAGGACATGCCCGGTGCGAACACGTGCTCGTCGCCGTCCACCATCGTCATCGGCTCCAGCCAGCCCGGAGGGTAGGCGACGCCCAGGCTGTAGCCGATGCGGTGGCAGCGGTTCCCGTGCAGCCCGGCCGGCTCCAGCACCGCCCGCGCCGCAGCCTCGGGCTCGGGTACCGGCGTGCCCGGCGCTGAGGCCGCCACGGCCGCCAGATGGGCCTCCTTCTGCAGTTCGGCCACCTCCCGGATCCGGGGAGCCGGCTCGCCGATGACCGCGGTGCGCATCAGGACCGCGTGGTAGCGGTGCACCACGCCGGCCAGCTCGATGCACACCACATCGCCTTTGCCGAGGGTCCGTCTGCCGGCCATGCAGTGCACCAGTGCGCTGCGCTCACCGGAGACCACCATCGGCGGGATGGCCGCGTGCTCGCCCCCGGCCTCCCCCAGGGCACGTGCGCCGATGCCGGCCAGTTCCAGTTCCGAGATGCCGGGGCGCACGGCATCGAGGACCTGCTGCATCGCGTAGTCGGCGATGGCGGCGGCCTGGCGCTGGTACGCCAGCTCGGGCTCGGTCTTGATCAGCCGCGCCTCCGGGACGATGTAGCTGCAGTCGGCGGTCTCCACCCCGGGGAACGCCTCGGTGATGCGCCGGTAGGTGGACGGGAGCATCGTGAAGGCGTCCGTCTCCAGGCCGAGCTTCCCGCCCTGGGGCGCGTACTCGCGCAGGGCGGCGATGAGCGCGTCGACCGGGTCCGTGACGGAGATGTCGTAGAACCGGCGTTCGCTCAGCCAGGAGCAGGCGTCCACGCCCGGCTGCTCGGTCGTCCGGGTCACGTAGACCGGTTCGACGCCGTCCTGGGCGGAGACGATCAGCCCCTGCGGCCAGAGGTATCCGACCGAGTCGACCCCGGAGAGCCAGTGCACCGAGTCGGGCATGGTCACCACCATGACGTCGATGCCGGTGGCCCGCATGCGCGTCTGCACATCGCTCAGGCGCTCCCGGTAGGTCACCAGGGGGAAGGGAAGGTTCAGCATCTGTGCTCTCTTTTCCTCGTTGTGATGGGGTGAGGTGCAAAACCGCTCAGAGCGCGGGCCACCAGGGACGTTGTGCCTCCCGGACCGCGTCGAACGCCTCTTCCAGGCCGAGCGTCTGATCGGGGACGTAGGCGAGGGGATCGGCGGTGGCCGGCGCGCCGAGCAGCCCTTCGAGGGTGGCCAGCAGGCAGTACGGCGCATAGGACGGGTTGTATCCGCCCTCCTGCACCAGCACCGCCCGGCCGCCGCACAGCTCCGCGGCGAGCGCCGCCACCCGTTCCCCGAGGCCCCGGAAGCCCGCCATCGTCAGGTTGTGCCGGCCGTTGGGATCGAAGGCGCTGGCGTCCTGGCCGCTGGAGGCGATGATGAGGTCCGGCCGGTACTCCTGGGCCAGCGGCGCCACGATGCGGTCGAAGGCGCCGGTGTATCCGGCGTCGCCGGCGCCCAGCGGCAGCGGGATATTCACGTTGTGGCCGGCGCCCGCCGCCGTCCCGGTCTCGTCCGCGTACCCGGTCTGGGGGTGTGCCGGGCCCCAGGGCCCGTGGTTCATGTGCAGGCTCACGGTCAGCACATCGGCGCGATCGTAGAAGATCTCCTGGGTGCCGTTGCCGTGGTGCACGTCCCAGTCCACGATCAGGATCCGCTCCATGCCCGAGCGTAGCGCGTACTCCGCCGCCAGCGCGCCGTGGTTGAAGAAGCAGTAACCGTCGGCCTGCTCCGGTTGCGCGTGGTGCCCCGGCGGGCGGATCAGCGCGTAACCGAACCTGCTGCGGCCTTCCACCACCGCGGCGGCGGCTTCCAGGGCGGTGCCGGCGGCGGCCAGCAGCGGCTCATAGGAACCGGCACCGGCGCGGGTCGTCCCGGTCACCCAGCCCCCGGTCTCGCACAGCGCGCGGACCTGCTCGATGTAGCGCGGCGAGTGCGCCCAGCGCAGCTCCTCCTCGGTGGCCAGCCGCCCGCCGGCCCAGTGCACGGCCTCGCCCAGGGGCCCGTTGCGCAGCACATCGTGCATCGCGACCAGCCGCTCCGGGCCTTCGGTGTGGGGAAGGGGCGAGCCGATCCAGGGGCTCTCGGGAGCCTCGTGGAGCGCCGTTCCGGTGTCGTGCCGGAGGACGCGGTCGTCCCAGAAGACTGTCAGCTGCTGCACGTGCTCCTCATTCCTGCGCGGGGGTCATGTTGTAGACGAAGAAGGCCTGTTCCTCGCCGATGTTCTCCAGGTGGTAGCGCCAGCCCGGAGCGAGGTAGACGGTGTCCCCGGCGCGCAGGACGGCCGCATCGTCGTCCCAGCTCAGCCTCAGGGTTCCGGTCACGATGTAGTAGGTCTCGTGCACCGGCCCGTACCAGTGCTCGCCGGGTGCGGTGTCGTCGGTCTCGTGGCTGGACCAGGTGTTGGTCTGCTCGCCGGGGTCCATCCAGCACACCCCCTGGGTCAGCTCCGAACCGTGCTCGGCCCGGGTGACGATCCGGCGGATCCGCACCTTGGTGGGCGCTTCGCCGGCCGGGACCGGGGCGACGTCCGCCAGGGGGACGACGACGGGTCTGGGATGCTTCGTCATGGTGTTCTCCTCATCGCTCCGCCGGCCCGGGCACCGTTGTTGCCCGGCCGGCCCGGCTGCTGTGCTCTCATGCCGTCCTCACCCCGGGAACACGGCGGCCGCGCCCGGTTCCCATCCGAGCCGGACGTCATCGCCGGGCCGGTAGCCCTCGGCAGCCGCGATCCGCGCGGTGATCTCGCCGTCCGCGGTCACCGCCACCAGCCGCTTGTCGGCTCCCAGGTAGACGACCTCGCCGACGGTGGCGGCGATCCCCGCACCGGTCCCGGTGGCCGGCTGGACCCGGACGTGCTCCGGGCGGACCACCAGGGTGGCCGGGCCGTTCTCCGCGCTCCCGGCGGACAGCCGGCTCCCGGAACGGGTCACGAAGACGCCGCCGTCGACGGTTCCGGGCAGCAGATTGGATTCGCCCAGGAACGTGGCCACGTGCAGGCTGGCGGGACGCTCGTACAGGTCCTCCGGGGTGCCCACCTGCTCGATCCGGCCGCGTTCGAACACCGCGATCCGGTCTGAGAGCGTGAGCGCCTCCTGCTGGTCGTGCGTCACGAAGACCACGGTGACGCCCAGCTCGCGGTGAATGCGGCGCACCTCCATCTGCATCTTCTCCCGCAGCGCGCGGTCGAGCGCACCGAACGGCTCGTCCATCAGCAGCACGCTGGGGGAGAACACGAGGGCGCGCGCCAGGGCGATGCGCTGCTGCTGACCTCCGCTGAGCTCGGTGACCCGGGCCTGGGCACGGTGGGCCAGCTCGACCACCTCGAGTGCCTCCATGGCGCGCCGGCGCCGCTCGGCCTTGGGCACCCCGCGCTGCTTGAGCGGGAACTCCACGTTCGTGCGCACGTTCATGTGCGGGAACAGGGAGTAGTGCTGGAAGACCATGCCCAGGTTCCGCTTGTGCGGCGGCACGCGGGTGATCTCCTCGCCGTCGATCAGCACGGTGCCCTCGGTGGGCGTGGTGAAGCCGGCGATCATGGACAGGGTGGTGGTCTTCCCCGATCCACTGGCCCCCAGCAGGGTGAGGAGTTCGCCGGCGCGGATGTCCATGTCGATGCCGTCGACCGCGGCGAAGTCGCCGTAGTGCTTGCTCAGGCCCGACAGCCGCACCGACCGCCCGGTCTGCTGCAGCGTCGCCGCCGGCGCGCCGGGGCTCTGGTTCGTCTTGCTCATGGGGTCTCCTTGGCTTTGAGCAGGCGGCGGCGCCGGGCGGCGAAGAACCTCGGCAGCAGGATGACGATGGTGGAGAAGACCAGCATCAGGCTGGAGGCGACCGCGATGGTCGGGTCGGTCTCCACCGTGACGGAGCTGTACATCTGCACCGGCAGGGACCGCAGTGTCGGGGTCTGCAGGAAGTACGCGATCACGACTTCGTCCAGGCTGGTGACGAAGGCGAAGACGAAGCCGGTGATGACGCCGGGGCTGATCAGGGGCAGCTGCACCTGCCAGAAGCGTCCCCAGCCGCCGGCGCCCAGCACGGCCGCGGCGCGTTCCAGGGTGGGGTCGAAGGATTGCAGCGCCGTGCTGACCGGGATCACCACGAACGGGATGGCCAGGACGATGTGCGCCAGCAGCAGCCCCAGCGGCGTGCCGCTGATGCCCCAGCCCAGATAGGTGCCGAAGATCGCCACGGCGGCGACGATCTGGGGCACCACGACCGGCAGGAGGAGCAGCGCGCGGATCAGCCAGCCGTAGCGCAGGCGGGCCCGGTCCAGCGCGATGGCGGCCAGCGTCCCGGCGACGGTCGCCACCAGGGCGGCGCCGATGGCGACGGCGATGCTGGTGCCGAGTGCGCCGTACCAGCGCGGATCGGTGAAGAACCGCTCGTACCACTGCAGCGACCAACCCTCGATGGGAAAGGAGAAGCTGCGCCGCTCGGTGAAGGACAGCGGGATGACCACCAGGGTCGGCGCGACCAGGAGCAGGGCGGTGACGCCGGCCCACAGCGCCAGGGGGAGCCGGACGGGAGTTCTCTGATTCATCGGCGGTCCCCTCCCTGGCCGAGCATGGCGCGCACCGGCCGGAAGGCGAGGACCGCCGCGGCCAAGCACAGAGCCGTGGTGAGCAGGACGATCAGGGACAGCCCGCCCGCTCCGGCGAAGTCCACCAGGCGTTCCACCCGGACGCCGATCACCTGGGCGATGAGCGATTCACGCGGGCTGCCCAGCAGCTGCGGGGTGATGTAGAAGCCCAGCGCCAGGATGAACACCAGGGCACTGCCGGCGAACACGCCGGGCAGGGACAGTGGCAGGTACACCTGGAAGAACGTCCGGTACCGGTTGGCGCCCAGGCTCTGCGCGGCGGTCAGCAGGCCGCGGTCGATCCGGCTGAGCGTGGTCGAGAGGGTCAGCACCATATAGGGCAGCAGGATCTGGACCATGCCGATCATGACGCCTGCCGCGGTGCCCAGCAGCGTGACCCCGGGGACCCCGGCGAAGGCCAGCAGCGCGGAGACGGGGCCGTCTCGTTGCAGCAGGCTGACCCAGGCGAACGTCCGGGCCATGAGGCTGGTCCAGAACGGCACCAGGACCAGGACCATGAGCACGGCGCGCATATCCGGCCCGACGAGGGTCATCAGGTAGGCGTACGGGTACCCGAAGAGCAGGCACAGGCCGACCGCGCCGAGCGCCACCAGCAGCGTCCGCCCCAGGACGCGCAGCGTGGTGGGGTCGGCGAAGAGCCGCTCATAGGTGGCCAGACCGAGTTCCGGCTCGGTGAACGAGCGCAGCACGATGCTGCCGATGGGCACCACGAAGCAGATGGCGACGAGGAGGACGGCCGGGGCCAGCAGCAGGGCGGACCATCGGGCACTGGTGTGCATCAGGGGGTACCTCGCGTCCCGTCAGCGCCCGGCGAGGCACGCGGCCGATAGCGCGCGAGCCTCGCCGGACGTCGCCGGAGGGGTCAGGAGGTGGACCACGCGGTCCAAGCCTCGTTGGCCTCGTCGTTGTGATCGGCCCAGTACTGCACGTCCGTCACGATCGCCTGGTCCTGCACCTCGGGAGCGGCGACGTTGTACTTCTCCTGCACCTCGTCCAGCTCGGGCTGCGCCTCGAGGTTGGCCGGGGAGTAGGGCTGCCGCTCGGCGAACCGCGCCTGCGGCTCGGCCTGCGCGGCGTACTCGATGAGGGACTGCGCCGCCTCCAGGTTCGGGCTGTCCTTGATGATGCTCAGGCTGGCCCACGCCAGCAGCGCGTCCTGCCAGACCGGCTCGAAGGTGGAGCCGTTGAGCTCGGCCTCGTACGCCCGGCCGGACCAGACGAGCGCCAGGTCCACGGTGCCGTCTTCGAGCGCCTGCTGGCTCTCGGAGCTGGTGTCCCAGAACTGGAGGTGATCGCGGATGGTGTCGAGCTTTGCGAAGGCCCGGTCCAGATCGAGCGGGTACAGCTCCTCCGGCGCCACGCCGTCGGCGAGGAGGGCGACCTCCAGCGCACCGCCGCCGGCCCAGTTGGGAACGAGCCGGGTGCCGGGGTAGGCCTCGACGTCGAAGAACGCCTCGAAGTCCTGTGGCGCCTGGGCGAACTGCTCGGCGTCGTAGACCATGATCGTGGCGTACTGCGCGAACGGGATGGAGCAGTCGGACCACGTTCCCTCGGGGAACTGGCTGGTGTCGATGTTGCTGAAGTCGAGCTCCTCGACGTAGGTGCCACAGTTGGCGACCGGGTAGAACGGTTCCGTGTCGACGACGTCCCAGGTCACCTGACCCGCATCCACCATCTGGGCGATGCGCGGGTAGGAGGTCGGGGAGTCGTTCGTCACCGTCACGCCGGCTTCCTCGGCCCAGGGCGTGAGCAGCGAGTCGTTCTGCGCGTCCTGGTATTCGCTGCCGTAGCTGGCGAAGGTCAGCTGAGATCCGTCACCGGACTCGCCGCCTCCTCCACCGCAACCGGAGAGCGCGAGCGCCGCGGTGGCGCTCAACGCCAGGATCTTCGTGGTGGATCGCATGATTGCCTCTCAGGTCGGAGCCTCCGCGGGATGCGGTGACAATAATACTACATTATTGTGGCGTGAGACACACTTCAAGAGGGCCGTCCGCCCTTCCTCGATCGCCAGGAGCCTCCCCCGTGCCCCCTCGCCTCCCCGCCGGCGCCGCATACAATCGCCGCATGCCCCTTCCCGACGACGACGCCGTCGCGCTCTCCCGGTACCGCCGCGCGCAGATCCTCTGCGCCTCCATCCACGTCGTCGCCCGGGACGGCGCGGACAAAGCCCGCCTGAAGGACATCGCCAAGGAGGCCGGAGTCAGCCTCGGCCTGGTCCAGCACTACTTCGGCGCGCGCCAGGAGCTGATGGAGCAGACCTTCCTGGTGATGATGACCGTCAGCATGAACGCGTGGCAGCGGCTGTCGGCGGCCGAACCGGGGCCCCTGCTGGAGCTCTTCGCGGGCCTGCGGCTGCACGTCTCCGGCTCCGTGGTGTTCACCGACCGGTGGGGCTTCTGGATGGAACTGTGGGCCGCGGCCCGCCGGGACCCCTCGGTGGCGCGCATCTCACACGAGGTCTATGACCGCTGGACCGAACCGTTCGAGAACGCGATCCGCGAACTCGTGCGCACCGGCCAGGCCGCGCCGCAGCTGAGCGTGCCCACCACCGCGCTGATCGTCATGGCCGTCATCGACGGACTCGCGGTCCGCTCCCTTGCCGATGCCGAGGCGCTCGGGCTCGAAGACATGTATCAGCGCCTCGTGGAGGGGGCGGCGACGCTGCTGGCGATCGACGGCGACACGGCGCGCGACGCCGCGGAGCGAGCGGTCGCGCTGGTGCAGGAGCGTGCCTTCGCCGAGCCGCTCACCCCGGAGCTGATCGCGGCCGTGCTGGAGTAACCGGCAGCACCGCACTGCACGGCGCCCCCCGGAACCGCGATCAGCCGAAGGCGCCGTGACGTGCCGCCGCGGCCTGCGCCTGATCCACCATGCCGCGCTGGTGCACGTTCAGCTGCTGGTCCTCCAGGGCGTCCATATAGCCAAAGTCGCCGAAGCCCACCGGCGCATCGGCCGCCAGCAGCTCCGCCAGGACGTGCACGCCGCAGAACGGCACCGCGACCGGGGAGTAGCCGCCCTCGTGCGCGAAGGCCACCGGGGCGGAGACCTCCCGGCCGAGCTCCACGACGCGGCGGGTCAGCGCGGCGTATCCGGCCGGGGTGAGCAGCATGCGCCCCATCGGGTCCAGGCAGGAGGCGTCGAACCCCGAGGCGACCACGATGAGCTCGGGACGGAAGGCTCGCACCGCCGGTTCGACGATCCGCTCGAACGCGTACGAGTACGCGCCCGCGCCGGAGCCGGCCGGCAGCGGCACGTTCACCGTACGCCCCAGCGCAGGCGCGCCCCCGGCCTCCTCCACGGTGCCCGACTCGTAGGGGAACAGCTGACGCTGATGCAGCGAGATCGCCAGCGTCGCCGGATCGTCCCAGTAGATCGCCTGCGTGCCGTTGCCGTGGTGGACGTCCCAGTCGATCACGGCGACCCGGTCCGTGCCGCGCTCGGCGCGGAGCTTCTCCAGGGCGAGCGGGATGTTCGCCAGCAGGCAGTAGCCGCGGCCCCGGTCGCGTTCGGCGTGATGGCCCGGCGGCCGGACGAGCGCGTACGCCGTGTCCACGGCGCCGGTCACCACCGCATCGAGGGCCGCGTGCACGCCACCGGCGGCGAGGGCCGCGATCTCATAGGAGCCCGGCCCGAAATCGGCGTAGTCGCCCATCGTGCCCCCGCCGGCGTCCGACTGTGCCTTGAAGCTGTCGAGGTACCCGGCCGGGTGCACCCGCAGCAGGTCCTCACGGCCCAGCGGCACCGGCTCGATCGTCGTGAGCTGCCGGCGCAGCCCCGTGACGGAGAGCAGATTGAGCATCCGGCGACGGGACACCGGGGTCTCCATCTCCGCCCCGGCCTCCACATACGGCCCGCCGGTGTCCCGGGCGTCATGCCAGAAGTACCGTTCGTCGCATACGAATCCGCAGGTCATGACGCCGCCCCCTCCACGCCGGCCGGGGCGGGTACGCTCTGCGCAGTGCGGCTCTCCTCCCGCACGGACAGCCGCGCGATCACGACCATCGGGACGATGAGCGCGATGCTGATCGCACCGATGACCCAGCCGAATCCGGCGTATCCCGCGCCCGCCGCCACCGAGGTGGCGAACACCGGCGCGAAGCTGGAGCCGATCAGGTAGACCCCCAGGATCGGCCCGGACCACCGGCCGGAGGCATCGAGCCCCGCCGCGGTGGCCACGAAGTAGGTGTAGGCGATGCCGTAGATGAAGTTCCACAGGATCAGGAGGATCGCGTAGAGCATCGCGTCCGTGGTCAGCGTGGAGCCGAGCTTGAGCGCGCCACCGAGGACCAGCATGGCGGCCAGCGGGATCGCCCTGCCGAAGCGCGCACCGGTCACCACGACGAGCAGCGCGCCGGCCAGGCCGCCGACGGTGGACAGGCTCAGGACGAGACCCAGGAGCGCATCGTCCAGGGCCGCCTGCTCGGCGCCCATCGTGCCGGCGATGGCCCAGAGCGCATCCTCGCTCAGCGCCCAGACGGCGAAGCAGGCCAGCAGGGCGAAACCGGCGACGGTGACGGCCGCAGACGACCCGGCCTTCGATGATCCCGGTGCCGGCGGGGCGGCCGGCCCCGGTGCGGTGGGCGCGTCGTCCCGGGGCGGCGGGACGGCGCCGGGTTGCGGGACGGCGCCGGGTTGCGGGACGGCGCCGGGTTGCGGGACGGCGCGGGGCAGCAGGTGGACGAGGGCGAGGGAGATGAGGCAGACGGCTGCGACCGAGCCGAACACGCTGAGCGTGCTCAGGCCAATGGCCGGCACCAGAGCGAGGAGAACGGCATTGAGCCCCCGGTTGAAGAGAACGTTCAGTCCCACCACGCGGTTCGATCCGTCGAACGACGCCAGCGCGGCGCCCCCGGCGGACAGCGCGGCACCGCTGCCGAGCCCGGCGGCGGTGATCACCAGGACCAGGAAGACCCCGCCCGCGGGGACCAGGGCGGCCAGCGCATAGCCGGCGAACGCCAGGATCAGTCCGGCCCGGCCCACCAGGAGACGCCGGGAACCGGCCACGCCGCGCATGGTGAGCAGGGCTGCGAGCGCCGTGGCCAGGAGGTTGCTGGTCATCACGGCGCCGGCGCCGGTCGGGCTGAACCCTTCGGCCTCCAGCGCGATCAGCATGAGCGGAACCAGATTCGCCGCCAGCAGCCCGACCACCGCGATGAAGAAGGTGGCCAGGCCTGCTGCCGGACGCAGCCGCTGTCGGGTGGTGGGGCTCGCCTCGGACATAGGAGGGCCTTTCTGCTCGAGAACCTGGACAGGGTCTTGGCTCAACAATCTAAACTTGATTTAACTGAATTGACAGAGCATCGGCCGGTTTACCGGAAAACGTAACGTCCCCGAAACCGCCCTAGAATGTCCCTGTCCGGAAGGAATGTCCCATGAACGGAGCCGATGTGCCGACTCGTTCCAGGCCGGCGGACCGTCGCAGGCAGTTGCTCGAGGCGGCGTACCGGACGCTGGTGGCCAGCGGTCCGCGCGCGCTGCGCTTGAAGGACATCGCCAGCGAAGCCGAGGTGACCCCGGCCGCCATCCTCTACCACTACCCCCAGATCGACGATCTGATCCGCGATATTTACGAGGAATCGTGCGAGCGCTGGTACGAGTACCGGCGGCGCCGCCTCGATGACGTGCCAGGACCCCTCGGCGGGCTGCGGCTGCTGATCGAGACCGGCATGCCTTCCTCCCCCGACGACGCCTCCGTCCGCCTGCTGTGCGAGCTGGAGGGACTCTCGGTGCGCGACGACGACTACGCCCGGCTGATGCAGGATCTGTTCGACAAGCAGGCCACGCTCTACCAGGAGGTCATCGCCGGGGGCGCCGCGGCGGGCGTCTTCCGGCCCGCCATGGAGCCGCTGGCCATCGGGCAGTCCCTGGTGGCGGTCGAGGACTCGCTGTCCTACTACATCCTCAACGGCCACCCCGCGCTCGGATACGACGAGTGCCTGCATCGGCTGCGCGCCACCGCGGCGGCGTTGTGCGGCGTCGACGCCGACTCGCTCGCCGGCTAGACGCTCACCCTGAACTCGCCCGGCACGCCGGCACCTCCGAGCGCTGCTTCAGCGGCGAGCTCTCCCAGCAGCGGCGCGAACTTGGCCCCGTGCCCCGAGCACGCCGAGACGATCGTCACGCCTTCGGCTTCGTCGACGAGGAAATCCTCCCCCGGCGTGTTCGTGAACAGGCAGGTCGCCTCCGCGTAGGGGTCCGGCGCCAGCCCCGGGAACGCCCGGGCGACGAAGTCCGTCACCCGGGCACGGTTGGCCGGGTCCACGATCCCGTCCTGCGTGGCGGCGGAGGCAAGCCTGCGGCCGCCGTTGAACTCGGCGACTTTGTGTCCTCGGTATGCCGCATCCCGCCCGCCGGGCAGCGCATAGACCGGCATCCCACCGCCTTTGTGCACCACCGTCGGCCAATCCTCCGCCGCCGCGACCTCCTGCCGGTACGGGAAGTGGAAGGCGTTCTCCTGCCGCACCTGAAGCGGCGGGAACGCGCGCAGGAAGGGCTCCGGCAGTCCCAGCTCCCCCAGCAGGGCGGGCAGCCAGCCCCCGGCGGCGACGATCACCCGCTCGGCCTCCACCCGCCGTCCATCGGCGGCACGCACGAGGAAGCCCGCACCGCGCCGCTCCACCCGCGCCACCGGCCAGCCGGTGAGCACCCGGGCGCCCTCGCTCCGCGCGGCATCGAGCATCGCCAGCACC
This sequence comes from Sediminivirga luteola, assembly GCF_014639315.1. GTDB lineage: Bacteria > Actinomycetota > Actinomycetes > Actinomycetales > Brevibacteriaceae > Sediminivirga > Sediminivirga luteola. Next base: position 202,710 of record NZ_BMFY01000002.1, read on the forward strand.
GTGGCCAGGGGGTCGAGCACACCAGCCTGCGGATGGTGCAGCACCGGGCTGTCGAAGGCGATCTGCGGCCAGCGTTCCCGGGCCTGCGCGGCGGTGAGGACCTCATGGTCGACGCCTTCCGCCGCCAGCACTGCGGCCAGGCCGGGCACGTCCCGGTCCGTTCCGAAGTCCACCGCGCCGGTCCGGGTGAGCAGCGGCCCGTCGCGGCCCGCCTTCAGTGCCTCGATTTCCGCCCAGCCCCGGGCTGCCTGCTGCACGAGCCGCACGTAGAGCGGCTTCTCGTAGGCGTACCGGAAGATCCGCGCCGAACCGTGTGAACTGCCGTCCGGGCTCGCCGGCACGCGACGCTCCAGGAGCACCACCTCGTGCCCGCGCTGCGCCAGCCGCCACGCCGCCGAGGCACCGGCGAGACCAGCACCGATGACGACGAACCGGGAAGCCTCCCGCGCGCTCATGCGCCGGTCCCGGCGACGCCGGTGAACCGCCGCACACGGCTCACGCATCGGGGGAAAGCCCGGGGCCAGGGCGATGTACCGGTGGTCCGCCGCAGGGAGCTCATCCAACTCACCTGGCTCATGCTCCCGCACCCGGGACCCAGGAGGTCCCCGCCAGCGGCCGGCGGCTCATGGCGGCCGCCTCGATGGTAAGGGCGACCAGGTCCTCCGGCTCCAGGTGCAGCAGATGCGCCTTCCCGCAGGCCCGCGCGATGATCTGCGCCTCCATCGTGAGCACGCGCAGGAAGTTGGCCACCCGGGTGCCGCCCTCGACCGGGTCCAGGCGCTGCTGCAGGTCCGGGTCCTGGGTGGTGATGCCCGCCGGATCCCGGCCGTCCTGCCAGTCGTCGTAATAGCCGGCGGCCGAGCCGAGCCTGCGGTACTCCTCCTCCAGGGCCGGGTCGTTGTCACCCAGGGCGATCAGCGCGGCGGTGCCGATGGCGACGGCGTCGGCACCGAGCGCCAGGCATTTGGCGACATCGGCGCCGTTCCGGATGCCCCCGGAGACGATCAGCTGCACGCGCCGGTGCTCTCCCATTTCCTGCAGGGCGCGCACCGCCTCCGGCAGCGCCGCGAGGGTGGGGATGCCCACATGCTCGATGAACACGTCCTGGGTGGCGGCGGTCCCGCCCTGCATGCCGTCCAGGACCACCACATCGGCGCCGGACTTCACCGCCAGCTTGACGTCGTAATACGGCCGGGAGGCGCCGATCTTGACGTAGATGGGCTTCTCCCAGTCGGTGATCTCGCGCAGCTCGGTGATCTTGATCGCCAGATCGTCCGGCCCGGTCCAGTCGGGGTGCCGGCAGGCCGAACGCTGGTCGATCCCGGCCGGGAGGGTGCGCATGCCGGCGACGCGCTCGGTGATCTTCTGCCCCAGCAGCATCCCGCCGCCTCCGGGTTTGGCGCCCTGGCCGAGCACCACCTCGATGGCATCGGCGGCGCGCAGGTGGTCCGGGTTCATCCCGTAGCGCGAGGGCAGGTACTGGTACACCAGATGCTTCGAATGGCCGCGCTCCTCCTCGGTCATCCCGCCGTCGCCGGTCGTGGTGGAGGTGCCGACCTCGCTGGCGCCGCGGCCGAGCGACTCCTTGGCGCGGCCGGACAGCGCCCCGAAGCTCATCCCGGCGATGGTCACCGGCGTGCTCAGCCGCAGCGGCTTGGAGGCGTGCTTGCCGCCCAGGACGACATCGGTGTCGCAGCGCTCCCGGTACCCCTCCAGCGGGTACCGGGACATGCTGGCGCCCAGGAACAGCAGATCGTCCAGATGGGGCAGCTTCCGCTTGGCTCCACCGCCGCGGATGTCGTAGATGCCGGTGCGCGCGGCGTTCTGGATCGCGGCGATGGTCGCGCGGTCGAAGGTGGCGGACTCCCGCAGGCCGCTGGCCGCAGGCGATTCCGCGCGGCTGTGGTCCTCGATGGTCATGCTGGTCTCATTCCTTCACAGGTGCCTCATGGTCGGTCACTGCCTGGTGCGCCGCGGGTCAGGCGGCAGGGCCGGCGGGGTGGGCGCAGCGTCGGCACGGTGAGCGGGCGCGGGTCAGTAGGCGCGCGCGTTGTCGACGTGGAAGTGGTACAGGGTGCGCGCGGAGCCGTAGCGACGGAAGGCGGACGGGTCGTCGTCCCGTCCCGCGGCGGTCAGCAGTTCGCTGAGCTCCTGGCGGTGTTCGGGCCGCATCTCCTTCTCCACGCAGTCCGCGCCGAGCGAGGCCACCCGTCCCCGCACGTAGATGCGGGCCTCGTAAAGCGAGTCGCCGAGGGCGTCGCCGGCATCGCCGCAGATCACCAGGCGGCCGGCCTGCGCCATGAACGCGCTCATATGCCCGGCGTCGCCGCCGACGACGATGTCCGCGCCCTTGAGCGAGATCCCGCACCGGGCGCCGGCGTTGCCGTCGATCACGAGCAGGCCGCCGTGGGCCGTCGCCCCGGCCGACTGGGAGGCATCGCCGCGCACATGCACGCGACCGGACATCATGTTCTCCGCCACCCCGGTCCCGGCGTTGCCGTGGATCTCCACGGCGGCCCGCATGTTCATCCCGGCGGCGTAGTAGCCCGCATGGCCGTCGATGCGCACGTCCAGGGGAGCGCCGATGCCGGCCGCGAGCGCATGCTCCCCGGCCGGGTTGAGCACCCGGTAGCGGGTCCGTGACCCGGCGGGCTCGGCGTGCAGGGCGGCGTTCAGCTGCCGGACGGTGACCTCGGCCAGATCGACCGTGACGGTGCCGGAGTGCCGCGCAGCCGAGGCGCCCAGCGGGACGTCCGCCACCGTCGCGGTCGGCGCGTCCGGCTCGTTCCCCGCGGCTATCCCATTCTTCGCGTTCAACGCTGCCATGTGTAGACAACCTCCGGTTCGGGCTCGAAGACGCGTGCGGATTCCACCCCGGGCAGGCCGGTCAGATAGCGGTACTCGCTGGCCATCGCCACCCAGCGGTCGGTTTCGGCGATCACCGCGGGCTTGCAGGCGATGGCGTCACGGACGACGGCGAAGGAGTCCGCCGTGGCCACCAGCAGGGTGTAGAAGCCGTCGAACCGGCGGCACAGCGCCATCAGCGACTCCTCGACGCTCGCACCGCGGGCGAGTTCCCGGGCGACGAACCGGGCGCCCACCTCGGTGTCGTTCTCGGAGTCGAACTCGATGCCCTCGGCCTGGAGTTCGCGGCGGATGGTGGCGTGATTGGAGAACGAGCCGTTGTGCACCATGCACTGGTCGGGACCGACCGAGTACGGGTGACTGCCCCCGGGGGTGACGGCCGATTCGGTGGCCATACGGGTGTGGGCCACGCCCTGGTAGCCGCTCATGCCCGCCAGCCCGAAGGTCTCCGCCAGCGTGGCCGGCTCCCCCGTGCCCTTCATCACGCCGAGCGCCGTGCCGCGGCTGGTCAGCACGGCCTCAGGCAGCGCCTCGCGGACGGCGCGCGCGAGTTCCTGTGCCTCGACCGCGGCGGTGAAGATGCTCGTCTGGCCGGCGTCGCGGCCGTGTACGGTCGCCTCGTCTCTGACGAGAGTGCCGGTGAGGCCGCCTGAAGGGCCTGCGCCGGAGTCGCCGGCTGTCAGCCCAGCCCGCGCCGGAGCCTGGGCCGCGACCTCATGCCGTACCGATGCCGGTGCCGCAGCAGGCACGGGAACCGGTGGCTCGCCTGGCAGCGAGGCGGACCGCTCGGCGAGCAGGCTGCCGATGAGGCCGGCGGCCTCCCGGGCAGGCAGCGGCGAGCCGATCACGCACACCGTGGACTGACCCGGCGGCGTCACCGCCGGGTCACCGTAGATGCCGACCCCGGCGGCGTCCGCGCCTCGCCCGGCGGCGGTGCACATCATGCCCTCGAGCAGTTCTCCCAGTCGTGGTTCCAGACTGCTGTCCCGCAGATGCAGTCCCGCGATCCCGCACATCGCTCCCCCTCTCTCTCATGTTTCATGTCACGATACACCGGCCACTGTCATGACTCGTTACGCCGAGGTTACGGTTTTCCCGCGCAGGCTCCGAGGCCCGAGAGCTGGCAGGCTCAGGCGGCGGCAGCGCCGGCACGCGGGAAAGCACAGTGCCCCTACAACAGCGCGGCTCCTACAACAACACAGCGCCCTCCCGTCCGCCGGAGCGGAAGGGAGGGCGCCGAAGGTCCGCGCGTGATTCAGGGTGCATCCCGGACCACGCGGCCACAGATCGGGAGTATCAGCCGTTCATCACCTTCCTCAGGCCCATCGCCCGCTCGACCACCAGCACGATGATCACCGAGATCAGGATCAACACGACCGACAGCGCGGCGATCTCCGGATCGGAGCGGTACTGGAGGTACCGGAACATCTCCACCGGCAGGGTGACCCGGCCGGACCCGGCGATGAACAGCGAGATGACCGCCTCGTCGAAGGAGATGATGAACGCCATCACGGCACCGGCGATCAGCCCGGGGAAGATGATCGGCAGGGTGATCCGGCGGAACGTGGTCCAGCTGTTCGCGCCCAGGACCTTCGCCGCCTCCTCACACGAGACATCCGCGGTGGTCAGGCTCATCAGCGTCGTACGGATGACGTACGGGATGGTGATGCCGGTATGGGCGATCACGATGCCCGCGAAGGTGCCGGTCAGGCCGATCGGCTGGAAGACCAGCAGCAGACCCAGCCCCAGCACCACTGAAGGAACCACCAGGGGTGAGATGAACAGCGCCTCCACCGCGCCCTTGAACTTGAACCGGTACCTGGCCACCGCCAGCGAGACCGGCACGCCGATCAGCAGCACGACGATCGCGGTGATGGAGGCGGTGATGAAGCTGACCCGCGCACCCTCGATGAACCCCTGATTGGAGAGCAGATTGGCGTACCACTGCAGGGACGGCGGCTCGAACGCCAGGGCCAGCCGGTTCGAGGAGTTGAAGGAGATGAAGAAGACGACGATGATCGGCGCCAGCAGGAACAGGTAGATGGCGACGATCATCGCCCGGTGCAGCACTTTGAGCATGGTCTCCCCCTTCACCCCTGATCGATCCGCTTGACGGCCCGCTGGTAGAGCAGAATGAACAACCCGAAGACCACCAGCAGGATCATCGCCAGCGCCGAGGCCAGCGGCCAGTTCAGCGTCTGCGTCGCCTCGTTGTAGATCTCGGTGGCCAGGATGAACACGCGGCCACCGCCCATCAGCCGGGGCGTGACGAAAGCGCTGATCGCCAGCACGAACACCAGCAGGAACCCGGTGAAGATCCCCGGCAGCGTCAGCGGCAGCGTGACCTTCGTGAAGACCTTGAACTTCGAGGCCCCCAGGGACCCGGCCGCTTCTTCCAGGGCCGGGTTCAGCCGGCCGAAACCGGAGATCATCGCCAGGATCGAGTACGGCATCAGGATCTCCACCAGGGCCACGGTCGAGCCGAACATGTTGTTGTTCATCCGCAGCGGCGTCTCCACCACCCCCAGCGCCAGGAGCACGGAGTTGATCATCCCCTGATCGCCCAGGATCGCGATCCACCCGAACGTTCTCGCCACCGCCGAGGTCAGCAGGGGCGCGATCGCCAGGGCGATCAGCACACCCTTCCACTTCGAGGTGGTCCGCACCAGGAACAACGCCAGCGGATACGACAGCACCACCGCGGCCAGCGCGCAGCCGAACCCCATCACGAGGGTGTTCCAGATGACCTGCCAGTAGAACGGATCCGAGAGCACCGCCTGATAGGAGGCGATGCTGATGGTCTCCACCAGGGCGCCGGCCGTGCCGTGCTCGTTGAGCGACATGCGGAACATCGCCAGCACCGGCAGGATGAAGGCCAGCAGCAGGCCGATCAGACCCGGGATCAGCAGCGCCAGGAGCTCCCAGCGCGTACGCGAGCGGTTCCCCCTGCCCGGCAGCAGCGGCGCAGGACGCGAGGTGTCCCCCGGTGCCGCGCCCGGGGTTCCCTGTGTCGTCTTGGCCGCACTCATCGGCTGCCCACCAGGAAGGCGTCATCCGGGTCGAAGGCGATCTCCACCTCGTCACCGATCGCCAGGGCGCGGTCCCGGACGGTGAGCTCGTCGATCATGATCTGCTGACCGTCGGGCACATCGACCACGAGGCTGCGTACATTGCCGGTGTACGCGGAGTCCACCACCCGGCCGGGCACCACCGGACCGCCGGGCACGATCTCCCCGCCGATCTGCGGCGCCGAGGACTCCCCCCGGCGGCGGACGCCCAGCCGGTGCGGCCGGACCACGAGGGCCGCGTCTTCGGCCGCCTCGATCCCTTCGACGCCCTCGACCTCCAGCGTGCCCAGCAGATCGGAGGACACGCGGTAGCGTCCTCCGCCGCGGCCGACCACCTCGGTGGCCTCGATGAAGTTCGCCTTGCCGACGAAGGTCGCCACGAACCGCGTGGCGGGCCGGTCGAAGATCTCCTCCGGCGGGGCGTACTGCGCGATCACGCCGTTGTGCATGATCGCGATCTTGTCCGCCATGTCGAGGGCCTCGTCCTGGTCGTGCGTGACGAACAGGGTCGTGGTGCCCAGCCGCTGCTGGATCTGCTTGATCTCCCGGCGCATCGCCTCGCGCAGCTTGGCGTCGAGGTTCGACAGCGGTTCATCCAGCAGCAGCAGGGTGGGCTCGACGACGAGCGCCCGGGCCAGCGCCACGCGCTGCTGCTGCCCGCCCGAAAGCGCCGCCGGCCGCCGCTGGGCCAGATGGTCCAGCTGCACCATCGCCAGCGCCTCCTGCACGCGGTCCTTGACCTCCTTCCGGGGGAGCTTGCGCATCTGCAGGCCGAAGCCGACGTTCTCCGCGACGGTCATATGGGGGAAGAGGGCGTAGGACTGGAACACCATGCCCATGCCGCGCTTGTGCACCGGGGTGCCGACCAGGTCTTTGCCGTTGACGACGATCTCACCGGCGCTGGGGTCCAGCAGACCCGCGACCATCCGCAGCGTGGTGGTCTTACCGCAGCCCGAGGGCCCCAGCAGTGCCACGAGCTCGCCTTCGGCGACGTTCAGATCGATCGAGTCGACCGCGGGGCTTTCCGTGTTGGGGTAGGTCTTGTTCAGGCCCCGCAGTTCCAGATGCGCCTGTGCGCTGCTCATCTCCGGGCTCACCCTCCGATCACGTGACGACGCCAGAGCTCGGTCCAGCCATCGCGCTCATCGGCCATCCATGCCCAGTCGATCTCCACGATGGAGGGATCCTCGGGGCTGGAGACGCGCTCGGCGACCTCTGCCGGCAGCTCCACATTGCTGATGGTCGGGGCGTAGAACATCTGCGCCGCGAACGCCTCCTGCGCCTCGGGCGAGAGGGCGTAGTCGATGAACTGCGTGGCCGCCTCCGGGTTCGGGCTGTTCTCGATGGCGTTGATGGTGTTCACCTGGAAAGCGATCCCGTCCTCCGGGCTCACCGCGCCCAGGGTGCCGCCGGACTCGTCGGAGAAGAACTGGGAGCGGGCGTTCCAGGCGATGGCGTACTGGGCGGAGTCGTTGGTGACCAGCTGGTACGAGTCGGGCTGCGGATCCCAAGTCTGCACCTTGGGCGCCAGCTCGGCGAGCCGGTCGATGGCCGGCTGGATGTCCTGCTGGTAGTCCGCGCCGATCTCGTCGGCGGTCAGGACGGTCAGGGCGATGCCCTGGATGTCCGGCGGGGCCGGGATGGCGACCGAGTTGTCCGGCACCTCCCACAGATCGGAGAAGCTGGCGGGCGGCTCGGTCACGCTCTCGGTGTTGTAGATGATGGTGAGGTTGTCGAAGGTCACCGCCGGACCGTAGCCGTCCGGGTTCTGGCCCATCTCGACGACGTTCTCGACGTTGGGCACCTCCGCCGGGTCCAGCTCCGCCAGCAGCCCTTCGGCGATGGCGGTGTTGGCCACGGACGTGTCCATGATGACGACGTCGATGGTGGGGTTGCCGGACTCGCTGCGCAGCTGGCCGAGCATCTCGGCGCTGTTCTGCGCGGGCACGAAATTGGCGGTGATGCCCGTCTCCTCCTCGAAGGCATCGAGCACCGCGGCGGTGTAGTTGTCTTCGAACGCGGCGGCATAGCCGAGGATGTTGACCTCGCCATTGGCCTCGTCCGCGGCACCGCCGCCGCCACCGCAGGCGGTGGCGAGCATGAGGATCGACGCGCCGGCGCCGAGAACGGGAATGTGTGTGCGCGACATGAGCAGAACTCCTTGATGAAGGTCAGGGGTGGTTCTGCCGAGCGTCGCGGCTCCTGGTTGCGAATGACCGTACCAGTGGCCTGCGTCACACCACAAGAGCTGAGCCGCGATTTCCCGCCGCCGGACACGAACGGCTTCCCGGCGGCTCCCCATGAGGTTACGAGCGTGAAAAAACTGCTGTGACCCTGTTCACATCACTCCCCGGGTGGGCTACTGTGTACACCTAACGTATACATTGCGTATGCGTTACCTCGCCGAGTGTCGCGGCTCCTGGTCACCCGCTCCACCGGCGTCCCCCGCGCTCTTCATGCGCGCACCGCACCGGCGCTCTCACTCACGAAGGGACCTCATGTTCACAGCCAATCCCATGCCCGCCCAGATCAGCGAGGATCAGCGGCGAGCGCTGCTGACCGTCCAGACCTCCACCCTGGGCCATCTGCGCGATTACGGCTTCCCGCGCGGCCTGCAGCCCAACTCCCGGCCGCTGCGCTTCGCCGGAACCGCCGTCACCGTGCGCCTGCCGCATCTGGATTCCACCGCGCTGCACTACGCCGCGGACCGGCTCCGCCCCGGTGACGTGCTCGTGGTCGAGCAGTCCGGCGACGACCGCTCCAGCTTCGGCGGAATGGTCGCCTTCACCGCCAAGACCCGCGGCGCCGAGGGCGCCATCCTCGCCGGCGCCATGAACGACTTCGACGAGATCCTCGAACTCGGCCTGCCGGTCTACTCCCGCGGGGTCTCCGCGCGCACCACCCGGCTGCTGGGCGTCGAGGGCTCGATCAACGTGCCCGTCACCGTCGGCGACGTCGTGATCGAACCCGGTGCGGCGATCCTGGCCGACTCCGACGGGATCGCCGTCCTGGACCCGTCCGAGGTGGAGGAGGTCGTGGCCGTGCTCCAGAAGAAGGAGCAGGCCGAGCCCGATGTGAAGAACGCGATCGCCGGCGGCACCTTCCTCTCGGAATGGTCCGGCGCCGCGGCGCTCTTCGAGAAGAAAGGAGCCTGACCGCCATGGCAGAGCTCACTCTCGCCGTCGCCCAGTTCACCGCCGGACGGGACACCGGAGCCAACGCCGATGCCTGCGCGCGGCTGATCGCCGCCACCGCCGGGCGCGCTGGGCTCACCGTCCTGCCGGAGAACGCCATGTACTCCGATCCGCTCAAGGAGGGCGACGGCTACAGTGAACCGCTCGACGGGCCCTTCATCACCCGGATCCGGGAAGCCGCCCGCACCGCCGGCGTCAACGTCCTGGTGGGCTTCACCGAGACCTCCCAGACGCCGCGGCCCTACAACACGCTGGTCTTCGTGCAGAAGGACGGAGAGATCGGCGGCGTGTACCGCAAGATCCATCTCTACGACGCGTTCGGCTTCAAGGAGTCCGACCGGGTCGAACCGGCACCCATCGGCGATCCCCTCGTCTTCGAGATCGACGGCGTGCGCGTCGGCGCGCTGACCTGCTACGACCTCCGGTTCCCGGAGGCCAGCCGGTGGCTCGCCGATCACGATGTGCACGTCATCGCACTGCCCGCGGCCTGGGCCACGGGACCGGCGAAAGAGCTGCACTGGGAGACGCTCATCCGTGCCCGCGCGATCGAGAACACGCTGTACTTCGCCGGTTGCGGCCAGACCCTTCCCCACTGCACGGGCGCCAGTATCATAATTGACCCCATGGGGGCGACCGTCGCCTCCGCGGGGGAAGAGCCCGAGGCGATCGCCTACGGCTCGGTCCGCACGGAGCGCGTCGAGACCGTGCGGGAGAAGAACCCGAGCCTTGCGAACAGGAAGTTCGCCGTGGTTCCGAAAGGCCTGTAGTGAGTACATGACACAACTGGAAGACACGTCCCGGTCCCGGTTCGGCGGGTGGAGTGAACCAGCCGGCCTGCCGCCCGGGCGCCGGGACATGTCCATGAGGGCGGCGGACTACGCCTACTCGTACTTGAAGAACCTCATCGTCACCCTCGAGCTCCCCCCGCGCACCATCATCACCGAGAAAGACGTGGCCACCGCGACGGGCGTGTCCCGCACGCCCGTGCGGGAGGCCTTCGTCAAGCTCCAGGGCGAGCGGCTGCTGGAGATCCTCCCCCGCCGCGGCGCCCTGGTCCCCGAGATCACTCTGCGCAACATCCAGGAGCAGGCCCAGACGCGGCTGGTCATGGAGGGATACGGCATCCAGGTGATCTGCCGGGAGCGCATCCCGGTGGCCGACGAGCTGCACGAACTCGTCCGCCGTCAGCGCGAGGTCCTCGAATCGGATCCGAACCGGATCCTGGAGATGGTCCTGATCGACAAGGAGTTCCACTGGACCCTGGTCAAGGCCACCGGCAACACCGATTTCGCCCAGCTGTACAACTCGCTGCACGACCGCCAGGTCCGGACCGGCATCGCCATGTTCCGCGCGGTGCCGGACCGGCCGCACAGCGCCGTCTGCCACCACGGCGAGATCGCCGAGGCCATCGCCTCCTTCGACGAGCAGGACGCGCTGATGAAGCTCGAGACCCACCTGATCCACAGCCAGGCACAGCTCTCCGGCGTCTTCACCAGCTGATACGATTCCCGCCGGCGGGCCGGACTCGTGGAGGCGAACGACGATGAGCGTGGTGGAACGGTTACAGGGCCTGCTGGTGGCCGGTGCCGCCGCCCTCGGGTTCGGCGCGGGCCTTCTCCTGGCCCCGGGTGCCGCCGCCGCTGCCGGAGGCCTCGTGCTTCCCGCCCTGCTGATCATGCTGGTCGGCGTCTTCAGCCAGCTCAGCCCTGGCCGGCTCGGCGCCATCCGGGACGCGCGCGGCTTGCTGGCAGCGAGCCTGGTGCTCAACTTCGTCTTCACGCCGGCCCTGGCCTGGGCCCTGGGGGCCGGGCTGCTGGGCGGCCAGCCGGATCTGCGGATCGGCCTGTTGCTGCTGCTGGTCACGCCCTGCACGGACTGGTACCTGGTGTTCACCGCCGCCGCCCGCGGCCACACCGGCATCGGCGCCGCCCTCCTGCCGCTCAACCTCGGCCTGCAGCTCGTACTGCTGCCGGTCTACGTCCTGTTGCTGGGCGGCCAGGCGGCGATGGTGGACGCCCGGACCCTGGCCGAGGCGGTCCTGCTGGTGCTGCTGGTGCCCTTGGCGGCCGCTTTCGTCCTGCGGCGGACCGGGGCCGCGGAGCGCTACGCGCCGGCCATCGGCACCGCGACGCCGCTGCTGCTGTGCCTAGCGGTGGCGGCGATGTTCGCCGCGCATGCCCGTACCGTGACGGCCCACGGCGTCGAGATCCTGATGCTGCTGCCCGCCCTGCTGGCCTTCTTCCTGGTGCTTCCGGTGCTGGCGGCTCTCGCGGCGCGTCTGCTGCGGCTGCCGGCCGACCGCCGCGTCACGCTGATCATGGTCACCACGGCCCGCAATTCCCCCATCGCCCTGGGCCTGGCGGTGACGGCGTTCCCCGACCGGCCGCTGATCGCCCTCGCCCTCGTCGTGGGCCCGCTCATCGAGCTGCCGATCCTGGCGCTGCTCGCCCAGCTGGTACGGGTCGCGCCGCCCCGAACGTCCCCGGGCTGACCGGCAGACGGTGACCGTTCCCGGCACCGGGGACCCTTCATCGCCGCCCCCGGCACGGGCGGAGTCTTGGAACACGGCACCGGGCTGGGTGTCTGCGAGGCATGCGGGCCCCTCGGCCGCGGGGTCGGCACCTGCAACCGGACGCCGGCCCGCATTCCGTGTGACCCTGCCTCGCGATCCGGGCTGATGCACCCCGTGAGCCGCGGCTGCGTACCAGAACCGTCCCCGGACTGCGCCATACGCAACCGACCCTGCGCCGCGGGGTCGCCACCCGCAACCGGACGCCGGCCCGCATTCCGTGTGACCCCGCGATCCGGTGCCGATGCACCTCGTGAGCCACAGTCCCGAACCGTCCCGGACTGCGCCATACGCAGCCGGGCCGCGGTTGTCCGGCGGGCATGCGCGAGTGGGCACTGGGCGCATGCGCGAACGAGAATACGTCGAGGCGTGTTGAAAAGTTCGGCCAACCGAACTTATAGTGATCGCATCCCCGGCGCACCGCCGGGACCGGACTGGAAAGCTCCGGCGACGCCGCCGGAGCCGCCGCTCACACCGAGAGGGAACGCCGATGCCCGCCGATCACCGCATCCCCGCCATCGCCGCCCTGTCCGCGCTCCTGCTCACCGGATGCGCCGCCCAGGCCGGGGATGAGGACGGCGCCCTCAGCATCTACGCCACCACCGGATACCTGGCCGACGCCGCGGCGAACGTCGCGCCCGAGGCGGACGTCACGACGATGGTCGGCCCCGGAGGCGATCCGCACACCTACCAGCCCTCGACCCGCGACATCCAGACCCTGCAGTCCGCCGATGTCGTCTTCTGGAACGGCCTTCACCTGGAAGCTCAGATGACCAGCCAGCTCGAGAGCCTCGGTGACCGTCAGGTGGCCCTCGGCGAGCTCATCCCGGAAGACCTGCTGCTGGACTGGCCGGAGGCCGGCGACGCCGGTGAGCCGCTCTACGACCCCCACATCTGGAACAGTCCCGAGATCTGGACCCTCGTCGTCGGCCACATCGCGGAGACGCTGGCACAGGCCGATCCGGATGGCGCCGAGCAGTACCGGCAGAACGCGCAGGCCTACGCCGAGCAGATCGACGCCGCCGCAGCGGAGGCCGAGGAGCTGCTCGCGGCGATCCCGGAGGAAGACCGGATCCTGATCACCGGGCACGACGCGTTCGCGTACTTCGGCCAGACCTACCGCTTCGAGGTCCACGCCACGGACTTCATCTCCACCGAGGCGCAGCTGAGCCCGGGCGACCTGAGCGCGCTGGCCGATCTGATCGCCGAGCGCGAAGTACCGGTCGTCTTCCAGGACAACCAGGCCAATCCGCAGGCCATCACCAGCCTGCAGCAGGCCGTCGCCGCCCGCGGCTGGCAGGTGGAGATCTCCGGCGAGGAGCTCTACGCGGACTCGCTCGGCGCGGAGCCCGGCGTCGACACTTACCTCGGCGCCTTCTCCCACAACGCCAGAGCCGTCGCCGAGGCGCTGTCATGACCGGACGAACGATGCACGGAATGTGAGACTGGAGCCATGCCCCTCGCCGATGACGGCGGCCCGGCCGCCCGCGTGACCAACCTCAGCGTCGCCTACCGCACGACGCCGGTGCTGCGCCGCGTCGACCTGGACGTCCCGCGCGGCGTCGTGATGGGCGTCGTCGGACCCAACGGCGCGGGGAAGTCCTCCCTGATCAAAGCGATGCTCGGGCTGGTCCCGCCACTGGCCGGCGAGGTCGAGTTCTTCGGCCGGCCACTGGCGAAGGTCAGGCGGCGCGTCGGGTACATGCCGCAGTCGGCCACCGTGGACTGGGATTTCCCCACCACGGTGCGCGATGTGGTCACGATGGGCACCTACGGCGGGCTCGGCTGGTTCAGGCGCCCCGGCCGGCCCGAACACGAACGTGCCGAGGAAGCGATGGCGCAGACCGGCATCGACGCTCTGGCCGGGCGGCAGATCGGCGAGCTGTCCGGGGGTCAGCGGCAGCGCGTCTTCCTGGCCCGGGCCCTGGTCCAGGCTCCGGACCTGTACTTCATGGACGAGCCGTTCCAGGGCGTCGACGCCAAGAGCCAGCAGGCCATCGTCGCCGTGCTGCATCTGCTGCGGGAACAGGGCCGGACCGTCGTGATCGTGCACCATGACCTGGCCACCGTGCGGGACTACTGCGATCACGTGACGCTGCTCAACCAGCGGGTCATCGCCTCCGGGCCGGTGGCCGAGGCCTTCACCAAGGAACACATCCGCAGCGCCTACGAGGTCGCCGCCGGAGACGACTTCCTGGAGTTCACGGCATGACCCCGGCGGAGTTCTTTGCGGACCACACCTTCCGCATGGTGCTCTTCGGAACCAGCGTGATCGGGCTCGTCGCGGGCGCCCTGGGTTCCTTCGCCTATCTGCGCAAGCAGTCCCTCATCAGCGACGTCATCTCCCATGCGGCGCTGCCGGGCACGCTCGGCGCGTTCCTGTTCACCGTGCTGGTGCTGGGGGCCGATGGCCGCAGCATGATCGCGCTGCTCACCGGCGCCGTCCTGGTCGGGACGATCTCTGTGCTGTTCGCCAACCACGTCGCGCGGGTCTCCAAGATCCGGATCGACACCGCCATGGCGATCACCCTGACGATCTTCTTCGGCGCCGGCATGCTGCTGATGCGGATCATCACGGACCGCCCGTTCCCCGGCAAGGGCGGCATCCAGGACTACCTGTTCGGCAACGCCTCCGTCATCACCTACGCCGATCTGGTCACCAGCATCGGCGTCGGCGGGCTGGCGCTCGTGCTGATGGTCGTGTTCTGGAAGGAGTTCGCGCTGCGCACCTTCGACGCCGACCACGCCAGCGTCCTCGGCTTCGGCGCGCGCACCATCGACGCGCTCATGTTCGGCACCATCGTGATCGCCACCATCATCGGCCTGAAGGCCGTCGGTCTCGTCCTCATGGTCGCCTTCGTGGTGACGCCGCCGGCCGCCGCCCGGCAGTGGACCCGCACCCTTCCCGGGATGGTGACGCTCTCGGGCCTGATCGGCGCGGCGGGGAGCGGCATCGGCGCCTATCTGTCCATCGTCCTGGGCGATGTGCCCACCGGCCCGCTGATCGTGCTGACGCTCTTCGGCTTCTTCGTCCTGTCCGTCCTGCTGGCGCCGGGCCGGAGCATCGTCACCCGCGCCCTGGAACGGGCCCGGGCCAGGCGCCGGCTCAAGGCGGAGCTGAGCGCGCCATGAGCTTCCTGCTCGGGACGGTCCTGCTGGCCGTGGTGACGGCGATGGCCTGCGCGCTGCCGGGGGTGTTCGTCGTGCTGCGCAGGAACTCGATGCTGGTGGACGCGATCAGCCACGCCGTGCTGCCGGGCATCGTCGTGGGCTATTTCTTCACCCGCAGCCTGGACTCCCCGCTGCTGATCCTGGGCGCCGCGCTGGCCGGCCTGGTCGTGGTCCTCGGCAGCGAGTACCTCTCCCGCACGGGCCTGCTGACCGGGGACGCGCCGCAGGGGCTGATCTTCCCCGCCCTCTTCAGCGCCGGCGTCATCATGGTGACGCTGAACTTCGCCAATGTGCACCTGGACACGCACGCCGTGCTGGTCGGGGATCTGAATCTGGCCGCGTTCCATCAACTGCAGATCGGCGGGGTCCTGGCCGGCCCGTCCTACCTCTACGTGATGCTCGCCGTCCTGGTCGTCAACGGCGTCTTCCTTGCGGTCTGCTACCGGCGGCTGAAGATCAGCACGTTCGACCCCGGGTTCGCCCGTTCCCTGGGCCTGCGGCCGGGCGCCCTGAACACCGCCTTCATGTTCCTGGTCTCGGTGACCGTGACGGCCGCGTTCCATGCCGCCGGCGCCATCCTGGTGATCGCGCTGGTCGTGGTGCCGCCGGCGACCGCGTACCTGCTGACCGGCCGGCTGCCGATGATGATCGGGCTGACCCTCGCCATCGCCGCCGGGGGTGCCCTGGCCGGGTTCTGGCTGGCCTATCTGGCCGACGCCGCCACCAGCGCGGGCATGGCGGTGTTCTACGGCCTGGTGTTCGCCGCGGTCTTCACCGCCACCAGGCTCCGGCAGCGGCTGCGGGCACGTCGTGAGTCCGCGCCCGCAGCCGCCGCATGAGCGCTGCCGGCCCACCGGGTGGCTTCCGCCGGCACGCCGCGTATCCGCGGCGGCCGGGGCTCAGCCCTCGTAGTAGATCGGGGCGTTCGGGCCGAGCTCCAGTCCGGTCAGCATCCAGATGATGGTCATCAGCGCCCACGCGAGCATGAAGGCGAGCGAGTACGGCAGCATCACCGCCACCAGGGAGCCGATGCCGATCCGCTTGTCGTACTTCTGCGCCACGGCGATCACGATGGCGAAGTAGGTCATGAGCGGGCTGAGGATGTTGGTCGCGGAGTCGGAGACCCGGTAGGCGGCCTGCGTGAACTCCGGGGAGATGCCCTGCAGCATCATGATCGGGACCATGATCGGCGCCAGCATCGCCCATTTGGCCGAGGCGCTTCCGACGAACAGGTTCACGATCGCCACGAACAGCATGAACGCCAGCACCAGCGGGATGCCCGTCAGGTTGATGGAGTCCAGCAGCCCGGCACCGTACACGGAGACCAGCAGGCCCAGGTTGGAGTGGTTGAAGTAGGCGATGAACTGGCCGGCGGTGAAGGCGAGGACCAGGAACATCGCCATGCCGGCGAGGGTCTTGCTCAGGTGGTTGACCACATCGGTGTCATTGCGGACGCTGCGGGTCACGATGCCGTAGACCAGGCCCGGCACGAAGAACGCGATGATGATGACGACCACGAGCGAGCTCATGAACGGCGACTGCACGACGGCGCCGTCCTCCCCGCGCAGCACGCCGTTCTCCGGCACGATCAGCAGGAGCATCAGGCCGAGGGTGACCAGCAGGGAGACCGCGGCCCAGATCATGCCCTTCTTCTCCACCGCGGTGATCTTGAGGCTCTCGCGGTCCTCGCCCTTGAGCACGCCCTCGCCGCTCCAGGCGCCCAGGCGCGGCTCTACGATGAACTGGCTGACGAGGGTGCCGACGACGGCCAGGAGGGCGGTGGAGGCGATGATGAACCAGTAGTTCATCGCGAGGTTCATCTGATCGGCGTAGGCCGGGTCGATCGTGGCGGCCGCCTCGATGGTGAGTTCGCCGAGCATGACGTCCGTGGCCGAGAGCAGCAGGTTCGCGCTGAAGCCGGCGGAGACACCGGCGAAGGCGGCGGCGATGCCGGCCAGCGGATGGCGGCCCAGGGCGATGAAGAGGATCGCGGCCAGCGGCGGCAGCACCACGTAGCCGGCGTCGGAGGCCACGGAGGACATGATGCCGGCGAAGACGATCCCGAAGGTGACCAGGAACTTCGGGATGGAGAGGATGAAGCTGCGCAGCGCCACCCCGATCAGGCCGGTCTGCTCCGCCATGCCGATGCCGATCATCGTCGCCAGCACCACGCCCAGCGGCGCGAAGGTGATGAAGTTCTCCACCGCGGAGGTGAACATCCACTCGATGCCCTCCGCCGAGAGCAGGTTGAACACCTGCACCGGTTCGCCGTCCACGGGCGATTCCGCTTCCACTCCGAGTCCGGACAGCAGGGCGGAGAGGAGGACCACCAGGGCGGCGAGGAGGGCGAACAGCGTTGCCGGGTGGGGCAGTTTGTTCCCGAGGAACTCGATCCCGTCCAGGAACCGCTGGAGGACACCTCCCCGGGGCTTCGGCTCAGGGTTCGGTCCCGGGGTCGTCTCGGTGGCGGTGGCGCTCAAGGGTGTCTCCCTCGTGGTCGTGTCCGTGCCTCACCCGATCGGGGTCCGAGAGGCACGGACGGGTCGGTGCCGCTGACGGCCGTGCACACGACGCCCCGGCAGTGCGCGGCGTCGCTGAACTTCCGGGAAAGAACACTATGTGCCACAGGGCGAATCTGAGCGTTGACTGTGAGGGATGTTACCCAAGCTTTACAAGCCACCCTGGCGCGCCGACGGTTTCCGCAGCCCGGCCATCCGCCTCGGTCAGGGGTCGGCGCGATGCAGCGACCCCTCGGGGAAGGTGGTCCTGGAGTAGGCCAGGTGATCGGCCATCGCCGCCGCGGCCGCAGCCGGATCGCGTGCCTCCAGCGCCGCGAGAATGGCCTTGTGCCCCCTGTTGCCGCCGCGCATGCCTTCGCGGAAGGTGGTCACGGAGTCGTAGATGCCGCGGACCACGACGTCGATGAGGGGGGAGAGCATCGCCGGGAACAAGGGGTTCCCGGTGGCGCGGGCGATGGCCAGGTGGAAGTTGGCGTCCGCGACGGTGTAGTTCTCCGGGTCCTCCTCCGCCTCGGTCATCCGCTGCACCAGATCCCGGAGCGCGCGCAGATCCTCCGGTGTGGCTTTGCTCGCGGCGATGCGCGCCGTCTCGCGCTCGACCATGCGGCGGACCGCGTACAGATCGTCGGCGGAGTAGTCACCCTGGGCCCCCACCGAGATGTGCTCCAGCATCATCTCCAGCATCGGGGCCGAGCGGCGGGGCCGCACGAACGAACCACGGCCGTTGAGCGTCTCGATGTAGCCGCGTTCGCGCAGGCGGGCGAGCATCTCCCGGATCAGCGGCCGGCTCACGCCGAGGTCAGCGGCCAGCTCCATCTCACTCGGGAGCTTCTCCCCGACGGCATACTGCCCGGCTTCCAGGCGCTCCTCCATCTGCTCGACGAGGAGGTCGACACGGGCCGCGTAGTGCCTCACCATGCATGCCTCCCGGTCCGACCGAATGGGGACGCCCCCACGCACCTAGATCCAGACTGTAGCAAATGCTGCCAAGCTGTTTGACAGCATGACAGCGCATCCCTATGGTGTGGTGAGGCGCCCGAGGCGCCGCCCGCACAGCCACACGTGAAAACCCGCATCAACGCTCACACGCCGAAGGCGCCGTGCGCTTCGTCCTGAGTCTTGCAAAGGAGCAGATCATGACTCGACACCTGCCCAAGTCCGCCGCAGCGCTCGCCGCGGCCGGTGCGCTCACCCTGACCGCCTGCGGGAACGGGGACAGCGGCGACGGCGCGACCACGCTCTCGTTCGCCCACGTCCTGGCCGAGTCCCAGCCCTGGCACGAATGCGGCGCGCTGCCCTTCGAGGAACAGGTGAACGACTCGGGCACCGGCCTGAGCGTCGACCTCTTCCCGGCGGCCCAGACGCACAACGACACCCTCGAGCAGCTCGACGCGATCGACTCCGGGAACCTGGACATCACCTGGGCCACGCCCGCGCAGCTCGGCACCCGCCTGAGCACCCTCGAGGTGTTCGACGCGGCCTACCTGTTCGAGGACGTCGACCACATGACCGCCGCCGTGCAGTCCGAGCCGGCGCAGGAACTCTGGGACGAACTGCGCGATGAGCACGGGATGCGCGTGATCGGCACCGGCTACTACGGCACCCGCCACCTGACCTCGAACAACCTCGTCAGCACCCCGGAGGACATGGCCGGCCAGCAGCTGCGCGTCCTGGACGCCCCGCTGTGGCTGGACAACGGCGCCGCGCTGGGCGCCCAGCCCACCCCGGTGGCGTTCAGCGAGCTCTACCTGGCACTGCAGCAGGGCGTCGTGGACGCGCAGGAGAACCCGCTGCCGGTGATCCAGGCGCAGGGCTTCGACGAGGTGCAGGACTACGTGCATCTGACCGGGCACGTCGTGGCGATGATGGCCGTCGTCATCTCCGAGGACACCTGGCAGGGCCTCTCCGGCGAGCAGCAGGAGGCCGTCCTGGCCGCCGGTGAGACCCTCGGCACGGGCGTCACCGACTGCACGCTCACCGAAGAGGAGGAACTGCTCTCCGAGTGGAGCGCCGGCGGTGCTGACATCACCGTCAACGAGGACGTCGACCTCGACGCCTTCCGCGCGAACGCCGAAGAGGTCCTCTTCCCCAAGTACGAGGACGCGTGGGGCGAGACCTACCGCGCGCTGCAGGACCAGCAGTAGGACGAGAGCTCAGGAGCCGGCGCATGTCCTCCGCATCCCACCCGCGTCCCGGACGCGCCCCGGAAGAGGGCGGCGCCGACCGCCCTCTTCTGGGGCCGCGTGGCCGCTCCCGGCTCCGGCCGGTGGCCCGCGTGCTGCTCGCCGCGGAAGGCGGCCTCGGCGTCCTGGTCGTGGCCATCATGGCCGCACTGCTGATCGCGCAGGTGGCCGCACGCAACCTGCTGCCGTTCTCCTTCTTCTGGGCCGAGGAGGTCGCCCGGCTGGCGCTGATCTGGATGACCATGCTCGGCGTCGCCTACGCCGTGGGACGGGGCACGCACCTGACCGTCACCGCGATCACCGACTACGCTCCCCCAGCGGTCCGCCCCTGGTTCCAGCGTGTCTCCCTGCTGCTCATCGTCGCCGTCGGGATCCTGCTGTGCGGCAGCTCCCTGCAGCTGATGGACAGCATCGGCGGGGTCGCCGCCAGCTCCAGCGCGATCCCGCGGAGCGTGTACTTCCTGGCCAGCGCGACCGGTTACGGCCTGGCCGCCGTCCATGCCGTCCTGGTCCTGCTGATCGGCCCGCTCCGCGAGACCGCCGACCCGGCCGCCGGCGCGCTGAGCACCCCTGCCGAACCCGATGGACCGGGTGCCCCGGCGCCAGGCAGCACCGACGGCACCAATGGCGCTGACGGCACTGACGGCTTCGGCACCGACTCGCGGGGGAATACCGCATGATCGCGCTCATCGTCACGCTCGTCGCGCTCGCGCTCATCCTGGCCCGCGTCCCGGTCGGCTTCGCGCTGCTAATCCCCTCGGCCGGGTACATCCTGTTCTACTCCAGTCAGTCGCTCACCGCCGCCGTCGAGCGGATGACCGCCTCGCTCAACAGCTTCCCGCTGCTGGCCGTGCCCCTGTTCATCCTGGTGGGCTCCCTGGCCAACGCCGCCGGCCTCTCCGACCGCATCTTCACCGCCGCGCAGGCCCTCGTCGGCCGCGTCCGCGGCGGCCTGGGATACGTCAACATCCTGGCCTCGCTCGGTTTCTCCTGGATGAGCGGCTCCGCCGCCTCCGACGTCGCCGTGCTGGGCAAGATCACCACGCCGCAGATGCTCAGCCGGGGCTACCCGCGCCGCTTCGTCGCCGGTCTGACGTCTGCGTCCTCGCTGGTGGCGCCGATGATGCCGCCGAGCATCCCGGCGATCATGTTCGGCGTCGCCAGTGGCGTGTCGATCGGCGCCATGTTCCTGGCCTCCGTCGTCCCGGCGCTGCTGCTGACCCTCGTGCTGATCCTCTCGGTGTTCCTCTACACCCGCCGGCATCCCGGCCTGATCGAATCGGGACAGGTCTCCGGAAGCCGCCGCCGGGCGGTCCTGACCGCCCTGCCGGTGGCCTTCGCCCCGGTCATCGTGCTGGGCGGCATCCTCGGCGGGATCTTCACGCCCACCGAGGCGGCCGCCACCACCGTGGCGTACCTGCTGGTGCTGGCCTTCCTGGTCTACCGGTCGCTGTCGCTGCGCAAGCTCATCGGCGCCCTGCGGGAGACCTTCTCCACCTCGGTGACGATCCTCTTCATCGTGGCGTCCTCCGCGATGTTCGGCTGGGTCCTCACCGTGGAGCGGGTGCCGCACGCGCTGGCCGATCTGATCCTCTCGATGACCGACAGCCCGACCGTCTTCCTGCTGATGATGATGGTCGTGCTGCTGCTGATCGGCATGGTCATGGAGCCCACCTCCGCGGTGCTGATCACCACGCCGGTGCTGTTCCCGATCTCCCAGCAGCTGAACGTCGACCCGGTGCACTTCGGCGTCGTCCTGGTGTTCACCCTGCTGATCGGCCTGTTCACGCCGCCTGTCGGGCTCGTGCTGTTCGTGCTGGAATCGGTC
Source organism: Sediminivirga luteola (assembly GCF_014639315.1). Lineage (GTDB taxonomy): Bacteria > Actinomycetota > Actinomycetes > Actinomycetales > Brevibacteriaceae > Sediminivirga > Sediminivirga luteola. The sequence goes on from NZ_BMFY01000002.1 coordinate 224,107, forward strand.
AGCACGCTGCGGAACTCCGAGATCATCCGGGGCGTTCTGCCGTACGTCGCCGTGTTCATCGGCTTTGCGATCCTGCTCATCCTGGTCCCGCAGATCGCGCTGTGGCTGCCGGGGATCGCGCAGTGAGCGCCGCCGACGCGACAGCCGGGCAGGCGCTGCTCCTGGACGTCGGCAGCACCTCGGTCAAGGCCGCGCTGGTCGACCGGCAGGACGGGGCGCTGCTCGCGCAGGACTCCGCGCCGATGCCGGCCCCCCTTCCCGGCCCGGACACCCGGCACGAACTGGATCCGTCCGCGGTGCTCGCCGCGGTGAACGAGGTCGCCGCCCGGCTGCTCTCCGCGCCCGGCGTCGCACCGCGCGCGGCCATCATGAGCACCCAGATGCACTCGTGCCTGCTGACGGATGCCGCCGGCCGGCAGGTCAGCCCCGTCATCACCTGGCAGGACAATCGCCTGCTGGAGGCCGGCGCGGACGGCCGGCGCGAGCTGGACCGGCTCGCCGGTTCCATCGAGCCGGGCCTCTGGCGCCGCTCCGGGATGGCCGTCCGCCCCGGTTTCGGCGCGGGGAACCTCGGGACGTGGCTGCGCGAGCAGGGCACCGGGGAACAGGGCCTGCGGGTGCACACCCTCGGCAGCTTCCTGGCCACGGCCTGGGACGGGCCCTACGCGACGGGAGCCTCCAACGCGGCGTCGCTGGGCATCCTCGACGTCTGCGACGTCCACGCCGGTGGCGGCTACCACTGGTCCGCGCCGCTGGCACGGCTGCACGGGCTCGACGCCTGCGATCTCCCCCGGGTCCTCCCGGAGCCCGGCCCCGCCGGCACCGTCCGCATCGCCGGCCGGGAGCTGGAATGGCATGGCGACCTGGGTGATCATCAGGCATCGGTGCTGGGTTCCGGCGGCCTCGAACCGGACGATCTGGCGATCTCGCTGGGAACCGCCGGGATCGCCGCCCGGCTGGCGGATGCCCCCAGCGACGATCCCCGGGTGGACTCGCGGCCGTACTTCGGCGGACGGTACCTGCTGGCAATGAGCCGCCAGCCCGGCGGGGCGCTCGCCGCCGAGTTCGCCGGGATGCTCGCCGAGATCGCCGGCACGCTGGGCAGCCGGCACATCGACATCGGGGCGGTCTGGAGCACCCTGGCCGAGACGGTGCCGCCGCCGGCAGCGGACACCCGGCTGGAGGTGACGGAGGCGGCGAACGGCAAGCGCACGCTCGCCCTCGCCGGGATCCGTCCTTCCGCCGCCCTGACCACCATGTACGCGGCTTTCCTGCGGCACTACGTGGAGGTCTACCGCGACTGCGTGGACACCCTGTTCGGCCCGGACGTCCCGCCGCCGGCGCGGCTGAAGTTCAACGGGGGGTTCGCGGCGCGGAACGCCAGTTTCCGTACCGCGCTGGCCGAGCGGCTGGGCCTGCGCATCGACGACATCCCCGATGGGGACCTCGCGCTGGAGGGTCTCCGCTCGCTCATCACCACCCGCACACCCTGGAGGCAACCCTCATGACCTCGTCCGCCCCCGACCCGTCGCCGGTCATCGGCACCATGATCTCGGAGTTCTCCGGGCCCGGGATGCCCCGTGTCCTGCATCGGATCGGGTTCCGCTTCGGCATCGTCGACACCGAGCACGGCGCCTTCGGCTTCAGTGAGCTGGCGACGATGGCGGCGGTCTCCGCGCAGCTGGACTTCGAGCTCCTGGTCCGGGTTCCGGCCATCGCACGGGAGCACATCGGGCGGGTCCTGGACCTCGGCGCCGATGGCATCGTGGTGCCGATGGTGAACTCCGCCGAGCAGGCCGCCGAGGCGGTCCGGCTGGCCAAGTACGGGCCGCTGGGGGAACGGGGCGTCTCGGTCACCCGGGCGCACTCCGGCTACGGCGTACGTGACCTTCCCGCGTATCTGGAGGAGGCGAACGCGCGCACCAAGCTCTACGTCCAGATCGAGACCGCCGAGGCCGTGGCCGAGGCCGCCGCCATCGCCGCCGTCCCCGGCGTGCACGGGCTGTTCATGGGCCCGAACGATTTCCTGCAGTCCCAGGGCGCGCCGGGCCAGCTGGACCATCCCGTACTGGACCGGGCGATGGCAGCGGTGGCCCAGGCCGCGCAGTCGGCCGGCGTGGAGTCGGGTGTGATCAGCTCCAGCGCCGCACTGCTGTCCCGCGGCGCGGAACTCGGCATGGGGGTCCTGAGCTACGACAGCGAGCTCGGCCACCTGATCAAGGGCGCCGGTGCGGCGCTGTCATCGCTGCAGCGGAAGCTCGGCACGGCCTGATCCGCGGGCCGGCGCCGGGTCCGCTCAACGCAGCGGAGCCGGCTGAGTCCACTCGACACAGCAGGCCCAGCTGGGTCCGCTCGGCATAACGGGCCCGGTTGGGTCCGCTCGATACACCGAAAAGGACAGGTTGACCGTCAATTCACGGGCAACCCGACCTTTTGAAGTGAACCGCCGCGAGCCGCGGCAACCCGTGCGCCGCAGCGGCGCCGAGGGCGGGGCTGGCATCGGCGGCACAGCGGGTCTACACTGGCACGCGGCCGACGAGACCCGGCGGCCGACCTGAGGATCGGGAGCCCACGCGGTGACCGGCGAGGACCTATGCACACCATCGAACGTACTGAGATCCAGAATCCCCACCTCCTGCTACTGGGGGACGCCGCCGAGCGGCTCGAACCCGTCGCCCTCTTCATCGAGGACCACGGCGGCGCCGCCACGCGGCTCGCCCCGGGGGTCCCCGGAGCGGCGCCGGAGACGTCGGCGATCCGCGAGGCGGTCCGCGCGGCCGGTGCACCGGTGAGCTGCGCCATCGTCGCCGAGACCTTCGACCCGGGCTGCGAACGCGGCCTGTGGTGGCAGCACGCCGAGCACACCTCCCGGCTGATCGATTCGCTGCTGACCGGGATGGCGAATCCCTCGAACGTCCTGCTGGTCGCCTTCGGCTCCAGCAACCGGCGCCGCGACCGTGCCCTGGTGCGCAGGGCACTGGACCGGATCGTCGCGCAGTTCAGCAGCCACGCCGCCGCGGACTTCGCCCTCGACCTCAACGTCAACGCGATCGAGGTGCCTCCGGGCGCCGAACGGCCCGTGCTGCTCAAGCGGCTGGCGGGTTTCGCCCGGCACCGCACCGCGGCGTGCTCGGACAGCGTGCTGCGCTACGAGGAGATCACCGACTCCTCGATCCGCTGCGCCCTGGCGAACTTCGAGATCTGAACCGCGCCACAGCACCGTCTCCCGGCGGCGCAAAGGTCCGGGCTGAGCGAGGCGACCCGCTGCACGGCAGGCGCACCGGCCCCTTCACGCCAGGTCAGCCCCGGCGTCCGCGCCCTGGGCCAGTACTCTGGACATATGGCCGTCGAACTGGATCTTCTCCTTCTCATCCTCCTCGGCCTGCTCGTCTTCGGTCTCGGCGCCGGCACGACCGCGCTGCTGGCCCGCCGCATCCGTGTGCGCGCGGTCAGCGAGGCCACCCAGGCGGCCCAGGCCGATGCGCGCCATTACAACGCCTCGCAGGCCGAAGCCGCTGCGCCGCCGCGCGCCGCGCTCATCGTCAACCCCACCAAAGAGGGCGCCGGCACGCTTCCCGCCGATGCAGAGGCGATCATGCGTCAGGAGGGGTGGGCGGCGCCGCTCGTCCTGGAGACCGACGCCGACGATGCCGGGACCTCCGCGGCGCTGACCGCCCTGGACGCCGGCGTGGACCTCGTGATCGCGGCCGGCGGCGACGGTACCGTGCGCGCGGCGGCGCAGGTCCTGGCCGGCACGGGCGTGCCCCTCGGCATCGTCCCCATGGGCACCGGCAACCTCCTGGCCCGCAACCTCGATCAGCACCGGCTACGTCGCGACCAGTCCATCCGCACCGCGCTGTGGGGGCGCAACCGCCGGATCGACATCGCCCAGCTGGCGCTCGACGACTCGGACGAGGTGCATGCGTTCCTGGTGATGGCGGGATTCGGTTTCGACGCCGATGTCATGGCCAACACCGACGCCGAGCTGAAGTCCCGGGTGGGCTGGCTGGCATACTTCGAGGCCGGCAGCCGCAAGCTCGGCGGCAAGCCCTCGCAGGTGTCCCTCCGCTTGGACGACGGGCCCACCCTCCAGTTGCGGGTGCGCACCGTCGTCGGCGGCAACTGCGGGAAGATCCAGGGCGGGATCGAGCTGATGCCCGATGCCCGCATCGACGACGGCCGGCTGGACATCCTCACCGTCTCGGCCAAGAACATCGGGGACTGGGTGGCGGTGGCCGCGCGGTTCCTGGGCCGGAACCGGATCCGGCTGCCGCAGGTGGACATGCACCAGTGCCGTACCGCCACGGTGGAGAGCGAGGACGTGCTGGAGGTCCAGCTGGACGGCGACCCCATCGGCACGGCGCAGCGTCTGCGGATGTGGATCGAGCCGGCTGCACTGCTGGTGCGTGTGCCCACACAGGAGCAGCTGCGGCTCATACGGCAGGAGAGCTGGCGCCTGGCGCTGCCGAAGTCCGAGCGGTGAGGCGAAGCCTCCCGCACAGCGACGGCGGGTGAGATCCGCGCTCAGTCGCGGCGGCCGTGCTCCAGGATGCCGTCCAGCCAGCAGCGGGCAGCCTGGAACGCGGTGTCCGTGGTGAGGGACTCCACCGGGGTGATCTTGCCGTCGGCGGAGGGGTAGGACCCCAGGAACCGCAGTTCGCGGCAGATCCGGTACGCCCCGGCGAGTGCCTCCGCGACGCGTTCCTCCTCCACGTGCCCGAGCAGGTCGATGGAGAACTGGTAGAGACCCAGGCCGTTGCCGGTGGGCCGGGACTCCAGCCGGGACATGGTGATCCCGCGGGTGGCGAACTGCTCCAGGAGTTCCAGCAGCGCCCCGGACCGGTCGCTGCGCAGCCCGGCGACGATGGTGGTCTTGTCCGCGCCGGTACGCTCGGGCAGGCTGCCGGGCCGCTGCACCAGGATGAACCGGGTGACGGCGTCGGCGTTGTCGCCGATGTCCGCCTCGGCGATGTCGAGCCCGAACCGTTCGGCGGCCAGCGCCGGGCCGATGGCTGCCTGATAGTCCGCGGTGCCTTCGGACAAGGCCTTGGCCGCGGCGGCGGTGGAGGCCGTCGGGATGTACTCGGCGGCGGGCAGCCGGCGGCGCAGGAAGCTGCGGACCTGCGCCTCGGCGTGCGGGTGGGTGCCGAAGGCCCGCACGTCTTCCAGCGCGGTTCCCGGGCGGACCGCGCAGACGAAGGCCACCGTGACCAGGGTCTCGGCCACGATCTGCAGTTCACCGTGCCGGGTGAGCGCGTCCAGGGTGGCCGGGACGCCGCCTTCCAGGGAGTTCTCGATCGGGACGACGACGCCGTCGAGCTCACCGCGCTGCAGCCGGCCGAGGGCGTCGGGGACGGAGATGGCGGCGTAGCGTTCCGCGGTGCCGCTCTCGCCGCGCTGGGCGAGCAGCTGTTCCAGCGCCGCTTCCGTGAAGGTGCCCTCGGGGCCGAGGTAACCGTACTTCACTGCCCACCCGCCCCCCGGTCATCCCGCGGGCCGCTGCCTCTCCGGTCGTCCCGGCGGGCGCGCAGCCGGCGCACCAGCAGGGCGCGGGCGACGTCACGGTACTGCGCGGCCCGGTGCAGCTGGGCTTTGATGTCCCGGCCGGTCACGCGGTGGTGCAGATCGCATTCGACCTCACGGACGCGGTAGCCCTGACGCACCAGATCGATCGTCATGGCGGTCTCGACGCCCCACCCGGGCGCGAACGGCAGCGCCGCCTCGAATGCCTCACGGCTCAGGCACCGCATGCCGGAGAGAGGCTGGGTGGCCTCGAAGCCGGAGAGTTCCTTGATGCCTTTCTTGGCCAGGCCGACGACGAGGCCGAAGCCGCCGCCGGTACGTTTTTGCGGCGGCAGGATCGCGATGGTCATATCGGCCTCGCCGGCGAGGACGGGTGCCGCGAGCGGGGCCGTGTTGACGGCGGTATCTTCCAGATCAGCGTCGATGAACAGCAGCGCGCGGTGCCCCAGGGGGTTGCCGTCTGCGTCGTCCGGATCGCTGATCTCGCGATTGCGCACCGCGAAGGCGCCGGTCATCATCGCCGCGGCTTTCCCGCGGTTGCGCGGGTGGGTGATGACCTGGGCACCGGCATCCCGGGCGATGGCGGCGGTGTCGTCGCCGGAACCGTCGTCGACGACGAGGATCAGGTCCGCCCCGGGGATCTCCTTGGCGGAGGCGACGGTGGCGGCGATCCGCTCACCCTCGTCTTTGGCCGGGATGATGACGGCGAGACCGCGCGTATTGCTCATGGCTGCACTCTTCGTGGGATGGGCCGCAAGGCTTGTCCTCCGGCGTGCTCAGCGGATGGTCAGCTGGCGGGAGGCGACGCCGGCGCGGGCGCTGCGTTCCTGGGCGCTCAGCGGTGTGGTCTCGGCAAGGGCGGCGTCGAAGTCCTTGGCGAAGGCGGCCAGGGGTTCTTCGGCGTCGTCGGGCTGGCTGCCGGCGTCCAGCTCCCACACCGGGACGGTGATGCCGTGAGCCCGGAACGTGCCGAGGAACCGGCCGGCGCCGCCGAAGGTGTTCTCGCCGGCGGCGTGCAGCCGGGCGAGGGCGTCCACCACGGTCTCCTCGTGCTCGGTGCGGGCCCAGCGGACGAAGACCTTCTCCCCCATCCGGGTCCAGTAGGCGCCGGAGGCACTGACGAGCTTCTCAGTGGGGTGGACGCGGGTGTTGGCCTGTTCGAGTGCTTCGGCGAGCTGCTCGGCTTCCTCCCCCTCGGCCTGACCGGGGGCGATCCAGTAGTCGAAGCCCTCCTGGACGGTCACGGAGAAAGGCGCGTCCAGGTCGAGGATGTCCTGCAGCCGCGGGCCCTCGCCGGGGTTCGTGGTGGCGTTGACGATGGCGCCAGGCTCGGCGTCCTTGGCCTTGAGGATTGCCGCCGCGACATCGCGGGAGGGATCGGGCGAGGAGAAGGGCGTCTGCATACCGGCGAAGACGACGCCGTCCTGCCGGTGCATCGCCTGCGCGCCACCGGGCAGCAGGGACGCGAAGGTGATCTCGGTGCCGCCGTTCTCTTCGTTCAGCTTTGCGGTGGCGGTGGCGGCCGGCACCAGTTCCTTGAAGCAGACCAGATCCGCTTCGAAAGGGAGGCCCTCGAACGGCCGGGCCACGAATGCGGCGCTGGCGGCCCGTGCCTTGCGCTTGGCGATCACATCTGCGGTGGACTTGCGCGACTTCTTACCCATGACCGCTAAGTCTACCCGCGCGGATGCGGCCGACCGGGCCGTTGCGGTCCGCGCCATATCCAGGCCCCGAACCTACCCGCGCACACGCGGGTAGCCGGGCCTGCCGAGCACATGAAGCACGCATGCCCCGCACGCGGTCACCAGAGGGTATCCACGTCGAATCGGTCGAACACCGGGTCAAGCGTCACGAGGGTCATTGCCTCCAGATGCGCTTGCGCCGCCAGCATCCGGTCAAAGGGGTCTTTATGGTCGTGCGGGTACCCGGCAGCTCGCTGAGCGTGCTGGCAGGTGATGTCCAACGTCCTGAAGCCGTATGCCGAGACGATCTCACTGAAACTCTTCGACAGATCAGGTTTGGTGGAGAGTTTTCCGATTCGGGTTTTCGTAGCGATCTCCCACGCGGTTGCGGAGCTGACCCAGACCTGGTCTGCGGAGTCGATGGCTTCGCGTGCCGTAGAGCTGAGACGCGGGTGATCGCTCACCCACCAGAGCAGCGCGCGGGTGTCGAGGAGCAGCTCAGCCACCCTCCCCCTCCCACAAGAGAAGCTCGTCTTCCGGAAGAGGCTCGAACACGCCTGAATCCTCGATGATGGTCACGCCTCCTGGCGGACGGCGCTTCGTCTTCTCCAGCGGTACCAGCCGGGCGTAGGGTTCCCCCGCTTTCGCGACGATGATCTCCTCTCCGGCGTGGGCGCGCTCCATGAGCTTCGAGAATTGGGTTTTCGCCTCGTGCACATTGACGGACTCCATGCCGCCTCCCCACTTAGTCCACTCGTTAGTCCATTGCGCCCATGAACCATGACGGCGGTCAACGCTCCGCGTCGCCCCGGCCGTCATCACTCCGCGAAGCCGGGTGCGCGGACGGTCATCGACGCCAGCGCCATGGCCGACGTGTTCCTGGAGGGACCGAGAGGCGACTCTGCCGGCCAGGCAGTGGCGGCAGCCCGGCAGCTGTGGGCGCCTGCCCTCTTCGACTCCGAGGTGAACTCGGCGATCGCCCGGCTCGAGCGATCGAACGCAGTCTCCCAGCGCGCCGCCGACGAGGCCGTGCACGCGGTGCGTGCAGCACCGATCCGCCGCGCCCCGTAAGAAGCGTACTCAGTGCCCAAGAACAGCTCAGCCGCTTTCCTGCCTCTTCCATCACCTGGCCACGGCGTGCGGGGCACACGAGGACATCGGCCGCCCATGTAGGTGAATCCCGGCCACGGCGACGTTCACCGTCAGAGGCGGATGCGGCTCGCGGGATGGTCGGCGGCCAGATGGGGGCCAGCGCCGAGCAGTTGCTCCCGCAGCGTGAGCGGCGTCGCCGGCCGTTCCGGCAGCAGCCCGCGCCGCCGCAGCTCAGGGGTGATGTAGTGCTCGAAGCGTTCGAAGTCGGCCGGACGCACCGCGGCGGAGATATTGAAGCCGTCCACGCCGGCAGTCTCCTTCCAGCGCAGCAGCTCGTCCACCACCTGGCCGGGATCGCCCACGATCAACGGGCCCCGGCCGCCGATGGAGACGAACTCCGCCACGTCACGAACCGTCCATGTCCGCGCGGGGTCCTTGGTGAACATCGCCAGCGCCGACTGGTTCGCCTCCGTCTGCACGTCCGCGACATAGTCGTCCTCACACAGCCCGGACAGATCCACCCCGGTCCAGCCGCCGAAGAGCGCCAGCGCGGACTCCGTGTCCACGTACCGCTTGTACTGCGCCAGGCGATCCTGCGCCTCAGCCTCGGTCTCCCCGACCACGAGCGTCGCCATCGCGAAGAACTTCACCGACCGAGGATCCCGCCCGGCTGCCGCCAGCGCCGCTCGCGTCTCCTGGACCTGCCGGCCGAGCCGCCCGGCGTTCGCGTTGATGACGAAGATCGCCTCGCCGTGATCCACCGCGAACCGCTGCCCGCGGGCCGAGGATCCCGCCTGGAACAGCAGCGGCGTGCGCTGCGGCCCCGGATGGGTCAGCATCTCCCCCGGCACGGAGAACCACCGGCCGTGATGCCCGATCCGGTGGACGCCACCCGGATCCAGGAACACGCCCGCGTCCTTGTCCGCCCGCAACGCGCCGTCCTCCACCGAATGCTCGAACAGCTTGTACATGACCTCCATGTACTCATCGGCCCGGTCATAGCGCTCGTCATGCGGGATCTGCCCGCTCAGGCCGAGATTTCGCGCGGCGGAGTCCTGATAGCTGGTCACGATGTTCCACGCGATCCGCCCGCCGGTCAGATGGTCCAAGGTGGCGAACCGCCGCGCCAGCAGATATGGCGGCTCGTAGGTCACCGACGCCGTCAGCCCGAAGCCCAGATGACTCGTCGCGGCCGCGAGCGCCGGCACGATCACCTGCGGGTCCAGCACCGGATACTGCACCCCGCCGCGGGCGGCTGCCTCGCTGGTGCCGCCGTACACGTCGTAGACCCCGGGGATATCCGCCAGGAACAAGCAGGAGAACCCCGCCCGTTCCACCGTGCGGGACAGTTCCACCCAGTAGTCCAGGCGGTCGAACCGCTCGATGCCGGACTCCGGGTGCCGCCACAGACCCGGCGACTGATGCACCGGCACCAGCATGTCGAAGGCGTTGAACAGCATCGGCTCCGGCGCCTCGTCCGCCGCGGCCGTCACCGGGCAGCCCCGCTGTCTTCGCCGGCATCCCGGTCCGGCAAGGTCGCCGGCGCAGCCGAGCCAGCCGGATGTGTTCCTGCCGCTGGCCCCGGGGCGTCGCCGATGGCGTTCAGCCCCTCCGGGAGAGCGCCGTTGACCTCGTAGTCGCCGATGCTCCTGGCCCGGAACACGATCGGATTGTGCGTCGCGACCGTCTGGGCGTTCCGCCAGTGCCGGTCCAGTGCTTTGGTCCGCGCCGTCGCGGACGCCCCCACGGTCTGGAACAGTTCCTGGGTCACCTCCAGCACGATGGCGGGCACGGTCGCCTGCGCCTTCTCCACAGCGAGCTCCGCCTCGTACACGGCAACCGGAAGCTCCCCGCCGAAGCCGGGCTCGGCGGTGCCGGCGGCGAGCCCCGCGGCCAGGGACCGGTCGTGCACCCGGGCCACCTCACGCACCACCGCCTCGGCCACCATCGTCTTGGCCGACATGGTGCCGATGATCTGCTGGATGAGCGGATCGTGCCGGAACGGCAGCCCGGAACCGGAGGTGTTGAACGTCCGCGTGCGGCGGGCGACGAGCGCCACGGCGTCGCGCAGCGCGGCACGGGCGATTCCCGCCTGCACCGCCAGGAGATACAGCTGGAAGAACGCCGCCTCGTGCACGGCCTCGTGCGTACCGGCCACCCGGTTCAGCACGGCGAGAGGCTCCACCGGGACCGCTTCGAAGACCGTCGTGCCGGTGCCGGTGAGCCGCTGGCCGAAACCGTCCCAGTCGTCGTGCACCGTCACCCCGGGTGCATCCGTAGCCACCACCGCGAAACGCCGCCCCGGGGAGCCGTCGGGCTCGGCGGCGGAGACGCGCGTGTAGTCGGAGAAGACGGTCCCGGTCGAGTAGAACTTCTCCCCGTCCAGTCGCCAGCCGCCGGCCGCGTCCCGGCTCAGGACCGTGTTCAGCGTGCCCAGCGCATTGCCGCCCTTCTCGGTGGAGGCGTTGCCGACCGTCGCGCCCTCGGCCACCCGCCCGTACCAGAGCCGGCGAATCTCCTCCGGCTGGAACCGCAGGGACTCGACGAAGCCGAAATGGCCCCGGTAGAGATGCGCGATGTTCGAATCGGCCTGGGCCAGCCGGATCACCTCGCCGATGAGGTCCTCTATCGACAGGCCCAGCCCGCCGGCCTCCCTGGGCACCCGCAGGGCGCCGAAGCCGGCCGCATCGAGCCGGGACACCTGCTCGAAGGGCAGGATGCGGCCCAGCTCGCGGTCGACCGCGCCCTCAGCGATCTCCTCCAGCAGGCTCTCCGGCAACCCGGCGGCCGGCGCGGCGTGCGTCTCTTCGGACGGAGTTCGGCTCATCGGCTCTCCTTGTTCGTTCCGTGTTCCTCGACGGCCCCTCCGGAGTCCCTCAGGGCGCGCCGGTGTCAGTGCCCGTGCGATCACGCGCCGGCCTCACGACTCGCTGCGGGAGCCCCCACCTGCCGGCGCGCACGATGCCCCCGGCTCCGGCTTCCGCCGGGATCGTGCCCGTCGCGACCCCTCGCGCACTCGACTCGAAAGCTCTCAGGGCGCCGGGTCCTGACACGTTCGGTTGCCGGTGACGGTGTTCGGTGAGCAGCGCCCGGTCGTCACGATAGTGCGGTGCAGCGGCGGCCGACAGGGCCCTTGTGACAAGGGCGCCCCGCAGACGGGAAGAACGTCGCTTCATGACGTTTCGGAGACGTTCCGTGACTCCGTATGACGAGTCCATGACGCTGCGCGTCCCCGTCCCGCGCCACCGGGCCGCTCCTGCATAGAGTCCGAGCCGGTGCCGCCGCTCGCGGCACCGCCAGTGATCGCGACCGTCGAAGGGGTGACCATGAGCACGCATACGAAGGCGCCGGAAGGACCGGCGTCCCGCGCCGCGTCCGGCCGGCCCGGAGCGAAGAGACCGGCGAAACCCGGCCGGGCCGGCCGCTACGCCCGCAGGAGCGCCGTCGTCCTCGTGCTGCTCGTGCTGTGGCAGTCGGCCTCCTGGCTCGGCTATATCAACGCCGCGACCCTCGCCTCACCGGTGGAGGTGTCCCAGTACCTGTGGGGCAGCCTGCGGGAGGGCAGCCTGCTGGTCGACCTGGGCGTCTCACTGCGCCGCGTGGCCCTCGGCCTGGCCATCGGCGTGGCCGCGGGCACCGTGCTCGGGCTGATCGCCGGGCTGTCCCGCTCGGCCGAGGACGTCGTCGACACCCCGCTGCAGATGCTGCGGGCCCTGCCGTTCCTGGGCCTGGCCCCGCTGCTGATGATCTGGCTCGGCATCGACGAGGCCCTCAAGGTCGGCCTGGTCGTCGTCGGCGTCGTCTTCCCGGTGTACCTGAACCTGTTCAAGGGCATCGTCGGGGTGGACCCGAAGTTCTACGAGCTCTCCGTGGTCCAGGGCCTCAACCGCTTCCAGCTGATCCGGTACATCGTCATCCCCGGTGCCCTTCCCTCGTATCTGATCGGACTGCGGTTCTCCCTGGCCAACGCCTGGCTCAGCCTGGTCGTCGGCGAGGCGGTCAACTCCAACGCGGGCATCGGGCACATCCTCCAGCAGGGCAAGGACTTCCTGCGGACCGACATGATCGTGGCCGCCCTCGTGATCTACGCCGTTCTGGGCGTGCTGATCGAGGCGCTGGTCAGGCTGATCGAGAAGATCGTTCTCCCCTGGGCAAAGGACTTCCGGCAATGAGCCTCACGCAGACCGCCGCGCCGGTGCACCTGCGCGGATACACCAAGACCTTCGGCGACAACGTCGTCCTGCAGGACGTCGACCTGTCCATCGAGGCCGGCTCCTTCGTGGCGCTGGTCGGCAAGAGCGGCAGCGGCAAGAGCACGCTGCTGCGCTCCATCGCCGGCATCGACCGGGACTACACCGGCACCATCGACCGCTCCGAGAAAGTGGCGTTCGGGTTCCAGGACGCGCGCCTGCTGCCGTGGAGCAAGGTCTGGCACAACGTCGTCCTGGGCCAGCCCGGCTCCACGGCGGAACTGCGGGCCGCCGCCAAGGAGGCGCTCGCGGAGGTCGGACTGGAGGGGAAGGCCGATGTGTGGCCCTCCACCCTCTCCGGCGGCCAGCAGCAGCGGGTCTCCCTGGCAAGGGCCTTGCACCGCCAGCCCGAACTGCTGCTGCTCGATGAGCCCTTCGGCGCGCTCGACGCCCTGACCCGGCTGCACGCGCAGGCACTCGTGCACGACCTGTGGGTCCGCCACCGCTTCACCGTGGTGCTGGTGACCCACGACGTCGAGGAGGCGATCACCCTCGCCGACCGCATCGTGGTGCTGTCCTCCGGCGGCGTCAGCCTGGACGTCCCCGTCGACCTGGCGCGCCCCCGGGATCGGCGCCTGAGCCGCTTCGAGGACCTCCGCGAGCGCGTCCTGCTCCAGCTCGGCGTCAGCCGCAACGAGATCTGAACCATCACCTTCCCCCGCCGGCCCGTTCACGGCCGGCCTGACATCAGGAGACGACCATGTCACTGCTGCGCACCGCCGCCGCGCGCCTGACCCTGGCGCTGACCTCCATCGGGCTGCTGGTCCTGACCGCTTGCGCCGCTCCCGGCGCCCAGGAGGGATCCGGCGCCGATGAGGAAACCACCATCCGCGTCGGCGTCCCCCGCACCTTCGGTTTCCTCAGCGTCCTGTGGGCCCGCGACTACCAGATGGACGGCTATCGCTTCGAATACTCCTTCTTCCCCAACTACACCGACCTGCTCAGCGCCCTGGCCAGCGGGAACGTCGATGTCGCCGAGGGCGGCGACGTCGGGCTGATCCAGACCTACATCAACACGAACGGCGGAGTGCGCGCCTTCGCCGTCACCGAGCCCGCTCCCGGCGCGCAGTCCGTGCTGGTCAAACCGGACAGCGGCATCGAATCCGTGGCGGACCTGGCCGGCAAGCGGGTGGTCGGCAGCACCGCTGCCAACTACTACCCGGCGTTCGTCACCCTGCTGGAGCAGGAAGGCCTGAGCCTGGAGGACATCGAGTTCGTGGACTCGAACCCGAACGACGCCATCCAAGCCTATGTGCAGGGCCACGTGGACGCCTTCATCAGCACCGACCCGGCCACGGCGTTCGCGCAGGAGCAGACCGACTCGGAGATCCTGGCCGGCTTCGGGGACATCTTCGACAACTACTACCCGTACTTCGCCTCCAACCAGACCCTGGAGGACAAGCCCGAGGCGATTCAGGCGCTGACCACCGCCATCGCCGACAACATCGACTGGGCGGTGAACAACCCCGAGGAGTACGTGGAGCTGCTCGCCCCGGAACTGGGCTTCTCCGAGGAGGCGCTGGAGCTGAGCATCGGCCGCGGCGCCACCGGCCTGCAGCCCATCGACGACGAGTTCCTGGACGAGTCGCAGGAATGGCTGCAGACCTACGGGGAGTACGACATCGTCACCGACCCGGACATCGACCTGCGCGAGGTCTTCACCACCGACTTCAACGACTATGCCGTGCCCTCCGGCACGGCCGGCTGATCTATCCGGGAGGAACCCATGACTGACCGTCCCGCCCTCGCCCGGCGGCTCCGCCGTGCCGTCACCAGGCTCGCGATCGCCTCGACCGTGCTCAGCCTGGCCGCCTGCGCCGCACCCGACCATCGGCGCCGGTTCGGTCTACGCCCATAACGCCGCGGTGCTGCGCGCCTTCGGGGAAGGCTGAACGCACCCCGCGGAGGCGCAAGCGCCGCTGGGGACCAGGGAGCGCAGTCTCAGGTGCGCGGGTGCAGATGCGCCCGCTCGCCTTCCCGGTCGAAGATGATCAGCATCTCCACCGGGCCGCCGTGGGCGTGCAGGGCGTGGGGCGTCATCGTGGTGAATTCCGCGGCCTGGCCCGGTTCGATCAGCATGACCCGTTCGCCCAGCTGCAGGCGCAGCGTGCCGGAGAGCACGGTCAGCCATTCCCACCCGGGGTGCACCTTCAGTTCCTGGTCCGCGGGGGGCGGCTCCGCGGCCAGCCGGATCTTCGCGACTGTGGCTCCGCCGACGGCGCCCTCACGGGAGAGCATCCACATGGTCATGCCCGGGCGGGAGTGCGACTCGGGCCGGATCACGACGTCCTCATCGGAGGGCGGCTCCAGCAATTGATCCAGGGTCGCGTCCAGCGCCCGGGCCAGGGCGACCAGCTGATCCAGAGCGATGCGGCGATGCCCGGTCTCGATGCGGCTCAGAGTGGAGGTGCTCATATGGCAGCGCGAGGCCAGCGCCTCCAGCGACCAACCACGTGCCAGGCGCAGACCCCGGATACGGTGACGGGCGAGATCCTCCACGGGAAGTTCTTGCTTCATGCGCAAAACTGTATTCGTCAAGCGCAAGGGGCGTCTACCGTGGAGGCATGGACGCACAAGACGCACAACATGTGGACTATGACGTTGCGATCATCGGCGGCGGGGCTGCCGGGCTCGGCGCAGCCACCACCTTGGCGCGCTCGCTCCGGCGGGTCGTCGTCATCGACGCCGGCGAACCCCGCAACGCCCCGGCCGCCGGCGCGCACAATCTCCTCGGCCGTGAGGGCATCAACCCGCTGGAGCTCCTGGCCACCGGCCGGCAGGAGGCGCTCGGCTACGGCGCCGGATTCATCGACGGCACCGTCGTCAGCGCCCAGCGGCACGCTGACGGGTTCCGCCTCGGGTTGGCGGACGGCACCGGCATCGGCGCCCGCCGGATCGTCCTGGCGACGGGACTGGTGGACGAGCTCCCCGAGGTACCGGGGCTTCGCGAGTACTGGGGTTCGCGGGTATTGCACTGCCCCTACTGCCACGGCTGGGAGGTGCGCGGCAAAGAGATCGGAGTCCTCGCCACGAGCCCGATGAGCGCCCACGGCACCCTGCTGTTCCGTCAGCTGAGCGACCGGGTGACCGTGTTCCTGCAACCCGGAGTCGAGTTCGAGGACGAGACCTGGGAGCAGCTGGCGGCCTTGGGCGTTCAGGTGATCGAGGGCCGGATGCTCCGGCTGCGGGAAGCCGCCGGGGACGGAGAGACGCAGCTGGAGGCCGTCATCGCCGGAGAGCGGGAGACGACCTTCCGGATGGACGCCCTCGCCGTGGCACCACGGTTCCGCAGCCGCGGCGACCTGTACCAGCAACTCGGCGGCACGCTGAGCGAGCACCCGATGGGCGAGGTCATCCCGGCCGGGATGATGGGCGTGACCGACCTTCCCGGCGTGTGGGCGGCGGGGAACGCCGGAGATCTGAAGGCGACGGTCTCGGTGGCCCACGGCGCCGGGGTCGAGGCCGGCGGCGCCGTCAACGCCGATCTGGTCGCGGAGGACGCTCGCCAGGCGGTGCTGGCCCGCCGGTGAGGCGGATCCGGCTCCGCGCCGGCTAGCTGTTCAGCACGGGCGGCGGCGCCACTCCGGTGCAGAGCGTGCCGCTTAGGGCTGGTCGCGCAGGTACCGGCCGAAGTGCGGCACCGTGAAGGCGATCCTGCCGCGCTCGGCGGAGTACACCAGGCCCTTCTTAAGCAGGCCGTCGCGCGCCGGGGACAGGGACTGCGGCTTCCGGCCAAGCGCTGAGGCCAGTGCCGCCGTGGGAACGCCGCCGTCCTGCCCGTGCTCAAGTTCGCATTCGGCCAGCCCGCGCATGTATTCGCGCTCGGCGGGGGTGGCGCGTTCATAGCGGGAGCCGAAGAACCCCACCGCCAGCTCGCTCTCCGCGTGGGGTGCGGCCACGCGCACGTCGTCGGCGGTGATGGGCGAGCGGGGCGCCACGTCCCAGGCGGCCTTGCCATATGCCTGCACGAAGTACGGATAGCCGTCGGTGGCGTCGTAAAGCGCCTCCAACGCTTCCGCGGTGTAGTCCGCCTCCTCCTCCAGGGCGGGGGCGCGCAGCGCGCGGTCGGCCTGCTCGCGATCCAGGCGGTCAATGCGCACGTACCGGAACAGCCGCTCACTGTAGGACTTGCTGGCTGAGAGCACCGCGGGCAGATGCGGCAGGCCGGCGCCGACGACCACCAGCGGCAGGGACTGCTGGGAGAGCTCATGGCAGGCGGCGCACAGCGCCGAGATGTCGTCCGCGCCCAGATCCTGCATCTCGTCGATGAACAGCGCGATCCCGCGGCCGGTGTCCTGCGCCAGGCCGGCGGCGTCGCTGAACAGCTCGACCAGGTCGATCTCGATGTCGCCGGTGTCGGCCCTGCCCTGCACCGCCGGGGCGTCGATGCCCGGCTGCCACCTCTCGCGCAGCGCAGCCTTGCTGCCCGCGGAGCGCTGGGCGAAGGCTTTGAGCACCCCCAGCACGTGGGTGCGGGCCTCGTCGTCCCGGACGCCCAGTTCACGGATGGCCTGGTGCAGCGCCGAGGACAGCGGCCGGCGCAGCTCGGAGTCCGGGCGCGCCTCGATCTTGCCCGTGCCCCAGCCGGCCCGTACCGCGGCGGAGCGCAGGCTGTTCAGCAGCACCGTCTTGCCCACGCCGCGCAGGCCGGTCAGCACCAGGGAACGCTCCGGGCGGCCGCGTGCGATCCGCTCCAGGACCACGTCGAACAGGCCCAGCTCGGTGTCGCGGCCGGCCAGCTCCGGCGGACGCTGTCCCGCACCGGGGGCGTAGGGGTTCCGGATGGGATCCATGCCCCTAGGCTACGGCCGTATCGGCCTCTCTACGGCGAGCGACATACGCTCCCCCGCCGGGGTGCGGACTGAGTCGGC
The DNA here is from genome assembly GCF_014639315.1 of Sediminivirga luteola. Taxonomy (GTDB): domain Bacteria; phylum Actinomycetota; class Actinomycetes; order Actinomycetales; family Brevibacteriaceae; genus Sediminivirga; species Sediminivirga luteola. The sequence goes on from NZ_BMFY01000002.1 coordinate 241,525, forward strand.
GTGCGGCGCGCCCCTGGCGAGTTGATCAATCGTTAAGTATGGTCGAAGCGCATGCTTTTCAGCGCGGAGAAGCCTGCCTGGCGTCCTGGCCCATCCGGCAGCTGCGCCTGCGGCAGCATCCCGCGTGAGAGCGCCTGCACCCGGGCGCGCTCCGGACGCACTTCATACGAAGGGAAGGAAAGAACGCCAGATGCGAATCGCCGTCTTCACCAAATACGTTCCCGATGCTGCGGAGGAGCGCACCTTCACCGCTGACAAGACCGTCGACCGCGACACCGACGGCCTGCTCTCCGAGCTGGACGAATACCCGCTCGAAGAAGCACTCACCTTCGCCGAGGCGCACGGCAAGGACGCCGAGGTCATCGCGATCACGGTCGGCCCCAAGCAGGCCGTCGCCGCGGTGAAGAAGTCGCTGCAGATCGGCGCCAAGCGCGGCGTCCACGTGCTCGACGACCGGATCGCCGGCTCCTGTGTGCTGTCCACCTCGCGCGTGCTGGCCGCGGTCGTGGAGAAGCTCCACGCCGAGGCTCCCCTGGACCTGGTGCTGACCGGCCTGGCCTCCACCGACGGCGTCACCTCCGCCGTGCCGGTCCAGGTGGCCGAACGGCTCGGCTGGCCGGCCGCCACCGTCGCCTCCTCGGTCGAGGTCGCCGACGGCAAGGTGCGCATCCGCCGCGACGGCGACACCTCCTCGCAGTTCATCGAGGCCGAGCTACCGGCGGTGGTCTCCGTGACCGATCAGATCAACGAACCCCGCTACCCCTCCTTCCGGGGCATCATGGCCGCCAAGCGTAAGCCGCTGGACACCTGGACCCTGGACGATCTGGGCGTCTCCGGCGACGAGGTCGGCCAGGCCGCCGCCTCCACCGTGGTGCAGAGCATCACGGAGCGGCCGCCGCGCACCGCCGGTGAGATCGTCCACGACGAGGGCGATGGCGGCCGCCGGCTGGCCGAGTATCTGGCCGCTCAGAAGCTCGTCTGACCCACCGGCCGGCGCTTGCGCCATCGGCGGACGCCACGGCACCCGCGCCGGCCGCGCGCTTAAGGCTCTTCCAAGTTCTTTCCGGCCGTCAACGGCCCGCATGATCGTCAAGGAGAACAATCCATGTCCGAAGTCCTCGTCCTGGTCGACCACGCGGACGGCACCGTCCGCAAGCCCACCTTCGAGCTGCTGACCCTGGCCCGCCGGGCCGGCACCCCGGTGGCCGTGTTCGTCGGCGCCACGGAAGCCGCCTCGAACGCCGCCGCGACGCTGGCGGAATACGGCGCCGAGACGGTGCTGGTCGCCGACGACCCGGTGTACCAGAACGTGCTCGTCACCCCCGCGGCGGAGCTCCTGGCGCATCTGGTCGGCTCGCGGCAGCCCGCGGCCGTCCTGCTGCCCTCGTCCTTCGACGGCAAGGAGATCGCCGCCCGCGCCGCAGCCAAGACCGGCTCCGGCGTCATCACGGACGCCATCGACGTCGACGCCGACCTGACCGCCACCCAGCAGGTCTTCGCCGCCGCCTACACGGTGACGTCCAAGGTGGCCAAGGGCACGCCGTTCATCACCGTGAAGCCGAATTCGGTGGCGGCCGAGCCCGCCCCGGCCACCGGCGCGGTGGAAGCGATCGACTTCACGCCCTCGGGCACCGGCGCCCGGGTCGTCTCCGTGGAGGAGAAGCCCGCCTCCGGCCGGCCCGAGCTGACTGAGGCCGCCACCGTGGTGACCGGCGGGCGCGGCACCGGCGGGGACTTCGGCCCCGTGGAAGCGCTCGCCGATGCGCTCGGCGGTGCTGTGGGCGCCTCCCGCGCCGCCGTCGACGCCGGCTGGTACCCGCACGCCCACCAGGTCGGGCAGACCGGGAAGACCGTCTCCCCGCAGCTCTACATCGCCGCGGGCGTCTCCGGTGCCGTGCAGCACCGCGCCGGCATGCAGACCTCGAAGACCATCGTGGCCGTCAACAAGGACGAGGACGCCCCCATCTTCGAGCTGGCCGACTTCGGCGTGGTCGGGGACATCTTCGACGTCCTCCCGCAGGCCACCGAGGAAGTCAAGAAGCGCAAGGCCTGAGCCGCCCGGCCGCGACGGCCGCCGTCCCCGGCGCCGCGCGCACCGGCACCCGGCTCCTTCCTGGCGCTCTCCCGGGCCGGTCCGCACGAGCGGGCCGGCCCGGGAGTCGTTTTCGCCGTCATCACACGCGGCGCGGAACGTCCGCGCCGGCCCCGAGACGCTCTAGATTGGACGCCAGGACCCGAACACGCCCGCACCAGCTTCCAGGAGACGCCCATGCCGCCCGGTCTGCCGCGCCGCAGGATGCCCTGGCGTGGCTGGCGGCTGGCGCTGCGGGGCACCTACGTGCAGTTCAGCCGCAACGGGCTGCCCCAGCTCGCCGCCGCCATGTCCTTCTTCAACATCCTGGGCCTGCTGCCGGCGGCGCTCGCCCTGGTCTCCATCCTCGGCCTGTTCGGGCAGGGCGCCCAGACGATCGACGCCATCCTGCAGGTCGTCGCGGAGATCACCGGCTTCCGGATGCTGCTGGAACTGCGCGAACCGCTCGTGGAGATCTCCCTGGCCTCCTCGCCGCTGCCGGTGTTCCTCGCCAGCATGGTGGGCGCGCTGTGGACGGTCAGCGCCTATGTGCTGGGCATGGGCAGCGCCCTGAACCGGATCTACGGCGTCGAGGAGGGCCGGCCGTACTGGAAGCTGCGCCCGCTGATGATGCTGGTCGCCCTGGCCGTGCTGGTGATCTTCGTGCTCGTGATGCTCTCCCTCCTGATCGGCGGGGACATCGCCCAGCGGCTCGGGGACCTCGTCGGGCTGGGCGACCTCTCCGTGCAGCTGTGGTCCATCGGGCGGTGGCCGGTGATCCTCCTCCTGGCCATCGCCCTGATCTCCCTGCTCTTCTACGCCACCCCGAACGTGCGCCGCCGGCGGGTGCAGTACCTGAGCATCGGCGCCGTGTTCGCGCTGCTGTGCTGGGGCGGGCTGACCTACGGCTTCTACGCCTACGTGCAGGGCTTCTCCGAGTACAACACCGTCTACGGATCGCTCGGCGGCGTGATCATCGCACTGCTGTGGGTGTGGATGTCGAATCTGGCTCTGCTGATCGGTGCCGCCTTCGACGCCGAGGTCATCCGCGCCGCGCAGCTGGCGGCGGGCATGGACGCCACCGCGCAGATCAGGCTCGTCACCCGTGACGAGAGCCGGCTGGAGACCCAGGCGCGGCTGATCGACCGGCATGCCGACCTGGCGGAGGAACTCCGCGAGGGCGATCAGCGCTGACGAACAGCGTCCCAGGTGAGCAAGGGGGTACCGGTGACAGCGATAGTGCCGGTGAGCTAGGCTCGATATGACCGCGCACACGCCCCTCGGCCACTCCCGCACGGGCACGCTGCATCATCGACGGGCACTGCAGGCAGGCCGAGCGACAGACGAGGAGACTGCCATGAAGAAGCGCCTGATCCTGCTCGCCGGACTCGGAGTCGGGTATGTCCTCGGCTCGCGTGCCGGACGTCAGAGCTACGAGAAGCTCAAAGCCCAGATCCAGGACTGGTGGTCCGACCCGCGTGTGCAGGACACCGTCACCCAGGTGACCGACACCGTCAAGGAGAAGGCGCCCGAAGCCGCTGAAGCGGTGAAGGAGGCCGCCCCGGTCGTCGCCGAGAAGGCCCAGCAGTACGCGGCGCAGGCCAAGGAACAAGTCAAGGACGCCGCCGACAAGTTCAAGGACACCGCCCAGGAGGGCGCCGACGCGGTCAAGGATGCCAGCGAGGACGCCGCGGAGAAGGTCAAGGAAACGGCGGACGACGCCGCCGAGGCAGCGGACAAAGGCGTCCAGCAGGCCAAGGAGACGGCGGAGAAGAAGGCCGACGAAGCGAAGCAGAAAGCCGGTGCGTCGAAGGGCTCCGGCACCGCGGCAGGCTCCGGAAGCGCGGGCTCCGGCAACGGCACCAAGGCTTCCTCGTCCGGTGCCGCGAAGAACTCCGGCTCCTCCGGCAGCTCGACCTCCTCACGCGCATCCGGCAGCGGGTCTTCCGGCAGCGGCTCTTCCGGCAGCAGGTCCTCCGGCAGCGGGTCCTCCGGCAGCTCATCGAGCGGGTCTTCCGGGACCAAGAAGCAGTCCTGACCCATCCTCGGGCGCCTCGGGTTGCGCACAGCGCGAGCTGCCCGGCTGGTTTCCGGCCCCGGCCGGCCTTCGCATGTTTCGGCTTGCGCGGACCGCCGGGGCCGTGCCGTGCCGGGACCGTTTCAGAGCAGCGCCGAGGTCAGCCGCGCCACGTTCTCGAAGTAGCGCTTGGCCAGCGGCCTGCTCACCCAGCGCTCCAGCGTGAGCTCCTCGCAGTTCGGCCGGTAGTCCGACTCTTCCAGCTGGTACATCCGGGAGACGAAACCCTCATCGGCGATCATCAGCGAGATCTCGAAGTTCATCGCGAAGGACCGCTCGTCCATATTGGACGAGCCGATGACAGCCACATCGTCGTCCACCAGGATGAACTTCGAGTGCAGCACCACCGGCGCGTGGTACAGGAAGATACGCACCTTGGCACGCATCAGCTCCTCGTAGAACGAGCACTGCGCCAGGTGCGTGATGGTGTGATCGCCGGTCTCCCCGACGTATAGCCGCACCTCCACGCCGGAGAGCGCCGCCGTGGTGAGGGCGTGCATGATCGACTCGTCCGGCACGAAATACGGGCTGCAGATGACGATCCGCTCGTTCGCGTTGTAGATCAGGTGGTTGAACAGCCGCAGATTGTTCTCCAGCTCGAACCCGGGCCCCGAGGGCACCACCTGGCTGATCCCATCGGCGCTGAGCTCCTCCGGCAGGCGCGTGTCGAACTCGTCGAAGAGGATCTGCTCGGTCTCCGAGTACCAGTCGGTGATGAACACCGCGTTGAGCGCCGCCACGATGGGACCCTCCGTGCGCACCATCAGGTCCAGCCACTCCAAGCCGCGGCGCAGATTGCCCGGCTTGTTGTAGGAACGGTGGATGATGTTCTGAGAGCCGGTGTAGGCGCAGGCGCCGTCCACGACGAGGAGCTTGCGGTGATTGCGCAGGTCCGGCCGCTGGTACTCCAGGCGCCACGGCCGCACCGGCAGCATCCGCCGCCACGGGATGCCCGCGCTGTCGAGCAGCCGGACGAGTTCCTTATAGCCGGGGTAGCCGAGGGAACCGACGTGGTCGATGAGGATGCGCACCTTCACCCCGCGCTGATGAGCCCGCAGCAGCGCCTCGATGAGCTCCTTCGTCGCCGGATCCAGGGAGACGATGTAGAACTCGAAGTGCACGTACTCCTGGGCCCGGTCGACATCGGCGGCCATCAGGCGCATGCACTGGTGGCTGTCCGGCAGCAGCTCGAAGCTGTTCCCGCCCAGCAGAGGAAGCGTCCCCAGCGTGTAGTTCAGCTGCGCGGCGGTGCGGACGTACTCCGGCAGGTCGTCGGCATCGGCGGCGATGGCGCCCCCGCCGCTGAGTTCACGGATGTAGCGGTTGATCTCCGTCTGCTTCTCACGCCGCGGCCGCGGCGCCTTGGCCGAACCGAACAGCAGGAACGCGAGGATGCCGACGTACGGGATGAAGAAGATGGCCACCAGCCAGCCCAGTGCCACCGAGGGTTTGCGCTTGTTCGGGATCCATCCGAGGGCGACGATGCGGATGAGCAGATCCACCCCGACCAGCACGATGGTGGCCCACAAGGGGAACCCAGTGACCGGAAACAGCGAGAACCCCATGAACGACATCCTACGTGGGGGCCGGCGCCTCGCAGCGGCGGGCGAAAGACACCGCGGAGGCCGGTGCCGCGGTCACTCGCCGGTGAAGCGAGGGTCGCGCCGCTCGAAGAACGCCCGCTTGCCCTCGGCGAAGTCCGCGGAGAAGAACAGCCGCCGCTGGGCGTTCTTCTCCGCCGCGAGGGCTTCCTCCAGGCTCGGGGCGCGGTACCGCAGCACCGCCTTGGTGCCGCTCACCGCCGCCGGCGCCCGCCCGGCGAGGTCCCCGGCCAGGCGCTGGGCCGCCGGAAGCGCGGCCTCCCCGGCAACCTCGTCGACGATCCCCTGGGCCAGCGCCGCCGCCGCAGGAATCGGTTCGGCACGCAGCAGCAGGTAGCGGGCCCGTGCCGGGCCGACCCGGGCGGCGAGGAGGCTCAGGATCCCGCCGTCCGGAAGAAGCCCCAGGCGGGTGAAGGGCAGCACGAACACCGCCGTCTCATCGGCGATCACGGCATCGCACGCGAGCGCGAGACCCACCGCAGCGCCGGCGGCCGGACCGGAGACCGCGGCGACCGACGGCACTTCCAGGCCCGTCACCAGGCGGACCATGGCGGCGATGGCGTCCATCTGCTCATCGGCGCCGCGTTCGTCCGCCGGCGGCATCTGCGCCAGGTCGCCGCCGGAGGAGAACACCCCGCCGGAGCCGGTGAAGACGACCGCCTTCACCTGGTCCCCGTGCTGGGAGAGGGCCGTGGTGAAATCGTGGAACATCTCCACGGAGAGCGCATTGCGCGAGGCCGGGTTGTGCAGCTGGACGGTCAGGACGCCGGAAGCGGAGAGCTCGGACTGGATCAGGGACATGACGGGCTCCTCGTGCGGTTGGCGGACGGGGGCTGCCGCGAGGTCGCGTGCGCTCCCACGGCGGTGCGGCCTGGCTCGGCGCGACTCCGCTGAGCCATCACCTGCTCTCGACCCTATCGGACCACGGAGTTCCCCTGCCTTGCACATGGCGCCCGCCGGTGACCTTCACGAAACAACCGGCGAGTGACAGAACAACACCGTCTACGGGGGTGTTCTGTCACTACCCGGTTGTTCTCCGTGAGGGCGCGCCGCGTGGTCGCCCGGGCCCCATGCGCCGAGCCGTCGGCCGGGCCGGGTGCCATGGCGCTTAGGGTAGGGGCAAGCATCGAGGCAGGAGGGACCCGTGAGGGAGCTGGGACCGCAGGACCGCGCCGACACCGCCGACGGCTGGCACCCGGCTGAGGCCGTGCCCCCGGTGCCGGTGCGCCCCGCTGCCAGCGTGATCGTGCTCCGGGAGGGCGGGGACGGGCCCGAGGTGTTCTTGCAGCACCGGGTCTCCACGATGGATTTCGCCGCCGGGGTCGCGGTCTTCCCCGGCGGCCGGGTCGATCAAGCCGACCGCGGTTCCGAGGTGCCCGCCGGTGTCCCGGAGGACCTGCTGGCCCGCCACGCACGGGCCTGGCGGCACACCGACGAGGCCGGCACCGTCGACGGCGCGCGGATGATCCTGGCGGCCGCGCTGCGGGAGGTGGCCGAGGAGACCGGTGCGGCCCTGGATCCCCTGCGGCTGATGCCGTGGGCCAACTGGATCACGCCGCCGGGGCGGCCGCGGCGCTACGATACGTACTTCTTCCTCACCGCGGCCGATGCCGCGCTCACCCTGGAGCATCGCACGAGCGAGGCCCACCGGTCGGTGTGGACGCCGGTGCGGCAGGCGCTGGAGGACGAGGAACGCGGCGAGGTCAAGCTCATGCGTCCCACGCTGACTCTGCTCAGGGAGCTGGCATCCCTGGGGTCAGCCGAGGACATCCTGGCGCAGGCCGCCACCGGACGGCGGATCGAACCGGTCCGGCACGACCGCTGAGGTCCGCTTAGCGCAGGGGTTGTGCCCTAATTCCGCGTCAGTTCACGTGGAATTAGGGCACAACCGCGGAATCATCAGGACGGACTACTTGGGTGCCATCCGGATGGCGCCGTCGAGCCGGATCGTCTCGCCGTTGATCATCGGATTGGCGATGATGCTCTCCACCAGCTGCGCGTAGTCGGCGGGCGTGCCGAGCCGGCTCGGATGGGGGATCTGGCTGGCGAGCGACTGCTGCGCGGCTTCCGGGAGCCCGGCCATCATCGGCGTCTGGAAGATCCCGGGCGCGATGGTGACCACGCGGATGAGGGAGGAGGCCAGCTCGCGCGCCATCGGCAGCGTCACGGCGGCGACGCCGCCCTTGGAGGCGGAGTACGCGATCTGCCCGATCTGCCCGTCGAAGGCCGCCACCGAGGCGGTGTTGACGATGACCCCGCGCTCCTCGCCGACCGGTTCCGTGCCCTGGATCGCCACGGCGGCCAGGCGGGAGACGTTGATGGTGCCGATCAGGTTGATCGCGATGACCTTGCTCAGCTGCTCCAGGGGCAGCGGCCCGCGCTTGGAGACGAGCTTGCCGGGTGTGGCCACGCCGGCGCAGTTGACCACGATGCGCAGATCGCCCAGGCTCGCGGCCAGGTCCACCGCCGCCTGCACCTGCTCCTCATCGGTGACGTCGGCGGCGGCGAAGTGCGCCCCCTCGCCCAGTTCCTGGGCGGTCTGCCGGCCGGCGTCCTCGTTGAGGTCCACCATGACCACCTGTGCGCCGGCTTCCAGCAGCTTGCGCGCAGTGCCGAGTCCGAGTCCGGACGCACCGCCGGTGACGAGAGCGACAGCACCGTCGATCTTCATAGTCCACGCCTTTCGGGAGGGGTCCGGCGGGCCCGGCTGAGGGCGTGCCGGACCGCTGGTCGATCAGGTCCGATGTGAGGCACGTTACCACCGGCGTCTGGGTATCATCGTCGCAGAGCGGAACTCATTTCTCCTCCAGGAGGGCGCGATGGCGGGCACCTCGGAGACGCGGACGCGTCCCGGCCGCGCCGCGCTGCTCACGGCCGCCCGCAGGACCTTCTCCTCCAAGGGCTACGACGGCGCCTCCATCCGCGATATCGCGCAGGAGGCCGGACTGAGCCTGAGCGCGCTCTACTACTACTTCCCCTCCAAACAGGACGCGCTGCTGGAGCTGATCTGCTCGACCTTCGACGATTTCCTCGGCAGCGCCCACGCCATCCTCCAGGAGTCCGGCGAGGACGCCCGCTCGCAGCTGGACGCGCTGATCAGGTTCATCGTCCGCTTCCGCATCGCCAACCGGGAGGGCAGCCGCGTGCTGCTCCGGGAGACGGAGCGGCTGGATCCCGAGCGACTGGAGATCGCCCGGGCCCGCCAGATCGCCTCCAATGAGCTCATCAAAGGCGTCGTGCTGCGCGGGGTGGAGCAGGGGCACTTCCGCACCCCGTACCCGGAGGAGGCGGTGCGCGCCGTGGTGTCCTTCTGCAACTCCCTGCCGCTGTGGTACCGAGAGGACGGGCGCCTGAGCCCCGCGCAGCTGGAGGAACGGTACACGCATTTCGCCTTCCGGCTGCTGGAGGCCGAGCCGGAGACGTCATGCCGCCCCGGCGCCGCTTCTCCTGGGGCCGTCCGTACCTGAGGTGTGCGGCCACCGGGAAACCGGGGCCATATCCTGAGATGGCTGAACCAGGGGGCCCTGTGCTGCCGCCGCAGCTGGCAAGATGCATATATGAGCGAACGCGCCGGCACTCCCGCCCTCCCGGAAGACCTCATCGACGTCGACGCCCTCCTCGACGCCTACCACAGCAACGAGCCGGACCTGTCCGACCCCGCCCAGCAGGTGGTCTTCGGCACCTCGGGGCACCGCGGGTCCAGTCTGAACGGCTCCTTCAACGAGGCGCACATCGCCGCGATCACCGCCGCCATCATCGAGTACCGGCGGCAGGCCGGCATCGGCGGCCCCCTGTTCCTGGGCCGCGACACGCACGCGCTGAGCGAGCCCGCGCTGGTGACCGCGCTGGAAGTGCTGGCCGCCGCCGGGGTGCCCACCTTCATCGACGACCGCGACGGGTTCACGCCGACCCCCGCGCTCAGCCACGCCATCCTGCGGTACAACCGGGACGCCGGCCGCGGGGCGAAGGCCGACGGCATCGTCATCACTCCCAGCCACAACCCGCCGGCCGACGGCGGCTTCAAATACAACCCGCCGCACGGCGGACCGGCCGGCACCGAGGCCACCGGCTGGATCGCCGCCCGCGCCAACGAGCTGCTCGCCTCCGGCTGGACGTCCATCCCCCGCACCCCCTTCACCCGGGCGTACAAGCTCGACAACACGACCAACCACCCCTATCTGCACGACTACGTCGACGATCTGCCGCAGGTGCTCGACATCGACGCGATCCGCGCCTCCGGGCTGCACATCGGCGCCGACCCGCTGGGCGGGGCGAGCGTGGACTACTGGGCGACGATCGCCGAGCGGCACGATCTGAACCTGACCGTGGTGAACCCCGCCGTGGACCCCACCTGGGCGTTCATGACGCTGGACTGGGACGGCAAGATCCGGATGGACTGCTCCTCCCCGGCCGCCATGGCCTCGCTCATCTCCGCTCGCGACGACTACGACATCGCCACCGGGAACGACGCCGACGCGGACCGGCACGGGATCGTCACGCCGGACGCCGGCCTGATGAACCCGAACCACTACCTGGCCGTGGCCATCGGCTACCTGTTCTCCCACCGCCCGGGGTGGCCTAAGACGGCGAAGGTCGGCAAGACCCTGGTGAGCTCCTCCGTGATCGACCGGGTCACCGCCTCGCTCGGGCGTGAGCTCTACGAGGTGCCGGTCGGTTTCAAGTGGTTCGTCGACGGGCTGCTCACCGGTGAGCTGGGCTTCGGCGGGGAAGAGTCCGCCGGGGCGAGCTTCCTGCGCCGCGACGGCGGGGCGTGGACGACGGACAAGGACGGCATCCTGCTGGCACTGCTGGCCAGCGAGATCACCGCCGTGACCGGCTCGACGCCCTCCCAGCACTACGCCGGCCTGGTGGAGCGCTATGGCGAGGCGGCCTATGCGCGCACCGACGCCCCGGCCAGCCGGGAGCAGAAGGCCGCGCTGAAGGACCTGAGCTCCGAGCAGATCAGCGATGAGTCCATCGCCGGCGAGCCCATCGTCGCCGCCCTGACCCGCGCGCCCGGCAATGACGCGGAGATCGGCGGGCTCAAGGTCGTCACGGAGAACGCCTGGTTCGCCGCGCGGCCCTCCGGAACGGAGGACGTGTACAAGATCTACGCGGAGTCCCTCAAGGGCGCCGAGCACCTGTCCCGTATCCAAGACGAGGCCGCGCGGCTGGTCTCCCGTGTCATCGAGTCGTGAGGATTGTTCTCCACCTACGCTGAGGCCCTGAGTCTTCCGGGCGCACTACGCTTCTCCCTCGCCGGGCTGCTGGCCCGGATGCCCATCGCCCTGCTGGGGATCGGCACCGTCCTGTTCGTGCAGCTTCAGACCGGTTCCTATGCACTGGCCGGCGCGCTGGCGGCCGTGCTCGTCTGCGCCCAGGCCATCGGCAACCCGCTGCTGGCCAAGGCCGCCGATGCCCGCGGCCAGGCCCGGGTGATGATCCCGGCCGCGATCGTGCACGTGCTGAGCCTGGGCGGCCTGATCGCGTCCGTCTACGCGCAGTCGCACCCGGTGGTCGTGGTGCTCCTGGCGCTCGTGACCGGCGCGAGCCTGGGCCCGGCGGGCTCCCTCGTGCGGGCCCGCTGGATCTACGCGGTGAAGTCCCCGCAACAGCTCAACGCCGCCTTCTCCTGGGAGGCGATGATGGACGAGCTGCTGTTCATCACCGGCCCGGTCCTGGTGACCGTGATGGCGACGACGCTGTTCTCAAGCGCCGGGCTGGCGCTGTCCCTGGTGGTGCTGTCGGTGGGCGCCTGCCTGCTGTACATGCAGAAGGCCAGCGAGCCGCCCCTCACGCGTGCCACCGGGACCAAGCGGGGGCGGGTGCTGGGCAACCCGGGGATCCTCGTCGTGGTGGTGTGCTATCTGCTGCTGGGAATGAACTTCGGCGCGATCGACATCATCGCCATCGCCTTCGCCGACGAGCAGGGTGCGCAGCCGCTGGGCGGGGTGCTGCTGGGCATCTTCGCGGCCGGTTCGCTGGTCGCCGGCGCCGGTTACGGGACGATCCGCTGGAAGGCGTCGGCGGCGACCCGGCTGGTGGTCGCCAACACGGCCCTGGCTCTCGGCCTGTGCCTGCTGCTCCTGCCGCACAACCTGTTCCAGATGGGCGCCGTCATGTTCGTCGTCGGTTTCGCCATCGCGCCGACGCTGATCGCCGGCAGCACCCTGCTGCAGGAACTGGCGCCGCAGGGCAGGACCACGGAGGCGCTGTCCTGGTCGGGGACGTCGATGGGCATCGGAGTCGCGCTCGGCTCCCCGGCAGCCGGTGCCATCATCGACGGCATCGGAGCCCAGGAGGCGTTCTGGCTGGTGGCCGGACTGGGCCTGGTCTCCGCGGTGGCGGGCTGGCTGGGCCGGTCCACGATGAGACGGGCGTGAGCGCGCCGGCGACGTCAGACGGCTGACTGCGCGGCGCGGGCGAGGCTCCCGAAGCCTGCCGGACCGCCGTCAGCGTCCTCCGGAACGCGCCGGTCCCTCAGGATTCCTCGAAGCGGGCCGCGAGGCGCTGAGCCAGATGGTCCAGCAGCTCACCGGCATTGGCGCGGCACAGCTCGGGGTCGGGTTCGATGTCAGTCAGGGCGAGCACCCCGGCGAATCCTGCCTCGTCGATCTGCTCCTGGCTCAGCTCGCTGACCCCGCAGACCACCCAGGTCTCCAGTCCCGCCTCTCGCGCACGCCGGGCGACGCCGTGGGCGACCTTGCCGTGGAGGGTCTGCCGGTCGGCCTTGCCCTCGCCGGTGACGACGACGTCCGCCCGGGCGAGTTCCTCCCGGAAGGGGCCGAGCTCCAGCACGGCGTCGATGCCCGGCCGGCGCTCCGCTCCCAGCAGCGCCATCGCCGCGAAGCCGATGCCACCGGCGGCACCTGCACCGGGGCGGTCAGCCGCTTCCGGATCGACCAGGCCGGCCAGCCGGCGCAGCCCCGCGTCGAGCCGCCGGACATGGTCTGGTCCGGCACCCTTCTGCGGCCCGTAGACGGCGGCCGCGCCATCGGGACCGGTCAGCGGGTTGTCGACGTCGCTGGCGAGGACGACCTCGACCGCGCCGATCCTGGGGTCCAGCCCCCCGGCCTCCACCGCCTCGAGCTTCTCCAGCCGGCCGGGACGGACCTCCTGGCCGTCGGCATCCAGGAAGCGCGCGCCCAGGGCGGTGAGCATGCCGATGCCGCCGTCCGTGGTGGCGACGCCGCCGACACCCAGGACGATGGTGGTGGCCCCGGCATCAAGGGCATGGCGGATCAGCTCACCGGTGCCGTAACTGGTGGCCTCCATCGGCATCGGCCGGCGCGGGTCCATGAGCGTCAGCCCGGAGGCCTGCGCGGTCTCGATCACGGCGGTGGTGCCGCGGAGGGCATAGGCGGCCTCGACCGGCCGTCCGTGCGGACCTGTGACCAGAGAGCGATGCTCGGTGAAACCGGAGGCCAGCACGGCCGCGACGGTGCCGTCCCCGCCGTCGGCGGCCGGGACGCACGCGGCGGTGTGCCCGTGGCTCTCCAATCCCCTGGCAAGGTGCGTGGCGACCTGCTCCGCGCTGAGCGTGCCTTTGAACTTGTCGGGAGCGATCAGGAAGTGCATCCTCCCATCATTCGCCCCGCGGGGTATTCAGCACAAGGGACGCCCGATGTCCTGACCGGCGGAGGCCCGACGCCCGCTCAGGGGATAACCCGCTGCCCTGCAGAAGGGACCTGTATGACGCACGAGGACGCAATACGACGGGATCAGTGGCGGATCGGGGAAGAGACGGGGGAAAATGAAAGCCGTGACGGCCACACATCTCCCAGCCTGACCGCCACGGTGTTCATACCGTAGTGCGCCCGTTCACGGCGCATCCAGTGAGGTGCACCTAACATTGAACCCCCGGACCGCGCGGTCCGGGGGTTCAATGGTTCACACACGAGGCGTCAGGGCTTTCCGGGACCGCCTGCGTCACCGCCCTGTCCGGGCTGACCGTCCTGCCCCGGCGCACCATCCTGCCCGGTCTGGCCATCCTGCCCGGTCTGGCCGAACTGGCGCTTCCGGGTCAGCAGCACGACGACCGCGGCGACCGCGGCCAGTACTCCCAGGCTCAGGATGACGATGGTGATGGGAGACCAGCCGTCGCCATCGCCGGACCCCAGCGCGCCACGGTCGTCCTGGACGTCCTGGCCCCCGCCGTCGACCACGCCGCCACCGAGGCCCGCCGTCTCATCGGCGCCGTCGGCCTCGTCCTCATCCTCGGGCGCGGCCTCCTCACCACCGGCGATCGTGAAGGCGAACGACCCGGAGACCGGGTGCCCGTCCTCGGAGACGACCCGCCAGTTCACGGTGTACTCGCCAGGCTCGAGATCGTCCGGGAGGGCACTGGTCAGCGTGGTCCCCTCCACCGTGTAGGAGCCGGCGGAGTAGTCGGTGCCGTCGCGTTCGACGGTGATCTCGGTGCCGATCTCCTGGATGTTGCCGCTGAAGGTCAGCTCCAGCCACTGCGGCTGTTCGTCGAGGACCTCGCCGTCCCCGGGGTTGCTGGAGACCAGCTCGTCGTGCGCGGCGGCCGGTGCGGCGGTCCACAGACCGCCGAGAAGAGCGAGCAGGGTGGCCGCGAGGAGAGCGGCGAGCGCGCGAGGCGCCCGGAGAGTGCGTGCAGTCGTCATGCCGGGACATGCTCCTTGTGTGGGATGATCCGCTTTCCACCCAGGGTACTGCGTCGCCCTGACAGCTGGCCGCACGCGGACCGTGATGTGGCGTACCCGGCACAACGTGCCGCATGGGACACTGGTGCGCGTGACCTTCCGGACCGTACGGGCGATCGCGCCCGGTCTCCTCTCCTGCCTGGTGGGCGTGCTCGTCGCCATCGCCATCGCCGCCAATGTGGACGGCCTGCCGATGCTCACCGCCGCCGTGATCCTGGGTCTCGTGCTCGGCAATGTCACCGGCATTCGCCAGTACGCCGGCACCGTGCTCAAACCCGGGCTCGACTTCGCCGCCAGGACGGTCATGCGCGCCGGCATCGTGCTGCTCGGGCTGCAGCTGAGCCTCGGCGACGTGGCCGGTCTGGGCGTGGCCGGCATCGGCGCCGTGATCGGCCTGGTGATCCTGGCGTTCGCGCTGATCTGGCTGCTGGGCCGGCTGTTCCGCCTGCCCCACGACGAGTCGCTGCTGATCGCCTCGGGGTACTCCATCTGCGGCGCCAGCGCCATCGGCGCGATGAGCGCGGTGACCCGCACGCCGGCCGGACGCGCCGCCGCGCCGGTCGCGCTCGTGACGCTGTGCGGGACGCTGTCGATCTTCGTCCTGCCGCTCCTCGCCGTGCCGCTGGGGCTGAGCGACCCGCAGCTGGGCTGGTGGGCCGGCGCCGGCGTGCACGATGTCGGGCAGGTCGTGGCCACCGCCGGCAGCGCCGGCACTGCCGCCCTGGCGGTCGCGGTCGTGGTGAAGCTCACCCGGGTCGTCATGCTGGCGCCGATGACCGCCGTGGTGAGCCTGGCCGCCCGCCGGAACCCGGCCCTGCTGGCGGCGGAGGCGCGCGGGACGGACGCGAGCGGTTCCCGGCCTGCCATCGTGCCCCTCTTCGTCCTCGGCTTCCTCGCCGCGGTGCTGCTGCGGACCAGCGGCTGGCTCCCGGAGGCGGCCCTGGAGACCGCGGCAGGGGCCCAGCACGTCCTGCTGGGCGCCGCACTCGTCGCTCTCGGCTCGCAGGTGAAGATCGGGCGGCTGCTGACGACCCAGTCGCGCTACCTGGCGCTCGGCCTGCTCGCCTGGATCGTCATCGGCGGCCTGGCACTGCTGCTGGCCCTGCTCCTAGCCTGAGCGGCGTCGGCTGGGGGCGCTTCAATCCGGTCGACGCCCGGCCCGGCCGGCGACCGGTACGGTCCGGCCGGACCCTTGAGTGCTCAGTCCGGGCGGTCTCCGGGACCGCCGAGCCGGTCTTCGATGAAGCCGAGCAGTTCCCCGAGTCCCGCCTCGACCTCGTCGAGCATGCGTTCCTGCTCCGCCGGGCCGCCGTACCAGGGATCGGCCATGTCCAGCGCCGGATCCCACCCCGCAGGTCCGGCCGGCACACGCTGGAGTCCCGCGGCGGCGCGGGCCCGCGGATCGAAGCCGCGGTAGAGCAGGATGCGGTCGGTGATCCGCTCGTCGCCTCCGGCCAGCCGTGCCAGTGCCCGGGCGTGCCGTTCGGTCATCGCCAGGATCAGCTCGCGTTCCGGCAGCCAGTCCGCGGCAACCTGCCGGGCCACGTGCCCACCGGCCGGATAACCCCGCGCGGCCAGCGCCCTGGCGGTGTCCGGATAGACGGGACTCCCGGCCTCCTCGTCGCTGATGCCCGCGGAATCGACGCGCACGCGGCCCTCAAGACCGCGCTCGGCCAGCCGGGCGGCGAGCATCCGCTCGGCGGAGACGGATCGGCAGATGTTCCCGGTGCAGACCATGAGGATGCGATACATGCCCGCCATCCTAGGAGCGGCCCCGGCGGTCCCCGGAGCGGACATCTCCAGTGCCTCCGCCCGGCGCCGCAGCCCGCAGCCGTGATCCCAGCGACAACGATCCGCAGCCGGAGCCGCACCGGAACCGGCGCCCGCCCCCCGGTGTCAGTGACCCGCGATAGGTTAGAGGCCATGAGCACTATCGAGTCGATCCTGCCGCACCGCGACGAGTCCGTCAGCCCCCGGGACGATCTGTTCCGGCACGTCAACGGCGCCTGGCTGTCCAGCTTCACCATCCCGGCGGACCGGTCCGGCGACGGCGCGGCCCGCGAGCTCGTGGACGCCGCGGAGCAGCATGTGCGCGAGATCATCGACCGCGCGGCGCAGGAACCCGCCGCACCGGGCAGCGAGGCCCAGAAGATCGGCGATCTCTATCGCTCCTTCATGGACACCGAGCGCATCGAACGGCTCGGCACCGCACCCTTGCAGGACGCCTTCGCGAAGATCGCCGGCGCGGGCGACCACAGCGCACTCGCCCGGGTGCTGGGCGAGCTGGAGGCCGAGGGCGTGCCGGGCATCATCGCAGCCTACGTCTCCGCCGACGCCGGCGCCCCCGACCGGTACATCGCGTACTTCCAGCAGGACGGCCTGCACCTGCCTGACGAGTCCTACTACCGCGAGGAGCAGTACGCGCCGATCCGGCAGAAGTTCCAGGAGCACGTGGAGGCACTCGCCGCACTGGGCGGCCTGGAGGAGCACACCGGGCAGACAAGCGGCGCCATCGCGGAGACCGTGCTCAGCCTGGAGACCGCCTTCGCCGCCCACCACTGGGACGTCGTGGCCTCGCGGGACGCGGAGAAGACCTACAACAAGGTGGCGCTGGCGGACCTCCGCGCGCTGCTGGACGGCTTCGACCTGGACGCGTGGATGGCGGGCCTGGGCGCCGACGCCGGGGCCTTCGCGCACGTCATCGTCCGCCAGCCGGACTTCCTCACCGGCGCCGCCGCGGTCTGGGCCGCCCGCCCCCTGGACGACCTCAAGGCATGGCTGCTCTATTCCGTGCTGGATTCGCACGCCTCCCTGCTGAACGAGGACATCGTCGAGGAGGACTTCGCCTTCTCCGGGCGGGTGCTCTCCGGCGCGGAGGAGAATCGGGATCGCTGGAAGCGCGGGGTCTCCCTGGTCGAAGGTCTCCTGGGCGAGGCGGTCGGCAAGCTGTACGTGGCCGAGCACTTCCCGCCCCGCTCCAAGGAGCTGATGCTGGAACTGGTCGGCAACCTGATCGAGGCCTACCGGCGGTCCATCTCCGAGCTGCCGTGGATGGGCGAGGAAACCCGGCAGCGCGCCCTGGAGAAACTGAGCAAGTTCACCCCCAAGATCGGGTACCCGGACAAGTGGCGGGAGTATCCCTTCGAGGTCCGCGCCGACGACCTGGTGGGCAACTACCGCCGCGCCGCCCGCGCCGAGCACGAACGGCAGCTGGGACGCATCGGGCAGCCCATCGACCCGTACGAGTGGCTGATGAACCCGCAGACGGTCAACGCCTACTACCACCCCGTGCTCAACGAGATCGTCTTCCCGGCCGGCATCCTGCAGCCACCGTTCTTCGACCCCGACGCCGATGCCGCACTCAACTACGGGGCGATCGGCGCCGTGATCGGTCACGAGATCGGGCACGGCTTCGACGACCAGGGTTCGCGGTACGACGGCGACGGGAACCTGCGCGACTGGTGGACCGAAGAGGACAGGATCGCGTTCGAGACGCGCACCAAAGCGCTGATCGAGCAGTACGACGCCCTCGTCCCGGAAGGCCTGGAGCCGGACCAGCACGTGAACGGCGCCTTCACCATCGGCGAGAACATCGGCGATCTGGGTGGCCTGGGCATCGCGTGGAAGGCGTACCAGATCCACCTCGACGGGGCCGAACCGCCGGTGATCGAGGGAACGACGGGCGCGCAGCGGTTCTTCTTCGCCTGGGCACGCGCCTGGCGCGGTAAGCGCCGCACGGAGGAGAAGATCAAGCGGCTGGCGGTCGATCCGCATGCCCCCGAGGAATTCCGCTGCAATCAGATCGCCAGGAACATGGCGGCCTTCCACGAGGCCTTCGAGGTGCAGCCCGGCGACGCGATGTTCCTACCGGAAGAGGAACGCGTCACCATCTGGTGACCCTCCGGTTTCAGGCGGCGCCGGAGCGTGCCAGCTGGGCGAACTGGCGGACGAAGCCCTTCCAGCTGTCCGCCTCACCGCTGGTGGAGATCGCCGGCACCGCGGGAATCTGCCAGGCGAACTCGGCGATCCGGCGCGCCTCCCCCGGCGGCACCAGGCGCGGCTCGGCACGCCGGTCCCGGTCCTCGGCGGGCACGCTGGCACCGGGGGCCTCATCGGCGGCATCGGCCAGCAGCTCCGCCGCGCCGAACCCCAGGGTCGGCACTCCCTCGGCGAGGGCATCCGCCAGCAGCGCCCGCTCATGTTCCAGGCAGGCATCGGCGCCGGGCTCCTGGCCCAGCACGATGACGGCCTTGAACCCCGTCAGCGGCGGAATCCGCTCGCCCGCGGTGAGATCCACGGTGACCAGGTCCAGTCCGGCCTCCTCCCACCAGGCGCCAAGCTCTCCGAGCCCCAGGGATTCCTCGTTGCGGATCACCAGGACGGGGCAGTTCACGCCGCTGCGTCCCAGCGTCTGCGCCGGCTTCCGCTCGCCGGCCCAGACCGGGAACGGCAGCTCATTGCCCGCGATCGGCGCCGGGCACGTCGCGAAGGGAGTGAAGGCGAACGGCATGTTCACCGCGCGGTTGAAGTCAAGGACCACCCCGCCCTGGGCATCCGGGACGCCGAGCGAGAGCGTGCGCCACGCGGGGGTGAGAGTGCCGGAGGAAGCATCCGAGAAGAGCGCGGTCAGCCCGGTCTGAGCCGATCCGGTCGCGTGCAGCGTGACCTCGTGCCCCTCGTGCTCGAACCGCACTGTGCCAGGAGACAGCACGGTGTCCTCCAGGCCCGGCCAGGCAGTCGCGATGCGGTGTGCCACGGGTTCCTCGTGAGGCGCGAACACACCGGCTTTGACCCAGGACTCGTCCGGCTCGAACGCCGGGACGCCGTGGAAGGAACGCAGCAGCGGCGAACTGGAATCCCTCAGCCGCACCCCGTAGGTCGCGCCTCGCCGGATGAGCTCGAAGACCAGGGTGCCGCTGGAGATCCACAGCAGGTTCGCGCCGGGCCGAAGCCACGCGCGGAAGCCTCCCCGGACATCCAGGTCCACGCTCCGGCCTTCCTCTTTCGCCTGGCCCGCCAACCTGAGCGTCTCTGCCGTCGGGCCCGCCGTCTGGCCGCGGTCCAGGATCAGGGTGACCGCACCATCGGCGACCGTCCAGGTGCCGAGCATCCCGTCGAAGCGGTTCTCCCCCGGGCCCAGCCAGCGCAGACCGGTGAGGCTGAGCCAGCCGTGCGGCGAAGCGAGCTGCCGGACGCGTTCGTCATGCCACGCCTGCCATTCCGCCTGAAACTGATTCACCAGCCACACTTCCTATTGATCGTCTGCTCATCCATGTGCCGCGTGCGGGTCGGTCCCCGCGGACGGCGTGCCTGCGGGCGCACTCCCCGGCGCCCGCGGCTGCCGTGTGCCGGCCTCTCCCGGGCGCCGCACCGGCCGCATCGCAGCGCCCGCCCGAATTCCCCTGGCTGCGCCGGGCGTCGTGCCGCCCGCGAGGACCGTCCGGATCGTTCGGGGTATCCCGGCAATGCGTCTGTTCCCTACAGTAACGAGCACGGTTGTACGTGCAAGCAAGACCCCCGGGTGAAGACGGGCCCCTGGGGTATCCGCCGGTGCGACGGCGTGGTGCCCGCAGACCCGCGGGTGCCAGGTGCGCGGAACGCGGCACGCCGGGCGGGCGCTGCGTGGCAAGCGCGGGGCAAGCACCGTCCGGCGGGAATACCGGCACCCAGCCGTGCCTTGACCTAGGCGAGAGCCCGGCGTCGCTGACCCTCCGAACAGTCAAACCGTCGGGCGCCGCGCCGGCTGCACGCCGGCCGACGACGAGAGAGAGGACCCCGGCATGCCGGCTTCGGACTTCCTGCCCCAGGAGGGCACCGTGACCATGTTCACCACGAGCTGGTGCGGGTACTGCAAACGGCTGAAGCCTCAGCTGGCCTCGGCCGGGATCGCGGTCAACGAGGTGAACATCGAAGAGGTCGACGGCGCCGCCGCAGTCGTCGAGGAGGTCAACGACGGCAACCAGACCGTGCCGACGCTGCTGTACGCCGACGGTTCCGCCGCCACCAACCCTTCCCTGGCCCAGGTACAGGAGAAGCTCGCAGCCCTCGCCTGAAAGGGCGCCCGCGCCTGACGCGGTGCGCAGCGCCGCGCTTACGTCGTCGTTGCGGTCTTACGTCGTCGCTCTCCCGGGCTGGGCGGTGACGATCTACGAGCGGAGCGACGACGTAAGCGGCAGGCTGGACGACGATGTCAGGACGCGAGGTGGGCACATGCGCGGCCGGCAGAGCGGCAGCGTGCCGGACGCTGCCGGCGGGACGGTGCCAGGGGCTTCCGTGCCCCGTATCTCAGGCGTATCTCAGGCGCGCTCGAACACGAGGGACAGCTCGAGGGCGCCCTCGTCCTCGACTGAGACGAAGCCCAGATCGGGCGCCTGCACATCGAAGTCGGCCCACACGGCCGGGACTGCCCCGGCGACGGTCAGGCGGTTCTGTTCACGGACGACATCGAGCACGACCTCGGCGTCGTTCTCCACGCCGTTGATGCTCAGCACGCCCTGCGCGGTCACCTGCATGATGCCGGTGCTCTCGGCCAGATCGGCCAGATCGACCGGCCCGGTCAGGACGAACCCGGCTTCCGGATGCTCACTGGTGTCAACGGCCCGGGTGGCGAAGTACTCGTCCCGCTGCGCGGAGTCGGTGCGGACTTCCCGCAGGTCGATCACGACCTCACCGTCGGTGACGCTGCCGCCGGAGACCTCCAGCTCGCCGGTGACCGCTTCGGTGCGGCCGACGACGGTGACGTCCTCGCCGCCGAGCACCTCCTCCACCCGGTAGCCCGCCTCGGAGCCCTCGGCCAGCACCCATGCGCCGTCGATGCTCTCAGCCGGTTCGACCGGGACCTCCGCCTCCTGCGTGGCCTCCGCCGGGTCCGGGGCGGCGGCGTCCCGCTGGGCCGCGTAGATCCGGATCCCGCCGAACACCGCGACGGCCAGGAAGGCCACGGCGATGAGGAGGAACCACCAGCGGATGCGGGCGCGGGGAGCGTCCTCGGGCTGCTGAGGCACAGGCGTCCTTTCGGCTCAGGCGTCCCGGCCGGGACACCGCATGGGAGTGACGGCCAGCGACCGTAGATCGAGGATACCGCCACAGACAGATCCGGCCGGCACGTCCCGAAAGGACGTACCGGCCGGATCGTCGGCATTCCCCCGCGGCGGGCTTCACACCCGCCGCGAGATCAGCGGGTCAGAGCTGCGAGCCCGCACCGCGGCGGCGGACACCTGCGGCGACGGCCACCCCGCCGGCGGCGAGGAGGGCCAGCGCGAGACCGAGCAGACCGGCCACATCGCTACCGGTCCGCGGCAGCGGCTTGCCGTCACCGGGGCCCGGGCCGGCGCCCGGGTCGCTGCCCGGCTGAGTCGGCGTGGGCTCGCCGCCCGGCTGGCCCGGATCGGTCGGGGTCGGCTGACCGGGCTCGGTGGGCGTCGGCTCGGTCGGGGCCGGCTCATCGGCGGTGACCTCGACGTTCAGCTCGGCCGAGTACGGCAGCGGCAGCGGGTTGTCGTCCCACCAGGTGGCCTGCGGGTCGGCCTGCAGCTGGACGCCGATGGTGGCCGCACCTGCCGCTGCGTCCTCGGCGGCGGAGAAGGTCAGGGTCAGGGTGCTCTCACCGGCAGGCAGCTCGTCGATGACGAGCTCTTCCTGCGCGTTGAACGCCTCGACCAGGTCCTCGTCGTCCAGACCGCCGCGCAGCGCCCCGAGGAACGCGGCGTTGGCGTCGGCTCCCTGCACCGTGACGCCCTCGGGCAGGTCCACGGTGACCCGGAACGGACCGGTCACCGGCTCCGCGGAGTCGGCCACGATGTAGGCCTCCGCAGTGCCGCCGGCCGGGATCCGCAGCGGGTCCTCATCGGCGCCGAAGCGGACCTCAGCGGTGCCGTTGGCGATGATGTCCAGGGCCAGATCGGCCTGGCGCTCGTCGTGGTCCGGGGAGACCGGGGTGTTCTCGGTGAAGTAACGCTCCCAGACCTCGAAGTCGGTCAGGCCGGACTGCTCCCACTCGCCGTTGGCGAACGAGGTGAAGTTGTCGCCGCCGGCGGCCAGGAAGCTCAGCGTCGCCACGCGGTAGGTGGCCTCGGGGTCGATCTCCTCGCCGTTGACCGCGGCGTAGACGATCCGCTGCTCGGCGTCGTCGGAGGAGTCGTAGACGACCTCCAGCTCCTCCGAGATGCCCAGGTGCAGGAACGGACGGGCGCTGCCGGCCGGCTGCCACTGCTCCTCCAGGACGCCCAGCACATCGGCACCGGTCAGGGTGACCACGCCGTGGTCGTTGGCGAAGGGCAGCACCGCGTTGAGCTCGGCGACCGTCACCTCGCCGGGTGCCTCATCGGCGTACTGGTCGTCCACCAGCAGGTCCGTGCGCAGGCCGCCGGGGTTGGTGAGGGCGAAGTCCGAGCCCTCCAGCTGCGAGTACCCGGTGCCGGCCTGCAGCGCATCGGCGACCAGGTTGCCCAGCGTCGACTCGGCGCCACGGTCCTCGGCGCCGTCGGCGGTGAAGGCGCGGGTGATGTCCTCGGTGATCTCACCGACCACGCGGCTGCCCAGCTCCTGGGCGGTCTCCACCGCGTCGTTCACGATGGCCTCGACCTGCTCGACGACGGAGTTGCGGAAGCCCTCGTCCGCGGTCGGGACGTTCTCCAGGACCTCCGTGGTCCAGTTGCCGGACTCATCGGCGCTCAGCACGATCCGGCCGACGTTCTCGCCGTAGCTGCCGGCCTGGATGACCGGGCGGGTCCGCTCGGGCTCACCCGGGACCGGGGCCTCCCAGGCGTACTCCACGTGGGTGTGGCCGGTGTAGAAGGCGTCGACGGAGGCGTCGGATTCGGTGATCAGCTTGCCGAACTCGGGGTTGGAGGCGATGCCGGCGTCCACATCGGAGGTGACATTGGAGCCCAGGTGCGCCGAGACGACCGTGAGGTCCGGCTGCTCGGCTTCCGGCAGCGCTGCGATCTCCGCGACGGTGCGGTTCACGGCGTCCGTCGGATCGCCGAACTCGATGGCGTCGATGCCGCTGGGATCGACCAGGCTGGCGGTCTCCTCGGTGACGACGCCGATCACGGCCACCCGGACCTCGCCGGCCTCGACGATGGCGTAGGAGTCGATCGCCTCCGGGACGTTCTGCGTGCCGCGCTCGTAGACGTTGGCGCCCAGCCACGGGAAGTCCGTCTCCGGGTTGACCCGGTCGGCGATGTCCGACCAGCCCTGGTCGAACTCGTGGTTGCCCAGCGCCGCGACATCCATGCCCAGTGCGTTGTGGATGTCCAGGACGGGCTTGTCCTGCTGGCTGGAGGACACGTAGGTGGAGGCGCCGATGTCGTCGCCGGCGCTCAGGAACACCGTGGCGGCCTCGGACTCGGCGCGGAGCCGTTCGACGGTGGCGGCGAGGTCGACGCCTGCCTCGGCGACGCGGCCATGGAAATCGTTGATGCCCAGGAGCTGGACTTCGGTGCCGGGCTCGACGGCGCCGGCGGGCGAGACGCTCAGGGCGAGCGCCGCGGCCGGGGCCAGGAGCACCGCGGAGAGCGCTCCGGCTGTGGTGGTCTTCTTGTTCACGATGGGGATCCTCCGGTCTGATCACGCGGACATTCCCTTAGCCTGCCAGATTTCAGCGGACGCACAGACTACTTTCCGGTGAACATTAGGTTTCTCCCCTTCGGATGCCTCGATCCTGACAGCTGCATCGACCCCTTCAGCCGAACAGATCGTTCAGCCGCGCAGGTCGTTCAGCCGCGCGGATCGTTCAGTCACCGCAGCCCTCGGCGTATCAGCCGCCCCGGTGCTGGCCGCCTCGGCGGGTATGAGCCGTCTCAGCCGCGGCGACGAGGGCTCGCCGGCTGCGCGAGCCCGGTGTGGGCCAGCGCCAGGAGGCTCAGGAGGGCGGTGGCGCCGATGACGAGCAGGAAACCCGCCTCATGACCGCGTGCCTCGACCACGACTCCCGCCACCGCAGACGCGCCCGATTGGCCCACGATGACGGCCGAGGCCATCGCCGCCATCAGCGTCGTCACGCGCCCGGCCGGGGCCGACTGCGCGGCAAGGCCGAAGAGCGTGACCAGGACCGGCCCGATTCCGCAGCCGGTGACCAGGAGCACGGCGACCATCGCCGGCACCGTGGCGGCCAAGGGGAGCAGTACCGCACCAGCGAGCGCGACCAGCGCGAAGACCAGCCAGCGGTGACGCAAGGCGAAACCGGGCGGCAGCAGGACCACCGCGAGCGCCATCACCGCGGAGGTCAGCCCCATCGCGCCGTAGGCCAGACCGGTCTGGGCGCCATCGGCGACGGCACCCATGAAAGCGGTCAGAGAGGTCAGCGTGGAACCGAAGAAGAGGCCCACCGCGCCCATGCCCAGCACCGGCAGGACGCACACCGGCCGCCACAGCGAACGCAGCGGGGCGAGGTCCCCGGCACCGCGCGCGCCGGGCGCCCGGGCCGGACCGAACTCGTGCGTGGAGTGCAGCGCGAACGCCGTCACGCAGCCGATCGTCAGCACCGCCGCGGCGATCAGCGGCGCCGTCGGCAGCAGCAGGCTGGCCAGGGCGCCCACCAGGACGGGACCGAAGACGAAGACCAGCTCATCGGCCATCGACTCGTAGCTCAGGGCCGCCTGCGTCGCCCTGGGCCGGCGGTCCGGTTCCACCCGCGCGGCGATCATATTGAGCCATCGCACCCGGACCATGGGGCTGATCTGCGGAGAGCTCGCGCCGATGAGGAAGCCAGCGGCCAGCAGCCAGCCGTCCGGGGCCTCCCTCAGCAGGACCGCCACGAGCGCCAGCAGGGCGGTCCCGTTGACCAGTCCGGCGGCCAGCAGGACCGGTCGCTGGCCGTAGCGGTCCGCGAGCATGCCCACGAGCGGGCCGATGAGAGCGGAGCCCACCCCGACGAGTGCCGCGGTGGCACCGGCGGCGGCGTAGGAATCCCGGGTGAGTGACACCGCGGTCATCACGCCGACGATGCTCATGGCGAAGGGCAGACGGCTGGCCAGGGCGATCGGGAAGAAGGAGGGCCCGGCCACGCGCAGGAGGGCGGTGAGCACCGCACAAGTCTACCGGTCTCCCCCCGACCGGCTGGCCGGAGGAGGCCGCGCGATGGACGACCGTGCTTACTGGGCCACGAGGTTCACGCCGAGCAGAGCCAGCACGCCGAACAGGACGCCCCACAGGATGATCGAGATGGTCTGCCAGAGGATCACCCGGGACTTCGAGGCGCCGATGCCGACCATCAGCATCGAGGTGATCTGGCTGGGGAGGATGGACTGGCCCAGCAGGCTCACGCCGGGAACGCCGAAGCGGTCGAACATGCGCATGAACCGCTCGCGCCGCTTGGTCGGCTCCTTCTGCGAGCGGGCAGCCATCCGGCGCTGCACCCCGGCGCCGAAGGTGACGAGACCGAACATGCACAGCCAGTTGCCGATCACTGCCGCCGGCACGGCCAGCCAGATCGGCAGGCCGGCCAGCACGCCGATCATCGAGCCGAAGTAGGACTCGACGAAGGGGATGGCGCCGGCGAACGCGATGACCAGCATCTGCAGCCAGGTGTCGACGGTGGCGGCCTGCTCCTGCAGCCAGGTGATCACGAGGGGTTCCATGGTGTGCGTCCTTCCGGTCGTGCGTCTGTCTCGGGTACGTCTTAAGTCCATCAATCCAGGCCGGCGGCGGGTAGTGCGCTTTAGGCCGTGATCTGCGGGAACTTCTCACCGCCCGGTGCTGACAAATGTCACGCCGGGAGCGGGGAGACCCCGGGTGCCGCACCGCCCCCGGGCCGATGCCGCGCCTCCCCCGGGCCGGCACAGCGCCGGGGCGGGGGCGGGTGCCGGACTGGCGCGGGGCCGATCTGTTTGAATTGAGGGCATGACAGCACCGCGCGCCCTGGACCTCGGTGAGTTCGTCGCCGCCTCGCCCTCCTCCTTCCATGCCGCCGCCGAAGCCGCCCGCCGGCTGACGTCGGCCGGCTTCGAGGCCCTGGACGAAGCGGAGGACTGGACCTCCCGGCTCGGCCCCGGCCACCGCGGTTACGCGATCCGCGACGGAGCGGTCATCGCCTGGGTGATCCCCGAGGGCGCCGGTCCCGCGACGCCGTACTCCGTCATCGGCGCCCACACCGACTCGCCCGCCTTCAAGCTCAAGCCGAGCCCCACGCTGCGCGCGCACGGCTGGGTGCAGGCCGGCGTGGAAGTGTACGGCGGCCCGCTGCTGAGCTCCTGGCTGGACCGGGAGCTGACCCTGGCCGGGCGGCTGGTGCTCACCGGCGGCGAACAGGTTCTGACCCGGGTCGAGAAGATCGCCCGCATCCCGCAACTGGCGATCCATCTGGACCGGGAGGCGAACGCGGGCCTGGCGCTGGACAAACAGCGGCACACCCAGCCGGTGCTCGCCCTCGCCTCCGGCCCGCACACCGATGTGCTGGCGCTCCTGGCCGAGGCGGCGGGCGTGGACCGCAAGGAGATCGCCGGCTACGACATCGTCACCTGCGATGCGCAGGCACCGGCGCTGTTCGGGGCGCATGAGGAGTTCCTCGCCTCCGCCCGCCTGGACAACCTCTCCTCCGTGCACGCCGGCGTCGCCGCCCTGGCCGGCCTGGAGCCCGCGGAGGCGGCGGGCATCGGCGTCCTGGCCGCCTTCGATCATGAGGAAGTCGGCTCGGCCACCCGTTCCGGAGCGGCCGGACCCTTCCTGGAGGACGTCACGGCGCGGATCTCCCACGCCCTGGGTGCGGACGACGCCCAGCGGCGCCGGGCGCTGTCCCGGTCGTTCTGCCTTTCCGCCGATGCCGGGCACGCGGTGCACCCGAACTATCCCGAACGCCACGATCCGGCGAACCTGCCCATCGCCGGAGGCGGGCCGCTGCTGAAGATCAACGCCAATCAGCGCTATGCCACGGACGCCGTCGGCGCCGCCCGCTGGCACCGCGCCGCCGCAGCCGCCGGGGTCCCGGTTCAGGAGTTCGTCTCCCGCAACACCGTGCCGTGCGGCTCCACCATCGGCCCCATCACCGCGACCCGGCTGGGGATGGTCACGGTGGACGTCGGTCTGGCGCTCCTGTCGATGCACTCGGCGCGGGAGATGTGCGCCGTCGCCGACGTCGCCCATCTGGGCGACGCGCTCGCCGCCTTCTACCGGACGGAGTGAGGTCATGGCGCAGGGCTCCACGATCGTCTTCCTCGTCTTCTGCGCGCTGGTCGGAGCTTTCGCGCTGTCCCTGGCGGTGCGGCGGGTGCTGGGCACGCACGTCGGGTTCCTGCGTTCCTACCTGGGCGGGATCGTCGCCGTCGCCAGCCTGTGGCCGGTCACGCTGCTGTTCGCGCAGCCGGTCGGGATGGTCGATGCCGACGGCAATCTGATCGGCTCGGCGCCGCTGGCGGTGTTCTCCGCCCTGCTGGCGCTGCTGTGGACGCTCGTGGCGGCGCTGGCGTGCGTCGTGGTGCTGGAGGCGCTCGCCCCGACGGGCTCGGTGCCCTCGCCGCTGGAGCTGATGCGGATGGCGGTCGCGGCGTTCCGCCGCACCCGCCGGCTGGCGCAGTTCGCCAGGATCGTCTCCCGCACCGGCCTGTCCCATGCGATGCGGTTCGGCCCGGACAGCTCCGCCTTCGCCCCCGCGCTGGTGGAGGCGCTCAACCGCTTCGGCGTCACATTCGTCAAGCTGGGGCAGTTGCTCTCCACCAGGCAGGACCTGCTGCCGGACGCCACCACCCGGGCGCTGGCCAGCCTGCAGTCCGATGCCGAACCGGTGCCGACGGACGTGATCAAGAAGGTGATCGCACGGGATCTGGGCGCCGATGTGGACGAACTGTTCACCCGTTTCGAGGACCGGCCGCTCGCGGCGGCCTCGGTCGCGCAGGTGCACGAAGCCGTCATGAAGGACGGTGACAGCGTGGTGGTGAAGGTGCAACGGCCCAGCGCCCGTGCCCAGGTCCGCGACGACTTCGACATCCTCCGCCACGCCTCCCGGATGGCCGAGGCACGGTTCCCCTGGGCCCGCAGGATGGGACTGACTTCCCTCGTCGAGGACCTCATGGAGTCCGTGCAGCGGGAGCTGGACTATCGCCAGGAGGCGGAGAACACGCGCGCGCTGGAGACCTCCCTGCGCAAGCAGTCAGGCATCCGGGTGCCGCATGTGCGGCCGGAGTTCACCTCGCCGCGGGTGCTGGTGATGAGCAAACTGGAGGGGGTGCCGCTCTCACACGCGCAGGAGCGCGTGGCCCGGCTGGACGAGGCGGACCGTCTCCGGCTGGCCCGCGATCTGATCGAGGCGCTGATCGACGGGATCTTCGTCCACGGGGTGTTCCACTCCGATCTCCATCCGGGCAACATCATGCTGTTGGACGACGGCCGCCTGGGACTGCTGGATTTCGGCTCCATCGGCGTCCTGGACTCCGACACCCGGCAGGTGCTGGCCGCGCTGATCTACGGCGTGATGACCGATGACGCGATCACCGCCACGGATGCGCTGTTCCTGGCGTTCGATGTCCCGGACGAGACGGACCTGGACCAGTTGCGACGCCAGGTGGGCCGGGAGATCGCGCTGGTGCAGAACCAGGACCAGATGGATGCGGCGCTCTTCGGCCGGCTGTTCGCGATCGCCCGCGAGCACGGCATCGGCGTCCCCAGCGGCATCGCGGCGGCGTTCCGCACCCTGGCGGCGGTGGAGAAGTCGCTGCTCCTGCTGCACCCGCGCATCTCCCTGCTGACCGCGGCCCGGGACCGGATCGGCAGCGTGCTGCGGGATCTGCACTCCCCGCGACGGCTCGCCGAGCAGGCGATGGGCAGCGCCGCGATCCTCACCAGCGTGCTGCGCCGGATGCCGCTGCGGGCGGAGGAGGTCACCTCGGCGCTGGCCGATGGCACCTTCACGGTGGACGCCCGGCCGTTCGCGGATCCGACCGACCGGGCCTGGATGCGCAGCCTGGTGGACGACGGCATCGCCTCGATCCTGGCGGTGGCCGGGCTCATCACCTCCGCCCAGCTCATCACGAGCGACAGCGGACCGATGCTCACCGGGAGCCTGTCCCTCTACGCGATGGCCGGCGTGGCGCTGGGCTTCGGATCCACGATGCTGGCCTTCCGCGCGATCGTACGGGTGTTCCGCCGGTAGCCGTCGGGTGGAAGACCCGGCTCGCGTTCACTCGCCGCGTACAGAACACGAGCTTCCTCCCACAACACACTCGTAGTGCCAGGACCACACCGTAGACGGTGGTGTTCTGGCACTCACGGCATGTTTTGTCAGTACCGGCGTGTGATGCTCAGGCACCCCGCGCAGGTCAACGGCTCAGGCGCTCCCGCGCAGGGCGGCGGCAAGAGCCTCCGGCTCGGTGATCGGCAGGCCGCAGGTGCGGTCGCGGCAGATCACGGCCGCCCGGCGTTCTTCTTCGGGCAGTTCCTCGGGCTCGGGGTCGATCAGCAGGCCCGGTGAGGGCGCTTCCCAGCCCAGCCGGCGCAGCGCCGGGCTCCGCGAGGCCAGGCGCGGGTCCCCGGCAGCGCGGGTCTCGGCCTGGGCGAGCCCCCAGCTGCCGCCGCGCGGGGCCTTCAGCGCGAAGATGAGAAAGCCGCGCAAGGCGTCCTCCCGCAGGGCGGCCAGGCGAACCGTAAGGGGGTCATCGGCGCTCAAGAGCCCCGCGAGCATACCGGCCGCCTCCGCCAGCAGCGCCCGCCCCGAGGGCACGGCGGTGTCATTGGAGTCACTGGTGCGCACCACCAGGAGGCCGTCGTCCGGCGCATCGAAGATCCGGTTCGTGCCGTCCCCGTCCTCGCCGGTCTCGACGAAGCGTTCGAGGGCCGCAGCGATCACCTCGCGGGCGGTGCGCAGGTGTCCCGGATCGCCCTCGGCGGAGTACAGCGTAGCCGCCGATACCGCGAGCGCAGCGTAATCCTCCAGCACGCCGTCGCCGCCGATGCTGCCCTCCAGGGACGCCCTGGCCAGGAGGCCCTGCCGCCAGTGAGTGCGCAGGAGGTAGGACTGGGCGTCTCGCGCCGTCTGCATCCAGTCGGGACGCTGCAATGCCTGGGCGGCATGGGTCAGGGCGGTGACCGCCAGAGCGTTCCAGGAGGTCAGGACTTTGTCGTCGCGGGCTGGTTGAGGCCGGCGCTCCCGTGCGGCCAGCAGCCGGTCGCGCACCGAGAGCCAGCGCGGGTTCTGCCACGGCCGGGTGCCGGCGCGCTGGTCACCGGGACCGTCGAGGTCGCGCAGCGCGGGCATCTGCAGCACCGAGCGGCCGTGCTCGAACGTCCCCTCCTCGGTGACGGCCAGGAACTCCGCGGCCCATCCGGCATCGGCGCCCAGCGCCTCGTCCAGATCGTGCCGGGACCACACGGCGAAAGCGCCCTCGCCGTGGGGCGGCGTGTTGCCGCGGTGCGCTTCCCCCTCGTCCTCGCACGCGGCCGGCAGTTCTGAGTCCGCGTCGAAGGAGGCGGCGAACGCCCCGCAGTCCAGCCGGAAGCCGCTGGTGAGGAACCCCGCGGTCTGCTCGATGAGATAGCGGGCCAGGTCCGCGTTGCCGGAGCCGGGGTCGAGTTCGTTCTCGGCACGCCACCAGTCCACGGCGGCGCGGAGGATCAGGGCGTTGTCGTAGAGCATCTTCTCGAAGTGCGGCACCACCCATTCACGATCCACCGAGTACCGGGCGAAACCGCCGGTGAGGTGATCGTGGATGCCGCCGGCGGCCATCTGGCGCATGGTGAGGGCGACGACGTCGAGCGAATCGCTGCGCTGGCCGGTTTCCGCGGTGCGGGCGTGGTGGCGCAGCAACTGGATGAGCGTCATCGGCGGCGGGAACTTCGGCGCCGGGCCGAAACCGCCGTGCTCCAGGTCGATCTGGTCCAGCAGTTGTTCGGCGGCCGCCTGCAGCTCGGTCTCGCCGGGGACGGGCAGCGCCTGGCCGTCAGGGGTGCGGGCTTCGGCGATGCGGGACTGCTGGGCGATGCGTTCGGTGAGGGAGCCGGCGATGCCGCTGACCTCGTCCCGGCGATGGCGCCAGGTCTCGTCGATCGCGCGCAGCACCTGCTCGAAGGAGGGCTGGTTCTGCACCGGCCGCGGCGGGAAGTAAGTGCCCGCATAGAACGGCCGGCCGTCGTGGTCGGCCCACGCGGTGAGCGGCCAGCCGCCCTGGCCGCGCATGGCCTGCAGCGCGGACATGTAGATGGCGTCGACCGCCGGGAGCTCTTCACGGTCCACCTTCACCGGCACGCAGGTGGCGTTGATGACATTGGCGGTGTGCGGATCCTGGAAGGACTCCCGGTTCATCACATGGCACCAGTGGCAGGAGGAGTAGCCGATGCTGATCAGCACCGGCACGTCCCGGCGGCGGGCCTCCTCGAACGCCTCACGGCCCCACGGCCACCAGTCCACCGGGTTCTCGGCGTGCTGGCGCAGGTAGGGGCTGGACTCGTGTGCAAGCCGGTTCGCCATGGCTCCACCGTAGCGGGGTACGCCACCGCCGATACAGGGCAGGCGCCCACAGGGCCCGCTTCGCGCGGGATCGCTCCATTGGCCGGGCTCTAGCGGGAGCGCGCTTCGCGCGGCGCCGCACTGACGCTGCACAGAACACCCCGCTAGTGACAGAACAACCCCGTAGACGGTGGTGTTCTGTCACTACGGTGGTGTTCTACCACTGAACTGGTGTCGCATCGTGATACCGCCGAGACTGGATGACGATGGACCGCCCCAGTCACCGGTCGAGCGGTTTCTCGCCCGGTTTCAGGGGGCGTATGCGCAAAGCGGAGGTCCGTTCGTCCACCGACACCTGCGACACCGCACGCCAGCCATAGCCGTCTAACTGCACCCACAGCTTGTCCCGGTTGATATCGGTGCGGTTCCCTTTCGCGTACACCAGCCACACCGCACGCATCGGAGCGAGTCGTTCAAGGTGCTCGCCCAGCACAGTGTTGACGGCTTCGCGGTCATCGACGTGCAGCAGCCCGATGTCGGATTGTTCCGCTGACCCGATGTGCGGGCTCGCGGCGGCCGCAAGAGATT
Organism: Sediminivirga luteola; assembly: GCF_014639315.1. Lineage (GTDB taxonomy): Bacteria > Actinomycetota > Actinomycetes > Actinomycetales > Brevibacteriaceae > Sediminivirga > Sediminivirga luteola. The sequence goes on from NZ_BMFY01000002.1 coordinate 273,905, forward strand.
CTGGGAGCCGACGGGCATCGGGCCACGCCCAGATCTGCGAGCTTTCCTTGATCCGGAGTTTCTTCGCCAGCGCTGCGCTGTCGCTCATGTCTTCTTCCTCTGCTCCGTCGCCTCGATGGTGTGCAGCACGGCGGTCAGGATCGGGTCGATCTTGGGCCACCCCCGATTGAGGAAGAAGCGCGCGAACTCCGCGCCCAGTCCTTCGAAGCCTTCCTGAAGGAACTCCAAGCGACATCGTCTCGGTCCGAGCTCGACCACGGTGAAGGTCACGATGGTGTCGATCGGCCCGCCACGCCACGACCATCTCATCCGGTGCGGAGCGTCGATCTCCAGGACCTCCAGGTGCACGGTTCCGTCGAACATCGGCGCCGGGTCCGTCGTCATGGTGAATCTGTGGCCGACCTCGGCTCGGAAATCATTGGGCATGAACCAGATGGCCAGCAGATCACGATCGGTCAAGGCACGCCATAGGGTGCTCGCCGGCACGCCGTATTCGCCGGTCTTGTAGATCCTGCTCATGTGCTCTCCTCGTCGAGGTCTTCTAGCAATCGGCCAAGGCGCGCAAAGCGCTCGTCCCAGAAGGCATCCAGATGCACCAGCCAGTCCGCGACCGTGCGCAACGGCGCGGGGTTGATGCGGTAGACCCGCTTCCTGCCCTGTGAGGTGCTGTCCACCAGCCCGACTTCCCGCAGCAGGGACAGCTGTTCCGAGACGGACGGCTGAGCTATTCCAAGCTCCCGGGTCAGTTCAGCGACCGTGAGGTCTTGCTGGCCGAGGAGCTCCAGGATCAGACGACGCCGCGGATGACCCAGAGCGCTGAAAACATCCGGAGTCGAAGCAGGACGAGCCATGCGTCCATGATCATAGGTTTTTACCTATGCGTCAAGAGTTTCTTGGAGGTCCGTTCGACGTTCCGGTACGGCGTTCTTGGCAACCGCCAGCGACGCCGCACCGAGGATGCGCTGAACACCACGCGAGTGACAGAACACCCCGCTAGTGACAGAACGACCCCGTAGACGGTGGTGTTCTGTCACTACGCGGTTGTTCTGCCACCGGGCGGTCAATTCGGCCGACGCGGCCGGCGCTCAGCCGGAGTACGAGGCGGCGGGGACTCCCGGCACGGTCGTTCCGGCGACCAGTACCCGGCCATCATGGCGCTCGGGAGCGTCGAGCCCGTGGGCGGCCGTCGTCACCAGAATCCGGTACGGCGGCGCGGGGCTGATCGCGATGCTGGTCGGCTGCGTAGCCGGCACCGGGATCCGTTCCCGCAGCACTCCGTCAGGACCGTAGCGATGGAGACATGAGGCTCCCCAGACCGCCACCCAGAGACATCCCTCGCCGTCGACGGTCATCCCGTCCGGGCCGCCCTCCGTCAGGCGGGCGAACTCCCTGAGTTCCCCGAGTGCCCCGGCCCCGGGCGTCACGGCCGCGGTGAAGATCCGTCCCGCCGGGGTGTCCGCGAGGTACATCGTGCCACCGTCCGGCGAGAAGGCAGGGCCGTTGGGGATCGTCAGGCCGTCCAGGACACGGTGCACGGAGCCGTCCCGATCCGCCCGGACGAGGAATCCGGCTCCCTCCGTGCCGTCGTAGGGCATGGCACCGGCCCAGAAACGCCCGTCCGGATCGGCTACCGCGTCATTCATCCGCATTGCCGTGGCCCGGCCTGCCGCCGGGCGGGCCAGCCAGCTCTCGGCACCATCGGCTCCGATGCGCACGATGCCCTCCCCCGCCGCCGCGATCCAGCCACCGGCCGCCTGAGCCACCGCACCCACCGGCACATCGCTTCGGTGGACCACTGCCGGGGCCTGCCCGGATTCGCCGTCCGAGCCGAACACGACACCGGCAAGGAGATCCACGAACACGAACCGGCCGTCGATCCAGCGCGCGCCCTCGCCGAGTTCCAGACGCTCATCGCTCAGCGGACGCCATGGCGTACACACGGCACTCATCGCAGGGCCCCTCCTTCCGCGGCCCGCAGCAGCGGCAACTCAGACCTGAACGGCAGCCCCTCCCAGTCACCGCGGGACGCCACCGCGAATGCCCCGAGCGCAGCGGCGCGGTCCATCCGGGTGGCAAGGTCGGCGCCGTCCAGGACACCGGAGAGATACCCGCCGCTGAACGCATCCCCGGCACCGATGGAGTCCACCGCCTGCACCGGACGGGCCGGCACCTGCATCTCGCCCTCTTCCGTGTAGGCACGGGCACCGTGCGCACCGTCCTTCACGATCACCTCGCGGACGCCCTGCCGCAGGAGCGCCGCTGGTCCGTCGGCTACCAGCGACAACTCGTCCGGGGAGGCGATGACGAGGTCCGCCAGCCGCACCAGGGAGGCCAGCACCGGGGCGGCCTCCTCTGCGGTCCAGAGCCGGGACCGGTAGTTCACGTCCACGCTCACCATCGCGCCCTGACGGCGGGCACCCTCCAGAAGCGCGTGCGAGGCTTCGGCCGCCGACGGTGAGAGGGCGGGGGTGATGCCGGTGAGGTGGACGATGCGCGGCTGCAATGCGAGCGCCGCGGGCACGTCCTCGGGGCTCCAGCGGGAACCGGCGGAATCGCGGCGGTGGTACTCCACGCGGGTGAGGTCCGGCAGGCGCTGTTCGAACAACAGCAGGCCCGTCTCACGTTCCGGATCGCGCACCACGGCGGAGACGTCGACGCCCTCCGCGGCGAAGGTGCGCAGCACGAGGTTGCCCGACTCGTCGTCGCCCACCCGGCCGGCCCATGCCACCCGGTGACCGAGACGGGAAGCCGCGATCGCCACGTTCCCCTCCGCACCCGCGGTCGAGATCGTGGCGCTGCCGCCGAGCCGCAGCAGGCCGGTACTGCGCAGCGCGATCATCGTCTCTCCCGCGGTCAGCAGGTCCACCGTCACGCCTCCACCGTCTGAAACCGTCACGCCTTCACCGCCTGAAGGAACTCGCGGGCGCGGACGCGCAATGCGTCCAGGTCGCCGCCGTCCGGTGCGTCGCCGCACAGAGGGCTGGCCACACCGACGGCCACGGCGCCGTGTGACAGGTACTCCGGCACCTGCGCGGCGTCCACGCCACCGACCGGGACGAATGGCACATCGGGGAACGGCGCGCGCAGGTCCTTCAGGTAACGAGGGCCGAACACGGACGCCGGGAACACCTTGACCGCATCGGCGCCCGCATCGCGCGCGGCGACCACTTCCGTCGGGGTCAGCGCCCCGGCCAGGACCGGCACGCCCCGGCGGACGGCCGCCGCCACCGACGGTGCGACGGCGGGCGTGACGATGTACGTCGCCCCGTGGGACAGCGCCGCCTCGACATCGGATTCGCTGAGTACAGTGCCGGCGCCCAGTTCAACATCCGGGCCCGCCGCCTCGGCGATCCGCCGGATCACGTCCAGCGCCGAGGTGCTCGTGAGGGAGACCTCGAAGAGCCGGACCCCTTCCTCGGCGAGGGCCAGCGCCGAGGCGACGCTCGCGTCCGCGTCCGTACCGCGGATGATGCCCAGCAGGCGGGCTTCGCTCAGGGTCTGCAGGAAAGTCATGCGATGCTCCTTCGCAAGGGGACAGAACAGGACACGGGCGAGGGCGTCACCATTCGGCGAACGAACCGTCCGGATGTGACCAGCGCGGGGTGTGCCAGCGGTGGCCGTGCGCATCCGCCGCCCGCACGGCCTGCTCGTCCACCTCGATCCCCAGCCCGGGCGCCTCCCAGCGCTGGACGTGTCCGCCCGCGAAGGCGAACGGCGCGCGGTCCACGACATAATCGAGCAGTTCCGCGGAACCCTCGTTGTAATGGATGCCGATGGACTGCTCCTGCAGCAGGAAGTTCGGCGTGGCGAAGGCTACCTGCAGGCTGGAGGCCAGGGCGATGGGTCCCAGCGGGCAATGCGGCGCCAGCGACGCGCCGAAGGTCTCGGCCAGGGCCGCGATCCGGCGGACCTCCGAGATGCCGCCGGCGTGCGAGAGATCGGGTTGCACCACGGCCACCCCGGCCTGCAGCATCGGCAGGAACTGACCGCGATCGTAGAGCCGCTCGCCGGTGGCCACGGGAACCGTGCTGGCGGCGACGACATCGGCCATCCGCATCCCGTGCTCGTTCAGGATCGGTTCCTCCGCGAAGAGCGGTTTCAGCGGTTCCAATGCCGGAAGCAGCCGCCGGGCATCGGCCACCCCGATGCGACCGTGGAAGTCGATGCAGATGTCCGTCTCGTCGCCCACCGCGGCGCGGACCTGCGCGACCCGCTCGACGGCCTCCCTCAGGGACGCCGCGGTCGCCATCGGGTCCCAGCGTCCCGAGAGGTTCATCTTGATGGCCGTCAGGCCCGCTTCCTTCTGGGCGAGCGCGCCCTCACCGACCGCGGCGGGAGTGTCACCACCGACCCAGCCGTACATCCGGACGCGTTCACGGACCGGTCCGCCCAGCAGCATATGCACCGGCAGGCCAACCGATTTGCCCAGGATGTCCCACAGGGCCTGATCGAGTCCGGCGACGGCGCTGGAGAACACCGGTCCGCCGCGGTAGAACCCCGCCTTGGTGAGCACCTGCCAGTGGTGCTCTATGGCCCGGGGATCCTCACCGATCAGGTACCCGGCCAGCTCACCGACGGCGGCACGCACGGTATCGGCCCGTCCCTCCACCACCGGTTCACCCCAGCCGACGAGTCCGTCGTCCGTCTCGATCCGGCAGAAGACCCAGCGCGGCGGCACCGCGAACGTCTCGATCCGCGTGATCTTCACGCGCCCCGCCCTTCCTCTTCCAGTACGCGCGCCGCATCGGCGACGCTCTGTTCCAGCAGTGCCCGGACCGCGTCCGTGGCCGCCTCCGGGTCTCCCTCGGCGATGGCGTCCACGACCCGGCGGTGGCTCGGCACGGGGTCCTCCACGGCGTGACCGTGGACGAGTTCGTCACGCAGCGCGAGCGCCGGCTCCACGAACACGCTCATCCGGGCGAACAACTCGTTCCCGGTGGCGCGCAACAGCGCCTGATGGAATCTCAGGTCAGCCTCCGCCATCTGCGCGGCGGTGCCATCCACCGCATCCTCCATCGCCTGCAGCGCGGCACGCAGGTCCTCGACCTCGTTCTCCTGCCGCCGGCGCGCCGCGACGGCGGCGGCGCTGGGCTCGATGGCGGCCCGGACCTCGGCCAGATCCTTCAGCAGCGCACCGGATTCCCCTGAGGCGTGCCGCCAGCGGATCACATCCGCGTCGAGCACGTTCCAGTCCGTCCGGGGACGCACGAAGGTGCCGCGCTTCTGCCTGGCATCGAGCAGGCCCTTCGCCGTCAGCACTTTGATCGCCTCACGCAGCGCGGTCAGGGAGACGTCGAGTTCCGCGCCGATGGCGTTCAGGTCAAGGGTCTGTCCCGGCGCCAAGCCCCCGCTGACGATGCGCGCGCCGAGGATCTCGACGGTATTGCCGTGTACACCGCGTCCGGTGTAGCTCTTCACGTGTGGTCCCCTTCCGATGCTGGCATACCGTGTCTCACGACGAGTTCTTCGTGACGCTCCAGCCGCCGTCCACCGTAAGCGTCGCGCCGGTGATGAACGAGGCGTCGTCGCCGATGAGGAAGGCGATCGCCGCAGCGACCTCGTCCGGGCTGCCGAGGCGCCCGAGCGTCGTCTCGGCGGCGCTGCGCGCGATCTCGTCCTCGGTGAGACGGTCCCACTGCGCCGTGCGGATCGGGCCCGGCGCCACGCAGTTGACCCGGACTCCGGACCCGTACTGCACCGCCAGCTGCCTGGTCAGCCCGGTGAGCCCGGCCTTCGTCGCGGCGTAGGCGGGCACGTCCGGAAGCCCGAAGAAGGCGTGCACCGAGGAGACGATCACCACCCTGCCGGGACGGGCGGCGCGCAGCCCCGGCAAGCAGGTGCGGACACCGTGGAAGGTGCCGGTCAGATTGACGTCCAGCTGGCGCTGCCAGGACTCGGGTGTCATCCGGTCGATGGGGGTGGGGTCGGTGATGAGCGCATTGGAGACCAGGCCGGTGACCGGCCCCAGGTCTGCCGTGACGGCACCGACGATCCGTTCCCAGTCGCCGGGATCGGAGACGTCGCCGGTATAGCCGCGGGCCTGCGATCCCAGCCCGGCCGCCACCTCGATGACCTCCGGATCGCGGTCCATGAGCGCCACCTGCCATCCCTGTCCGGCAAGACAGCGGGCGGTCGCCTCGCCGATGCCGCGCGCAGCGCCGGTGATGAGGGCCGTACCGGTCATGGCTGCCCCTCTCCTGGTTCGGGCCGGGGTACGGCCCCGGCCGCATAGGTTTCCGCCGACGCGGTGCCGGCGGGTTCGTCCGGTACGACCACCAACGGCGTCCCGGCCCGGGAGGCGTCGAGTTCCAGGCGTATCGGTTGCCCGGCGGTCACCCGCGCCAGCGGCACCGCAGCCGCTTCCGGCACGAGCCGGCCGGAGACGTACGCGTGGAAATCAACCGTCAGGCGGCCGCCCGGGAGGCGTCGTGCAGGGCCCCAGTGACCGGCCTCGGCGACCTCACGGACCGGCGAGGTGCCCGCGGCGGCACCACAGCGGAACTCCAGGGACGCGCGCTGCCCGGGGACCAGCTCGGTAAGCGGTCCGAGCACTTCGATCTCCACGATGCGGTGGCGGGGACGCAACCCGCCGAGGTGCTCCAGCGGCTCGTCCAGCGGGTATTCCATCCACACTTCGGCGCGGGAGCCGCCGTCCGGGTAAGAGGCCCCGCCGTCGACGGGGAACACCTGGGTGGAGGCGGTGCCACCGGCGACGTGCGCGAGCCACCCCACGGCGGTCGGGAAGCCCAGCTTGCCCACGACATCCTGGTGCGCCAGATGGACAACATCAGCGCGGACGGCCTGATAGGCAGGCGCCGCAGTACCGGTGACCAACTCGACCGGATCGGGATCCCGGTCTGCGGCGACGGCGATCCAGACTCCGCCGTCGCCGGGAGCCCCGGCCCGGCGCTGGGTCACATTCCACAGCGCCCAGCGGACCGGGATCGCGCTCGCGTTCTCCGCGCTCAGGGACACCTGGTACGCCGACTGCCGTGGCCGGAGGGTGAATCGTCGCTCCAGTCGCAGGCCGGTACGCTCATCGGGCCGGCTCCGCATGACGACCGTGACCGCGCCGTCCTGATGGGTCTCGGTGTCCCATGCATAGGGTCCCGAGTCCAGGACCGGATCGGGAGGGCCGGCCCACTCTTCCGGGCCCGACCAGCCCTGCGGTGCCGGCCAGGTCTTGTCGCCGCCGTAGTTGATCCACGCGTCCATGTTCCCGTCGTGAGGCACCACGTGGTGGCCCGGACGGGGACGGAGCCGGTCGTCCAGCAGCGATTCATCGCGCCAGAGCGTCTCCTGCCCGTGCAGGCGGACGCTCAGCAGGCGCCCCCCGGCGGCCGGGAGGAAACCCATGCGCAGGATGCCGTTGTCCAGCCACAGCGCCTCAGGGGCGTTCTCGTCGCGTTCGACCGTCAGCGTGACTCCGCCTGTCACACCTCTCCTTCCGACTGGAACACGACTTTGCCCCGGCTTGCTCCCGCAGCGAGGGCGAACGCCTCGTCCGAACGTTCCAGCGGGAACCGGTCGCTGACGATGCGCTCTGGGCGGATGCCCCAGGCCACGAGATTCCGCGCCAGCTCTGCCATGGCCGGCAGCGAGGTCACCCAGGAGGCGTGGAGCGTCAGTTGCTTGTGCAGCAGCGTATCCGAGACCTCGGTGGTGAGCTCGCCTCCCTCGCCGACGAGGGAGACATGCCCCCATTCGGCGGCGGCCTGCAGCGCCGCCGAACGGCCCGGGGCGCTGCCGGAGGCGTCGATGGCGAAAGCGAAGCCGCGGCCCCCGGTGCCGGCGACCGCCTCGTCAAGGCGGTCCGGAGCGTACACCGCGTCGAACGCTCCCGTCTCCATGGCCCAGGCGCGGCGCCGCTCGGACGGTTCGATCCCCACCACGGTACGCGCTCCCATTCCGGACCCGATCAGTCCGGCGGCGAGCCCGACCGGTCCGAGACCGACGACCAGGAGATCGCCCTCCCCGGAGACCCCCACCCGGCGCAGGCCCTCGTATGCGGTGCCGAACCCGCAGGCGATGAGTGCTCCGTCGACGTAGGACAGTTCATCGGGCAGCGGCACGCAGGTGCGTTCCTCCGCCAGGAGATAGGGCGCGTTGCCACCGTCCCGCTGCCAGCCGTAGGAGGCTCGGCTCTCAGCGCTGCACGAGATGAAGTAGCCGCGGCGGCAGTTGTCGCACAGCCCGCAGCCGGCGATGTGGTAGACGATCACACGGTCGCCCGCGGAGAAACGACGGCAGTCAGGCCCGGTCCTGATGATCCTGCCGGACGGCTCATGGCCGCTGACCACACCGCGGTACGCCGGGCCGTCGACGCCCTTGTGCGTCTTATAGCCCCGGTAGATGTACCCGATGTCGCTGCCGCAGATTCCCGAGGCGCCCACCTGGATGAGAACCTGACCCGGTCCCGGCTCCGGCACGCCGAGTTCTCTGAGCTCCGTGCTGGAGGTGCCAGGCAGGTAGACGCCGCGCATCGTGGCGGGAACCGCCTCGTTCATCAGTTCACTCCTCAAATCGTCTCGTCACTCAGCTCGTTCTCGTGGCCGCGCCGCGCCGGCCGGCCCAGACGTTGATCAGCACGGCGCCGACGATGATGACGCCGCGGATCACATCCTGCAGGAACGAGTCGACGCCGAGCAGCACCAGGCCGTTGCCGATGACGGTGATGAATACGACGCCCAGGAACGTCCCGAGCAGGGACCCGCGACCGCCAGCCAGTGCGGTGCCGCCGATGACGACGGCGGCGATGACGTCGAACTCGAGTCCGGCCGCGGCGCTTCCGGAACCGGCGCCGAGCCGGGCGGCCAGCAGCACGCCGGTGATCGCCGCCAGCAGACCGGTCGTGGCGAAGAGCGCGACGCGGACGCGGGAGAGGTTGATGCCGGAGAGCTCGGCCGCCGCGGCGTTGCCGCCGATCGCGTAGACCGCCCTGCCGTAGGGCGTGTACTTGGCGATGTAGACGAACACGAGCAGCAGGATGACCATGACGATCGCCGCAGTGGGGATACCCAGGATCGACCCGCCCAGGACGTCCATGAGCCCGCTCTCGGGCAGCACGACCGGGAGCGCGTCGGTGAGGTACAGACCCAGGCCTCCCAGGACGCTCCACAGTCCGAGGGTCGCGATGAACGAGGGCACCCCGAATCGTGCCCGCAACCAGCCCGCGAGCGCGCCCCAGCCGGCGCCGAGGACCAGGGTGAGCAGGATCGCGCCGCCGATCCCGAGTCCCCATTGCGCGCTTCCGAGCGCGACCAGGACGGAGGAGAACGCCACGGCCGGACCGATGCTGATGTCGATCTCGCCGGAGATGATCACCAGGGTCACGCCCCAGGCGGCGATGCCGATCGTGGCGGCGTCCCTGAGCATGCCCAGCTGGTTGCTCGGGCTGAGGAATCCGGCAGCGGTGACGCCCAGGATCACATAGAGCAGGGCGATGGCGATGATCAGGCCCGCCTCATTGAGACGGTGCCCGCGGAACACGGCGCGGACGCCGGACGGCGCCGCAGGTGCAGTGGTGGTCATGTCAGCTCTCTCGTCGTCTTCGTAAGAGTTCAGGTGGTCGCCATCGCCGCAGCGATGACCGAGTCGGTGGTGATCTCATCGCCGGTCATCTCCCCGGCCAGGCCGCCGTCGCGCAGGATCAGCACGCGATCGCATACCAAAGGCAGTTCTTCCAGCTCGCCGGAGACGAACACGATCGCGGCACCGCGATCGGCGAGTTCCCGGACCAGGCCGTAGATCTCTTCCTTGGCCTGCACATCGACGCCGCGAGTGGGCTCGTCGAGCAGCAGGATGCGGCTGCCCGCATGCAGCCACCGGCCGATGACCGCCTTCTGCTGGTTGCCTCCGCTGAGGTTCACGATGGGCGTCTGGGGCCCGGCGGCGGCGATGCCGAGCCGCTGGATCAGCGTGCGCGCGGTCTCCCGCAGCCGTCGCCATCCGATGGTCGGGCCGGTGCTGACACTGCGGTAGTCCGCCAGGGTGAGGTTCTCGTCCACACCGAGCAGCGGGATGATCGCCTCGCCCTTCCGGTCTTCCGGGGTGAGGCCGACGCCGAGGCGTTTCATGGCGCGCGGCCGGACCGCGGCGAGCCGCTCCCCGGCCACCGTCACCGTGCCTGCCGCAATGGACTCGAACCCGGCCAGCGCGCGCAGCAGTTCGCTCCGTCCGGCGCCCATCAGCCCCGCGATGCCCAGCACTTCACCGGGGAACACGTCGAAGGACACGTCCTGGAGCTTCGGCGGGACATGCAGTCCGCGTACGCGCAGAAGCGGTGTCACATCGCGGTCCACCTCGCCGGTCACGAGCCGCTCCACAGACTGAGCCGTCTCGCCCAGCATCAGATCCACGACCTGTTCGGTGGTCACGTCTTCCAGGCCGACGGTCTCCACGATCCGGCCGTCGCGCATCACGGTGGCGCTGCTGGCAACCTGGCGGATCTCGTCGAGCCGATGGCTGACGTAGATGACGGCCACCCCGCTCTCCGCGATCCGCCGTACCGTTTCCAGCACCGTCTTGACCTCACTGGCGGCCAGTGCGCTGGTGGGTTCGTCCAGGATGAGGAGCCGCGGTTGCCGGCGGACGGCGCGGGCGATCTCCACCAGCTGCTGCTCGGCAAGGGGCAGCTCCCCGACGGTGGCGTCCGGGGATATCCTCAGCTCGAGTTCACCGAGGACCCTGGAGGTCTCGTCCCGCATCCGCCCGTAGTCGATCCGCCCGCCCTGCAGCGGCCAGCTGCCCAGGAACAGGTTCTCGGCCACGGAGAGCTGCGGCACCAGGCTCAGCTCCTGGTGGACCGGCTGGACGCCCAGCTCTCCGGCGCGGCGGACGCCGCCGTCCAGGGGCTGGCCGTCCACGACGATGGTGCCCGCATCGGGCGTTTCCACCCCGGAGAGCAGCCGGATGAGCGTCGACTTGCCCGCTCCGTTGCGGCCCAGCAGTGCGCGCACTTCCCCGGCACGGATACTCATGTCCGCGTCCGTGAGCGCCTGGACCCCCGGATAGTGCTTGGTCAGCCCACTCACGGCGACCACGACGCCGGGGGCGCGCTGAATGTGCTCGGTCATGCTCTACGTCCTCCTCGACGTCTGGTGTCGCGCGCTCGGGTCACGGGATGCCGTCCGGATGCGTCTCGATCCATTCGAGGCCGGATTCGGCGGTGGCGTACTCGTCGATGGGTGCCGGGACGATCACGTCGTCCGGTTCCGATCCGGCGAGGATCTGCAGGGTCACCTCAGCGGCGAGATCGCCGACCTTGATCCCGGAGATGTCCGTGACGCCCTTGAGAATGGTGTTGTCCGCGAGCATCTGCGCGGCCTGGGTGGACATGTCACCGCCGAAGACGACGGTTTCCCCGGTGAGCCCGCGCGCCCGGACGGCGCGCACCGCGCCGAGCATCTGGGAGCCCGCCTCGCCGTAGAACGCGTCGACGTCCGGATGCGCGGTGATGATCTGCTCGGCTCGCTCCACGGCCTCGTCGAGGGTCAGGCCCTCCTGGTTGGCCACGATGGTCGCGCCGGGCACCTGCTCCAGGAGCGCGGCTTCGAACCCTTCACGGCGCTGGATGCACACCTCGAACTGCTCGCAGTTCACGATCGCGACCTTCGGCTCCTCGATCCCCTCGTCGAGGAAGTACTGCGCCATCTGCCGTCCGGAGGCGGCGCCGAACTCGGTCGGGTCGCCGAGGATGTAGGCCGAGACGAACTCCTCCGTGGCTTCGTCAGTGACGCAGGTGTTGTAGCAGATGACCGGGACCCCGCTCTCATGCGCGAGTTCGATCGCGGGGATGGACGCCGTGGCGGAGGCCGGCGACAGGATCAGCGCATCGGCCTGAACCGAGCTGATGGTGTCGACGAACGTGCTTTCCCGGGATGCATCGGATTGGATGTTGGTCTGGATGAGCTGCGGTTCGCGCTCGGAGTCCTCGAAGCCTGCGGTGAGGCCACGTTGCACGCCGGCGTAGTATCCCTCCGCGTTGAGGTAGATGACGCCGATGCGGCCCTCCGAGCCGATCTGCGGCCCGCAGCCGGCGGTGACGAGGGCCATGCACAAGGCCAGCCCTGTTGCCAATACGTTCTTCATTGAGCGCACAAGTCCTCGTTGTCTCGAGCCGTCACGTACTCGGACCAGTGTCATGGCAGGAACTCGGTGCTGTCAAGATTATTTAGTAATTAATGTTTTAAACCGTGCCCTGTGCGTACGACCGAACGCTCAGAGAGGGGATCCGGGTCGCGCGCGGGCACCGGCCAACGCCTTCAGGGCCTCCGTGAATCGGAAGTCATGGCTCAACATCCGCCGGACCTCGTCACCCTGAAAGCACTCGAATCGACGCGCTCGGTCAAGGCCAGCTACGGCTGGGGCAGCCTCAGCGGCGCTCTTCACGCCACCGCCCCCGGCAAAGCGATCGCCGCGTGGCTTCCCGAAGAGAGCCTCACGCATCTGACGGGGACCGGGGAACTCCAGAAATACACCGACGCCACGATTGCGACGGTCCCCGACCTCCTCAAGCACCTGCGATTGGTGCGGCGTCATCGGATCGCCCATGATCGGGAAGAGTTCACGCAGGGCCTCACGTCCCTTTCCGCCACCGTCCGAGACTCCGACGGCGCGGTCATCGGCGCCTACACCTGCTGCCTTCCGACCCTCAGAGCAGACCAGGAGACAGTCCGGAACATCACCCAGAACCTCATCGCCGGTGCGCAGGAAATCGCCACCGCTTTGGGTCACTGAATGCCCCGGCGGACCGGGGACCACTCGTAAGGACCCTCAGGCACGACGCCTACGCCGCACTGGGCGCCGCACGGCGGTGCACGGAACACCACCATAGTGACAAAGCACCCTACTAGTGACAGAACAACACCGTAGACGGTGGTGTTCTGTCACTATGGTGGTGTTCTGTCACTGGGCGGCTGTTCTGTCACCGGGCGGTCGGTTCGCCGGGCGCGGGCCCCGCAATCAGCCGTACGAGGCGGCGGGGCGCCCGGGACGGTAGTCTCGGCGACCAGCACCCGGTACACCTGCGATTCGCTTCGCCGCCGCGACGATCGACGGGACACGGATCGTAGCCGCGCCGGGTTGTGCCACCTCACCTACCCGGATTCCGGCCCGGATTGCGTGGCGCCTCTTCCGCGCGGGCTCGGCGTGCCACCTCACCTACCCGGATTCCGGCCCGGGTTGCGTGGCGCCTCTTCCGCGCGGGCTCGGCCCCGCTCGTCAGCGTCCGGCGGGGCCGTCAGGGCCTCCGCCCGCCCGCGCGCCTGGGTCCGGCTCGCCGTACTCACCGGGACCCCCGCTCGCCTCCTCAGCGGGGCCGGCCTCCGGGGCGACGGAGGTGTACCACTCGCTCAGCGCCGGGTCCTCGCTGTCCAGCCATGCGCCGGCGCCCTTGCCCTCTTCGGCCGGCTCCACGGACAGCGTGAAGTCGTCGCCGTGTTCCTCGATGCCGGCGCGCACGCCCTGGTGCAGCGCCTCGTCGGCGTAGCGGTGACGCAGGATCAGCGGGTCCCGCGCCAGGTCCTTCGCCCAGGCGGCCATGATCAGCACCAGGACCAGCGCGAAGGGCAGGGCCGAGATCATCATCAGGCTCTGCAGCTGGCCGAGCGCCGCCTCTCCCGTTCCCACCAGCAGCACCGCGGCGATCACGGCCATGCCGACACCCCAGATCGCGGTGTTCCACAGCTTCGGCGCTGGCGAACCGCGCTCGGCGATGGAGGACATGATCACGGAGGCGGAGTCACCGGAGGTGACGAAGAAGATGATGATGGAGACCATGACGATCAGCGAGGTCAGACCGGAGAGCGGCAGCTGATCCAGCATGGTGAAGAACACCTGCTCGGTGTTCTCGGTCTGGCTCATCAGCCCGGTCTCCTGCTCCATCCACAGGGAGGTGCCGCCGATGATGGTGAACCAGACGCTGCACACCGCGCTGGGCACGATGATGACGGTGAACACGAACTCCCGCAGCGTGCGCCCGCGGCTGATCTTCGCGATGAACATGCCGACGAACGGCGTCCAGGAGACCCACCAGGCCCAGTAGTAGATCGTCCATCCGCCCATGAAGTCCGCCGCTTCCGGGCCCCCTGAGGCAGCGGACTGGCCGAGCAGCGCGAGCAGATCGGACAGGAACGTCATGCCCACGCCGGGGATCAGGTTCAGCAGCAGCACGGTGGGGCCGGTGACCAGCACGAACACGCCCACCAGGCCGGCCAGCACCATATTGATATTGGACAGCGCCCGGATGCCGCGCTTGATGCCGGACACCGCCGAGGTCACGAAGACGGCGCACAGCAGCGCGATGATGCCGACGGTGGCGGCGTTGCCTAGCGGGCCCATCCCCGTAACGATCTCGAAGCCGGTGCCGATCTGCAGGGCGCCGATCCCGAGCGAGATGGCCACGGAGAACAGCGTCACCAGGATGGCGAGGATGTCCACGACGGCGCCCAGCGGCCCCTCGGTGCGCTTGCCGAAGATCGGCTCGAGCAGCGCGGACATCAGCGGCAGGCGGCCCTTACGGTACGAGGCATAGGCGACGGCGCCGCCCACGAGGGCGTAGAACGCCCAGGCGATGGGGCCCCAGTGGAACAGCGTCTGGTTGATCGCGGCGTGGACCGCCTCCTGGGAGCCCTCTTCCATTCCCGCGTAGATGGGCGGCAGGTCCAGGAAATAGGTCAGCGGCTCGGAAGGCCCGTAGAAGATCAGGCCGATGCCGATGCCCGCCGAGAACAGCATCGCCACCCAGGAGACGGTGGAGAACTCCGGCGCCTCGTCGTCGCGGCCCAGGCGGATGTGGCGGTACCGGCCGAACCCGAGCCACAGCATGAACACGAAGACCGCGATGGCGAGGACGCTGAAGAACCAGCCCACATCGCGGGTGACGAAGCTCAGTGCGGCGCCGGAGACTGCCTCGAGGTTCCCCGGGGCGAAGGCGCCCCACAGCGCCACGGCGGCGACGCCGATGGCGGCCAGGATGAACACCGGGATGTTCAGACTGTACTTCCGGCCGGTCCGCTCGACACCCAGGCCGGGGATGAGCGCGGGATGCACCCCGTCGGGCCGGGCCGGCGCGGTGACGTTGTTCAGGACTCGCTGCATCGAGTCCCTCCGGCCGGCCGACGCAGGGCGGGGCGAACCGGCCGGGCTGCCGGCCCCGTCGGCCCGGCCCGTTCCTCCCTGCGGGCGGGCCGGCTCCGGTGCTCCCGGATCGGTCGAGGGGTTGCCGTCCTCGGACATGGGGAATCCACTCATTCCGTATCTCGCGGGCACGGCTCGGTGACGCCGCGCTCCTCGCCAAAAGATGCGGGCGGGCGGTCACGGTCGGACTCATCGCGACCTCCGCCGTGCCACGGCTCCCAGGGGATCGGAGGCCGTGGACGTCAGGATGACGGAGGCCACAGTATCGCAATTCTGTTTGACTCACAATCACCTCATCCTTGCTCAAATCGCAAGAGACGCGTACGGTTCCTGAATATGACCATGGAAAACGCTGCGATCGAGCCTGCCTCGACGCAGACGCCCGCACCGGCGCCCGTGCAGACCCCGGTGCAGGCGGGAGCCGCGGCACCGGGAACGACACCGCGAACACGACCGGGCCAGACTGCGCAGACCGATGAGCCCGCACAGCGAACGCAGCCGGACCAGAACACGCAGCGGGCACAACCACCGCAGACCCCCAGGGAACGGGTGCGCGCCTGCATCGCGCAGTCGGGCATACCGCAGCGGGAGTTCGCCAAGCGCATCGAGCTGGAGGAGACCAAGCTCTCCAAGGCGCTGAAGGGAACCCGCCGGTTCAGCCCGGACGAGCTCATCCGCATCGCCACAGTTGCCGGCGTGACCGTGAACTGGCTGCTCACCGGATCCGACACCTCGCCCGGCGCCGCCGCCACGCCCAAGCCCCGGTCGCTGCCGCAGCGGCACCGGGAGACCCCCGAGAAGGCCAAGCGCCGCCGGGAGATCGTCGAGGCCGCCTGGCGGCTGTTCGCCGAACGGGGCTATCACACGGTGCGCGTGGCCGACATCGCCGCTGCCTGCGGCACCAGCAGCCCCACCATCCACTACTACTTCCCCACCAAGCAGGCGATCTTCGAGGAGACGCTGCGTTACTCGGTCAAGCTTGCCTTCGACCGCCAGATCGCCTCGCTGCACGCCGTCGCCGATCCCGTCGACCGGCTCAAGCACCTGCTGGAGCTTCAGCTGCCCGACGGCGACAGCGCCACCGAGTGGGCCATCTGGCTCCAGGCGTGGGGCGAGGTCACCTCCGGCGCTGCCTCCCGCGAGAACCACGCCCAGGCCTACCGCCGCTGGCAGCAGACTGTCTTCGACGTCCTGACCGAGGGGCAGCACGCCGGCCGGATCGTGGACTCGCCCGTGGAGGAGCTCACCACCTGGCTGACCAGCCTGGTGGACGGCCTGGGCATCAAGGTGCTCACGGGGATGACGGACGCCGATTCGATGCGCCGTCACCTGCATCGCTTCGTGGACCGGCACCTGACCACTGACTCACAGTCAACACGATCGCAAACAGAAGGGTCATCATGAGTCGCAACGTCATTCTCACCTGCGCTCTTACCGGCGCGGGTGACACCACAGGCAAGAGCGAGCACGTACCCGTCACCCCCGAGGAGATCGCCTCCGACGCGATCGCCGCCGCCCGGGCCGGCGCCTCCGTGGTGCACATCCATGTACGGGATCCGCAGACCCGCCAGGGCTCCCGCGAGGTCGCGCTCTACCGCGAAGTTGCCCGCATCATCGGCGAGAGCGACGTTGACCCCGTCATCAACATGACCGCGGGAATGGGCGGAGACTTGATGGTCGATCCCTCCGCCCCCGCTGAGCGCCTGGGCCGGATCGAGGGCACCGATCTGGTCAGCGGTATTGAACGCCTTGCCCACGTGGAGGAACTGCGACCGGAGATCTGCACGATCGACTGCGGCTCGCTGAACTTCGGCGAGGGCAGCATGGTGTACGTCAGCACCCCCGATATGCTCCGCGAGGGCGCCGCCCGGATCCGCGAGCTCGGGGTGAAACCGGAGATGGAGATCTTCGACACCGGCAATCTCTGGTTCGCCAACCAGCTCGTAGCCGAGGGACTCATCGACCCGCCGCCGCTGTACCAGCTGTGCATGGGCATCCCCTACGGCGCGCCCGCCGACCCGGGCCTGCTGCAGGCAATGGTGCACCTGCTGCCCGGGGGCGCGCAGTGGGCGTCCTTTGCCATCGGTCGCAACCAGCTGCCCTGGGTGGCCCAGTCGGTGCTGCTCGGCGGTCATGTCCGGGTCGGGCTCGAGGACAACCTGTACCTGCGCAAGGGCGTCAAGGCCACCAACGCCCAGCTGGTCACGGCAGCGGCCGACATCATCGACAGGCTCGGCCACGCCGTGGCCACCCCGGACCAGGCACGCGAGATCCTGCAGCTGGGAGGACGCCGATGACCCAGCCACCCGGACGGCCCGATCCCGCCGGCATCACCACCATCGGCTGCGTCGGGATCGGCACCATCGGCGGCGGCTGGGCCGCCTACTTCCTGGCACGCGGTTACGACGTCCGGGCCTGGGATCCCTCCCCCGATGCCGCCGATCGAGTGGCCCGGCTGATTGACGCCGCCTGGCCCGCCCTGACCGAGCTCGGCCTGGCCGAGGGCGCGTCCCCGGGCCGGATCAGCGTCTACGCGGACCTGGAGGAAGCCCTCGACGGCGTCGGATTCGTCCAGGAGAGCGCCCCCGAGGTGCTGCCGATGAAGCAGGAACTCCTGGCGCGGATCGATGCGGCGACCGCACCCGAGACGATCATCGCGTCCTCCACCTCCGGCTACTCCATGACCGAGATGGCCGTCGCCGCTGCCAGGCCGGAACGGCTCGTGGTCGGGCACCCCTTCAACCCGCCCTACCTGATCCCCCTGGTGGAGGTCGTCGGCGGTGAACGCACCGCGCCCGAGGCCGTGCAGTGGGCCGCCGACTGGTACGAGCACATCGGCAAGTCGGTCATCACCATGGACCAGGAGGTCCCCGGGTTCATCGCCAACCGGCTGCAGGAGGCCCTATGGCGCGAGGCCCTGCACATGATCGAGAACGGCGAGGCCACCGTGGAGCAGATCGACCGCTCCATCACCGATGGCCCCGGGCTGCGCTGGCCGGTGCACGGCCCCATGCTCACCTTCCATCTGGCCGGCGGCGAAGGCGGCATGGCCCATATGCTCGACCACTTCGGCCCCTCGCTGAAATCGCCGTGGACCCGGCTCGAAGCCCCTGAACTGACCAGTCAGCTGCGTGATTCCGTCGTCGCCGGCTGCGACAGCGAAGCCGGCAGCCGGTCAGTCGCGGATCTGGTGGCCGAGCGCGACAGCGCCATCATCGCCATCCGGAAAGCCATCGAGCAGCTACGCCAGGGGCGCCGGTGAACATCCCCGACGAACCGGCTCCCGGCGCCGAACCTGTTGCGCACACCCTCGCTGGCGCTCCCGCATCCAGCCTGCCGGACTACCGGACCACGGTCATCGAGGAGTGGATCGACTACAACGGACACCTCTCCGAGGCCTTCTACGTCCTCGTCTTCGGGTACACCACCGATCAGGTGATGGAGGCCCTCGGACTGGACCGCGCCTACCGCGAGCGCACCGGCGCCTCGCTGTACACCGTCGAGGCGCACATCCGCTATCTGCGCGAGGTTCCCCTCGGCGCCGCACTCACGGTCAGCGCGCACGTCGCCGCCGCCGGTGCCAAGAAGCTGCACCTGGCCTACGAGATGCGCACCGGAGGCGAACTCGTCGCCACCGAGGAGATCCTCGCCCTGCACGTCGGCGGCGACCCCGCCGCCGCCATCCCCTTCCCGCCGGAGATCGCCGCGCGCATCGACGCCCACGCGCCCGGCACCGGGTGGGAGCCACCGAGCTGGATCGGGAGGTCTATCGGCTGATCACCGTCCACCGTCCCGCCGAGCACGAAAGCACACCGTTGATCCCACACTCAAGCCCCCCACGACCGCATACCCGTCCGGCATCACCACGGCACGCAGGTGCACCGCGCGGTGCGCTGCCGCGCGGAGCCGTGCCGCTCGCCGGTGGTCCCGGCAGGCGGGTCAGCCGCCGGCACCTGCTCGGCACGGGACTCGCCCTGGGCGCCACCGGCCTGCTGGCCGCCTGCGGCAGCACGCAGCCGGGGGTCTCCATCCAGCCCAGCGGTAATCCGCAACCGGGCGGGACGCTGCGGGTGGGCCTGACCGGCGGCGGCGCCGCGGACACCGTGGATGCGCATACACCCGTGGGAACCACCGACATCGCCCGGGTCATCAACCTGTACGAGACCCTGCTCTACTGGGACGACGACTACACCATCCAGCCGCGCCTGGCCACGAGCGTGACGCCCTCCGAGGACGCGATGACGTGGACGGCGCAGTTGCGCCCCGGCGTGCGGTTCCATGACGGGCGGCCCATGACGGCCGAGGATGTAGTGGCCTCCTTCGAGCGGATCACCAACCCGGACGATCCCAAGGCCGGCGCTTCCAGCCTCTCGATGCTGGACGAGACGGTCGCGGTGGATGAGCTGACCGTCCAGTTCCGGCTCTCCACCCCCTCGGCGATCTTCGACGACGCCCTGGCCCAGTACATGAACACCATCGTGCCGGCCGACTACGACCCGGAGAACCCGATCGGCACGGGCCCGTTCAAGGTGGACTCCTTCACCCCGGGTCAGCAGAGCGTGTTCACCCGCAACGAGCATTACTGGCAGGATGGTGAGCCCTATCTGGACGAGCTCGTCATCCTCAATTTCGATGACGAGGACGCCCTGGTCAACGCGCTGCTCTCCACGCAGGTGGACGCCATCGGGCAGATCCCGCTGGCGCTCATCGAGGTGCTGCAGACCGATCCGCGGATCAGCATCCTCAACTCCGAGACCGGCGCCTGGCTGCCGTTCACCATGCGCGTGGACCGACCGCCCTATGACGACAATCGCGTCCGCGAGGCGTTCCGGCTGGTGATCGACCGCGAGCAGATGGTCGAGCAGGTCTACAGCGGCCACGGCGTCGTGGGCAACGACCTGTACGCGCCCTTCGATCCCGGTTATCCGGACCATCTGCCGCAGCGCAGCCAGGACATCGAGCGGGCCCGTCAGTTACTGGCCGAGGCGGGCTACCCGGACGGGCTGGAGGTGGAGCTGGTCACGGCGCCCATCCAGTCCGGGGCGGTCGAGGCCGCCCAGGTCTTCGCCCAGCAGGCGGCCGCCGCGGGCATCACGGTGAACATCCGCCGGGTGGACGCGACGACGTTCTTCGGGGAGGACTACCTGCACTGGGACTTCGCCCAGGACTTCTGGTACACCAGGAACTTCATCTCCCAGGCCGCCCAGGGTTCCCTTCCCGAGGCGCCGTTCAACGAGACCCGGTGGGACCACCCGGAGTTCAACGATCTGGTCGCGCGGGCCCGGGAAGCCCTCGACGAGGATGAGCGGGATGCGCTCATCGCCCAGGCCATGGAGATCGAGTACCACGAGGGCGGCTACATCGTCTGGGGCTTCTCCAATCAGGCCGACGCCTATCAGAACTACGTCGCCGGGTTGGTCCCCAACCGCACCGGCCTCTCGCTTTCCGGCTACGAGTTCCGGCGCGTGTGGCTGGGAGAGGAGGCACGATGATCGCCCGCATGATCGTCAAACGACTGCTGATCAGCGTCGTCATCCTGCTGCTGGTCTCCCTGCTGGTGTTCTTCGCCACCCTGCTGCTGCCGGGCGACCCGGCCCGCGCGATCCTCGGACAGCAGGCCACCCCCGAACGGCTGGCGGCGCTGCGCGAGCAGATGGGCCTGAACGACCCGGTGTGGCTGCGGTACCTCAGCTGGCTGGGCGGCCTGTTCATCGGCGACTTCGGCACCTCCGCCGCCACCGGCGGACCGGTGAGCGAACTGCTGGGCGACCGGATCGGCGCCTCCCTGGTGCTGATGGTCCTGGCCGCCGTCATCGCGGTGCCCGCCGGCATCCTGGTCGGCACCTACAGCGCGCTGCGCCGCGGCCGCGGCGGGGACCACACCGCCTCCGGCGTGACCCTCGTCCTGGCCGCGCTGCCGGAGTTCGTCATCGGCATCGTCCTGATCACGCTGTTCTCCACCACCGTCTTCACCCTGCTGCCCTCGGTGACGATGGCCCCGCCCGGCGAGCAGGTGTGGAACTACCCCAGCCAGCTCGTGCTGCCGGTGGTCACCCTCGCCCTGGTGGTGGCGCCGTACATCGTGCGGATGATGCGGGCCACCATGATCGAGGTCCTCGACAGCGGATACGTGGAGATGGCCCGGCTCAAGGGCGTGCCCGAGCGCCAGGTCATCCTCCGCCACGCACTGCCCCACGCACTGGCGCCGGTGGCCCAGGTGATCGCCATCCAGCTGGCCTGGCTGGCCGGCGGCATCGTGGTGATCGAGTTCCTCTTCCGCTATCCCGGGATGGGGCAGGCGCTCGTCGACGCGGTCGCCAACCGGGACGTGCAGGTGGTGCAGGCGATCTCCATGCTGATCGCCGCACTGTACGTCGTGGTGAACCTGCTGGCGGACATCGTCGGCATCCTGACGAATCCCAAGCTCCGGACGGAGGCCTGAGGCGTGAGCACGAACCCCGCACCCACCGGACCGCACACCGCCGGATCACCTGGACCAGCCGGACCAGCCTCGTCCGCAGCCGCAACCCCGGCGCTGACCGAAGGCCAGGCCTCCCGGCCGCCGGGCATGCTCCGGCGCGTCATCGCCCAGCCGCAGGCACGCATCGGCGCCGTCCTGGCCGGCATCGTCGTGCTGCTCGCCCTGGCCGGGCCGCTCCTGCTGCCCTGGGCCACCGGCTATTCCAGCACCGACTTCGCCGGGCGGCCGTTCCAGCCGGACGGTGTCCTGGGCACCGACAACCTGGGCCGGGACGTGCTCAGCCGGTTCCTGGACGGCGGCACCCGGCTGCTGCTCTACGCCGCGCTGGCCACCCTGCTCGGGCTCGTCCTGGGCACCGTGCTGGGCATGCTCGCGGCGTATCGCGGCGGACGCATCGACAGCGTGATCATGCGCGGCAACGATGTGCTGCTGGCCATCCCGCAGCTGGTCTTCGCGCTGCTGGCGATCACCGTCCTCGGCCCCCAGGGCTGGGTGCTGGTGACCGTCATCGGCGTCACCCACGCACCCAGGATCGCCCGGGTGGCCCGCGCGGCCACCGCCTCGGTGATCAACGAGGACTACATCAAGGCCGCGCAGATGTACGCCGTGCCGCAGTGGAAGATCCTGTTCAGCGAGGTGCTGCCGAACATCACCGGCCCGCTGATGGTGGAGCTCGGCCTGCGGATGACCTATTCGATCGGCGCGGTGGCCTCCCTGTCCTTCCTGGGCCTGGGCATGCAGCCGCCGACGGCCGACTGGGGCCTGATGATCAACGAGAACCGGATCGCGCTGGTGCTCCAGCCCTGGGGCGTCATCCTGCCGGTGATCGCGATCGCGCTGCTGACGGTGGGCATCAACCTGATCGCCGACTCGCTGGCCCGCGCCTCGGCCACCCTGAACGTGGAGGACAAGGAATGAGCACCACGACCGACACGCCCCGCAGCGATGGCAGCGCGCCTGCCGGCACGGCCCTTGAAGTCCGCGACCTGCGGGTGGCCCGGACCGCCGACGGCGCCGAGGTGCTGCACGGAGTCTCCTTCGCGGTGGCACCGGGCACCATTCTCGCGCTGGTGGGCGAATCCGGTTCCGGGAAGACCACCGCGGGCCTGGCCGGGCTGGGTCATTTCCGCCGGGGCCTGAGGCACACCGGCGGCACCGTCCTGGTGAGCGAGGACGGCCATGCCGTGGACATCCTGGAGCTCACCGAGCCCGAGCGGCGCCGGCTGCGGGGCGGCTCCATCTCCTACGTGCCGCAGGACCCGGCGCTCTCGCTGAACCCGGCCATGCGCATCGGCGCCCAGATCCTCGAGGTGCTGCACGTGCACGGCTACGGCGGCTCCGAGCAGGAGCGCCGGGATCGGGTGGCGCAGGTGATGCAGGACGTCGGCATGCCGCACGACGAGGCAGCGCTGCGGAAGTTCCCGCATCAGCTCTCCGGTGGTCAGCAGCAGCGGATCGGCATCGCCATGGCCTTTGCCTGCCGCCCGGCCGTCATGGTGCTGGACGAGCCCACCACGGGCCTGGACGTGAGCACGCAGGCGCTCGTCCTGGAGACGGTGAGCGAGCTGGCCGCACGGCACGATGTGGCAGGTGTCTACATCACGCACGATCTGGCGGTCGTGGCGCAGGTGGCGCAGCAGGTGGCGGTGATGAAGTCCGGGGAGCTGGTGGAGCAGGGCGACTGCGCGCAGGTGCTCTACCGGCCCCGGCACCCCTACACCCGCAAGCTCCTGAGCGCCGTGCCGGATCTGGAGGGCAGGCGGTCCATCGGCGATGTGGACGCCATCACGGGCGATCTCCCGGCTGTGGACGCGCCCCTTGATGCCGGTGGGGAGACCGGGACCGCCGATGCCCCGCCGCAGCCGGATGGCGCAGCCGAGGCTCCGCGGCCCGTCTCGCCGAGCGCGGACGCAGCTGCCGGTGGCGACCTCCGGGGCGAGTCCCGGACCGTCCCCGGCGAGGTCCCGGCTACCGGCCAGGCGCACGCCGGCACGGTGAGCACTGGAAACGGCGCGATCCCTGCGGGAGCCGGATCCGCAGACGGCCCGGCAGGCCCGGGCGTGACGGAAGGCCCGGACGGGACCGCCGGCGGCGGGAACGCATCGGCGCCGGAGGCCGTCCTGGACGCCCGCGATCTGCGCCTGGCCTACGGCGCGCACCAGGTGCTCGACGGGATCAGCCTCTCGCTGCGGCCGGGTGAGTCGATGATGCTGCTGGGCGAATCCGGGTCCGGCAAGACCACGCTGGCACGATGCCTGTCCGGCCTGATCGGCAGCTACGAGGGCGAGGTACGGCTGGACGGGCGCGTCCTCGCGCCGGCCACCCGGCAGCGCAGCGTGGAGGAGCGCCGCCGGATCCAGTACGTCTTCCAGAGCCCGTTCTCCTCGCTGAACCCGCGCCGGACGGTGGCCGAGTCCATCGAGGTGCCGCTGCGGATGAACTACTCCTCCACTCCGGCCCAGCGCCGCCAGTGGGTGCTCGACGCACTGGACCAGGTGAAGCTGGGACGCGAGTTCGCGGACCGGCGGCCCGGTGAGCTCTCCGGCGGCGAGCGGCAGCGGGTGGCGATCGCCAGGGCGCTGGTGAATGCTCCCTCAGTGCTGATCTGCGACGAGGTGACCTCCGCTCTGGACGTCTCGGTGCAGGCATCCATCGTGGACCTGCTGCGCACGCTGCAGATTGAGACCGGCATGGCGATGCTCTTCGTCACGCACAACATCGCCCTGGCGCGGCACATCTCGCAGCGCCTGGCGGTGCTGCAGCGCGGGAAGATCGTGGATATGGACGACACCGCCGTGGTGCTGGAGCAGCCGAAGCACGGGTACACCCGAGAACTGATCGCCAATGTGCCCAGCCTCTGAGCTGGGCGCGTCCCCGAGGACGAACGGCGCCGGAGCACACGGCCCTGGGGAGGAGACGCCCGGCCCGGCGGAGGTACCCGGTCCGGCCGCACCCGGCCCCGCGGGACCCAATCGTGCGGGGGCTCTGCGCACGATCGGGCACGGTCGTTCGAAGGCCCCTCACACACCCGGGAACAACCGCTCCTGGGTCGGCGACGCGGCTGTGCAGGACCCGGCGAGCGGCTTGCTGGCGTTCAACGACGCGGGGCTTCCCGGCCCGGCGTTCGAGGCGCTGACCGGGACGTTCCGCACGCATCTTCAGCGGGCTCGCGGCGGCATGGCGTTCACGGTGTATCGTGCCGGGGCACCGGTGGCCAGGTTCTACGGCGGCAGCCGGACGGAGCGGCCTTCTCCTGATGATCCCGTGCGGGATCCGTGGACGCCGGACACCATGACCGTGTTGTTCTCCGGGACCAAGGGGCTGGTGGCGACGCTTGCGGCGGTCCTGGCTGGCCGCGGGGAACTGGACGTGCGGGTACCGGTCGCACGGTACTGGCCGGAGTTCGCCGCGAACGGCAAGGAGGACGTGCGGGTCTGGCATCTGCTCTCGCACACCGTGGGGCTCCCCTATGTGGACCCGGAGCCGGCAGGTGAGTGGGCCGTGCTGGACAACGCGGCCAATGCGCGTGCGCTGGCGGCCCAGCGACCGCTGTGGGAGCCGGGGACGAGGGTGGCGTATCACGCGATCACCTACGGGTACCTGATGACGGAACTGCTCCGGCGCATCACCGGCAAGGACGTGGGGGCGCTCCTGGCCGAGGAGCTGGCGCAGCCGCTCGGCCTGGACGTGCATCTCGGGCTGCCGGAGTCGCTGGACTCCCGCGTGGCCCCGGTGTTCCGTGGCCCGGACTACGCGATCAGCACGTTCCTGGAGGACCCGGAACGACGGCGGATCGTCGAGCGCATGTACCGGGGCACCCTGCTGGGCGGGGACCTGTTCAACACCCCGCAGCTGCGGCGCGGCCAGCTGGCTGCCGGGGGTGCCGTCGGGACCGCCGATGCGATGGCGCGCCTGTACTCCCGTCTGGCGGTGGCTGTGTCTCCGGTTGCGCGTGGACGGGACCGGACAGGCTGCGCGGACAGCGTGAACAGTGATGCTCACGCCACCGACACGGACAGCAGCGGTTCCTCTAACGCCAGCTCCGCCGGGTCCGGCGACGACGCTCACGCCGCCCGGACGCCCGGCAACGGTCCCGATGGCACCGGCACCCTCGTGCACCCGGACGCCCTGGCGCAGGCGACCCGGGAGTGGGCGGAGGGCGTCGATGCGATCAACGACAGGCCGCTGCGGTTCGGTCTGGGCTTCGAACTGGACGATTCCATCGGCACCTACGGCCCGGTGCGCCCGGCTTTCGGCCACAGCGGTGCCGGCGGCGGCCTGCACGGCGCCTGGCCCGAGCACGGCATCGGGTTCTCGTTCCTGAGCAATGAGATGCTCGCCGAGAACAAGGACTCCCGCGCCAAGGACCTCCTGACGGCCCTGGCCCGGGTGCTGTGAGGAGGGTACGTCATATCCCTCCACAGCGACGATTGAACTGCGCGCCGTTATTCGTCTCCATTTCGAACAGCGCAACGGGACACGCGGACACGCTACGCCAGCTATCTCTCCTTGACGCCCTCGCTCAAGATGGCTAGAGCAAGTTGCGCGTCCCTCCGAGTGAGCTCCGATAACGCGCTCCACATCGGAAGTTCCGGCGGGAGTGCACGAGCGAGAACCGCGAGCCTTGCCCGATCTGAGCCAGTGAATTCCTCTCGCTCCGCGTAAGGATCGTCGATGCAAGCCAGAAGCACCATCGCATCGAGCAGGTGGCGATCCCGGTCACGCGCGTCGGATCGATAGGCGGCCGCCTTGAGGATCAAAGCGCCGAAGGGCCGCGGCACCGAGAGGGAATACGGATCCCCCTCTATTTATTTCAATGACCGCGTTGACGGTGCGCCGGAGAGCCTGTGTTCCGCCTTCAATGCGAATCATGTCTCTACCGCGCAGCCGTTCGATCACCCGAGGCGCTGCATGGTCGGCGACCAAGGCGTCAACGACGTCCCGCTGCGCGCCGACCACGACATCGATGTGGTTCCCACCGCGGGTGAACCGGTGTGCTGTGTTACTCCGAGGGTCAACCGCAGTTTGTAGGCGGTAGCCTAGCTGTTCCAGAGTGTGTGCAACTCGCTCCGGAAGTCCGCGTTGGACCTCGATGTGCAGCACCATATCGATGTCGTCGGTGGCGCGCACCGCCTCAATCCCGTGATGAGCGGCATGAAGCTGAGTCATCAAACCTCCGACGAGGGTCCAGCCAGCCGCGGGAAGGGCAGCGACAAGTTCTCCCACCTGTGGCCAGGGCTGCGCCCATCCTCCAGGAGGGGTGTCAACGTT
This sequence comes from Sediminivirga luteola, assembly GCF_014639315.1. Taxonomy (GTDB): domain Bacteria; phylum Actinomycetota; class Actinomycetes; order Actinomycetales; family Brevibacteriaceae; genus Sediminivirga; species Sediminivirga luteola. The sequence continues at coordinate 300,795 of NZ_BMFY01000002.1, forward strand.
GATCGTTGGCCGTCGCGGTCGCCTGGTCATCGTCTGAACCTCTCCAGGAGTTGCGACAGTGCGCGCTCACCGACGCCGCGCTCACGCGGGTCCAGGGATCCGGCCGTGTCGACGGCTGCAAGCGCGCTAGTGGACGTCAAGTCCGCCACTATCGACAGGTCGATGGTCACCGCCCGGAGAATGATCGTGCCACGCGGGTTCTCGCGTAGACCGAACCGCCGCGCGAGGACCGGAAGCGCGTCTGCCCCCGCATACCCGTCGACGTAGGTTCCGGTCTCCACGAGGCCCAGGCGGCTTCGGTGAGCGATGACGAGTTCTTGTCGCACCCTCTCGGTCACCGAACGGTGCCCTTCATACGGATGCACCGTGGCACGATTGCGGACCCGGGCAGTGAACTCGCTGGGCGAGCTGACCGTGTGAAGAGCGTGGCGCAGTCTGGAACGCTGCGGAGCGCCCAGCCAGTACGGCTCCCCTCCCGCAAGGAGTGTGATCGCGGCCCAGGCAGTGGGCTCAGTCCATCCTCGGACATGGGCCGCCCCTCCTGAGGCAAGGTAGCGCTCGACGGAGGTGCGATCCACCAGACCACGAGCGACCTTTACCAAGTCACCGGAAGCGGTGAGCCGGTTTACCTGCCGGCGAGTGACGCCGAGCATCTCAGCCGCGTCGCTCACTCCCAACAGGTCCAGTCGCCCAACCATACAGATAGAGTCTCAAATGAGACTCTATCTGTAAACAGGAGGCGATGACGAAGTCCGGTGTGGGAACCCCAGCGAACTCGCCCGTCGTGCCGGCATGAGCAGGGAGATCTGTACAAAGCACTTCCCGCTGAGGAGAAGCCGAGTTTCGCCACGATCGTCAAGAAGCGCTCACGCTCCGACTCCATTCGAGCACAACGGCTGCGACGCCTCAGCACTCCACGACGTTGACGGCCAGGCCGCCCATCGCGGTCTCCTTGTACTTGGTGGACATGTCCGCGCCGGTCTGCCGCATGGTCTCGATCACCTCGTCCAGTGAGACCCGGTGGTCGCCGTCGCCCCACAGTGCCATCTTCGCGGCGTTGATCGCCTTGCCCGCAGCGATGGCATTGCGCTCGATGCACGGCACCTGCACCAGTCCGGCTATGGGATCGCAGGTCAGACCCAGGTTGTGCTCCATCGCGATCTCAGCGGCGTTCTCCACCTGCTGCACCGTGCCGCCCAGCACCTCGGCCAGTCCGCCGGCCGCCATCGACGACGCCGAGCCGACCTCGCCCTGGCAGCCGACCTCCGCGCCGGAGATGGACGCACGGGTCTTGTACAGCACGCCGATGGCCGCCGCCGTCAGCAGGAATCGCACGATCGCGTCCTGCCGGGCCTCCTCGCCGCCGTCGGTCACGGCGGGCACGTAGTTCAGGGCGTAGTGCAGCACGGCCGGGATGATGCCGGCCGCGCCGTTCGTCGGCGCGGTCACCACGCGCCCGCCGGAGGCGTTCTCCTCGTTCACCGCGAGCGCGACGAGGTTCACCCACTCCTGATAGAACCGCGGGTCGCGGTCGGGGTCCTCCTCCTTCAACCGCAGTGCCCAGTCGTGGGCCCGCCGGCGCACCTTCAGGCCGCCCGGCAGGTGCCCGCTGCGGTCGATGGACCGCTGGGCGCACTCCTCCATGACCTGGTGGATGTGCAGCAGCCCGGCACGGATCTCCTCCTCCGGGCGGTGGACCAGCTCATTGGCCAGCTGTACCTCCCAGACGGCCTTCCCGCTGGTGCGGCAGTGCTCCATCAGTTCCGCGGCGCTGGTGAACGGGTACGGTTCCCTCTCCGGTACCTCACCGGCTGTCCGCTGCACGGACGGCTCCCGGTCTGCTCCGACCGGCGGCGAACCACCCGCGTCGGCGCTCGACCCCGGCGAACCCGCCGATGCTTCCGCGCCCGCCGGTGTCTCCGCGCGTGCCGGTGCTTCCGGGGCACCCGCCGCATCCGCCGATGCCTCCGGCCCGGTGGCAGCCTCCTCGCTCTCGCTGACGACGAAGCCGCCGCCCACCGAGAAATAGGTCTCCGCGAACAGTTCGTCACCGGCGGCGTCCAGCAGCGTGAACCGCACGCCGTTGGTGTGCCGGGGCAGCACGGTCAGCGGTCGCAGGACCATATCGTCGACGCCGTACTCCAGTTCCAGGACCCCGCCCAGGCGGATCCGGCCGGAGGACTCGATGGCGGACAACCGCTCCTCGACTTCCTCCGGCTCGATCCGGTCCGGCCAATACCCCTCCAGGCCCAAGAGGATCGCGGTGAAGGTGCCATGGCCCTTCCCGGTCGCGGCGAGGGACCCGTAGACGTCCACCCGCAGGCCGGAGACGCGGCCGAGCGTCTCACCCCCGCAGGCCTCGTGCTGCCGGGCCGCGTCGACGAACATCGCCGCCGCCCGCATCGGTCCCACCGTGTGGGAGCTGGAGGGCCCGATGCCCACCGTGAAGAGATCGAATACGCCGACACTCATCTTCTCTCACCTGCCTGTTCGCCTGAGACTGCGGATGCAATCCCGAACCGCTCATGTCCGGCCGCGCCCGGGAACCCAGGCGGGCCTTCGAGGGAACGGGCTGGGAAGAACCAGCGGTACCGCGAGGAGCGCTTCACTCCGTAGTGAATCCGCGGGTCCGCTGCCGGCATGCCCTCCGGATTCACTCCGGCGGTGAAAACGCTCAGTCCTGCTTGGTGAGCGCCCGGTAGCCCGCCGCGTCGAGCAGCTCACCGGTATCGGTGACCTGCACCTTGAAGATCCAGCCCGCCTCGTACGGGTCGGAGTTGAGCAACCCGGGGTCAGCGGTGACGGCCTCGTTGACCTCCACCACCGTGCCGGATACCGGGGAGAAGAGGTCCGAGACCGACTTGGTGGACTCCACCTCGCCGCAGACCTCGCCCGCGGTCACCTCATCGCCCTCGCCCGGCGGGTCCACGTAGACCACCTCGCCGAGCGCATCGGCGGCGACGGCGGTGATGCCGACCGTCACGGTCTTCCCGGCTGCGTCGTCCGCCGGGGCGTCGATCCACTCGTGCTCCGCGGAGTAGCTGTAGCCCTCGGGAAGCGGGGGGAGCTGTGCTGCCATGTCTGTTCCTCTCCTTGAGTTCGTCCTGCGCCGCGATCCTGCCGCGGGCCTGCCGGGCGCGCCTGTCCCGCCCGGCCGGGGGTCCTTTCAGTCCTTCTTGCGGCGATAGAACGGCAGGGCGACGACCTCGAAGTCGTGCACCTTGCCGCGGACGTCTGCCTGCACGGCGGTACCCGGCTCGGCGTGGGCCGAGTCCACGTATGCCAGCGCGATGGGGTGCCCCAGCGTGGGGGAGGGCTGCCCGGAGGTCACCACGCCGACGACCTCGCCGTCCACCAGCACGGCAGAGCCCTGACGGGCCGCGCGCCGTCCCTGGGAGGCCAGGCCCACCAGGACCCGCGCCGGCTGCGTGCCGCGCAGCGGTTCCAGGGCTTCACGGCCGACGAAGTCCTCCTTGGAGTCGAAGGGGATCATCCGGCCCAACCCTGCCTCGAACGGCGTCAGCTCCGTGGTCAGCTCGTTCCCGTAGAGCGGCATGCCCGCTTCCAGCCGGAGCGAGTCCCGCGCAGCCAGACCGGCTGGGATGAGGCCGTGCGGCGTCCCGGCCTCGACCACTGCGCGCCAGAGCGCGGGAGCCTGCGCGTTCGGCAGGAACAGCTCGAAGCCGTCTTCGCCGGTGTAACCGGTGCGGGCCAGCAGGACCTCGATGCCGGACACCGCGAGCGTCACGGCGGCGTAGTACTTCAGGGACCGGACCGCCTCGGCGTCCTCAGCCGCGACCAGTTCCAGCAGGATGGATTCCGCCGCCGGGCCCTGGACGGCGATGAGCGAGGTCTCCGCGGACTCATCGGCGACCGTGACGTCGAAGCTCTCCGCGCGCCGGGCGAGTTCAGCCGCCACCCGCACGGCGTTACCGGCGTTGGGCACCACGAGGAACTCCTCCTCGCCGAGCCGGTAGACGATGAGATCGTCCAGGAGCTTGCCCTGCTCGTTCACGATCACGGTGTACTTGGCCCGCCCCGGCTTGATAGCCGAGAGCCGGCTGATGAGCGCGTAGTCCAGAGCCGCAGCGGCGCCGGGGCCGGTGAGCCGAACCTCGCCCATATGGGACAGATCGAAGATCCCCGCGGCGCTGCGCACCGCGCGGTGCTCGGTGAGTTCGGAGCCGTACTTCAACGGCATGTCCCAGCCGCCGAAGTCCGTGAAGGAGGCGCCCAGCTCGGCGTGGATGTCGTGCAGGGCGGTGTGCTTGCTCGATCCGGTCATCGGGGTTCTCTCCTTCAGCTCACGCCCGCCGGCGCGGCGGTCTCGGTGGTCTCTGCGGCGGGTGCGGGCGTCTCGAAGGCCTCCGGCGGCGGGCAGGAGCAGACCAGGTTGCGGTCCCCGTAGGCGCCGTCGATGCGGCGGACCGGGGGGAAGTACTTGGTCTGATACAGCCCCGGCACGGGGAAGGCCGCCTGGCTGCGCGGGTAGGGCTTGTCCCAGTCGTCGGCCATCACGCTGGCGGCGGTGTGCGGGGCGTTCCGCAGGGGCGAGTCCTCCAGCGAGAAGTCGCCGGCGGCGACCTGGTCGATCTCGGCGCGGATGGCGCGCATCGCCTCGATGAACCGGTCCAGCTCCGCCAGGTCTTCCGATTCGGTCGGTTCGACCATGAGCGTGCCGGCCACCGGGAAGGCGAGGGTGGGGGCGTGGAAGCCGTAGTCGATGAGCCGCTTGGCGACGTCCTCGGCCGTGACGCCAGTCTTCCTGGTCACCTCCCGCAGGTCGAGGATGCACTCGTGGGCCACCAGACCGCCCTCACCGGAGTAGAGCACCGGGAAGGAATCGTTCAGGCGGGCGGCGATGTAGTTCGCCCCCAGGAGTGCCGTCTTGGTGGACTCCACGACCTCCGGGCCCATCATCGCCAGGTACGCCCAGCTGATCGGCAGCACGCCGGCGGAGCCGTAGAGGCTCGCGGAGACCGGCAGGTCCACGGCGTCCTCCTCGCCGGAGACCAGGGCCGGATCGAGCGGATCGCCGGGCAGGAACGGCGCCAGATGCTCGCGCACCGCCACCGGTCCCACGCCCGGCCCGCCACCGCCGTGCGGGATGCAGAAGGTCTTGTGCAGGTTCAGATGGGAGACGTCGCCGCCGAACTCGCCCGGCTTGGCCAGGCCGACCAGGGCGTTGAGGTTCGCGCCGTCCACGTACACCTGCCCGCCGGCGTCGTGCACCGACTGGCAGACGCGGCGCACATCGGACTCGTAGACCCCGTGGGTGGAGGGGTAGGTGATCATGATCCCGGCTAGCTGCTCGGCGTGCTGGGCGATCTTGGCGTCCAGGTCGTCCAGGTCGATCGAGCCGTCCTCCGCGGTCGCCACGACCACGACCTTCAGACCGGCCAGGACGGCGGAGGCGGCGTTCGTGCCGTGTGCGGACTGCGGGATGAGGCAGACGGTGCGCTGTGCCTCGCCGCGGGAGAGGTGGTAGCCGCGGATGGCCAGCAGGCCGGCCAGCTCGCCCTGGGAGCCGGCGTTCGGCTGCAGGGAGACCCGGTCGTAGCCGGTCACCGTGACCAGGCGCGCTTCCAGGTCCTCGATCAGCTCACGCCAGCCGGCGGTCTGATGTGCCGGGGCGAAGGGGTGGATGGAGGCGAACTCCGGCCAGGAGATGGCCTCCATCTCCGCGGCGGCATTGAGTTTCATGGTGCACGAGCCCAGCGGGATCATGGTCCGGTCCAGCGCCAGATCCCGGTCCGCCAGGGTGCGCAGGTACCGCATCATGGAGGTCTCCGAGCCGTGCGCGGAGAACACCGGGTGGGTGAGGAAGTCCGTGCTGCGGTGCAGGTCCGGGCTGAAGCGGGGGGCGGGCAGCTGCGCCTGGCCGAAGGTGCCGCTGGAGGCGGAGGCAAAAGCCCCCTCGTCGATGCGCTCCCCGGCACCCAGCGCGGCCAGCAGGGCATTGACGGTGGCTGGGCCGTGCGGCTCGCCGAAGGAGACGCCCAGGTGCGTGCCGTCGACGCGGCGCAGGTTGAGTCCTGCCTCCTCGGCGGCGGTGAGGGCGGCATCGGCGGCGGACTCGTCCGCGGCGCGCAGCAGGACCGTATCGAAGAAGCTCTCGTGGACCACGTCGAGCCCGGTGTCCCCGTCGGCGGTCAGCGCATCGGCGAAGGCGACGGCGAGCCGGTGCACGCGGGAGGCGATCCGGCGCAGCCCCACCGGCCCGTGGTAGACGGCGTACATGCTGGCGACGACCGCCAGCAGCGCCTGCGCGGTGCAGATGTTGGAGGTGGCCTTCTCCCGGCGGATGTGCTGCTCGCGGGTCTGCAGCGCCAGCCGGTAGGCGGGCCGGCCGTCGGCGTCCTTGGACACGCCGACGAGGCGTCCGGGCAGCATCCGCTGGAGCTTCTCCCGCACGGCGATGAACCCGGCGTGCGGTCCGCCGAAGAACAGCGGCACGCCGAAGCGCTGCGCGGAGCCGACGGCGATGTCCGCGCCCTGGCTGCCGGGGTCCTTCATGAGGGTCAGCGCCAGCAGGTCCGTGGCGATCGTGACGAGCGCGCCGCGTTCCTTCGCCGCGGCGATGGCCGCCGCGTAGTCCTGCACGGCGCCGGAGCTGCCGGGCTGCTGGATGACGATGCCGAAGATGTCCTCGCCGACCAGGCCCTCGGTGAGATCGGCGACTTCGACCTGGAAGTCCATGGCCTTGGCGCGGACCCGGACCACAGCGATGGTCTGCGGGTGCAGGTCCCGATCGAGGACGATGCGGTGACCCTTCTTATTGGCACGGCGCATGAGGAGCACGGCTTCGGCGACGGCGGTGGCCTCGTCCAGCAGGGAGGCGTTGGCGATGTCCAGGCCGGTGAGGTCCTGCACCGCGGTCTGGAAGTTCAGCAGCGCCTCCAGCCGGCCCTGGGAGATCTCGGGCTGGTACGGCGTGTAGGCGGTGTACCAGGCGGGGTTCTCCAGGACGTTCCGGCGCAGCACGGCGGGCGTGACGGTCTCGTAGTAGCCCTGGCCGATGAGCTGGGTGCGCACGGTGTTCTTGGCGGCCAGGTCCCGCAGCGCCTGCAGCGCCTCTTCCTCGCTGAGCGCAGCGGGCAGGTCGAGCCGCTCGCCGGACTGGATGTTGGCGGGCACGGCGCGGGTGGCGAGCTCGTCCAGGGATGAGGCGCCCACGGCGGCCAGCATGGTGCCGATCTCATGCGCGCGCGGGCCCAGATGACGGTCGGAGAAGGGGCGGGGTGCGTCGCCTGATGCCGCGGCCGTGTGGGAGAGACTGCTCGGTGCCTGCTCGGTCATAAAAGGACTGTCCTCACTGGGAGTGGCATCCTCGTCAAGCCGGCTGACCGGAGAGGATGCGCGCTTCAAGCTTGCGTATCCTCCCCGCTCTGTCGAGGCGGCCAGGCGATATGCCGGCGAGCCTCTCCAGAGGAGCCTGTCTGCAGTGGTACTGGGCCTGAGAGTTTCCCGGGGAGGGGGTTGCACCTACGGCGCTCCTCGTCTTCCCCGGCTGGGTGCCGGGTAGGGCGCGGAGCTCTCCCACTGCAGTTCGTAACGGCGTCGATGTGTGTTCCAGCATACATGGCACCGGCCACGGGCGGAGCCCCCGGCGGAGGCATGATGAGACGGCTCACAGTGGAAGAGGATCCGGCGGCCGCTCACGGCACCGGTGGTCATCGTGCCTTCTGGCTCAGCCTTCTGCCCGGCTCCTGTCCCGGCACGTCTCACGATCCGAGCGGCCGGCCCCTCGTGGATTCAGCGCGTCCGCGCGCAAGTGGCAGAGGACCCTATTCGCACCCCCGGGGGACGGTTCGCGCCCGTGTGAGCGGATCGTTGCAGGGCGAATGGACCCGCAAAAGATGGAACGTCAATACACCGGTCCCCGCGGCGCCGGGCCGGATGCCGGGGCAGTGGCGCTGCCGGCCCGGTGGCGAGGCGGGGACAGGAAAAAGGGCGACGTACTGCCGCCGGGGAATTCTCAGTCCGCTGCCGCGGTGCGTTCGCTGTCCCGGTCGTCGGATTCGCCCCTGGCGTGGGAGTGCCGGGCCCGTTCGATGTCCGTCACCGTGGCGCGGCCGGACTGTTGCGGGGCACCGTGCCGGCGGACGATCTCCTGCACCGCCTGGGAGGAGACGTTGGCAGCGCGTGCTATCACCGCGAATGTGGCACCGGATTGGCGCGCCTTCACGATGGAGTGGATGTACGCCTCGTTCGCGCGCGCTCGCGCTCGGGCGGAGCGGCGCACGTCCGAGATCTCCTTCGCCTGGTCAGCAGAGAGCTGCTGCGATTTCCGTGCCATCAGTAACCTGTTCGTTCGAAAACGTGCGGAGCGGGCAAAAACACAGACGAATTGGGCACTCGCCTTTGTCGCATACTCCCATGCGCGGCGCACCACTATCTAGACGAGAAGCGAGAACGGCCGATGTCGTTACCGAGGTGTTGCAATTCCTATAAGCAGCCGAGACTTTGAAGCGTTAGAGTGCCTCGCCGGTCTCAGCATCTGGAACCGGACGACGGTCTCGTTCCACGGCAGGCGGCCATGCCCGCCGGACCGTCCGCACTATGGCCGAAAAGGTCAGGTTGATCGTGAATTCGCGTGCAACCTGACCTTTCCGGGTCAATCCGGCAGAGGGGACGAACGGGGCGGGCCGTGCCCGCTCAGGCCTTCACCGTGAGGACCGGCACGTCTGCTTCGAGCAGGATGCGCTGCGCCTGGCTGCCCAGGATGAACTTCCCCACGGCCGTGCGCTTGCGCAGGCCGATCACGATCATCGTCGAACCGTACTCCGCGACCGTGTCGTTGAAGACGCCCACGAGGTCGTCCTCATGGCCGGGCTGCAGCACCGTCACTCCGACGCCGGATTCGGTCCCGCGCGCCTCCAGCGCGGCGATGTCCTCGGCGGAGAGCGCCGTGACCCCGTCAGCCCCTCGCCGGGGCGAATTGATGACGACGACGTCCAGGCCGCGGAGCTTCGCCTCGGCGAAGCCCACATCGAGCGCAGCCTCGCCCTCGGGGGCCGGGAGGTAACCGATCACGATCGTCATGGCTCTATCTTAGGGAACTCCCAGACAACGGGCTCTTCGGGCCCGGAGCGCCCCTGGCCACCGCCAGCCGGACGGGTGCGCCCTCCGCCCGTGCCGCCGCCGCGCTGGCGGCCATCTGCAGGAAGCGACGGTGCAGGCGGTCATCGCCGGTGATCTCCGGGTGGAAGGACGCCGCCAGTATCCGGCCCTGCCGCACCGCGACGGGATGTCCGCCGTACCAGGCCAGCACCTCCACCCCGCTAGTGGTGTCCTCGATCACGGGCGCGCGGATGAACGCCACCGGACGCGGCGGCTCGCGGTCCGGTCCGATCTCCAGCGTCGCCTCGAAGGACTCCAGCTGCCTGCCGTAGCCGTTTCGCCTGGTGGTCACGTCCAGTCCGCCGATCCGGTCGAACCCCGCCAGCGCCTCCGCGTCGGCGATGCGGTCGCTGAGCAGGATCAGTCCAGCACAGGTGCCGAACACCGCCATGCCCGCGTCCAGGCGCGCGCGCACGGCCGGGAGCAGCCCCATCGGCGCCGCGAGACGCGCGATGGCGGTGCTCTCCCCGCCTGGGACGACCAGGCCGTCCAGTTCCTCCAGCTGCTCCGGCCGCCGGACGGCCACGGTGTCCGCGCCGAGCCGGACGAGCATGTCCCGATGCTCTGCCACAGCCCCCTGCAGCGCCAGGACGCCGATGCGCGGGCGCGCGGGCGCCCCGCTCCCGGGTGGTCCTGGCGATTCGGAAGCCGCCGCCGGGCCAGTGGCCCGGCGGCCGCTCACCGCGACTCCGGTACCCGCCCCGGTCGTCTCACCAGCCACGTTCGGCCAGCCGATGGGGAGCCGGGAGATCGGCGACGTTGATGCCGACCATGGCCTCGCCCAGACCGCGGGAGACCTGGGCGATCTCGGCCGGGTCCTCGTAGTGGGTGGTGGCGTGCACGATGGCGCGGGCCCGGCGCTCAGGATCGCCGGACTTGAAGATGCCGGATCCGACGAACACGCCGTCGGCGCCCATCTGCATCATCATCGCGGCGTCTGCGGGAGTCGCCACGCCGCCCGCGACGAACAGGACCACCGGCAGCCGGCCGTCCCGCGCGACCTGCGCGACCAGCTGGTAGGGCGCCTGCAGTTCCTTCGCGGCGACGTACAGCTCGTCCTCCGCCAGCGAACTCAGGCGGGCGATCTCGGCGTTGATGGTGCGGATGTGCTTCATCGCCTCGGAGACGTCACCGGTGCCGGCCTCTCCCTTGGAGCGGATCATGGCCGCGCCTTCGGTGATCCGTCGCAGGGCCTCACCCAGATTCGTGGCGCCGCAGACGAACGGCACCTCGAAACCGCGCTTGTCGATGTGGTGCACGTAGTCCGCCGGGGAGAGGACCTCGGACTCGTCGATGTAGTCCACTCCGAGGGCCTGCAGCACCTGGGCCTCCACGAAGTGGCCGATGCGCGCCTTAGCCATGACGGGGATGGACACGGCCTGCTGGATTCCCTCGATCAGATCGGGGTCGCTCATCCGGGCCACGCCGCCCTGGGCGCGGATATCGGCGGGCACGCGTTCGAGCGCCATGACGGCGACCGCGCCGGCGTCCTCGGCGATCCTGGCCTGCTCGGGGGTGACGACGTCCATGATGACGCCGCCCTTGAGCATCCGGGCCAGGCCGGTGTTCAGGCGCGTGGCCGGCTGAACCGGCGATTCGGGCGCGGCGCCGGCATCGGTGTGCGTGGTCTCGTCAGTGGCGGTCATGGTTCCTTCTTCTTGTCTGGAATCGCGGAGTACGGGCCGGCGCGCGGCCGGCGCTGTGGCCGGCCATGCCTCTGGCGTGCGCTGCGGCCTGGCCCCCTTAAGCGTGCTCGGGACAACTGGTCCAGGACAAGATCCAGTTCAGACGATTTCGAATAGACCAGTCGGATAGACTCGGGTACGTGCTGCCCCTGATCCTGGACCGCGCCTCGCCGACTCCGCTCGCCGCGCAGATCGCGGCCGGCATCCGTTCGCTCGTCTCCGCCGGAACGCTCACCGCGGATCAGCCGGTACCTTCCTCGCGCGCGCTGGCGGCGCAGCTGGGCGTGGCCCGCGGCACCGTGGTCGCCGCCTACGACCAGCTCATCTCCGAGGGTTACCTGGTCAGCAGGCCCGGTGGCGCGACCCGCGTGCACCCGGAGGCGGGTACCCTCTCCGAGTTCGGCTCCCGGCCGGGATCCCGGACCGATCAACTCGATCCCGCCGGGCCGCCGGCGCCCGCCTCGCCGGTCGTTCACCACGCACCGCACACGACCCTCCCGCCCGGCTCCCCTTGCGGGCCGCGCCGCCTCCGGAACGGGGATGCGTTCAGTCCCGCAGATGGCGGCCACCGCCGGACATGTCCTGGCAGCACGGCACACAGCGGCATGCCCGCGGCTCCGCATGCGCAGGCCGCCGCCTGGCCTTCGGGCGTCCCGGCGGGCCACCTCGGCGACCGCCCGGACACTCGAGGGCCGTCATCGATCATCGACCTGCGCCCGCATCGCCGCGCGGTCCCGCGGATGGACGATCCGGCCTGGCGGGAGACCTGGCGCCGCGCGGCCACGACATCGGCGAATGGCGCAATGGCTCCGGCGGAGGGATTGCCGGAACTGCGGGAGGCCATTGCCGAGCATCTGCGGCTCATGCGCGCGATGCGGGTGGACCCCGCCGAGGTCCTGGTCACCTCCGGCGCCCGGGACGGCCTGGCACTGCTGCTCATCGCACTGGGCGAGGACATCGCGCCCATGGCCGTGGAGGCACCCGGCTACCCCGGACCGCGCCGGGTGCTGCACAGGCTGGGGATGGCGACCGTTCCAGCCCCCGTGGACGCCGCCGGCGTGGTGATCCCGGGACTGCCTGCCGTGGCCCGCTCGCTGCTGGTCACCCCGAACCATCTGTTCCCGGCCGGCGGCAGCATGCCCGCGCCCCGGCGGCTTGAACTCCTCGCGCACGCCGCCCAGGCTGGTCTGCTCGTGATCGAGGACGACTTCGACAGCGAGTACCGGCACGTCGGGCCGCCGCTGCCGACGCTGCGCGAGCTCGCGCCGGAGTCCGTGGTCCACCTCGGGACCTTCAATCAGGTGCTCACGCCCGAGGCGGCGCTCGGGTACGTCATCACACCGCACCGGCTGCACGCCCCGCTGCGCGAGGCACGGGAGGACCTGGGATCAGGCGCCTCCCCCATCGCGCAGCGCGCGGTGGCCGGCTTCCTCACCTCCGGAGGACTACGGCGACGGATCACCCGGCGACGACGGGAACTGCTGCGCCGGCGCGCGCAACTGCTCGAGTCCCTGGCCGCGTGGCCGGTGGAGATGGTCTCGGGCGCGCACGCCGTGCTGCGGCTGAATTCGGCCGCGGAAGCCGCCCGTGTCGTAGACGCCTGCCGAGACGAAGGGGTGCTCCTGGGTGATCTCGGCCGGTACTGGAGCGATCCGGAAGGGCCCCAGCGCGGGCCCCACGGCATCGTCCTCAACGCGGATGTCATTCCGGAAGACCTCGCCCGGGCCGTGGCCGTACTGCAGGCAGCGCTCGACCGGTGACGCTTCGGAGGGCACTCATCGGCGCCTCCGGCCACGACCCGCGCCGTGGCGGATCACGCGCCTTCGTCGCCAGGGCGGCCGGCCTAAGAGGCGCCGATGAATCGCCCGGACGTGCGCTGCGCCGAGTTGCGCTTGGAACGAGGCGAGAACACACCCGCACGCGGTGTGCCCGGCGAACACGGTCCTGGGGTCATGCGCCCAGGGTCTGTGCCCTCAGTCCCCTCAGTTTGGGGTCGCCGCTCGCGGGGTCATGACAGGATCGTTCCATGAGTGCATCAGTAGCAGTCACGCCAGGCGGTCTGCGAGCAGTTCGACGGCGAACTCGTAGCCCCTGGCACCGGCACCGGCGATGACGGCCGTGGCGAGAGGTGAGACGAACGAGCGGTGCCGGAACTCCTCGCGGGCGTGGGGGTTGCTCAGGTGCACCTCCACGACCGGCAGGTCGATGGCCTTGAGCGCATCGTGCAGCACCACCGAGGTGTGGGTCAGCCCGGCGGGATTGATCACCACGCCCTGGTACTCGCCGCGCGCCTTGTGCAGCTCGTCGACCAGGGCTCCTTCCCAGTTGCTCTGGAAGAAGCCCACGCCGACGCCGAGCTCTTCAGCCCGCCGGCGCACGAGGGCCTCGATGTCCGCGAGCGTCTGGCTGCCGTAGACCTCCGGCTCCCGGGTGCCGAGCAGGTTCAGGTTCGGTCCGTTGAGGACGAGGATGTTCACTGCCACGGGACTTTCTCCTTCAGTTCGGGGCGCCGCGGGTGGGCTCTCTGCGCGGCGTGCGGGCGATCTCGCCGATGCCGCGGTGCAGACAGGGGCGCGTGGGTGCTACAGACGAAGCCAGAGGTCCCCGGCGGGGCGGCAGACTCCGCCGAAGGGCTCGAGCTCGGCCGTCAGCCGGGCCGCATCGACGTCCTCGGCGGGCACGACCGCATCCGTGGCCACCACGACCTCGAACTCGCTGGCCAGCGCACCGAGGGCGGTTTGCAGCACCGCCTGGCCGTCGTGGCCGGTCAGCACCACGCGGTCCACGCCGATGTCCTCCAGGCCCTCCGCGAGTTCCGGGACGCCCTCGAAGGCATCCGGCAGACCCGAGGCCACGATCAGATCGTCGGGTCCCAGTCCGATCGCCGAACGTTCGTACCCGCTCAGTTCCTCCGGCGGGCCGGGTGCCGGTCCGTCATCGGCGTCGAGCACCTGCACCAGCACACCGCCGGTACGGCGGACCCGCTCTACCAGCGGGGCGAGCGCCTCATCGGCGGCGCGGACCTGCTCGGAATCCCGGGGCGCCGGGTCCACGATCATCAAGGCATCCATGTCTCCAAGCATGCCACGCACCGGCGCCGGGGCACCGCGCCCAGGCCCTCAGGCATGCTCCGCAGTTCGCGTCCTCAATCCGCGGGGCGCGCAGGCGTCAAGGCCAACCCGGAACCCGGAGGTTCACGACACTCGAGATTTGGTAGCTGGCGACCTTCGAAATTTGGCACTAGGGGACCTTCGACCGTTTGCGGAGGTGAATCCGTCCGCCCACGCATGCGTCCGCATCGGGATTCGCCCGTGAGCCGGATCACGCATCGGCGGTAGAATGAACCACTACGAAACGTGCAGGGAGAGCCGGATGAGCAAGACGGGGCCGAAAGACGACATCGACGAGGCCAGGCTGAAGGTCACTGGGCCCAAGGGCAGCGCCGCCGGGCTGACGGCGGTGCGGGTCGCTCTGAGCCGCAACGTCGAGCAGGCGGGACCCTCTCGGACCCTGCGGTCCCTTGCCCGGCTCAACCAGCGCAACGGGATGGACTGCCCGGGATGCGCGTGGCCGGACCCGCTGGGACGCCGCAGCCCCGCGGAGTTCTGCGAGAACGGCGCCAAGGCAGTCGCCGAAGAGGCTACCCAGCGCGTCGCCGACCCCGACTGGTGGGCCGCCCACCCCATCGCCGAGCTGGAGAGCCGCACCGAGTACTGGCTCGGCCAGGCGGGCCGCATCACCCACCCGATGATCCTGCGGCCCGGCGACGACCGCTACCGGCCCGTCCCCTGGCAGGAGGCCTTCGACCTCATCGGCTCCCGTCTGCGTGAGGCAGACCCGGACGACGCGATCTTCTACACCTCCGGGCGGACGGCGAACGAGACGGCGTTCATGTACCAGTTGTTCGCCCGGTCGCTGGGCACGAACAACCTCCCGGACTGCTCCAATATGTGCCACGAGTCCTCCGGCGCCGCCATGAAGACCACTATCGGCATCGGCAAGGGCACGGTCTCGCTGGAGGACATCCACCATTCCAAGCTGGTCTTCGTGGTCGGGCAGAACCCCGGCACGAACCATCCGCGCATGCTCTCCGCGCTGGACGAATGCCGCAAGAACGGCGGCACCGTCGTCTCGGTCAATCCCCTGCCCGAGGCGGGGCTTCTGCGGTTCAAGGACCCGCAGTCACTCAAAGGCCTGGCCGGTGAGGGTTCGGTCATCTCGGACCACTACCTGCAGATCAAAGTCGGTGGCGACCTGGCACTCTTCCAGGCGCTTGGCCACCTGCTCTTCCAGGCCGAGGAGCAGAACCCCGGCACCGTCATCGACGCGGAGTTCGTCGCCACTCGCACGCAGGGCTTCGAGGAGTACCGGCGGGCTCGCGCGCAGATCGACTGGGAGACCACTGAGCGTGCCACCGGTCTGAGCCGGGGGCAGATCGAGGAGATCGGAGCGCTGCTGGCGGCGTCGCCCGCGACGATCTTCTGCTGGGCCCTCGGCCTGACGCAGCAGCCGCACTCGGTCAACACCATCCGGGAGATCATCAATCTGCTGCTGGTGCAGGGAAACTTCGGCAAACCCGGCGCCGGCGCATGCCCGGTCCGCGGGCACTCGAACGTCCAGGGCGACCGGACGATGGGCATCTGGGAGAAGCCCGGCGAGGAGCTGCTGGCCGCCATCGACAAGGAGTTCGGGATCGTCTCGCCCCGGGAGCACGGTGTGGACTCCACCGAGGCGCTGGACCGGTTCCAGGCCGGTGACGTGGACGTGTTCATGTCCCTGGGCGGCAATTTCCTCTCCGCGAACGCGGAGACCGATGCGCTGTTCAAGGGCCTGAGGAACACGGATCTGACCGTGTACATCTCCACCAAGCCGAACCGCTCGCATGTGGCGCACGGCCGCACCTCGATCATCCTGCCGACCCTTGGCCGCTCGGACCGGGACGACAAGCATCCCGGGGGCGCGCAGTTCCTCACCGTCGAGGATTCCATGTCGGTGATCCGCTCGACTCAGGGCCGCTTGAAGCCGGTCTCGGAACATCTGCTTGCCGAGCCGGTCATCATCGCCCGCATGGCCGAGGCGACCTTCGGCACCGATCACGTCATCGACTGGCGCGCGATGGCGGAGGACTATGACGTCATCCGGGACCGCATCTCCCGCACTCTCCCCGGCTTCGAGGACTTCAACCGGCGGGTCCGGCAGCGCAACGGCTTCGTGCTGCCGAACCCGCCCCGGGATTCTCGTAGCTTCGCACTCGAGGGCGGCCGGGCGGCGTTCACGATCAGCCCGCTGGAGTACCTGGAGCCACCCGAGGGCCATCTGATCCTGCAGACGATGCGCAGCCACGACCAGTTCAATACCACGTACTACGGGCTGGACGACCGCTACCGCGGCATCAAGGACGGCCGCCGGGTGATCCTCATCCACCCGGACGATCTGGCAGCCTTCGGTTTCGAAGACCGGGAGAAGGTGACGGTCATCTCCACGTTCGCGGGCACCGAACGGCGCGCCGAGGGCTTCCGGCTGATCTCATACCCGACGGCGCGCGGCTGCGTGGGCGCCTACTTCCCGGAGGCGAACTCCCTGGTCCACCGGAAGCTGGTCGCCAGGGAGTCCAACACCCCCGGTTTCAAAGCGGTGGCCGTCCGGTTCGAGCGGGAGGCGTGAGCGTCACCGGTCCTCCCGGGAGATCTCATCGCCCTGATCGCTCCATGCCGGCAAGGGCACCACGCATCCGCTGCCGGTCATCGACCCACCCCAAGGAGGGTGAGATCGTGCTGCCTCGGGCTCAGACCGGGCTGGCCCGGCGGATGAGTGCGTAGGAGGCGAGCGTCAGCACGACCGCCGGAACCATCAGCCAGCCGAGCAGGGCCATCGGCGTGAGACCACCGAACCAGCCCCACAGGCCCGACCAGCCGACATTCGTGACGGTCAGCAGAACGGCTGCGAGGATCACGACGATGACAGCGATGATGACCAGCCAGGTGTTCGTCAGGCCGAGCCGCTTGTAGAGCATCACGATAGTGAAACCGAGCAGCATCACGAACCAGCAGGCGGCTGCGGCAACGAAGCCGGTCACCCCGAGCCCCTGTGAGGTCAGATAGGGGATGGCGAAGTTGTAACCGTGGATACCGAAGCCGTTGGTGAGCTCCTCGGTCCAGGCGGCCAGGACGAAGGCGACACCGAAGCCGACGGACACCGCCGCGAAGGCTGCCAGCGTACCGGCCAGGAACACCTTGCGGCTGAAGCTCAGCGCCTGGGAAAAGGGGAAGGTGTGGCTGCCGACATAGGCGGCCATGAACGCCAGGCACCAGAGCGGCGCCTGCGAGCCGCCGGCGAACATGGGCTCGGCTACCGGGTCACGGTCGGTGGCCACGCCGTCCACCCAGAAGAAGATGCCCAGCGCGACCGCCCAGCCGAACACGAATACGATACCCGGGACGATGACCAGGTTCGGGGTCAGGAACTGCAGCCGGAAGGCCGCGTAGGTACGGGAGAGAGTCGAAGCCTTGGCCATGGTTCACGCCTCCTTGGCGGTCTCGAGAGTGGCGCCCTGGCGCGCACTGAGGTGCACGACGAGCTGCTGGAGGGAGACCGGCGCGATGTCCAGGTCGAGTTCCCGCGCCCGCGCCTGCTCGTCCGCGCCCAGGCCGCCCAGGACGGTGACCCGCACGAGGCGGCCCAGTTCTTCCCTGCGGAGGATCTCCCGCCCGCCGATGACGTCTTGGACATGGTCCCAGCGTCCGATCAGCGTCACCGCGCGTTCCCGGAGCTCGTCTGCGGATTCGTCCACGAGCACGCGACCGCGGTCGAGCAGGACAATGTGCTCGATCAGCGGTGCGATCTCATCGATCAGGTGGGAGGAGACCACAATCGTGCGAGGGTTCTCCGCGTAGTCCTCCAGGAGCCGGTCGTAGAACAGCTGCCGGGCAGCGGCATCCAGGCCGATGTACGGCTCGTCGAAGAAGGTGATATTGGCACGGCAGGCCAGGCCGATGATGACCGCGACTGCGGAGCGCTGGCCTCGGGAGAGCTTGTTGATCTTGGTCTTCATCGGCAGATGGAAGTCCTCGATCAGGCGCTGCGCCAGGTCCGCGTCCCAGTTGGGGTATGCGAGGGAAGCCGCGGTGAAGACATGCCCCGGTTTGGCGTCGTCCATGTACTTCTGATCCTCGCGGACGAAGCACATCCGCGGCAGCACGGCCTCGTTCTCGTGAGGTCGCTGTCCGAATACCCGGACCTCCCCCTCGCTCGGCCAGTCCTGCCCGGCGATGATCGACATCAGCGAGGTCTTCCCGGCCCCGTTACGGCCGAGCAGTCCGTGGATGGTGTTGGCTTCGAAGCTCACCGTGACGTCGTCGAGCGCTGCAACGCTGCGATGGCGCCGGCTGAGGTTCTTCACCTCGATGGCGGTGCCCATGGGGACGTTCCTTTCAACGGGAGTGATCAGGTCATGTCGCGCGGCGCCGGACCATGTCGATCACGGCGTCCATGTCCAGGCCCAGAGCGCGGGCCTCGGCGAGCATGGGGTCCAGATACTGTTCGGCGAAGGTCTCCCGCCGGCTGGTGCGGAGCTGTTCGTGCGCCCCTTCGGCGACGAACATTCCCAGTCCGCGGCGCTTGACGAGGATGCCACGGTCCACCAGCAGGTTGATGCCCTTGGCGGCCGTTGCCGGGTTGATCCGGTGGAAGGAGGCGAGTTCATTGGTGGAGGGAGCACGCTCGCCTTCGCCCAGCGAACCGTCCAGGATCGAGTCCTCGATCTGTTCGGCGATCTGAACGAAGAGCGCCCGGCCCTCCTCCATGCTCGCCCCCTCTCCACTGAGCCGTTCAGCGACGGCTGCTTTCGCATCCCCAGCACTGTATCTCAGTACCCCAGTTCAGTGGTTCATTACTCCACTAAGTAACCATGGGACATCCAAGAGTGTCAAGCCTCGAAGTTCCGCGGAGCATCCAGCGCAGAGCAAGAAGTTATCCACAGCTGTGGAATTACATGTGTGTAACTCCGCAGGTCATACCGGGATCAGGGGAAGTGCCCGCCGGGCTCCGGGGCACAGGGTGATGCAGCGCGGACTATCAGCACGAAGACGGCGTACAACTCGGCGCCCGGTACGAAGAGGTCACAGCACCCGCGGTCGACGCAGGCAGCGCAGCCTTGACGACCGGGCATGGCCGCCCGGGCGCCAGGATGACGCAGCACCCGCGACCGGGTACGAGATCGGGGATGACGCGCCCGCCCAGGGAACGACGGCGGACTGTCAGGGTCCTGATCTGCGGAGCGCTGAACGCGGCGGCGAGTCCTGTCAGCCGCCGGCTGGCGGCGCCTGCGGCAGATCGAATGTCACGCCGTTGACCTCGACGAACTCCATGATCTGGGCGAACATCTCAGCTTCCTCGGTATTCTCCGCGAGCGTCTTCAGCTCGATCCTGACATCGTGGACCGTGCCGTCGTGCCGCGGATTGGCCACCAGCCCGTAGCTGCGGGCCGGCCCGCTCAGGAACGTCGACTCCGCCCCGGTGGTATCGGCGACGTAGATCCAGTAGGCGACATCCTGCGTCGTGCCGCGACGCTCGCTCACGATCTCGTAGGCATCGTCATCCATGAAGAAGCCGCGCACCACGTCCGTATTGATGCTTTCGAACTGCCGGCGCTGACACGTCAAGTACATCCCGGAACTGCGCGCGGCCTCCTGCCGGCCGTAGATGGCGATATTGTCATAGCTGCTCGGCGCACCCCAGGACTCCGGCAGTGGCATGCTCAGCGGCACGCGGCACTCTGGCGTCGTGATACCTCGCATGACGGTGCCCTCCGGCAGTTCCGGCTCTTCCGGCGTCGGGCTCTGACCGGCACCCCGCACGGAGACCGACAGCGGCGTGCCTTCCTGTTCCACCGAGACGGTCAGGGAGCCACAGCCGGCGAGCGCCAACGCGCTAAGGGCCGCGAGAACACCACGGAGGCGGCCGGGAAGCCGGGACTCAGGCATCGGCGGCACCCCTGCGGCCGGTCTCGTCCCCCGCGGCAGCTCCGCCTCCGGCAGCAGGATCCGGTTGCTCGGACCGGCCCTCGGCGGAGGGGGCCTCACCGGACGGCCCGTCGGACTCGGCCTCCCCCGGCTGGGCGAAGCGGCGCCGTGAGGTACGCCGGGGGCTGCCGAGCATCCGTTCTCCCGAGGCGGCGTCCTGACCACCGGTCTGCGAAGGTCCGCCAGGAGGCTGGGCGCCGTCGCCGGTGAAGCCTGCCTGGGACATCGGATGCGGCTGGGTGGGCTGGCTCGCTTCCCCCGACATACGCGGGCGCGGTTGGGTGGGGGCCTGCCAGCTGTGCTGCGGCTGCCCCTGCGGCGGGGTATGGGCCGGCCCGGATCCGGAAACCGTGTACACCGGGGCTACTGGGGGACGCTGCTGGGCCGCCGGCGGCACGGGCGTGCCCAGCTGCAGGCCGGCTGCCGACGCCTGCCCGGACCCCGGCATCGGCCCCGGTCCTGCGGCAGCAGGTCCCTGATGTCCCGCTGGAGGCCGGGCAAGCGCCGGGAGGACGATCCGCACGGCGGTGCCCACGTTCTCCTGCGAGTGCAGTTCCACCGCCCCCCCGTGCCGCGGGAGAGCTCGTCGAACACCGCGCGCTGTTCGCTCTGCGGGATCCCCGCGCCGGTGTCCGCGACCTCCACCACGACCCAGCGGTGATCGCCGAGCACCTGCTCATTGGCGCGGACCTCGACCACGTCCTCCGGACCGGAGTACTTCACCGCGTTGGAGAGCAGGTTGAGCACGGCCGAGAGCAGCAGATCCTCCTCGCCGGCGACCGGCGGCAGCCGCCACGGCGCCCGCGCCACCGTCGCGACGATCGTGCGGCCCTCCGCGCCCGGCGCAGTACGAGCATCCTCGACGGCCTGGTTGACCAGGGTCTCCATGTCCACCGGGGCGAAGTCGATGCTGCGGGTCTCCACATCGGCCAGGCGCCGCAGGTCCGCCAGCAGGCGCGCCACGCGGCGGGAAGCGGCGTCCATCGCGTCCAGGCTCGCGGCGATCTCCTGCGGGGATACCGTCGGATCCCGGACCAGCTCGCGCAGCGTGGCACCAGAGGTCCGTACGGCGGTGAGCGGGTTCTTCAGTTCGTGATCGAGGCGGATGAGCATCCGGTTGCGCCGCACCATGTGCTCGGCAGCGGCTTCCTCGGCGGCCTCCCCGGCGATCCGGCGCTCGCGATCGCGCAAGTGCCGCCAGAGGTAGTAGGCACCGACCGCACCGCCGGAGACGAGGCCCAGGATGATCAGCAGGAACAGCCAGATCTGGATCTCGATGACGAGATAGTCCGCCATCACGTCTGCCCGGAAGTGCCGCGGACCTCGGCGATGAACCGGTAGCCCTTGCCCTGCACGGTCTCGATCCACAGGGGCGCCGTCGGATCCTCGCCGAGCACCCGGCGCAGCTCCGCCACCCGGGAGTCCACGGCGCGGGTGCCCACGGCGTCCTCGAAGCCCCAGAGCACCTCCAGCAGCCGGGAGCGCTCGATCAGCTCGTCCTGGTGGACCATCAGGTACTCCAGCAGCGTGAATCCCTTGGGCGTGATGATCAGTTCATGCTCTCCCAGCCAGGCACGGCGGCCGACCCTGTCCACCTTGAGCCCGTGCGCCGCCTCCAGCACCGCAGCATTGGCCAGCGGGACGCCGTCGCGGCCCGAACGGCGCAGCACCGCGCGGATACGGGCCACCAGCTCGTGCGGATCGAACGGCTTGTTCAGGTAGTCATCGGCGCCTTCCTCCAGCGCCATCGCCCGTTCGACGCTCTCACCGACCTGCGTCAGGAGCAGCACCGGCACCCAGTTCTGCTCGTGCCGCAGACGGCGCAGCACCTCGCGGCCGTCGGCGCCGGGCATCAGCACGTCCAGGACGCACACCGCGGGCTGGTGCCGGGCGATCTCGGCCAGCGCGACCAGGCCGTCGGAGGCCGCGATGGTCCGGAAGCCGCTGCGTCGCAGGAACGGCACCACGGTAGCCAGAACGGACGGCTCGTCGTCAGCAACCAGAACGAGGGGACGATCGTCCTTGCCCACCGGGCTCTGCATGCCCTTCTCCTCTCCCGCCGGCGGTACCGCGGAACGCCCGCACAGTCCCCTTGCGGATGAGGGTCCGTGCGGCGGCTGCGCCCAGGCGGTACTGCCGGACCTGCATACGATGCGGCCCGCGCGAGCCGCTCCGGTGGCCCGCATACCGTCCTTAGCCTACTTCGCAAGGCATCCTGGTGCAGGGAGACTTCCCGGCGGTCAGCCGTTCCCGCCGGAGCCGGGGTCCTCGGATCGGGTGCGGTCGGCTTTCTCGATCACCTCGGCCAGCTCGTCCTTGTAGAGCGCAGAACGCTTCAGGTGCTTGGTGCGGTAGGCGGCGCGGCCGACCATATGCGTCGAGGCCGGGATGGTCATCATCTGGAAGAGCATCACCAGCACGGCGCTCGTGATGATGCCCCAGGTCGGATACTGCAGCACGACCGCCAGCAGCACGCTGGCCAGACCGAGCACCTGCGGTTTGGACGCCGAGTGCAAGCGGCTGAGCAGGTCCGGGAAGCGCAGCAGGCCCAAACCCGCCGCGAACGAGAAGAACGCGCCGATGATCAGCAGGAAGCCGGACACCCAGTCCAGCACGACGGGCCAGTTCACCGGCGATCACCGTCCCTGTGGGGCTCATCGAGGCCGCGGAGGACCACATCGTCGTCCTCATCGGCGCCGGAGCCGGAGGAAGAGTCCAGGGCGGGAGGCATGTCCTGGCCGGCGCCGCTGGCGTAGCGCGCAACGCTGATCGAGGCGACCGTGCCCAGCATCGCGATGGCGAGGATGAGCGGCATCAGGTCCACCCGTCCCAGGAACACGATGAGCGAGGCGAATCCGGTCATCATCGCCGCCAGCAGCACATCGGTGGCGATCAGCCGGTCCAGGATGGACGGACCGCGCACGATCCGCACCAGGGCCAGAACGCATCCGGCCACCAGCAGCGCACCCATCAGGGCGACGACGATCCACGGCGTGGTCATGCCCTCACCTTTCGTTCTGACGGCGCAGGAAATAGGAGAACGCACCGGCGGCGATGGCTCGCTTGCCCTGCTCGCGCCGGTGCCGGTTGATGGCGTCGATGTCCCGCAGGGAGCCGAGGGCGCGCACCAGCCGTTCCTCGTTGCGGAGCACCTGCTCGCGGGCTCGCTTCAGGTCCGCGTCGCTGGTGGCACCCAGGACGTGCAGGTACAGGACCGACTGGTGCCGGTTGACCTCCACCACGACCGATCCGGGGATGAGCGAGGTCACCTGCGCCACGAGCGTGATCATGAGGTCCGAGCGCGTGCGCAGCTGCACCGCGCCGATGGAGCTGGTCGGCACTCCTTTGGGGCGCAGGATCATCCAGGTCACCTGCACCGAGGCGGCTACCACCAGAGCGACGAACTTCACCGTGAAGGCCAGGAACCAGATCAGGTTGAACCGGCCGCCGAGCTCGACCGGCGGCAGGTACAGGAACCGGGTGATGAGCACGGCGATCAGCAGGCCGCTGGCCAAGGTGATCGGCGTGACCGCCTCCCACAGCAGCACCCACAGCACGACCAGCCAGACCACCAGCGGCAGCTGCAGCCAGATGGTCCGGCGGAAAGTGAGCCGCGTGCGCCGCAGCTTCCCGGCGCCGTTCTTCATCGCGCTCATGTCCGGCCTCCCGGGTAGAGCACCGCGTCAATGTACGGGGTGCCGCCCTCAAGTCCTTCGGCCGCCTGCATCGCCATATCGTAGATCGGCCCGGCGAAGACGGTCAGGAGCACGCTGACGGCAACCATCACGGTGGTCACGGCGGTCATCATGCGCGGGCTGGCCGGGCGGGCGAGCTCGGTCACGGCGCCGCCCTCCCGGCGGACCCGCTTGAGCTCGGCGTATTCCTCCACCAGCTCGTCATTGGGCTCCTCCGCATCGGCGGGGCTGCGCCAGAAGGCGAAGTTCCACACCTTGCCTATCGCGTAGAGCGTCAGCAGCGAGGTGAGCGCTCCGGCGCCGACGAGCAGATAGCCCAGCCAGGTGCCCTCGGCGATGCCGGCCTGGAACAGGCCGAGTTTGCCGATGAAGCCGGACAGGGGCGGGATGCCGGCCAGGTTCATCGCCGGCACGAAGAACAGCACGCTCAGAGCCGGGGCGAGCACCATCAGGCCACCGAGGCGGCGGGTGGAGGTGGACCCGCCGCGGACCTCGACCAGGCCGATGGCCAGGAACAGGGTGGTCTGCACCGTGATGTGGTGGACGGTGTAGTAAATGGCCGCGCCCAGGCCCAGCGTATTGCCGAGGGCGACGCCGAAGACCATGTACCCGATGTGGGAGACCAGGGTGAAGGACAGCAGTCGCTTGATGTCCGACTGGGCGACGGCGCCGAGGATGCCCACCACCATCGTCAGCAGCGCGACCACCATCAGCACGGCGTTCAGGTCGCTGTTGACGAAGATGATGGTCTCGGTGCGGATGATCGCGTAGATGCCCACCTTCGTCAGCAGGCCCGCGAACACCGCCGTGACCGGCGCCGGCGCGGTCGGATACGAGTCGGGAAGCCAGAAGGACAGCGGGAACACCGCCGCCTTGATGCCGAACGCCACGATGAGCACGATGTGCAGCACCATCTGGACGTCATTCGGCAACTCCGCCAGGCGCTCGGACAGCTGCGCGATGTTCACCGTGCCGGTGGCACCGTAGATGAACCCGATGGCCAGCAGGAAGATGAGCGAGGACAGCAGGCTCACGACGATGTAGGTGGTGCCGGCGCGGATGCGCTGCTCTGTGGCACCCAGGGTGAGCAGCACATAGGAGGCGACCAGGAACATCTCGAAGGAGACGTAGAGGTTGAACAGGTCCCCGGCCAGGAAGGCGTTGAACACTCCGGCGCACAGCACCAGGTAGGTCGGGTTGAAGATGGACACGGGGGTGTCCTCGGTGCCGTCGGTCATCTCCTGGCCGATGGCGTAGAGCAGCACGCAGAAGGTGACGATGGAGGAGATCACCAGCATCAGCGCGGAGAGCTGATCTGCCACCAGCACGATGCCGAAGGGCGGCTCCCAGCCGCCGACGGCGACCACATGGGTGCCGTGCAGGTGCACGGTGGCCAGGATCATCACGTTGACCGCCAGCACGGAGGCCAGGGTGAGCACGCTGACCACCGTCTGCATCCGGTTCTGGCGCGAGAGCAGCAGCGCCACCCCGGCGCCCAGCAGGGACAGCAGCACCGGCATCGGCGTGAGGATGTCCATGGGCTCAAGCGTCATCCGCCCCTCCCTTCACGCTCCGGGCCGTCCCCGGTGCTGTGATCAGCGGGGCCGGCAGCGGTGTCGTCCACATCCGCCGCCTGGCCGGCGCCGGCCTCCGGTTCGCCCTGGCGGGCGGCTTCCGTGTCGGCCGGCTCGGCGGGGATCTCCTCGCCATCGCGGGAGGCGCCGGGCGCGGCGCGGCTGTCACCGGGTGCGTCGGCGTCGTCGGGGTCGTTGGCGGCCTCGGCCGCATCGGCGAGTTCGCCCTCATCGGCGCCACCCAGATCGGGCTGGGACTCCGGGACTCCCGGCTCGGGCTCCTCGCCGATCTCCACCCGTGCCTCGGCGGCCTCGGCCTCCTGCGCGAGCACGGCGGCGCGCTCGGCGGGGGTGCCGTCCTCGTCCAGGTCAGGGGCGTCGTCGACGGGCCGCTCCGCCTCGTCGCCGAATTCGGTGTCGTCGTAGTCGCCGGAGGAGGTGCCGGCCTCGCGGGCGGTGGCGTCGCGGTCCTTTTCGGAAGCGATCCGGATGTCCTCCTCGTCGTCCTGGACCACATCCTGGCGGGCCAGCCGCCAGGAGCGGTAGATCATGGCCAGCAGGAAGGCCGTGAGGCCGAAGGTGATGACGATGGCGGTCAGCACGAGCGCCTGCGGCAGCGGGTCCGTCATACCCTCCGCGGACAGGTTCACCCCGTCGGTCAACGGCGGCCGGCCGGGCTCGCCCGCGGAGAGCAGGATGAGCAGATTGGCGCCGTTGCCGAACAGGATGAAGCCGAGCACGACGCGGGTGAGCGACCGTTCCAGCATGAGGTAGACGCCGGTGCCGACCAGCACGCCGACTAACAGGAGCATCGTCAGGGAGGGAGTCACAGCCGGTTCCCTCCCTTCGGTCCGCGGGAGCCGTGCGCCGCGTCGCGGGCGGCCAGCCGGGAGGCCATCTCCCGCTCGCCCAGGACGTTCTCGGCCTGCGCCCGTTCGTGGTCCTCTTCCTGCTGCCGGTCGACCTCGGCGCCGAGGCTGCGCAGCACATCGAGCATGAGGCCGACGACGATCAGGTACACGCCGACGTCGAAGAGCGTGGTGGTGACGAACTCGACGTGGCCCAGCAGCGGGATGTCCCAGGAGAACCAGGTCGAGGACAGCACTGCGCCGTCGAAGAAGAACCCTGCCGCGGCCATGCCCACCACGATCGCCAGGCCCAGGCCCAGTGCCCGGCCGGCGTCGATGGGTGCCGCCTCTGCCAGCTCGAAGCGCCCGCCGGCCAGGTAGCGCAGGATGAGTGCCAGGCCGGCGACCAGACCGGCGGCGAACCCGCCGCCGGGGGAGTTGTGCCCGGAGAAGAGCAGGAACAGGGAGAACACGATCACGGAGTGGAACAGCAGCCGGACGATCACCTCTAAGATGATCGAACGGTTCTGCGGCGCCAGGGTCCGGCCGGCCACCAGCCAGGCGCTCCGGCTGGAGCGGCGCTCGCGGTCGGCCTCCTCGGCGCGCAGCTGCTCCAGGGTCTTCTCCGGCCCGCCAGCGGTGTCCGTCTCCGCCGGCAGCACCGCCACGGGCGGACGGTGCCCCTTGCCGAAGGTGTCGCCGATCAGCCGGTGGCGGGCAGCGAAGCCCTCGGGGCGCACGCCGTCGAGCCGCTGCAGGCGCGCCGTGCGGTTGGTGATGAAGATCAGGCTGGCCACGCCGGTGGCGGCCACCACGATGACCGCCAGTTCGCCGAAGGTGTCCCAGGCGCGGATGTCGACCAGGATGACGTTGACGACGTTCATCCCGTGCCCGCCCTCATAGGCCATGCGCGGATGCTCGTTGGAGATGGGTTCGGCCTGACGCGCGCCGAGCATCACCAGGGCGGTGACGACGGTGATGGTGCCGACGACGGCTCCGAGCGCGGCGCGCAGCCACCGCTTGATGCGGCCCGGCGCCTCACCGATCCGCGCCGGCAGACGGCGTAGCACCAGGACGAACACCACCAGGGTGATGGTCTCCACGAGCACCTGGGTGAGCGCCAGATCCGGGGCGCCCTGCATGGCGAAGAAGACGACCATGCCGTAGCCGACCACGCCCACCACGACGACCGCCATGAAGCGCTTGTTCGCCCAGGCGGCCGCGATGCAGGCCGCGCCGACGAGGACCAGCAGGAGAAGCTCGGCCGGGCGTTCGAACAGCAGCAGTTCGGCGGGCCAGTGCTCCAGCATCACCAGGGAGGCGACCAGCGCGACCACCAGCACGGCGAGGATGACGCCCTGGTAGAAGGGCAGCGAGCCGCGCTGGGTCTTGGCGGTGACGCGGGAAGCGGTCTTCTCCAGCCAGCCCATGCTCGTGCGGTAGAACGCGTGCAGGTCGATCCAGGCCGGGACGCGGGCCTGCGCCGCTTCCACCCGGGCCCGGCCCAGGAACAGCAGCACGCCGATGGCGATATTGGCCGCGGAGAGGAACAACGCCGGTTCCAGGCCGTGCCAGAGCGCCAGGTGGTAGTCGTATCCGGTGCCGGGCAGCGGATCGGCGTGTCCGGCCAGGAGACGGTCGATGCCCGGGGCGGCGAAGCCGGCGGCGACGGTGAGCAGCGCCAGCACGGTGGGCGCCAGCAGGAAGTCGAAGTGCTCGGCAACGTAGCGGCACTCCTTGACCTCGTCCTTCCGGGCGAAGGCGCCCCAGATGAACCGCAGGCTGTAGGCCACTGTGAGGACCGAGCCGAGGAACACGCCGACGACCGCGACGGTGCCCCACACGGTGCCGAGCTCCAGCAGGGAGCTGTAGACGGCTTCCTTCGCCACGAAACCGAACAGCGGGGGCAGGCCGGCCATGGACAGCGCCGCGATCACGCCGACGGCTGTGAGCACGGGTGCCTGCCGGCCCAGTCCGGAGAGTTTGCGGAGGTCGCGGGTGCCGGTGCGGTGGTCGATCACGCCAACCACGAGGAAGAGCGTCGCCTTGAACAGGCCGTGCGCCAGGAGCAGCGCCAAGGCGGCCAAGGCCGTGTTGCGGGTGCCGAACGCGGAGATCAGGGTGAGGAATCCGAGCTGGGAGACGGTGCCGAACGCCAGGACCAGTTTCAGGTCCGTCTGCCGCAGCGCCCGCCAGCCGCCGACCAGCATCGTCAGGACGCCCAGCAGGACGCACAGCGGCACCCATCCGGGGGTCTCGGCGAAGCCGGGCGCCATTCGCAGCACCAGGTAGATGCCGGCCTTGACCATCGCCGCGGCGTGCAAGTAGGCGGAGACCGGGGTGGGAGCGGCCATCGCCCCGGGCAGCCAGAAGTGGAACGGGACGAGCGCGGACTTCGACACGGCGCCGACCAGGACCAGCACGATGGCGGTGATGACGACGGGCTGGCCCAGCTCCATGGCCGGGGCACGGTTGACCATTGCGGCCAGGCTGGCGGTACCGGTGAGCACATGCAGCATCACGAGCCCCACCAGCATCGCCAGACCGCCGGAGGTGGTGACGATGAGCGCCTGCAGCGCCGCGCGCCGCGACTGCTGGCGCGCATTGGCGTGGCCGATGAGCAGGTACGAGAAGATCGTGGTGCCCTCCCAGAACAGGAAGAGCATGTAGATGTTGTCCGCCACCACGAGGCCGTACATCATGCCGGCGAAGGCCATCAGCACCGCGCCGAATCGTCCCAGGCCCTGCTCCGAGGGCGAGAAGTACCGGGCGCAATAGATCATCACGAGGAAGCCGACACCGGTGACCAGCAGCGACATCACCCAGGAGAGGACATCGGTGCGCAGCACGATGTCCATCTGCAGATCGGCCACCCAGCGGAACCGTTCGATGTAATCGCGTTCCGGGGTGACGAGGGTGCCCAGGTACAGAGTGTAGAAGAACCCGGCCAGCGGGAAGAACGCCAGGAAGAAGAAGGCGTTGCGGCCGATGTAGCGGAACAGCAGGGGCGCGAAGGCTGCGGCCATGAACATGACCAGCAGCACAATCGCCATCAGCGCCCCCTATGGTGTGGAATCAGCGTCGGGATCCTCACGGTCCGACTCTTGCGCCCCCCCAACCGCTCCACGATGCGACTGCCGTGAAGAACGGCGGCGGATGTGCGGCGCGGCCGACGGCGGCGGCCCGCGCGGTCGGCGCAGTCCTGCCTCATCGGCAGCGAGATCGGCGGTCAGCGGGAAAGTCCCGGCAATAAGTCTACCGGACGCTGGTCAGGGCAGCGTAATTCCGGGCTTGTGCACTATCTCCGTGTGAGCTCACACGGAGATAGTGCACAAGCCCGGCGCCAGCGCCCAGAACAGCGTCGTATGACGCCGGCAGCCGGGCAGCTGCCGTTGGGCCCCGGCCCCGGAAGTCCTGTAACTGCTTGGCTCAGCCCTCCAGCTGACCGGCGGTGACGAGAAAGCCGCCCTCGTCCACGGCCAGGCCAGCGGTGGCCAGCAGGATCGTCCGGGTGAGCACTTCGGCCCGGGCCGCTGCGGCGTCCCGCAGTGCGGCGAACTCCTCCGCCGGATGGGCCTGGAACCGGCGCTGATCGGCGTCCATCCAGTGCACGTGGTACTCCACGAACTCCTGGCCCTCGGTGGCGGCCTGGCGCACGGCCTCCGGGAGCACCTCGGCCTGCATCACGCGCACCTCGATCGTCCCGGCCTCCGGGGCGAGGTCCGTCAGGTCCACGGCCACGGCGTAGCCGTCCAGGATGAGGGGGACGGGGTCTTCCGGGGTCCCGCTGCCCGCGAGGCCTTCCGTGACGGGCGGCAGGTCCGCGTGCGGCAGGGCGGCCGTCGGCTCCACGGCGCGCAACTGCTCCAGCAGCACATCGGGCGCCAGCCAGTACGGGGAGTAGACGTAGTGGTCGACCGTCAGGCCGGGGTCCGGGGTGAGGACCGTTCCGGCGCGACCCGGGTCATCGGCGATGCGGACCCGCAGGTGCAGCCGTTTGGCCACGGCGATGAGGAGGTCGAGCATCCGGCCCTCCTCCCGGTTGGGCAGGCCGGCGGGGAAGACCTCGTGCAGGCCGTCGGTGTCGGCATACCACTGCGGCGGAGGCGCCGGCTCGCGATCGCGCGGGCAGCGCAGCGCGAAGGCGGCGTGGGCGTCGGCGGGCAGGCCCAGCCCCGCCCGGTCCTCCTTGCTGAGGACGATGGGGCCGGTCAGCCGGCTATTGCGGCTCAGTCGCCAGCTGCGCGCCTCGCTGAGATCCGCGCCGCCGATGACGTCCAGCTCCTCGAGCTGCTCCAGGCGCGGCAGGCGGGAACCGACCAGCGCCAGGACGTCGCTCGCCTCGAGCTCGGCGTCGACGAGCAGCAGGTGGGCATCGCCCAAGCCGTATGGTTCAGTCACGTCCGGCCCGGGCGGCATAGGAGTTGTAGAAGTTCTGGTGCGCCCGGGACGGCGTGGGACCGCGCTGGCCCTGGTAGCGGGAGCCCTGCGCCCCGGCCCCGTAGGGCCGTTCGGCCGGCGAGCTGAGACGGAAGAAGCACAGCTGCCCGATCTTCATCCCGGGATAGAGCTTGATCGGCAGGGTGGCGACGTTGGAGAGCTCCAGGGTGACGTGTCCTTCGAAACCAGGGTCGATGAATCCGGCGGTGGAGTGCGTGAGCAACCCCAGGCGCCCCAGGGACGACTTCCCCTCCAGCCGGGCGGCGATGCCCTCCGGGAGTCCGACGCGTTCCAGGGTGGAGCCCAGGACGAATTCACCCGGATGCAGGACGAAGGGCTCGTCCGCCGCGTGCTCCACCAGGCGGGTCAGCTCCGGCTGGTCCTGGGCCGGATCGATCACCGGGTAGCGGTGGTTGTCGAAGAGCCGGAAGAAGCGATCCAGGCAGACGTCGACGCTGGAGGGCTGGACCAGATCCGGATCGAACGGGTCCAGGGTGACGCGCCCGGATTCGATCTCGGCACGGATGTCGCGGTCAGAGAGGAGGCTCACACCTGTAAAACTAGCGGCACGCGCCGATCCGGCGCCAGCGCACCCCGGCTACGCGTCTTCCTGCCCCGCGCTCCGCACCCGTGCTCGCACCCCGCACCCCCGCGCTCCGCACCGCCGCGCTCCGCACCCTGCAACCCGCCGCGCCGCCTTGACGTCGTCGCTGCGCCCGCAGATCGTTACTGCCCAGGCCTGGTTACTGCCCCGGCCCGGAGGACGACGATGTGGGGCGCGATGACGACGTGGGCGACGCAGACATGAAGATCACGATTCGGGTACATCGGCCGGGGGTAGGGCACGCTGCGGGGGCCGTGTATTGTATCCGCGCGCAACTGTGCGTATCCTGGCGGTTGAGATACGCCCGCATTTGGTGTCTTCCCCTTACAGCCAACCGGGACAGATCAGCCGTATGCGGTCGTGGAGCCATCCACACCGAAAGGCCATACTGTGAAGACTTCCAAGAGTCTTGTGCTTGCCCCCGCAGTAGCCATCGCACTCAGCGGTTTCGCCGCTGGCCCTGTGTTTGCCG
Source organism: Sediminivirga luteola (assembly GCF_014639315.1). Lineage (GTDB taxonomy): Bacteria > Actinomycetota > Actinomycetes > Actinomycetales > Brevibacteriaceae > Sediminivirga > Sediminivirga luteola. Next base: position 332,256 of record NZ_BMFY01000002.1, read on the forward strand.
CGGCGTCGCCCTCCCCCACCCCGCCCTCGGCGGAGGCGGAGGAGCCCGAGATCAACCCGCAGGTCACCCTGCGCATCAGCGAGATCAACCCGGACGACGTCGCCAATGATGAGCGCGGCGTGCCCTTCTACGGCACCGAGTTCACCCCCGGCGGCACGGCGAGCGTCGTGGTCACCGGCACTGACGGCACCGAGTACGCACCTGAAGGCCGCCTCGAGGTGACCGAGGACGGACTGGTCTCCGGCACGTTCTACTTCACGGCCACCGGCGGCGCGTTCGTACCCGAGGGCACCTACCGGCTCAAGCTCGTTGACAACGACTCCGAAGACGAGAGCAACGAGACGACCTTCGAGGTCAGCCGCGATGTCACGGAGTGGGAGCCGGACGAGCTGCCCACCGCGGAGCCCACCGAGAGCGAGACCACTCCGGAGGAGACGACCGAGACCACCGCTCCGGAAGAGACCACGGAAACCACCGCTCCCGAGGAGACCAGCACTCCCACGCCGAGCGCGAGCCCCACCAGCGAGCCGACCCCGACGGCCACCACGCCGGCACCGGAGGAGACCTCGGAGACGCCGTCCCCGAGCCCCACTCAGACCACGGAGCCCACCACGGAACCGACGGACGAGCCCACGACCGAGCCGGCTCCGGAGGAGACGACGGAGGAGACGACGGAGGAGCCCACCGCTTCTCCGACGCCGGAAGAGACCACCACGGCTCCCGAGGAGACCGCGTCCCCGGAGCAGACCACTGCGCCGGAGGAGGACGACCAGGAGGTCTACGCGGCCTACGTCGTCATCGAGCCCTCAGAGATCACCGCGCAGGACTTCTCCAACGCGAACGGCGGCGTGACCATCACGGTGCTCGATGCAGCCCCTGGCAGCGAGGTCACCCTGACGGTGAACCACGCTCAGGGTCGTGTGGACACCTATACCGACACCAAGACCGTCGATGAGAACGGCACCGCGGTCTTCTCCGTCCGGGCGATCGGCAATGCCGTCCTGGGCGAGTACCAGGTGACCGTCGACGGCGACCAGATCGAGGCGCAGGCCGGCTCCTTCACGGTGCTGAGCAACGATCCCGGCGACTCCGGTTCCGGCGGCTCGGGCGGTTCAGGCAGCGGGGAGTCCGGCTCCAGCGGTTCCGGCGGCACCAGCTCCGGTGGCTCGACGCTGCCGCGGACCGGTTCCGAGATGACCGGCATCGCGCTCGGCGCTGGCCTGCTGGTGATCGGTACCGCCGCCATCGCCGTCTCCCGCCGGAAGGCCAAGGACGCGAACGGTCCCGCCGACCTCTGACGCTGACTTCCAGGGCACACCCCCTGGAACCGCGGCCACTGATCAGTTCACTGGCGCCGCTTCCTTCCCGGGTTGTGCACTAGTTCCGGGTGCGCTCACGCGGAATTAGTGCACAACCCCGGAATCATCGACGGGGCGACCCGGGCGCAAGGATGAGGAGGAGACGCGATGGCGCGGCGCCCCAGCCATGCCGCAGCCCTTTGCGTCCTGCTGACCGCCGTGGGGCTGACCGGCTGCCAGCGGCAGGACACCACGGAACTGACGGTTGCCGCCGCGGCGTCCCTGGAAGGCGTCTTCACCGAACTCGCCGGCCCCTTCGAGGACGAGCACGAGCTGCGGCTGCGCTTCTCCTTCGCCGGGAGCCAGGAACTCGCCGCGCAGATCGTCCAGGGTGCGCCCTATGACGTCTTCGCCTCCGCGGACACGGCGCAGATGACCGCGGTCGGGGAGCACGCGCTCGATCCGGTGCTCTTCGCCACCAATGAGCTCGCCCTGATCGTCCCGGACGGCAATCCCGCTGGCGTCACCGGCCTGGCCGACCTCGCCACAGGGGATGTGACCGTCGTGCTGTGCGCCGAGCAGGTGCCCTGCGGCGCGGCAACTACCCGGCTGATGGCGGCCACCGGGGAGGAGATCCCGGCCGATTCCCTGGAACGCGATGTCACCAGCGTGCTCACCAAGGTCCGCATGGGCGAGGCCGACGCGGGCATCGTGTACCGGACGGACGCGCTCTCGGCCCGCGACGACGTCGAGACGGTCCCGCTGCCGGAAGGCCGCGAGGCCGGGATCGTCAACGAGTACCCCGTCAGCGCACTCGCCGAGGCCGACGACCCCGCCCTCGCCGGGGCCTTCGTCTCCTATATGCTCTCCGATGTCGCTCAGGACGCCCTCCGCGAAGCCGGTTTCGGCACGCCGGGCACTGAGGACGCGAGCAGCTGACCGCCGAGCCCGAAGAACGCCGATGCCGAACCCGTCCACCGCCGCCGCGCGCCGTCGCGTAACCCGCCCCGCGGCGTGGCCGTTGCTCGTCCCGGCCGCGGTCGGCTTCGCCTTCCTGCTGCTGCCCCTTCTCGGCCTGCTCGCGGCCGTGCCGTGGACCAGGCTGCCGGAGGTCTTGGGTCGCCGCGAGGTCGCCGAGGCGCTCGGGCTGTCTCTGGTGAGTGCGACATCGGCGGCGCTGCTGTGCCTGGTGCTGGGAGTTCCCCTGGCCTGGTGGCTGTCCCGGATGAGATTCCGCGGGCACGGCTTCGTGCGCGCCCTCGTGCTGGTGCCGCTCGTGATGCCGCCGGTGGTCGGCGGTACCGCGCTGCTGTCCACGTTCGGCCGTTCGGGTCTGATCGGCGCTCCGCTGCACCAGACGTCCGGGATCACGGTGCCGTACTCCACGCCGGCGGTGATCATGGCCGCCACCTTCGTGTCCATGCCGTTCCTCGTGGTCGCGGTGGAGGGCACTCTGCGCGGACTGGACCCCCGGCTGGAGACCGCCGCCCGCGCGCTGGGCGCGAGCCGATGGTACGCCTTCCGCCGGGTGCTGCTGCCGGCCGTGGCCCCGGGTGTCGCCGCAGGCATGGTCCTGGCCTGGGCCCGGGCACTGGGTGAGTTTGGCGCCACGATCGCCTTCGCCGGGAACCTCCCCGGGACGACGCAGACCCTGCCGCTGGCGATCTATCTCTCGCTGAGTAAGGACCCCGCCGCTGCCAGCGCCCTGTCCCTGGTGCTCCTGGTGGCCTCGCTGCTGGCGATCGGGCTCGCCGGCAGTGCCGCGCCGATCCGCGGAGGCCGCCGGTGAACGCGCAGGCGCCCCGCCCTCAGCACCGGTCCGGCACTCCCGGCGCGACACTTCGCCCCGGCGATCTCCGCTTGGACGGGGTCATCGGCCGAGGTGGGTTCCGCCTGCCGCTGACGATGGACTTCCGAGCCGGGGAGACACTCGTCCTGCTAGGGGCCAATGGTGCCGGGAAGTCCACGCTGCTGGAGACCCTCGGCGGCCTGATCCCGCTGCTGGAGGGGGAGCTCCTCCGCATCGGGAGCGACGGCGCCACCGTGCTCAGCGGACCCCGCGGCACGGTGCCCGCCGAGCGGCGCCGGGCGGGTTTCGTCCACCAGGACTATTTGCTCTTTCCCCGGATGACCGCCCTGGAGAACGTGGCGTTCGGGCTGCGGGCCCGGGGCGTCGGCAAGAAGGAGGCGCACGCCTCTGCCGCCGCGCAGCTGCGCCGCCTCGGGCTGACAGAGGCGCAGGCGGGTTCCCGGCCGGGTGCCCTGTCCGGGGGGCAGCGGCAACGGGTCGCCCTGGCCCGTGCGCTGGCCGGTGAACCGGACATGCTGCTGCTGGACGTACCCCTCGCTGCCCTCGATGCGGGTACCCGCGCCCAGGCCCGGGCGCAGGTGTACGCCCAGCTCCGTGAGTTTCCCGGTCCCCGCGTCCTGGTGACGCACGATCTGACCGATGCGCTCAGCCTCGGAGACCGGATCGCCGTGCTCGACCAGGGCACCCTCGCACAGATCGATTCCCCCGCTGAGATCACGCGCACTCCGCGGACTCCGTATCTGGCGGAGCTGCTGGGCATCAACCTGTTCTCGGGGCTGGCACGCCGTGGCCGGCTCTCGATCGGGCATTCCCGCGTCACGGCGCCCACGGAGCTGGACGGCCGGGTGCTGGTCACGCTGCCACGGGAAGCGGTGACGGTGAACACCGAGGCGCCCGCCAAGGCGGGCCGGAACACCTTCGAGGCACGAGTGGTCGCCGTGCAGGAGGACGCGCAGGGCATCACCGTCGCGGTCTCCCCCACGGACCCCGACGTAGGCCTCGCCTGCAGCGCGCGCGTGCCGTTGACGTCCCTCCCCACCGCACCGATCCGCCTCGGGGCACCGGTGTGGGCGACCGTGGACGAGTCCGCCCTGCACGCCTACCCGTTCTGAGGCCGTCACTGCGGTCACCACACGCCGCTGCGCAGGCAGGCCGGGCAGCCCGGCAGAGTCGTGGGCGTGGATGCGCGTGCGATGAGCACCTCTGCGCGCTTCGAAACACGTAGCGATTACGCCCTCAAAGTTGCGGGTTAAGTCGATACATCCTTGTAACACCAACGATCTTCCAGTCTATGTAGCGATATGCAACTATTGCATACAATGATATGCATCACTACGCTACGGATAACCCATGGGGTACATCAATGGACCGGATGTCCGTCACTCAGCACCCAACACGTCCAGCGCAAGGAGAGATCGTGCGACAGAGATTCCCAGTCACCTGCGTCGCCGGAGCAGCCGCTCTGGCACTTCTGCTGTCAGCGTGCGGTGGGTCTGCAGAGGCCAGCGGCGAGGCAGACACCGATGCACGTCTCACCATCGCGTACCCGGCGCAGCCGCCCAACCTCGATCCCGCCGTGTCGACCGCGTCAGCCACCGTCGCCATGACCATCAACGTGTGGGAACCGCTGGTCACCCGGGACTCCCAGGACGAGATCCAGCCCATGCTCGCCGAAAGCTGGGAGATCAGCGACGACGGCCGCACCTACACCTTCCATCTGCGCGAAGGCGTCCTGTTCCATGACGGGACGGACATGACGTCCGAGGACGTGGTCGCCTCGCTGAGCCGCTGGTCGGAGCTTTCCGGACCCGGACAGGCCTACTTCTCCGGCGCCGCCTGGAGCGCAGTGGACGACTACACCGTGCAGGTGGAGCTCGAGCAGCCCAGTTTCGGCGTGCTGCTCGCGCTGTCCGGCGACAGAGAGCAAACGGCACCGATCATGCCCGCGGAGATCGCGGAGGCGGCCGGCTCCGATCCGGTCACCGAGATCATCGGCACCGGCCCCTTCACCTTCGTCGAGTGGGAAGCCGACCGGCATCTGAGTCTGGACCGATGGGACGACTATCAGCCCGTCGAAGGCGAACCCGACGGTCGAGCCGGGGACCGGACCGCCCAGGTCGCCGGGATCGACTACGAATTCGTGACCGACGGCGCCACTCGCGTTCTCGGATTGCAGACCGGCGAGTACGACGTCGCCATGGACATCCCGTACGACAACGCCCCTGACGTGCTGGAGGACGAGAGCCTCGTCGCCGGCTCCTACCCGGTGATTCTGCTCAACCTCTACTACAACAAAGCCGAAGGCATGTTCGCCGATGTGGAGGCGCGCCGCGCCATCGACACCGCCCTCGAGCGGGACAGCATCATGACCGCAGCCGTCGGTGAGGACTTCTACACGCTCACGCACTCCATGATGCTGGACACGCAAAGCGGCCAGTGGAGCTCCGACGTCGGCGCCGACCAGTTCAACCAAGCCGATCCCGCGGCCGCCGAAGCCATGCTTGAGGACCTCGGGCTGAGCGGGGAGAGCGTCCGCATCATCACCACGCAGGATTACGGAGAGTCGTACTCCGCCGGGGTCGTCATCCAGGAACAGCTGCGGAACATCGGACTGGACGTCTCCTTGGACACGTACGACTGGCCCACGTTCACGGAGGTCCGCGACGATCCGAGCGCATATGACCTCGCGGTCATCCCGAACACCGCCAAGGATGACCCGGGCACCCTCGTCTTCTTCCGGGACGACTTCGCCGGATTCACGGACAGCCCGGACGAGCTTCTGGCCGCGTACCGCGCGTCGGCAACGCTGGAAGAGGCAGCGGAACACTACGACGGACTCTAGGAGTGGTTCTTCGACTATCTCCCCGTCTCGAAGCTCGGCGATGCGGACAACATCTACGGCCACTCGCCCGCGGTGAGCGTCGACGTGGTGGGCTCAAGCATCATCTGGTGGACCGCGACGGTCTCTGACTGACTAGGAGAAGAACGCGATAGGCGCCGAGCTCTCCGGCGCACTGGCAGCGGACGATCCGGTCCGCTGCCAGTGCGCCGGAACCGGAGCCGAGGCGAAATCGAACTCATGCTCACATACATCTGCAAGCGCATCCTGAGCCTCATCCCGGTGCTCACGGTTGTCTCCGTGGTGATCTTCTCGATCATCCATCTCACCCCAGGCAATCCCGCACGGGCGATCCTCGGCCCGGAGGCCTCGGCGGAGGCCGTGGCAGCCCTGGCCGAGGAGATGGGCCTTAACCGGCCCATCGTCGTGCAGTACTTCAGCTGGCTCGGCTCCGTGCTCACTGGCGACCTCGGCTACTCCCCCTTCCTGAACCGCCCCGTGACGGAAGCGATCGCCGGCAATCTCGTGCCCACCCTGCAGCTGTCCACGCTGGCGCTGCTCGTGGCGGTGGCCATCGCCGTACCGCTCGGCACGCTCGCAGCGCGTTATCGCGGGTCGATCGTGGACAGCCTCACTCAGGGCGTGACGCTCTTCGGGCTCGCGGTACCCAGTTTCGTGCTCGGCCTGTTGCTGATGCTGACCTTTGCGGTGAATCTGCGCGTCCTCCCGGTGGCCGGCTACACCAACCCGTTCACGGATCCGCTGGAAGGACTCCGGTACCTCATCCTTCCGGCGATCTCGCTCGGCGGTGTGCTGGCAGCGTTCCTGACCCGTACGACGCGGGCGGCGGTGATGGACGTACTCATGGCCGACTACATCGATGCGGCGCGCTCGCGCGGCGTCGTGGAGGGCCGGCTGCTTTTCCGCCACACCCTGCGTAACGCCGGGCTCCCCATTCTGACCGTGATCGGCCTCACGTTTGGCAGCCTGGTCACCGGTTCGCTGGTCACCGAGACGATCTTCAACATCCCGGGTCTGGGCACCCTGCTGGTGAACTCCATTGAACGTCGCGACTACCCGGTGATCCAGGGCGTCGTACTTCTGGCCACGCTGCTGTACCTGCTGGTGAACCTCGTCGTGGATCTGCTCTACGCCGTTGTCGATCCGCGCATCCGGTACTCCGAGGAGAAGTAATCATGCACGAAGAGCCACCCCAGGTCCACGACAGCGGCAGGCCCCCGGCTCGGGAAGGGACTGCGATCATGGCTCCAGGTGCCGCGGAATCGCTGCCGGCCCGCCGGAGCATCTGGAGCCGAGCCCGCCACAACTCGCCGTTCATGTTCGGCGCGGTCCTGTTCCTCATCGTGGCGCTGATCGCGACCCTGGTGCCGTTCATCCTGCAACTGGACCCCTACGCGGTGGACACGTCGCGCCGGCTCTCCGGAATCGGCGAGGAGGGCTACCTGCTCGGCTCCGACGATTTCGGTCGCGACCTCCTGGCCCGGCTCCTGGTCGGCGCCCAGACGTCCCTCATCGTGGGGGCCAGCGTCGCAGTCCTCAGAGGCGTCCTCGGTACGGTGATCGGCATCTGCGCCAGCTACTTCCGGGTGTTGGATCACATCCTGATGCGCGTGTGCGACGGTCTGATGGCGATTCCTGCCATTCTGCTCGCCATCGCGCTCGCCGCAGCGCTCGGTCCCAGCGTGCCCAATCTCATTCTGGCGTTGACAGTCGTGTTCACCCCGAATGTCGCCCGGCTGGTCCGCTCCCGCGCCCTGGCCGTTCTGTCGGAGACATTCGTGGAAGCCAGTCGCGTCCAGGGGGCACCGCCACTGCATATCATCCTGCGCCATGTCCTGCCCAACACGCTCTCCGTCCTGACGGTCCAGGTGACATTCATCTTCGCCGATTCGATCATCACCGAAGCCGCGCTGAGCTTCCTGGGAGCGGGCGTCCCGACGCCCGAACCCAGCTGGGGCAACATCCTTAACGACGGACGCGGTGTCATCCTGCAGTTTCCGCTCATGACCGTCGCCGCGAGCCTGAGCCTCGTCGTCACGGTCCTGGCACTCAACCTCCTGGGCGATGGCCTGCGGGACCTCGTCGATCCTCGCAGCTCCGGTGACGACACCCGGCGGGGAATGGTGTCCCGGCTGTTCGGACGCGCACCGCGAACCGCCCGCCGCCCCCGCCCGGCCGCCACCGAAGAAAGCACGGAACCATGACCGAACGCATCCGCATCGACGACCTCCATATCAGCATCGAGCGGCGCGATGATGTGGTCCGCGCCGTAGACGGCGTGTCCTTGTCGCTGGCGGGGAACGAGATTCTCGCCTTGGTGGGCGAATCCGGTTCCGGCAAGACGCTCACCGCCCGTTCCGCCCTGAAGCTGCTCCCGCGCGGCGCTACGACACGGGGCGCCGTACTGGTTGAGGGGCAAGACGTCCTCTCCGTTCCCGGCGACACGCTCCGAAAGATCCGTGGCGGTCATGCCGCCATGGTGTTCCAGGAGCCGTCCACCGCGCTGAACCCCGTCTACACGATCGGATGGCAGCTGGAGGAGGGTCTGCGGGCACACGGCGTTGCCAGCAGAGCCGAAAGGCACGCGCGAGGGCTGCAGGCGCTCAAGGACGTGGGCATCCCCGAGCCGGAGCGCCGTTATCACGACTATCCCCATCAGTTCTCCGGCGGTCAGAAACAGCGCATCGTGATTGCCATGGCGCTCTCCCTGAAGCCCGGTGTGATCATCGCCGATGAGCCCACCACGGCCCTGGACGTGACGGTCCAGGCGGAGATCCTGGATCTGCTGCGGAAGTGCCGCGATGAGCTGGGGACCGCGATCATCCTGATCACGCACAATATGGGCGTCGTCGCCGATCTGGCCGATCGGGTCGCGGTGATGTACCAGGGGAAAGTGGTGGAGACTGCGGACGTCCACTCCCTCTTCGCCCAGCCTCAGCACCCCTACACCCGGCGGCTCCTGGCCTCAGTACCCCGGTTCGGTCAGGCCGTACGTCCGCAGCGCACCCCGGCCGCAGGCGAACCACCCGTGCTGCGCGCCGAGAAGCTGGAGATCACCTACCCGGGGCGGTTCCGCAAGCCGCCCTTCCGCGCCGTGCGCGGCGTCGACTTCGAGGTGCGCAAGGGGGAGATCTTCGGCCTGGTCGGCGAGTCCGGCTCGGGCAAGAGCACGATCGGCCGGGCGATCGCTGGGCTGACCGCGACGAGCGGTGGCGTGCTCGAGTTCCTTGGCACCGATCTGCGGCGCGCGTCCCGTGCGGAGGTGCAGCGACTGCGGCGCAAACTCGGCTTCGTCTTCCAGGACCCGGCCTCCTCCTTCAACCCGTTCATGAGCATTGCCGACTGCATCGCCGAGCCAATGCGCATCCATCGCACTCCCGCCGCGAAACGCGAGATCGACGCCAGAGTGCGGGAGCTGCTGGACGCGGTGCAGCTGCCGAGCTCTTTCGCCTCGCGGACGCCGATGGAGCTCTCCGGCGGTCAGCGCCAACGGGTGGGGGTGGCCCGCGCCCTCGCGCTCAAGCCCGAGTTCGTGATCGCCGATGAGCCGACGTCCGCCCTCGACGTCTCCGTCCAGGCCACGATCCTGCGGTTGCTCGGGGACTTGCACGAGGAGCTGGGTTTCGCGGCGCTCTTCATCACCCATGATCTCGCCGTGGTGGAGGAGTTCGCCGACCGGGTGGGAGTGCTCAAACAGGGTGAGTTCATGGAAATCGCACCGGCCGAGACCCTGTTGAAGGAAGCACGAGACTCCTACACCAGGGCGCTCATCAACGCCGTGCCGATACCCGATCCCGTGGCGCAGCGCGCCAAGCGGAAGAGGGCGGTGTGACGGCGTGCTCTGATATGACGACGGGCGGGGGCCTCCGCCAGGGGTGGGCTACGATGAGTGGCCGAGACCTGGCGGCGGGAGGCACAAGAATGAGCACAGCGGAGTGGCGGACGTCGTTCGCCGAACGCATGCACCGGTTCTCCCCTCGGAAGGGCTCCGCTGAGCAGCGCATCATCGACTACATCCACACGCATCCCGAGAAGGCGGCGTTCTCCTCTGCCAGCGCCATCGGCAAGGAGACGGATACCAGCGACGCCAGCGTGATCCGGACGATCCAGAAGCTCGGATACACGGGCATGCGCGACTTCCGCGAAGAGCTGCGATCCGTCACCGGGCACACTGAACCGCCGGTACCGGCCAGCCGGGACGACAACCGGGGCGGAGAGCGGAAACGCGGGATGAGCGCGCATGCGCTCTATACAGAACTGCGGGAGATGATCGTCACCGGTTCGCTCGGCCACGAGACCCATGTGACCGAGTCCCAGCTGGCGGGGATCTTCGGCGTCAGTCGCACCCCCGTTCGCGAGGCGGTGCGGATGCTGGAGCAGAGCGGGATCGTGGTGCGGGATCACCGGGGGATCACGACGCCGAAACAGACGAAGACGCAGGTGAACGAGCTCTACGACGCGCACATCCTGCTGCATTCCGCGCTGGCCAAGCGCGCGGCCGAGCGCCGCACGGATGCGGACCTGCATACGATGCGCTCGATGAACGAGGTCATGCGGCGCATGCCTCTGGACCAGGCCGGCAGCGTGGAGGCGAAGATCGCCAACAGCCGGTTCCACGAATCCGTCTACGATGCCGCCCGGGACAGGACGCTCGGCACTCTCCTGCGGCAGCTGACCGATCGCCTCGACGTGTGGTCCGGTACGACGCTCGACGCGCCAGGGCGCTGGATCGAATCCCTGGACGAGCACGACGCCCTCGTGGATGCCATCGAGGCCCGCGACGCGGACTCGGCCATCGCCATCATCACCCAGCACCTGGAGACAGCGCGCCGCATCCGGTTGTCCCTGATCTGATCGCGTCGCGGGACTCGCGGCCGCATTGGCTCCCCGGGCCTTTTTCGCGACCCCTGCGCCTGTCTCACCACTTGAAACACACCCTGTGAGGCGACGTCGCCCTCTTGCGTCGCTACGTGAGTGCATATGTATACTACAACTACCAAACCACTCGGCATGGAGGCCAGCAGCACAGGAGAGGTTCACCACTATGGCAGAGCAGGCACTCGAGATCCCCACCATCGACATCAGCGGCGGCCCCCGCGAGCGCGGCCTCCAGTACGGTCGCCAGGCGGGTGAGCAGATCGACGCGTCGATACGCTTCTACAAGGAAGCCTTCAAGGACTCCTCCGGACTGGAGTGGGACCAGATCGTCAAGCTCGCGGAACACTGGGTGGATCGCGCCACCGAGTACGCCCCGGATCTCGTGGAGGAGCTGCGGGCAGTCGCCGAGGGCGCAGATCGCGACTTCCTGGAGCTGATGGCGATCAACGCCCGCGGTGAGATCGTCTACGACAAGAAGTTCGCGGACCTCGTCGGCGGCGAATGCACCACATACGCCGTCATGCCGGAAGGCTCCGGCGACGGGCACGTCTACGCCGGCCAGAACTGGGACTACCTGTGCGGTGCGATGGACTCCATCATCATGCTGCGGATCCGCGGCGAAGGGGATCCGGACATCGTCATGCAGATCGAGGCTGGCCAGGTGGGGCGTCACGGCGCCAACTCTGCCGGGATCGCCCTGCAGGTGAACGGTCTGGGCGGACGCTACGGCTTCAAGGGTTTCGGCGTCCCGCAGCCCTTCGTACGCCGACGCGTGCTCCAGGCCTCGAACATCAGCGAGGCGCTCAGGCGGGTGTTCCACGCACCCCAGCAGGTCGGCGCGAACTACCTTCTGGCCACGCGGGAGGGCACCGCGATCTCCCTGGAGACCACCCCGGGCGAGCGGACCGGCTGGCTCTATCCGGATGGAGACGGCATCCTCGTGCACGGAAACCACCATGAGGCTCACATTCCCACCGGTCAGGACGGACCATACATCCCGATGTCGATGAGCTCGCTCTACCGGGTCCCGATCGTCCGCCGGGAGCTGAAGCGCGTGCTGAAGACAGCCGACGGGGAACAGACCCGGCGAGCAATCGCCGCTGCGCTGGGCAATGCGGACTTCGCACCCAACTCCGTATGCGCGATGCCCGATGCCACGCTGCCGGCGACCAAACAGTGGCAGACCGTCGCGGCGACCATCGTGGATCTGACCACCGGCGAATATCTGCTCTCGGACGGCCTGCCGAATGAGCGCACATTCAAGACACTTCCGTGGAACCTGTACGAGTCGGCGGACCGCGTGCCTGCCTGATCCGCAGTTCCGAGCGCTGACGCCGCGGTCGCCGTGACCCCGGAAAATCCCGGGCCGGTCCGCGGCGTCAGTGCGTTCGCGACCACCGCAGGCGCCTCACCGGTGCCGTTCCCTCGGAGCGGCCACACGCCCCCTGGCCGTACGATTGAACTGGAAGAACATCGCACGCCACGAGGGAGCAGGGGTATGGCCGGGCGGCAGGAGCACGGCGCGTCCGGACATGAGCCGGCCGCGCCTCCGCGGCCATCGGGACATGGTCGGCCGGCCACCCCTTCGTCGCTGGCCGGGCAGGATCGGCTGCCGCATCTGCCCGCCGACGATTTCCGCGTCGAGCGCCCCGGCCCGCGCTGGTGGCCGCACGGGCTCTTCCTCACCGCCGCGCTGCTGGTCCTGGCCGGGGTGAGCATCCCCCTCACGAACATCCTGCTCTACACCCCCGAGCGGACGGTCAAGGCGTATCTGGAGGCGGTCGCCAAACAGGACGCTGATGACGCTCTCGCTCTGCTAGGCCTGACCGCCGATCCGGAATCGACGCTGCTGAGCGAGGAAGTTCTCGCCGCCGCCGCTTCCCTGCCGTCCGCGATCCGCATCGAGGACACCGTCCGCCACGAAGACGGCACCGCGGAGGTCACCGCGAGCTTCCTGCTCGATTCGGCCACGCACAGCCTCACCCTGCCCCTGCGCCGGGCAGACACCGGATGGCTGCCCTACGAGCAATGGCAGATCGACGTCGAGGCGCTCCCGACCCTGGACATCTCCGTCGACGGTAGCCCCACCGCCCAGGTGAACGAGCAGCTGGTGAGCGTCGAGGGCGATCCCATCGAGGTGCTGTTCCCCGTGTCGTACCTGGTGGACTTCGACTCCGCGTGGTTCACCGCGCAGGCTGAGCGCAGCGCCGTGATCCAGCCGGGTGAGACCGCGTCCCTGCGCCTGACCGCCGAACCCACCGAGTCCCTGACACGCGAGGTCGAGCGACAGCTCGGCATCTTCCTGGAGACCTGCGCCCAGGGCACCACGCTCGCCCCGGCCGGCTGCCCGTTCCAGTACCGGACCGACAACGAGATTCTCGACGAGGTCCACTGGGAAGTGACCGAGCCGCCACGCGTCACCCTCGGCCGCAGCGAGGAACGCCTGGCGATGCCGGCCACCAGCGGCACTGCCGAGGTCCGGGGCCGGGAACGGGACATCGTCACCGGTGAGGAACGCGATTTCGAGGCCCCGGTCGAGTTCTTCCTCGGTGCCGAGGTGACCGTCCTGGACGGCGCCGTCCTGGTGGCGCCGCGCGACGCCGGCTTGGAGCAGAACTGACGCCACGCCTGGCGGCACGCTGGCGCGAGACAAGGTGCGGTCCGCGGCTCAGTAGCCGAAGGCGAGGGGCGCCTCCGCCGCGGTCTCCACCCACACGGAACGCGGCTCGCTGTACTCCCGCAGACCGTCCAGCCCGCTGGAACGGCCGTAACCGCTCTCCTCGAAGCCACCGAACGGCGACATGACGCTGATCGTCTTGTACGAGTTGATCCAGACGGTCCCGGCCCGCAGGGCGCCGGCGACGCGATGCGCCCGGCCGGCATCGGCGGTCCAGACCGCGCCGGCCAGACCGAAGTCCGAATCGTTGGCGATCCGCACCGCATCGGCCTCGTCCTCGAACGGGATCGCGGCGAGCACCGGGCCGAAGATCTCTTTGCGGGCCACCTCATCGGCGTTGCCGACGTCCCGCAGCACCGTGGGCCGGAAGTAGAAGCCCTCGGCGCCGGGAACCGCGCCGCCCGTGGTCAGGCCCGCGCCGGCCCGCACCGCCGCCTCGACCATCTCGCCGATGCGTCCCAGCTGCGCCCGGTTCTGGACCGGTCCGATCTGCGTGTCCTCGTCCCAGGGCGCTCCCACCCGCAGCCGGGAGGCGAACTCGGAGAGCTCGCCGACGAACTCGTCGTAGCGTGAACGCTGCACCAGCAGGCGCGAACCGGCCACGCAGCTCTGCCCGGCCCCGGAGAACACCGCGGCGGCGGCCCCGCCCACGGCACGGCGCATGTCCGCGTCGTCGAAGACGATGTTCGCGGATTTCCCGCCCAGCTCAAGCACGCACGGCTTCAGCGTCTCGGCCGCGGCGACCGCGACGGCCCGTCCGGTACGAGGTGAGCCGATGAAGACCACCTTGCGCACGCGGGCATCCCGGACCAGGGCGTCTCCCGTGCTGGCGCCGAGTCCGCCGACCACAGTCAGCGTCCCCTCCGGCACCCCGGCCTCGACCGCGAGCTTCGCCAGGACGGCCGTGGTCAGCGGCGTCAGCTCCGAGGGTTTGATCACGATGGCGTTGCCGGCCGCGAGCGCCGGAGCTGCCTGCCAGCCGGCCGTGAACAGCGGCGCGTTCCACGGTGTGATCGCCAGGACCACGCCGTAGGGGACCCGCTGCGTGTAGTTCAGGTGGCTCGTGGGCACGGGAATCACCTCGCCGTGCTGCTTGTCCGCCCAGCCGGCGTAGTACTCGAACATCTCGGCCACCTTGGTGACCTCTGCTCTCGCGTCGCGCAGCGGCTTGCCCGCGGTCACCGACTCCATCAGCGCCAGGTCCTCCAGCGCCTCCCGGACCGCGCCGCCGAGCCGGAACAGGATCCGGCCCCGGTCCGAGTGGGTCATCGCCTGCCAGGCGGAGGCTCCCCGGACGGCGGCCGCCACGGCCTCGGCGGCCCGCCCCGCGCCGGCGTCGCGGTAGCGCAGCAGCACGGAACCATCGGCGGGGTTCTCCAGCGTGATCTCCGTACCCTCACCGGGCCGGGGCTGCCCGTCGATGACGGTCGGCGCCGGCTCGCCGCCCAGATGGGCGCGCAGCAGGTCCAGTGCCGTTCGGGTCGCCGTGGTCAAATCCGTTCTCCTGTCGTCGGTCGTGCCATCAGATTGAAATCCGCGCCCGGGTCGCCGGCACTGCGCTCCTGCCAGGTCCCGGCCGAGTGCGCTGCCAGCGGGAGTTCCGCGCCGAGGTCCCGGCCGGTGTCCACCGCCAGCGAGATGTCACGTGCCATCAGACCCATCGGGAAGCCGCTGTCGAAGGTGCCGCTGAGAATCCAACGGGGCAGGTTGACCTCGGTGACGGCGCTGCGGCCACTGGCGCCGTTGACCGCCGCGAACACCTTCTCCGGGTCGAGGCCGGCCGCCTCGACGAGGCCCAACGCTTCCCCGGTGATCTGAAGGTGCACGGCGCACAGCATGTTGTTGACCAGCTTCGCCACGGCTCCGGCGCCGGGACCGCCGACGTGCGTCACCTTTCCGGCAAGGACCCTCAGGACCGGATGGGCTTGCTCGACGGCGGTGTGCTCCCCGCCGAGGAAGACCGTGAGCTGCCCTGCTGCGGCACCGCTTGGCCCGCCGCTGACCGGCGCATCGACCAGAGCGTGCCCGGCATCGGCCAGCACCGCGGCCAGGCGCCGGGTGACCAGCGGGTCCGCGGTCGAGGTATCCACGACCAGGCGGCGGGGCCGGCCCGGGACGGTGAGGCCGGCATCGGCGAGTACCCGTTCCACGACGGAGGACCCCGGCAGCGAGAGGACCAGGGTGCCGGCACGGTGCACGGCCGTCTCCAGGTCCACGAGCTCTGCGCCGGGAACCACGTCCACTGACGCGGCGGGATCGACGCCGAGCGTCCGGATGCCCGCACGCACCAGCGTGCCGGCGATGCCACGTCCCATATTGCCCAGCCCGACCACCGCGACGATCTGCTCCGGCCGGCTCAGCCCATCAGACCGGCTCATCCCATCAATCCCAGGGTCAGATGGGCCACGACCGCCGAGCCGAGGAACGTGCCGATCAGGACGAAGACGCCCACGATGAGCAGTTTCCAGCCGGATCGCTTCACGATGTCCAGCTCGCGCGTGGTGATCGCCAGGCCTGCGAAGGCGAGGCAGGGCACGGACAGTGCCAGGAAGTCGATCTCGCCGACCATCTCCACCACGAACCCGCCCCAGGGGAAGGCCGGGATGCTGGCCAGGATGCCCACCACCGAGACCCAGGCGACGGCCGGAAGCCGCAGCCTTGCCGTGGGGCGGGCGATCAGGATGCCCAGGACGGCGATGGCCGCCAGGACCAGCATGCCCAGCGCCGCCCGGCCCGGGCTGAGGTCTGTGGCGATCAGCTGTGCGAGCCAGCCCATCGGCAGGACCACTGCGAGTGCGATGAGTTCCACGCCGAGCGGCAGCTTGTCCGGCGTGCGCGCTCCCGGCTGCAGTGCGGGGGTCGGTGCAGTGCTCATCGGTCTCCTCCAGTCGACGCTCCGGCGGATGCGGGAGTGGCCTCGGGCCGGCCCCATCGGCGGTACATCCATTCGACCGCCGGCAGCGCGACGAAGAGTGAGAGGTACATGCCGGTGGCATAGGTGAGCAAGTTCGACGACCCGGCGAAGGCCAGGATGGTGCTCTCCATCTCCGGGACCGCTGCGGCCAGCGATCCCGAGCATGCCGCCATCATGGAACCGCTGCCCACCCCGCACGCCATGGCGAGGGCGCGGATGTCGAAGACGCCGGTCGAGGCGATGAACGAGGCCATGACCGAGTAGAGGATGGTGCCGAACAGCGTGCCCACGACGTACACCGCCAGGACGCCGGTGCCCTCAGGGCTCTTGAGGCCGTACCGTTCGGCGACGATGGCGATGCTGGGCTCCCGGGCGACGGAGAACGTCGCGCCCACGGACTCGCGTCCGAGCTTCAGCAGCCAGACCGCCAGCGGGAAGGCCAGGATGACGGTGCCCAGATTGCCGAGCTCCTGCAGCAGCAGCGCCGGCCCGGCGGCGATGATCTGCTCGATATCGGGGCCGATGGTGGTGCCGAACTTCGCGATGAACGGCATGATCGCCACCACGATGAGCGGTGAGGCCGCCGCGACCTCACGGGACTTCAGGAACGGCTGGAACCGGCCCACGATGCTGGGGTTGAGCACCAGCCCCAGCACGAAGGCGTAGAGCAGCGGCAGGAACATGATGACGCCGACGCCCAGATCCAGTTGCTGGATCCCGATGAGCTGCGCCACCAGCACGAGGACGGCGGCCGCGACGTACAGACGCCAGGCGGCTCCCACATCTCTCACTGATGTCATGACGGACCCTTCTACAGATGTCGGATCGGCAGCGGTTGGCTCGTCTCGTCACGAGACGCCCGCAGGCCTTTGAGCCAATGTATGGAGGCTTCGCACCCATTGGAATCAGCCATGTGACGCCAGTTACACTCAGCAGATGCGACATCTGTCGAGGTGGGTATCGGGACGGGAGACGTGACCGAGCGGTTCGTGGACGAGATCGTCGACACCATCGCGCGCAAGCTCGGCCGGAACGTCGTCCTGGACGACCCGGAGAACCGGCTGCTGGCATACACCACCGTGTCCCCTTCCACGGACCGTGCGCGCACTCATCAGGTGCTGATGAAGTTCCCGCTGGACGACGTCCGCCAGCGCCAGGCGGTCGCAGCCCAGCACTCGCAGCCGTTCCAGCTGCCGGCCGATCGCGAAGCCAGCTTCTTCGCGCGGCTGGGGATCCCGCTCTTCCACGGCCGCTACCGCGTCGGGACGCTCTGGGTGCAGGCGGACGACTACGACGACGATCTGGAACAGCCCGCCGGGATCGTGCCGGAGCTGAGCACGCATTTCCGCCAGCTCGCCGCCTATCTGCACGGCGACCGGCTCGCCCTCGCGCTGGGCCGTGCCATCGACGCCGGGTTCATCGACGCCCTGATCCACGATGCGAATGCCGCGCACACGAGTGTCTCCGAACGGATCGGGGAACCCTACGCCGTGCTGGTGATGGTCCCGGCCGGCCCCGATGAGGCCTGGCCGGTCGCCCATGTCCGGCAGCGCATCCTCACGCAGGTGCTGCTGTCCGTCACGGCGAACCTGCGGCTGCCGTTCCTGGGCGGCGCCGATGCCGACCACGGGGTGCTGGCGATCGCCGCCCGCGCCCGGGGTACGCAGCTTGCCCGGCTGCAAGAGGCCATTCGGGCCCAGGTGCGCACCGAGCTTTCGGTCGACCGCGTCGCCCTGGGTGTGAGCGCCGACTTCAGCTCCGGGGACCGGCCCTCCCGGGCGTTCCGGCAGGCACTGGCCGCGGCGCAGGCGCAGGCGGTGGACCCGCTGGTCGCGGCGGACTGGGACCGGATCGGGATCTACCGGTACCTGGCGATGATGCCGGATCCGCCGCAGCTCCCGGACGGCCGGCTGGGCGCGCTCCTGGCCGTTCCCGGCGCGGACACCCTGATACGCACCCTCGAAGCCGTCTACGACTCCTCCCGGCCGAAAGCCGAACTGGCCGCGGCCCTGCATCTGCACCGGGCCACGCTGTACAACCGGCTCGCCCGCATCGAGCGGATCATCGGCGCCGATCCCCTGCACCAGGACGTCCGGCTGGAGCTGCACTTCGCGCTCAAGGCGCGTCGCTGGGCCCGCCGCCCGCTGCGGGCCCTGGAGTCCCGCTAGCTGGCCGGCTCTAGGCCCGGCTCGTCCCGGCTTACAGCGAGACGAGGAAGAGCGTCCCGGCGAACACCAGGCCCGAGGCGATCAGCACGACGGTGGTGTATCCGAGGATGTCCCGCATCCTCAGGCCGGCGATGGCCAGCAGCGGGAGCGCCCAGAACGGCTGGATCATATTGGTCCACTGATCGCCGTAGGCCACCGCCATGATCGGGATCGCGGGGTCCACGCCCAGCTGGTCGGCCGCCTGCAGCATGATCGGGGCCTGCACCGCTATCTGCCCGCCGCCGGAGGGGACGAAGAAGTTGACCAGGCCGGCGGCGAGGAACGCCAGCACGCCGAAGGTCTGCGCATTGGAGATCGAGACGAAAGCGTCGGAGAAGATCTCGATCAGGCCCGTGCCGGCCATGATCCCCAGGATCCCGGCGTACAACGGGAACTGCAGCAGGATCTCGCCGACATTGGAGGCGGCGCGCTTGGTCAGCTCGATCAGCTCGAACGGGTTCTTCACCAGGAGGAAGATGAGCGCCAGGAAGGACCAGTTGACGATGTCCAGTGTGAGCGAGCCGCCGCCGGAGAAGTGGATCGCCAGATAGGCCACCAGCATCAGGCCGGGCAGCAGCGTGACGATGCGGCTGGCGTCGATCCTGTCCGCCGGCGTCTCGACGGTCGCCTCGGCCGGCGCGTCCTGCTCGCGGGCGTCCTGCTGCAGTTCCACGATCGAGTCCGCCGAGCGCGGTGCGACCAGGAACAGCGCCAGGCCGACGACCACCACCGCCACGACGATGGCGATCAGGTTCCAGCCTGCGAAGATGGTCTGGGACACCGGCAGCGGATCGCCCAGGTATTCGGCGACGAAGGAGTCCGGCGTCGCCGCGGTCAGCGGGCCGGAACCGGAGTAGCCCATGTGCCACACCACGAAACCGGCGAACGCCGAGGCCACCAGCATCGGGAAGTGCAGCCGCAGGCCCCGCTCGCGCCCCTGGTACGCGACCTCGCGGGCCAGCAGGGCACCGACGACCAGACCCAGTCCCCAGGTGATGAGAGAAGCCGCGGCGGCGACGACGAAGACGAAGAGATAGGCCTGCATCGGCGTCTTCGGCACCAGCGCCAGACGGCGCAGCAGCGTACGGACCGGGCCGGTATTGGCCAGGATGTGCCCCAGCAGCAGGATCAGCGCCATCTGCGTGATGAACGCCAGCAGGCCGGCCAGGCCGTCGCCCCACTCGCGGACCACGTCGACGGGCCCGGCATCGGTGAGCAGCAGGGACAGCAGCGCCACCACGAAGGTGAGCACGATGGCGAAGACAAGAGCGGACGGGATGAAGCGTTCGACGACGCGGTTGACCGGGCGCATGGCCCGGGCCACCGCGGAGGTCTCGCGTTCCGGTGCGGGAGTCGCCATTGACGTTCCTCACGAGAGAAGACGGGCCGCGTCGGCGCGGTCCGTGCACGGACGGTTCGATACGCGCCAATCGTAATGGACGATCCCGCCTTCAGGACCGGATCGTGAGAATATGCTGGCGCGCTACTGGCTAGACCAGTAACATGGCTCACAATCTTTCCACCGTCACGACTGTCACGACGACGAGCCGCGAAGCTGCCGCCATCGAGACTTCGCCCCTCCTAGGAGAACCCCGATGAGACCACGCCCCCGCGCGCTGATCGCGGCCGCCCTCACGGCGGTCCTGATCAGCGGCTGCGCCGTCGGCACGCCTGAATCGCAGTCGGCGGAGGGCGAGATCACCGTGGCGCTGGGCGCCTCACCGGTGAACCTCGACTACACCTCCTCCTCCGGCGCGGCCATCCCGCAGGCGCTGCTGTACAACGTGTACGAGTCGCTGTTCAAACTGGACGCCAACGGCGAGCTTCAGCCTCTCCTGGCCGAGGACTACGTCATCTCCGAGGACCGGCTCACCTACACCATGTACCTGCGCCAGGGCGTCACCTTCTCCGACGGCACGCCCATGGACGCCCGCGCGGTGAAGTACAGCCTGGACCGGCTGGACGAGTGGACCACCGCGCCCGGCGGACTGCTCAGCGTCATCGAGTCCACCGCGATCGTGGACGACCACACCGTCAACGTCCACCTGAGCGCACCGGACAATATGCTGCTGGACAACCTCGCCGGACCCGGCGGCACGGTGTTCAAACCGGGCACCGAGGGCGAGCTCGCCTCGACTGCCATCGGCACCGGTCCCTACACGGTGGAGTCCTACACGCCGGGCACCACGCTGCGCATGGTCGCGAACGACGACTACTGGGGCGGCGAACCACCGGCCGAACGGCTCACCCTGGATTACTACGCGGATATGACCGCGCAGACGAACGCCCTGCTCTCCGGCGGCGCCGATGTCGGCCTCGCCCTTCAGAGCCCGGAACTGCTGAGCCAGTTCGAGGACGATCCGGCCTTCGTCGTCCACGAGGGCACCACCAACGGCGAGATGGTCATGCCGATCAACATGCGCCGGGAGCCCTTCGACGATCTCCGGGTGCGGCAGGCGCTCCGGCACGCGGTGGACGGTGACGCCGTCCGGGAAGTCGCCGCCGAAGGGTACGGCGCGCCGCTGAACAGCCTCGTCCCGCCCACCGACCCCTGGTACGACGACCGGCCCGACCCCTACCCCTACGATCCGGACCGGGCCCGGGAACTCCTGGCCGAAGCAGGAGCCGAGGACCTGGTCATCGACTTCAAGGTGCCCAGCCTGCCGGTCTACCAGACCACCGCGCAGGTCGTCGCCTCGCAGCTGCGCGACGTCGGCCTGGACGTGCGCACCGAGACCCTGGAATTCCCCGCGGTGTGGCTCGCCCAGGTGTTCTCCGGCCACGACTTCGACATCACCGTGATCAACGTGGTCGAGCCGAAGGACGTCGTCCAGTTCTCCAATCCGGACTTCGTCTACGGGTACCAGAACCCCGAGGCCGACGAGATCCTGAACCGGGCGCGCACCGGCGACCCGGACGACTACGTCCCGCTCATGCGCGAGTACGCCAACCTCGTCTCGGATGACGCCGCAGCCCACTTCCTCTACCTGACCCCGTGGCTGACGGTGTCCCGCGCGGACATCGAAGGCGTGATGCCCAATCTGGCCGGGGAGTCCTACGACATGACCCAGATGCGCCGCACGACAGACCAGAACACCGGTCAGGACGGGAGCTGAACATGGTGATCCGCATCCTCCGGCAGCTGGGCGTCTTCCTGCTGACCGCGCTGGCCGCCTCCGTGGTGGTCTTCACTCTGCTCTCCGTGGTCCCGGGCGACCCCGCGGAGGTGGCGCTGGGGACCTCCGCCACACCCGAGGCGCTGGAAGCCCAGCGCGAGGCCATGGGCCTTGACCAGCCGGCGCCCGCCCGCTACGCGGAGTGGATCATGGGACTGGCCACCGGGGACTTCGGCGTCTCCGCCGTCACCCAGCAGCCGGTCATCGACGAACTGGCACCCCGCCTGGGCACCACGCTGCTGCTCGTCGGCGCGGGTATGGGCGTGGCGTTGATCGTGGCGGTGCCGCTGGGCATCGTCGCCGCCATCCGCCACAACAAGCCCGACGGGGCGTTCTTCTCCGGTCTGTCACAGCTCGGCGTCGCGGTGCCGGCGTTCCTGGCCGGCATCCTGCTGATCACCGTGTTCGCCGTGCATCTGCGCTGGTTCCCCTCCGGCGGCTGGGTCCGGCCCGGCGACGGCTTAGGAGATCTGCTGCGGCATCTGGCGCTGCCGGCCTTGTCCCTGGGGCTGGTCCAGGGCGCCGTGCTGGCCCGCTACGTGCGCTCCAGCGTGCTGGACGTCAAGCGCGAGGACTACCTGCGCACGGCCCGCGCCAAGGGGCTCTCCCCGAACCGGGCGCTCATGAAGCACGGGCTGCGCAATGCCGCGATCCCGGTCCTGACGGTCTCCGCGGTCCAGCTGACCGTGGTCCTGATCGGCGCCGTCGTGATCGAGCGGGTCTTCGTGATCAACGGCCTCGGCGATCTGCTGCTGATGAAGATCGACACCCGCGATATGCAGTCCGTCCAGGCCATCGTCATGGTCCTGGTGCTGGCGGTGCTGCTGATCAACCTGATCGTGGACATCCTCTACACCATCATCGACCCGAGACTCCGGGAGCGCGCATGAGCCCGACGACCCCCACGCCGTCGAACCAGCAGACCGGCGGGACCACAGCGACCACGGACAGCCCGGGCACCGGCAGGGCCACCGCCCGGCCCAGGCGCCGGCTGGAGCCGAGCATCGTCATCGGCGGCTCCCTCGTCGCGCTCGTGGTGCTGGCGGCGCTCCTCTCGCTGATCTGGACCCCCCACGATCCGATCCCGGTCAACGTCGACGACCGGCTCCAGCCCTCCAGCGCCGAGTATCTCCTCGGCACCGACCGCTACGGCCGCGATGTGCTGAGCATCCTGATGTACGGAGCGCGGCTGACCCTGCTGATCGGGCTCACCGCCGTCGCCGTCGCCGCCGTGCTAGGTGTCCCCGCCGGCATCGCGGCGGCCATGGGCGGCAGACGGATCGACGCCTTCATCATGCGCATCGCCGATGTCGCCCTCGCCTTCCCGGCGCTGCTGCTGGTGATCGTGTTCGGGGCGGCCTTCGGCGCCGGCACCTGGACCGCGGTCGCCGCGCTCGGCTTGGCCGCCGCGCCGTCGTTCGCGCGGGTCGCCCGGGCTGGCGCGCTTCAGGTGGTGGGGCGGGAGTACGTCACCGCGGCCCGCGCCGCCAACCGGACCCCGCTGTACATCGCCGTCCGGCACGTGCTGCCGAACATCTCCGGGCTGCTGATCGTCCAGGCCTCGGTCGCCTTCGCGATCGCGGTGCTGGCCGAGGCGGCGCTGTCCTACCTGGGCTTCGGCACCGAGCCGCCGACGCCGTCCTGGGGCCGCCTGCTTCAGGAGAGCCAGAGCTACCTGTACGACCACCCGATGCTCGTGGTGTGGCCCGGCATCGCGATCGGCATCACCGTGCTCGGCCTCAACCTGCTCGGTGACGGCCTGCGTGACCGCTTCGACCCCAGGATGGAGGGCCGCCGATGAGCCCCGAGAACCCTGCAGAGAACACCCCGCCGCGGCCCGGCTCGGCCGCTGGGAACGGGCCCGCCGGTGCAGGACGCACCGATGCGCCTCGGTCAGCCGGTACTTCAGATCCCGGCCCCGGTTCCGGTGCCGCCGCAAAGGCGGGCTCGCCCGGCGAGGCCGGCGGGCAGCCCGCGGTGCGGATCCGGGATCTGCGGGTCGCCGGCCCGGCCGGAGAGCTCGTGCACGGCATCGACCTGGAGATCGCCCCGGGTGAGCGGGTCGGCCTGATCGGCGAGTCCGGTTCGGGTAAGTCCCTCACCGCGTTCTCGGTACTGGGTCTGCTGGACGAGCAGCTGTCCGTCAGCGGTGAGATCACGATCGCCGGCAGCGAGAACCTCATCGGCGCCTCCGAGGCCCGGTTCGGCAAACTGCGCGGCACTGTCGCCTCGATGGTGTTCCAGGAGCCCATGACGGCCCTCAACCCGCTCATGCGGGTGGGCGATCAGGTGGCCGAGACGATGCTCGTGCATGGTACCGTCAGCGGCCGGGCCGCAGCCCACCGGAAGGCCGTTGAGCTGCTCGATCAGGTGCGGCTGCCGGACCCGCCACGGATCTCCCGGTCCTACCCGCACCAGCTCTCCGGCGGCCAGCGCCAGCGCGTCGTGCTGGCCATCGCGCTGGCGAACGATCCGGCGGTGCTGATCGCCGATGAACCGACCACCGCCCTGGACGTCACAGTGCAGGCGCAGGTTCTGGAGCTGATGGCGCAACTGGTCCGCGAGCGCGGCTCCTCGCTGCTGTTCATCAGCCACGATCTGGCGGTGGTCGGCTCGATCACCGACCGGGTGGCGGTGATGAAGGACGGCGAGATCGTCGAGTCCGGACCGGTGCGCGAGGTGTTCACCGCGCAGCGGCATCCCTATACCCGTGCCCTGCTGGAGGCCTCCGATCTCAGCGGCGAGGTGCTCGGCGATGCGGCATCGGGCGCGCGGTCCGGCAGTGCCGGGGACACCGCGGGTACGGCCCCGCCGGTGACCGCGACGAGCACCGGCGGTGCGGGCACTGCGGCGACGACCTCGGGTACGGCCAGCGCCGCGGCCGGACGTGACACATCGGCGGACGAGGTTCACGACCGGGTCGCGACACCCCGGCAGACGCCCGTCGCGGGAGTTCGCGCCGCGTCCGCTCCTGCAGCCGCCCCGGCGGCGCCGGGCACGGGGCCGGAGCATCGCTGGGACGGTGACGAGGTCACCGGTGAGCGGATCTACAACCAGGCAGAGCAGCCCCTCATCCGGGCCCGCGGCGTCTCACGGCTCTACCGGCGCGGCGTCCTGTCCTCGGCCCGGACCTCCCGCGAGGTCAAGGGCCTGGACGACGTCTCCTTCGACATCGCCCCTGGCCAGCAAGTCGGCCTGGTCGGCGAGTCCGGCTCCGGCAAGTCCACGCTCATCCGGCAGATCTGCGCACTAGACACCCCGACGTCGGGCGAGATCGAGATCGCCGGGATCACCCTGCGCGACGCCGAGGGCCGTGAGGCCGGGCGGAAGGACCTGCATCGCATCCGCGAGCAGGTGTCGATCGTGTTCCAGGACCCGATGGCCTCACTGGACCCCCGGATGCGGGTGCGGCAGATCGTGGCGGAACCGCTGATCGGCGTCCCCAAGGCCGAGGCCGCCGAGCGGGCCGCCGAGGCGTTGTCCTCCGTGGGTCTGGGCGCCGATGCCCTCGACCGGTTCCCGCACCAGTTCTCCGGCGGTCAGCGGCAGCGCATCGGCATCGCCCGCGCCCTGGTGACCCGGCCGAAGATCCTGGTGGCCGACGAGCCTGTGTCCGCCCTGGACGTGTCCGTGCGCGGGCAGGTGCTGGACCTCATCGCGGAGCTGGCCCGGGAGAACAACCTGACCCTGCTGTTCATCTCACACGACATGAGCGTCGTCCGGCACATCTGCGACCGCGTGATGGTGATGTCGGCCGGACGGATCGTCGAGGCCGGGCCCACGGAGGAGGTCTACTCCGATCCGCGCCACGAGTTCACCAGGAAGCTGATCGACGCCACGCCGAACCTGGCGGAGGTGCTCCACGGCGCCTGAGTCAGCCGGCGCGGAACGAACGGGCCGGCTGTGCCGGGGCGGATCGAGTGCTTCGATCAGCCGGATCGGAACGAAAAGCCACCGCCGTTTCGAAAATCCACCGCCAATCACGGGTGGTTTTCTCAAACAGCGGTGGGTTTCGCGGGAGAGGCGGCAGCAGTGACCGACCGGCCCAGAACGGAACAGGCCTGGCCGCCGGAAACTGTCGGTCTCCCGCCGCTGGACCGGGCGTCACGGCTTCGGGGGTTTCGCGGCCCCGGTAGCCCGGCTGCGGTGATCCAGCCCGGCAGACGATGCCCGCGTCCGCGCAGATGACAGGCCCGCGTCCGCGCAGGTGACAGGCGGACGACAGAACCGAACAACGAGAGAAGGAGACGCCGATGTCCGATCCGGGACTCGCCGCGCTGACCGCTACCGAGCTGCTGGCGGGATACCGCGAGCGGCGGTTCACGCCCGTCGAGGTGCTGCAGGACGTCGAGGCGCTGATCGACGCCGGTGAACCGGAGCTGAGTGCCTTCTACGTGCGTGAGCCGGAGGTCGCCCGGACGCAGGCCGCGGCCAGCGCGCGTCGCTGGGCCGAGGGCCGCCCGGAGGGAATCATCGACGGCGTGCCGATCACCCTGAAGGAGAACATCGCCACCGCCGGGACCCCGACGCCCTCGGGCACCGCGGCGCTGGCGGACAATCCGCCGCACACCGAAGACGGTCCGGTGGCGGTTCATGTGAAACGTGCCGGTGGCGTCCGGCTGGGCAAGACGACGATGCCGGACTACGGCATGCTGTCCGCCGGGGTCTCCAGCCTGCACGGCATCACCCGCAATCCCTGGAACCCCGCCTGGACCTCCGGCGGATCGAGCTCCGGGTCCGCCACTGCTGCCGCTGCCGGCTTCGGTCCGCTGCACGCCGGCAGCGACATCGGCGGTTCCGTACGGCTCCCGGCAGGCTGGACGGCGCTGGCCTCGCTGAAGCCCACCTGGTCGATCATCCCGGTCGACCCACCCTACCTGGGCCGGGTGATCGGACCGCTGGCCCGCTCGGTCGAGGATGTGGCGCTGTCCATGGCGGTGTTCGCCCAGCCCGACGCGCAGGGCAGGGATTACACGCACACCACGAGCGAGCAGGACTGGGCATCCGTCTGGGAGCGTCCGCTGCGGGACGAAGATCTGCGGGGGGTGCGCATCGGCGTCCATGTGGATGCCGGCGGCGGACTTCCCACCGAGCCCGCCATCGCCGCGGCCGTGGAGGCTGCCGCCGCGGTGTTCGCCCAGGCGGGCGCCACGGTCGAGCGGATCGAGCCGTTCTGCTCCCAGGAGCTGCTGACCCTGGTGGACCGGTTCCTGCGGTTGCGTTCCTGGGCCGACATCAAGGCGCTGCCGCGGGACCGCCGGGCCAAGGTGCTGCCCTACATCCGGGAGTGGACGCTGGGCGCGGCGGATATGAGCGGCATAGAGGCGATGGAGGCGTATCACGGGACGGTGCGGCTGCGGGCAGCCACGCACGCCGCGACGCACGGCTTCGACGCGGTGCTCTCCCCCGTTGCACCCAATGGTGCCGCCCCGGCGGAGTGGCACGCACCGACGAACGATCCCGACACGGCGCTGGAGCACATCGGCTACACGCTGCCGTACAACCTGTCCGAGCAGCCGGCCGCCACCGTCAACGCCGGGTTCGACGAGTCCGGCAGGCCGATCGGCCTGCAGATCGCCGGTCACCGCTTCCAGGACGTTCAGGTGCTGCGGCTGGCCCGCTGGTATGAGCAGGCCCGCCCCTCCTCCGCCGTCCCGGCGTGGCCATGGGGCGGGCGGCGGGACTGACACCGGCGGGGCGGCGGGACTGACACCGGCGGGGCGGCGGGACTGACACCGGCGGGGCGGCGGGACTGACACCGGCGGGGCGGCGGGACTGACACCGGCGGGGCGGCGGGACTGACACCGGCGGGGCGGCGGGAGTGACGCAGCGCGAGTCGGCCTTCGATCGCACTGCTTCCTGCGCTCCCGACGTGATCGCCCTCACGCGGCGATAGAATCGAGAACCCGGCATTGCCGGGTCACGAGCCAGGTGAGGAGCCACGATGTTCAGGACGGTCGGCCGGACCGACGCCCATGCGGCGATCGTGAACCAGGTGGAGACCGCCATCGCCGAGGGGCGGCTCGGGCCGGGCGACCGCCTCCCCGGCGAGCGCCAGCTGATGGAGGAGTTCGGGGTGTCCCGGCCGACCATCCGGGAGGCGATGCGGGTGCTCCAGGCCACCGGGATCGTCGAGTCCACCGCCGGGGACCCCCGCGGGCCGGTGATCCTGCCGTACTCCACCACCGTGCTGCAGAAGTCGCTCCACCGTCTCTCCGCGCATGGCGGCGCCTCGCGGGCTCAGCTGCTGCAGTTCCGCCTCATGCTGGAGGGCACGGCCACCCGCCTGGCCGCCCGCGTCCGCACCGAGGAGGACCTGGTGCGGATCCGCGCCGCGCACGACGCGCTGCAGCGCGCCACCGAGCGGGCTGAGGGATTCGGCCGCGAATCGGACGAGTTCCTCGCGGCGGTGCGCTCCGGGGCGCACAACCCGCTGCTGCAGATGTGCGGGCAGGTGTTCGCCACCACGATGCGTTCCCTCGCCGAGGACGTCCTGGCCCGCAGCGCCGACCGCCGCGCCCGGCTGCAGGTGAGCGCGCACTGGGGCCGGCAGGTGCTCACCGCCCTGGAGGACGGCGACAGCGAGCGCGCCGCCACCGCCGTGGTCACCGGCCTGTACTTGTACTACGCGGACGACCTCGATGAGGATGAGCGGGTGGCGCTGGCGCCCCTCGCGGCCGGTGCCGACCAGCTGGGCTGAGGAACCGGCTGGTATGCCGGACCAGCCGTGATGACATAAGGAGCATGATGGGACGACCGTTCACTCAGGTTGATGTCTTCACCGACCGTCTCATGCTGGGCAATCCCGTGGCGGTGGTGCACAACGCCGAAGGTCTGGACGACGAGGCGCTGGCCGCCTTCGCCCGGTGGACGAACCTCTCGGAGACGACGTTCCTGCTGCCGCCCACGGACGAGCGCGCGGACTACCGGTTGCGGATCTTCACCCCCGGCGGGGAGCTGCCTTTCGCCGGTCATCCGACCCTGGGTTCGGCGCGGGCCTGGCTGCATGCCGGCGGGGCGCCCACGCACCCGGAGATCATCGTGCAGGAGTGCGGGGTCGGCCTGGCCCAGGTGCGTCACGCGGGTGAGCGGCTGGCATTCGCCGCGCCACCGCTGCGGCGTTCCGGGTCCGTCGATGAGCCGCTGGCCACGCAGGTGAGCGCCGCGCTGGGGCTGGACCCCGGGCAAGTCCGGGGTATCGAGTGGATCGACAACGGTCCCGGCTGGCTCGGTGTGCTCGTCGACTCCGCCGAGACCGTCCTCGGGATCGAACCGGACCAGCCGGCGATGCCGGTCCGCGCCGTCGGCGTGGCCGGCCCCTACCCTGAGCCCGCTGCGGGTGAGCCCCTGCTGGAGGTCCGGGCGTTCGTCGGCGGACTGGGTGTGCCGGAGGACCCCGTGACCGGCAGCCTCAACGCCGGCCTGGCCCAGTGGCTGATCGGCGCCAGGATCGTGCCCGGTAGCTACACGGCACAGCAGGGAACCCGCCTCGGCAGGCGCGGCCGCATCCACATCAGCCAGGAAGAGGACGGCCTCTGGGTCGGTGGCGACACCGTCATCGGCGTCACCGGCACGGTCACCTTGGCCTGACTGTGCGACCGTCTTCGCTTCAGCCAGCGGACCACGGCAAGTCCACCATGAGATGGCTGCGCATCCGCGTGGGCATGATCGCCGTCGTGTGCGCCGCCATCACGGCATTCGCCGCTTATGTCCTTTTCCAGGACGGGCCGTTCAGCTGGCTGCTCGCAACGTGCTTCCTGCTGTTCACGGTCTGGATTGCCGTCGCGCTCCCCCTGTTCGTCTCCGCGGGCAGCCGGCGGCTGCAATCGAGGCCCCGGGACGGGGGCGTGGGGCTCAACAACTCCGGGGGCATCACCGTCGTCCTGGCGCTCCTGACAGCGACATGCTTCATGGCGGTCATCGGTCTCGTCCTCACCTGGATGGAACCGGCCGGGAGAGCCGCGGGCTTCACCGGCTCGTTTGGCTTTGCCATCGTCCTCGGCCTGTTCGTCGCCGTAGGCATCCCAGCCATCGCGACGATTGTCCATCACCGCATGCGCGGCGGAGGTCTCCTTCTCACGCCCGAACTCATCGCGTACCAGACGTTCACGCGCCGGCGCACCGTCGCCTGGGCCGATGTCGTGAGCGTCTGGCGGCCAGCGGGCCGGAACAGCGTGATCCTGGTCAGTCCCCGGGCCAGCCCGCTGAGCATTCCCTGCGGTCTGCTCCGCATCTCACCGGCGACTCTGGCTGATTTCCTCGAGCACTACCGGAGCACGTCTGCCGCACGTGAAGAGCTGTCCGGCCACCGTGCGCTGGAGCGGTTCGAGGCGCTTGCGGAAGAACGCCCCTAAACCGCTTCGTCCTCGACGAAACCCGTCGAGGCGCTGGAGGGTCGCAGTCCCCTCAGGGCCGGAGGTTCTCCACCCACACGTCGTAACCGAGCTTGACGATGAGCACCGCCATGGCAGGATTTACCGCCTGCCAGCCGCCGATAGGCCCTGCTCATCAACCGTCATACGCGCAGCTCCAGTCGTGGCAGGGATTCCAGCAGCTTCCGGGTATACGGTTCGCGCGGGTTGGAGAAGATCGCGTCCGCATCGCCTTGTTCGACGGCGAGACCGTTCTGCATCACAAGGACACGGTCGCTGATGTGGTGAATAACGCCCAGGTCATGAGAAATGAACAGATAACTGACACCCAGCTGCTGCTGGAGATCGGCGAGGATATCCAGGATCTGCGCCTGCACGGAGACATCGAGCGCCGAGACCGCCTCATCGANCGGAGACATCGAGCGCCGAGACCGCCTCATCGAGGACGATCACCTCGGGATTGGTCGCCAGAGCCCGGGCAATGGCCACCCGCTGCCGCTGACCCCCGGACATCCGCAATGGCCAGGCGTCCAGATGCACCCGGCCCAGGCCGACGGCTTCGAGCAGTTCCACGGCACGTTCACGCGCCCGCCCGGCATTCGCGGGGTCGCCCAGGCGGATCGCGTCGGTCAGAATCCTGGAGATCCGCCAGCGAGGATCGAACGAGCTGAGCGGGTCCTGATATACCACCGCGATGCGTCGCCGGATCGAACGGCGCACACCGGCAGGCGCTGCGGACCATGGCTTGCCTTTGAAGGTCACCTCCCCTTGATCCGGGGTCTCAAGGCACAGCGCAATCCGTGCCAGCGTGCTCTTCCCGGAACCGGATTCACCGACGACGCCCAGTGTCTCGCCGTGCTTGAGCTGGAACGAGACCTCGTTGACGACGGTGCGCCGGACCTTGTCCGGCCCGCGGAAGCTCTTGGTGACCCCCCCGGGCTTCCAGCAGAGGAATGTCCCCCTGCACGTCAGACGCGGCGCGGTCCGGGAACAGCTCAGCGGCTGCGACCCGTCCTTCATGGGAGAGCCGCGTTCCCTTGGTGTGCTCGCTGGGCACAGCGTCGATGAGCTGGCGGGTGTAAGCATGTTGGGGTGCGCGCAGGATCTGCTCAGTCTCACCGGCCTCCACGATCTCGCCGCCCTTCATCACCAGGACGCGGTCAGCGACCCTGGAAACCACCGCCAGATCGTGGCTGATCAAGATCACGCTGGTACCGCCTGCAATCATCTGCTCCAGCACTGCGAGCACTTGCGCCTGCACAGTCACGTCCAGCGCGGTGGTCGGCTCGTCAGCGATCACAATCCCCGGATCGAGCGCGATCGCCGACGCAATCAAAGCACGCTGGCGCAGGCCACCGGACAGCTCCCCGGGCCGTTGCTTCGCCCGGATCTCGGGTTCGGGCACACCGACCCGCTCCAGCAGCTCCACAACGGCGGCCCACCGCGCCGAACGCGCCATTGATCGGTGCAGGGCGACCGCCTCCGCGATTTCTTTGCCGACCGGACGCAGGGGGTCGAGCGACACCAGCGCATCCTGCAAGATGAACCCCACCTTGCTGCCCCGCACCCCGCGCCACCACGCATCAGACCGGTTGATCAGCGTTTCGTCGTCGAGTTCCAACGCTTCCGCCTGGACGATGGAGTTCTCTCCCGCCAGGCCCAGAAGGGTCCGGGCGGTCACGCTCTTCCCAGAGCCGGATTCACCCACCAGAGCGATGCATTCGCCACGTTGAAGATCGAACCCGACGTCCTTGACCACCTGCCTAGGGGGACCGTCATTCCTGCGGAAGGAGACGTTGAGACCACGCACGCGGAGGCGCAGATCATTGCCCACGGCGATATCGGTGCTGGCAACCATCAGTTCTCGACTCCTTCTGACTGGTCTTGGATATACCGGCCGATCTGGGTGAAGGAAAGTGCCACCAGGACGATCGCAAGGCCCGGAAATACCCCGAGCCACCACGCGACGGTGATGTTGGTCTTGCTGGCATCCAGGAGCACGCCCCATTCCGAGGACGGCGGTGCCACGCCCAGCCCCAGGAACGAAAGACCCGAAGCCCAGACCACGGACTGGCCGATGCCGAGTGCGACCAATGCCACCAGCGGCCGGAAAGCATTGGGAGCGATGTGCTGGGCGAAGATGGCCAGGACTGAGTGCCCCAGAGCGCGTGCCGCCTCGACGTAGCCGGAGGTCTTCACGCTGAGAGCCTGAGCCCGCACCAACCGCGCGTAACCGGGTGCTGTCCCGACCCCGACAGCCACGATGAGACTCTCCGCGGACGGACCTAGTACGGAGACCAGCAGCAGAGCCAGCAACAGGGTCGGGAACGCCAGGAAGACCTCCAGCACACGGTTCACCGGCTCCGCTACCCAACGGGGGCCGAGGCCCGCCAGGAAGCCGAGGACGATGGCGCCTGTGAGCGCGATCGACATGGCCCCCAGTCCGATCAGGAGTGATTCCTGGGCACCCCAGATGATCCTGCTATAGAGGTCACGACCGGCGTCATCGGTACCGAGCAAATGCCCGAGCGAAGGACCTTGGAGCGCGCTGCCGAGGTCGGTCGAGACCGGGTCGTGGGTGGCCAGTACTCCAGGAGCCGTAGCGGCGACAGCAAAGAACAGCACCGTCAACCCTGCCACGGCGACGCTGAGCGGCACCCGGCGGAAGAGTCTCCACCGGCTTCGCGTGGCGGGAGTTGGAGTGAGGCTGGCGACAACGGTCATACGGTCCCCCTCAGGCGCGGATCGACCGCCACGTACACGAGGTCGACGATGAGATTGATAACGACGTAGAAGGCGCTGATGAGGATCACGATGCCTGAGACCAGGGCGAAGTCCATGGTGCTGACGGCATTCACCAGGACGGCACCGAGCCCGGGTCTGGCGAACACGGACTCCACCAGCACCGCACCGGATATGAGGCTCCCCATCGCCCAGCCTGAGAGGGTGATTCCGGGTATGAGCGCATGCCGCAGCACGTGGCGGCTCCGTACACCCAGATCGTTCATGCCGCGAGTCCGGGCGGAGAGCACGAACGGTTGTCTCATCGCACGGTCGAATTCACTGCGAGTGGCCTGCCCGATGAACCCTGCCAGCGGTACCGCCAGAGCGAGCGCGGGGAGCACGGTGCCATGAACCGAAGCACCGCCGATGACGGGGAACCATCCCAGCCCGATGGCGAAGATGAGCAACAGCATGATCCCGGCCCAGTACTGGGGAAGCCCCGCCGTCACCGACTCAATGGCAGACCCCACGCTACGCAACCGCGCACCGCGACCGGCGGTGAGCAGCGTCCACGGGACGGTAATGATCCACGCAAGGAGGAGCGCCGTGATCGCCAGGGTGAAGGTCGGTCCGATCTGCTCACCGATGATGGCGGTCACGGGCCGCTGCAGTTCGTAGGATTCTCCCAGATCACCGCGAAGCAGACCCAGCAAGTAGTTCACGTACTGCACCAGGAGCGGGTCGCTGAAGCCGTACTGCTCATTGATGGGCGCGAGTTCTTCCGGGGTGCGGTCGATGGTCTGCCCCGACCGCAGGTTCAACAGGATAGTGGCCCGGTCGCCGGGCAGCGCGGCGAGCGCCAGGAAGGTGACGGTGACCGTTCCCCACACCACGAACAGCGCCGAACCGATCCGCAGCAAAACTCGGCGGGCCGATAGCAGGAAAGGCCCTCGCCGATCAGTTTCCGACGACTGCTGGGGAGGCACTGCCGGGGCGGATGCCAAGACAGACATTGGATCACTCCACGAAGTAGGCGTCGTTGAAATTGAGCAGGCCGTTCCCCTGG
Organism: Sediminivirga luteola; assembly: GCF_014639315.1. Lineage (GTDB taxonomy): Bacteria > Actinomycetota > Actinomycetes > Actinomycetales > Brevibacteriaceae > Sediminivirga > Sediminivirga luteola. The sequence continues at coordinate 366,238 of NZ_BMFY01000002.1, forward strand.
TCTTGCCAGACACCGTGCAGGTCCCGGGAGATGGCGACGTTGTAGGTGAAGTTGTAGACCCCCACGGCAATCGCCTCGTCCTGGAACCACTGCTGCAGCTGGGCGTACTTCTCTTCCCGGAGAGCGGGGTCCGGTTCACGCTGGGCGTCAAGGATCTGTTCCTCGATCTCGGGGTCGTTGAAGAACGACGTGTTGTTGCCGTTGCGGGCGTCTCCCAGTTGGGCACGGTAGACGATGTCGAGGATGTTCGGTGACGGCCAGACCCAGTAACCGAAGCTGAGTTCCTTCTCATCCGGCGCGGAGTACGCGCCGGAGAAACCCTCCGTCTGCGTCAGCGGGATCAGCTTGGAGTGACCCCCTAGATTCGGTCCAGTAGTTATGTGAGTTGCACTAGCGCCCGCCCTTAGCGGGAGGAAGACTGGTGTGAC
>NZ_BMFY01000003.1 GCF_014639315.1 Sediminivirga luteola
CGAATACGAGACCATCATGAACCCGGCCGTGAGCCTCGCGGCCTGACACCCCCAACTGTCACCTAAATGTGCGGCAGTCCCTGCCGTGGCCCGAGATTGTCGACGGGCCTCGTTATGCGTCCGAGGACGTCGACGCCTTGCTCGACGAGATGAAGGGCGAGCACTGATCCGTGGGCATTGTCTATCTCGACTCTTCGGTGGCGTTGCGGACAATCCTCGACGTTCCCGATCGTGTGCGACTGCAGGGGTGGATGGATGGGGCCGATGCGGACTTCGTATCGTCGCGGTTGCTGCGGACCGAGGTAGTGCGGGTGCTGCGACGCGACGAGAGGTCGCTGGCAGGCGCGGAACCGCTGTTCAGTCGCGTCGGGTTATTCGACATCACTCGTGAGACGCACACGGTTGCGGAGTCGATCGAACGGCACATTAAGACACTCGATGCTTTGCATCTTGCTACCGCTTTGTTGATTGGAGAATCGGTAACGGTCGCGACTCATGACGTGAATATGAAAGTGGCGGCTGAACGTCTCGGACTCGATACCGTCGACCCCGTGGCGTCCAGCTGACCGACCTCGGGTCGGGTGGGGTGAGCGTGGGACCACCTCAGACGTTGCTCTGTGCCTGAACTCGGTGGAATTCCGCTTCAACGTCTGAGCTGACCTCAGCGGGGCTGTGCTGTTACCAGGTCATCCAGCCCTGCGTGCCCTGTTCTTTCTGTGAGGCTTTCTCGTAGTCGTGCTGCTTGAGGGTTTCACGTGCGGTACGACGGCGTAGACGGGTGAGGCGCTTGCGATTCTCCGCGCTCTCTTTTGACATCTCCCGGTATGGGGACCGTTTCTCCGTATGAGCCATGTTCTCCAGGATACTGATGCTTCATTTCGCGGTGAGGACAGCGATGCGTTTGTTCCAGGTGGTGGTGGTCGCGGCAGTCAGGAGGAAGTCGGCGACGTCGGTCCGGGAGATTCGGGGCATGCCTTTGATCTTGTCGATGTCATCGAGATTGGTGGCTCTGACTTGTTTGGTGCCCGGGCCCTTGGTCAGCACTCCGGGGTAGGCGATTGTCCAGTCCAGGGTGGAGGCGCGGAGGAGCTGTTCTGCGCGGGCTTTGTCACGGAACACCTCGGGTGCAGCTCGGTAGCCCAGGCGCATCAGCGAGGAGACCTTGGAGTAGGACTCGCCCACGCCAAGGGCCGACTGCCACACGATACGCTGCAGGCCAGTACGGGTCGCTGCGTCGATGACCGCTTGCGTAGCATCGTGAATGAGGCTGTCCGGTCGGCGAGTGTTCCCGACTCCGAGGGTGCTGATGACCGCATCGGTTCCAGCCCCGGCGTGGGTGATCGCCTCGGTGTCGCGGACGTCGCCAGAAACGAGCTGGAGGCCCTCGCGTGCGGGGAGTTTCTGCGGGCTCCGCACCAGTGCGACCACTTGATGGCCAGCAGCGGTGGCGGTGTCTGTGAACAGCGTGCCGGTAGCGCCCGTGGCACCGAGAACGAGAAACTTCATGTGATTCCTTTTCTATGGAGATGCCAACGCGGGCCCTGTTGCCGCGCCTTCGTCGCAGCTCTCTCAGCTCCCTGCTGCCTCGGTGATGCCCTGTGCCCAGGCTGCGGCCGTTGAGCTGGCGAGTTCGCTGATCTGTGTGTCGGGCACTAGATGCTGCATGTTCTCCCCGATCGCGAGGGTGGCGGCACCATGGGCAATTGACCAGAGTTCGGCTGAGTATCGCCGGATGGACTCTGTCCGCTGCAAGTGATGGGCCAGTGCAGCTTCAAATCGCTCTTGGACCCGGAAAGTCTGCTGGAGCAGATCGGAGTACTTGGACTTGTCGATCCCGTGCGCGAACATCATTTCGAACCGGGCGGGGTCTTCGCGTGCGAAGCGCACATACTCGGCGGCGATGCGCGCTGCTGTATCCGTGAACGTCTGCGTAGCGGGCAGGTTCTTGAATCGTTCTTCCAGCTCAACGAAGCCTGCTAAAGCTGCTGCGGCAAGCATCGCGTCACGATCGGGGAAGTGACGGTAGGGAGCGGAGGACGAAACCCCGACGCGCCTGGCGGCCTCGGACACGCTGAACCCCCGGGTGCCGCGCTCACGCACCAGTTCCGATGCAGCAGCCAACAGTGCGTTGCGCAGGTCGCCATGGTGATAACCACGTCCAGACATTGCCGAACCTCCTATGTTGCAGTCTCTCATTGCCGTTCTACTCTAATGTGTAAGGTTCTCACATTGAGGGCGGCGACCGCACTGGCTGAAACGAGAGGTTCATATGAAGTACGAAGGGACCACAGCCCTGGTAACCGGGGCGAGCTCAGGTATCGGCGCCGAATTCGCCCGTCGCCTGGCCCAGAAAGGAGCCGATGTCGTCGTTGTAGCGCGGCGGGCAGAGGCACTCGAAGCGCTGGCCGAAGGCATTCGTGCCTCCACTGGCAGGCGGGTGCACGTCGTTCCACTCGACCTGTCAGCTGAGCGAGCTGGTTATGTTCTGGCCGAGCATCTTGCGGGAGCGGGCATCGCGGTCGACACCGTCATCAATTGTGCCGGGGTCGGGGTGACTCGCAGCTTCGGCAATTGCGCAGACGAGGAGATCCAGCGGCAGTTGCGAGTCAACATCAACGCCGCAGTCGACATCTCCCATGCTTTTCTCCCCAAGCTCCTGGAGTCTGGAAAGGGCGCACTGGTCAACGTCGCCAGCCTGACCGCGTATATGCCGGTGCCAGGAATGGCTGTATACGCAGCGTCTAAGGCATTTGCTGTGCGGTTCACCGAGGCGCTGGCTTACGAGATGCGCTCAACCGGCCTCATTGTCATGGCGTTGTCGCCTGGACCTACGGCCACGGAGTTCTACAGCGCCTCCGGCACTTCCGAGAGCGGAGCGCGGTTCCAAACTCCTGAGGATGTCGTCACCACAGCGCTGCGCGCCCTGAGCCGAAAGAATCCGCCGCGCAGCATCATCTCTGGAGGGCTCAACCGCTGGATCAGAAGACTGGTGGCAACGTTGCCGACATCAGCTGTGCTGCGCCTGATAGAGGCTCGCCCAGCTCAGCCATAGGCGCAGCCTCGGCGGCCAGGCGGGGTGGAAGCTGCGCGTCAACAGGAACCGCATGGTGCGCCTCAGGCGAAGCATGACTTCCGGAGGTCCGGGCTCCGTAAGGCAGCCAGAAGGTCTTCGTGCTCCAGGTAGGGGTAGTCCTCAAGAACCTCATCGAAGCTCATGCCTGAGGCCAGAATCTCCCGTACGTTCTGTACCGAGGTTCGCGTACCACGGGCCGTCGGCTTGCCGTGCATGACGGCAAGATCAACTGTAATGTGATCCATCCGCGTGACCGCGGTTGCCATATGACGACGATACTCTCGCTGGTCCCTCCCTGGCAGTTTTACGGTGCCATGATGTCGGCGCCGGCTTCGGGCTCCGGCAACTTCTCCGGTCCAATGTGTAAGCCGGACCCCTCGACTCTTCCTATAAGTGACGGATATCTTCCTGTCTTGTGAAGACTTCCAGGCCACAGCCGACCCCGTTTGCACGTTCTGATGGGGCGGAGCGTTGCTTGCGGAGCTGCTAGGGCGCCCTGGCCGCGAGTTCTCACTGGCTGAGCTCGGTCGTCACACAGGTGTGAGCGGGCAGGTCGTAGGGGCCCAGCCACTGGGGGTCATAAGAGGAGGTTCAATGTCTGCCAAGCAGCCGGCCATGTCGCCGTCAGACACCCCGGTTGACCAGATGCTCGGCAAGGCCAGCGGTCCGCGGAGAGCTGAAGCTGACGAGCTTCTGGAGATGTTCGTCGAGGTCACTGGGGAGACCCCTGTTGTCTGGGCTGGACGGATCATCGGATTCGGCGAGTACACGTACCGCTATGAGAGCGGGCACTCCGGCAGGGCGCCGGTGGCGGCGTTCGCGGTCGGGAAGACGCACCACACGATCTATCTCGTCAGCGATTTCGCTGAGCGTTGGCCGGAACTCATGGAGAAGCTCGGGCACTACCGGGCGAGCAAAGCGTGTCTCTACCTCACGCGCCTCGCCCGCGTGGACGTGGCGGTCCTTCGAGAGCTCATCGAACGGTCCATGCGGGAGACCCTGCGGGGCGGGGTGGCCAGGTAAGCGGTCTGAGCCCTGCACGGCGACGAGGCTGGCGCGGTCCGGATGGGCGACCTCACACCGGACGTAACGACGCTGAATCACTGCCGCGCTGCCTATTGTTGTTCTCATGGTGACCGAACTGAGTGGAGTGACCTCGTGCCAGTGTGACCAGGAGTGCGCATGCGGGAACACGGCCGATCTCGTCCACGGCGGGACCGCGATCTGTGGTTGCTGCCTGGCCGACTGCCCCGATGTGCACGGCTCCGAGGGCAAGACCTGGCGGACCGGCTATCAGGCGCGGCTCGTGCCGTGGCGAGGTGGCTACGAACTCCACGTCGACGGTGTGGGCGTGACGCAGTGCGTCGAACGATCGGAGGCCGAAGCAACGGTTCGGGACTTCCTCGACTCCCTGGATCTTGAAGACGCCTGGACGGCGAACGTGACGGTGTGGGGTCCGCCGGAGCAGCGGTAGAAGTTCACCGCTTGCCGGGGCGGCGCCTGCTTCAGTTCTGAGGCTAGGGGCACGATCTTCGTTTAGAACGAAGCAGAACAACCACAGTCGTCACGCAGCACAAGCTCGCGGTGTCGATCGGTGTGCCGTCGCGGCGAATCAACGAGATCGCGCACGATGAGCGCCGGCTCACTGCGGACACCGCGCTGCCGCTTGCAAGATGCTTCGGGACTTCCCCGGAGTTCTGGCTCAGCCGCCAAGGTCAACAACTCGCCGGCGCCGGTATACCAGCGGTGTATTCTGAGCACTCGCGTATCCACCGCCATTCTCTGATGGGGTCATTGACGTGCCACGTTCTCAAGCACAGCGAGCATTCGAATCTGCTCTGCGACGTCCCGGGCAGCGGTGGGTGATCGTTTTCGTCATCTGCGCGCTGCTTCTGGCATTGCCTGCCTGGCTCTGGCTCGGTCAGCAAGGTCCACGGGAGCATCTGCTCGGGCACTCGCAAGAGACGACTGTGCAGGTCACCTCGGTCGAGAGAATGCGCAGTTGCGCGAACTCCAGCCAGCATCGATGGGCCGTCGAAGCAGCGTCAGCGCAGGCCGGTGCGCAGGAGGGCGTGCAGTGGGAACGGTGTGCCACCAGTGCACTGGAGACGGGTGACGTTCTGACGGTCTGGGTCACGCCGAGCGGATTCGTCGCCGAAACGTCCGCGACCACGAACCGGGTTCTGTTCGGCGCATCTGTCATAGGGATCCTCACCGTCGTGATAGGAGCCGGCGTGATCGGCGCGCGCCGGCAGAAGCGGCTGCCGGAGACGACACCCGGTTCCCGGTGAGATACCCCCGGCGCCACCCGCAACGGCTCATGACGTGGAGAGAAGACCTGAAGGAGATGCCGTGAAACGTTCGCGCGTGCATGTCATAGGCGCCAGTGGTTCAGGCACGACGACCCTTGCCAGGGCTCTCGCCGATCATTGGGCCGTCCCCCATGCGGACGCCGATGAGTACTTTTGGGTGCCGGCCGTGCCACCGTTTCGTCAGAAGCGACCGGAGGAAGCGCGGCGATCGCTCATGCGGGAGGTGTTCGTGCCGCGCGAGGCGTGGGTGCTCTCTGGATCGATGCTCGGGTGGGGCGACACCGGCAGCACCGAGCCGTCCGGCGAGCACACAGTAGTGCGGGAACAGGGCGTCTCCATCGGTGGGGTAGGCGTTGAGGCGGACGAGATCGGCCGGTGACATACCGGCCTGGGCCAGTACGGCTTCGAGGTTGCCCGCCGCTGCGACTGCGCAGGCTACGGGACCATATACGGGAAGGGAGGGGCACGATGCCTGTTGATGACGAGGTGCCCGTGTTCCGGGCGCCCATGCGCTCGCGGGATGATTCCGTGCCGGAGGGGGCCGGTGTCGAACGCGGTCTGCAGAAAGCCCTCTGCGGCATAGGCGGGCGCCTGCCGCGGGTCCCGTCCTCGCTTGACGAGGCGGTCGGCCTGCTCGCCGATGAGTACGACGAACGGATGGCTCGGCGCCTGGAACGGTTCGCCAGCGTTCCCGACGGCGCTTATGTGTGGACGCGAGACGTCGACGGCGCGTACTGGCTCGGCCGCCTCGACGGCGCATGGCGTTACGACGCGAGCGAGGATGCCTGGGCCGCGGACCTGGTGCACGTGCGGCCATGCCGCTGGCGTGAGGAGCCCGTCGCTGAAGCCAGGGTGCCGGCCGCTGTGCGTGCCACCTTCGCCCGCGGAGGCCGCAACTGGCAGCGCATCCAATCCGCGCAGGCCTTCGCGGCGACGAAGGGCCTCTGGAGTTCGGAAGACTGAGCAATGGATGGCGCACAGCTGGCGGCGCGGCTCCGTTCGTCTTACAGAGCGGCTCCGTTCGTCATACAGATTGGCGGGATGAGCCGCCGGATCAATGCCATTGCCACCACCGCAGCCGTTATCGTGAAACATGTAGCCGGTTCGGCCGTCGCCGCGACTCCTGCAGCGGGGCGATGGTGAGGACCGGCCGTAAGGGCATCACCGGGCGCGCGACGACACGGAAGGGCTGATGCGCCGTGCTGATCAGCGAGGATCTGTTCCTGCTTCTGACCACCGACGAGGGCGGGAAGGAGCCGTGGACGTCCTACCGTGACTATGGGCTTGCCGCGGGACTGCTGGTCGACCTGACGCTCGCCGGATTCGTCGTCATCGACGCCGGCCGATGGAGTACGAAGGTCGCTCTCGCGCCGGAGGCGGACCCGGCCTCGCCGGCGCAGGCGAGTCTCCCGGCTGATGCGCCGCCCTTGACCTTCGGCGTGCAGGCTCTGAGCGGCAGGAAGCCCACCGCGGTGAACTCTCTCGTCACGGCGAGCTGGTTCAACCCCCGGGAGGCGATCGTGGAGAGCCTCGTCGCCCGCAACATCATTCACGTGCAGGAGAAACGGATGCTCGGGCTGGTACCGGAGAAGCATCCCACCGCCGACCCTCGCCCGGAAGCGGAAACACGCTCGCGGCTCGCCGGCGCGCTCGCGGGCCGCGCCGAAGCGCCCCACGGCGCGTTCGCCTGGGCGGGCACTCCTGGTGATCATGGGGGCGCCGATGCCGGGGTGGCCGTCTCCGACGCCGTGCTGCTGAGCATCCTCAAGGGGATGGGCGCCGCGCGGCATGTCCTGAAGACCGAAGCCGAGGCCGCCGGCCTGCGGGGCCGGAAACTGGATAAGCGCATCGATGAGATCGCCGGGCGGCTCTCCGCGGAGGCGCAGTCGGGCGGGAAAGCTGTGAGCGCTGCGATCGCCAGCGTGAACACGGCCGTGACTGCGGCGGTGATGGCAACCACGACCACCACCACGACGACGTCGACGTGAGCGCAACGGGCCGCGTCAGCGGCTCTCTTCTGCTGGGGGCGAGAGCGGGCGGTGCTGAGAGCATGCAGCGATGCGCGCCGCGGCCGTGTTCAGCTGATGATCCCGGCGTCGCTCGTGATCTGGGCGCCCGGTTGTAGCGTCGCCCGGGTGCCGTGGAAGAGGCGCCCGGTTGTAGCGTCGCCCGGGTGCCGTGGAAGAAAGGGTCGTCGTGCGTCTCGTCCGTCGTCAAAGGCCGATGGTCGCACGCCGGGCGGCGCGGAATGTCGTCTCCGGCCGGACAGGGCCCTCCGCGTGCTACCGTGGGCTCCGTGGCGAGCGAGCCACAGTCTGCGCTTCCAGGTGAACGACCACCTGAATCATCGCGGAGGGACCTGATCTCTTCAGGGCATGTCCGGATGGGGTGCTGCGCCTTGCGGCGCACCTACTTCATTGTGCCGATGTCACAGCATCGGCTGGCGAAAGGACATGAACATGACCGCGAAGGATGACAAGAACCTCCAGCAGGTCCTCAAGAAGATCGCCGGCATGCCCGAACCTGCCCGGTCCGTGATGCAGCGTATGCACGACCTCATCGTCGCGGCGGCACCGGAGCTTAAGCCGCGCATCTGGTATGGCATGCCGGGGTACGCCCTGTCCGCAAGCAGCCCGGTCCTCGTCTTCATCCGGAACGACGAGCTGATCACCCTGGGGATCAGCGAGAAAGCAGTGCTCGAGCCGGCCGGCGGCGAGGATGGCATGTTGATTCCCGCTGCCTGGTACATCGACGGGTTGGATGACGTCACCGAGAAGCGGCTCGCGGAAATCGTCCGTGCCGCGGTCGGGTGACGGAGCGCGGCGCCGCCCGCGGTCGTGATCGCCGCGTGGTTCCTCTCACGCGGTCGTGCTCATGGCCGCCTCGAGCCGGGTCGCGACATCGGCGGCCATATCGAGCCGGTAGCGCACCGCTGTCATATCGCCAGCGTGAGGTTCACCGACCAGGACCGTCCGGCCCTCGGATCCGATCAGATAGCGAGAACCGTTTCCTCGCAGGACGATCTGGGTGGCGTTCTCCAGCAGGGGCGAGAGCGCGGTGAATGGCCTACGACGTCCCCGGGCGCGATCAGCCCTTCCCCGGCGCGACCCGCCGGCAGCACGGCGTCACCGTGACCGACAGCCCGTTCTTCCTGTCCGTGCGCGGAGACTCCCTCAACGATGTCGGACAGTACTGGAACGGACTCGCCGACGGCGCCACCATCGTCGAGCCGCTGGCGTCATCAGCGTGGAGCGCCGGTTTCGGAATGCTGACCGACCGCTTCGGTGTCACCTGGAGCATCGACGTGGCCACCCCGCAGACGAGCTGGACGGCCTCGTCGGCCGACGTGGTCCCCGGCGCCCTACCGCCGGACGCCGGGGACGGCGGGCCGGGGCGCAGAGCGTGAGTCGAAGACGGAGAGGGCCGGCAGTATCCGGATCTCTGTGGACGAGCCTTTGAGACGGCACCATCAGGCGGAGAACGAATGGGAGGTGAGAGGGAAACTTATATGCGCGGAACATGCCGGGTAGCGCGACGGGCAAAGGCAGCTGGCTGAGTGTCAACCGTGCCCGGGGCGGCTCGCCTCGTCGGGCCGTGCGACGGATCTGTCCACCCGCTCACACCTCCCAGGGCGAGCCGTACTGTTCTGCGAGGGAACGCGCCTGCTCGGCGGTGAGCACATTGACCCGCTGCCCGGCGGTCAGGATTGCCAGCCGACTGGCCTCTTCCAGCTCGATCGTGGCGTCCACCGCCTCCTCGACCGTCCTCCCGCTCGTCACCGGACCGTGGTTCTGCAGAAGGACCGCCCGGAATGCCATCTCGTGCCGCTCGATCAGCCGAGCCTGGTCTGCGTCGCCCGGCGCCGCATAGGGGATGAGGGGTGCCTGGCCGACGCGCATCACGAAGTACGGCGTAAGCGGCGGCAGGGCGCTGTGCGGACGCCAGGCGGGAAGAAGCGATGCTGCGGCGGCGTAGGGCGAGTGCACGTGGACGACGGCGGCGGTCTGTGTCGAGCGCCGGTAGAAGGCCAGATGAAGAGGGTACTCCTTGGAGGGGCGCGGCCCCTTGATGAGGGCACCGTCCAGCCGGAGCACCGTCAGGCCGTCCGGGTCGAGCCGGTCCAGGGCGGAACCTGTCGGGCTCAGGAGAATGTCATCCCCGGCGCGCGCCGAGATGTTGCCGGAGGAGCCCGGGCTCAGGCCCGCGTCGACCAGTCGTTTTCCAGCTGTCACGAGCGCCTGTGCCGCCTCGTGCGTATCTGTCATGACAGTGCCTCCCATGCGCTGGTGAAGAAATCAGTGCCGCCGAAGTTGCCGGACTTCAAGGCAAGGGCGACGGGCTCGCCGGAGGCCGTCTCTGCGACCGCCCAGCTCACACCCGGTGCGATCTGCGTGACGATGCGCAGCTGGCGGATGCCGAGCGCTTGGACCACGCTGCCGGAGGTCTCGCCACCGGCGACGATCACCGATCGCGTGCCGGCAGCGACCTCGGAGACCACGACGTTCGCCAGCAAACGCTCGATCGCGGCCGCACGCGCGGCGTGCGCGTCGTCATCGCCCAGGTCGTCCAGGCTGTCCGTCGCGTAGACCAGCACTGGGGCGTCGGGATCGTCGGCTCTGCGCTGACCTAGCCATCGCCGCAGCCGTCCAGCCTCATCGTCCTGCCTGATATCCACCTTCCACGCGGGCATTCCGGTATCCAGAGCGTGACGGATCTGTTCGCGGCTGCGCTGCGAGGCGCTGCCGCAGACGATGAGCCGTCGGCCCGAGGTGACACCCGGTGGGGGGCTCGTTGCCGTGCCCGGGCCCGGCAGCCCGAGGGCGAGGCCAGAACCTCCGCTGACCAGCACGTCGTCGCGCACCGCTCGCGCGATGACGCCGAGGTCGTCGTTGCTGATCGCATCCACCACGATGGCACGCGGGCTGGTCGTGATCCCGGCCAGCGCGGAGCTGAGCACCTCAACGCCGCCGCGTACTGCCTCGTGGCTCACCCAGGAGACAGGAAGACGGCTCTGCGCCGCCAGCAGGGCGCGGACATCGGATTCGGTCATGGGGGTGAGAGGGTGGTGCCGCATCGGGCTGGCACTCAGCAGCTGATCGCCCACGAACAGGTGGCCCTGGTACACGGTGCGCCCGGTGTCGGGAAATGACGGTACGACCACGGCACGCGGCGCGCTCAAGTCATCGATGAGCGCGTCGAGCACCGGCCCGATATTCCCCTCCGACGTGGAATCGAAGGTGGAGCAGTACTTGAAGTAATAGCGCTGCGCCCCGGCACGCTGGAGCCAGCGCAGGGCGTGCAGTGACTCGCCGATGGCTTCCGCCCTGGGTGCGGTGCGGGTCTTCAGAGCGATCACCGCGGCGTCGATGCCGGTGAGTGCATGGTCTTCCGCTGATACGCCGGTGAGCACGGCGGTACGCCACCCGGCGGTGGCCAGATTGCCGGCCAGGTCCGTCGCCCCGGTGAAATCGTCGGCCACGCATCCCCAATGGAGCGTCGTCATCGTGATCGGCACCTTCCTCACCTGCGTGCATATGGCGGTGTTGCCATATGTGATACTTTCGACGTGTTGTGTGATTATTCTATACAACATTGTGACCGGTGCTCGACCGGCAACGACGCCAGAAGGGAGCCCAGTGAACCTCGAACACCTGCTCGCGGGGCATGAGCCGCAGACTGTCCGATACGCGCTCACCGGCGCCAACGGCGGTTACGCTCGCACGCTCATCGCCCAGACCGCCCGTACGCCGAGGGTGGCGGCGAGCATCCTGTGCGACCTGGACCCCGAGGCCGCCCGCGCCGCCGCCGTCGATGCCGGACTGCCGGCTCACGAGGTGGTGGTGTGCAGCAGCGCCGATGCCGTCCGGCAAGCGGTGAGTTCCGGCCACACGGCCGTCGTCGCCGATGCCGCCCTCCTGGACCCGTCCCACTACGACATCCTCGTCGAGGCCACCGGCAACCCCGGGTTCGGTCTTGCAGCCTCGCAGGACGCGCTGCGCTCCCGGCGGCACGTCGCCATGGTCAGCAAGGAGGTGGATTCCGTCGCCGGAGTTCACCTGGCCGGACTGGCGCGGGACCATGGCGTCGTCTACACCCCTGCCAGCGGAGACCAGCCCGCCAATCTCATCGCGCTCGTCAGCTGGGTGCGCACCCTCGGTCTGGAGATCGTGGCGGTGGGCAAATCCAGTGAATACGACATCGTCTACGATCCCGAGACCGGCGTGGCCACGCAGTTGCATGACCGAGTCGAGGCTCCGGATCTGAAGGCCCTGCTGGAACTCGGCGATGACCCCGTCGCCACGCTCGGAGCCCGCCGGGCCGCGCTGGAAGGACTACCGGTAGGCGCCACCGCGGACTACTGCGAGATGGCAGTCGTCGCCTCCCACACCGGCTACCGGAGCGACACGGAGCCGATGCACTACCCGGTGGCCCGGATCGACGAACTCGCGGAGATCTACTCCATGCGCGAGGACGGCGGCCTGATCGGTCTTGGCGGCGGGGTCGTCGACGTGTTCAGCGCCCTTCGCCTGCCCGGCGAGCCGTCCTTCGCCGGCGGTGTCTTCGCCGTCGTCCGCACCCACGATCCCGAGACCTGGACCGTGCTGCGGGGCAAGGGGCACGTGGTCAGCCGTGATGGGCGGTACGCGTGCATCTATTTGCCGTACCACCTGATGGGCGTGGAGACGCCCGTCAATCTGCTCACCACGGTGCTGCTGGGCGTCGGCTACGGGGACCCCGAGCCGGGCCGCGCAGCGCTGCTGGCGGGACGCGCTGTCCGCGACCTCGCCGCCGGCACGGTCCTGGACATGGGCGGGCACCACCATGACGTCGCCGGTGTGCGCGCGATCCTGCTGAACGCCGCCGATGTACCTCGGAACGCTGATCCGGCACCGCTCTACCTGGCGGCGCACGCAACGCTGGCCCGCGATGTCGCGGCCGGCGCACTCATCACCCTGGACGACCTCACCGGATACTCCCCGGAGCTGCTGCAGGCATGGCGCGCGGGAGAGTCGTTGGCAAAGGAGCACATCCGCGATGTCTGATCTGTTCATCCTCATATCGTTCGCTGTCGCGATCGGAGTGCTGGTGCTCCTGATCGCACGGTTCAAGGTCCACCCCGTCTTCGTTCTCTTCGCCGTGGTGGCGGCTCTTGGCCTGCTGTTCCGGCAAGGAGGCTCGGGCACCCCGGAGATGATCACCGAGGGTTTCGGCAACACGATGGCCAGCGTCGGCCTGCTGATCGTCTTCGGCTGCGTCCTGGGCCGCGCGCTTGAGCTCAGCGGTGCGGCGCTGCGCATTAGCGAGGCCGCCGAGCGGTCGCTGGGCACGGGCAAGAAGATCCCGTGGGGGATCGCGCTGGCTTCGTGCGTCATCGGCGTCCCGGTCATCGCCGACACCGTCGTGATCATGCTCATCCCGATCGTTTCCGCCATGGCGATGCGCACCAGGGAGAGCATGATGAAGCTCGGCCCGATCCTCTACTTGGGCGCTTATGTGATGACCTCGCTCGTTCTGCCTGGTCCGGGCCCGTTGGCTGCCGCCGGCGCACTTGAGGTGAACCTCGGGCAGGCCATCCTCTTCGGCGGTCTGGTGGGGCTCTTCGGCGTCGCTGTCGGCACGTTCTACCTCACCCGTATCACCACCTATGTGGCGCCCAAGCCCGAATTCGTCGAGTCGATCGCGGCCACCGCCGAGGGCGGGGGCACCGCGACCGCGGGGCAGGGTGACCGTGCCGTGGGGGCCTTCACCGGTCGGCCCTTGAACCTTGGTGCCTGCCTGCTCCCGGTGTTCCTGCCGATCACGCTCATCATGATCGACTCGGTGCTCGGCCCGCTGCTGGCGGAGGGCACCATGCTGGCAGAGTTCATCGGCTTCGTCGGCTCACCGGTGGTCGCCCTGGCGCTTGGCCTGATCAGCACGCTGCCTCTGTTCGGCCGCGAATGGGCCACTAAGCGCGTGCTCAATGACATGTTCGAAGAAGGTCTGCGCACCGCCGCGTTGCCGGTGATCCTCACGGGTACCGGCGGCGCCCTGGCGCTGCTCATCCGCAATACCGAAGTGGCCGAGCGCATTGCGGCTGGGATCGAAGCCTCCGGCATCCCGCCGTTGATCGTGCCCTTCCTGGTGGCTGCCGCGATCAACACGATCACGGGCTCGAACATCCTGGGCATGCTCACGTCCGCTGCGATCATGGCGCCCCTCGTCGACACTCTCGGCGTCTCGGCGCTGGCGGTGTACCTGGCTTGCGGTACGGGCGCGCAGATCTTCAAGCACGCCAACTCCTCGGGATTCTGGGTGACGACGACCCTGTCCAATATGACAGTCGGTCAGGGCATCCGGTCCATCGGCGTGGCGACCTCGCTGTCCGGCATCTCCGGGTTCCTTATGGTGCTGGCGCTGTACTATCTCGGTCTGATCTGACCGGCTAGGTCCAGTGGCCCCGGTCTGAGCGGTTTCAGCTGAGGCCCGCCCCCCGCCAGTCGGCCGCCGTCCTGGCGCGGGGCGCCGCTACGCCAACCGGGGAGGAGGAGAATGCCAGTATGGCCAGTATGGAACGCCCGCCCCTGATTCCCGACCAGCGCCGCCAGAAGATCATGCGGCTGCTCGCCACGCACGAGGTGCTCAGCGTGCACCAGCTGACCGAGATGCTCGGCGTGTCCCATATGACGGTGCGCCGGGACATCCAGGAACTCGAGCGTCAGGGCCGCGCGGTCAGCGTCACCGGCGGCGTCCGGTCGGCCAAGGGGCTGAACATCGAGCCCAGCTTCGATGTGAAGCAGGACATCGACCAGCAGGAGAAGGCCGCCATCGCGGCGGCATGCGCGCCGATGCTCCGGAACGGAGCCTGCTATTACCTGGACGCCGGGACGACGACGGGCGCGCTCGTGCCGCATCTGCGCGAGCTGGGTCGCGTCACGGTGGTGACGAATGACTTCTCCACCCTGGCGGCGATGACCGGCGACGCATCGATCACGGTGATCCACGTCGGCGGCGTCCTCGACCACGCCAACCGCTCCAGTGTCGGACCGCTGGCAGCGCGCACCCTGCGTGAGCTGGCGATCGATATCGCGTTCATCAGCGCCACCTCCTGGGATCTGGCGCACGGCGTGACGATCCCCAGCAGTGAGAAGATCGAGGTCAAACGCGCGGCGATGGACTCGGCCGCCAGATCGGTCCTGATGTCCGCCAGCAGCAAGTACGGCCTGTACTCGCTCTACCGTGTGGCCGCGCTGTCCGAGTTCGATGTCATCGCCACCGACGCAGGTCTGCCGGAGGTCGCCGCGGAAGGGATCCGCAACCTCGGCGTGGAGCTGCGGAACGCCGACGGCGCGGCTCAGCTGGGGGACTGAGCGGCCCGGCTGCGGGACTGAGTGACTGGGCTATGGAGCTGGGCGGCCTGCCTGCGGGACTGACGGTGCAGCTGCGGAACCGGCACCAGCCCAGGCAGAGCGACCGGATCGCATTGGTGCTGGGGCCGCAGCCGGAGTGGCAGGCACGGTTGCGGGATCTGCGCACGCAAGACGGCCTTGAGCGCATCCCGCCGCCTGGTCTTCCTTCCCGGCATTCTCTCCGGATGGCGGGAGCTGCATCGGGTCTTGCGTGTCGTACGCTCATGCCATGCAGAGCGACCACGGCAGCGCGCGGCACCCTCGCCGCCCGCGCATCACGGGTGTCCCCGGACTCGACGGTGACCCGGCCGGCCTGCGCCCGCACGGTGCCGGCGGCGCGTGCGCGCGGGGGACGGGCGTCCGATGAGCGGCGGGCTGATCGCGTTGCTGGACGATGTCGCGGCGATGGCGCGGATGGCCGCCTCCAGCGCGGACGACATCGCTGCGGCAGCAGGGCGCGCCAGTGCCAAGGCCGCCGGTGTCGTCGTCGACGATGCCGCCGTCACGCCACAGTACGTCCGTGGCGTCACCCCGGCGCGGGAACTGCCGATCATCAAGAAGATCGCGTTCGGATCGCTGCGGAACAAGCTCGTCTTCATCCTGCCGGTAGCGCTCATCCTCAGCCAGTTCGTCCCGTGGCTGCTCACCCCCATTCTGATGCTCGGCGGGGCCTACCTGTGCTTCGAAGGCGCGGAGAAGGTCTGGGGCAAGCTCAGGGGACACCACGCGGAGAAAGAGGAACCGAGCGTCCTCCAGGGACCCGAGGCGGAGAAGAAGGTGGTCTCCGGCGCGATCACCACCGATCTGATCCTCTCGGCGGAGATCATGGTGATCTCCCTGAATGAGGTCGCCGACCAGCCGTTCCTGCCGCGGGCGATCATCCTCGTCGTGGTGGCCATCGGCATCACCGTCCTGGTGTACGGCGCCGTCGGGCTGCTGGTGAAGATGGATGACATCGGCCTGGCGCTCACCGCGCGCGAGTCCCGCGCCACCCAGCGGACCGGCCGCCTGCTGGTGGCCGCGATGCCGCGGGTGCTCGACCTCATCTCCGTGGTCGGCACCTTCGCGATGCTGTGGGTGGGCGGGCACATCCTGCTGGTCGGAATGGACGAGCTGGGCTTCCACGCCATCTACGCGCCGGTCCACTCCCTGGAGGAGGCAGCACACCACGTCGCAGTCGTGGGGGCCGCGCTGTCATGGCTGGCCGGGACGGTGTCCTCGCTGATCCTGGGATTCATCCTGGGCAGTGCGCTCGCCGGCGCCGTGCATCTGCTTCCGTTCGCCCGCCTGCGCGGGCACCGAGCGCGCGAGAGCGCGTTCGGGGTCACTGCCCGTCGTAGCGGAGGGTGCCGATCTGCTCGCCGGAGGAGTTGAAGACGGCCATCTCCTCGCCATTGGGTTCGAGGGTGCGCACGCCGTGCAGCCAGGTGTCGACGCCCGGGCAGCCCTTCAGGGTGCTCACGAACGAGGCCACCGTGATCGTGGTGCCGTCGACCTCATACTGCGAGGCGATGCCATTGCAGCCGTCGCTGCCACGGACCGTGCCATCCTCGTGGAGGACCAGATGGGGGGTGCCCTCCTCATCGGACACCCAGCGGCCCGTGATCGGCTGACCCATATCGTCTCCTCCTGGTGTGACCTGGGGATTCGCGCAGGCGGCAAGGAGCGTTCCCAGTGCCAGGGCGCCGATGGCGGTGGTCCGGAGGAATGCGGTGCGCGCCGTGCTCATCATGCGTCCACCCTACGTTCCTTGTCGTCACGAGTCGACAACCCGAAGCGGTGAGGCCAGCCAATCCGGGGGTTCTCACGAGTTTTGTTCATAAAGATCACATAACGCTTTGTCCTCCTACCCATGTCAGGTTAGGGTCGGATCGGTTGTCTGCAGCCCACATCGAAAGAGAGATTGAACTCAAGATGGAGAAACGCCACATCAAGCGGCCCCTCGCCATGGGCGCCGCGGCGGTCCTCGGCTTCGGCGGTGCACTCATCGCCGCCCCGGGCTTCGCCGATGATAAGGACCTGGCTCCGACGCACGGAGTTGAACTCGAAGCCTTCGTGAAGGACCTCGCCGCGGAGAACGACGAGGTCGTTGGCGGCGGTCGTGACGTCGAGGGCAATGTCGTCGTTTACACGCTTGCTGGTTCAGGAGAACCGGAAGCGCTCGATGCTTACGAAAACGTCGAAGTTGTGGAGCTGAAAGACCGGCTTCAGGCCTACGCCTCGACCGATGTCGTCGGTGGCGCGGGATACGCCATCACCAATGAGGCCGGCAGCATGGCCGGTGTCTGCTCCGTTGGTTTCCCGGCCTGGTCGCCTGAGGGCGAGCCCGCCGTGTTCACTGCGGGACACTGCGACACTACTGAGGGCTTCCGGAACACGTACCTCACCGCGCCGTCCTCCGACCGCGAGGGTGCGGATGGCACGCTCGCCCCGCAGCCCAGCGATGCCGGCCCGCTCGGCCCGTTCGGCTTCACCCAGTTCGGCGGCCCGGGCGGCAGCGCCGGCGAGAACGAGGACCCCAACTCGATCGACTTCGCCATCGTCGATGTGGACAACCCGGACCTGACCCTGCACCCGCAGGTGACCGGCTGGTCCGATGAGGCGCGTGACGCCGATGATCTGGCCTCGGACATCGCCACTAACATCACCGGTATCGCCGATCCGGAGGCCGGCCCGGTCGCCAAGAGCGGTCGCACCACCGGTTACAGCGAGGGCACCATCGAGCTCGAAGAGGGCTGGCAGCAGGTCGCACTCAGCCCGACCGACGCCCGCTGGGTGCACGGCTTCGGTGCCGTGGACATCCTCGGCGCGCCGGGCGACTCCGGTGGCGCCATGTTCCAGGGCGAGACCGCCGTGGGCGTCGTCTCCGGCGGTGGCGAGACCAGCGACGGGCAGCAGATCATCTGGGGTGCCCGGCTGCAGGACGCTCTGGAGATCACCGCTGCCGAGCACGGTGGCTACACCATCCAGCGCTTCCTCGAGGCTCCTGAGCTGACCTCTCACTCCGAGGGTGACGAGGTCGAGGTCGGCGAGACCATCAGCGGTACCGCTCCGGCGAACACCACGCTGAACCTCGCCTACAACCCGAACACCACGCTGAACCTCGCCTACAACCCGGAGGCCGAGATCGAGGTCGGCGCGGACGGCACCTGGTCCTACGAGGTCGAAGCGCCCTCGCAGGTCCCCGGCGACTACGACTTCACCCTGCAGGCCGTCGACGGCTTCAACGAGTCGGCCGTGACCACGGTCAACCTGACGGTGGTCGAGGCGAGCCAGGAGCCGACCCCGACTCCGACGCCGACCGAGGATCCGACCACCCCGACGCCGACTCCGACGCCGACCGAGGATCCCACCACCCCGACCCCGACCCCGACGGACGATCCCACCGAGGCTCCGGTCGAGCGTGAGCTGGCCATCCAGCCTGAGCGCATCACCGCCGAGGACTTCGTGGACGCCGAGCAGGGCGTGACCATCGGTGCCCGTGGCTTCGACGAGGGTGAGACCGTCACCCTCGAGGTCGTCGCCGGCCCGGAGTCCGTTACCGGCATCGAGCTGACCGAGACCGCCGACGAGAACGGCGCAGCCTACTTCTCGGTCTACGGTGTGAACGCCTCCCAGCCCGAGGTCTACATCGGTGACTACGACGTCGAGGTCACCGGCGCAGGCGACGGTGAGCGCGGCGCCGACCCGCTGACCGGTTCCTTCTCCGTGGTCGCTTCCGACTCCGGTGACGGCGAAGGCGAAGGCGGCGGCGAGAGCGAGCTGCCCCGCACCGGTGCCGAGCTGACCGGTCTTGGGGCCGGCCTGCTCCTCCTGGTCGCAGGTGCCGCCACGGTCTGGATGACCACCCGCCGCAGCACCGACACCAAGGCCTGACTTGATCGGGTCGCGGTAACGCGATAACAGCAAAGGGCCCGGGGAACGCGAGTTCCCCGGGCCCTTCTGCATGCCCGCGGGCGGAGTGCGAGCGAGAGCGGCGATGGTGGCGTGTCATGTGTCGGTTGATTGCCGGATATTGCGGAACCTGAGCCTCAGCTGTGAGCAGCCTCCTAGTGTGGGAACACTCCCACTGATGAGAGGACACCATGACGAAGCACCCCAGACCTCGCCATGCCCCGCGCCTGGCCGCAGCCGCCACAGCGGCAGCACTCGGGCTCAGCGGCGCCTTCGCTGGCCCGCTCGCCGCCGTCGCGCAGCCGGGCCCGGCCCAGGACGACCCGGTCCTGCTGACGCTCTCCGCCACGGATCTGGCCGCCGCTGAAGACGCGGTGCCCGGACTCGACGTAATCGCCGGCTCCGGCAGCGACGTCGTCGTGCTGGCCGATCCGCAGACCGAGGAGGCGCTCCGGGATGAGGGCGTCACGCCGCTGCGCGCGCAGTCCTACAGCGAGTCCCTCGGCGGGCAGACATCGACGACGACCTTCACCGCCGAAGACGGCGGGGACTACCCGCTGCCGGAGCGCCTGAGCGGGAACGACTACGAGACGTTCTTCGGCGGGTACCGCACGGTCGAGGCGTACACCGAGTACGCGCACGATCTGGCCGAGGCCTACCCCGAGCTGGTGGAGCTCGTGGACTTCGGCGATTCCTGGCTCAAGACCCAGGGGAGGGGCGGGCACGATCTGCTCGCCCTGCGCATCACGGCGGATGTGGCCGAGCAGCCGGCTCCGGATGACGCGCAGGAGGGCAAGCCGCGCTTCGCCTTGATCGCGCAGGCCCACGCCCGCGAGATCATCACCAGCGAGATCGCTTGGCGATACGCCGGTGAGCTGCTGGACGGCTACGGCGCCGATGCCCAGGCCACGGTGCTGCTGGACAGCACCGAGGTCTGGATCAACTTCCAGAACAACCCCGACGGCATCCAGATCGTCGAGGACGCGCTCACCGGCGAGGTCCCGACCACCGAAGACGGCGATGCCGCCCCGCCCTACACCTCGCAGGCCTGGCAGCGGAAGAACCTCAACGACAGCGAGTTCGAGCCCACGAGCGATGTCTGGGTCAGCCAGCAGCCGGGCGTGGACCTCAATCGGAACTGGGGTTTCCACTGGGGTGAGGCCTCCAGCAGCACCAATCCGACCGCGGCCTCCTACCGGGGCACCGCTCCGCACTCGGAGCCGGAGGTGGATGCGCTGGCCGAGCTGCTGCGGGACCTGTTCGGCGACTTCCCGGCCGAGAACGACACCCCGGCGCCGGACGACCGCAAGGGCACCTATGTGAACCTGCACTCGTACTCGGACTACGTCATCTACCCCTACGCCTATGACGCCGAGGCGGAGGTGCCCAACCTGGAGCCGATCAAGGCGAACGCCTTCCGGCAGTCCTACGCGAACGACTTCGCCACGGGCAAAGCCGGCGAGATCCTGTACGACAACTCCGGCAACGACATCGACTGGATCTACTCCCAGCTGGGCGTACCGGCGTACACCTATGAGATCGGCACCGTGGAGACCGGCGGGTTCTTCCCCGCTTACGACCGGGTGGACGAGTTCTGGGGTCAGGTGGCACCGGGGATCCGCTTCGCCGCCGAGGCCGCCTACGAGCCCTACACCGCCTCGCTGGGCGCGGTGGTCTCCGAACTGGACGCCGAGCGCCAGGACGACGGCTCGATCTCCATCTCCGGCACCGCCACCGACGCTGCCTACGGCAACGACCCCAGCTCCCTGGAACGCCGGCCGGAGGAGACCGCCGTGGAAGCGGTCGAGGCCGCCGTCGCGGAGGACCGCAACAGCATCGGTGAGACGGTACCGCTGAGCCTCGACGGCGAAGGGATCACCGTCGGGTACTCCGGCTCCGTCGCGCTCGACGAGCGCACCGCAGCCGCGGGGAACGTGTTCGTCCGCGCTCAGAACGGCAGCGGCCAGTGGGGTCCGTGGCAGGCAGCCTTCGTGGAGACGTTCGAGTTCGAGCCCACGCCCTCGCCCACGGAGCCGGCCGAGCCCACCGATCCGGCCGAGCCGACTGAGCCGACTGAGCCGACCGAGCCCACTCCGGCGCCGACGAGCGAGCCCGGGCCGGACGAGACGGACGCGCCCTCGCCCGGTGGCGGCCCTTCGGACGAGGCCGGCGGCGACCGCGACGGCGCCCTGCCGCACACCGGAGCAGAGCTGACCGCGCTCCTGGCAGGTCTGCTCCTGCTGGCTGCCGGTACCGTCGCAGTCTGGCTGACGGTCCGCCGGCGGACCTGAGCCGATACGTCGTGCGGTGAGCGCGCCTGCCACCGCGGCAGACGCACGCCTTAAGGGCCCCGGGTTGAGCGGAAGCTCTCCCCGGGGCCCGTAGCGCCTCCGGCGCGCGTTCCGGGCCCGTCGCCGGGGCTGTTCCTGCGAGACGACGGCGGATGGAAAGGCGGCGCACGGAAAGACGGGGCGGTGGCACCACGGCAGGCTGCGACGGGGTGCCACCGTGACGCAGACTGGTGGCATGAGCACGGAGAGCGCACGACTGCGCGAGATGATCGGCCAGGCCGGACGGATCGTCGGTTTCACCGGGGCCGGGGTGTCGACCGAGTCCGGCATCCCGGACTTCCGCTCGCCAGGTGGGATATGGACCCGCTACGACCCCAGGGATTTCGAGTTCTCCCGTTATGTGGAGGACCCCGAGGTGCGCCGCCGGTCCTGGCAGATGCGGCGCGAGTTCTTCGCCGCCGCCGCGCAGCCGAATCCCGCCCATCTGACCTTCGCCCGGCTGGAGCGCGAAGGCAGAAGCCCGGGCGTCATCACGCAGAACATCGACGGCCTGCACCAGGACGCCGGTTCGCGGACCGTACTGGAACTGCATGGCACCGCGCGTGAGGTGGCCTGCATCGGCACCCGCCCGCAGCACGGCGTGCCGCGCGGATGTGGCTGGCGCGCTCCCTGGGAATGGGCGAGCGAGCGGGTCGAGGCTGGCGACACCGATCCCGGCTGCCCGCAATGCAGCGGCCTGGTGAAGTCCGCGACGATCTCGTTCGGCCAGATGCTCGACGAGGAAGTTCTGGAGCGAGCGGCTGCCCTGGCGAGATCAGCCGATCTGCTGATCGCCGCCGGCTCTTCCCTCCAGGTTCATCCTGCGGCCGGAGTGCCGTTGGAAGTCCTGCGCGGAGGCGGCCGCCTGGTGGTGCTCAACGACGAGCCGACACCGCTGGACGATGCAGCCGCGCTCGTCGTCCGCGGACGGGCGGGGGAGGTGCTGGGCGCGGTTGCCTAGGCACCGATGACGGCGCCGGTTTCCGGGGAAGCTCGCCAGGCCCGCGAGGAGCCCGCAGGGCCGAGGGACTCCGCAGGAACGAGGTGCTGCAACCGAGCTCGCGGGAATAAGGCGCTGCAGGACCGAGGGACCCGCAGGAATAAGGTGCCGCAGGACCGATCCCGCGGCAAGAGCCCCACCGCTCCGCCGAAGAGGCGAACGCTCCGCCGACGGTGGCAGCCTCCTTAAGTCGATGAGGGGAAGCTCCGCAGGCGAGAGCCGCGCCCTCAGTCGATGCGAGCCTTGCAGACGGGAGCCGCGCTCTCACTCGATGAGGGGGACGAAGGAATACCGTCCGTGCGTGGTGATCTCCAGGTCAAGGGGTGCGCCCTGCCTGCTGCCCAGGCGGCGCACCCGGTGCATCATCCCGTTCCACGGGCCGACCAGGACGCCTCCCGGCGCCAGCTGACTGAAGAGCTCGCTGGGAGCGCGCCCCGCCATGGCCGAGACGAGGATCCGGTCGAAGGGCGCTTCGCCGGGCACGCCCAGCACGCCGGGCTCGGCCTGGAGGATGCAGTCGGCGCCCAGTCCGTAGCCGGCCGTGTTCCGCCGGGCTTCGGCCACTAGTTCCGGTACGCGCTCAACGGCCAGCACGCGCCCCCCGGGCCCGGCCAGCCGGTGTAGCAGGGCAGTCGTCCATCCGGAACCGCAGCCCACATCGAGAACCCGGTCGCCCGCTCGTACCTCGAGGAGTTCGAGCATCCTGCGCACCGTCGACGGCTGGGAGTTCGTCTGCCCGTGCCCGATCGGCACCGGTGCGTCCTCGGCCGCTCTGTCCCTCACCTCGCGCGGCAGGAAATGCTTGCGGGGCACTTGGCGGAGCAGATCGTCCATGCATATCACGTCCCTTGCCTCCGGCCCCGTCGCGCCTCCTCGCGGATGCCGGTGCCGGACGCGAACGAGGGCCCACCTCCATGGTGAGCCCTCGTGCCGGCGTCTGTCACGCCCTCCGCTGCGGAAGCAGCCGGCCGGCGATACGCTCGCCTCAGGCGTTGATCTGCTTGGCGGAATCGCCCCCGTCCTTGCTGCCGACCGCCACCTGGATGCGCTGGGGCTTCTCCGAGGCGTAGACCCCGCTGACGCGTACCGTCAGGACCCCGGCGTCGTAGTCGGCCGAGACCGCCTCGGACCCGACGTCGGCCGGCAGCGTCAGGGATCGCGAGAAGCTGCCGTAGCGGACCTCGCGCATGCCGCCTTCGGTCTCATGCTCGTTGCGGCGTTCGCCGGAGACCGTCAGCGTGCGTCCGGACAACTCCACCGAGACGTCCTTGGCAGGATCGACGCCCGGCAGATCCACCCGCATCACCAGGTCCTCGTCGTCACGGTGAACATCCACGGCGGGGACGAACCCCGGGCCGCGACCGTTCCCCGACTCGAACAGGGGGGTCCGCATCGCACGGAATACGTCGTCGAAGAGCGAAAGGGGATCGATACGGGTCAGAGTGCTCGTTGCCATCATTACCAGCTCCCTTCCTTGGGTCTCATCGATCGTCCGACCCCGGGTGCTTCGCTGCCCGGGGAGGCCTTGCACCTCGCACAACCGAGGATAAGGGAGGATTATTCCCAAACTTGCGCCGGGATCGCTCAACTTATCGGAGTTGATCGGGCGCGCTGCGTTCGTGGGCGCCATTAGTGGATGCCATACGCGGGCAGGCGCCCGCCTGTGGCGCTCAGGACCGGCCGCGCCGGCTTCCCTCTCCGCCCGTTCAGATGCGCCAGATCCCCGGTTGCGCCGGCTTCCATTCAGATGCGCCGACGCATCGGCTCTCCATCCCCGGGTCTGTCGTCGTCGGCCTCACATGGCGTGGTGCCGCTCCCGGTCAGCCGCGGGCGAGTCGTTCGATCGCCAGCCGAGCCAGCGCGGCGGCCTGGATGGGCAGCGCGGCATCGTCGAAGACCACTTCCGGGGAGTGGTTCCACGCGAGGTTCTCCGGGTCCAGGCCGGCCGGGCTGGCGCCCATGAACATGAAGGTGCCGGGCACCTCCTGCAGCACGAAGGAGAAATCTTCGGACCCCATCATCGGGTTGACCAGGGGAACCAGCTTGTCCGCGCCGAACTCCTCGCCCAGCTGCTCGGCAGCCCAGGCGGTCTCCGCGGCGTCGTTTACCGTGACGGGGTAGTTCACCGCGAAGTCGACTTCAGCGGAAGCGCCGAATCCGGCGGCGATGCTGGTCGCCAGGCGGGTCGCCTCCTCCTCCATCCGGCGGGTGGACTCGGCGGAGAGCGTGCGGACCGTCGCGCCGAGGGAGGCGGAGTCCGGGATGACGTTGTGCGCCTCGCCCGCCCGCAGCCGGGTGATCGTCAGGACCACCGGGTCGAAGACGTCGAAGCGGCGGGTGACCATGGTCTGCAGCTCGGAGGCAATCGCGACCAGCGGCGCGACCGGATCGACGGCGTCCTGAGGGCGGGAGCCGTGCCCGCCGCGGCCGCGCACCGTGATGGTGAGTTCGTTCGCCCCGGCCATCAGCGGCCCCGGACGGTACTCGAACTGCCCGAGCGGTCCGGGGAACACATGCAGGCCGTACGCCGCGACGGGTTTCTGCCCGGCCACCTCCAGCAGGCCTTCTTCGAGCATGTACCTGGCGCCGGCGAAGCCCTCCTCACCCGGCTGGAACATGAAGACGACGCTGCCGGCAAGCTCCGCCCGGCGCCCGGAGAGAAGCTTCGCGGCCCCGACCAGGCCGGTGACGTGAAGATCGTGGCCGCAGGCGTGCATATTGCCGTTCGTGGCGGCGAAATCCAGGCCGGTGTTCTCCGCCACCGGCAAGGCGTCCATGTCCCCGCGCAACAGCACCACCGGGCCGGGCCGGGCACCTTCGAGCACAGCCACGACCGACGTCGTCGAGGTTCCGGTCACGATCCGCAGCGGCAGCCCCTCCAGCGCCCGGAGGATCGCCGCCTGCGTCTGCGGAAGCTGCAAGCCGATCTCGGGGATCTGGTGCAGTTCGTGCCGCAGCGCGGTCAGCTCCGGGGCGAGGGTCTGGGCGTCCTGCGTGAGACTCACGTGCTCTCCTGCTTTCGGTATCGGGGCCCGGACGGGGTCCGCCGGGACAGGACGCCGAGGCGCCCGGGGTTCATGGTTCACTCCAGGGTAGCCGTCGTCCCGGGCGGAATCGGTCTGTACCGGACCGGGCGCACGCCCTTCCTGCCGGCGCGCACCCTTGCCCGGCCGCGCTCCAGCGGGGCCTCACGCGGCACGCCCGCCGCAGGAGCGGCCCTGCCGGTGGGCGCGCCCCCGCGTGTGACCTGATGTGACCTGAGTGGTGGTTGCGGCGGGGAACCGGCACGAGGGTCAGAGCCGCGCGCATGTGGGACCCGAGGGGTCGTCCGCGCGGCAACGGGGCCTGGCGTCCGGGCGCTGTTACCGTTGGGTGAATGAAGAAGATCGAGCATGCCGTCATCACGGGGCTGCTGGGATCCAGGGTGATCGGCCCCAGCGGCGAGGAACTCGGTATCGTGACCGAGGTGTTCGTCGACGCCGCGTCCCGTGAGCCGACATTCATCGAGGTGGACCTCGGGGATTCCGCCCGTCAGCCCGGCAAGACCCTGGTGCCTGCCGCCGGTCTGCAGCTGGGTACCGGGACGGTACGTTCCCCGTATTCTCGTGCGACGCTCGCCGCTGCGCCGGCCTCGGCCGACCGGCTGAGCCCGGAGGACGAAGCGCGGGTGCTCGCGCATTATGAAGGGCAATCGCGGCCGTCCGCCGGCGACGCCGTCAGGGAGGACACCGGCTCTTCCGCCTCTGCCGGTACCGAGTCGCGGGCGGAGGAGCCCGGTTCTGCCGGCACGGAGGCGCTGAGGCAGCAGACCGGGCCTGCTGGAGCGGAGTCGCCGGCACAGGACGGCAGACCGGACGCCGATGCCGCAGAGCAGAGCCCTGGCGCCGAAGCGCAGGAGCACGGGACCCGCGCAGCGGCACCGCCGGCCGGTGCGGTAGGCGAGGCCCCGCCCGTGGCGCAGGCGATCGGTGCGGATGATGGGACGGCTGTCGCGGGCGGTGGGACGGCCGAGGGTGAAAGCACTCACCACCGGCGGGCGGAACCAGAACAAGGCTGACGTCGCCTGCGCTCCTTGCTCAGTCCTCGCCTTCGTACTCGAAGACGTTCCGGAACACCTCGGTGGTGCCGGCATCGTGCAGGACGAACCTGACCTCGTCCAGATCGCTCCAGCCGTCGTGGGCCTCCCCGAGCACGGAACGGGCCACCCGGGCGACCTCCTCGGCGTCCCAGCCGTATGCGCCTGCGCCGACGGCCGGGAACGCGACGGTCTGGTCGCCCACCTGGACGGCGCGGTTGAGTGACTCACGGAAGCATGAGGCCAGCAGCGCCGGATCCGTCTGGCCGGCGTGGCGGTTGGGACCCACTGTGTGGATCACGTGATCGGCCGGGAGCTTGCCCGCCGGCGTCACCGCCGCCTGCCCGGTGGGGAGACCGTCGGGGTACTCCGCTTCCCGGAGTTCGCGGCACTCCCGCAGCAGCTTGGGGCCGGCGGCGGCATGGATGGCGCCGTCGACGCCCCCACCGCCCAGCAGAGTGGAATTGGCGGCGTTGACGATCGCGTCCACGTCCTGCTCGGTGATGTCGCCTTGGACGACTGTGATGCGCATCTGCTCCTCACTTGCTTGCTGCTGGCGGTGCGCTGGCGTCTGGAAAGGCTACCGTATCAACCTTCTTCCGGGGGTTCCGCTCAACCGTAGAGCTGGGCAAGCGTGAGGGCGAACACGGCGCCTCCGGTGACGAGCAGAACCGGCGCCGCCAGAAGCCCGCACCAGAAGGCGCTGGCCGCGGCCCGGGCGCGTACGGCGCGCCGGCTCGGCCCTGAGGCCCGGTCCCGTCGTTCTGCGCGGAACTGCATGACGGCTGCGGCCACGGCGGCCGCAGCCAGGGCGGCTCCCGCGATCAACAGGAATTCCTGCCCTGTGGGCCAGACGAGTGCGCCGATCGCCACGGAGAACCACAGCAGCACCCACGGCGTCGCGAAGCCGCTCCAGCGGATCAGGAGGCGGCGGGCGACGACGGCTCCGGTGACGCCGATGTAGAGCGTCAGCAGGGCGATGATGAACACCGGGGTCCAGTCCCGGGCCAGGCCGCGCCCGGCCGGGCCGCTGCCCCAGTGGACCACCGTGAAGCACAGCGAGGCGGCCGTCCCGAGAGCGGCGAGCCAGGAGAACACCCGCAGGACGAGCAGCCAGCGCGGTGAGGGAGGGTTGCCCTGCGCCCAGCCGGCCCACACCAGCGCGGCACTGTGGCAGACGAGGCTGATGAAGAACAGATCACGCACCAGGGAGAGATCCATGACTCCATTGTCCAGCAGCGTGACGGCACGGTAGACGTCAGTCCGCCCGCCGGTCGTCCGCGCCGGCGGGATGCGCGGTCGCTCAGCGACATCGCCGCGTAGGCGAGATGCGTCTTCAGTGCTGGGACGCGCGCAGCAGGATGTCCCGCAGGATGTCGAGTTCCTCGCGGAGAGTGCGGGCCACCTGCTGATAGAGCTCCGCGGAGCGGCGGTAGGGATCGGGCACGTCCGGGGCGGCGGCGCCGGTCTGGCGGTGCCGCGCGGCCACCGAGACGAGCTCGCGCAAGCGCCCGGCGACTCCGGTGGGAGGAGCGTAGGGGTCGTGCGGCAATGGCTGGAGCAGCAGGGTACGCGCGATCTCCGTGAACTCGCTCAGCAGGAAGGTCCGTGGCAGCAGGGAGGGATCCAGCTGCAGGATCCGCTGCCGGTGCTCGCGGGTCATCACCAGGATCAGGTCCTGCGCGGCCAGGAACCGCGCATCGGCGATCTGCGCGGTGTGCGCGGGGATCTCCGTGGCGAAGTCCGTCACATAGTGGCGGGCCATATGCGTCTCCAGGCCCGCGCCGACGACGGCCCCGGTGCCCGCGCTGGCGGTCAGCACCTGCCCTTCCAGGCTGGTGCCGGCGAGTACCCGGGCCAGGCCGTGCTCGGCGTAGGCGGACCGGCAGATGTTGCCGGTGCAGATGAAGGCGATGCGGAACTCCGGCGAGGTCTCGCGCCGGCGGGGCCGGACATCGTTGCGACGGCGGGAGCCGAAGAGTTCGGCGGCCTCAAGACTGAAACGACTGCTCACGTCTGCCCATGGTACGGGAGATAGGCTGACAGTGTGACCGGGCGCACCGCGCGTCCCCCCGACGTTCTGGCAAGGAGACTGCGAATGACGCTCTTCTCACCGCTCACCCTGCGTGGCACGGAGATCAGGAACCGGATCTGGCTGGCGCCGATGTGCCAGTACCAGGCCGTGGACGGGGTGCCGGGCGACTGGCACCTGGTGCACCTGGGCGCCCGCGCCCAGGGCGGATTCGGCCTGATCCTCACCGAGGCCGCCGCCGTCGTGCCTGAGGGCCGGATTTCGCCGCAGGACGCGGGGCTGTGGAACGACGCCCAGGCCGAGGTGTGGCAGCGGATCGTGTCGTTCGCGCACTCGCAGGGCGCCCGCATCGGCGTTCAGCTGGCTCATGCCGGGCGCAAAGCCTCGACGTACCGCGCGTTCCCGGGTGAGCCCAGTGGCAGCGTCCCGCTGGATGACGGTGGATGGGAGACCCTGGGCCCGTCGGCGGTGGCGTTCCCCGGCCTGCGCGAGCCCAAGGAGCTCAGCGCCGCGGACATCGCCGCGATCGTGACTGCTTTCGGTGAAGCTGCCGAGCGGGCCGAACGAGCCGGTTTCGATACCGTCGAGGTGCATGGCGCGCACGGCTACCTGATCCACGAATTCCTCTCCCCGCTGTCCAACCAGCGGGCAGACCGGTACGGCGGGCCGTTCGAGAACCGGGTGCGGCTCCTGCTGGAGGTCGTGGAGGAGATCCGCCGCCGCTGGCCCGACGACAAGCCGGTCCTGGTGCGCATCTCCGGGACCGACTGGCTCGAAGGCGGCTGGGACGCCGAGCAGTCCGCCGCCCTGGCGCCCTTGCTGAGTGAGCGGGGCGTGGATCTCATCGACGTCTCCTCCGGTGGCAACGCGCCGGCCGAGATCCCCCTCCGCCCCGGTTACCAGGTGCCCCTGGCGGCGGCGGTGCGCGCGGCCGGGGTGCCGGCCGGCGCGGTGGGCCTGATCGACCGGCCGGCGCATGCCCAGCGCATCCTCACCGAGGGGGACGCCGATGTCGTCCTGCTGGCCCGGGCGGCGCTTCGCGATCCGCACTGGCCTCTGCGTGCCGCGCATGAGCTCGGCTACGACTGGAGCCAGGCCCCGTGGCCGCCAGCGTATGTGCGGGGCCGCTGGGAGGCAGCGGCCCGCTGACCGGCGTCGCGGCGGGAGAAGCGACGAGAACGGACGAGGACGAGAGGGGACGATGATGGGCGCGGACAACCCTGGTACCGGCGATGTGCAGGCGAGGCGCTTCGGCGAGGTGGCGGTGCGCACGGTGGCGGTCTCGGAGATGGAGAACAACGTCTATCTGCTGACCGGCACCGCCACCGGGCAGCGGGTGCTCATCGACGCCGCCGACGAGCCGGAAGCGATCGCGGCCCTGGTCGCGGCCTCCGCAGATGACATCGCGGACCCAGCAGGAACGGCAGACCCAGTAGGCACGCCGGAGGCAGATGACGTGGCAGACGCGCGCGGCGCCGGGCGGGGTGACGGTCTGCACGCCGTCATCACGACGCACCGGCACTGGGATCATCATCGCGCGCTCGCGGCGGTGCTGCGGCAGCTGGGCGGCGAAGCCGGCGTGATGAACATCGCCGGGGTCGACGACGCCGACGCCATCGAGGAGGAGACCGGCACCACGGTCGATGTGCGTGCCGAGCACGGGGACGTCCTGGAGTTCGACGGCTTCGAGCTGTCCGTCATCGCGCTGCGCGGCCATACGCCCGGTTCCATCGCGCTGCTGCTCAGGCAGGACGGCGAGCCTCCCGTGCTCTTCACCGGCGACAGCCTCTTCCCCGGCGGGCCGGGGAAGACGTGGTCGGCGGAGGACTTCACCAGCCTGATGGACGACCTTCAGGAGCGCGTGTTCGGCGTGCTGCCCGACGAGACCCTCGTCTTCCCGGGCCACGGTGCGCCGACCACCCTGGGCGCTGAGCGCCCGCACCTGGGGGAGTGGCGCGCCCGCGGATGGTGAAACGTCCTGGGGCGAGCTGCCGGAGACGTCCCGGGGCGGATTGCGGGGTGCGGACGGCAGGTCCCCTTACACGGCGACGGCTTTCCCTTATGCGGCGATCGTTAACGTCAGATGACGCCGGGTAAAGAAAAGGTAACGGTTGCTTCTCACACTGCGAGACATCTCACATTCGGCGCTAGGGTCGGGGATCATCGCAGGCGGACTTGCGACGTCTGCGCATGCCCCCGAAGTCAAGAATGGAGACCCTAGTGCGATCGAGAACAGCACTCGCAGTGGGCGCCGGTCTGACCGGAATGGCCCTTCTGCTCAGCGCTTGCACGGCACCCGGCGGAGACGAGGAGAACGGCGGCGACGGCGGCGCCGGAAGCGTCCTGAACGTCGGCTGGAACGAGCCGTTCCGCAGCCTGAATACGGAGACGGCCAACGGCAACGCCGTGGCGAACGCCATCGTCACCTACCTGCTGAACGACAACTTCGTCTATTACGACGACGAGCTGGAACTGCAGCAGGGTGAGCTGGGCACGGTCGAGCAGGTCTCCGAGGACCCCCTGCAGGTGCGGTACACCTTCGCCGATGACGCCACCTGGTCCGACGGCACGCCCGTGGACGCGGCGGACATCGTCCTCACCTGGGCGGCCAAGAGCACCAACTACAACACTGGCGAGGGCAACCGCACCGACGACGGCGAGATCCAGGAGAACGAAGGCGGCGAGGTCTACTTCGACTCCGCGTCCCCCGGCTCGGCGCTCATCCAGGAGTTCCCAGAGATCTCCGAGGACCGCAAGGAAGTCACCTTCACCTACTCCGAGCCCTTCGCGGACTGGCAGATCGAGCTCGGGCTCGGCGCCGACGGCGTCGGCGTCCCGGCGCACATCGTCGCCAAGAAGGCCCTCGGCGAAGAGGACCCGGAGGCCGCCAAGCAGGCCGTCCTGGACGCCATCGAGAACGAGGACACCGAGGCGCTCAGCGAGATCTCGAACGTGTGGAACACCGGCTTCGACTTCACCTCGATGCCCGATGACGAGGACCTCCTCGTGCACAACGGCCCCTACCAGCTGGCCGACTTCCAGGAGGGGCAGTACCTGACCCTGACGAAGTCCGAGGAGTACAGCGGTCCGCGTGCCGGCAACATCGACACGATCACCTACCGGTACAACGAGGACCCGATGGCGATGGTCCAGGCGATCGAGAACGGCGAGGTGGACCTCACCCAGCCGCAGGCGACCGCGGACGTGCTGGCCGCCGCGGAGGCGATCGACGGCGTGAACGTCGACACCGACGACGGTGCCACCTACGAGCACATCGACCTCACCTTCGACAACAACGGCCCCTTCGACCCCGCGTCCTACGACGGTGACGAGGAGACCGCCCTGCAGGTCCGCCAGGCGTTCCTGAAGACCATCCCGCGCCAGCAGATCGTGGACACCATCATCGACCCGCTGAACCCCGGCGCGGTCGTGCGCGACTCCTTCACCCAGGTGCCCGGCTCGCCGTGGTACGACGAGATCGTCGCGAACAACGGTGCCGACGAGTACGCCGAGGTCGACATCGAGGGCGCCCAGGCGCTGCTCGAGGACGCCGGCGTCGAGGCACCCGAGGTGCGCTTCCTGTACGGCGCCTCCAACCAGCGGCGGGCGCAGCAGTTCCAGCTGGTCAAGGAGTCCGCTGAGCAGGCCGGCTTCGTGATCATCGAGGACGCCGACGACAACTGGGGCACGCGCCTGGGCGACGGCACCTACGACGCCTCGCTGTTCGGCTGGCAGTCCACCAACACGGGCGTGACCGAGCCGGACGCCAACTACCGCACCGGCCAGCAGAACAACTACGGGGGCTACTCCAGCCAGGAAGTCGACGACATCCTCACCGAGCTGCAGACCGAGCTGGACGAGGGCCGCCAGCTGGAGCTCTCCATCGAGCTGGAGTCGCATCTGCACGCGGACGCGTTCGGGGTCAACATCTTCCAGCACCCCGAGCTGCTGATCTACCGCGACCGGGTGCAGAACGTCAGCTCCACCGCGGTGTCGCCGACCATGTTCTGGAACTTCTGGGAGTGGGAGGTCTCCTGACCTCCATGTGAGAGCCGCCTCCTGACCGGCCCGGACGGTCCCCGACCTATAAGCGAGGGGACCGCCCGGACGGCGGGGGCGGCTCGACGCATGCACCCCACCTGTTCCTCCATGAACGCCTGAGGCCACCCATGATCAGATTCATCCTCCGGCGGATGCTCGCCTCCGCCGCCATCCTCCTGGTCTTGACCTTCGCGGTGTACCACCTGCTGGACTTCGCGATGGACTACTTCTTCGACCTGCGCGCCAGCACCTCGCCGAACATCGACCAGCTGTTCGAGAGCCGCCGTCGCCTGCTGAACCTGGACACTCCCGTCACGCTGCGCTACTTCGACTGGCTGGCCGGCGTCGGCGGCTGTTTCATCGGCCAGTGCGATCTCGGCACCGCCTGGGTCAGCGGCCAGGAAGTCACCTCCCAGCTGCAGGGCGCGATCGCCAACACGGTCAAGCTGGTCACCGCCGCGACCCTCATCTCCATCGTGATGGGCGTGCTCATCGGCGTGATCAGCGCGCTGCGCCAGTACACCGGATTCGACTACGTCATCACCTTCGTCTCGTTCCTGCTGTACTCGCTGCCCGTCTTCTGGGTGGCGGTGCTGCTGAAGCAGTACGGGGCGATCGAGTTCAACAACTTCCTGAACAACCCGGTGGTCAGCTGGCCGGTCGTGATCGTCTTCGCGGTGATCGCGGGCCTGTTCTGGATGGGCGCCATCGGCGGGGACGCCCGGCGTCGCGTGATCGTGTTCGCCTCGGCCACCGTGGTGACCTTCGCGGTCACCGCCTACGTCCTGCTCACCGGCTGGCTGGAGAGCCCCCGCATCGGCCTGATCGGCACCGCGCTGGTCTCCGCCGGCTTCGCCGTCGCAGTGACCTTCGCCTCCACCGGCTTGCGGAACCGCCGTGCCCTGGCTGCCGCGCTCATCACGGTGGTGGTGGGCCTGCTGCTCTACATGCCGCTGCAGAACCTCTTCTACTACGTGGAGATGAACATCCCGGCGATGCTGGGCCTGCTGCTCATCGCCCTGGTCATCGGCGCCGCCATCGGCATCGCCCTGCGCGGGCCGGACCGCAGCGCGAGCGCCCGCACCGGCGCGCTCACCGCGCTGCTGATGTCCATCGTGGTGTTCTGTGACCGGGTGCTGCAGGAGTGGGACCGGTACGTGGCGATGCCGCAGATCAACAACCGTCCCATCGCCACCATCGGCGCCGCGACGCCCAATCTGCAGGCGGACTTCTGGATGGGCATGCTCGACAGCTTCACGCATCTGCTGCTGCCGTCCATCGCGCTGATCCTGATCTCCTTCGCGCTCTACACCCGTTACGAGCGGGCGTCGATGCTGGAGGTCATGAACCAGGACTACATCCGCACCGCCCGAGCCAAGGGACTCACCGAGCGGACCGTGGTCATGCGGCACGGGCTGCGCAACGCCCTGATCCCGGTCACCTCCGTGATGGCGGTGGACATCGTGACCCTCATCGGCGGCGCCGTCATCACGGAGACCATCTTCGGCTGGTCGGGCATGGGCAAGCTGTTCATCGACTCGATGAACCGCAATGAGCTCGACCCCGTCATGGCCTATATCCTCATCACCGGCCTGCTGGCGATCGCCGCGACACTGCTCGCGGACTTCCTGTACGGCCTTCTCGATCCACGGATTCGGGTGACCTCATGACCACTTTCATCCCAGGACCACGGGGGCAGGGCGCGGAACAGCCCGGCGACTCCCAGGACTCCATCGAGACGAAGGACATCGCCGGGCTGTCCCAGGGGCAGATCGTCCTGCGCCGCTTTCTCCGGCACAAGGGCGCCCTGGTAGGGCTCATCACCATCGCGTGCATCGCACTGTTCTGCTACTCGGCCGTCGGCGTCGGGCCGATCCCCGGGTGGTGGCAGTACAACCACTACAGCAGCAACCCGGTGCTCAACCCGCAGGGTGCGCCGACCATGAGCCTGCCGGCCTGGCTGGGCGGCGACGGCTTCGCCATCGGGCAGCATCCCTTCGGCCAGGACGACATCGGCCGGGACAATTTCGCCCGGGTGATGAAGGGCACGCAGATCTCCCTCATGGTGATGGTCGTCATCGGCGTGGTGGGGCTCGTGATCGGCTCCGTCATCGGCGCCCTGGCCGGCTTCTACCGCGGCTGGCTGGACAACGTCCTGATGCGCATCACCGATGGCTTCATCATCCTGCCCACCCTGGTGGTCGGCGCGATCCTCGGCAAGATGGTCGGCGGCGCGAGCGCGATCGCCCTGGCCCTGGCTCTGGGGCTCATCCTGTGGCCGACGCTCGCCAGGCTGGTCCGCGGCGAGTTCCTCGGCCTGCGCGAGCGGGAATTCGTCGATGCCGCCCGGGTGACCGGTGCGAGCGATCTGCGGATCATGCTCAAGCACATGTTCCCGAACTCCATGGGCGTCATCATCGTCAACACCAGCCTGCTGATGGCGCAGGCCATCGTGCTGGAGACGGCACTGAGCTTCTTAGGCTTCGGCATCACCTCGCCCGATGTCTCCCTGGGCCAGCTGATCAACGAGTATCAGAGCTCCTTCGCCACCCGTCCCTGGCTGTTCTGGTGGCCCGGCCTGTTCATCATCGTGATCGCGCTGTGCATCAACTTCGTCGGCGACGGTCTGCGCGACGCTTTCGACCCCCGGCAGAAGCGGGTCCCGAGTAAGCGCGTGATGGATCGCGCCGCGCGCCGGAACGCCAAGACCGCCGGCGACGCTGCCGGGAAGGGAGCAGCCTCGTGAACACCATCCTGACCGTGCGGGACCTGGGCGTGGAGTTCTGGGTGGGCGACGAGTGGTTCACCGCCGCCGAAGGCGTGAACTACGAGCTGCGTGCCGGCGAGGTGCTTGCGATCGTGGGTGAATCGGGCTCTGGTAAATCCCAGACCTCGATGTCCCTGATGGGGCTGCTGCCGCGCAACGGGCGCGCCACCGGCAGCGCCAGGCTGGGCGACCGTGAGCTGATCGGTGCCTCGGAAGCGGAGCTGCGGCGGGTCCGCGGCAACGAGATCTCGATCATCTTCCAGGAGCCGATGACGGCGCTCAACCCGGTCTACACCGTGGGGTTCCAGATCGTGGAGACGCTGCGGGTGCACACCGATCTGGCGCCGCACGCCGCCAAGGAACGGGCGCTGGAACTCATGCGCCTGGTGGAGATCCCCGAGCCGGAGCGCCGGTTCGGGCACTATCCGCATCAGCTCTCCGGCGGCCAGCGCCAGCGCATCATGATCGCGCAGGCACTCGCCTGCCAGCCGAAGCTGCTGATCGCCGATGAGCCGACGACGGCGCTGGATGTCACGGTCCAGGCGGAGATCCTCAAGCTGATGCGCGAGCTGCGGGAGAAGATCGACTCCGGCATCATCCTCATCACCCACGATATGGGCGTGGTCGCGGATATGGCCGACCGGATCCTGGTGATGAAACGGGGCAAGGTGGTCGAGCACGGCACCGCGCAGGAGATCTTCACCGATCCGAAGGACGACTACACCAAGCAGCTGCTGGCGGCGGTGCCGCACCTGGGCGCGAGCTTCTCCGCAGCCGAGGCGCAGGAAGCCGCGCAGGCGCAGGAGGACGACTCGGCCGTACTCGTGGGCGGTGTCTTTGCCGGGGTGACCGAGGACGCGTCAGGCCCGGCGATCCCGCTGGAGTCGAACGAGCTGTTCCTACACGACTCGGTCCGCGGCACGCCGTCCACCACGCCGGCACTGGAGCTCAAAGGGGCCTCGATCGAGTACCCCAAGCAGGGCCGGGGACCGGCGTTCCGTGCCGCGCACGCCGTCGATCTGCGCATCGAGGGCGGCGAGGTGGTCGGTCTGGTGGGGGAGTCCGGTTCTGGCAAGACCACCATCGGCCGGGCTGCCGTCGGCCTCCTGCCGGTGGTGGAGGGCACCCTGGAGATCGACGGGACGGACATCGCCCGGCTGAACCGCAAGCGCCTGCGCGAGCTGCGCACACGGATCTCCATCGTGTTCCAGGACCCGGGCTCCTCGCTGAACCCGAGGCTGCCGGTGGGCGAATCGATCGGCGAGCCGCTGTTCCTGCACGAGGGGCTCAAAGGCGCCGCGCTGTCCGCCCGGGTGGAGAGCCTGCTGGACAGCGTCGAGCTGCCCCGCAGCATGCGCAACCGGTACCCGCACGAGCTCTCCGGCGGGCAGCGCCAGCGCATCGGCATCGCCCGGTCGCTCGCCCTGGACCCCATGCTGCTGATCGCCGACGAACCCACGTCCGCCCTGGACGTCTCGGTCCAGGTCCGGGTCCTGGAGCTGTTCCGGCAGTTGCAGGAGGAGAAGGGCTTCGCCTGCCTGTTCATCTCCCACGATCTGGCCGTGGTGGAGATGCTCTCGGCGAAGATCGCGGTGATGCGGCACGGGTATCTGCTCGAGCTGGGCTCGCCGCGTGAGATCATCTCGACGCCGCAGCACCCGTACACGCAACGCCTGCTGGCGGCGGTGCCGGTGCCGGACCCGGAGGAACAGCGTCGTCGCCGGACCGCGCGCGACGCGCTGCTGGAACAGGAGCAGACCGTTTCCTAAAAGCGCCCTCGCGTACCGCAGTGCCGTGCGGGGGAGCCGGTACTGCAGTACGCGAGGGCGGGAAGCCCGCCGGGCGTGACGAAAGCGGCGTCCCGGCCCGGCGGCGGGCGGCGGTCAGGCCGGGAAGGCCCGTCGCAGGGCGTGAAGGCGGGACGCAAGCGCGCGCTACACTTGAGGGGATATTCTTCGCTCAATCGAAAGCCCTTCATGACTTCGTTCAGCCCTGCCTCCGACGCTGCCTCCGCCGAGAACTCGGCTCGCCGCGCCGATCTGCGTAATGTCGCCATCGTCGCCCACGTCGACCACGGCAAGACCACCCTCGTCGACGCCATGCTCCGCCAGACCGGCGCCTTCGGCGACCACGGCGAAGTGGCCGAGCGCGTGATGGACTCCGGAGACCTGGAGAAAGAAAAGGGCATCACGATCCTGGCCAAGAACACCGCGGTGTTCTACACCGGTCCTTCCGCCGAGCGGGCCGGTGCCCCGGATGGGATCACCATCAACGTCATCGACACCCCGGGTCACGCCGACTTCGGCGGGGAGGTCGAGCGCGGCCTGTCCATGGTGGACGGCGTCGTGCTGCTGGTCGACGCCTCCGAGGGCCCGCTGCCCCAGACCCGTTTCGTGCTGCGCAAGGCGCTGGCCGCCAAGCTCCCGGTCATCCTCGTGATCAACAAGACCGACCGCGCCGATGCGCGCATCGACGGCGTCGTGGAGGACACCCAGGACCTGCTGCTGGGCCTGGCCTCCGATCTGTCCGACGAGGTGCCGGACCTGGACGTCGACGCGGTCCTTGACGTGCCGGTGGTCTACGCCGCCGCGCGTGTGGGCAGGGCCTCCCTGGAACAGCCGGCCGACGGCTCCGCACCGGAGAACCCGGACCTCGAACCGCTCTTCGCCACCATCCTGGAGACCATCCCGGCGCCGGCCTACAACCCCGACGGCGTGCTGCAGGCCCATGTGACGAACCTCGACGCCTCGCCCTTCCTGGGACGCCTCGCGCTGCTGCGCATCTACGGCGGGACCCTGCGCAAGGGGCAGAACGTCGGCTGGGCCCGGCGGGACGGCAGCGTCACGACGGTGAAGATCACCGAGCTGCTGGAGACCAAGGGACTCGAACGCGTCCCCGCCGAGGCCGCCCGGGCCGGTGACATCGTCGCCGTCGCGGGAATCCCCGAGATCACCATCGGCGAGACCCTCACCGACGCGGAGGACCCGCGCCCGCTGCCGCTCATCACGGTGGACGACCCGGCGATCTCGATGACCGTGGGCATCAACACCTCCCCGCTGGCTGGCCGCGAGAAGAACACCAAGGTCACCGCCCGCATGGTCAAGGACCGCCTGGACCAGGAACTGATCGGCAACGTCTCCATCCGGGTGCTGCCCACCGAACGCCCCGACGCCTGGGAGGTGCAGGGCCGCGGCGAGCTCGCCCTGGCGATCCTGGTGGAGCAGATGCGCCGCGAAGGCTTCGAACTGACCGTCGGCAAGCCGCAGGTGGTCACCAGGACCATCGACGGCGTCGTGCACGAGCCGATGGAGCAGATGACCATCGACGTACCCGAAGAGCACCTGGGTGCGGTCACCCAGCTCATGGCCGCCCGGAAGGGCACCATGGAGACGATGAGCAACCACGGCACCGGCTGGGTCCGGATGGAGTTCCGGGTCCCGGCGCGCGGCTTGATCGGCTTCCGCACCAAGTTCCTCACCGAGACCCGTGGCACCGGGATCGCCAACTCGCTGTCCGCAGGGTACGCGCCGTGGGCCGGCCCGATCGAGTTCCGCACCTCGGGCTCGCTCGTGGCCGACCGCGCCGGCGTCGTCACCCCCTACGCCATGCTGAACCTGCAGGAACGCGGCACCTTCTTCGTCGAGCCCACCTCCGAGGTGTACGAGGGCCAGGTCGTCGGTGAGAACTCGCGCGCCGAGGACATGGACGTGAACATCACCAAGGAGAAGAAGCTCACGAACATGCGCTCGGCCACGGCCGACACCTTTGAGAACCTCACGCCGCCGAGGAAGCTCACCCTGGAGGAGTCCCTCGAATTCGCCCGTCAGGACGAATGCGTCGAGGTCACTCCCGGGGCCATCCGCATCCGCAAGGTGGAACTTGACGCCAAGGAGAGGGCCAAGACGGCGGCCCGTCTGCGCCGCACAGGAGCCTGATGGCCACGGCGCTCTTCGTCCACGCTCACCCCGACGACGAGTCCATCGCGGCCGGCGGCACAATCGCGGCGCTGGCAGCGGCGGGCCATCGGGTGGTGGTGCTCACCGCGACGCGCGGGGAAGCCGGCGAGGTGATCGGCCCGCTGCGGGACCGCCTGGAGGGCGATCGCGCGGCACTCGCCGCCCACCGCGAGCAGGAGATCGCCGCCGCCATGCGCGCGCTCGACCCGCACGGCCGCGTCGAGCAGCGCTTCCTGGGCGAAGGCGCGCCCGGCGGTGCCCTGAGCGGTCTTGAGCCACGGCGATTCGAGGACTCAGGCATGGTCTGGGGCGCCGACGGGCTGGCCCACCCGGACCCGCACCGGCCCGCGGAAGCGCTGTGCGCGGCACCGGAAGATCTGCCGGCGCAGTACATCGCCGAAGTCATCCTCGCGCTGCGCCCGGACGCCGTCGTCACCGATAACTCCGGAGGCGGTTACGGCCACCCGGATCACCGCCGCGTCCATCAGGAGACCCTGCAGGCCGTCCGGCTGGCCGACGAACGCGGCTGGCGGACCCCGGCGGTCTACCTCATCGATCCGCCGCGCGAGGCGAGCCGTGACCGGTTCGATCCCCGGCGGAGCGG
This sequence comes from Sediminivirga luteola, assembly GCF_014639315.1. Taxonomy (GTDB): domain Bacteria; phylum Actinomycetota; class Actinomycetes; order Actinomycetales; family Brevibacteriaceae; genus Sediminivirga; species Sediminivirga luteola. The sequence goes on from NZ_BMFY01000003.1 coordinate 39,474, forward strand.
ATTCGCCGAGACCGGGTTCCGCCCGGCCGAGTCCATCCCCGCGGTGGACCCCGACGGCCCGCCCGAGGTGGTGGTGGACATCTCCGCCCACCGGCAGGCGAAGGCCGCCGCGATGGCGGCGCACGCCACGCAGGTCCAGGTGCGGGGGGAGTTCTTCGCGCTGTCCAACGGCGTCGGCCAGCACCTCGCGGACCGCGAGTACTACTCGGCCTGGCGCCGGCCCGCCCAGCGGGAACCGGGCACGCTGCTCCCGGCCGAGGGTATGACCGCGCGTCCAGCCCGTCCCTCACGATGGGCCATGCCGGTCGGTGTACTGCTCGGGTTGATCGCCGGGGTGATGGGCAGCATGCATCACCTGCACGCCTACAACCTGGGCACGATCCTGCCGGCGCTCGACGGGACCCTGCTGCCCTGGGGCGTTCTGCTCTCGGGTCTGCTGGCCGTCGCGTCCCAGGTGGCGGTAGGGACATGGGGCCGCAGCATCGGCGCGATCGTGCTGTGCGGGCTGAGCACCTCCGCGGTGTCGTTCCTGTTGTCGATGCCGGGTCTGGCCCCCGGCGGGGATCTCGTGATCACCTCATTCGCCCGCAGCCTGGCCTGGCTCTACCTGCCCCTCATCTCGGCCATCCTCCTGGCGTTCTTCCTGCCCAGGCTCTGGTTGCCGAGGCCGGGCCGCGATCGCTCCTCGCAGCCTGTCGTCGCATCCGGTGATCGGCGCGACACCGGCCGGTGACCAGCGCGAAGGCAACGGAATAGCCGCCCGATCGTTGCGGATTCGTGACGGCATGTCACAGGATCAGGCGGTCGCGGCCCCCTGTCGCAGCGCTACCATCACCAGAGGACGCACAACCCTCGACACGGAAAGACCTGACGCGCACAGTGGCCACGAAAGCAGACTCCTCCACGCCCTCCTCGAAGAAGGGACGGGTCTGGTTGTGGTCGGTTCTGGGCGTCGTCGGCGCCGCAATCGCCGCGTACATCGGCGCCGTGCTCTTCACCGGCAGCCAGGCCGGCACCGGTACCACCGTCGCGGGCCTGGACATCGGCGGCATGAACGAGGAGCAGGCGCTCGCACTGTTCCAGGAAGAGCTCGCCCCGCGCGAGGAGAGCACGCTGGAGCTCACCGCCCGGGACACTCAGGCGGAGGTCACCCCCGCTGAACTCGGCCTGAGCTTCGACGCGCCCGCCACCGCCCGCCAGGCGGCGGGCATGAGCTGGGACCCGCGGGTGCTATGGGATCGGCTGAGCGGCGAGCGCGAGGTCGAGCCGATCGTGCACGCCGAGGAGGACTACCCGGCGCAGCTGAGCGAGCGCACCGAGGGGCTCTCCGCCGATCCGGTGGACGCCGGCATCGTCTTCTCCGAGGACGGCCAGCCGGAGGTCACGCCCGCCGAGACGGGCTACCACGTGGACCACGAGACCGCTGCCGAGGCGCTGCGGACCGGCTGGCTCACTGCGGACGGCTCCTTTGAACTGCCCGTCGTCGACGAGGCCCCGGCCGCCGACGACGACGCTGCGGCCCGTGCCCTGGAAGGGATCGCCGAGCCGGCCGTGAGCGCAGAGGTCGTGATCGATGCGGAGGGCCAGGAACTCACCGTCAGCCCCGAGGTGATCGCCGCGACCCTCGGGTTCGAGGCGCGCGAGGGCGAACTGGTGCCGGTGTTCGACGCGGAGGCGCTGCGCGAGCGCGCGTTGGAAGACAACCCCAATATAGGCGAACCGGCCCGCGACGCGGGTTTCCGCATCGAGGACGGCTCCCCGGTGGTGGTGCCCTCTGAGGACGGTGACTCGGTGGAGGCCGAGGACCTCGCGCAGGAGGTCTCCCGCGCCATGCTCGCGGACGAACGCACCGGCAGCGTCGAGCTGAAAGTGCTCGAGCCGGAGTTCACCACTCAGGACGCGGAGAACCTGGACCTGAGCGACACGGTCTCCGAGTTCTCCACCCCGTACAGCTCCGAGCCCAACCGGGACAACAACCTCCGCGTCGCCAGCGAGAGCGTCTCCGGCACCGTGCTGATGCCCGGGGAGCAGTTCAGCCTGAACGCGACACTGGGACAGCGCACCGCCGCCAACGGTTACCGCCCGGCCGGAGTGATCTCCGGCGGGCAGATGCGCGAGGACTACGGCGGCGGCGTCTCCCAGGTGTCCACCACGCTGTTCAACGCCGCGTTCTTCGCCGGGTTCCAGCTGGACGAGCATCAGGCGCACTCCCGCTGGATCTCCCGCTACCCGGAGGGCCGGGAGACCACGCTGGACTGGCACTCCATCGATCTGAAGTTCACCAACACCTCCGATCATCCCGTGGTGATGCACATGTGGCTCGGCGGCGGTCAGGTGCACGCCAAGATGTTCGGCGTGAAGACCGTCGACGTGGAGGCGGGCAAGTCCGAGCGCTTCGCGTACACCTCGGCCAGCACGGTGCACGAGGACGATCCGGAGTGCCGGCCGCAGGCGCCGCAATCGGGCTGGTCCGTGACGATCTACCGCACTATCAAGGAGGCCGGCAGCGACGAGGTGGTGTCCGAGGACCAGTTCACCACCGTGTACCGGCCGGTCAACCGCGTCATCTGCGAGGACTGAGCCCGGCTTCTGAGCCCGGGCCTTTGCTTCCGGGCTTGTGCGCTAATTCCACGTGAGATCACGCGGAATTAGTGCACAGGCCCGGAAACAGGAGTTCGCTAGCGAATGCGGTAGTGGTATCGGTGATGCTTGGCGAAGCCGAGCGAGGCGTAGAGCCTGGCGGCCGGCTGGTTGCCGGCCTCCACCTGCAGCGCCATCGAGCGGATGCCCAGGCCCAGGGCATGAGCGGCGGCTGCCCGGGTGAGCGCCCGCCCGGCGCCCCGGCGACGCATATCAGGGCGCACTTTGACTGAACTGAGCACGGCCCACCGATGGGACACCGCCAGTCTGGCCACTCCGACGATGGAGGTGCGCCCGTCCGGATGCACCCCCAGCGCCGCCAGGAAGTACTGCGCCGGCGCGGAGGTGTACAGGGCGGCACGCGCCTGGCGTTCCTCCTCCGGCGCCTCTGCACCCGCGGTCGCATCCAGGAATGCCGGGGGCAGCTCCTCGCTGACGGCGAACCGCAGACGCGGCTCGGCCAGCGCTGACGCCGATGTGGCCCCTCCGGAGATCTCCGCCGTCGCGGCGGTGGCCACCACGACCGGCGCGACGATGTTGAAGCCGTCTGCCTCCAGCCGGGCATCCACCTGTGACATCCAGGCGGCGGTGTCAGCGGAAGCGGTCTGGCTATCGCTGCCAGGAGCGGGATCACTGCCGGCCCCGCTCCGGACCTGAGCTCCGGGTGCGGCCCCACCGCTAGCCTCGCCACCGGCCCCACCACCGTGGACGGACGCGCCACCGGCCCTGGCATCGGGGACGGGCGCGGGGGATCCTGGCGAATCCTCCGGCAGGAGCACCGTCGCCGCCGGGGGCAGCTCGCGTGCCTCGTACCATGCCGTCATCGCATTGATCGCGGCGTCGAGGTCGAGCCCGGGATCGTCCAGCAGCAGCGCCGAGTTCGCACGCTTGGTGACTCCGCCGTGGGCGCGGAGCAGCCAGCCGCGCAAGACCTCCCGATCCTCGCCGGAGGCTTCCGCCGCGGCATTGTCCCGGTGCAGCCAGACGCTTTCGCGCGGGACCCAGGTGGAGGCCAGGATGCGCTGGAGGTCCCGCACGCCGATCGTCTTGTGGGCACTGCCGCGGCGCTGCGGGGCGGGCGGTACCTCGTGGGCCAGCAGGATCGCCTCGTGTGGAACCGCGACCGGGCCGCGCCGGGTAGCCACGGTGACGCCGGCATCATCGACGGCAGTGACCTCGCCCAGTGCATCGGCGGGGCCGTCCTCACGCTGGTACCTGATGACGACTCGAATGCCGACTGAGAACTGCACGACCTGGATACCCGCCTTTGTTCGCCGAGGTGCTCGTGAAGAGTAAGCTTGGGTCAGGAGCGAACCCGCAGGCAATTCTAGAGGAGTGGCTTAACCCCCATGACGTACGTCATCGCGCAGCCGTGTGTGGATGTGAAGGACAAGGCGTGCATCGACGAATGCCCCGTGGACTGCATCTACGAGGGGGAACGCTCGCTGTACATCCACCCGGACGAGTGCGTGGACTGCGGCGCCTGCGAGCCGGTCTGCCCGGTCGAGGCGATCTACTACGAGGACGACGTTCCCGACGAGTGGCAGCAGTACTACAACGCGAACGTCGAGTTCTTCGACGATCTGGGATCGCCCGGCGGCGCCGCCAAGCTCGGCAACACCGGTAAGGACCACCCCATCATCCAGGCCCTCCCGCCGCAGAACCAGGACGCATGAACGCCCGGGCCTCCGCCGGCTTCCCGCCCGGACTCGGACTGCCCGAGTACCCCTGGGAACAGCTGGCTCTCTACCGGCAGAAGGCCTCAGCCGTCGAGGGTGGCCCGGTGGACCTGTCGATCGGCACTCCCGTAGACCCCACCCCGGAGGTCATCCAGGCGGCGCTGGCGCAGGCCGCGGACGCCCCGGGCTACCCCACCACCGCCGGCACCCCGGCGCTGCGCCGTGCCATCGCCGGCTGGTATGCCCGGCGCCGCGGCGCCGAGCACATCGATCCCGAGCGCGGCGCGATGCCGACGCTGGGATCGAAGGAACTCGTCGCCTGGCTGCCCCTGCTGCTGGGCCTCCGCGACCGGGACGTGGCCTTCCCCCGCGTGGCCTACCCGACCTACGCCATCGGCGCCCGCTTGGCCGGCCTGCACGGCCGGGCCCTGGATGTCGCGGATGTGCTGGCCGGAGCGCCCCTGGACGACGTGGCGCTGCTGTGGATCAACTCCCCGGGCAATCCGGACGGCTCGGTCCTGAGCGCCGGCGAACTCCGGGAACTCATCGGGCGCGCCCGCGCCGCCGGCACCGTGATCGCCTCCGACGAGTGCTATGCCGAGCTGGCCTGGCCGGACGCCGAGGGCGTGACGCCAGAGGTGCCCTCGATCCTGGACGACCGCGTCACCGGCGGGGACTACACCGGGCTGCTGTCGGTGTACTCCCTGTCCAAGCAGTCCAATCTGGCCGGATACCGCGCCGCGTTCGTCGCCGGAGACCCGGAACTGGTGGCCGATCTGACCAACAGCCGCAAGCACGCCGGCATGATCGTGCCCCGGCCCGTGCAGGAGGCGATGACCCAGGCGCTCCAGGACGAGGCTCATGTGACGGCGCAGAAAGAGCGCTACCGTGCCCGTCGTGCGGTGCTCAGGCCCGCCGTCGAACGCGCCGGTCTGCGGATCGATCACTCGGTGGCCGGTCTCTACCTGTGGTGCACCCTGGGGGAGGACGCCTGGACGACGCTGGACCGCCTGGCTGAACGAGGCATCCTGGCCGGCCCGGGCGCCTTCTACGGCACCGGCGGAGAACAGCATGTACGGCTCGCGCTGACCGCCTCGGACACCCAGATCGCCACGGCTGCCGCTCGCCTGGACGCCGCGCCGCTGCGCTGAGCAGTCCGCCGGCGCAGCGTCAGTGCCGTACCCCGGGGGTCCGTCCTGCGCGCGGCGCGCATCGGTCCGCCACCGCCGGTCCCCTCTGCGGTCGCCCCGGTACCAGTACTCCTCTGGTGCCGGTCTGGTCCCTCGCGCGGGCCGTGGGAGAGGCCACGCCTGAATCCGCAGTCCGACGACAGACTGATTTCCCGATTCGCGGGAAGCGGCGGTAACGTTCCTTTGTGATTGCTGTCAGGCTTTCCTCATGATCTTTGTGAGTGTCCGATATCGTGAGGGCGTATCGGCCGGCCGCATCGCCCGCCATGGCTACGGAAGCCGTACCGGCACCCGCGATGAGACCGGCCTGCCAACCGACAAGGAGTACATATGACGGAGACCAGCAAGGCTCGACTTCAGGTGGCCGATCGTGACCTGGAGTTGCCGTTCGTGGATCCCGTGGAGGGCAATCGCGGGCTGAACATCTCCAAACTGCTCAAGGAGACCGGCACGGTCACCTACGACCCCGGCTTCGTCAACACCGCTTCCACCAGGTCCGCCATCACCTACATCGACGGCGATGCGGGCATCCTGCGCTACCGCGGCTACCCGATCGAGCAGCTGGCGGAGAAGTCCTCCTATGTGGAGGTCGCCTATCTGCTGCTGCACGGCGAACTCCCCACGGCCGAGCAGCTGGCGACCTTCGAGGGCCGGGTCTCCCGGCATACCCTCCTGCACGAGGACCTGCGGCACTTCTTCAACGCCTTCCCCTCCGACGCGCACCCGATGCCGGTGCTCTCCTCCGCCGTGGCGGCGCTGTCCACCTTCTACCAGGACACCAAAGAGCCGTTCCATGAAGACGTGGTGGATCAGGCCACCGTCCGGCTGATCGCGAAGCTGCCGACCATCGCCGCTTATGCCTTCCGGAAGTCCCAGGGCCTGCCGACGGTGTTCCCGGACAACTCGCTCACCCTGGTGGAGAACTTCCTGCGGATGAGCTTCGGCTTCCCCTCCGAGCCCTATGAGCTCAACCCGATCGCGGCGAAGGCGCTCGACCAGCTCCTCATCCTGCACGCCGATCACGAGCAGAACTGCTCGACCTCCACGGTCCGGCTGGTCGGCTCGGCGCACACCAACCTCTTCGCGTCCATCTCCGCCGGCATCAGCGCCCTGGCCGGCCCGCTGCACGGCGGCGCCAACTCCGCGGTGCTGGAGATGCTGGAGGGCATCAAGGCCGAGGGCGGCGATGTCGCCCGCTTCATGGAGAAGGTCAAGAACAAGGAGAGCGGCGTCCGCCTGATGGGCTTCGGCCACCGGGTCTACAAGAACTACGATCCGCGCGCCACCATCATCAAGAAGACCGCGCACGAGCTGTTCGAGAAGATGGAGATCCACGACGAGCTGCTGGATCTGGCCCTGGAGCTGGAGGAGATCGCCCTCGGCGACGACTACTTCGTCGAGCGCAAGCTCTACCCGAACGTGGACTTCTACACCGGCCTGATCTATAAGGCCCTGGGCTTCCCGACCAAGATGTTCACCGTGCTGTTCGCGATCGGACGCCTTCCCGGCTGGATCGCTCAGTGGCGCGAGATGATCAACGATCCGGAGACCAAGATCGGCCGCCCGCGCCAGATCTACACCGGTTCCGGCGAGCGCGACTACGTGACCGTCGAGCAGCGCTGACGGCCCTGCGCACCTCGCCGGCGCGCAGCCGGCTGCCGCGATAACCCACGGCTGTTTCGAGTTCCCACCGCTGATCTTCAGCGGGTTTCTCACGCAGTCGTGGGTTCTCGCTGCTACAACGGTCCGCCGATGCGGTGCTTCCCTCGTAGGTCCGATACTCGTCGTAGGCGCCGGAAGCGAAGCGGCCCGCCCGGGCATGTCCCCGGGCGGGCCGCTTGTCAACGGTGAGAGATGCGTGATGCCGCGTGAAGCCACGGTCTGCACCGCATGTAGATAGACCGTGGTCAGTGCAGGTCGGGGTTGAGCTCCACCGCCGCGCCGGTCCGGCTGAGCGCCTCGATGGCGCCGGTGGCGGAATTCCGCCGGAAGAGCAGGTTCGGCACACGCGAGAGCTCGATCGCCTTGACCGTCCGCTCCTGCTCACCGTCCAGCACGCGGACCTTGGCGCCGGCGGTGACGTAGAGGCCCGCCTCGACGATGCAGTCATCGCCGATGCTGATCCCGACGCCGGCGTTGGCCCCCAGCAGCGACCTCTCGCCGATGGCGATCTTCTCGGTGCCGCCGCCGGAGAGCGTGCCCATGATCGAGGCGCCGCCGCCGACGTCCGAGTTGGCTCCCACGACGACGCCCTGGGAGATCCGGCCCTCCACCATCGCCGGCCCCAGCGTGCCGGCGTTGAAGTTCACGAAGCCCTCGTGCATGACGACCGTGCCCTCGGCCAGATGGGCGCCCAGCCGCACCCGGTCGGCGTCGCCGATGCGCACGCCGGAGGGCACCACGAAGTCCGTCATCCGGGGGAACTTGTCCACGCCGTACACGGCGAGCGTGCCGTCACGGGCGATCAGGCGTGCCCGGGCGGTCTCGAAACCTTGCGGGTCCACGGCACCGGCCGAGGTCCACACCACGTTGTTCAGCTGACCGAACAGGCCGGTCAGGTCGATCTCATTGGGCCGCACCAGCCGGTGGGAGAGCGCGTGCAGGCGCAGGTACGCATCGGCGGCGCCCTCCGGCGCCTCGTCGATCGCCACGGTGGTGGCCACCAGGCGGGCGGAGGTCCCCCGGGCGGAGTCCTCGCCCTCCAGCGGTCGCAGCTCGCCGGCGGCGGGGGAGTCCAGGGTCTGGCCGGCGTCGGGGGAGCCGACCAGTGCCGGGGAGGGGTACCAGACGCTCAGCACGCCGGACCGGCCCTCCGTGGCGATGCCAAGGGCAGTCAGATAGCGGTTCTCAGTCATGCCCTCAAGCCTAATGGAGCCTGGCATAGGCTAGGGACCATGGTGATCACGCCCATCAACGGCATAGACGACACAGACGGCACAGGTGACGCTTCTCACCCCCTCATCCCGCACCTCGGCGATCCCGTGGCACTCACCCGCGCGCTGTGCGACATCCCCTCCGAATCGGGGCAGGAGGGCGCCCTCGCCGATGCCGTCTTCGAGACGCTGGAGCATCTGTCCGCCCGGGGTCCCGGCCTGCAGATCCACCGCGACGGCGACGCGGTCGTCGCCCGGACTCAGCTGGGCCGCGCCGAACGCGTCGTCATCGCCGGGCACCTGGACACCGTGCCGATCCAGGGGAACGTGCCGGCCCGCTGGGAGTCCGACGCCGCCGGCGAGCAGATCCTGGTGGCCCGCGGCGCCTGCGATATGAAAGCCGGCGTGGCCATGCAGCTGAGCGTGCTGCACCGCGTGCCCGAGCCCTCCCGCGATGTCACCCTCGTCTTCTACGACCACGAGGAGGTCGCCGCCGAGCTCAACGGGCTGCGGCGCCTGGCTGAACGGCAGCCCGATCTGCTGCAGGGCGATTTCGCGGTGCTGGGTGAGCCGACCAGCGCCGGGATCGAAGGCGGCTGCAACGGCACCATGCGCGTGGAGGTGCGCACCACGGGAGTGCGGGCGCACTCCGCCCGCGCCTGGAAGGGCGTGAACGCGATCCACGCCGCGGCCCCGGTGCTGCAGCGCCTGGCGGAGTTCGAAGCGCCGGCGGTGGAGGTCGACGGCCTCGTGTTCCAGGAGTCGCTCTCGGCGGTGGGGATCCGCGGCGGCGTGGCCGGGAACGTCATCCCGGATGAGTGCGTCGTGACCGTCAACTACCGTTTCGCCCCGCACTGGGACGCCAGCCGCGCAGAGACGTTCCTCCGCGAGTTCTTCGCCGGCTGGGAGGTGACGGTGACCGATGCCGCCGAGGGCGCCCGGCCGGGTCTCGACGTGCCCGCGGCGGCCGATTTCGTCCGCGCCATCGGCGGCACGCCGGCGGCCAAGGTCGGCTGGACCGATGTCGCCCGGTTCTCCGCCCTGGGCATCCCGGCGGTCAACTTCGGGCCGGGTGACCCGTTGTTCGCCCACAAGGAGGACGAGCACGTCAGACCCGGGGAGATCCACCGGGCGGTGGAAGCACTCTGCAGCTGGCTGGAGGACGCATGACGGACGAACACGTCTACCGCAAGGGGCCGATCGAGCTCAAACGGGGGCAGGTGCCCGCCTCCACCTCGGACGCGCGCCTGCTCGATTCGGCGGGCGGCGCGGACTGGGCGCACTCCGACCCCTGGCGCGTCCTGCGCATCCAGGCCGAGTTTGTCGAGGGCTTCGGCTCGCTGGCGGAGCTCGGTCCGGCGATCTCGGTCTTCGGCTCGGCCCGGCTGAAGCCCCGATCGCCCGAGTACGAGGCGGCCCGGCGGGTCGCGGCCGGACTGGTGCGCGAGGGGTTCGCCGTGATCACCGGCGGCGGCCCGGGAATCATGGAGGCCGGGAACAGGGGCGCGGTCGAGGCCGGCGGCACCTCGGTGGGCCTGGGGATCGAGCTGCCGTTCGAGCAGGGGCTCAACGAGTACGTGGACCTCGGCATCAACTTCCGCTACTTCTTCGTCCGCAAGACGATGTTCGTCAAATACGCCCGCGGTTTCGTGGTGCTGCCCGGCGGCTTCGGCACCCTGGACGAGCTGTTCGAGGCGCTCACCCTGGTCCAGACCGGCAAGGTCACGGGTTTTCCCATCGTGCTGCTGGGCTCCGCTTTCTGGGGCGGGCTGATGGACTGGATCCAGGAGCAGCTCCTCGGGCTGGGCACCATCTCCGCGCCCGACGCCGAGCTCCTGCAGCTCACCGACGACCCCGAGGAGGCCGTCCGGCTCATCGTCGCGGGTCAGGCGGGCTTGGATGCGGAGGACGCCGCCCGGCAGGCGGTGGCGCGCCGGGAAGGCACCCCGGACGGGCGCGCACGCGGGTGACCGGGCGGCTGGTCCTGGGCGGCCGCGAGTGGACGCCCGGCAGCACGGTCGTGATGGCCGTGATCAACCGCACGCCGGACTCGTTCTTCGCTCCCGCCCGGGGCCTGGACGACGATGCCGCCCGCCGCCAGTTCGAGGCCGCGGTGACCGGCGGGGCGGAGATCGTCGACATCGGCGGTATCCGCGCCGGACACGGACCGGAGGTGAGCGCGTCCGAGGAGATCGGCAGGGTCGCGCCGTTCCTGCGCTGGGCCCGGGACCAGGACGCTCGCGTCGTCCTGAGCGTCGACACCTGGCGCGCCGAGGTCGCCCAGGCGCTGGCGGGGGAGGGCGCCGATCTGATCAACGACACCTGGGCAGGCGCCGATCCGGAACTCCTGCCCGCGGCCGCGGAGCTGGGCCTGGGCCTGGTGTGCTCCCACACCGGTGGCCAGCGCCCGCGCACCGACCCGCACCGGGTCTCCTACGGCGCGGTCAGCACGGCGGTGGTCGACCAGGTGGCGGAGTCCCTCGCCGCCGCCGCTGCCCGCGCCGTCGACGCCGGCATCCCGGCCGAGAGCGTCCTGGTGGACCCGACGCACGACTTCGGCAAGAACACCCGGCACGGGCTGCTCCTGCTGCGGCACACCCGGCGGCTCGCCGCCCTCGGGCACCCGCTGCTGATGGCGCTCTCCCGCAAGGACTTCATCGGCGAGGCCCTGGATCTGCCGGACCCGGCGGCCCGGTTGGCCGGGACTCTCGCCGCGAGCGTCCACGCCGCGGCGCACGGTGCCATGGTGTTCCGCGCCCACGACGTCGCGGCCACCCGGCAGGCCCTCGACATGCTGGCCATGATCGAGGGACGGATACCCCCGCGCCGCTCAGTGCGCGGGCTCGCCTGACCGGCCTGGCCGGCCGGGAACGCCGTCGATCGCCCCGCCTCAGCCCGGTGCGGTAGCCTGCCACTATGGAGCTGTGGATCATCATCGGCGTCTGCGCCGCGGTCTTCGCCATGGTCATCGCCGTGGCCGGCGCCTACAACCTGATCCCGGGCGGCATGCCCGAGCCCGAGCGCACCGGCGAGGCGACTCCCGGAGCCCGGCTCCCGGAGGACTTCCGGGCCGACGACATCGGCGCGCTCACCTTCACCCGCGAACTGCGCGGATACAACATGACGCAGGTCGACGCCGCGCTGGCGGCCCTGCGCCAGCGGATCGAGGAACTGGAACAGCAGCCCGCCGCCGAGAGCGCAGGACCCGTGGCCGAGGGCGACGCGGACGACGCGAACGATATGGAACCGCAGCCAGCCGCCGATGACCGGCGCGGCTGACCGCGGACAGGGCAGGAGCCTGACCGCCGCCGCCCCGCTGCGGCCGGTGGAGACACTGCTGCGCAGGCCGGTCTGGCAACAGGCGCTGCTGGTCTACGCGCTGACCGGACTGGTGACCCTCGGGTTCTTCTCCGTCGCCCTGCGCACGCAGGGCCGCAACCCATGGACCGGGGACGAGCGGCCCACCCTCATCGAGTTCCTCAACTTCTGGGACGCCGGCTGGTATGAGCGCATCGCCACGGACGGCTATCCCGCGGTCCTGCCCACCGGCGCCGACGGGCAGGTGCTGCAGAACGCCTGGGCCTTCTATCCGCTCTACCCGCTGGCGGCCGGGGATCTGTCCGCGCTGACCGGGATGGGCTTCGGCGCCGCGGCAATCGTCGTCTCCGTGCTGGCCGCCGCCGCGGCGAGCATCGTCGTCCTGGTGCTGTTCCGGGGATTCCTGCCGCCGGCCTCCGCCCTGACCGGGCTGGCGCTCGTGCTGCTCTACCCCGCCTCGGCTGTGCTCATGACCGGGTACGCGGAGAGCCTCGGGCTGCTGTGCCTGGCGTTCGCGCTCTACCTCGTGCGCGAGCGCCTCTACATGTGGGCCATTCCGGTGGTGGGACTCATGTGCCTTTCCCGGCCCATCGGCGTCGCCTTCAGCTTCTTCATGCTGGCCCACCTCATCCGCCGGTTCCGGCTCCGCGACGAGGAACCCTATCCCGCCCGGGAAGTCGTCTCCTCCTGGGCGCTGGGCGTACTGTCCTGCGCCTTCGCGCTGCTGCACCCTTTCCTGGCCTACGTGGAGACCGGCAGCCCCACCGCCTACACGGACACCGAGGCGGCCTGGCACAGCGGGCAGACGCTCATCGTGACGCAGTGGTTCGCCCAGGCCGAGAACCTGATGGGACCGGCCGGCTGGGTGGTGCTCGTCGCGCTGCTGGCAGGTCTCGGCTGGGTGCTCGCGGTGCCGGGGCGCCGGCTCGGTGCCGATCTGCAGTACTGGTGCGGCGCCTATGCGCTCTATCTGCTGTTGTTCTTCACCCCGCAGACCTCCACATTCCGCCTCCTGATCCCGCTCTTCCCGCTGCTCGCCCTGCTGGCGCTGCCGCGCGGCGCACTGGCGCGGGCGGGCCTGCTGACCGGCTTCGCGGCATTGCAGCTGCTGTGGATCCTGGCGTACTGGGTGCTCGGCGGGGTCAGCGTGGCGGGGCCGCCGTGAACACCGGACCACGGCGGCACCGCGGAGGGTTTCTCACGTGGCAGGGGCCACCTGCGGGGGTTTTCGTGGATAATGGAAGGACCTGCGCCGCCCCCGCCGGCCGCCCACGGCGGTCTGAACGTGCGGGGTGCGACGACCGCCGTGACCGGAAAGGACGCCTTCACATGGCAGCTCAGAAGCCCCGCACTGGAGATGGACCGCTTGAAGTGACCAAGGAAGGTCGCGGCAATGTGCTCAGACTCCCAGTCGAAGGCGGCGGACGACTCGTCATGGAGCTCAACGACGAAGAAGTCAAGGCACTCTACGATGCGCTTGAGCCCATCGTGAAGCGCTAAAGAGGGCTCTCCTTCACGGTACTTCCCCTGCGGCGGGCGGCCGAGTACGAGATGACCCGGAGGCCCGATGAGTCACACGGTCCCCGAGGACCGCGATCTGCTGCTCGCTCACGCGCTCCTGGACGACCGGCGCCCGGCGACGACGCCACCCGGACTCCCGGACGCGCGGCTCGATGACCAGCTGAGCGCGCTCCCCGGCGTGCGTGAGCTGGTGCGCCGCTCCTGGCGCCGCTCCCTGCTGCATCACTGCGATCCCGACCGGAGCCGGGCCCGGCCCGCCTTCGACGCTGCGGAACTGCGCAGCCGCCGGCAGGAGAGTCCCCTGCTCCCCGCTCTGCCGGTGCTGGACCGGCTTCTGGTCCAGCCCGCCACCGACACCGGACTGGTCGTCGCGGTCGGCGACGCCTTCGGCCGGCTGCTCTGGGTGCTCGGCGACGATTCCGCCCGCCGCCGGGCCGCCGGGATGGGCTTCGAGGCAGGCGCGGACTGGTCCGAGGAGTCTGTGGGCACCTCGGCGCCGGGCACGGCCCTGGCCATCGGGCAGCCGGTGCAGATCCGCGGACCGGAACACTTCAGCCGCACCGTCCACCCGTGGAGCTGCACCGCCGTCCCGCTGCGGGACCCGCGCACCGGTGAGCAGCTGGGCGTCCTCGACCTGACCGGCGACGAGAAGGCCGTGGCCGGTCACAGCATGGCGCTGGTACGCGCCGCAGCCGCCGCCGCCGAGTACGCCCTGATGGTGGAGAGCCGGCCGAGCGCCTTCCCCGGCGCCGTCGCGTCCGCCGCTTCCCCGCCCGCCGGGAGGCACGCCGGCGTGCAGGTCACCGGTCCGCATGCGGCGCTGATCGCCGGCGGGCGGCGGCTGGACCTGCGGCAGAGGCACGCGGAGATCCTCCTGCTGCTGGCCGAGGCACCCGATGGCCTGAGCAGCACCGTGCTGGCCGAAGCCCTCGGCGAGCCCGGCCACCCGCTGGCGGAGGTGACGCTGCGGGCGGAGATGGTCCGGCTCCGGAAGACGCTCGATCCGGTAGGGCTCGCCATCGGCTCCCGGCCCTACCGGCTGCCCGGCGGCATCGAGGTCGACGCCGTCCGGGCCCGGGAGGCACTGACTCGCGGGGACCTGGACGCCGCCCTGGACGATGTGCGCGGCGAGGTGCTGCCGGCCTCGAGTGCCGCCGGCGTGGTGGCACTGCGCTATGAACTCGGCGCGCAGCTGCGCCACGCTGTGCTGGAATCCGGTACCCCGGCGCAGCTGTGCCGGTACCTCGACCTGCCCGCTGCTGCCGAGGACACCGAGGCCTGGCGCCTGGCGCTCAAGCTCCTGCCGCCGGAGTCGCCCCGGCGGCCCGGCATCGTCGCCCACCTGGAGCGGCTGCACGGCTGAGCCCGGCAGCGCGGCCCGGATCGCCGGGCAACGTCCATGCAACCCGCCGGCGGTTAGCGTGACGGTACGCGGCGTGAGGATCAGCCCTCGCCGTGACTGCACGTGACGACGAAGGAGTTGGCATGACAGTCTATGCGCAGCCCGGACAGGATGGCGCCAAGGTCGCCTTCAAGAGCCGGTACGAGAACTACATCGGCGGCGAATGGGTCGCCCCGGCCGGCGGGGAGTACTTCGAGAACATCACCCCCGTGACCGGTCAGCCCTTCACGGAGATCCCCAGGTCCCAGGCCGAGGACATCGAGACGGCCCTGGACGCCGCGCACAAGGCGGCCCCCGCCTGGGGGAAGACGTCAGTGGCCGAGCGTGCCGCGGTGCTGAACGCCATCGCCGACCGGATCGAGGAGAATCTCGAACTGCTGGCCGTGGCGGAGACCTGGGACAACGGCAAGGCCATCCGGGAACCCCTCGCGGCGGACCTGCCGCTGGCGGTGGACCATTTCCGGTACTTCGCCGGGGTGATCCGCGCGCAGGAGGGCGGGATCTCCCAGATCGACGACAACACGGTGGCCTACCACTTCCACGAGCCGCTGGGCGTGGTCGGCCAGATCATCCCGTGGAACTTCCCGCTGCTGATGGCCACCTGGAAGCTCGCCCCTGCGCTGGCGGCCGGCAACGCCGTCGTGCTCAAGCCGGCCGAGCAGACCCCGGCCTCGATCCTGGTGCTGATGGAGCTCATCGGCGATCTGATCCCGCCGGGCGTCGTCAACGTCGTCAACGGTTTCGGGGTGGAGGCCGGCAAGCCGCTGGCGTCCAATAAGCGCATCCGCAAGATCGCGTTCACCGGTGAGACCACGACCGGGCGTCTGATCTCCCAGTACGCCTCGCAGAACATCATCCCGGTCACCCTGGAACTCGGCGGCAAGAGCCCGAACATCTTCTTCGACGATGTCGTGGCTCAGCAGGACGCCTACTACAGCAAAGCGCTTGAGGGCTTCGCCCTGTTCGCGCTCAACCAGGGGGAGGTGTGCACCTGTCCCTCCCGCGCGCTGATCCAGCGCGGCATCTACGACGATTTCCTGGGCGCCGGGATCGAACGGGTCAAGGCCATCCGGCAGGGCAACCCGCTGGACACCGACACCCAGGTGGGCGCCCAGGCCTCCAACGACCAGCTGCAGAAGATCCTGTCCTATCTGGACATCGGCAAGCAGGAGGGCGCCAAGGTCCTCATCGGCGGCGAGCAGGCTCATCTGGACGGCGACCTGGCCGGCGGGTTCTACGTCCAGCCGACCGTGTTCGAGGGGACCAACGATCAGCGGATCTTCCAGGAGGAGATCTTCGGGCCGGTGGTCGCCGTGACCTCGTTCGGCGATTACGACGAGGCCATCTCCCTCGCCAACGACACCCTCTACGGGCTCGGTGCGGGCGTGTGGAGCCGGCAGCAGAACACCGCGTACCGGGCCGGACGGGACATCCAGGCCGGCCGGGTGTGGGTGAACAACTATCACGCCTATCCGGCGCACGCCGCGTTCGGCGGGTACAAGTCCTCGGGCATCGGCCGGGAGAACCACCTCATGATGCTCTCGCACTATCAGCAGACCAAGAACCTGCTGGTGTCCTACGACGAGAACGAACTGGGCTTCTTCTGAGCGCCGCCGCGCCGGTCAGGAATGCTCGAGGAAAGGAGAGGATGACGTTATGGCTGCGATGAAAGCCGCGGTGGTGGAGGAGTTCGGGAACCCGCTCAGAGTGACCGCCGATGTGCCGGTCCCGGAGCCGGGGGAGGGACAGCTGCTGGTGAAGCTGGTCTCCAGCGGCGTGTGCCACACGGATCTGCATGCCGCGGAGGGCGATTGGCCGGTCAAGCCCAGTCCGCCGTTCATTCCCGGCCATGAGGGCGTCGGCCGGGTGGAGAAGGTGGGACCGGGAGTCTCCGGGTACGCCGAGGGCGATCTCGTCGGCAATGCCTGGTTGTGGTCCGCCTGCGGGCAGTGCGAGTACTGCCGCACCGGCTGGGAGACGCTGTGCGAGTCCCAGCAGAACGGCGGGTACTCGGTGGACGGCTCCTTCGGGGAGTACATGCTGGTGGACGCCGGCTATGCCGCCCGGATCCCCGAGGGCGCGGACCCGTACGAGGTCGCGCCGGTGCTGTGCGCCGGGGTGACGGTGTACAAGGGCCTGAAGCAGACCGAGGTGCGGCCCGGGCAGTGGGTGGCGATCTCCGGCATCGGCGGCCTCGGGCACGTCGCGGTGCAGTACGCGGTCGCGATGGGCATGCGGGTCGTCGCGGTCGATGTCGCCGACGACAAGCTGGCCCTGGCGCGCCGGCACGGCGCCGAGGTCACCGTCAACGCGTTCGGCCAGGACCCGGCCGAGGCGGTGCAGGAGGCGACGGGCGGCGTGCACGGGGTCCTCGTGACGGCGGTGCATCCGGCGGCCTTCGGCCAGGCGATCGGGATGACCCGGCGCGGGGCGACCATCGTGTTCAACGGTCTGCCGCCCGGCGATTTCCCGGCACCGATCTTCGACATCGTGCTGCGCGGTCTGACGATCCGCGGTTCGATCGTCGGGACGCGGCAGGACATGGTGGAGGCGCTGGAGTTCTACGCCGAGGGGAAGATCCACCCGACGGTCTCCACTCGTCCGCTGGAGGACATCAACGCGGTGTTCGACGAGATGCGCCACGGCAAGATCGACGGCCGGGTGGTGATCGAGTACTGAGGGCCGCAGGCGGCCCGCACCTGCCGCGGCGGTGCAACGTGGCAGCACGCGGTGCCTGGAGTTGAGGACGTGGCGCCGCCTTCCACCCGGGAAGGCGGCGCCACGTCGTGCGGGCCTGAAGGGAGGCCGAACTGCGGGGCGCGCGGGAGCTGGCCGCACCCTTCAAGTTCAGCGGACTGATTGTAAAGCCTCGCGGCGGCTGTGGAAGAGTGCCGTGTATGAAGGTCGTCACATGGTCCCTGCAGATGCTCGAACGGCCCCTAGCGCCTGCGCGTCCGTTCCCGGAGGGGGCGCGACTGGAACGCGCCACGGGGATCGGTCCGGAGTACGCGCGGTTCCTCTACGGACTCGTCGGCGGTCCCTGGCGCTGGACGGATCGCCTGCATTGGAGCCGTGAGCAGTGGGCCGAGGAGCTCGCGGTGCCGGGCACCGAGTTCCACGTCCTCTACGCGGAGGGCGTTCCACGCGGTTATGTCCAGTTATACCCCCAGCCGGGAGGCGACGGCGGCACGGACGTCGAGATCCGGTACTTCGGGCTCGCCGAAGAAGCGCTCGGGCGCGGGTTCGGCGGACGCCTCCTGGAGCACGGCATCCAGGCGGCCTGGACGCTGCCGGAGCGATTCGATCTGCCCGCCGTCGCGCGGGTGTGGGTGCACACCTGCTCACTCGACGGCCCGGCAGCCCTGGCGAACTACCGGGCCCGGGGCCTCGTCGTTTACAAGACCGAGGAGACGGAAGAACAGGTGCCTGAGGAGCCCCTCGGCGCCTGGTGTTCCACCGGTGGGCCGGTGCCGCGCTGAATCCTCCGCCGGGCTGGGGCAGGCTGCGTGCGTGCAGGGCCTCAGGTCGTGGTGCGCCGGGCGACGAGCAGGCCGTCCCCGGCCGGGAGCAGCACCCGGCTCAGGCCGTCCTGCCGCGCGATCCACTTGAGCGTGGCGCGCACCGCCTGAGCGCGCGGATCGCGGTTCGCCGGGTTCGCGACGGCACCGCGCAGCAGCGCCTGGTGGACGATCAGCAGTCCGCCCGGCGCCAGCAGGGGGACGGCCCGGCGGACGGTGAGCTCCAGCCGCAGCGGCTCGGTGTCGATGAACGCCAATTCATAGCCGTTCGGCGCCAGCCGCGTCAGCACGTCCTCGCCGGGGCCGCAGATGGTGCGGAAACGATGCGACTTGATCCGGGCCACGGTGATCAGATCCTTGGCGGCGGCCTGCCGGTCCGGGTCCACGTCGATGCTGGTGAGCACTCCCAGCGGAGACATGCCCCGCAGCAGGGCGAGTGAAGAGACCCCCACCCCGGTGCCGACCTCCACCGCCTGCCGCACGCCGGCCGAGCCGGCCAGGATCTCCAGCAGCCCGGCGACGGAGCGGGGCACCGGCACCGCGGAGTACTCCGAGGCGAGCGTGCGAGCGGCGTCCATCACCGGGTCGCTGGCGAAGTAGCTCTCGGCGAAGGTCGCGGCGCGCGCGTGATCGTCGCTCATCGGGCCGCTCGCCTCTCCTTCGCCTCGCCGGTCGTCTGCTGGGGTGCGCCGCGCTGCTTTGCGGCGCGGACATGCTGCTTGGAGCATCCTATCGCCGTGGGCTGGATACTGCCGCCTGGCCGGATCCTTGTGCGCAGTGGCAGGTGAGGTGGCCGCGGATCCTCGCCACCGGTTTCCGCGCCGGCCGGCTGATACCCTGGGAGAGCGCGACTTTACGGACCGGTTCTGGCCGATCCGGCGGACGCGATTCTCCTTTCATCTCATCGGGCGGCAGGCGAGGTCAGCACGGCACATGTTCGGCATCAACGGCGCGGAGATGATCATCCTGATCGTCGTGGCGCTGCTTGTCATCGGCCCGCAGCGCCTGCCCGAGTACGCCGCTCAGCTACGTGACTTCGTCCGCTCGGCCCGGCGGATGGCAGAGGGCGCCCGCAAGCAGGTCCGCGAGGACTTCGGCGAGGAGATGGCCGATATCGACTGGCGCAAGCTGGACCCGCGCCAATACGACCCCCGTCGGATCGTGAAGGAAGCACTCGCCGAGGAAGACGCCGCCCTGCGTGAGGAGGAACGCCGCAAGGCCGCGGAAGAGCGCCGGCGCCGGCTCAAGGAACGCACCGCGGCCCAGACCGGAGCGCAGGACGGTGAGCCGCAGGCAGAGCCCGCTGGCACGGGCGCGCAGAACGCCTCACCCGCGCATGCCACGGATGAACCCGCCATGGGTGGACCTGCCACGGATGGGCGGGGCGAGCGCACCGCCGGGGAGGGCGCTGCCGCACCCATGACGCAGCCCGCCGGGGGAGACCCCGTCGACGGCGCCCAGCGGCCCGGCACGGGCGAGGGCGCCGGTCAGGCTGCTGACGAGGCAGAGGACCGCGGCGGCACCGAGGACGCGGATCAGGCCCCCACCGCACCCGGGCAGCCCGCGGTAGAGGCAGTCGCCGCACCGCCGGAGGAGCCCGAACGGGACGAGGACGGCCGGATCCGCAATCCCATGGAGCGGTACGTGGAGCAGGCGCGCAAGCGCATCGCCGGCCGCACCGCCCCGTTCGACCCCGAAGCCACCTGAGCGGAACAGGTCAGGGCACGAGCGGCAGAGCGAGCAGTTCAGCCGCGCGTGACGTCCCTTGAGCTCCGGCGCGTAGCGCGTCCGCCCAGGAGATCCGGTGCCATAGCAGGAGCAGCAGCACCCCGGCCGGGCCCGTCACCTCGATCATGTCTCCCTCGCCGAGCACCACCGGATCGCCCCGGAGATCAGAAGGGCGCAGCACCAGGGACTGTGGCAGCGGTCGCAGCCGTTCGCGGCGGAGCTGGCGCGGATAGAACACCTCTGCCACCTCGGCCACGCCGTCCCACGCCAGCTGCGGGTCCAGCGGCGCGGGGAGGTCCAGCGCCGTGCGCGCGTCCCAGAGGTGCACCAGCGTCTCGTGGACCTGCCGGCGCCACCAGAACTGCGTGGTGCGCGGTGGCGCCATGGTCCAGCACTCCCGGTCCGCACCCGCTTCCGTGAGCGCGGTCAGCAGATTCTCCGCCTGTCGCGCGTACCAGGTTCCGAGCGCCGGAGCGTCCCGGGACTCGGGACGCTCCACCGGATTGTCACGGGGATCGCCGCCGTCGACGATATGCGCAGCCCAGCCGTGCACCTCGCCCAGATGCCCCGCCAGCTCCCGCAGGGTCCAACCCGGGCAGGCGGCGACGGGGGCCGCCAGTCCCGCAGTGCCGGCCGTGCCGAGCACACCGGCGAACTCCCCGGTGGCCGCCGTGAGCGCCTCCGGCCAGCGGTTCTGCACCGCGGCAGTCGTCGTGAACGTCATGGCGCCCATCACATCCCATGCCCGCACCGGCGTCAAGACCGGTCCTATGCAGACCTCTGTCCGCTGAGTACGGTGGACCTATGGCGAAGAACGACGGAAGCCAGAATGCGGCCTATGGCGGCGGGATCGGCATCGGGCTCGCGCTCGGCGCGGGGTTCGGCCTGCTCATGGACAATCTGGCGATCGGCATCGGAATGGGCATTGCGATCGGCGTGGCCATCGGTGCGGGCATCGCCGAGAACAAGGGCAAGGAGAAATGACCTCGCAGGCCTGAGCCCGCGGCCGGCACGCGCCTTACAGGTCGTGCGGCGGGCGGGTCTCACAGCGGGCTGAGCCCGAGGGAGCGGCCCGCCAGACCGCGCTCGCGCCGGCTCAGGGCGGTGGCGATGTCCCGCAGCGCCGCCGCCGCCGGCGACTCCGGCTCAGAGAGCACCACCGGCACGCCGGCATCGGCGCCCTCCCGCAGCCGCGGATCGAGCGGCACCTGCCCCAGCAAGGGCACCCGCGCATCCACGGCCTGGGCCAGCCGCCCGGCCACACGGGCCCCGCCGCCGGAACCGAAGACGTCCATGCGCTCCCCGTCGGGGAGCTCGAGCCACGACATGTTCTCCACCACCCCGGCGATCCGCTGCTTCGTCTTGACCGCCATCGAGCCGGCCCGCTCGGCGACCTCGGCGGCGGCCTGCTGGGGTGTCGTCACCACCAGGAGCTCGGCGTCGGGCAGCAGCTGCGCCACGGAGATCGCGATGTCGCCCGTTCCCGGCGGCAGATCCAGCAGCAGGACGTCCAGGTCGCCGAAGAACACGTCCGTGAGGAACTGCTCCAGAGCACGGTGCAGCATCGGCCCCCGCCACACCACCGGCTGGCCCGGCGGGACGAACATGCCGATGCTGATCACCTTCACCTCATGGGCCACGCAGGGCAGGATCATATCGTCCACCTTGGTGGGCGCCTCGGTGACGCCGAGCATCCCGGGGATGGAGAAACCGTGCACGTCCGCGTCCACCAGCCCCACCTTCAGCCCCTCGGCGGCCATCGCGGCGGCCAGATTCGCCGCGACGCTGGACTTCCCGACGCCGCCCTTGCCCGAGGCCACCGCGTACACCCGGGTGAGCGAGCCGGGCTGGGCGAACGGGATCACCCGCTGGGAGCCGCGCAGGCGCTCGCGCAGCTCGGTGCGCTGCTGCGGCGTCATCGGCGTCAGCCGCACGATTACCTCCCGGGTGCCCGGGACCGCCTCCACCGCGGCGCGCACGTCCTCGGTGATGCGGCCCTTCATCGGGCAGCCGGCGATGGTGATCAGCACATCCACCGTGACGGTGCCGTCCGGGGACGTCTCGACGCCGCCGACCATGCCCAGCTCCGTGAGCGGCTTGCGGATCTCCGGGTCGATGACGGCGGCGAGCGCCTGCATGACGGCCTCGCGGTCAGGGGCGCTCATCCTTGCGTCCTGCTCTCCTCGTGCGGCCGGTCCCGCGGCGGGTCCGCCGCGTCCCGGTCTCCGGCAGCATCGTCGCCGCGCCGCTGCTCCTCCATCTCCTCGATCAGACTGCGCAGCTCCGAGCGGATGAAGTCACGGGTGGCCACGTCCCGCATCGCGATGCGCAGGCTGGCGACCTCGCGGGTCAGGAACTCCGTGTCGGCCAGCGCCCGCTCCGCCCGCTGGCGGTCGGCCTGGAACTCCACCCGGTCCCGGTCCGCGCTGCGGTTCTCCGCCAGCAGGATGAGCGGAGCGGCGTAGGAGGCCTGCAGCGAGAGGATGAGCGTGAGCAGCGTGAAGTTCAGCGCCTTCGGATCGAACTGCAGGCTCTCCGGGACGAGCGAGTTCCACGCCAGCCACACCGCGCAGAAGACGGTCATGCCCAGCAGGAACTGCGGGGTGCCCATCACCCGGGCGAAGCGCTCGGCCCAGATCCCGAACGTCTCATTGCTCATCCACAGCCGGGGGAGACGGCGGCGTGCGCGCCGCGGCGTGTCCAGTGCCCCCTGCCGGTGCTCAGCCATCAGCTCCCTCCCGTCGTCAGCACGTCGTCGGTGTTCCGGCGCCAGTCGTCCGGCAGCATCTCGTCCAGGACGCTGTCGACCGTCACCACGCCGATGAGCCGGTCGGCCTCATCGGTGATGGGCACCGAGACCAGGTTGTAGGCGGCCAGCACGCGGGTGACGGCGGCGATGTCCGCATCCGGCCGCAGCGGCTCCACCTCCGTGTCGAGGAACGCGCCGACCGCCTCATGGGGCGGATGCCGGAGCATCTCCTGGAAGTGCACGAGGCCCAGATAGCGTCCCGTCGGCGGTTCCAGCGGCGGGCGCGTGACGAAGACGGCGCTGGCCAGAGCCGGGTGCAGTTCCGCGCGCCGGACCTGTGCGAGCGCCTCGGCGATGGAGGTCTCGGGGGAGAGGATCACCGGCTCGGTCGTCATCAGGCCGCCGGCGGTGCCCTCCTCGAAGCTCAGCAGCTGCCGCACGCCGCGGGCCTCATCGGGCTCCATCAGCTGCAGCAGCCGCTCGGCCTGCTCATCGGAGAGGGCATCCAGGAGATCGGCGGCGTCGTTGGGCTGCATGCGCTCGAGCACATCCGCGGCGCGCTCGGGCTCGAACCGGGACAGCAGTTCCACCTGCACGTCCTCAGGGAGTTCCTCCAGCACGTCGGCCAGGCGCTCATCGTCCAGGGACTCGGCGACCTCGAAGCGCCGCTTGGCGGCCATGTCCAGCATCGCGTCGGCGAGATCGGCCGGCTTGGCGTCCTGGTAGGCGGCGATCAGCTGGGCCGCGCCCTGCTCGATGTCGCTGCGCTGCGGATGGTCGACCTGCGCCCAGTCCGCCAGCAGGGTCTCGCCCCGTCGGCGCAGCCGGGCGAGGGGGCCGCGGGCATCGGTGGCGCGGCGCAGGAACAGCCGCGTCAGGAGCCAGTCGCGGTTGCGCTGCTGCTCGATCGCCACATCCTCGATGACCGCCTCGCCGCCGTCCTCACGCAGCACGACGGGGCGGTCGAGCATATCGTTGAGCACCAGCACCTCCGAGCGGCGCTGTTCGAACCGGCGCATGTTCACCAGGCCTGTGGTGATGACCTGACCGGGCTGGATTGCGGTGACCCGCGTCATCGGCACGAACACCCGCCGCCGGCCCGGGACCTCCACCACCAGCCCGATCGCCTTGGGCGGCTGGCGCATGGTGGCGCGGTACATCACGACCAGGTCGCGGACCTTGCCGACCTGGTCGCCCAGCGGGTCGAACACGGCGGTGCCGGCCAGCCGCGCCGCGAAAACGCGCTCCACACTCATGCCCTCCAGCCTATCGCCAGGCTTTGGGAGAATAATGGAACCATGTCGAGTCCCTTCGCCTCCCGGCCGTCCCGCGATCAGATCCCCCACGGGGAGGTCATCGGGCGCTACCGGAACCACACCGCGGCCACCGAGGCGGTGCAGTACCTCGCGTCCAAGGACTTCGAGGTGTCCAAGCTCACCATCGTCGGCACCGACCTGCGTCTCGTCGAGCCCGTCTACGGCATCCTCACCTGGGCCCGGGCGGCGCTGCGAGGATCCATCGGGGGTGCCTGGCTGGGCATGATCGTGGTGCTCGTGCTCTCGCTCGTCGGCGGGGGCGCCTTCGACACCGGCATGCTGGTCGCCGGTCTGCTGCTGGGCACCGGTCTGGGCATGGCCTGGGGCGTGGCCGCCAAGGCGCTGTTCCGCAGACGCGGTCAGCTCATGTCGCAGCCGCAGATCATCGCCAGCGGATTCGAGGTCATCTGCCCGCCCGATCTGGTGCCGCAGGCGCAGTCCCTGCTGCAGAACCGGCCCGACTGAACCCTCAGGGCTTGAGCCAGGCCTCGATCTGCTCCACAGTCCGCGGGAAGGCAGCCGAGAGGTTCTCCACGCCGTCCTCGGTGACCAGGACGTCGTCCTCGATGCGCACGCCCGTGCCGCGGAAGTCCTCCGGCACGAGCAGGTCGTCGGACTTGAAGTACAGCCCCGGCTCGATCGTGAACACCATGCCGGGCTCCAGTTCGGCGTCCAGGTACATCTGCGCCCGCGCGAGCGCGCAGTCGTGCACGTCCAGGCCCAGGTGATGGCTCGTGCCGTGCACCATCCACCTGCGGTGCTGCTGCCCCTGCGGTGAGAGCGCCTCCTGCGCGGAGACGGGCAGCAGTCCCCAGGACTCCAGGCGTTCGGCGATGACCCGCATGGCCGCCTCGTGCACGTCCCGGAACAGCACCGGGCGGCGATGGTGCTCCCCGGCCACCGAGAATGCCGCGTCCGCCGCGTCGAGCACCGCCTGGTAGATCTCCCGTTGCCTGGGCGTGAAGCGCCCCGAGACCGGCAGGGTGCGGGTGATGTCCGCGGTGTAGAGGGAGTCGTGCTCGGCGCCGGCATCGACGAGGATCAGCTCCCCGGGCCGCACCGCGCCGTCGTTCACGATCCAGTGCAGGGTGCAGGCGTGATCGCCACTGGCGGCGATCGTGTCGTAGCCGACCCCGTTGCCGTCCTGCCGGGCGGCCAGCTCGAACGCGGTCTCCACCACGCGCTCCCCGCGGTGGTGCGCCACGGCGGACGGCAGGCTGGAGACGACTTCCTCGAAACCGCGGCGGGTGATGGCCACGGCATCGCGGATCCGGGCGATCTCGTACTCGTCCTTGACCAGCCGCAGTTCCGAGAGCGCCTGGGCAAGGGCATCGTCGGCCGCCGTGGCCTGCTCGACGTCGATGCCCTGCTGCTGGCGGGCCTGGGCGATCAGCTCGTCATAGACCGGATCGGCCTGCCGGACCAGCCGCAGCTGGGTGCTGGCCAGATCCTTCGTGATCTCATCGGCGGCCTGGGAGATGTGGCGGGTTTCGAACCCCAGCTCGGCGGCGAGCTCCGCGAGCTCCGGCCGGCGGCCGACCCAGAACTCCCCGTAGCGGGAATCGGCGAAGAACTCCTCGGTATCGGCACCGGCGCGCGGCCGGAAGTAGAGGATCGCGCGATGCCCGCCATCGGGTCCGTTCTCCTCCGGCTCGAGCACGAGCACCGCATCGGGTTCCTCGTCCTGCTGCATGCCGCTCAGGTGGGCGAACGCCGAATGGGGCCGGAACCGGTAGTCGGTGTCATTGGAACGCACCTTCAAGCCGCCTGCCGGCAGGACGAGCCGTTCGCCGGGGAACAGCGCGCTGATCCGCCGGCGCCGTTCGGCGGCGTAGGGCGCCACCTCGCGCAGCGGGCGTTCCGGGGGTGCCGTCTCGGCCCAGCCGGAGGCGATGAATTCCCGGAACGCCTTGGACCTGGGCCGGTGGGAGCGCTGGGAACCGGCGTCGGCGGGCGCGGCGCCGGCTTCGTGCCCGGCGCTCCGGGGGGAGGGGGACTCTGGAACGGGTGTCTGATCGGCGTGCATGCCGCCATTCTCGCATCCGTGGTCCGGGGACGGCCCTGTGATGGCGTGGCCATCTCCTAGGCTTGGGCACATGCTGATCGACTTGCACGCGCACAGCCTCGCCTCGGACGGCACCCAGACACCGGCGGAGCTGGTCGCCGATGCCGCAGACCACGGTGTTCAGGTGCTGGGACTGACCGACCACGACACGGTCCGCGGCTGGGACGAGGCCGCCATCGCGGCCGTGGAACACGGCGTGACGCTGGTCCGCGGCATCGAGGTCTCCTGCCGGTACGAGGGCATCAGCGTGCACGTCCTGGCCTACCTTCCGGCGGCGGACGGCAGCGAGCTGCTGGCCACGCTGGAGGAGACGCGCCGGGTCCGGGTGGCTCGCGGCAGGCGCATCGCCGAACGGCTCTCGGAGGACTTCCCGGTCAGCTGGGAGCAGATCACCGCGCGAGCGGCGGGCGGCACGGTGGGCCGGCCGCACATCGCCGACGCCCTGGTCGACGCGGGCGTCGTGCCGGACCGCAGCGCCGCGTTCGCCACTCTGCTGGCCAAGGGCTCGCCCTATCATGTCTCGCTGCCGGTGCAGAGCCCGCTGACGGCGATCAGGCTCATCCGGGAGGCAGAGGGAGCATCGGTGTTCGCGCATCCGGCTGCCTCGGCGCGCGGCCGGGTGGTGCCCGATGCGGGGATCAGGGCGATGATCGAGGCAGGCCTGGACGGCCTGGAGGTCGATCACCGGGACAATCCGCCCGAGGCGCGGCGAGCCCTACGTGAGCGCGCCGCAGCGCACGGGCTGATCGTGACCGGGTCGAGCGACTACCACGGCAGCGGCAAGCCCAACCGGCTCGGGGAGCACGACACGGACCCGGGCCAGCTGGCCAGGATCGTCGACCGCGCCACCGGCATCGGCCTGGTGGGCGGGTAACACCGCTGGACCGGCGGTGCCGTCCGCAGGGGTGCCCGGGCGCCCGCCCCGCTGGGGCATCGCCCCGCCCTGGCAGGCGCCGGGATGACGCGTCAGTCGGACTGCGCGCCGGACCCGCCGGTCCCGCGCCCGGAACCACCGCGGCGACGACGGCGGCGCGGACGCGACGGCGCATCGCCGGTCTCGGCGTGCTCCTGATTCCGGCTGACGCCGGGGCCGGTCTCGGCACTGCCGCCTGAATCCGCCGGTCCGCTATCCCGGCGAGTGCGACGGCGCGGTCCGCGGTCGCCCCGGCCGCGGCGTTCCGCTCGCTGAGGTTCCTGCGGCGCGTTCTTGCGTCCCGTCTCGCCGAGGTCCTCGATCTCCTCGGCCTCCAGGCCCGGCTTGGTGCGCTTGCTGCGCGGGAGCTTGCCCTTGGTGCCGGCCGGGATGTTCAGATCGGAGAACAGGTGCGGCGAGGTGGAGTAGGTCTCCACCGGCTCGTCGAAGCCCAGGTCGAGAGCCCGGCTGATGAGCTTCCACTGCGGCACATCGTCCCAATCGACGAAGGTCACGGCCGTACCGCGGTTCCCGGCACGTCCGGTGCGGCCGATCCGGTGCAGATAGGTCTTCTCGTTCTCCGGGCACTGGTAGTTGATCACGTGGGTCACATCGTCGACGTCAATGCCGCGGGCGGCGACATCGGTGGCGACCAGGATGTCGATCTTGCTGGAGCGGAAGGCGCGCAGCGCCTGCTCGCGGGCGCCCTGACCCAGATCGCCATGCAGCGCGCCCGCCGCGAATCCGCGGTCGACGAGTTCATCGGCGAGCTTGGCCGCGGTGCGCTTGGTCCGCGTGAAGACGATCGTCCTGCCCCGGCCCTCGGCCTGCAGGATCCGCCCGACGACCTCGGCCTTGTCCATCGCGTGGGCGCGGTAGACGAACTGGGTGGTGTTCTTCACCGTCGCGCCCTCGTCGTCCGGCTCGGCAGCGCGGATGTGGGTCGGCTGCGTCATGTACCGGCGTGCCAGCGTGATCACGGCACCGGGCATCGTGGCGGAGAACAGCATGGTCTGCCGCACTGGCGGGACGGCCGCGATGATCTTCTCGACGTCCGGCAGGAAGCCCAGGTCGAGCATCTCGTCGGCTTCGTCCAGGATCACGGTGTGCACATGAGACAGATCGAGGATCCGCTGGCGGTGCAGGTCGAGCAGCCGGCCGGGAGTGCCGACGACCACATCGACGCCGTCCTGGAGCTGCTTGATCTGGGGTTCGAAGGCGCGGCCGCCGTAGATGGTGGCGATCTTGGTGCCGCGGCGCGCCGCCGCGACCGAAAGGTCCTGAGCCACCTGCACGGCGAGTTCGCGGGTGGGCACCACGACGAGCGACTGGATGGCGCCGCCGTGCGGGCGCTCGTCGATCCGGGTGCGCATGAGCAGCGGGAGCCCGAACCCGAGGGTCTTGCCGGTGCCGGTCTTGGCCTGGCCGATGATGTCCGCTCCGGTGAGTGCCACCGGGAGCGTCATGGCCTGGATGGGGAACGGCGTGGTGATGCCGCGGGCGGCGAGGGAGGCGACGATGTCCTCGGCTACGCCGAAGTCCGCGAAGGTGCGGGTTTCCTCGGCCGCTGCGGCCGCCTCCGGCGCGGAGTCTGCGGGTGCTCCGGCGTTCTCCGCGGGCGCGTTCCCGCTGGCCGTGCTGGTCGTGGTCTCTTCGACGTTCTGTTCGGCGTTCTCTGTGGTGATGGTCTCGGACACGTACTGCTCCTAGGTCGCAATCGTTCCGGCGGCGTGATCGTCGTGGGTCTTCCACGCGAATGGGTGCACGCTCGTACCGGGCGTCTCACGGCGGCGGGGGTGACAAGCCGGCGCCGCCGGGGATATCAAGAGAGCCGATCGCGGAATACCTCTCACGACGCAGCCGCTGCGGGGCGTCGGAGGCGTGGGGCATCTGGTCTCATGAGCGACCGGGCACAAAGGATACCGTCACCCAGTGTACCGGTAGTCTGGCCTTATGAGCCATGATCACGACACGAACGCCTCTGAACAGGGCATTCAACGTCCTGGACACCCGCGGCCGGCAGCAGCGCAAGACCATGAAGCAGCGCCCGCGGCGCGGATCCTGGCGTTCCTCGCACTGGCCGAGCTGTCATCCTTCGAGCGGTTCTCCACCGATGCGCAGTTCGCACCGAACCTGGAGGACAAGGTCGCCCTGGGCGGCCTCGCCGTCGCCGAGTACCGGCTCTTCGAGGTGCTGCGGCAGCGGCTCGCGGCGCTCGGCTTCGAAGCGGTCGCGCTGATGGAGGAGATGCAGGGGCCGTTGCAGGCGTTCACCAGGCAGACCCGGCCGGGGGACTGGTACGAGTCGCTGATGAAGAGCTATGTCGTGGACAGCATCTTCCGGGATGTGCACCGCGAGGTGATCACGCGACTGGATGAAGAGTCCCGCACGGTCGCCCTGGCGGTCGTCGACCACACCGCGCCGGCGGAGTACCTGCACGAGCGCCTCGGCGAGGCGGTCGCCGAGGACGAGCTTCTGGCCGGCCGGCTGGCGCTGTGGGGCCGGCGGCTGGTGGCAGAGTCCATCCGGCGCGGGCGTGAGACCCTGCTGCAAGCGGATCCGGAGGCGCCCGCGGCGCAGATCATGAGTTCCGTGACCGAGGCGCACTCCAAGCGGATGGCTTCCCTGGGCCTGGTGGCCTGAGCCCAAGGCCGGGGCACAGGCGACCGGAGCCCGGGCCGGCGGAGAGCTTCCGGCGGCCCGGGCGGCGCGTTCAGACCGTGAAGCCCACCCGGTGGACGGTCTCGGCACCGGTCTCCACATAGGCGAGCGCCGCGGCGGGCACCGCGATGCGCCGGCCCTTGGCGTCGCCGAGCACCAGGGTGGAGCCCTTGGCGAGCGCCTCATCGACGAGCGCGACCAGTTCGTCGGCGCTGAGCTCCGACTCGATGCTGAGTTCCCGGGCCGCGTTCTGCACGCCGATCTTGATTTCCATTCCGACTCCTGCCGTGGATTAGATTTCGATGCATGACCAGCTTAGAGCAGCCGCCTGACAGTGCCCCCGGACGCGACCCGGCGGGCTTCGGCGGGCTTGTGGCCGCGGTGGTGCGCGCCATCCCCGCCGGCCGTGTGCTCAGCTACGGCGACATTGCCGAACTGCTTGAACGCGGCGGCCCCCGCCAGGTCGCCGCCGTCATGGCGGCCGGGGCTCCCGGGACCGCCGGGTGGCCCTGGTGGCGCGTGGTCCGCGCCGATGGTTCCCTGCCGGAGCGGCTGCGGCCGGCGGCGCTGGCGGAGTACCGGGCCGAGGGCACGCCGCTGCGCGCTGCGGCCGACCGCCCCGATATGCGCCGGGCCCGCTGGACCCCGGACGCCGGGGAGCTCGGAGAACTGGACCGGCTGCACGCCGCGTTGTCCGTGCGCCGTGATCCCATGGACGCATGACCGATCCCATCGACCCCGCCGCTGCGGGACCCGCGGCCGATCCGCTCGACGCCGTGTCCGGCGTGCTCGCCGTCGGCGGCACGGCCACCGTGGTCGGAGCGCCGGGAACGGGGAAGACCACGCTGCTGGAGGAACTGTTCTGCCGGCTGGACGCCCGCAGCACCCTCGTGCTCTGCCCGTCTCGTGACGAAGCCGACCAGCTCCGTGACCGGTTGGCGCGGCGCGTACCGGGCCTGCGGCCGGGTGCTCTGGCCCGTACCCCGCAGAGCCTCGCCTTCGGACTGGTCTCGGCTGCCGTCCGGCTGGCCGGGGAAGAAGACGTCCGTTATCTCTCCGGGGCGGATCAGGACGCCTACCTGGCGGACATCCTGGCCGGGCACGAGCGCGGCGAGGGACGGATGCCGCAGTGGCCGGCGGAGCTGAACGCGCAGGTCCGGGCCACCGCGGCGTTCCGGGTCGAACTGCGCGACGTGATCAGCCGGGTCACCGAGCACGGCATCTCCACGGCGGAACTCCGCGCCGCGGCGGCACGGGGCCGCCGGGCATGGGCGGCCTGCGCGGAGGTGCTCGCGGAGTACGAGGCCGTCACCGCCCTGGACCAGGCGCCCCGCTACGATTCCGCCGCCCTGCTGGTGGAAGCCGCGGGCGTGATCGCCGAGGAGACCCTGCCACCGGCCACCTGGACTCCGCCGTCCGTGGTCCTGGTGGACAACGCCCAGGACCTCACCGAAGGCGCCGCGCGGCTGCTGGACGCGCTGGCGGCGCGCGGCGCGAAGATCGTGCTCTTCGGGTGCCCCGAGGCGATCACGCAGGGGTTCCGCGGCGTGACCGGCCACGTGCTGCGGGACGCCTGCCGCACCGCCGCTCCGAGGTTCGCCGCAGGCCGGCCGCACCGCGTGATCACCCTGGAGGCCGTCTACCGGCACGGGGCGGCACTGGCATCGTTCTCCTCGGACTGGGCGCGCCGGATCTCCGTCTTCGGCGCACACGGGCGCCCCCACTGGGCGGCAGTCCCGGCCGCCCGGGCGCGCGATCGCGGCAGCATCGGGGTGGCCCGCGCCGAGTCGCCCTCGGAGGAGGCGGTGCTGATCGCGCGGCGCCTGCGCGAGCGGTACCGGGCTCTCATCGAGTCCGGGACGCAGCGGCCCTGGTCCACCATGGCCATCGTCTGCCGCTCCGCTGCCGTGCTCCCACCCATCCGGAGAGAGCTCCTCTCGCAGGGGATCCCGCTCGGCGACCGGCTGCCGGACCGGCCGTTGCGCGACCACCCCGCGACGCGCCCGCTGCTGGAGGTCATGCACTGGCCGGAGCACGAACCGGACGCGGAGCAGATCGAAGACGTGCTGCTGTCCCCCTACGGCGGCCTGGACACCATGAGCCTGCGCCGGCTGCGCCGCAAGTTGCTCCTCCTGGACGAGGTCCGCGCCCGGACTGAGGCCGCGCCCGGCGGCGATCCGTATTCCCCAGCGGCGCGCGCCGCCGCGGACGGCAAGGTGGACGGCGCCCCCCGTGACCCTCGCGAACGCATCGGCGAGGTGATGCGCCGCGCCGTCCTTGATCCCGGCGATTCCCTGACCGCAGCGCATCCGGCGCTGCAACGGGTGGCTGCGATGGCGCGCGCCGCCCGGACGCATCAGGACAAGGACGTGCTCGAGGCGCTGTGGGCGGTGTGGGAGGCCTCCGGCCGCGCGGAACCCTGGCGGCGCCAGGCGCTCGGCCGTGACGGGGCGAGCGTGGAGGACCAGGACGCCGCGCACGAGCGCCTGGATTCGGTAATGCGCCTGTTCGCCTTGGCCGAGAAGCTCTGGGAACGGGATCCCGGGCTCGGAGTCGAAGCGTTCGTGGCGCGCGTCGCGCAGCAGGAGATCGCCCAGGATTCACTTGCGAAGGCGGGGACCCATGAGGACGCGGTGACCCTCACGACGGTGGCCGCAGTCGGCAACCGGGAATGGGACCACGTCGTCGTTCCGCACGTGCAGGAGGGGCAGTGGCCGAACCTCACGGTGCGCGGCAGCCTGCTGGGCGCTGAGGAACTGGTGGAGGCGGTACGAGGCGGTCAGCCGGCTCCCGCCCCCTCCGGCGGCAGCGCGGCGCAAGCCGGCCTGCTCGCGGAACGCCTGGCCGCCGCGCGGCGGCGGGTGTTCCGGGATGAGGCGGGCATGTTCCTGGCCGCCGTCAGCCGGGGACGCGAGTCCGTGCTCGTCACGGCCGTCGAATCGGAAGAGGAGGCCCCGAGCCCGTTCCTCACCGTGCTCGCGGAACGGGTTCCGGCCCCGGCGACCGGTGAGGCCGCCCGGCGGGATACGGCCGCCGGGGCCGGTTCCCCGGGTGCGCCGAGGCCGGAAGCGGGCGCGGAAGACCCCGCGCAGGACGCCGGCGAGCCCGGTGCCGATGAGCCGGAGACCGATGAAACGGCACGGCAGTATCCCCTGACCCTGCGCGGTCTGGTGGGGCGGCTGCGGTCGGAGCTGGGGGAGTCCCACCTGCACGGCCGCCCGGCCGGCGCCGCCGCCCCGGTGCTCGCCGCGCTGGCTGAGGCGGGAGTCCCCGGTGCCGCGCCGTCCGACTGGGCGGGCACGGCGGAACGGACGAGGGCAGAGCGGCTCGCCGATGAGGCGGTGCCGGTGTCGCCTTCGGCGATCGACCTATTCGAGTCCTGCCCGCTGCGCTGGTTCCTCGAACGGCACGGCGGGACCGCACCCGCTGACGGGCCGGCCCAGGAGATCGGGACGATGGCGCACGCCATCGCCGAGGCGCACCCGAACGCACCGGAAGACGAGCTGCGGCGTGCATTCGAGCAGGGACTGGAGCGGCTGGAGTTCCCCACCGAGTGGGAGCGTGCCCTGGCACGTGAACGTGGAGCGGCGATGATGGCGAACCTCGCCCGCTACCAGCACGCCCGTGCCGACCGCCTGGCCGGCAGCGAGGTCCCCGTGGACGTGACGCTCCGAGCGGAGGGGGAACTGATCCGGATCCGCGGCGTGATCGACCGTCTCGACCTTACCCCCGAGGGATACCGGATCATCGATTACAAGACCGGCAGGCAGGCGCTCAGCAAGGACCGCGCCGCCGGCTCGGGCCAGTTGCTGGCCTATCAGGTCGCACTGGGCTCGGGCCGGCTGAGCGAGGAGGAGGGTGGACTGCGGGTGACCGGAGACCCGGCCGACGACGACGCGGGGCTTCCGGTGGCCGGTGCCGAACTGGTCTACCTGGCCGCCGGCCCTACATCGGCGCTGGCCACCCGTGAGCAGGAACCGCTACGGGATGAAGAGAGCCGGGTCCGTGCGCACGAGCGCCTGGCGGCCGTCGCCAGGGGGATGCGCGGCCCGCACTACCCGGCGACTCCCTCCTCCGACTGCCGTACCTGCCCGGTCCGGGCCGCCTGCCCGGCCATGAGCACGCAAGGATGAGAATGCTGAGCCCGCTCGAACTCGCTACGGAACTGGGGGTGCGGCCGCCCACCGAAGAACAGGCGCGGGTGATCGGCGCGCCGCTGGAACCGGCACTCGTGGTCGCCGGCGCCGGTGCCGGCAAGACCGCCACCATGGCATTGCGCGTGGCCTGGCTCATCGCCACCGGGCACGTCGCCCCCGGGGAGGTCCTCGGCCTCACCTTCACGCGCAAGGCCGCGGGGGAGCTCGCAGAACGGATCCACGGGTACGTCGCCCGGCTCGAGGTGCTGGGACTGATACCGCAACGCGAGGACGACGCGCCCGAGACGCTGCCGATGCCCGGCGCGGACCGGCCTGAGGTCTCCACCTACAACTCCTACGCCGCCGCCATCGTCCGGGACTATGGGATCCTCGCCGGGCTGGATCCGGAGGCGCGGCTGCTCGGCGAAGCCAGCAGGCACCTGCTCGCGGAGCAGGTGCTCGACGAGGCGGAGGACCTGCCGCTCGACCGTCTCGGCCGTTCCCGCAGTGCGCTCATCGACGCCGTCGTCACCCTCTCGGACGCCTGCAATGAGCATCTCGTCGACCCGGACCGTCTCGCCGAGGAACTCGGGCGGCTCGCCCGGCCCCTTCACGACCTGCCGTCCAAACGGCGCGGCGCCGCCTACACCGGAGAAGGACCGACCAACGCCACGGGCCGCGTCATCCTGGCCGGCCTGGAAGGCACCCGGCTGCTGGCCCCGCTGGTCCGCAGATTCGCCGACGCCAAGGCGGCGCTGGGCGCCATCGACTTCGGCGACCAGGTGGCCGGCGCCGCCCGGCTGGCCGCCGAGCTGCCGGCGGTCGCCGTAGCCGAGCGGCAGCGCTGGCGGGTGGTGCTGCTGGACGAATACCAGGACACCTCGTACTCCCAGTACACGTTGCTGCGCCGCCTCTTCGCCGGGCACCCGGTCACCGCCGTCGGGGACCCCCGCCAGTCCATCTACGGCTGGCGCGGCGCCAGCGCCGGGAACATGCGCGACTTCGCCACCGGCTTCCCCCGCGCAGACGGACGCGCGGCGCAGACGCACCAGCTCACGATCGGGTTCCGGAACGACGAGGCCATCCTCCGCGCCGCCAATGCCATCGCGGGCAGACTCCCCTCGGCCGGCAGCGAGCGGCCGCTGATGCCACGGCCGGACGCGGGCCCGGGGACCGTTCGCATCGACTTCCCGCCGGCCAGGTCCCCGGAGGACGGCAGCCAGGACGCCGCCGCGAGCACCGCCGAAGCACAGTACGCCCGGCTCGCGGACTGGGCCGCGGACCAGCGCGGGCAGGGCCGCAGCTGCGCTGTCCTATGCCGGACCCGCGGCCAGTTCGCCGGCGTGGAGGCGGCGCTGCGTTCCCGCGGCGTACCGGCCCATACGGTCGGCACCGCGGGCCTGCTGGCGATGCCCGAGGTGCAGGACATCGTCGCGGTGCTGCACGCCCTCGCCGATCCCGACGCCGGGACCGCGGCCGCGCGGCTCCTGACCAGCGAACGCGCTGGACTGGCGGCCGCCGACATCGCCGCGCTGCACGCCTGGCACCGTCAGCGGCGCCGGGAACGCGAGCGAGGACGGGACGCCGGCCCCGCTGCCGACCACCCGAGCCTGCTGGAAGCGCTCGACGACCTGCGCGTGCACCACGAAGCGCCAGGCGGCCTTTCCGCCGAGGCGCTTGCCCGGCTGCGCGCCCTGGCGGCCGCGCTCCATCGGTTGCGGCAGCGCGCCTCCGGGGGACTGGTCGACCTCATCCGCGCGGTGATCGCCGAGTTCCTGCTCGACGTGGAGCTCTACGCCGATCCGCTCAGCCCACCGCAGGTCGCGCGGCTGCACGTGGACGCGTTCATGCAGTACGCAGCGGAGTTCGAGGAGGCCGAACCGCGCGCCACCCTCGGTGCTTTCCTCGCCTGGCTCGAATCCGCCCGCCAGCGCGACCGGGGGCTCGCCCGCGGTCAGGTGGCGCCAGGCACCGACGCCGTCCTCCTGATGACGGTTCACGCCTCGAAGGGCCTGGAATTCGACGCCGTGGCCGTGCCGGACTGCGTCAGCACGAAGATCCCCGGCACCACCTCATCCCGGTACGGCTGGCTCCAGCCCGGCCAGCTGCCCTACCCGCTCCGCGGCGACCGCGCGCATCTGCCCGAGATCGAACTCGCCCAGGAGACCTGGCAGGAACTGCAGAAGCACGCCGAGCAGGAGTACGCCGCCGAGGTCGAGGAGCATCGCCTCGCGGAGGAACGCCGGCTCTTCTACGTCGCGGTGACCCGGGCGGCGCGTTCACTCTGGCTCGGCGGCTCGTGGTGGGGTGCTGGTACGCGCCCCCAGAAGCCCTCGCCGTTCCTCCTGGACCTGGTGGAAGACCTCGGGATCGATGCCCCCGGACTCCACCGGCCGCCGGCGGAGGACGATGAGAAGCCGGGCGTGCACCGGGAGCCCCTGTCCTGGCCGCCGCAGGACCCGGCGCCGGAGTGGCTCACGGCCGCCGCCGAGGAGGTGGAGAGCGCGATGCGCCGCCGGCCGCGAAGCGGCGGGCCGCCGGATGTCCTGGCGGAACTGGACGCGCTCGGGACCCCCGAGGCCCGGGAAGCGGCTTTCCTGCTCCGGGAGCGTCAGGCGCGGGAACTCCAGCGGGAGAGCCTCGCGCGCGTGTTCCCCGCACGGATCTCGCCCACCGCCATGGTGCGGCTGCACGCGGACCGGTCACGCTTCGAGGAAGACCTCGTGCGGCCGATGCCGCGGCCCAGCTCCCACGCAGCCAGGGTCGGGACCGCTTTCCATGCCTGGATCGAGGGCCGCTACGGCCAGGCCGCGCTCTACGAGCTCGACGAGCTCACCGGTGCCGCGGAGGACCGGGCGGGGGGACATGTCGGCGAGGCCGAGCTCGCCCCGTTGAAGGACGCCTTCCTCGCCTCACGGTTCGCCGATCTGACCCCGCTGGTGACGGAACTGCCCTTCGAGCTGTCCCTGGGAGGCGTGGCGGTGCCCGGGACGATCGACGCGGTGTTCGATCACGGGCCGGAAGCCGGCGTCGCCCGCTACGAGGTGGTCGACTGGAAGACCGGGCGCATGCCCGCCCCGGATCGCCTCGCGGTGCTGCGGTTGCAGCTGGCGGTGTACCGCATCGCCTTCGCCCGCTGGCACGGCATCGACGACCTGGAGCAGATCACGGGCACCTTCGCCTATCTCGCCGAAGGCAAGGAAGTCACCTACCGGGACCTGCCCGGAGAGGAAGAACTCACGACGCTCATCCGCGGGCAGTGAGGCCGTCCGGGCCGCCTTCATCGTCCTCGCCGGACGCGGGATGCCCCGGCCCGTTGTGGGGTTCGGAAGCACGGCGATCGTCGGGTGCCTGGGACGCCTCGTCCGCGCCGATGTCGTCCGCGTCGGCGGCGCCGGCGTCGATGGTGTCCGGACCTATGTCGTCCGCGCCGATGTCCGCTCCGTCGATCGGGTCCTCCCCGAGCGGCGCCAGATCCTCGGGGTCCCCGGGCCGCTCAGCTTCGTCGTCGATGAACCCGTCGTCGGTGAACCCGCTCCCGGATCGCGCGCTCTCGCTGGAACCGCCGCCGGCCGGCGCGCCGGTCACGCTGCCGCCGGCCGGTCCGCCGGAGCCGCTCGCAGCTGAGACGTCCGGCGGGACGGGCTCATCGCCCGCCAGCATGTCCGCCAGCTCCCGCAGCAGGTCGCGCGCGTCGTCCGTGATCGCCTGGTCGCCGGTGTCGAGTCCGTGCAGCAGCCAGCCCAGGAGGTCCAGCTCGGCCAGCAGCTCGGCACGCAGCCGCAGCTCGGCCGTCATGGCGGATTCGGCGCCGCCCAGCTGCGAGGCGTAGGTCTCGTACAGCAGATCGGCCTGCTCGGGGGTCAGCGTGCTCGCGACCCACAGCAGATCCTGCGCCGGGTCGCCCACGCGCAGTTCATGCCAGTGCCGCACCGCCACGACGCGGGAACCCTCGACCAGGACGCATCGCTCGGAGAACCCGCCGTGCACCACATGCGGCAGGAACCGCCACAGCCGGACGTCCTCCAGGTCGTGCTCCCAGCGCGCCAGCAGCGCAGGGGGCACCAGGCCGCTCGCCGCGGCGCGGTCCAGATCGTCGAGGTGGCGCTGCTTCAGCGTCTCCGCCTCATAGACCGGAAGGCCGGCCTCCTCGGCCGGTTCGGCGGGAAGGCAGTGGATCGCGGCCAGCGTGCGGGCGACATCGCGGAGCAGATCCTCATCGGCCAGATGCCCGGGCTCGACCGGGCTGCCCGGAAGCGGGCGACGCAGCATCAGCCGCGCCTCGCCGTACGGCACATCGGCCAGGATCTCCGGGAGCGCGATTCCGGCCTCGGCCAGCGGAGCGCGCACCACCTTGAGCGCCTCCGCTTGTGCGTGCTCGGCCGCCGCGCGGGAGTCGTCCTCGATCACCTCGGCGATGACGGTGGCGTCCTGGGCGGAGTCGTGAATGCGGAGCCGCACGGCGCCACCGGAGTCCTCCAGCCGGACCGCGCCGTCGGGGCTGAAACCCTCGATGGCATCGACCGAGGCGGCGACTGCTTTGAGCTCATGCGTGTCCACGGCTTCACGTTATGCAACCTGGCTCGTCAAGACCATCACCACGGCTGCCGTGTCGCGGTCCGCGGGATCCTGCGCCGGCTCCCGTCGCGTCCTTGCGGTCCCCGCGGCCGCACCGGATCTCCCGGCCCCGCGCCCGGGAGATCCGCGCTCCGCGGCGTCCGCGCGGAGGGGTATCGTCGCAGGCATGAACGCATTCCCTCAGCTTCCCCTGGCGAGGCTCTCCCGCAGCGGCTCCGACCGGAACTACCTCCAGCGCGGCACGGACGCCGATCTGAGCGCGGTCTGGGAACGGCCCGGCACCACCGCCATCGTCACCCACCGCGGGGAGACGCTCGCCTCCCAGGGCAGCCTGGTGCGGCTGCACCGGGATGAGCTGCCCGCCGAGCGCATCGACGTCTACCTCGGGCGGATCAAGGACTCCGGGCACGATGTCATCGGCGCCATCCTCGACGACGCGGGCCGTTCCTGGCTGGACTCACGGCTGGAGGAGGCCACGGTGCGGGCAGGCACCGGCGGACTGGACGACGACATCGGCGGCCTCGACGCGCTGGGGCCCGTCTGGCTGCATCTCCGGGAGATCGGCGCCGAGCTGCCGGACACCGATGTCGGCCTGCTCACGCCGCTCGTGGCGCTTGCCAACTGGCACGCCTCCTACGGCCATTCCCCGCGCACCGGCCGTCCCACCGAGATCCGTGCAGGCGGCTGGGCCAGGCGAGACCCCGAAGACGGTTCGGAGTACTTTCCGCGCACGGACCCCGCCGTGATCGTGGCGGTCCTGGCGACCGGCGATGACGGCGAGGAACGGCTCCTGCTGGCGCACAACGCGCTCTGGGACAGCAAGCGCTACTCGGTCCTGGCCGGCTTCATCGAGGCCGGGGAGAGCGCGGAAGGGGCGGTGGTGCGCGAGATCCACGAGGAGGTCGGCGTCGAGGTCCTCGAGCAGGCTTACGCGGGATCCCAGCCCTGGCCCTTCCCGGCCTCGCTCATGCTGGCCTTCTACGCCCGCGCCGCGCACGCCGAGGTGAAGGTCGACGGCACGGAGATCCTTCACGCCCGCTGGTTCACCCGCGCAGAGCTGCGCGCCGGCATGGAGGCCGGGGAGATCCACGTGCCCTCGCCGGTGTCCATCGCCCGGGCACTCATCGACGCCTGGCTGGCCGCGGGGGAGGACTCGCAGCGGTGAGAGGCATCGGCACGGCGGCACGCGGGAAGGCGGCCGGGGAGGAACGCCGGTGAGGCCGGAGGACATCCTGGCTGCGCTGGATCCCGAGCAGCAGCAGGCCGCACGGGCACTGGAGGGCCCAGTCGTGGTGCTGGCGGGAGCTGGAACGGGCAAGACGCGCGCGATGACGCACCGCATCGCCTACGGTGTCGCCACGGGGGCGTTCGCGCCCACGGAACTGCTGGCGCTCACCTTCACCACCAAGGCCGCCGGCGAGATGCGGTCCCGGTTGCGCGCCCTCGGCGTCGGGACGGTGCCGGCGCGGACCTTCCACTCCGCGGCGCTGCGGCAGCTGCGGTACTTCTGGCCCCGGGCCGTGGGCGGAGGCGCCCCCGAGCCGGTGGCGCACAAGGCCGCGCTCACCGCCGAGGCGGCCCGCCGGGTCGGCATCGGCGTCGACAAGGCCACGATCAGGGACTTATCGGCGGAGATCGAATGGGCCAAGGTCAATCTGATCCCGCCGGAGGAGTACGCCCGGCTGGCAGCCGGGCGCCCGGAGATCCCCGGTGTGCCGGCCGGTGAGGTCACCCGGCTGCTGAACAGCTACGAGGAGGTCAAGGGGGAGCGGAACGTCATCGACTTCGAGGACATCCTGCTCATCCTGTGCGGGATCCTGGAACAGCACCCGGACATCGCCGCGGAGGTCCGGCGCCAGTACCGCCACTTCGTCGTGGACGAGTTCCAGGACGTCTCGCCGCTGCAGCACCGGCTGCTGCGCAACTGGCTGGGAGAGCGGGAGAACCTCTGCGTCGTCGGCGACGCCAGCCAGACCATCTACACCTTTGCCGGTGCCGATCCGCGGTACCTGCTCGGCTTCACCACGACCTACCCGAACGCCACCGAGGTGCGCCTGATCAGGGACTACCGCTCCACTCCCCAGATCGTGGAGCTCGCCAACCGGATCTTGCAGCTGGGCCCGCCGGAGGGCCGCTTGGAACTGGTGTCGGGCCGGGCCGGCGGCCCGAAGCCTGTGTTCCGCGAATTCCCCGACGACATCGCCGAGGCGGATGCCCTCGCGGAGGAGATCGCGGCCCGCATCGCTGCCGGGCGGCCGGCTCGGGACTTCGCCGTGCTCTACCGCACCAACGGCCAGAGCCAGGTCATCGAGGAGGCGCTCTCAGCGCGCGGCGTGCCCTTCGTGGTCCAGGGGGGCGAACGTTTCTTCAGCCGCGAGGAGGTGCGCGCCGCCCTCACGACTCTGCGTGCTGCAGCCCGGACGATCCCGGCCGGGGACAGCCTCAGTGCACAGGTGAAAGACCTGCTGAGCAGTCATGGCTGGACGTCCACGCCACCCGAGCGCGGCGGCGCGGTGCGATCCCGCTGGGAGTCCCTGCAGGCGATCGTCGCGCTCGCCGAGCAACTGGAGACGGCGGCCGGGGAGCTCCCCGCCTCCCTGGCCTCGCTCGTCACGGAGCTGGAAGACCGCGCCGAGCACCAGAACGCCCCGACCGTCGCAGGCGTCACGCTCGCGTCCCTGCACGCTGCGAAGGGCCTGGAGTGGCCCAGCGTCTATCTGATCGGGCTCAGTGAGGGACTGCTTCCGATCACCTATGCCAAGACCGATGAGACCATCGCCGAGGAACGTCGGCTCTTCTACGTCGGGGTGACCCGGGCGGAGACCTCGTTGCAGCTGAGCTGGGCACTGGCGCGCGCGCCCGGGGCGCGGGCCCGGCGCAGCCCGAGCAGATTCATCACGCAGTTGCGCGCCCGTGCCGAGCAGGTGCAGGCACCGGGTCCCGGCCGGGTCCGGCGCAAGCGCCGCGAGACCCGGCTGCGGTTCACCCGGTGTCGGATCTGCGAACGCCCCCTGCACGAGCGCACCGCTCAGCAGCTGGGCCGCTGCGAGGACTGCCCGCCCCGCTACGACGAGACGGTCTTCGACGCGCTCGTGGCCTGGCGGCAGCAGACCAGCCTTCAGGAGCAGATCCCCGCGTTCATGGTGCTCACCAACACCACCTTGACCGCGGTGGCGGAACTGCTGCCCGGGAGCAAGGAGGAACTCGGTCTGGTCCCCGGGATCGGACCGGCCAAGCTGGAACGCTACGGCGACGGGGTGCTGAGCGTGCTCCGCCAGAACGCCACCGCCCCACGGGGCGCGGCCGGGCGCTAGGACGCCGGACCTGGACCGCCGGCATTAGGTCGCAAGGCGGCTCCGGTCCGGCGGGGGTACGGAGTCCGCGCCGGCGTCCTGCCGGAGCGGCGCGGGTCCGCGGCAGTCGCAGCCGGGGTGGAAATCGAAGGGGAACGGCTCAGGCCGGCACTCCGGCAGCTCGACGAGCAGAGCCTGGCTGGCGGCGCCGTCCGCGTCGTAGCGGCGCAGCGCGGCGATCACGAGGGCGGCCGTCAGATGCGAGACCGCCGCATCCACGGCAGGCAGTGCGGTGTTCAGCAGCTGACGGTAGGTCTGCGGCCAGCCCGGATCTGCCTCCCGCCGATGCCGCCACCCGCACCCGGTACACGGGACCGCGCCGGGCACGACGAGCGGACCGACTTGCGCCCCGGCGTCGGTGAAGACGACCGGAAGATGCACGCGGTCGTCCAGGGTCAGCCTGGCCAGCTGGCCGGCGTCGGCGACGAAGTCCGAGGTGACCACGGTGACTCCGTCGGAGGGGCCGTCCTCGATGCCGTGCGGCAGAACGGGACGGAACCCCGCCTCCCGGAGGCAGACGGCGAGGTGGCCGGCGTGCGGTCCGTGGAGTTGCAGGGGGAGTGCCTCCCAGCCGGCCGCGGCCGCATCGGGATCCAGGCCGTGCCGCCACGCCCATGTCTGTGCTCCCGGTGCCTCCGGGTGCCAGAGGCGATCCTCCCCGGCGGGGATGAGCAGACCGGCTTCGGAAAGTGCCGCCAGCATGGCCTCGGCCTCGGGGACCGGCAGGGCCGCGCGCGCCGCGGCCTCCTCCAGACCGGAACCGGGAACCCCTTCTCGCAACCGGAGCAGGAACTCCCCGGCAGCGGGGGAGAGGCCCTCGAGTATCGCCAGCGTGCCGGCGCCGAACACGGCTGATCCGTCAGCGCGCCAGGTGATGACAGCAGCGGGATGGAGACGATGCATGGCACCACGTTAGGGGCCGCCCACAGGGAGGGAAAGTCATCCACAGATCCTGTGGAAAAGGGTCCGGAACCGGTCGTTCCGGCCAGTGTCCGCGCGGATCCGACCCGCTGCGCGAGTCGCCGTCCGGCCCCCGGGTGTTCACCCCGGGTTCACTCGCCGCTCGGCTTGAAACCGGGTCTGACCTGCAATAACAGAGTATGACGCGGAAGCGGCGCGGCGAGGTGGCCGGAACGGCGCGGGATCCGCTGTGCAGAAGTGCCGGCCGCCTGTGGACGGTACTTGTGGAAAACACCTGGGAACCGCGGAAAACGGGGGTGCGTGCGGCGGGAGGCGGCGCCTGCCGCTGTCCGTCCCCTCGCCTAGGGTTGGGGGCATGGACATCGAAGGACTCCGGGAGGCGATCGGCGCCGGCCGGGTGGAGATCCGCCGCTCTAAACGGCGCAGCAAGACCATCGGCTCGCTCCTGGAGGGGGAGACCATCGTGCTGGTGCTGCCGTGGCGGTATCCCGTGCGCGGCAACGAGGCGCAGCTGGCCTCTCTGATCACCCGGCTGGAGAAGAAGATCGGCTCTGTGCGGGCCGGGGCCCTGGACCTGGAACAGCGCTGCCGGGACCTCACCGCACGTTACTTCGCCGATGACGTCCTGCCGGCGAGCGTGCGATGGGTGGGCAACCAGCACACGCTGTGGGGCTCGACCACGAGCGTGACCCGGGAGATACGCATCTCCGACCGCCTGCGGTTCGCTCCGCCCTGGGTGC
Organism: Sediminivirga luteola; assembly: GCF_014639315.1. Taxonomy (GTDB): domain Bacteria; phylum Actinomycetota; class Actinomycetes; order Actinomycetales; family Brevibacteriaceae; genus Sediminivirga; species Sediminivirga luteola. The sequence continues at coordinate 82,775 of NZ_BMFY01000003.1, forward strand.
TCGACGCGGTCCTCGTGCACGAGCTGGCGCATCTGCGCGTTCTGGACCACGGGCCGCGGTTCCGGGCGCTCGTGGCGGCGTACCCGCAGTACGATCGCGCGCAGGACTTCCTGGCCGGTTTCTCCGCCGGTCAGGAGTGGTCGCGCAGCGCGCGCACCGCCTGAGCGAGCATGGGCACGCGAGCGGGAAGATCAGGCATGATCCGCTCAGGGAGCGCCGAGACAGGGAACCACGCCAGCTCCACGCTCTCGTCGCTCGCCCGGAAGGCCGCCGAGGGGTCGGCGACGCCGGTGAAGACGACGTCGAGGTGCCGCTGGCACCGGGAGAAACCAGAACCCAGATCGTGGGCGTGCACCTCCGCGATGGCTCCGGTCGCGCTGCGCACCGTGAGTCCGGACTCCTCGGCGCATTCGCGCTGCGCTGCCTCCCGCAGGGAACCGTCCGCCGGTTCCAGATGCCCGCCGAAGTGACCCCAGGCATCGGCCTTCCGGTGGAAATTGAGCAGCACCGTATCTCCTGCGGGACTGAACACCACGAAGCTCGCCGTCAGATGTTCTGGCGGTCCGTCCTTGCGCAGGGCGGACTCTCCGTGCGTATTCAGGGTCGTCAGGAATGCGCCAGCGAGCTCCCGCTGCGTCCCCGCCGCGCGACCGGCGTAATCTGCCAGTTCGGTGCGCGCGGATCGCAGCAGCGAGCTCTCAGCCGGCAGAGCCACGTCCCTCGGGCTCGTCGCCGGGATCCTCGTCCGCAGCTGTGTCGGCACCGGTCCCGTCCGTATCCTCAGCCACGACATCGGCGGCGTTGCCGGACTCGCCGGGAGTCCCGGCATCGCCGCCGGAATCCACGGCATCGGCGGAACCCCCGGTGCCGGCTGCCTCCGCGTCCAGCAACCGGTAGAGCGCCTCGTCGACCTCGGCGCTCTGCTCATCGGCGGCCTTGCGGCGTTCCCGGTAACCGAGCGGATCGTCCAGGTCCTCCGTGCCGGGAAGGAGATCGGGGTGCGACCACACGGCGTCACGTGCCTCGGCGGACTCGGACTGTTCCAGCGCGCCGAACAGCGCGGCGGCGTCGCGGAGGCGGCGCGGGCGCAGCTCAAGTCCCACCAGCGCGGCGAAGGTGCGCTCGGCCGGACCGCCGGCGGCCCGGCGGCGGCGGATCGACTCCCGGATGCGCTCCCGCTCGGGGAGCTGACCGGCGGCGGCGTGGCTGACGACGTCCACCCACCCCTCGATCAGGGCCAGCAGGGTTTCCAGGCGCTCCAGGGCGTGCTTCTGGGCTTCGCTCGTGGCGGGGGCGAAGACCCCCTCCTTGAGCTTCTCCTGAATCGCCTCCAGGTTGCCGGGGTCGATCTGCGCGGCGACCTCGTTGATGCGGTCGGTGTCGAAGCGCTGCCCGCGGGCGTACTCCTGCAGGACGGTCTCCACGTGGGCGCGGAGCCACGGCGCGCGGTGGAACAGGCGCAGCACCGCCAGTTCGCGCAGCGCGAGGTAGATGCGCAGCTGCTGCGGATCGAGTTCGCTCTCCTCCGCGAAGGTCTGCACCGACGAGGTGATCAGGCCGCAGTCGGGTTCCTTGAAGAGGGGGAAGCCGAGCTCGGTGCTGGAGAGCACGGACTCGGACAGGGTGCCCACCGCCTCGCCGATCTGCATCGTGAACATCGACGAGGACAGTGCCTTGAGCATCGGCGTCGCTCCCGAGAGCATCGCACGGAACTCCGGCGGGACCTGCTCGGTGAGCGCTTCGGAGACCGCACCGTCCATGCCGTCCTGGATCGGCTCGACCAGGCGCCGCCACGGCCCGATGGTCTCCTCGATCCAGTCCCGCTTGCGCAGGGCGCGGGGCTGATGGGGGACCGTGTCCAGCTCGGTGACCTGATCGAGCCAGAGATCCGCCACGCGGAACGCGTCCCGCAGGGCCGCCGAATCCTGTTCGGACGGCGCCGGGTCCGCACCGACTTTGCTCAGCGCACGCGTCAACGAGGTCCGGGCCGCGGCCTCGGGCGACTGGGCGTTGGACATCATCGCTGTCATCTGCTGCATGATCGGGCCGAAGGCGGCCATGTCGAAGCCGCCGCCGCCCATCATCCGTCCCAGGTCCGGCGCCTGGCCGCCCGGGATCTGGCCCTGCCCGGGTTCGCCGCCGAACAGCTGGCGGAAGATCTCCGCGAAGGGATTCTGCTCGCCTCCCGGATCCCCGCCGTGGCCTGGGTTCTTGTCGTCATCGGAAGTCATGGTGCCCCTCGCGTCGATCGGATGCGACAGTGGTGGATTCCACCACTGTATTCCCACGGTAACGACCGGACTCCGGGAAACGTTCCCCGCCGGGCCGCCCGGATGGGCCGGAACGGGGCGGTATCGCTCTCGGCTGAACGCTGCTCCTCCGCCTGGCGGCCCGGGCTGCGCAGGCCCTTAGCCCGATTCGTTCCCGGTACCGAAGACACCGTAAGCTTGTACGGGATCGAAAGGACCTCGTCAGTGCCGCATCGACACACCGCCGAAGCCAACGGGACGGCGTTCGGTGTGCCCGGAAACGGCCGGCCGCGGCAGCGGCGGCGGATGAGCCTGAACCGCCTGGCGGACCTGAGCCTGGTGACTGTGCTGGCCGTGCTGGTGCTCATGGTCTTCCTGCCGGTCCCGTACCTGGTGCAGACCCCCGGGCCGACCGTGGACGTGCTCGGCGAGATCGACGGCGAGCCGGCCATGTCCGTGACCGCGACCGACGACGCCGCCGCCGAGGACCATCCGCCGCAGGCCGGCAGCCTGGAGCTGCTGACCGTGGGCGTCTCCGGCGGGCCGGGACGTGAACTCGGTGCCGTGCCCGTGCTGACCTCGTGGATCAGCTCTCAGAACACGGTCGTGCCGACGGAGATGTATTACCCGGTGGGTACGACCCGGGACACCGTCTCCGCGGAGAACGCCGCGCAGATGTCGTCGTCGCAGGAGGTCGCCGTGGCCGCGGCGCTGACCGGACTGGACATCCCCTTCGAACGCCGCACCGTCATCACCGGCGTGGAAGCCGGTATGCCCGCCGACGGCGCCCTGCGCGAGGGCGACCGCGTGCTGGCGGTGGACGGTCAGCACCCCGCGCAGGCGGGCGACGTCGTGGCGGCCGTCCAGGCCTGGGACGGCGAGGCGCCGCTGCGCTTCGAGGTGGACCGCGCAGGAGACTCCGAGGAGGTCGAGGTCACTCCGCAGACAGGGGAGGCCGGACCGCGGATCGGCGCCCTGCTGGCGGACGATTTCGACTTCCCGGTCCAGGTGGACTTCCACGTGGGGGACATCGGCGGGCCCTCGGCCGGGCTCATCTTCTCCCTGGCCGTGATCGATCACCTGACGCCAGGCGACCTCACCGGCGGGGCGCATCTGGCCGGCACCGGGGAGATCACGGTCGACGGGCAGGTGGGCGCCATCGGCGGCGCCCGGCAGAAGGCCTTCGCCGCGCACGCGCGCGGCGCCGAATACTTCCTGAGCCCGGCGGGCAACTGCCAGGAGGTCATCCAGGCGGTGGACGAGGGCTCATTGGACGGAATGAGGGTGATCCGCGTGGACACCCTCGACGATGCGGTCTCCGCACTGGAGGACATCGCCGCATCCGACGCAGGGGAACCTGCGGGGCTTCCGGAGTGCCAGGGCACTCCATGAGCGAGTAACTGAAAGGGACACCATGACATTTCCTCCGACCGCCGGCCCGCGAGGCGGGTCGCCGCAGGCCGGGCAGAACCGGCGTCCGTCGCCGCTGTGGCTGACGCTGCTCATCGTGGGTGCGCTGCTGGGCGCCTTCGTGATCGCCACGCAGATCTACACCGAGGTGCAGTGGTACGACCAGCTGGGCGCGCTCAGCGTCTTCACCACGGAATGGTTCACCCGGGGCGTGCTCTTCCTGGCCACCGCGATCGTGATGGCCGGTGGCGTGTGGGCTTCGCTGCACTTCGCGTACCGCAACCGGCCGGTGTACGCGCCGACGACGCCGCAGCAGGAGAACCTGGACCGCTACCGCGAGGCCATCGAGCCGCTGCGCAAGGTCGCCATGTTCGCGGTGCCGGCGGTACTGGGCCTGTTCGCCGGGCTCTCCGCCTCGACGCAGTGGCAGACGGTGCAGCTGTGGCTCAACCGGGTGCCCTTCGGAGAGTCCGATCCGCAGTTCGGCCGTGACGTCGGTTTCTACGTCTTCGAGCTGCCGTTCTACCAGTTCCTCATCGACACGCTGGGCTTCGTGGCGCTCATCGCCCTGATCGCCTCCGTCGTGATGCACTATCTCTACGGCGGCATCCGCACCGGCGAGGGCCGGGGCTTCTCGCTGACCAAGGGCGCCCAGGTGCAGATCGGCGTGCTCGTGGCGGTGCTCGTCATCGTCCAGGGCCTGCGGATGTGGTTCCAGCGGTACGCGATCCTCACGGACTCCACGGGCATCGTCGCCGGCGCCACCTACACCGACGTCAACGCCCGTATCCCCGCGCTGACCATCGTCGCCATCGCCGCGGGCATCGTGGCACTCCTGTTCATCGCCGCCGCGGCCACCGGACGCTGGCGTTTCCCGGTCGTGGCGACCGGCGTGCTGGTGGTGCTGTCCCTGGTGGCGCTGCTCGCGTACCCGTACGGCATCCAGCAGTTCCGGGTGCAGCCCTCGCAGCAGTCCATGGAGCGGGAGTACATCGAACGGAACATCGAGGCGACCAGAACGGCGTACGGCATCGACGATGTCGAGGTCTCGCCCTACCAGCCGACCGCAGCCGGTGAGCCCGGAGCGCTGCGGGAGGACGCGGTGACCGCGGCCTCCATCCGCCTGCTGGATCCGAACCTGGTCTCGGATTCGTTCCGTCAGCTGCAGCAGATCAGGCAGTACTACGGCTTCCCCGAGCAGCTGGACGTGGACCGCTACGAGATCAACGGCGAGGTCCAGGACACCGTGATCGCCGTGCGCGAGCTGGACCAGTCCGGTCTGGACAGCGCCACCTGGTACAACCAGCGCATCGTCTACACGCACGGCTTCGGCGTGGTCGCCGCCTACGGCAACCGGCGCGCCGACGACGGCCGTCCGGTGTTCTCCGAGGCCGGCATCCCGCCGGTCGGCGAGCTGGGGGAGTACGAGCCGCGGATCTACTTCGGCGAACGGTCCCCGCTGTACTCCATCGTCGGCGCTCCCGACGGGGCACCGCCGCTGGAGCTGGACTACCCCTCCGACGGCGACGCCCAGGAGGCCATGGCCGAGGTCGAGGTGACCCAGGACGGCGAGCCCGTGCAGGCGGTCCCGGAGGTCGACGAGGACGCCGACATCGACGAGAGCACCGGTCAGGTGAACTACACCTACACCGGTGACGGCGGTCCTTCCGTCGGTTCGTTCTTCAACCGGCTGGCCTACGCGATCAAGTTCCAGGACGAGGAGATCGTCCTGTCCGACGCGATCAACGAGGAATCCCAGATCCTCTACAACCGGAACCCACGGGACCGGGTCGAAGCGGTCGCGCCCTTCCTGACCCTTGACGGGGACCCGTACCCGGCGGTCGTCGACGGCCGGGTGAAGTGGATCGTCGACGCCTACACGACGTCGTCGGAGTACCCGTACTCGCGCCCGGAGGCGCTCGACTCCATCACCGAGGACTCCAACACGCAGCAGGGCGCCGTGCCGCTGCCGACCGACCGGATCAACTACATCCGGAACTCGGTGAAGGCGACGGTGGACGCCTATGACGGGTCCGTGGACCTGTACGCCTGGGATGAGGAGGATCCGGTCTTGCAGGCCTGGCGTCAGGTGTTCCCGGGCATCATCCAGGACGTCTCCGAGATGTCCGGCGATCTGATGAGCCATGTGCGGTACCCAGAGGACCTGTTCAAGGTGCAGCGGTCGCTGCTCACGCAGTACCACGTCACCAATGCGGATGCGTTCTACTCCGGCCAGGACTTCTGGACGCTGCCGAACGATCCGACCATGAGCCAGCAGAACGCGGTGGCCCAGCCGCCGTACTTCCTCACCCTGCAGATGCCGAACCAGGACGAACCGTCGTTCTCCCTGACCAGCTCGTTCATTCCGCGACGCAGCGCGGAGGGTCAGACCCGCAACGTGCTCACCGGCTTCCTGGCGGCGTCCGCTGATGCCGGCAACGAGCCGGGTCAGCCCAGCGAGGAGTACGGCAAGCTCCGGCTGCTGCAGCTGCCCCGGAACACCTCGGTGCCCGGTCCCGGTCAGGCGCAGAACAACTTCAACGCCGAACCGAGCATCCAGGAGAGCCTCAACCTGCTGCGCCAGGGCGAGTCCGATGTGCAGAACGGCAATATGCTCACCCTCCCGGTCGCGGGCGGCCTGCTGTACGTGCAGCCGGTCTTCGTCCGTTCGGCCGGCGAGACCTCCTACCCGGTGCTTCAGCGCGTGCTGGTGGCGTTCGGTGAGGAGATCGGCTTCGCGCCGACGCTGGACGAAGCGCTGGACCAGGTGTTCGGCGGCGATTCCGGCGCTCAGGCCGGCGATGCCGGTTCCGGCGGGGAACAGCCGGAGGAGGCCTCCGGCGAGGACGAGGGCACCGAAGAGGGCGCCGGTACCGAGGACGAAGCCGCTGCGGAGGCCCCGGCATCCGGCGGCGACGATCTGACGCAGGCGCTGGAGGATGCCCGCCAGGCGATCCAGGACTCCGAGCAGGCGCTGGAGGAGGGCGACTTCGCCGCCTACGGCGAGGCGCAGGAGCGCTTGAAGGACGCTGTGGAGCGGGCCGCCCGCGCCGAGGCGGCAGCCGAAGGCGAGTGAGCCGCATCGCGGTGTGCTGATCGCCGAGAGCACATAGAGGCCGGTACCGGGGAGGGAACCCCGGTACCGGCCTCTTGGCGTCGGCGCCTAGGCCAGGAACCAGGCGTCCAGGATCCGCCGTGCGCGCCTGGCCGTGGCGCCCCGCTCACCAGCGGGTGATCTGGCGACGCTCAGGGCGAGCATCGGGATCGCGGTGAGGAGTTCGTCAGCGGACGAACGGGGGGAGAGCTCTCCGGTAGAGATCCCTCGGGCGTGGACGTGGCCGACCAGTTCGCTCAGCTGGGCGCTCAGTGCGCCGCCTCGCTGGCGGCTCTTTGCCGAGGACACCAGCTCGATCATGGCGGCGGCCTCGGACGCTCGCGCCTCGATGCTGTCCAGCAGGGCGGTATAGGGCCGGTCTGTCGCACCGGTCCTGAGGGCGGCATCGCGCAGGTCCTGTTCGAAGACGGCGGCGGCGAGGTCCGCGCGGTCGCTGAAGTGCCGGTAGAGGCTTCCCTGGCCCACGCCGGCCCGGCGCGCGATGCGGCTCAGTGGTACGGCGGCGCCGCTGCTGGCGAACTCCGCGCGGGCCGCCTCCAGCAGGGCGCGGCGGTTCTCCGCCGCGGCGGAGGGGCCGCGGTTCGTCTTGGTTCCGTGGAGCTGCTGTGCGGGGTCGTTCTGCGGGGAAGGAGCCATAGCGGTATCCTAGACCTACCGGACAGTAGTGTCCGGTAGGGGCGGCGCCTCGCCGTTCCTGACGGCGCCGCGGGCGCGGGGAGGAGTACGGCATGGAACTCAAGGACAAGGTCTTCGCGGTCACTGGCGCTGGCGCCGGCATCGGCCGGGCGACTGCGCTCGAGCTGATCGCACGCGGGTCGAAGGTGGCAGCGGTAGACCTCAGCGAGGAGGGACTCCGGGGTACCGAGCGACTGGCCGGCGGTACCCTCTCCGTTCACCCCCTCGACATCACCGACCGCGACGCCGTGCTCGCGCTGCCGGATCAGGTGATCGCGGCGCACGGGCAGATCGACGGCCTGGTGAACATCGCGGGGATCATCCAGCCGTTCGTGCACCTGAAGGATCTCGAGTTCGAGCGGATCGAACGGGTGATGGACGTGAACTTCTGGGGGACCGTCAACACCGTCAAGGCGTTCCTGCCCGGACTGCTGACGCGCCCCGAGGCCAGCCTGGTCAACGTCTCCAGCATGGGGGCGATTCTGCCGGTGCCCGGCCAGACCGCCTACGGCGCGTCGAAAGCCGCCGTCCGGCTGCTGACGGAGGGCCTGTACGCCGAACTCCAGGGCACGGGGGTGCATGTCACGGAGGTCTTCCCCGGTGCGGTCGGCACCGAGATCACCAAGAACTCCGGCGTGGAACTGGCCGGAGCAGGCAGGGGCGAGGCTGCCGCCAAGACGACCTCCCCGGCGGAGGCGGCACGGGTCATCGCCGATGCCATCGCGCAGAACCGGTTCCGGGTTCACATCGGCAAGGACGCGAAGCTCTTCGACCGGCTCAGCAGGCTGATCCCGCAACGGGCGATCCGGATGATCGCCGAGCGGATGAAAGACATCGCCTGACGGCACTTGCCCTTGAGATGGCGGCGGTATAGTCTTCTAGGTAGACCGGTCTACCTACTCTGAAGGTTCGCTATGGCTCCATCTACCGCCCGTCCCGCCCGCGCTCGTCTGCTGGAGGCGGCCTCCAGGCTGTTCTATGCGCACGGAATGAACGCCACCGGCATCGACGCGGTCGTCGCGGAGGCGGACGTGGCGAAGAAGAGCCTCTACAACAACTTCTCCTCCAAGGAGGAGCTCATGCTGGCCTATATCGAGGCCCGGCATGAGGAGTGGCTTCAGCTCTACCGGGAACGTGAAGAGCTGGCGAGTTCGGCCACCGCCCGCGTGCTGGCGGTCTTCGACGCGTACATCGACCATGCCTCCCAGGCGTACGAGCACGGATTCCGGGGGTGCGGCCTGCTGAACGCCGCAGCGGAGCTTCCCGCCGGTGCCGCCGGCAGGACCGCGGTCAGGCAGCACAAGGAGCAGGTGGAGGCGATCCTCGCCGAGCACCTGCGGAGCCTGACCGCGGAAGCGGACGAGGGTGAGCGCGTCGCCGTGGCGACCGCGGAGCATCTGTCGTTCCTGCTCGAAGGCGCGATCAGCCGCGCCGGGCTGGAAGGCGGCCCGGACCGGCTCAGGCATGCGCGCGCCCTGGCTGCATCTCTGCTGGAGACGCTCGCAGCGCGCTGATGCTGGGCCCCACGACGTGACCACTCACTCGCCAGCCAGCCCGCTTGTCCATGCCGTCATCCAGGCATGCCGTCATCGAGAGGAATCACCCCATGAAAGACCTCACCGAGTACAGAGTCCTGAGCTTCGACTGCTACGGCACGCTGATCGACTGGGAGTCCGGCATCGCCGCCGTGCTCGAGCCGTGGGCGGAGGAGGCGGGTCTGGCGCTCGACCGCGAGCAGCTGCTCCTGGCCTACGCCGGTAACGAAGCGGACGTTGCCCGGGAGCGGCCGGCGGCGCTCTACCCTCGGGTCCTCGCAGAGGCTTTCACCCGCACGGGCAGGGACCTCGGCACGCCGGTGAGCGAGTCGTGGGCCGCGCGCCTGGCCGCCTCGTTGCCGGAATGGCCCGCCTTCCCGGACTCCGCCGCGGCGCTCGAGGTGCTGGCGCGCCACTACGACCTCGTCATCCTCTCCAATGTGCACCGGGAGGGGTTCGCGGCCAGCAACCGGCATCTGCACGGTCGCTTCGCTGCGATCATCACAGCCGAGGACGTGGGCGCGTACAAGCCCGCCGGCGCGCACTTCGACGCCCTCCACGCATGGCTGGACGAGCGCGGAACCGGCCGCGGCGATCTCCTGCACGTGGCGCAGAGCCTGTTCCACGATCACGTGCCCGCCCGCACCTTCGGCCTGGACTCGGTCTGGATCAACCGCCGGCACGACCGGCCCGGCTGGGGTGCGACGCCCGAGCCGGACGGTGCGTGGACGTACGATGCGGAGTTCCGCTCGATGGAGGAACTCGCCCGCGCTGTCACCGAAGCGTTCGGGGACTGAGCCCGCGCCGGGGGGACCGCCGGCGCGGGATTCTCCTTACTGGCCTTGCGAAACCGGCGGATTCTGGCATGCTTCGGAGACCGGAATGATCCTATCGTGGGAGGTACCAGCGCGAAGGGCCCGTTGAGGGGCCGATCGCTCACGGTAGTCAGCCACCGTTCGTCCGGAAAGTTTGGCCCCCCATGACTCATGCTTCGTCCGTCCTCGTCCGCCCGCTCGACCTCGCCGATGAGACGCGGTGGCGCGACCTCTTCCGTCAGTACCGCGAGTTCTACCGCCTGCCGGAGGACGAGGACGTGGTCTCCCGCGTCTGGGGCTGGCTCATGGACCCGCGGCACGAGTGCTGTGCGCTGGTGGCCGAGACCGCCGGAGACGGCATCGTGGCGCTCGGCCACTACCGCCGGTTCGCGCGTCCCTCCACCGGCACCGTCGGCATCTGGCTCGACGACCTGTTCACCAGCCCGGAAGCACGGGGCAGGGGTGCCGCGCGGGCCCTCATCGGCCGGCTGGCGGAGATCGCCGGAGCGGAGGGCCGCTCCGTGGTGCGATGGATCACCGCGGAGGACAACCATCGGGCCCAGGCGCTCTACGACACCGTGGCCACCCGCACCAGCTGGGTCACCTACGATGCCGCCCCGGTGCACGGATGACCCGCCGGGACGGAGACGAGATGCCCAGGCAGAACGCGTTCGGCCAGCCCGTCGGCATTCCGGTCCCGGACTGGGAGCCCGCGAAACCGCCCGGAGCGCAGCGTCTAGCCGGGCGCTATGGCGCGCTGGAACCGCTCGACCCCGCCCGGCATGCGGCGGAACTCTATGCCGCTTATGCAGCCGCCCCGGACGGGCGGGACTGGACGTATATGCCGGTCGGACCGTTCGCCGACGAAGAGTCCTATCGCGGCTGGGCCGACGAGGCTGCCAAGAGTCGCGACCCCAGGCACTACGCGGTCATCGACGGGGCAACGGGACGTCCCCTCGGGACGCTCGCGCTGATGCGCCAGGATCCGGCCAACGGCGTCATCGAAGTGGGGTCCGTGGCGTACTCCCGTGCGCTGCAGCGCACTCCGCTTGCCACTGAAGCGCAGTTCCTGCTCATGCGGTATGCCTTCGACGAGCTCGGGTACCGGCGGTACGAGTGGAAGTGCGACAGTCTCAACCAGCCGTCCCGCCGCGCCGCGCAGCGGCTCGGTTTCAGCTACGAGGGCACCTTCCGGCAGGCCGTGGTGTACAAGGGGCGCAACCGTGACACCGCGTGGTTCTCACTCACCGACAGGGAGTGGCCGCAAGTGAGGGAGCGGATCCGGGCATGGCTGGCGCCGTCGAACTTCGGCGCCGAGGGACGCCAGCGGCATTCCCTCCGGGCCGGTCCCGCACTGCCGGTGGACGAGACCGCTGCCGGAAGGTGACGTGCCGTAGCGTGTTCGCCGCGCGGAACTTCGCCGCGCGGAAGGCCTCGGCTTTGTCGGCCGGCGGCCAAGCGGAGCACGACGTGCCCCGGTCGCCAGGTGACCGGGGCACGCGTTCGTCACGCCGCGGCGACTGTTTCCGCCGGCGCGGCGCGACCTGGCCGCGGGGTCTTGCGGGCCCAGCGCTTGAGTGCGATCACGCTGAGCGCGGTGACCGCGGACCCGGCGATCACGGCCAGCAGGAACAACCCGAAGTTGTCGATGGCGAATCCCACGAAGACGCCGCCGTGCGGGGCATAGGACGTCACGCCGAAGGCCATGCTGAGCGCGCCGGTGACCGCGCCGCCCAGCATGGAGGCCGGGAGCACCCGCAGCGGATCGGCCGCGGCGAAGGGAATGGCGCCCTCTGAGATGAAGGCGGCACCCAGCAGCACCGCGGTCTTGCCGTTCTCCCGCTCCGCCACGGTGAACAGGCTCCGGTCCAGGAAGGTGGCCAGGGCAAGTCCCAGCGGCGGGACCATTCCCGCGGCCATCACGGTCGCCATGATCATCAGCGGGCCGGTGTTGTCCGCTGCCACGGCGGCGGAGACGCCCGCCACGGCGAACGAGTAGGCGACCTTGTTGACCGGACCGCCCAGATCGAAGCACATCATCAGACCCAGGACGATGCCCAGGACGACGGCCGCGGACCCGGTCATACCCGCCAGCCAGCCTTCGAGGGCCGCGGTCAGCTGCGCGATCGGCCCGCCCAGGACGAGCATCATCAGGCCGGCGGCGACGATGGTGCCCAGCAGCGGGATGATCACCACCGGCATCAGGCCTGCCAGCCAACGGGGGACGTCCAGGCGGCGCAGCCAGTACGCCACCGCGCCGGCCAGGACACCGCCGACGATGCCGCCGATGAATCCCGCGTCCATGGACAGCGCCACCGCACCGGCGGTGAAACCGGGAGCGATGCCGGGACGATCGGCCATGCCGAAGGCGATGTAACCGGCCAGCGCAGGCACCAGGAAGCCCATCGCCGCGCCGCCGATGGTGAAGAACACGGCGCCCAGGTAGGCGCCCAGCGCGCCCCAGCCGTGGAAGTCCGCGGGGAGATCGGCGGTGGTGGGCAGGTTCCACAGAGTGTTGCCGTAGGCGATATCGTCCGCGACGTCGGTGATGTTGTAACCGCCGAGGAGGAAACCGAGGGCGATCAGCAGGCCGCCGGCGGCGACGAAGGGGATCATGTAGCTCACGCCGGTCATCAACACCCGCTGGGTCTTGCGGCCGAAGCTCTCACCCTCCTCCGCCTGACCGCCCTCGCCCGGTCCCTCATCGGCGGAGACGAGGGGCGCGGCCGGATCGGAAGCGGCGGCCAGGGCTTGGTCGATCAGCGTTCCGGGTTCGTCGATGCCGCGTTTGACCCGCACCGCGACGACGGGCTTGCCGGCGAAGCGGTGCTTCTCGCGGACATCGACGTCCACCGCGAAGATGACCGCCTCCGCCTCGGCGATGGCGGCGGGGGACAGCGGCGTGGAGCCCGCCGATCCCTGCGTCTCCACCTGCAGCGCGACGCCGCGTTCCTGCGCTGCCTGGGCGAGGGCATCGGCGGCCATATAGGTGTGGGCGATGCCGGTGGGGCAGGCGGTGACGGCGACCAGCTTCCGCACAGCGCTGCCCGCATCGCCGGCATTGCCTCCGTCGTCCGGGGCGTCCTGGTGGCCCGACGTGCCGGCTCGCGTGTGAGCATCCTGGCCGGTCTGGGACTCCGGCTCCGCTGGCTGGTTCGCTGCCGTCGGTTCCGCCGGGGCCACCGCCGCGGATACCAGATCGACCACCTGCTGGGCGCTGCCGGCCCTCCGCAGTGACTCGGTGAAGTCCTTTTTCATCAGGGATTGCGCCAGGGCGGAGAGGATCGCCAGGTGCGCTTTGTCGGCGCCCTCGGGTGCGGCGATGAAGAACACCAGATCGGCCGGGCCGTCCTTGGCGCCGAAGTCCACCGGTCCGGCCAGCCGCGCGAATCCGAGGGTCGCCTCGGTGACGGCTGAGGTGCGGCAGTGGGGGATGGCCAGGCCCCCGGGCATGCCGGTGCTGGAGGTCTGTTCCCGGGCCCAGGCGTCCTCGGCGAGGGCATCAGGGTCCTGGGTGCGGCCGGCATCGGCGATCAGCTGGGCGAGAGCCTGGATCACCTCGCGCGGCTGCTGCGCGGACAGCGAGTCCAGGCTGACGAGATCAGTGGTGATGATGCTCATGATGGTGTCTTTCTGAATCGGGGTGGAACGCCTCGACGACGACGTCGGAGGGCGTGAGGTCGCCCGGGGCGGGCATGGTCGAGCCGGGCAGAGAGGCAGCGGCGCGTCCTTGAGCGGTGGCCTGGCGCAGGCAGTCTTCTGCTGTGCCGCCGGCCTGGTGGGCGGCCAGATAGCCGGCCAGTGAGGCATCGCCGGCGCCCACCGTGCTGCGTGCGGTCAGCGGCGGCCCGTAGGCGCAGAGCACGGGGTCGGCCGATCCGGCCGGCGGTATGAGCAGCGCTCCCCGGGCGCCGAGGGTCACCAGCGCGGTGCGAACGCCCGCGGGCTGGAGGTCACGGAGCAGATCGACCACGAGGTCCGGGTGCCGCTCCAGCTCGGCGGGCGCCGGCTGCGGCGCCCCGGCCCGGGCAGGCGCCCCGGCCCGGGCAGGCGCCCCGGCCACGCGGCGATGCAGGTCGAGCAGCTCCTCAGCGTTCGGTTTGATGAGGTCGGGGCGTGCGGCGACCGCGGCAGCCAGGGCGGGACCTGAGGCGTCCACGGCGATCCGGGGTGCCTGCGTCCCGTAGCGGGAACGCAGCTGCCCGGCGACGCGGGCATAGAAGTCGTCGGGCACACCCGGCGGAAGGGAGCCGGCGAGCACCACCCAGGAAGCGCCCTCGGCGGCGTGCAGGATCAGTTCCTCCAGCGCCGCCGTCAGCTGGTGCCCGAACCGGGGTCCGGCCTCGTTGATCTTGGTGGTGGTGCCCTGCGGATCCGTGATGGTGATGTTGGTGCGCAGCGGAGCGCCGAGGGGCAGGGACCGGAACGGCACCTGGATCTCGGCGAGTCCGACAAGCACGGGATCGGAGGGATCCCCCGGCAGGACGGCGAGGTTCCCGGCCCCGGCGGCGGACAGCGCGCGGGACACGTTGACGCCTTTGCCGCCCGATTCCACGGACTGGCCGGCGGCGCGCTGGAGTTCACCCGGGATGAGCGGGCCGGGCAACTCGATGGTCCGGTCCAGGCTGGGGTTCGGAGTGACGGTCACGATCATGACGGCTCCGCCACGATCACGCGGACATCGGCCTCGTCGAGTGCTGCCTGCAACTGCGGAGGCGGGGCCTGATCGGTGATGAGCACCGAAAGGTCCGCGAGGGTGGCGAACTGGACCAGCGAAGCCTCGCCGAGCTTGGAGGAGTCCGCCAGCAGCACGGCGCGCCGGGCCGCGCGGATGAGGGCGGACTTGACCGCCGCCTCGGCCGGGTCGGGGGTGCTGAGACCGAAAGTGGCGTCGACGCCATTGGTGCCGATGAAGGCGATGTCGGCGCGGCGGCGGGCCAGGGTGCCCAGTGCCTGGTCGCCGATGACGGCGCCGGTGAGGCCGCGGACCTGCCCGCCGAGGATCTCCACGTCGATGGCGGCGGCATCGCTGAGTTTCTGCGCGATCGGCACGGCGTTGGTCAGCAGGAAGCGGGAAGAGCCGTGGGTGCCGTGCTGGAGCGCCTGCGCGGCCAGGAGATCGGCGAGGGCCTCCGTGGTGGTGCCGGCGTCGACGATCATGGACCCGCTCTCGGCGGGCGGGACGAACTGCAAGGCTGCCTGGGCGATGGCCTGCTTGGCGGCGGAATGCCTGTGCCGTCGTTCGTGCCAGGAGGTTTCGGCGCGGGACGAGGAGCCGGCGGGCACGGCACCGCCGTGGACCCGCTGGACGGAGCCGGTCTCCTCGAGCTGGTCGAGGTCCCGGCGGATGGTCTCCCGGGTGACGTTCAGTTCCTCGGCGAGACCCTGGACGCTGACCGTGCCGTTCTCCGCCAGGCGGGCCAGGATCCGCTCGCGACGTTCCGGGGCCAGAAGCGGCACGGAATGCTCCTCTCGCGTCTTCGGGAGAGCAGGTCCGGTGTGCTCAGCTCTGGGCGCGTCGGATCTGCGTGCTCTCCACATTTCTGTGGGAATGCCCCGACTTTATCTGTGTTTTTCTGTGATGGCAACAGACGGCGGAGCGTGGTTCATGCGAGTCGCGGGGTGCGGGTCGCGGGGTGCGCCGGAGCGTGCAGCGTCGAGATCTGCGGGCTGCGGATCAGGCCGGTGTCTGGCCGGGGGCGACGTCGACCCGGATGGTCTGGCGCTTGCCCCCGGTGCGGATCGCTGCCTCGTAGCCTTCCCACACTATGGACCACGCGATATCACCCCGCATCAAAGCTGCGCCTCTTCGCCATGGACTCGCCGCCGAGCATTACTGCTCGGCGGCGAGGACAATGGTGGCATGAGTGTCGGGCACCTGCCTTCGGAATACCTGGAGTCCCTGCGCCGGCAGCCGGTGACATGTCCGGTCGGGCCAGCGGACACCGTACCCTTCGGTTATGCGCCGCTGCGCGCTACCGCGCGGCTGATCCGCAAGGACTTCGACGCGGCCGTGACGGAGCTCTGGGAGTGGCGGATGCACGAGGCCGCCGGCCTGACGGTCCGGGCTTCGGAGCTTCGGGTGCGCAGCGGAAGCGTCGTCGTGCTCGGCCTGCGCGTAGGACCGCTGACTGTGCAAGCGCCGTGCAGAGTTGTGGAGGTCGTGGACGAGCCCGGACGCAAGGGCTTCACATACGGCACGCTGCCCGGGCATCCGGAATCCGGAATCGAACGATTCATCCTTGAGCGTTCGCGTGACGGAGGTATCTGGATCGGCATCCAGGGATACTCGCGGCCCGCTGCACCTCTCGCCCGCCTCGCAGCCCCATTGGCTCGCCGTGCCCAGCGCGTGGTGACGGCCCGTTATCTGTACGCGCTCGATCACGCCGCTCGGGGCGGCTGAACGGACACCGGGCGGCGCCCTCTTCCGCGAACGCCGAGGCTGCGGGAGCGGAACGGGGATCATCGATTCCAAGCAGGCCCGGAGCAAGGCAAAAGGCCCTCTGATCCGGTGTTTCACCTGATCAGAGGGCCTTTCCTTGGTGGCGGGGGAGGGATTTGAACCCTCGACCTCCGGGTTATGAGCCCGGCGAGCTACCGAACTGCTCCACCCCGCGTCGCACCGTTAAATATACGGGGTCGTTACCCGCAGTTCAACTCGGGGACCCCCTATGTGGGGTGACTCACACCCGCCACTCACGACAGCCACGCACGCCCGCGGCCGGTCTCGCGATCACAACCGGCTCGGGTCGAGGCCCGCCAGCCGTTCCGCCGCTTCGGCCATGTCCGCGTGGCTCTGGCAGAACGAGAACCGCACATGGCCGCGCAACTGCTCCTGCACCACCGAGCCGGGGGCGCACAGCGCGGGCACCGGTACCGCCACGATGCCGATCAGCTCGGCCATCCGCGCGATGATGCTCCGGGCGTCCAGATCGGTCACCTCCGAGAAGTCCGCGATGGCGAAGTACCCCGCACCTGGCACGCCGGTCCGCAGACCCGGGATCCGTGCCAGTCCAGCCAGCAGCAGATCACGGCGATGCTGGAGGGACTCCGCCCGTGCCGCATAGGACGCATCGTCGCCGGCCAGGCCCGCCGCGACAGCGGGCTGGAACGGCCCGGCGGAGACGAAGGTGGTGTACTGCTTGATCGACTGGATGGCGGCCCGGACCTCTGCCGGGGCGATGGCCCAGCCGACCTTCCAGCCGGTGACGTTGAAGGTCTTACCGGCTGAGGAGATCGTCACGGTGCGTTCGGCGGCACCCGGGAGGGTGGCGACGGGCACATGCGCCAGATCGTCGAACACCAGATGCTCGTACACCTCATCGGTCACGATCCACGCGTCGTGGGCCTGCGCGGCGGCGACGATCAGCTCCAGCTCCTCCCGGCGGAAGACCTTGCCGGTGGGATTGTGCGGATCGTTGACCACGATCACGCTGGTCCGCTCGCTCACCGCCGCCTCAAGCGCGGCCGGATCGAAGCCGAAGCCGACGGGGTCCAGCGGCACCGTGCGCACGCTTGCCCCGGCGGCAGCCGCAGCGGCGGCGTACGAGTCGTAGTACGGCTCGAAGACCACCACTTCGCTGCCGGCCGGTGCCAGTGCGAGGATCGCGCTGAACAGCGCCTCCGTCGCTCCGGTGGTCACGACGATCTCCTCGGTAGCCACCTGCCGGCCGTAGAACCTCTGCTGGTGCACCTGCACCGCCTCCAGCAGCACCGGATTGCCCTGGACGGGCGGATACTGGTTGACCCCACCCTGGATCGCCTCGATCGCGGCCTGCGCCACCAGCGGATCAGCCGGCGTCCCCGGTGCGCCCTGACCGAGGTTGATCGCCCCGGTGCGCTGCGCCAGCGCCGTCATCTCCGCGAAGATCGTGGCACCCGGGCGTCCGTCCTCGCCCAGGACCCCGGCGGCGCGG
Source organism: Sediminivirga luteola (assembly GCF_014639315.1). Lineage (GTDB taxonomy): Bacteria > Actinomycetota > Actinomycetes > Actinomycetales > Brevibacteriaceae > Sediminivirga > Sediminivirga luteola. The sequence continues at coordinate 100,490 of NZ_BMFY01000003.1, forward strand.
GCGATGTCCTGCCACAGCGCGCTCATCGCAGCGCCTCCAATGCGGCCTCGTGCAGCAGTCCGTTGCTGGCCAGGCCGTTGGCGCCCCAGGGGCCGTCGGCACCGGACAGATCGGTGAAGCGGCCGCCTGCCTCGGTGATGATCGGGACCACCGCGGCCATATCGTGCAAGGCGAGCTCGGGCTCGGCAGCCAGGTCCACCGCTCCCTCGGCCAGGAGCATGTACGACCAGAAATCGCCGTACGCCCGGGTACGCCACACCGCATCGGTCAGCCCGATGAACTGCTCCCGGATGCCGAGCTTGGCCCAGCCGGTGAGGGAGGAGTAGGACAGCGAGGCGTCCTCCAGGCTGCGCACCGCGGACACGGAGAGTCGCCGGGCATCTTCGTGCACAGCCGGCGAGAGCACCCAGGCGCCCGCACCGCGAACGGCGTACCAGCGCCGTCCCAGCGCCGGAGCGGAGACCACGCCGAGCAGAGGAGAACGGCCGTCGTAGAGGGCGATCAGAGTGGCCCAGACCGGCGTGCCGCGCACGAAGTTCTTGGTGCCGTCGATCGGGTCGATGATCCACCGCCTGCCGTCCTCGGCCTCCCGGTCGGCGCCGTATTCTTCGCCGAGGAGTGCGTCCTCGGGCCGTTCGCGCTGCAGCACCTCGCGCAGCCGTTGTTCGACCTCCAGATCCGCGTCCGTCACCGGCGACAGGTCGGGCTTGGCGTCCACCTTGAGATCGGCGGCCTGGAAGCGGGGGAGACTCAGGGAATCGGCGAGATCCGCAAGCGACAGTGCAAGCGTCAGATCGGGGTTGCTCATGCGCCCCACTCTACTTCGGCGCCGGCTGCGGGACGGGCCCCTGCCGTCACATGGCCGCGCTGACCGCGTGTGCGCCGATGCGGGGGCCGTAGCGATGATCGTGACACGGGGAAGGCATAGACCCCCGGTATGCGGGCCACCGGCGCGCAGGCACCAGGTGAGTCGCGGCGCTGTTACCGGACGGCGCCGGCGGCGATGCTCGCCAGCAGCCGGCGGTAGGACCGCAGCCGGGCCGGACCGCGTTCCCCGGCCCCGCCCGAGGCGACCCATTCGTCCAGGCGGCACCCGGCGGAGTCCTCCTGGTGGAGGCAGGCCTTGGGGCACTGCGCGGCGGCGGGCGCCAGATCGGGGAATGCCGCCAGCAGGCTCTCCGGGGAGACGTGCGCCAGGCCGAAGCTGCGGATCCCCGGTGTGTCGATCGCCCAGCCGCCGGCGTCCCCGGGCAACGGCAGCATGATCGCGGAGGAGGAGGTGTGCCGTCCGCGTCCGGTGACCTCGTTGACGCTGCCCGTGGCGCGTCCTGCCTCGGGAACGAGGGCGTTGATCAGCGTCGATTTGCCCACGCCGGAGTGCCCCAGCAGCACGGTCGTGCGGCCGGCCAGCTTCTCCCGCAGCGCTTCCAGGCCATGGACCTCGGGCGGGTCCTCCCGCTGGTCGGATGCTCCTGGCTCCGTGCGGGTCTCCAGCACCGGCACATCGATGACCCGGTACAGCTCCCGCAACGGTTCGGCTGTGGCCAGATCGGTCTTGGTGACGACGATGACCGCGTCCAGGCCGGCGTCGAACGCCGCCGTCAGCGCCCGGTCGATCAGCCGGGGCCGGGGCTCCGGATCCGCCGCCGCGGTGACGATCGCCACCTGATCGGCGTTGGCGACCAGGACCCGTTCGGAGGCGTCGCCGTCGTCGGCGCTGCGGCGCAGCAGCGTCGTACGCGGCAGGACCTCCACGATGCGCGCCATCGTGCCGTCGCTGCCGCTGGTGTCACCGGTGAGCTTCACGCGGTCACCCGGCACGATCGCCGTACGACGGAGCCGGGAGGCGCGCACGCACACGATTTCGCGGCCGTCCTCGTCGAGCACCCCGATCAGACGTCCTCTGCCGACGGTCACGATGGTCGCCTCCGGCGCATCGCTGTAGTCCGGCCGGCGTTTGGTCCGCGGCCGGGAGCCCCGCGGGTTGGGCCGCGGGCGGTAATCGGACTCGTCCCAGTCGCGCACGCGTGCCCTTCTACGCCGCCGCGCCGGAGAGCAGCTGGGCCCAGAGTTCGGGGAACTGCGGCAGGGTCTTCCCGGTGGTGGCGATGTCGACCACGTCGACCCCGGGCACGGCCAGGCCGAGGATCGCTCCCGCATGCGCCATCCGGTGGTCGTGGTAGGTCTCGAACCGTCCGCCGCGCAGTGCCCGCGGCCGGATCAGCAGCCCGTCGGCGGTCTCCTCGGCGTCACCGCCGAGACGGTTGATCTCGGTGGTGAGGGCCATGAGACGGTCGGTTTCGTGACCGCGCAGATGGGCGATGCCCCGCAGCCTGCTCGGGCCGTCGGCCAGCGCGGCCAGGGCCGCGACGGTGGGGGTCAGCTCCCCGACATCGCCCAGATCCAGATCGACGCCGTTCAGCGCGCCGGGGCCGGTGACGTGCAGGCCGTCGCGGTCGAGTTCCGCGGTGCCCCCGAACGCCTCGGCGATCCACCGGAACGCGTCGCCGGCCTGGTGCGTGTGCGCCGGCCAGTCCGGGACGGTCACCCGCCCGCCGGTGACCAGCGCCGCCGCGAGGAAGGGAGTCGCGTTCGACAGATCAGGCTCGATGAGCACGTCGAAGGACCGCGGCCTGCCCGGGTCGACCTCCCACACGCCGGGCTGGGGTTCGCTGTGCACGACCCCCACATCGGAGAGCGTCTCCAGCGTCATGTCGATGTGAGGCCGGCTCGGCAGCGTCTGGCCGGTGTGCCGCACGGTCACGCCCAGATCGAAGCCGCCACCGGAGAGCAGCAGGGCGGAGACGAACTGGCTGCTGGCCGAGGCGTCGATGGCGATGTCGCCGCCGCGCACCCCCTCGGGAGCGCTCAAGCGCAGGGGCAGGTAACCGTCGGCGGACCGGGTCTTCACGCCCAGGCCGGTCAGCGCGTCGATGAGCGCCGCCATCGGCCGGGTGCGTGCGCCGGGATCTCCGTCCAGGACCACATCACGCCGGCTCAGCGCCGCAACCGGTGGGATGAAACGCATCACGGTGCCGGCCAGGCCGCAGTCGACGCGTGCCTCACCTGCGGCGGGGGAATCGGGGAGCGGGACGACGGTCCAGGAGTCATCGTCCTTGTGCACCTGTGCGCCGAGGGCTTCCAGCGCACCGGCCATGAGAGCGGTGTCCCTGGAGCGCAACGGGCGGCGCAGCCGGCTGGGAGCCTCGGCGAGGGCGGCGAGGATCAGATAGCGGTTGGTGAGCGACTTGGACCCCGGCACTGCGATCCGCGCCCGGACCGGGCCGCCTGCGAGGGGTGCGGGCCAGAGGTCCTGGGGTCGTTCAGAGGCCAACGGACTTCTTGGCCTGCTTGGCCAGGCGCTCGGCGTCCTTCGCCCCGCGGCCGGCCTCCCGGCGGGCCTGCTGGGAGGTACGCTGCACGGTCTTGCCCGCCGCTGCCAGGGCGTGCTGGGCCCGCCAGGACAGACCCGGCTTGCCGGCGGTGTCCACGGCGGCCAGGAGCGCACCGCCGAGCAGGGAAGCCTTGGTGACCACCCGCTTGCGGGACTCGCGCCGCTCCTGCGGATCGGATTCGCGCCAGAACCGTTCCCCGGCCGCGTCGATCAGGAACGTGGCCACGAGGATGGCCGAGGACAGCCGCGGCATCCGGCCCAGGGCCAGCATCCCGCCGGCCGCCACCTGGGCTGCACCCGTCGCCCGAGCCAGGCCGCGTGCGCTGATCGGCACGTCGTAGTGCTTCTGCACCTGGCGCAGCACCGGCTCCAGGGTCTTCGCGGACGCATCGGGATCCTTGACCCTTGCCGCGCCGTTGCTGATGTAGGCGGCGGAAAGCAGCGGCCTGGCGATCGCACGGACTGCACTCACGGGTGTCCTCCTCGCATTGACGGTCGTAGCAGCCAGCATATCGGGGAATACCTCGCGCCGCGCAGGGTGTTGACCTGGCGAAGGATGCTCCGGCGGCCACGGCAGCCGGGAATCCCGCCAGCCGGTGCGCCGGCGACGGGCCTTCATCAGCTGATGAGGAGGACGATGCTCAGGACGATCGACGAGGTGGCCGGCCCTGCGGAGCGTGAGGACCGCGGCGTAGAATGGGAGTCGATGACGAAGATCTCAGCTCCCGATCCCGCCGAGGTCGGCCCGGAGACGGAAACCCAGGAGCAGCGCACCGCCCGGTTCGAGCGGGATGCCCTGGAATACGTCAACCAGCTGTACGCGGCGGCGCTACGCATGACGCGCAACTCCGCCGACGCCGAGGACCTGGTCCAGGAGGCGTACGCGAAGGCCTTCGCGGCGTTCCACCAGTACACCCCGGGAACCAACCTGAAGGCCTGGCTGTATCGCATCTTGACGAACACCTTCATCAACAGCTACCGCAAGAAGCAGCGGCAGCCGAAGGAGTCCGGTGCCGAGCAGATCGAGGACTGGCAGATCGCCAGGGCGGATTCGCACAGTTCGTCCGGTGGCCGCTCCGCCGAACTCGAAGCGCTCGATCATCTGCCGGACTCGGATGTGATCAACGCGCTGCACGCGCTTCCCGAGGACTTCCGCATGGTGGTCTACTACGCCGATGTGGAGGGATTCCCGTACAAGGAGATCTCCGAGATCATGGACACGCCCATCGGCACCGTCATGTCGCGGCTGCATCGCGGCCGCCGGCAGCTGCGGGAGATGCTCGCCGACTACGCGAAGGAGCGTGGCATCGGCGTGGGCTCCGGCGCGCCGGGGCGAAAGGAGAAGGGAGCATGAACGGCAAGCCCGAGGAATGCTGCGAAGAGGTCCGGCGCGAGCATCTCGTGCGGATCTATCACTACCTGGACGGCGAGGTGACGCAGACGGAGATCACTGAGATCGAGACGCATCTGCGCCACTGCAGTGCTTGCGGCTTCGAATACGAGGTCGAGTCGATGCTCAAGGAACTCGTCCGCCGTTGCTGCCTGGGCGACGCCCCGGCCCCGGAGGGACTGCGGGAGCGGATCCGCTCCAGGATCCTGGTCTCCGTCGAGGACCCCCAGGGTTCTCCCCGTCGCTGAGAGCCGTCACCGGCCGGTGGCCGTGCCGCATGCAACTGGCACAGCCTGCGCCTTTCTGGAAGACTGGACTGGTTGTATGAGCGAAGGAGGCCATCATGAGCAAACGCGGACGCAAGCGCCGTGATCGCAGGAAGAAGGGCGCCAACCACGGGAAGCGCCCCAACGCCTGAGCACAGCGCATAAGGTTCGAGGCCGGTGACAGTCGATGTCACCGGCCTCGTTGTATTCCCGGGTGTTGTTGTCCGGGGAAGGCGGAGCGCTCAGACCTGTTCCGGCAGCCCGAGCCAGGAATGCCAGCCCCGGTGCAGGACCAGCCAGGCGAGCAGGCCGTACCCCTCCTGGCCCGGCACGCCCGGTGTGCCGGTGCGTACATCCCGCAGCCACGCCTCGTGACGCTGCAGCGGCCGGAACGCATCGACGTAGGGAACGCCCCGGCGGGTGGCGACGTCCGCGAAGCCCGATGAGAGCGTGCCGATCTGCTCGTTGAGCACATCGTCGCCCACCGGCGCAGGACCGACCACGAAGGTGGAGATCTCCAGTGCCAGGGCCTCGTCGAGCACGTTGGCGAGGTTCAGCCGTGACCGCGCCAGGCTCGCCTGGGTGCGGACGTCCCCGGCGCCGGGCGCCAGGACGAGGAGGTTCCTGCGTTCCGGGTCGAGCCGGCGCTGGACCTCCGGCATGCACCGTTTGGCCAGCTGCTGGCTGGTCTCACCGGGCACCGCAAGCGTGAGGAAACGCGCCTCGGGCAGGAGCGGCAAGGTGCGGGCCTGCACCCTGCCGGTCCAGCCCAGCGCACGTGGATCGCCTTCGCCGGCGACGAGCTCGTCGCCGGCGATGACGATGGTGGCAGGCTGCGTCATCGCTTAGAACAGCTTGCCGATGAGCTGCTCCTGCTCAATGTCGTGCACCCGCTTCATTCCGGTGGCGGGGGACGCCGAAGCCGGCCGCGCGATGACGGAGATCTCCCGGCCGCCGATCAGCGGCGGCAGGCTCAGTGCCATGAACGGCCAGGCGCCCTGGTTCTCCGGTTCCTCCTGGGCCCAGAAGAACTCCACGTCCGGGCCGTATTCGCCCAGCGCCTGCTCGATCGACTCCTCGTGCAGCGGGTAGAGCTGCTCGAAGCGCACGATCGCGGTGGTCTCGTCGCCAGCCTTGGTGCGGGCCGCCAGCAGCTCCCAGTAGAGCTTTCCGGTCACCATCACGACGCGCTTGGCCTTGCCTGCCGGCACCTCCGGGTCGCCGATGACCGGCTGGAAGGTGCCGGTGGTGAAGTCCTCCACCGCCGAGGCGGCCGCCCGCAGCCGCAGCATCGACTTCGGCGTGAACTCGATCAGCGGGCGGCGGGGGCGGGCGTAGGCCTGGCGGCGCAGCAGATGGAAGTGCGATGCCGGGGTGGTCGGGTAGGCGACCGTCATGTTGTCCTCGGCGCACAGCTGCAGGTAACGCTCGATCCGCGCCGAGGAGTGGTCCGGGCCCTGACCCTCGAAGCCGTGCGGCAGCAGCAGTACCACGGAGGAGTTCTGCTGCCACTTCTGCTCGGAGGAGGAGATGAACTCGTCGATGATGGTCTGGGCGCCCTGGGCGAAGTCGCCGAACTGGGCCTCCCAGAGCACGAGAGCCTCGGGACGCTCCACCGAGTAGCCGTATTCGAAGCCCATGGCCGCGTACTCGCTCAGCAGCGAGTCGTAGACCCAGAACTTGGCCTGGTCCTCGCTGAGGTTCTCCAGCGGGGTCCATTCCTCGGCGGTCTTGTTGTCGATCAGCACCGAGTGCCGCTGGACGAAGGTGCCGCGGCGGCTGTCCTGGCCGGCGAGCCGGACCGGGACGCCCTCCATCAGCAGCGAGCCGAAGGCCAGGAGTTCTCCGAAGCCCCAGTCGATGCCGCCCTCGCGGGACATCTGCTCGCGCTTCTCCAGCAGGGACTTGAGCTTCTTGTGCACCGTGAAGCCCTCGGGCACCTCGGTGTAGGCCCGGCCGATCCGCTCCACGACCTTGGCGTCCACCGCGGTGGTGATCTCGCCGGGCTGCCAGTTGCCCTGATCGTCGCGCTGGGCGTAGGGCCGGTCCAGGCCCGCGACGGGGGACTCGTCCTCCGTCTGGACCCGGGACGGGTTCGAGTCGTGCGTCTCGGCGAAGGCGGACTCCAGTTTCGACTGGTAGTCCTTCAGCGCCTCCTGCGCCTCTTCCTCAGTCAGGTGGCCGCGGCCGATGAGGGAGGAGGTGTAGAGCTTGCGGACGCTGCCCTTCTTCTCGATCAGGCTGTACATGCGCGGCTGCGTCATCGAGGGATCGTCGCCCTCGTTGTGGCCGCGGCGGCGGTAGCAGACCAGGTCGATGACGATGTCCCGGGCGAACTCCTGGCGGTAGGCGAAGGCCAGCCGCGCTGCCCGGATCACCGCTTCGGGGTCGTCGCCGTTGACGTGCAGCACCGGCGCGTTGATGATCTTCGCCGCGTCCGTGCAGTAGAACGACGAACGCGAGGAACTGGGCGGGGTGGTGAAGCCGACCTGGTTGTTGATCACCACGTGGATGGTGCCGCCGGTGCGGTAGCCGCGCAGCTCAGAGAGGTTGAGCGTCTCGGCCACCACGCCCTGACCGGCGAAGGCGGCGTCACCGTGCACCAGCACCGGCAGCACCGGATAGAAGGAGCTGCCCTGGTCGAGGCGGTCCTGCTTGGCGCGGGTGATGCCTTCCAGGACGGGGTTGACCGTCTCGAGGTGACTGGGGTTGGCCGCGACGTACACCTTGGTGGAGTTGCCGTGCCGGGAGGTGAACGACCCCTCGGTGCCGAGGTGGTACTTCACATCGCCGGAGCCCTGCACCGACTCGCGGGACTGGGCGCCCTCGAACTCGCGGAAGATCTGCGCGTAGCTCTTCCCGGCCAGGTTCGCCAGGACGTTCAGCCGGCCGCGGTGGGCCATGCCGATGGTGACCTCGTCGATCTGGGAGTCGGCCGCCAGGGTGAGGACCTCGTCGAGCATGACGATGGTCGACTCGCCGCCTTCCAGGCTGAACCGCTTCTGGCCGACGTACTTGGTCTGCAGGAAGGTCTCAAAGGCCTCCGCCGCGTTGAGCCGGCGCAGCACGTGGCCCTGCTCCTCGCGGGTGAGGTCCACGTGCGGGCGCTCCAGGCGCTCCTGGAACCAGCGGCGCTGCACCGGGTCGGAGATGTGCATGTACTCGATGCCGGTGGTGCGGCAGTACGAGTCCCGCAGCACTCCCAGGATGTCCCGCAGGGGCATCATCGGCCGGCCAGAGAAACCGCCGGTGGGGAACTCGCGATCGAGATCCCACAGCGTCAGGCCGTGCGACTGCACGTCCAGGTCCGGATGCTTCAGCTGCCGGTACTCCAGCGGATCCGTATTGGCCATCAGGTGGCCGCGGGTGCGGTAGGCGTCGATCAGTTCCTGGACGCGCGCGGTCTTGTTGACGTCGTCCTGATCGTCGGCGTGGATGTCCGGCACCCAGCGCACCGGTTCGTACGGCAGCCGGAGGGACTCGAAGACCTCGTCGTAGAAGCCGTCCTCGCCCAGCAGCAGGTTGTGCACGAGCTTGAGGAACTCACCGGAGCCGGCGCCCTGAATGACGCGGTGGTCGTAGGTGGAGGTGAGGGTCAGCACCTTCGAGACGGCCAGCTTGGTGATCGTCTCCTGGCTGGCGCCCTGGAACTCGGCCGGATAGTCGAGCGCTCCGACGCCGATGATGCAGCCCTGGCCCTTGGTCAGGCGGGGGACCGAGTGCACGGTGCCGATGCCGCCCGGGTTGGTCAGGGAGACCGTCGTGCCGGCGAAGTCGTCGGCGGTGAGCTTGCCGGCCCGCGCCTTCTTCACCAGTGCCTCGTACTCGCGCACGAAGCCGCGGAAGTCGAGTTCCTCGGCGCGCTTGATGTTGGGCACCAGCAGCGAGCGGGTGCCGTCCTTCTTGGGGATATCGATGGCCAGCCCGAAGTTCACATGCGCCGGGCGGACCATGAACGGCTTGCCGTCCTTGACCTCGTAGTAGACGTTCTGCGAGGGGAACTTCGCCAGCGCGCGGATCATCGCGAAGCCGATGAGGTGGGTGAACGAGACCTTGCCGCCGAGGGTGCGGCGCAGGTGCGAGTTGATCACGATCCGGTTGTCGATGAGTGCCTTGGCCGGCAGCGAGCGCACGCTGGTGGCGGTGGGCACTTCGAGGCTGGCGTCCATGTTCTGGGCGATCAGCTTGGCGGGGCCGCGCAGCGGGACGTACTCGTCCTTGGGTCCGTCCTCGGCGGCGTTGTTCGGCGTGCTCCGGGGGGCGGGATTGTTCTCCGCGGGGGTGGGCTGGGTCGCCTTCGACTCGGCCTTCGCGGTCTCACCGCTGTGCTCGCCCTGCTGGGCGTCCTTCTTCGCCTCGGATCCGGCGGTGCGGGGCTTCGCGGGCTCCTTCGCCTTCGCGGGCTCCTCCGTCTTCTCCGTCTTCGCAGGCTTGGCGGGCTTGGCCGTTGACGGCCGGGCCTCGGAGCCGTTCCGCTGGTCGCCGTTGCTGCCCGGCTGGTAGTTCTCGAAAAACTCCCACCAGGAGGAGTCGACGAGGTTCTTGTCCTTCTTGTACTGCTCGTAGAGCTCCTCCACGAACCACTCATTAGATCCGAAATCTTCAGCAGCGGTCGGAGATGTCTGCTCGGACACGGCGGGGATCGCCCTCTTCCATTGATATCGATATGCGCATGGTGGACGGGGTGGATTCCTCATCTCCACCCCCAGGCTTCTGGTATCAAGACTATGACATCTGCGGGACGGATCATAAGGCAACGCCGCGCCGGTCTCGGCGGATCGGCACGAGGACGGCGCGGCACCGGCGTGCGCCAGGACGCGCGGGAACGAGGCCACGCGGGAGTGAGACAATGGGAGCATGCGTTTCATCTCCTCCTCCGAGTCCGCCGCAGCCACCCAGGACCTGACCTACTCCGATGTCTTCCTCGTGCCGTCCCGCTCGGGGGTGTCATCCCGTTTCGACGTGGATCTCTCCCCTCAGGACGGCACCGGTGGCAGCCTGCCCATCGTGGTGGCGAACATGACGGCCGTCTCCGGTCGCCGCATGTCCGAGACGGTGGCACGCCGCGGCGCGATCGCGGTGCTTCCGCAGGACATCCCGATGGACGCCGCGGCCGCCTCGATCCGCTGGGTGAAGGAACGGCACACCGTGTTCGAGACGCCGGTGCGGCTGGGGCCCGATGACACCGTCGGGCAGGCGCTCGGCCTGATCGGCAAGCGCGCTCACGGCGCCGCGGTCGTGGTGGACGAGGATCGCACGGTACTCGGCGTGGTCTCCGCGCGTGATCTGGAGGGCGCGGACCGTTTCACCGCGGTCGGCTCGCGGATGAACGCCCGCCCCCTGGTGCTGGACACCGACCAGATCGGGGAGCAGCCGGATCAGGAGGGGCTGCGCCGCGCCTTCGACTTCCTCGCCGAGCATCACATCACCTACGCCCCGGTGGTGACCGGGGGCAGGCTGCGGGGTGCTCTCACCCGTGCCGGGGCGGTCCGTTCGGGGATCTACCGTCCCAACGCCGACGCCCAGGGCCGGCTGCGCATCGCGGCCGCAGTCGGGGTCAACGGCGCGGCCGCTGAGCGGGCCTCGCAACTCGTGGCCGCAGGCGCCGATGTGATCGTGGTCGATACGGCGCACGGGCACCAGGAGAAGATGCTCGACGTGCTGCGCCAGGTGCGCGCACGCGACCTCGGCGTACCGCTGGTCGCCGGCAACGTCGTCACCGCCGCCGGCGTGGAGGACCTCGTCGAGGCGGGCGCCGACATCGTGAAGGTCGGCGTGGGTCCCGGGGCCATGTGCACCACCAGGATGATGACCGCGGTGGGCCGTCCGCAGTTCTCCGCCGTGCTCGAATGCGCCCGGGCCGCCCGGGCACTCGGCAAGCACGTCTGGGCCGACGGCGGTGTGCGCTATCCGCGGGACGTCGCGCTCGCGCTGGCCGCCGGGGGTGCGCAGGTGATGATCGGAAGCTGGTTCGCCGGCACGCACGAGAGCCCCGGCGAGCTGCTGCACGACAGCGAGGGACGTCCCTACAAGGAGAGCTTCGGCATGGCCTCGGCCAGGGCGGTGGCGGCCCGGACAGCAGGGGAGTCGCCGTTCGAGCAGGCGCGCAAGGCGCTCTACGAGGAGGGCATCTCCTCCTCGCGGATGCTGATCGATCCCGCCCGCCCGGGGGTGGAGGATCTGCTGGACCAGATCACCGCGGGCGTGCGGTCGTCCTGCACCTACGCCGGTGCCGCGGACCTGGCTGCCTTCGAGGAGCGGGCCGTCGTGGGCATCCAGTCCCAGGCCGGTTACGAGGAGGGGCGCCCGCTGCACGGCACCTGGTGAGCGGGCCGCGGCGGCGTCGTGCGCCATGGCGCCGCCATGCGGTAGCATCACCGCATGGAAAGTGACAGTTCCGGCCGGCTAGATGCCGGCGCCCCCGATTCCCCTTCCTCTCATCCCACTCACCCAGCTCCGCGAGCCAGGGAGCCGCGTCTGCGGCTGGCTCCGGGTGGATCCCATCGAGAACGAGCAGCCCGCTGATGGAGTGGCTCCTTCTCGGTCTGGCTTTTCTGCTCATCCTCGGCACCGGCATGTTCGTCGCCGCCGAGTTCTCCCTCCTGGCGCTGGACAAGCACACGGTGGCGGAGTCCCAGGCCCGCGGCGAGCGGGGCTCCGGCATCGTCGCCAACGGCATGCGGCACCTGTCCACCCAGCTGTCCACCGCGCAGGTGGGCATCACCGTGACCACCCTGCTGACCGGCTACCTGATGGAGCCCTCACTGGGCTCCCTGCTGCAGGGACCGCTGGCGGCGCTCGGCGTGCCCGAAGCCGCCGTCGGCACGATCAGCCTGACGCTGGCGATGCTGGCCGCCACTGCCATGTCGATGGTGTTCGGCGAACTGGTCCCCAAGAACCTCGCCATCTCGGTGCCGCTGCCCACCGGCCGTTTCGCGGTGCCCTTCCAGACGGCCGTCATGATCGCCCTGCGGCCGGTGATCGCGGTGCTGAACGGCACCGCGAACCGCGCGCTGCGCGCAATGGGCATCGAGCCGCAGGAGGAGGGCTCCTCGGGCCGCTCGCCGGAGGAGCTGACCGCCCTGGTGCGGCACTCGGCCCGTTCGGGCACCCTGGACGTCCACACGGCCGACCTGCTGGCCCATACTCTGGCGTTCTCCACGCGCACGGCCGAGGACGTCATGACACCGCGCACCCGGATGTCGACCGTGCCCCGGGACGCCACGGCCAGGGAGATCCTGGACCTGGCCCGGCAGACGGGGTATTCCCGGTTCCCGGTGACGGGTGATGGCCGGGACGATCTGGTCGGCGTCGTGCATATGAAGCAGGCACTCGCCGTTCCGCTGGAGAACCGCGACGACGCCTACGCGGCGGGCCTGATGAGCCCGGCCATCCGCGTGCCGGAGACGCTGCCGCTCGATCCGCTCCTGATGGAGCTTCGCGGGCAGGGCCTGCAGATGGCGGTCGTCGTCGACGAATTCGGCGGCACCGCCGGCATGGTCACCCTCGAAGACGTCGTGGAGGAACTCGTCGGCGAGGTGGCCGACGAGCACGACCGGATGCGCATCACCGTGCGCCCTGCCCGCGACGGCTCGTGGCTGGTGCCGGGCCTGATGCGCCCGGACGAGGTCAACGGCGTCATCCCCGCGCAGATCGCGGAGGATCCGGGGTATGAGACGGTCGGCGGTTTCGTGATGACCGCGCTCGGCCGGATCCCCGAGGTGGGGGACACGGTCGAGATCACCGGCGGCGTCCTCCGGGTGGAGCGCATGCAGCGGCGGCGGGTGGACCGGGTGCGGTTCATCCCGGCGTCTCTGCTGACGGAGGAGGCCTCGTGAGCGACTGGATGGGACTCGTCTGGCTGGTCGTCCTGCTGGCGGGCAACGCCTACTTCGTGGGCGCGGAGTTCGCCGTGGTGGCGGCCAAGCGCTCCCAGATCGAACCACGGGTGGACGCCGGCTCCAAGGCGGCCAAGACCACCCTGTACGCCATGGAGCACGTCTCGGAGATGCTCGCCATCTGCCAGCTGGGCATCACCGTGTGCTCCCTGCTGCTGGGCAACATCGCCGAGCCGGCCATCCACCACCTGCTGGAGGGGCCCCTGGAGTTCCTGGGCGTCCCGGCGGCGCTGTCCGGCGTGATCGGGTTCGTCATCGCGCTGTCGGTGGTGACCTATCTGCACGTCGTGGTGGGAGAAATGATCCCGAAGAACATCTCCCTGGCGGTCTCGGACCGGGCCGCTCTGCTGCTGGCGCCGCCTCTGGTGGCCCTCTCACGGGTGTTCGCCTTCGTGATCGTCCCGCTCAACGGCCTGGCGAACCTGGTGCTGCGGCTGATGCGAGTGGAGCCCAAGGACGAGGTGAACGCGGCCTACACGGTTGAGGAGGTGCAGTCGATCGTCGCCGAGTCCAAGCGCGAGGGCAAGCTCAGCGACGAGGTCGGCCTGCTCTCCGGGGCGCTGGAGTTCTCGGACAAGACCGCGCGGGACGTCATGGTGCCGCGGGACGAACTCGTGACCGTCCCGGCCGGTTCCACCCCGAAGGATCTGGAGCGGCTGGTCGGCAAGCGCGGCTTCAGCCGGTACCTGCTCTCGGACGCCGACGGTGACCTGGTCGCCTATGTCCATCTGAAGGACGTCCTCTACGCGGACAACCCCGAGGACTACTACGCCCCGATCCCGGAGAAGCGGTACCGCTCGCTCGTGAACATCGACGAGAACGAGGAGATCGAGGAGGCTCTGGCGGAGATGCAGCGTCAGGGCAATCATCTCGGCCGGGTGCTCAGCCGCACGGGCGAGTTGAAGGGCGTGCTGTTCCTGGAGGACGTGCTGGAGGAACTGGTCGGCGAAGTGCGCGACGCCATGCAGCGCCGCGCCTAGCGCCGCGGGCCCGTACCGGCCGCTCCGATGCAGGAAGCCGGCCACCAGAATCCTTGGTGGCCGGCTTCCTGCATGGACCCGGTGCCCCGCGCGGACGGGGACGCCGGCTGGTCCTGCCTGAGCACTTCACGATGGCAGCGCGGTGCCCCGCGCGGACGGGGACGCCGGTAGCGCAGCCGCAGCGCTGTCAGCGGTGCTGTTCCGGCTCCTCGCCGCGGGCCAGCTTGTCCGCTCGTTCCTCCCAGAACCCGGCGTTCTTGATGCCCAGCGTGCGGGGATCGAACTGCGGGTCCTTACCCGCCTTGAGCTGGGCGCGGTAGTCGTTGAGCGCCTTGAAGGCCGGCTGCTGGATGACCAGGATGCCCACGATGTTCAGCCAGGCCATGATGCCCACGCCGATGTCGCCGATCGCCCAGGCGCGCCCTTCGGCACCCATCGCCCCGTAGAAGACGATGATCAGGATGGCCACCTGCAGAGCCGCCAGCACGCCGCGCTGGACGGTAGGGCTGCTGACCCCGCGCATCGCGTAGGTCAGGTTGGTCTCCGCCATGTAGTAGTAATAGACCAGCGTGGAGAACGCGAAGAAGGTCAGCGCGATTGCCACGAAGGCCGGCCCGGCTCCAGAGAACACGGTGCTCAACGCGAACTGGGTGTACTCGGCTCCGGGTTCGACGCCCTCGGGCAGGTTGGTGGCCTGGGAGATGACGTCATCGCCGTCGAAGACCTGGAACATTCCGGTGGAGAGCACCAGGAACGCGGTGGCCGAGCAGACCAGCAGGGTGTCGATGTAGACCGCGAAGGCCTGGACCACGCCCTGCTTTGCCGGGTGTGAGACCTCGGTGGCGGCCGCGGCGTGCGGGCCGGTTCCCTGCCCGGCCTCGTTGGAGTAGATGCCGCGGCGCACGCCCTGGTCGATGGCCGCGCCGAGGATGCCGCCGAAGACGGCGTGGGCGCCGAAGGCCGATTCGAAGATCAGTCCCAGCATCGCCGGGATGGCGGAGGCGTTGGCCAGCAGCACGATCAGCGCGATGAGGATGTAGCCGACGGCCATGAACGGCACCACCACGGAGGTGAAGTGCGCGATGCGCTTGACGCCGCCGATGATGATCACGCCGAGGACGAGGGCCAGCACGACGCCGATCATCCAGCGGTCCAGCACCGGGAAGGCGGAGGTGAGCGCCCCGGACATGGTGTCGGTCTGGATGCCCGGCAGGAAGATGCCCAGGGCGACGACCGAGACGACGGCGAAGATCCAGGCGTAGACCTTCATCGGCGTTGCCGCGCGGGTGTGACGGTAGGCCTTCTCGAAGTAGAAGGCCGGGCCGCCGCGGTACTCGCCGGTGCGGGGGTCGCGTTCCTTGAAGATCTGGCCGAGGGTGGACTCCACGAATGACGTCGCCGCACCCAGCAGCGCCACGACCCACATCCAGAAGACGGCGCCGGGGCCGCCGGAGGCGATCGCGACGGCGACGCCGGCGATGTTGCCCGCGCCCACGCGGCCGGACAGCGACATGGTCAGCGCCTGAAAGGAGGAGATGCCGTCCTTCGAACTGCCGCCCTCGCGCAGGTTCCTGATCATATTGGGGATCTGGCTGAACTGCACCAGCTTTGCCCTGATGGTGAAGAACAGGCCTGCCAGGAGGCAGAGCCAGACCAGCCCTGGGCTCCAGACGACGCTGTCCGCCCATTCCAGTATTGCGTCCATTGAGTTCTCTCCTGTGGGGATGCTCACCGTGTGGGGTACGCCCTGTGGGGCGCATCACGTTGAAACCGCGAACTGCACCTTAGCAGGCTTCGGGGCAGGTGAGAGACATGCTGCGCGAGCCGCGTCCTGGTAGCAGGTACGGCTGCCGGATCAGCGCGGTTGCGGGACCGGCTGCGCCGGACCGGCATGGGGCGGCCGCGGTGCGCGAGTCCCGCCGCCGGACCCTTCCGCTGCGATGCCCGGTACGGCTCGCCGCCGTATCCGGTGCCGTTCGGGTTAGACTGAGCCAGCCAGGCGGCACGAGGGCCGGTGTGACGCGGCCCGGTGCGTTGTCTGCGAGGCCGGTCGGGCACATCGAGTGCGAGCAGCGCCTGCCACGGGCCCATGTCAACATCGCCGTTGCAGTTTCGTGATCGTCCCGTGACTGCCACGCGCCGAAGCGTGACTCAGGTCACTGATATGGCCGCTCTTTCCGGGGTGAAGGTCTCGAAACGTGCATGATCCCGCGATCTGTATTACGATCTTGTGACATAGCGCTTCCCCGCCCACCGGTCCCGCGTACGCACTCCTGGGTGTTCCGCGGCCGGTTGCCCAGTGCCCAGATGGATTTTGGAGTCTTATTGTGAGTTCGCAGCTGGATGCGAGTGCGCCGATGACCCGGCGCGAGCGCCGCGCACTCGAGGAAGCTGCCAAGCGGGAGGATGTTCGTCCCGCGTTCCGGAAGGCTACTGCACCCGCTGGTCGCGAGGACGGCGGGAATGAGGGAGAGCCGCCCTCTCTCGCGCCGGTGCCGGCGATCGAGCTGCGGCCCCGGGGATCGGCCCGCAAAGCGCTCAAGCCGCGCCAGCCCGGGCGTTTCGCCGCCGTGGGCGCCGTGGCCGGCGTCGGGGCGGCCGGAGTCGCCCTGGCAGCCGTCCTGATGACCGGTGGCACCCAGCCCGAGCCCGTCCCGGCCGAGGCGAAGGCCGCTCCGGAGCTGAATCCGCTTCAGCCCGCGGCGGTCGGTGGCCAGGGCTCCGAGGGCGACGCCGTCTCCGGCGGCGACCCCGAGGCTGGCGGCGAGCGGATGTCCTCCTTCGCCGGAGGCGTCCCGGACGTCTCCGAGCGCGATCAGGGTGATGCGGCGTCGCGCTCCATCACCCGCACGGTCCTTCCCGGCTGCGACGGCGAGCGCCCGCAGGGCGAGGTGCAGAATGGCCAGCTGCCGGAGGAATGGTTGTGCGAGATCGGCATCGACGGTCATAAGCTCCGTGCGGATGCCGCGGTGGCATTCGCGAAGATGAACGCCGCCTACAAGGCGGACACCGGCAAAGACCTGATCGTCACGGACAGCTATCGCTCCCTGGAGGGGCAGATCTCCGTGGCCGCCCGCAAGCCCGGCTTCGCGGCCCGCCCCGGCACCTCTCAGCACGGCTGGGGCCTGGCCATCGACTTCGGCGGCGGCATGTCCTCGGGAACCGGCCAGCAGTATGAGTGGCTGGTGGCCAACGGCGAGCGGTTCGGCTGGGAGAACCCGGACTGGGCCGCGAGGAACAACTACGAACTCTGGCACTGGGAGTACTTCCCGGGCCGGGACTGACAGCGGCCGGCGCGCCTCCGGCG
Organism: Sediminivirga luteola; assembly: GCF_014639315.1. Taxonomy (GTDB): domain Bacteria; phylum Actinomycetota; class Actinomycetes; order Actinomycetales; family Brevibacteriaceae; genus Sediminivirga; species Sediminivirga luteola. Next base: position 117,725 of record NZ_BMFY01000003.1, read on the forward strand.
AGCGGTCTGGGCGCGGTCTTTTCGTGCTAGACTAGCTCAGGCTGCTACGCCGCAGCCCCGCCCCCTTAGCTCAGTGGATAGAGCGTCTGCCTCCGGAGCAGAAGGCCGCAGGTTCGAATCCTGCAGGGGGCACTCATGTGAAGTGTCAGGACATCGTTTCCCAGGTGCCCTGGCACTTTTCTTTTGTCTGGCGCAGGGCTCTGTGTCGGGGACCGCGGGTTATAGGAACAAATGTGTGTACAGGAGGGCGATGGATCGTTGATCTGACACCGATGTAGAGGGTTACACATGCTTTGAAAGCATGTGGAGTGACTCCTGCTTCGAATCAGCCGGCATGTGGTGTATGCGGCACCAAGCTGGTGCGCAACGGTAACCCGGGACCGCAACAGCAGACCGCGCTGCCGGGAGCGCTTCCCGGTGAGGGGTACTGACAGGGTCTCCCTCGGCCGGCCTCGCGGTGGTGAAGTGGAGCAGTACCTTCTCGCGAGCAAGGAGAATCCATGCCTGCTGTTACAGCACTTACCGCACCCTCCGCCCACGCGCCGCTCACCCGGGGCACCGTGTACCGCCGCGATCCGGGCCCGCACGATGTGCAGATCGAGATCCGCTGGGCCGGGATCTGCCACTCCGACATCCACACCGTCCGCGGCGACTGGGGGCCGGTGCCCTACCCGCTGACCGTCGGGCACGAGATCGCCGGCGTCGTCTCCGCCATCGGCGACCAGGTCACTGCCTATGCGGTGGGGGACCGGGTCGGCGTGGGCTGCATGGTCGGCTCCTGCCGGGAATGCGAGAACTGCCGCAACGGCTTCGAGCAGCACTGCCGGAACGGGATGCTGGACACCTACAACGGCAAGCTCCCGGACGGCGCCGTCACGCAGGGCGGTTACTCCCGCTCGATCGTGGTCGATGAGAACTACGTCCTGCGCATCCCGGAGAACCTGCCGTTCGAGAAGACCGCCCCGCTGCTGTGCGCCGGGATCACCACCTACTCCCCGCTGCGGCAGTGGGGCGCCGGCCCGGGCAAGCGGGTCGCCATCGTCGGTATGGGCGGCCTGGGGCACATGGGCGTGAAGCTCGCCCATGCCATGGGTGCCGAGGTCACGGTGCTCTCCCAGACCCTGAGCAAGAAGGAGGACGGGTTGCGGTTGGGAGCGGACCACTACCATGCCACCGGCGACCCGCAGACCTTCGCCGCGCTGCGGGACGCCTTCGACATCATCCTCAACACCGTCAGCGTCCCCATCGACCACAACGAGTACCTGCGGCTGCTGCGCTTCGACGGGGTCATGGTCAGTGTGGGAGTGCCGCCCGAGCCGGCCAGCCTGGATAGCATGACGCTGTTCGACAACCGGCGGATCTACACCGGCTCCAAGATCGGCGGAATAGAGGCGACCCAGGAGATGCTGGACTTCTGCGGGGAGCACGGCATCGTCCCCGAGGTGGAGATCATCGGCGCCGACGAGGTCACTCGGGCCTGGGAGAATGTCCTGGCCTCCAAGGTCCGGTACCGCTACGTGATCGACATCTCCACCCTCAGCTGAGACGGAGGCATCGCGGATGAACGACAAGGACAGCGTACGGGACTTCCTGATGAGCCGCCGGGCGCGCGTGCGGCCGGAAGAGGCGGGATTCCCCCGCCCCGGGCGCTCCCGCAGGGTACCGGGCCTGCGGCGTGAGGAGGTCGCGGTCCGGGCCGGAGTGAGCGTGGAGTACTACACCCGCTTGGAGCGCGGGCACATCGCCGGCGCCTCCGACGCCGTGCTCAACGCACTGGCCCGAGCGCTGCGACTGAGCGAGGCCGAGCGGGTCCACCTGTTTGACCTGGCCGGCCGGGCGCCGGCTCCTCTCACCGCGAGCGCTTCGGTCCCGGAGCGAGTACGGGAGTCCGTGCAGCGCCTGCTCGACGGCATGGACTCCGCTGCCGTCGTGGAGAACCACAGGGCTGACATCATCGCCACCAACGCGATCGGCAGGCTGCTCTACTCCCCGCAACTGGAGATGGACGGCAGACCCAACTCGGTGCGCTTCGCCTTCCTGGACCCCAGGGCCGAGGAGTACTTCGTCGAGTGGGCGGATATCCGGCGCATGTGCGCGGCGTCGCTGCGCATGGCCGCCGGCAGCAATCCGCTGGATGAAAAGCTCACCGCGCTCATCGGCGAGCTGTCCATTCGCAGCCCGCTGTTCCGTCAGGAATGGGCGGGCCACCACGTCCACATCCACCAGACCGGCATCAAGCGCTTCCGCCATCCGGAGGTCGGCCGGCTGGACCTGCAGTTCGACGTCCTGGAGATGCCCGGTGAGCCCGGACTGAAGATCGTCACCTATCACGTGGCTGAGAACAACCCGACTGAGCAGAACTGGCGGCTCCTCGCCTCTCTTGCGCTCACGAAGGAGAGGGGCCAGGAAGGGCACGGGCCGGGCCAGCGCGGGACCGGCCCGGCGCCGGTGCCTGCCCGGTGGCCGGAGGAAGCAGGAGCAGACGGCTGAAACCGCGGTCGTCACGGGGAGGCCGCGCGGCTGCACGTGTGAACCGGTGATCGACCCAATGAACTTCTGGGCGGCTGGGAACTGAGCGGCGTCCGGCTCAGTCCGCGCGGTGGAGCGCGGGACCGCGACGGGCGCGGTGGACGTTCCCCTCGGAGTCGGCTTTCGGCTCCGGCAGCACGGGCCAGCGTTTCAGGAGCGCGTTGCGCAGCTCGTGGTTTTTGCCGCTGGACGCCGCGTTCCATCCGAACGCCGCCACCAGCGCGGCGAGCGAGGCAGCCAGCGTGATGCCGGCGACCGGGCGCAGATCGGCGAAGATGGTCTCGGCGTCGGAGTAGAGGTTGCTCAGATCGCTGATGACCCCACTGCCGAGGACGAGGATCGCGGCCCCGACGGTCGTGCCCGCCCCCGCAAGTCCGGACAGGGCCTGCGCGGCCGCGACGGCATGGCGTTCGGCGTGCCGCCCCAGGAGATCCTCGTCCGGCCGGGCGGCCGAGGGGTCGGCGAGCGCCTGTTGGAGGGATGCCTGTTCCCGGCGCTGGACGGCGCCCTCGACGAGTGTGCCGGCAAGCGCGGCTGCGACGGCCAGCGTCAGGCAGATCGCGAAGCCCCACAGCCCCACGTCGATGAGGCGCTCGACATCGGCCCCGTAGGTGGCGCGGGTACCGGCCCGGCCGCCGGGCCATCGTTCGGCGTCGGGGTGCGTCACTGCAAGCAGCGCGTGCAGCAGCATGAACGCCAGCGCGGCGAGACCGCCGCCGGCGTAACTCAGCAGCGCGCCAAGACCCGGGCGGTGGGCCGGACTGCTCCGGACGGTCTCGTGCGCGGCATCCCAGGCGGCCTGTTCGTCCTCGGTGCGCCAGTGGGCGGCGATCGCCTCGCGGCCGGCCTCGTGCGCGGGGCGGACCGTGTGCAGGACGGACCGGGCGAGCCAGCCGATGCCGGCCAGGTAGGCCACGCCGACGCCGAAGACGATCCATCCTGACACGAAGGGCTCGTCGTAGGTGAGCGTGAAGATCCCCAGGAAGATCACCAGGAAGCCGCCGATGATCAGGTTGATGAGGGCGAAACCCGTGAACGAGCCGAAGGCCTTGCGCACAGTCGCCTCGACTTGCTGCGGATGCGGCACGGCATTCCTGGGCGCGCCTGCCGCTGCCGCGGCGGCCAGCGCACGCGAGGTCGCGACCTCCTTGACTCCCCGGGCCAGGACGACGGCGAGCCAGCCCAGATAGGCGCCGCCCAGGGCAAGGCCGACGCCGACCCTGCTGAGCTGGTCCACGGCGCTGGACAGTACGGGATGGCTCAGCAGGCCCTCTTCGGCGAGGAGACCGGCGGCGAAAGCAAGCACAGTTGCCGCACCGACCCCGGCCAGGAAGGGGATCAGTGTGCGAATCGTCATACCGGCAAGCTCACCGACAAAGCCGGTCGGGTAATCGTGCCAATGTGCGGTGCTCCTGGGCGCCTGCGAGCCTGTCGCAGGCGCATCCGTCGCGGAGGAACCGGCTGTCGGCAGATCTGCTGCCGGCGTGCCAGCTGCCGGAGTGTCAGGGCTCCGGGGGCCGACCGTCGCGGGTGCCGGAGGGGTGGACGGCGGGGATCCGGGCGTTCGCGACGCCGAGGCGAGCGGGCGTGCGTCCGCATCCGCGGCGGGGGAGCCGGAAGAGCCCGGCCGGCCCGTCTCATCGGGCCCGCCGGGCTCGTGGCTCCCAGGGGGAGAAGCGCTCATGACGGCTACTGTAGCCGCACCTGAGCGGGGGTGCGCTTGACGATCAGGAGGCGAGCAGCTCCAGGGTGTCGATCACGCGGTTGGAGAAGCCCCACTCGTTGTCGTACCAGGCGACGACCTTGATGTGGCGTCCGTCGACGCGGGTGAGCGCGGAGTCGAAGATGGACGAGTGCGGATTGCCGACGATGTCGGAGGAGACCAAGGCGTCCTCGGAGTACTCCAGGATACCCTTCAGACGTCTCTCGGCGGCCTCACGGTAGGCGGCCAGCACCTCGTCGACCGTGACGTCACGCGAGACCGTGGTGTTCAGCTCGACGATCGAGCCGACCGGCACCGGCACGCGGATCGAGTCGCCGTTCAGCTTGCCGTCCAGCTGGGGCAGCACCAGGCCGATGGCCTTAGCGGCACCGGTCGTGGTGGGCACGATGTTCTCCGCCGCGGCGCGCGCCCGGCGCGGATCGCGGTGCGGGCCGTCCTGCAGGTTCTGCTCCTGAGTGTAAGCGTGCACCGTGGTCATGAAGCCGTGCTCGATGCCGGCCAGATCGTCCAGCACGGACGCCAGCGGCGCCAGCGCATTGGTGGTACAGGACGCATTGGAGACGATGGTGTGGGACTGGGCGTCGTAGGCCTCGGTGTTCACGCCGTAGGCGAGGGTGACGTCCGCACCGGAGGACGGTGCGCTGACCAGGACCTTCTTGGCGCCAGCGGTCAAGTGGGCGCGGGCGGCCTCAGCGGAGGTGAACCGGCCGGTGGACTCCAGGACGATGTCGACGCCCAGCTCCGCCCAGGGGAGCTTTTCCGGCTCGCGCTCGGCGGTCACGGCGATGCGGCGGCCGTCGACGATGAGGGCGTCCGACTCCGCCTGTACCGGGCGGCCGAGCCGTCCGGCGGTGGTGTCGAAGGCCAGCAGGCGTGCCAGCGCGGCGGGGTCCGTCAGGTCGTTGACGGCCACCAGCTCCAGGGAGCTGTCCCGCTCCAGCAGGGCGCGCAGCACATTGCGGCCGATCCGGCCGAATCCGTTGATCGCGATGCGAGTCAAGGCGTGTCCTCTCTCATGCGTATCTCATGCGTATCGGGTCACTACCAGGGTGGCGCCGCCGATGGAGGAGAGACAGTGGCCGTAACGCCATCGTTCGAAAGGATCTCGCCAAGGCGCCGCGCGCAGCCGCGCCGATGTGAAACGCCTCACCTCGCGGCGTGTGAAGCGGCCCGTTCGTCCCGAAAAACACCATCGTGTTGCCAGGACACCACCGTCTACGGTGTCGTTCTGGCAACACGGTGGTGTCTGGCGAATCCGGGCTCTCTGCCGGAGGGTGCGCCCGTTTCGGTTCCAGCGCCGCGCCGCAGTGCGTTGAACGAGGACGAGCGATGGCCGCACCGGCCCGCGCTCTCTGACCTCAGCCGTGCTGCGAGAAGGTGTGCCGGTACTCCCGCGGCGTGGTCCCCAGGATCTGCTGGAAGTGGCGGCGCAGATTGGCCGCCGTGCCCAGGCCGACATCGGCGGCGATCTGCTCGATGCTGCGCTCCGAGCGCTCCAGCAGTTCCCTGGCCACATCGATGCGCGCGCGCAGGATCCACTGCATGGGCGTGTACCCGGTCTCCTCGACGAAACGCCGGGAGAAGGTGCGCGGGGAGACCGCGGCGTGCTCGGCCAGGTCCTCCAGGGTGAGCGGCTCGCCCAGGTGCAGGAGGGCCCACTCACGGGTGGCGGCGAACCGCTCGCCCAGCGGTTCGGGCACGCTGCGCGGCAGGTACTGGGCCTGCCCGCCGCTGCGGTACGGGGCGGCCACCAGGCGGCGGGCGGCATGGTTCGACGCTGCCACGCCCAGATCGCGCCGCAGGATGTGCAGACACAGGTCCAGCCCCGAGGCCGCGCCGGCGGAGGTGAGCACCTGCCCCTCGTCCACGAAGAGCACGTTCTCGTCCACCAGGATCTGCGGGTGGCGGGCGCGCAGCGCGCGGGAGTAGTGCCAGTGCGTGGTGGCACGGCGCCCGTCGAGCAGGCCCGTGGCGGCCAGTGCGAAGGCGCCGGTGGAGATGGCCGCCAGCCTGGCGCCGCCCCGGTGCGCGTCCAATAGCGCCGTCACGACCGCGGCGGGCGGTTCCTCCCGGTCGGGAAACCGGTAGCCCGGGATGAAGACGGTCTGGGCCCAGGACAGTGCGTCCAGGCCGTGCGCCACATGGTACGAGAGCCCGTCGGCGCCCGAGACCAGGCCCGGCTGGGCGGCGCAGACCCGCACCTCGTAGGGCATGCTGGCGCGGGTGGTGAAGACCTGCGCGGGAATGCCCACATCGAGGGGCTTGGCGCCTTCGAGTACCAGGACGGCGACGCGCCGCAGAGGAGAGCCGGACACCCTCGAAAGTGTAGTCCGCGCGGGCGATCCGCCCCTCCGGAATCCGAGTGCGGGAGGAGGTCTGCCCGCAGCCGCCGCGCTTGAGCCGACGCTTTAGGTGAGGCTACACTTCCACGGGGTCGCGAGGACGCGGCTCACGATCAGGCGCCCCGGGCCCCGGGGCTGACGAAAGGCTCACGACCCGTGACCGTACAGAGGACCCGCATGCTCCGTCTCCTGCGTTCCGGTGCTGCGCTGAGCGCCGCAGCGCTGCTGCTGACCGGATGCCAGTCCGCCTCCCCGGAGGAGGAGACATCCGCGGGCGGCGACTTCGAGCCCGTCGAGATCGAGCATGCCCTGGGTACCGCCACGATCACGGAGGAACCCGAGCGGATCGTCACCCTCGGGCAGGGTTCCACCGAGACCGCGATCGCGCTGGGGACCATCCCGGTGGGCATGGAGGAGTACCCCTGGGGCAGCGACGAGACCGGGTACATGCCCTGGATCCACGAGGCCGTCACGGAAGCGGGCGGCGAGCTGCCGGAGCAGTTCACCGGCGCGGAGGAACTCGATGCCGAGGCGATCGCCGCGCTCGACCCCGACCTCATCCTGGCGCCCTGGTCCGGCCTGACGCAGGAGCAGTACGACGCCATCTCCCAGATCGCGCCCACGGTCGCCTACCCGGAACTGCCCTGGACGATCACCTGGGAGGAGCAGATCACCACGATCGGCGCCGCGATGGGGCAGGACGAGGAGGCCGCGGGGCTCATCGAGGACATCGAGGCGCAGTTCGCCGCCGCCTCCCGGCCGGAGTACGAGGGCATCACGTTCTCCTTCATCTACACCACCGGCCCGGGCACGCTCGGCGTCTTCATGCCGACCGAGCAGCGGGTGGCGATGGTCTCCGCGCTGGGCCTGACGGTTGATCCCGTGGCGGAGACCCTGGAGGAGACCGAGGGCACCGATTCGGCGCTGCTGAGCCTGGAGAACGCCGATGTCCTGGCCGACTCGGACCTCATCTTCACCTTCTACTCCGACCCCGGCACCCGCCAGGAGATCGAATCGCAGGCCGCCTACGCGGCCATCCCGGCCATCGCGCGCGGCTCGGTCGTCGCCCCGGAGGATCAGCCGTTCGTCACGGGCTCGTCCATGATCAATCCGCTCACCGTGCCGTGGGCGCTCGAACGCTACGTCCCGATGATCGACGAGGCCATCGACAAGCTCGACGACTGATTCAGCGGGGCGCCTGCACCTCGTCGGAGGCGTGCCGCCCCAGCTCCTCGACCTCCCAGGTGCCGGCGCCGAAGTGGCGCAGGGTGGTGAGGGAGACATTGCGCACCGGGGGCAGTGAATAGGGATCGGCCTGGAGCAGGTACTCGGCGATCACGCGGATCACCGCGCCGTGCGTCACCGCCCCGACGGCGCCTCCCGGGTGGGCCGCGGCCAGGCGCTCCAGCGCCGCCAGGGCGCGCACCCGCACCTCGTGATCGGCCTCCTGCCCTTCGACCAGACCCGGCCCGAAGGCCTCGCCGCGTTCCGCCCAGGTCATGCCCTCGGCCAGCCCGAAGCTCCGTTCGCGCAGCTCCGGCACCCGCGCGGCGACCTCCAGGCCGAGTTCCCGGCCGATCAGATCCGCGGTGACGGCGGCGCGCATCAGCGGCGAGGAGTACAGCACCTCGAACGGCGGCGCAGGCTGGGCGGCGAGGGCACGCCCGGTCAGCGCCGCCTGCGCCCGGCCGTCGGCGTTGAGAGGGATGTCCGAGGCGCCCTGCAGGCGGCCCAGGACGTTCCAGTCGGTTTCCCCGTGCCGGATCAGCACGATCCGGGTGGGTCCGGATGGCGAGGGCGCCGCCGCGCCGGGCGAGGGAACTGCCGGAGGAGAGACGTCGTCATGTTGCGGGTCGTGGATGTGCATGCTCCCATTGTCCCGTGATTGTCCTGTGAGACAGATTCGCCCCCTCGCGGGCGTGCCAGTAACCTTGGGACAGTGACCCCTGAAGACCTGAAACACGCCATTCGTGCCGCCCTGGAGGCCGCCCACGCGAGCGGCCGCATCGGCGTCCCCGCCCCGGAGACCATCACCGTCGAACGGCCTAAGAACCGCGATCACGGTGACTGGTCCAGCAACATCGCCCTGCAGCTGGCCAAGCCCGCCGGGATGCCGCCGCGGGACCTGGCCGGGATGCTGGCGGAGGAGCTGCGCGCGCACGAGGGCATCGAGGCCGTCGAGATCGCCGGGCCGGGCTTCCTGAACATCACCTTCGCCTCCGGCGCGGCCGGGGCGCTGGCGACCGCGATCGTGGAGGCCGGTGCCGGGTACGGCCGCGGCGACGCCCTCAACGGGCACGTCATCAACCTGGAGTTCGTCTCCGCGAATCCGACCGGGCCGCTGCACCTGGGTCACACCCGCTGGGCAGCGCTCGGCGACGCCATCGCCCGGGTGCTGCGGGCGGCTGGCGCCGAGGTCACCAGCGAGTACTACATCAACGACGCCGGCTCCCAGATGGACGTCTTCGCCGCGTCCGTGCTGGCCAGCCTGCGTGGCGAGCCCACCCCGGAGGGCGGTTACCCGGGCGCCTACATCGACGAGCTCGCCGCCCGCGTGCGCCAGGAGCGCCCAGAGGCAGCGGACCTGCCGTACGAGGAGGCCCTCCCGGTGGTCCGGGAGATCGCCTACACCGGCCAGATGGAGGACATCCGCGCCACGCTGGAGCGGTTCGGGGTGTCCTTCGACGTGTGGTTCTCCGAGCGCGAGCTGCACGAGACCGGTGCGGTGGAGCAGGCCGTGGCCCGGCTGCGCGAGCAGGGGCACGTCTACGACTCCGGCGGCGCGGTGTGGCTGCGCACCACGGACTTCGGCGATGACAAGGACCGGGTGCTCATCCGCGCCGACGGGAACCCGACCTACTTCGCCGCCGACGCCGCCTACTACCTGAGCAAGCGGGATCGTGGCTTCCCCGAGAAGATCTACCTGCTGGGCGCGGACCACCACGGCTACGTGGGCCGGCTCAAGGCCATCGCCGCCTGCGCCGGCGACGATCCGGACGTCAATATCGAGATCCTCATCGGCCAGCTCATCAAGGTCAACGGGGCCCGGTTGTCCAAGCGCGCCGGGAACATCATTGAGCTGGCCGATCTGATCGACTGGCTCGGCGCCGACGCCGTGCGCTACTCCCTGGCCCGCACTCCCGCGGACTCCCCGCTCACCCTGGAGCCGGAGGTGCTGCGCAGCCGCAGCAACGACAATCCCGTCTACTACGTGCAGTACGCCCACGCCCGGACCTGCGGCGTGGCCAGGAATGCCGCCGACGCGGGGGTCGACACTGCCGGCGGCGTCCAGGCAGAGCTCCTGGAACACCCCAGCGAGGCGCTGTTGCTGGCGGCGCTTGCGGACTACCCGCGGGTCGTCGCGCAGGCCGCTGAGCTGCGCGAGCCGCATCGCGTGGCGCGGTACCTGGAGTCCCTGGCCGGGCTGTTCCACAAGTGGTACGACTCCTGCCGCGTGACGCCCCAGGGCGACGCCCCCGTCGAGCCCGTGCACCGGGCACGCCTGCAGCTCAACCGCGCCACCGGCCAGGTGCTCGCCAACGGCCTGGGCCTGCTGGGCGTGAGCGCGCCGGAGCGGATGTGATGGCCGGGCACGTCGCGGGCCCGCTGCACAGCGCTCCCTCACCGGTGTGGCTGCCCTATCCGGAGGACGTCAACGCCCTCCTGCCGCAGTTGTGGTCCCGGAACATCACCCGCGGGACGGACGGGGCGCTGCGGGTGGCCGGGCACTCGGTGAACGATCTGGCCCGTGACTACGGCACGCCGACGTTCGTGCTGGACGTCGACGACTTCCGCTCCCGGGCCCGGGAGTTCCGCACCGCCTTTGAGAAGGCCTTCGCGGCGGCCGGCACTCAGGCGCGCAGCTACTACGCCGGCAAGGCGTTCCTGTGCACTCAGGTGGCCCGGTGGGCGCTTCAGGACGGCCTGGGACTGGACGTCTGCTCGCTCGGCGAGCTCCTGGTGGCCCAGCGCGCCGGGGTGCCGGGGGAGCGGATGACGATGCACGGCAACAACAAATCTCCGCAAGAACTGAGTGCCGCGCTCGACCACGGCGTGAACCAGATCGTGGTGGACTCGCTCGACGAGATCGGCCGGCTCTCCGCCCTCGCCGCCCAGAAGGGCGTCACGGCGCCGGTCGTGATCCGGGTGACCGTCGGCGTGGAGGCCCACACCCACGACTTCATCGCCACCGCCCACGAGGACCAGAAGTTCGGTTTCTCCCTCGCCTCCGGGGCGGCCCGCGAAGCCGCCGAGCGGGTGCACCGGGACCCGCACCTGAACCTGCTGGGCCTGCACAGCCACATCGGCTCGCAGATCTTCGACGCGAGCGCCTTCGAGGTGGCCGCCGCCCGGCTGATGGGCCTGCGCGCCGAACTGCGCCGCGATCTGGGCGCCGGCTGCGAAGAGCTGATCCTCGGCGGCGGCTTCGGAATCTCCTACACCTCCCAGGACACCCCGCAGCCGGTGGACGAACTCGCCGCGGGCATGGCCCGGGCCGTGGTCCGCGCCTGTGAGGACCTGGGCGATCCGCTGCCGCGCACGGTGTCCTTCGAGCCCGGGCGCTCGCTCATCGGCCCGGCCATGTTCACGCTGTACACGGTCGGCACCGTCAAGCCGGTCGAGACCGGCCACGGCGAGCGGCTCTACGTCGCCGTGGACGGCGGGATGAGCGACAACCCCCGCACGGCGCTCTACGACGCCGACTACTCCTGCACCGTCGCCGGGCGCGCCTCGGGCGCGGAGCCGCGGGTCACTCGGGTGGTCGGCATGCACTGTGAGAGCGGCGACATCATCGTGCGCGACGAGTACGCCCCGGCCGACATCGCCGCCGGGGATCTCCTCGCGGTCCCCGGCACGGGCGCCTACTGCCGCCCGCTCGCCTCGAACTACAACCACGTGCCCAGGCCCGGCGTACTCGCCGTGACCGCCGATGCCATCGGCTGGATCGTCCGGCCCGAGACCCATGAGGACCTGCTGTCCACCGATGTGGCGGAGAGCTGGAACGAACGAGGATGAAGGAGTAGGACTACCATGACGCAACCGTTGCGCGTGGCGCTGCTGGGCTGCGGCGTCGTCGGCTCGGAGGTCGCCCGTCAGCTGCTCGGCCGGCCGGAGGAGTTCGCGGCCCGCACCGGGGCCTCGCTGGAGCTGTCCGGCATCGCCGTGCGCAGCCTGGACCGTGAGCGTCCGGGAATTCCCGCCGGGCTGCTGACCACGGACGCCCGGGCGCTCGTCGCCGACGCCGACATCGTCGTCGAGGTGATGGGCGGCATCGAGCCTGCCCGTTCGCTGATCCTGTCGGCGCTGGAGTCCGGCGCCTCGGTCGTGACCGCCAATAAGGCGCTGCTGGCGCAGCACGGCACCGAGCTGATCAAAGCCGCCCACGACGCCGGGGTCCGGCTGGAGTACGAGGCCGCGGTGGCCGGCGCGATCCCCATCGTCCGGCCGCTCGACGACTCCCTTGCCGGTGATCGCGTCACCCGCATCCTCGGCATCGTCAACGGCACCACCAACTTCATCCTGGACAAGATGGACGCCGAGGGCAGCGCCTTCGACGAGGTCCTCGCCGAAGCCCAGGAGCTCGGCTACGCGGAGGCCGATCCCACCGCCGACGTCGACGGGCACGACGCCGCCGCCAAGGCCGCCATCCTTTCCTCCCTGGCGTTCCACACCCCGGTGCAGCTGGACGATGTGCACGTCGAGGGCATCCGGGACGTCTCCCCGCAGTCGGTGGAACTTGCCCGAGAACAGGGCTATGTCATCAAGCTGCTGGCCATCTGCGAGCGGGTGGCCGCCGATGACGCGGCGGGCATGGAACCAGGCGTCTCGGCACGCGTGTACCCGGCGCTGATCCCGCGCGGCCACGCCCTTGCTGCGGTGCGCGGCGCCTACAACGCGGTGTTCGTGCAGGCCGAGCAGGCCGGCAGCCTGATGTTCTACGGCCAGGGAGCCGGGGGAGCGCCCACCTCCTCGGCGATCCTCGGCGACATCGTCTCCGTCGCCCGCCGGCGGGTGCTCGGCGGCCGCGGCAAGTACTCCCCGGCGACCGGCAGGCTCCGGATCGTGCCGCTGGACGAGATCCCCACGCAGTATCACGTCACGCTCGACGTAGCAGACAAGTCCGGCGTGCTCAGCAGAGTCACCGAGGTCTTCGCGGCCCGCGGCGTGTCAATCGAGTCCGTGCGGCAGACCGTCAGCGAGCAGGAGGCCGCCGAAGGGCGCGCCACCCTGGTGATCTCCACCCACCGCAGCGTGGAGTCCGCCCTCGCCGGCACCGTCGGCGATCTGAAGGACCTGGACGTCGTCAACGACATCCGGGCGACGCTCAGGATCGAAGGAGCAGCATGACCCAGGCGAGCCGGCTCTGGCGCGGTGTGATCGAGGAATACCGCGACCTCCTCCCGGTCAGCGAGTCCACCCCCGTCGTCACCCTGGGGGAGGGCGGCACCCCGCTCATCCCCGCCCCGGTGCTGTCCGAGCTCACCGGAGCGCGCGTCTTCGTGAAGTACGAGGGCATGAACCCCACCGGTTCCTTCAAGGACCGCGGCATGACGATGGCAATCTCCCGGGCCGCGGAACAGGGCGCCAAGGCGGTCATCTGCGCCTCCACGGGGAACACCTCCGCCTCCGCTGCGGCCTACGCCACCCGGGCGGGCCTGACCTGCGCGGTGCTGGTGCCGGACGGACGGATCGCGATGGGCAAACTGGCCCAGGCCGTCGCCCACGGCGCCACCATCCTGGCGGTGGACGGGAACTTCGACGACTGCCTCCAGCTGTGCCGCAAGCTCTCCGAGTCGTACCCGGTGCACCTGGTGAACTCCGTCAACCCCGACCGGATCGAGGGGCAGAAGACCGCGGCCTTCGAGGTGGCCGACGTCCTCGGCGACGCGCCGGACGTGCATGTGCTGCCGGTCGGCAACGCCGGGAACATCACGGCCTACTGGAAGGGCTACCGGGAGTACCGCGAGGCCGGCCGCACCACCAGGCTGCCGGCGATGTGGGGCTTCCAGGCGGAAGGCGCCGCGCCGATCGTGGCCGGTCACCCGGTGACCGAGCCGGAGACGGTGGCCACCGCCATCCGCATCGGCAATCCCGCCTCCTGGAAGCAGGCGGAAGCCGCCCGCGACGACTCCGGCGGCCTGATCGACGCGGTGAGCGACCGTGAGATCCTCGAAGCGCAGCGTCTCCTGTCCTCGCGCGAGGGCGTCTTCGTTGAGCCTGGCTCGGCGGCTTCCGTCGCCGGGCTGCTCAAGCGCGCCGGGGACCTGCCGGCGGGCGCCACCGTCGCGGTGACCGTCACCGGCCACGGCCTGAAGGACCCGCAGTGGGGCGCGCAGCTCCCCGACGGCTCGGCCGTGGAACCGGTCCGGGTGCCGGTGGATGCGGTCAGCGCGGCCAGGCAGCTGGGCCTGGAGGACTGACGCGTGCCGGTGACCGCTGGCGCGGGACTCCCCGCCGGCACGGTGGTGGAGGTCTCCGTCCCCGCCACGAGTGCGAACCTGGGACCCGGCTATGACAGCTTCGGGCTGGCCATCGACATCCGGGACACCCTGCGGCTGACCGTCACGGACCGGCAGGAGGCCGAGTTCGTCGCCGTGAGCGGCGAGGACGCGGCGCAGATTCCGCGGGACGAACGGCATCTGATCGCCCGGGCCATCAGGAAGGCGCTGCCGGAGTTCGGCCTGGACCCCGCCCTGCCCCTGCGGCTGGAGTGCCGCAACCTGATCCCGCATTCACGCGGGCTCGGCTCCTCGGCCAGCGCCGTGGTGGCCGGGGTCGCCGCGGCCGGTGCGCTCGCCAAGGCCGCCGGCACCGCGGAACCCTGCGACGAGGACTTCCTGCAGCTCGCCTGCGCCTGGGAGGGGCATCCGGACAACGCCGCGCCCGCCATCTACGGCGGCGTCACGCTCAGCTGGATGTCCGGGCCCCGCGCCCGGACGGCGTGCCTGGCGGCGCATCCCGACCTGGAGCTGGCCCAGCTGGTCCCCGCCACGCGGCTGGACACCGCCGTCGCCCGGGAACTGCTGCCGGCCACGGTGCCGCACGCCGACGCGGCCGCGAACTCCGCGCGCGCGGGTCTGCTGGTGCACGCCCTGACGCGTGAGCCCGCGCTGCTGCTGGAGGCCACCGCGGACCTGCTGCATCAGGAGTACCGCCGCCCGGCGATGCCCGAGACGCTCGGCCTGGTAGACCGGCTGCGCCAGGCGGGGATCGCCGCCACGGTCTCCGGTGCGGGGCCGACCGTCCTGGTACTGGGCACCGGGGGGCTGGCCGCGGCCGTGGAAAGCATTCTCGGCGCGCAGGAGGTTTTCGCCCTGCACCGTGGACGGCTCGCCGCGGAGGGTGTCACGGCCGAGGTGACGAGGATGCTATAGTGGAGTCGTCTCCATCCGAACCGGTCCGTCATGCACGGCCTGGACGGGCGTGATCGGCGCGCGACTGCGCTTTCCAAACGGGCGCGGGCGTCCAGTCGTCCCGAGGATCGGAGCCCCTGAGACTCCAGCACGAACTCCCTGCGGAGCCTGCTGATCTCTTCGATTTTCCACACCGGTTCCGGGTGCGTATCCACGTGTTCCGGACTGTCCATTGCGGCTTCCACCACAGTATCGACTGTGCGGTCTTGACGCCGAGCCGCCAAACGAGGGGGAAGGATCCTTCGTGACTGAATCCACCACGACTTCCGAACAGCCTGCTGTGCGTTCCGGGAGCCTGACCGCCCTGCGGCTTCCCCAGCTGCAGCAGATCGCCGGCGATCTCGGCCTCAAGGGCGTTCGCCGGATGCGCAAGGGCGAGCTCATCGAGGCCATCCAGGCCGCCCAGAGCAACGGTTCCGGCCGCGGCGCCCAGTCCGGCCAGACCCAGGGCAAGCAGAACAACCAGAGCGCCCCGGCACCGTCCGCCGCGCCCGAGGCGCCCGCCGCCGAGCAGGCCCCCGAGGCCGCGCAGCGCGAGCAGAAGACCGAGGAGGGCGGCCGCGCCCCGCGCCGCCAGCGGGCCCCGCGCAAGTCCGCCACTGATGTATCAGCGGCGGTGGCGACTCAGGCCCCCGCTGCCGAGCAGGCTCCGGCCGCCGGCACGCTGGACCAGCCCGGCACCGACTCCGCGGTCCAGACCGACAGCGCCACCCCGGCCGCGCAGGGGCAGCAGCCCGAGGCTCGGGACAACCGCGAGAACCAGGGCAGGGGCAACGGCGGTAACGAGCGCCGGGACCGCCAGCGCGGGGACAATCGTGACAACCGTTCGGGCGATCGCCAGGACGGGCGCGGCAACGACCGCCAGAGGGACGGCGGCCGCGACAACCGCGATGGCGACCGTCAGAACGGCGGCCGTGACAACCGGGACAACCGTGACGGGAGCAAGGACACCCGCGAGGATCGCTCTGGCGAGCAGCAGGGCCAGCGCGGCGGTGACAACCGCGACAACCGTGGCGATGACCGTGACGACCGCCGCGGCGGCCGCGGGCGCCGCGACCGCAAGCGCCGTGGCCGCGGCCGCGAGACCGAGGACGAGCCGCGCGCCGGCGAAGTGCTCATCCCGGTGGCCGGCATCCTGGACGTGCACGACAACTACGCATTCCTGCGCACCTCCGGATACCTTCCCGGCCCCAATGACGTGTACGTCTCCATGGGCCAGATCAAGAAGAACGGCCTGCGCAAGGGCGATGCCATCACCGGTGCCGTACGGCAGCCGCGCGAGGACGAGAAGCCGGGCAAGCGGGAGAAGTTCAACGCCCTGGTGCGCCTGGACACCGTCAACGGCCTGCCCGCCTCCGAATCCGGCCGCCGGGTGGAGTTCGGCAAGCTGACGCCGCTCTACCCCCAGGAGCGGCTGCGCCTGGAGAGCGCTCCGGAACTGCTGGCGCCGCGCATCATCGACCTGGTCTCGCCCATCGGCAAGGGCCAGCGCGGTCTGGTCGTCGCCCCGCCCAAGGCGGGCAAGACGACGGTGCTGCAGCAGATCGCCAACGCCATCACCACGAACAACCCTGAGGTCCACCTCATGGTGGTGCTCGTCGACGAGCGCCCCGAGGAGGTCACGGACATGCAGCGCACGGTGAAGGGCGAGGTCATCGCCTCGACCTTCGACCGTCCCGCCGACGACCACACCTCCGTGGCCGAACTGGCCATCGAGCGCGCCAAGCGGCTCGTGGAGATGGGCTCGGACGTCGTGGTGCTGCTGGACTCCATCACCCGCCTCGGACGCGCCTACAACCTGGCGCAGCCGGCCTCGGGACGCATCCTCTCCGGCGGCGTGGACGCCAATGCGCTCTACCCGCCCAAGCGGTTCTTCGGCGCGGCCCGGAACATCGAGGGCGGCGGTTCGCTGACCATCCTCGCCACCGCGCTGGTGGAGACCGGATCCAAGATGGACGAGGTCATCTTCGAGGAGTTCAAGGGCACCGGCAACATGGAGCTGCGGCTCTCGCGCCACCTCGCTGACAAGCGGATCTACCCGGCCGTCGACGTGAACGCCTCGGGCACCCGCCGCGAGGAGAACCTCATGAGCGGCGAGGAGACGAAGGTCATGTGGAAGCTCCGCCGGGTGCTCTCCGGCCTGGAGCAGCAGCAGGCGATCGAGCTCCTGCTGGGCAAGCTGAAGGACACCGGCTCCAACGCTGAGTTCCTGATGCAGGTGCAGAAGACGACGCCGCTGCCCAAGTCGGCCGCCGACGAGCACTAGCGAAGCACGTACACGCGCATCCGCCCCGTGGCCTTTCCCAGGCTGCCGGGCGGGTGCGCGTGTCTCGTTGTGAGCGTGTAGCCGCCGTCCGCCGAAGGAGCCTTGAACACGATGTCATCCCAGCCGTCCCCGCAGGAGTTCGCAGCGGTCAAGCCGCTGCTGGACGAACATCTCCGCGTGCAGGAGGAGCTCAGCGATCCCGAGGTGCACGCCAAGCCAGGCCTGGCCCGTAAGCTCGGTCGGCGCTACGCCGAGCTGAACGCGATCGTCGCCGGGTACCGGCGCTGGGAGCAAGCCGCGGCCGATCTCGCCGATGCCCGCGAGCTGGCCGCCGAGGATCCGGCGTTCGCGGAGGAAGCGGCGCGCCTGGAGACCGAGGTGGCGCAGTCCGCCGGTGAACTGCGCGAACTCCTCGTCCCGCGCGACCCCGACGACGGCCGGGACGTCATCCTGGAGATCAAGGCGGGCGAGGGCGGCGACGAATCGGCGCTGTTCGCCGGTGACCTGTACCGGATGTACGTCCGGTACGCCGAGTCCCGGGGCTGGCGCACCGAGCTGGTGGACGCCACGCCGAGCGATCTGGGCGGCTGGCGGGATGTCTCGCTCGCGATCTCCAGCTCCAGCACCGAGCCGGGACAGGGCGTCTGGGGGCGGCTGAAGTTCGAGGGCGGGGTGCACCGGGTCCAGCGCGTGCCCGTCACCGAGTCCCAGGGGCGCATCCACACCTCCGCCGCCGGCGTGCTGGTGTTCCCCGAGGTGGAGGTGCCCGAGGAGGTCGACATCTCCCCGAACGACCTGCGCATCGACGTCTACCGCTCCTCCGGGCCCGGCGGCCAGTCGGTGAACACCACGGATTCGGCCGTGCGCATCACCCACCTGCCCACCGGGATCGTGGCCAGCTGCCAGAACGAGAAGTCCCAGCTGCAGAACCGGGAGCAGGCCATGCGGATCCTCCGGGCGCGTCTGCTGGCGCGGCAGCAGGAGGAGGCCGAGGCCGAGGCCAGCGCCCACCGGAAGTCGCAGATCCGCACCGTGGACCGGTCCGAGCGGATCCGCACCTACAACTTCCCGGAGAACCGGATCGTGGATCACCGGACCGGCTACAAGGCCTACAACCTGGACGCGGTCCTCGACGGCGATCTGGAACCGGTGATCGAGTCCTGCCTGCGCGCCGACCAGCAGGCCAGGCTGGACGAGGCCACGGATCCCGCCACCCCGGGGGCGTGATGACCGGCTACGACGCCGTGCTCGCCGAGGCCGCGCGCCGGCTCGCGGAGGCTGGTCTGCCGAGCCCCCGCGCCGATGCGGAACTCCTCGCCGCGCACGCCGCCGGCGTGGAGCGCGGTGCCGTGCGCCGCGCCGCGCTGATGGCCGAGCCCATGCCGGGGGAGGTGCGCCGTCGCTTCGAGGAGCTGGTGGACGAGCGCCGCGCCCGCATCCCGCTCCAGCACCTGACCGGCACGGCCGCCTTCCGCACGCTGACCGTCGAGGTGGGCCCCGGCGTCTTCGTGCCGCGGCCGGAGACCGAGCTGATCGTGGACCTGGTCGCGAGTCTGAGCCCGGAGGCGAGGCGGATCGTCGATCTGTGCGCCGGCTCTGCCGCGTTGACCATCTCCCTGGCCGCCGAACTTCCCGGCACCGAGGTCTACGGGGTGGAGCTCAGCGAGCAGGCGCTCGCCTGGGCGCGCCGGAACGCCGCGGCCAACGCCGGCAGGATCGGCGCGGCCGGGTCGAGTCTGCACCTGCTTGCCGGTGACGCGCTCACGCAGGACCACCCCGGCAGCCCGCTGCGCACGGCCCTTGCCGGGGCCCAGGCGGATGCGGTGGTGAGCAATCCCCCCTACATCGCCGAAGGACAGGAGCCGCTCGATCCCGAGGTCCGGGACCATGATCCGGAGCTGGCGCTCTACGGCGGCGGTGAGGACGGGCTGCGCATCCCGGCCGGCGTCACGCGCGCCGCTGCGGCGCTGCTGGTCCCCGGCGGCGTGTTCATCTGCGAACATGGAAGCGGCCAGGGTGCCGCGATGCGGGTGCTGCTGGGCCGTCACGGCTTCACCGGCATCACCACGCACCAGGATCTGGCCGGCCGCGACCGTTTCACCGCCGGCCGTAGCGCTCCGGGCGCGTCGCACCCGAGCGCTCTCAGGACCCGCCGGGCCGGTGCCGGTGTGCCGACGGCCCGGCCGGCAGGGCAAGGGCAGAACCAGCAAGGAAGAAGGACGCCGTCGCATGAGTGAGGAACGCGGAGAGATCTACGACTGCACGAGCGAGAACGTGCGCAACCTGGTTCTCGAGGAGGCGGCGCGCACGCTCGCTGACGGTGAGCTGGTCGTGATGCCCACCGATACGGTGTACGGCGTCGCCGCCGATGCCTTCTCTCCCCGCGCCGTCCAGGACCTGCTGGCGGCCAAGGGCCGGGGCCGGGAGATGCCCCCGCCCGTCCTGATCGCCCGTCCCGCCGCCTTGGACGGGCTCGCCGCGGATGTGCATCCCCAGGCGCGTGCGCTGGCCGAGGAGTTCTGGCCCGGCGCGCTCACGCTCATCCTGACCGCCCAGCCCTCGCTCGACTGGGACCTGGGGGAGACCCACGGGACCGTCGCCCTGCGGATGCCCGATCATCCCATCGCACTGCAGCTGCTCGAGCGCACCGGGCCGCTGGCGGTCAGCAGCGCAAACCGCACCGGCATGCCGGCCGCGCTCGAGGCCGCCGCCGCGCAGGACATGCTCGGCGGAGCGGTCGCGGTGTACCTCGACGCCGGCCGCGCGCCCGGGGGAGAGGCCTCCACCATCGTCGACACCACCGTCAGCCCATTCCGGGTGGTCCGCCAGGGCGCCCTGCCGCTGGAACGGCTGCGCCAGGTGGTGCCCGATCTGGCCGCCGATGAAGGCGGAGCCGGCTAGAGACGTGCGCACCTATCTGCTCGTCCTGCTCGTCGCCGCGGCGGTGGCGTACCTGATGACGCCCATGGTCCGGCGGGTGGCCGAACGGGCGCTGATCTTCGCCCCGCTGCGGGAACGGGACGTGCACTCGGTGCCGACGCCGCGGCTGGGCGGCGTCGCGATCATGGGCGGCGTGCTGATGGCGTTCCTGGTGGCGAGCCAGACGCCGCTGCTGAGCGCGGTCTTCGCCGATCCGGCGCCGGTGTACGGCATCCTCGGGGCGGGCCTGCTGCTGTGCATCCTCGGCGTGATCGACGACATCTGGGACCTGACCTGGTTCACCAAGCTCGCCGGGCAGGTGCTGGCGGCGGGCATCATGGCCGTCAGCGGCGTGGCGCTGCTGAGCATCCCGCTGGGCGGCGTCATCGTCGGCTCCCAGCGGATGTCGATCGGCCTGACCATCCTGGTAGTCGTCGTGACGATCAACGCGGTCAACTTCGTCGACGGCCTGGACGGGCTGGCCGCCGGCACCGTCGCGATCGGCGGGACCGCGTTCTTCGTGTACAGCTACTGGCTGGTGCAGGACGCCTCCCCGGACTCCTACGCGAACCTCGCCACCCTGGTGACCGCCGCGCTCGTGGGCGCGTGCCTGGGGTTCCTGCCGCACAATTTCAACCCCGCGCGGATCTTCATGGGCGACTCCGGCTCGATGCTGATCGGGCTGCTGCTGGCCGCCTCCACCATCCGGGTGACCGGGCAGGTCGATCCGGCGCTGCTGAGCGACAGCCGCGTGGTGCCCACGCTGCTGCCGATCCTGTTGCCGATCGCGATCGTGCTGCTGCCGCTGGCGGATCTGGTGCTCGCGATCATCCGCCGCCTGATGGCCGGGAAGTCCCCGTTCTCCGCCGACGCCAAGCATCTGCACCACCGGATGCTGGCGCTGGGACATTCGCACGCGCGCGCCGTGCTGATCATGTACTGCTGGGTGGCGGTGATCGCATTCTCCAGCCTCGCGCTGCTGCGCTGGCCGGGGAGGCAGTCCTGCTCATGCTGCTCATCGGGCTGGGCACCACCCTGGTCCTGACGTTCTACCCGCTGGCACGCCGCTGGTGGTCGAGGAAGGAGCTGACGACACGTGACTGAGGCCGATGCTGAATGGAGGCGGCTCTGGCGGCGCATCCTGCTGACCGGGGTGGCGCTGATCGCCGCGGTGGCGGGGCTGGGCGCCCTCATCGGGTACTTCGTCGCCGGGCTGCCCGGGGTGTGGGGCGCGCTCGTCGGCGGTGGCCTGACCGCGGCCTTCGTCGGGATCTCCGCGGCTGTGATGTACCTCGGCAGGAACTGGTCGGTGACGATGCTCGCCGGCGGGCTCGGCCTGGGATTCGCCCTGAAGGTCCTGCTGTTCATGCTGGTGGTGCCCAGGCTCGCGGCGCAGGAGACGATCTACGGGCCGGTCGCGTTCTTCACCATCGTGGCCGCCGTGATCGGCTCGACCGCGCTGGAGGCGATGATGTTCCAGAAGGCCCGGATCCCCTATGTGGACCCCGATGCCGGACGCTGATCCGCTCCTGGTCCCGTCATCGGGGAGAGCCTGGGCGGGCGCGCACCCGCACGCCGGCGAGGGGCCGTGCCCGCAGCCGCCGGCACCGGCCGCCCGCCGGCGGTTTGTGAGGCTGTTCGACGCTTGGTAGAGTGACCGTTGGCGATTGTGATGTTGTTCGCAGCTAGCTCGCTGGGGAGCGCCAGGATCGACGCTGCCGGCTCCAGCCGGCAACCGCGACCGGCTCGCCCGCCGCGACGACGCCGACGTCGCCCACTGATCGCTGTTTGCCGGACCGCCGGAGCCCACACCGCAGACCTTGCGCTGTGGTAGGGCCAGGCCCGACTATGGGAGAGTATGCACATCGTGGACGTCGTGACCGCGGCCGGAACCATCGCCCTCGCAGCCGAAGGCAGCGCGTTCCACCCGCCGTCGATGAAGGACTTCTTCCCGCCGGCCATCTGGTTCGAAGGCACCCCGTTCGAGGTCAACCGCATCGTCCTGATCCGGTTCCTGGCCATCGGCCTGCTCCTGGGCTTCTTCGCCCTCGTGATCCGCAAGCTCGCCGTGGTGCCCTCCCGGGGGCAGTCCGTCGCCGAGATGCTCCTGGACTTCGTCCGGGTGAACATCGTCGAGGAGTCGATGGGCAAGGAGAAGGCCAAGCGCTTCCTGCCGCTCATCACGACCATCTTCTTCCTGGTCCTCTCGCTCAACCTGATGGGCTTCATCCCCGGCATCAACATGGCCGGCACCGCCACCATCGCCGTGCCGCTGCTGCTGGCCCTGATCGTCTACGTCACCTATCACGCCGCGGGCGTGCAGGCGCAGGGACTGGGCCACTACGTGAAGAACCAGATCGTGCTGCCGGGCGTGCCCTGGCCGCTGCACATCATCCTGATCCCGATCGAGTTCCTCACCAAGTTCGTGATCCAGCCGGCCACGCTGACGCTGCGTCTGACCATCAACATGATGGTCGGCCACCTGCTTCTGGTGCTGTGCTTCGCCGCCACCTGGTTCTTCTTCTTCGACGCCTCCGTCGGTTTCAAGGCGTTCGGCTTCCTCACCCTCTTCGGCGGGATCTTCATGACACTGCTGAAGACCCTGGTCGCATTCCTGCAGGCCTACATCTTCGCGCTGCTCGCCTCCATCTACATCAACCAGGCGATGGCCGAAGAGCACTGATCCCACCACCCGCAGCCACACCAATGTGACGGGCCCACCACAAGCACCAGGGTCCGCACCCGTCAAGGAAGGAAACCACACACAGTGGACGCTCTCGCAGAACTCACCGGCACCGTCAACATCGAAGGCAGCATCGCGACCATCGGTTACGGTATCGCCGCCATCGGCCCCGGTATCGGCGTCGGCATCGTCGTCGGCAAGACCCTCGAGTCGACCGCCCGCCAGCCGGAGCTCGCCAACCAGCTCCGCGGCACCATGTTCATCGGTATCGCGCTGATCGAGGTCCTGGCCCTGATCGGCATCGCGACGCCGTTCTTCGTGTGATCCAAAGGAACTGACTCTTATGACTTCGGTGCACATCGCCGCCGGCGGCGACGATATCTCGGGCGCAGACCTGTTCTTCCCGCCGCTTTACGACATCGTGTGGAGCGCGGTCGTCATCGCGATCGTCTTCTTCGCGTTCTGGAAGTGGATCCTGCCGTCGTTCAAGCGGGTGCTCGACGAGCGTGCGGAGAAGATCCAGGGCGGCATCGAGAAGGCCGAGCGCGTCCAGGCCGAGGCCGATGCCGCGCTTGCCGAGTATCAGCAGCAGCTCGCCGAAGGCCGGGCCGAGGCGGCCAGGCTCCGCGCCGAGGCGCAGGAGGAAGGCAAGCAGATCATCGCCGAGCTCAAGGCCCAGGCCAACGCCGAGGCCGAGCGGATCACCCAGGCAGCCCACGCGCAGATCGAGGCCGAACGCCAGCAGGCACTCGTCTCGCTGCGGCAGGATGTCGGGGAGCTCGCCACCGAGCTGGCCTCGCGGATCGTGGGCGAGACCCTCGCCGACGACGCCCGTGCCGCCGCTGTCGTCGACCGTTTCATCGCCGATCTGGAGGCCTCGCAGGCTTCCGGCGCGGCTGCGAAGGAGTAATCGTAAGATGCGTGGAGCGAGCAGAGAGTCCCTGGCCCAGCTCCTTCAGGAGCTGAAGCCCAAGCTGGAGGGACCCGGCGCAGCCGAGACGGGGGAGCAGCTGCTCGACGCCGTCTCGGTGCTGGACTCCTCGGCACCGCTGCGCCGCTCGCTCGCCGACACCGCGGTGGCGGCGGAGGCCAAGACCTCGCTGCTCGACGGCCTCTTCGGCTCGCGTCTGGGGGCGGAGGCCCTCGGCGTGCTCCAGGCCGTGGCGGCCAAGCGTTGGGCCAGCGCCCAGGAGTTCGTCAGCGGCGCGGAGCACCTTGCCGTGACCGCCCTGGCGAGCGCGGCCCGCGAGGCGGGGAGGCTCGCGGACACCGAGGCCCAGCTGTTCGGCTTCGGCGCGACGGTAACGGGGTCCCACGAGTTGCAGCGCGCTTTCGCCAGCCACGACGCCCCGGCGACGGCCAAGCGGGAACTGGCGCACTCGCTCGTGGCCGGGAAGGTCTCCCCGGAGGCCGCCATCCTGATCGGCCAGGCGGCGGCGCATCCGCGCGGCCGCCGGGTGACCCAGGCGCTGGAGGACTACGCGGGGATCGTGGCGTCGCTGCAGTCCCGTGAGGTCGCCGAGGTGACCGTGGCCGCAGCCCTGAGCGCGGAACAGGAACAGCAGCTCGCCGCACGCCTGGCCGGCGTGTTCGGACGGGAGCTCGTCCTCAACGTGAGCGTCGATCCGGGCGTGCTCGGCGGCGTCCGGGTCCGCGTCGGTGACGAGGTCATCGACGACACGGTGGCCGGCCGGCTCACCGCGGTCCGGCGGAAGATCGCCGGCTAGGAGCATCAGCCCGGGGCGGCCGGGCACCCACGTACAGCAGTCTTCAAACGGTCTTTTTCGGTCGTACGTCGGCGAGGATCGCGACGCGAGAGTGAAGGAATCAGAGGAACCACGATGACGGAACTGACAATCCGCCCGGACGAGATCCGGGACGCGCTCGGCAAGTTCGTCGAGTCGTACACCCCCACGAGCGGTGAGCGCACCGAGGTCGGCAAGGTCGTCGAGGCCGGCGACGGCATCGCCCGCGTCTCGGGCCTGCCGGGCACGATGGCCAACGAGCTGCTGCGCTTCGAGGACGGCACGCTGGGTCTGGCGCTGAACCTGGAGGAGCGGGAGATCGGCGTCATCGTCCTCGGCGACTTCTCCGGCATCGCCGAGGAGCAGGACGTGTACCGCACCGGCGATGTGCTCTCGGTGCCCGTCGGCGACGGTTACCTCGGCCGGGTCGTGGACCCGCTGGGCAGCCCGATCGACGGCCTGGGCGACATCAGCACGGAGGGCCGCCGCGAGCTCGAGCTCCAGGCCGCCGGCGTGATGGCGCGCCAGGAGGTCCGCGAGCCGCTGCAGACCGGCCTGAAGGCCATCGACGCGATGATCCCGATCGGCCGCGGCCAGCGTCAGCTGATCATCGGCGACCGCAAGACGGGCAAGACCGCCATCGCGATCGACACCATCATCAACCAGAAGGCCAACTGGGAGTCCGGCGACCCGAAGAAGCAGGTCCGCTGCATCTACGTGGCCATCGGCCAGAAGGGCTCCACCATCGCGGAGGTGCGCCGCTCCCTGGAGGAGGCCGGCGCCCTGGAGTACACCACGATCGTCGCCGCTCCGGCATCCGACCCGGCCGGCTTCAAGTACCTGGCGCCGTACGCCGGCTCCGCCATCGGCCAGCACTGGATGTACCAGGGCAAGCACGTCCTGATCGTCTTCGACGACCTGTCCAAGCAGGCCGAGGCCTACCGTGCCGTGTCGCTGCTGCTGCGTCGCCCGCCGGGCCGCGAGGCCTACCCGGGTGACGTGTTCTACCTGCACTCCCGGCTGCTGGAACGCTGCGCCAAGCTGCACGACGACCTCGGCGGCGGCTCGATGACCGGCCTGCCGATCATCGAGACCAAGGCGAACGACGTCGGCGCGTTCATCCCGACCAACGTCATCTCCATCACCGACGGTCAGATCTTCCTGCAGTCGGACCTGTTCAACGCGAACCAGCGCCCGGCTGTGGACGTCGGCGTCTCGGTGTCCCGCGTCGGCGGTGCCGCGCAGACCAAGGCGCTTAAGGGCGTCTCGGGCACGCTGAAGCTGAGCCTGGCCCAATACCGCTCGCTGGAGGCGTTCGCCATGTTCGCCTCCGACCTGGACGACGCCACCAAGCGGCAGCTGAACCGTGGCGCGCGCCTGACCGAGCTGCTCAAGCAGGGTCAGTACTCGCCGATGCCGTTCGAGAAGCAGACCGTCTCGGTGTGGGCCGGCTCCAACGGCTATCTGGACGAGGTCCCGGTGGGCGACGTGCTGCGCTTCGAGGCGGAGCTGCACGATTACCTGGAGCGGAAGACCGATGTGCTGAGCACCATCGCCGGCACCCAGAAGCTCGAGGACGAGACCGTCCAGAAGCTGGAGTCCGCGATCAAGGAGTTCAGCGCAGGCTTCCAGACCTCCGAGGGCAAGACGCTCGGCAGCGAGCAGTTCGACGCCGCGGAAGAGGAAGAGGTCCACCAGGAGCAGATCGTCCGCCAGAAGCGCTGACGGCAAAGGAAGTAGGGAGACATGGGAGCACAGCAGAGGGTCTTCCGGCAGAAGATCCGCTCCACCCAGTCGCTACGGAAGATTTTCAAGGCGATGGAGCTCATCGCCGCCTCGCGGATCCAGAAGGCCATCGGTCGGGTGCGGGCTGCCGGACCGTACTCCTCGGCCCTCACCCGTGCGGTGTCCGCCGTGGCCACGCACTCGGACGTGGAGCACACGCTGACCTCGGAGCCGGAGACCATCCGGCGCTCGGCAGTGGTCGTGATCTCCGCGGACTCCGGGTTCGCCGGCGCCTACGCCTCCAATGTCGTCCGCGAGGCGGAGGAACTGGTGTCGCTGCTGCGGGAGTCCGGCAAGGAGCCGGTGCTGTACGCGGTCGGCCGCAAGGCCGTCACGTACTACACCTTCCGCGAGCGGGCGCTGAAGAACAGCTGGGAGGGTTTCAGCGAGACGCCCACCCCCGAGGATGCGCGCCGAATCGGCGAGGCACTGCTGGCGGACTTCGGCACCGACGCGGACGACGGCGGCATCGACGAGATCTACCTCGTCTACACCCGGTTCGTGAACACCGTGACGCAGCGGCCGGAGTACCTCCGCCTGCTCCCGCTGGAGATCGTCGACGAGGAGGAGGCGGAGTCGGCCCCGCAGATCGAGGCCTTCCCGCTCTACGAGTTCGAGCCGGACCCGGAGTCCGTGCTGGACGCCCTGCTACCGCGCTACGTCGACTCCCGGATCTTCACCGCCCTGCTGGGTGCGGCCGCCTCCTACCAGGCGGCCAAGCAGACCGCGATGAAGACCGCGACCGACAACGCGGACGATCTGATCAAGCGCTACACGCGCCTGGCAAACACGGCGCGCCAGGCTGAGATCACCCAGGAACTGACAGAGATCGTCGGCGGCGCCGATGCTCTGGCCGCATCGGCGAGCGCCGACTAGCGAACGCGGCCGCTCCACTTCCGCTCAAGAAGCACGAGAAAGAGAACCATGACTGCCACCGCAAGCGAAACCACCGCTGTCCGGCCGGCTTCGGTCGGCCGCATCGCCCGAGTCATCGGCCCCGTCGTCGACGTCGAATTCCCGCTCGACGCGGTGCCGGCGATCTACAACGCCCTGCACACCGAGGTGAAGCTCTCCGAGGGCACCCGGCGGCTGACCTTCGAGGTCGCCCTGCACCTCGGCAACGGCATCGTCCGCACCGTCTCGCTGCAGCCCACCGACGGCCTGGTCCGCGGTCAGGAAGTCGTGGACACCGGTGAGTCCATCACCGTGCCGGTCGGCGACGTGACCAAGGGCCACGTCTTCAACACCGTCGGCGATGTGCTCAACCTGGCCGAGGGCGAGACCCTCGAGGTCACCGAGCGCTGGCCGATCCACCGCGATGCCCCCAACTTCGATCAGCTGGAGTCCAAGACCCAGATGTTCGAGACCGGCATCAAGGTCATCGACCTGCTCACCCCGTACGTGCAGGGCGGCAAGATCGGCCTGTTCGGCGGCGCGGGCGTGGGCAAGACCGTGCTGATCCAGGAGATGATCTACCGCGTGGCCAATGACCACGACGGCGTCTCCGTGTTCGCCGGAGTCGGCGAGCGCACCCGTGAGGGCAACGACCTGATCAACGAGATGGACGAGTCCGGCGTGCTGGGCTCCACCGCCCTCGTGTTCGGCCAGATGGACGAGCCGCCGGGCACCCGTCTGCGGGTGGCGCTGTCCGCGCTGACCATGGCGGAGTACTTCCGCGATGTGCAGAACCAGGACGTGCTGCTGTTCATCGACAACATCTTCCGCTTCACCCAGGCCGGCTCCGAGGTCTCCACCCTGCTGGGCCGCATGCCCTCCGCGGTGGGCTACCAGCCGAACCTGGCCGACGAGATGGGCCTGCTCCAGGAGCGGATCACCTCGACGCGCGGCAACTCGATCACCTCGCTGCAGGCGATCTACGTGCCCGCCGACGACTACACCGACCCGGCGCCGGCGACCACCTTCGCCCACCTGGACGCCACCACCGAGCTCTCCCGCGACATCGCCTCGCGCGGCCTGTACCCCGCGGTGGACCCGCTGGCGTCCAGCTCGCGCATCCTGGACCCGCTGTACGTGGGTCAGGAGCACTACGATGTGGCGACCCGCGTGAAGCAGATCCTGCAGAAGAACAAGGAACTGCAGGACATCATCGCGATCCTCGGCGTCGACGAGCTCTCCGAAGAGGACAAGCTCGTGGTGAGCCGTGCCCGCCGCATCGAGCAGTTCCTCTCCCAGAACACCTACATGGCGGAGAAGTTCACCCAGGTGCCCGGTTCCACCGTGCCGCTGACGGACACCATCGAGGGCTTCAAGAAGATCTGCGACGGCGAGCTCGATCACATCGCCGAGCAGGCGTTCTTCAACGTGGGCGGCCTCGAGGACGTCTACCGCAACTGGGACAAGATCCAGAAGGAGTCCTGATCCATGGCTGAGAACCTGCTCCAGGTGGAGGTTGTCGCCGCCGACGCCGAGGTGTGGTCGGGCCAGGCCCGCCGGGTCGTCGCCCGCACCTCGGAGGGCGAGATCGGCATCCTTCCCAGGCATGAGCCGGTGCTCGGCGTGATCGCCGGCGGCGAGGTGCGTATCATCACCTCAGAGGGCGAGGAGATCAGGGCGAACGCCGACGGCGGCTTCCTGTCCGTCGATCAAGACCACGTCGCGATCGTCGCGGACCGGGCCCAGCTGGTCTGAGCGCCCTCACGCGGTCCGTTCACGCACGTCCATACGGGGTGGCCAAGCATTGACAGCATTCGTGATCGTGCTCCTGTCAGTGCTTGGCCTCGCTGTTTTACTGGTCACGGTGTTCGTCTTCCGCAGGCGCAACCTCGCCCGCTCGGCCAGCAGCTTCGACTGCTCGCTGCTGGTGGGCGAGGGGCACATCGCGGCGCGCCGCCGGCACTGGCGGCTCGGGGTCGCGGTCTACGCGGAGAACTCCCTGGACTGGTACCCGGTGTTCTCACTCGGCCGGCGCCCGGCGCACACGTTCCCGCGGCAGGCCCTGGAGATCACCGGGCGGCGAGAGCCGGACGAGGAGGAACGCTACGCGACGCTCCCGGAGTCGGTGATCGTCGACGTGGCCTTCCGGGGCGCCGGCACGGTCCATCTGGCGATGGCTGCCGATGCCTGCACGGGACTGTCCTCGTGGCTGGAAGCGGCGCCACCGGGGCATAACGATCGGATGGGCCGCTTCACCTAGCGGTACCGGGCAGACCGGCCCGGGGAGATATCGGGCAGACACTGTGGAGGCACTGTGGAGGCATTCCGGATCCAGGGCGGTGACCGCCTTAAGGGGACCGTCTCGGTCCCGGGCGCCAAGAACAGCGTGCTCAAGCTGATGGCCGCGGCGCTGCTGGCCGAGGGCACCACCGTGCTGCGCAACGTCCCGGAGATCCTGGACGTGCGCATCATGTGCGAGCTGCTGCGCCGGCTCGGCTGCGGCATCGACTACGACCCGGCCGCCGGACGGGTGGCCATCGACGTCCCCGCCGAGATCGGCCACCGCGCCGACTACGAGCTGGTGCGCGCCATGCGCGCTTCGATCTGCGTGCTGGGGCCGCTGACCACGCGGCTGGGCGCCGCCCACGTGGCCCTTCCCGGCGGCGATGCGATCGGGTCCCGCGGCCTGGACATGCATCAGGCGGGGCTGGAGGCGCTGGGCGCCACCGTGCGGCTGGATCACGGCTACTTCATCGCCGAGGCGCCGGAGGGGCTGCGCGGCACGGAAGTCCGCCTGGAGTTCCCCTCCGTCGGCGCGACCGAGAACCTGCTGATGGCAGCGACCCTTGCTCGGGGCACTACCGTGATCGACAACGTCGCGCGCGAACCCGAGATCGTCGACCTGTGCACGATGCTTGCCCGGATGGGCGCTCGCATCGAGGGGATCGGCTCCTCCACTCTCAGCGTCACCGGCGTCGAACGGCTGTCCGCCGTGGAGCACCGGGTGGTGGGGGACCGCATCGTCGCGGGCACCTGGGCGTTCGCGGCAGCCGTGACCGGCGGCGATGTGACCGTGGAGGGCGTCGACCCGGCCATCATGACCACCGTCCTGGAGAAGCTGGAGCTGGCCGGCTGCCGGATCAGCACCGGCGAGGGCGAGACGTTCCGCGTCGAGGGACCTGAGCGGCCCCACGCGATCCGTGTCGCGACCCTGCCGTACCCGGGTTTCCCGACGGATCTGCAGCCGTTCGTGGTGACGCTCAACGCCGTCTCGGACGGCCTGGGCATGCTGACGGAGAACCTGTTCGAGGCGCGCTGGCGGTTCGTCCGCGAGCTGGCCCGCCTCGGTGCGCAGGTGAGCATCGACGGCAGGCACGCCGTCATCACCGGCGTGGGGGAGCTCTCCGGGGCACCGGTGGAGGCCAGCGACATCCGCGCCGGCGCTGCCCTGGTCATCGCCGGCATCGTGGCCTCAGGCATCACCGAGGTGACCGGCGTGGACCACATCGACCGGGGCTATGAACGGTTCGCCGAGCGGTTGCGCGCCCTGGGCGCCCGGATCGAGCGGGTGGCCTACGAACAGCGGTCCCTGGAGGAACTGGCGGACCTGGCAGACGGCGGCGGCCGGGAGGGCACGTCGTCGTGACCGGACCGCGGGACGGGTAATGACAACAAGGTCACTGTCCGCTGCCAGGTTCTCTCCCCTAGAATGACCTCAACAGGTCACCGCCGCTTCCCATGACGGGCGGTGCGAGAAGCACACACCCGGCGAACCGATGGAGAGAGTCACTGTGTCAGTAACCGAAGAGTTCCGCACTGCCATGCGCGGCTACGAGAAGTCCGAGGTCGATTCGCGGATCAACCAGCTGCGGGGAGAGATCCAGGCGCTCAAGAAGTCGCTCACCGACGCGCGCGCGCAGGTGGTCGCGGCCGACCGGGCGAAACTCCAGGTCGCCGGGGAGCTCTCCGAGGCGAGACAGAAGCTCAAGAAGCTCTCCAGCAACGAGAAGGACCGGGGCGCGCCGGGCTCACGCATCGATCACCTGCTCAAGATCGCGGAGGCACAGGCGCGGGAGACGCTCTCCCAGGCCACGTCCGACGCCGAGACGATCCGGAACAACGCGCGGGCCGAGGCCGCCCAGCAGCGTTCGGAGGCGCAGAACGAGTGCCACGAGCTGCTCAACTCGGCTCGCTCGGAAGCCGACGCCATCAAGTCCTCGGCGGAACTGCGTGCCCGGGAAGCGGTGGCCGCCGCGGAGAAGCGGGCCAAGGAGATCCGCGAGACCGCCGAGCGGGAGGCCGCGCAGGCCACTACCGGCGCCGAGGCGCAGGCCAAGGAGACCCTGGAGTCCGCTGAGCGCGAAGCCGCGCAGACCACCGCCCGCGCCGAGGCCGAGGCAGCCAAGATCATCGGCGACGCCAAGAAGCAGGCCGAGGAGATCCTCAGCGCCGCGAAACAGCGCGAAGAGGAGCTGCGCAAGGCCGCCGACGCTCAGGACGTGGAACTGGCGGAGAAGCGCCGGGTCTCGGAGGAGGAGCTCAAGGCGGCGCACGACGAGGCGGTCGCGAAGAACCGCGAGCTGGTGGAGCAGGCGCAGGCCCGTGCCCAGAAGGCCGACGCCGAGGCGCAGGAAGCGGCCAAGCGCGCCGAGACCCTGCACGAGGAGGCCGTGGCCAAGGCCGACGAGATCATCGAGGACGGCCGGAAGCGGGCCCAGGAGATCATCACCGAGGCGCGCCGCACGGCTGAGGCGTCGATCGAGGAGGCCCGCGCCGAGGCTCGCCGCAACATCGCCGAGGCGCAGGCGCAGGTGGAGCTGCTGACGAACCAGCGCAAGACGATCACCGCGCAGCTGGACCAGCTGCGCAGCATGTTCGTCGCCCCGGCGAACCTGCTTGCCCAGTCCGCCGGCGATGCCGGGGACCAGGTGGACGAGGACGAGTCCGGCAGCCAGGAGACCCAGCGGATCGAGCTGGAGGACCTGGAGGACGACGACCTCCCGGAGGCCGAGGGCGAAGCCGGGACACCGGAGGACGACCAGCCCGCCGAGCAGGCCGAGGCGGACGAGGAACCTGCTGCCGAGGCTGTGGAACCGGCGGAGGACGTGGAAGAGGCCGAGCCGGGGGAGGATACTGCCGGCGAGGCCGATGGGTCCGAGGAGGCCGAGCCGGCTGAGGAGCAGGACGATGAGCCGACTCAGGAGCTCACGCCGCCTCAGCCGGGCCGTGCTCCGCGGCTGACGGCCGACAAGAAGGGCTGAGCGGCGCCGCTCGCCTCGAACGGACGCTGACTGAACGGCGGCGCTGGTTCACCGACGGCGCTGGTTCACCGACGGCGCTGGTTCACCGACGGCGCTGGCGCGAGGCGAAGCACGCCTTGTGCCAGTGCCGTCTGTTCTCCACCCCGGTCGTCCCGAACGGGCCGTCGTCCAGCCAGGCCACGATATGCGCGCTGGCGGCGCTGACGTCCTGCCGGCAGCCGGGGCACGTGTAGACGCGGCCTGAATCGTTGGGCCGCACCTCCTGCACGATCCAGCCGCCGTCCGGGGCCTCCTGATAGCGCCGCATCCCGGCCAGCGACTCCTCCAGCGGTCGGGCTCCGGTGCCCTGGCGCTGCCACTTGCTGGCGCGGCGCGATGACGATGAACGGGGCATGCGCCGACTTTCTCACAGCCGTATCGGTAGACTCTCCTGACGTGCGACTCGTCATTGCCCAGTGCACGGTGGATTACGCCGGCCGCCTCACCGCCCATCTCCCGCTCGCAGAGCGGCTGCTCATCCTCAAGCAGGACGGCAGCGTCCTGGTCCACTCGGACGGGGGCTCCTACAAGCCGCTGAACTGGATGAGCCCGCCGTGCCGGATGGAGGAGTCCGAGCCGACTCCCACGCAGGCCGATGCCGGCATCGAACGGATCTGGACCGTCCGGCACACCAAGACGGACGACACCCTGGAGGTGTCGATCTACCGCATCCTGCACGACTCCGAACACGACCTGGGCGTGGATCCCGGCCTGGAGAAGGACGGGGTGGAGGCCCACCTGCAGAAGTTGCTCGCCGAGCACATCGAGGTCCTCGGGCCGGGCTACTCGCTCGTGCGCCGGGAATACATGACCGCCATCGGACCGGTGGACATCCTGGCCAGGGACGCCCAGAACGCGAGCGTCGCGGTGGAGATCAAGCGCCGCGGGGAGATCGACGGGGTGGAGCAGCTGACCCGTTACCTGGAGCTGATGAACCGCGACCCGCTGCTGGCGCCGGTGCGCGGCGTCTTCGCGGCGCAGGAGATCAAACCGCAGGCGCGCACCCTCGCCGAGGACCGAGGCATCGAGTGCCTGGTGGTGGACTACGACGCGCTGCGCGGGATGGACGATCCGAGCACGCGGCTGTTCTGAGCCGTGGGAGCGGCGGTCCGCGTCCCGGGGTCCCGTATCGCCGGACCTTGGCTGGCGGTAGGGTGGTGGCTGGAGAAGCCCCGCCGGCTGGTGCCGGTGCCGGGCCCGTAGGATCCTAAGCAAGCTCTCAACGAGGAGGCAGGAAGATCATGCCTGAAGCCGTCATCGTCTCCGGTGCCCGTACGCCGTTCGGCAAGCTGCAGGGAGCCGTGTCCTCGCAGACCGCGGCGGAACTCGGCGCCGTCGCGATCCGGGGTGCCCTGGAGAAGATCAGTCTCGACCCGGCTGCGGTGGAACACGTCATCATGGGCCAGGTTCTCCAGGCCGGTCTCGGTCAGGGACCGGCCCGGCAGGCCGCGCACCTGGCAGGCATCCCGCTGTCCGTCCCGGCGATCACGATCAACAAACTGTGCCTGTCCGGCATCAACGCCATCGTCCAGGCGGCGATGCTGGTCCGCGCCGGCGAACATGAGGTCGTCGTCGCCGGCGGTCAGGAGTCGATGTCGCAGGCGCCGCACCTGCTGCCGAAGTCCCGCGCCGGATTCAAGTACGGCAACGTCACGATGCTCGACCACATGGCCTACGACGGTCTGTGGGACTACTTCACCGACCAGGCGATGGGCGCGCTCACCGAGGACGCCAACTCGAACGGCGACGCCTTCGGCCGCCGGGAGCAGGACGAGTTCGCAGCCGCCTCCCACCAGCGTGCGGCCGCCGCCTGGTCCGAGGGCAGGTTCGCCGACGAGGTCGTGCCGGTGACGGTCCGCACCCGCAAGGGCGAGGTCACGGTGAGCCAGGATGAGGGCGTCCGCGCCGACACCTCTGCCGAGACGCTGAGCTCGCTGCGGCCGGCGTTCGCCAAGGACGGGCTGATCACGCCGGGCAACTCCTCGCCGATCTCGGACGGCGCCGCCGCCGTGATCGTGATGTCCAGGGCCAAGGCCGAAGAGCTCGGCCTGACGGTGCTGGCGGAGATCGGGGCGCACGGCTGGACCGCCGGCCCGGATTCGACGCTGCAGCACCAGCCCGCCGTGTCGATCGAGACCGCGCTGAACCGCGAGGGCCTCAGCCCGCAGGATCTGGACGTCGTGGAGATCAACGAGGCCTTCGCCGCGGTCGGGCTGTCCTCGGCCAAGCAGCTGGGCCTGCCGCACGAGAAGGTCAACGTCAACGGCGGGGCGATCGCGGTGGGACATCCCATCGGCGCCTCCGGCGCGCGGATCGTGCTGCACCTGGCGCTCGAACTCGGCCGCCGGGGCGGTGGCGTCGGCGCGGCCGCGCTATGCGGCGGCGGCGGCCAGGGCGAGGCCCTGGTGCTGCGCGTGCCGAGCTGATCCGCACTCCCCACCAGCGAAGCTGAAGCCGATTTCGAAGGAGCTCGTCATGCTCGTCGCATTCTCCGTCGCCCCGTCCGGCACCGGCCGCGAGGACGGCTCGGTGCACGATGCCGTCGCCGCCGCCGTGAAGGTGGTCCGCGACTCGGGCCTGCCGTGCAGGACCTCCGCCATGTTCACGGAGGTCGAGGGGCCCGACTGGGACACCGTCATGGACGTCGTCAAGCGGGCCACCGAGGCCGTGCTGCCGTTCGGCTCGCGTGTCTCACTCGTCATCAAGGCCGATATCCGCCCCGGCTACGAGGGCGAGCTGGACGGCAAGATCGCCAGGCTCGAGCACGCGCTCGAGGCCGGCGACGACGCCTGAGCACATCCGGCGATGAGCGACCGGAGCCGTTCAGGCCGGCCGAAGAGCGTCTCCGGTCTGCTCGCCCTCGGGGTGGCAGCGGCCGCGAACCTGATCGCCGGTTTCGTCGCGCGCGTCTGGCTCGCGGAACAGGGTCAGGAAGACTTCTTCGGGGAGGGCTTCTTCGACGGGCCCCCGCTCCTGTTCCTGGCGCTCATGCTGGCGATCAGCGGCATCGGGGTGTGCGTCCTGGTGTACAGGTCCGGGAAGGCGCCCGGCGTCGCGTTCAGCCGCAAGCGGTTCGTCGCCCTCGTCTTCGCCTGGATCGTGCCGCTGAGCATCATCGCGATTCTCGGGCTCGTCGGCATCGACCCCTATGGGCACTGGCAGCTCTCACTGGTGGCGCTGAGCATTCCGTTCCTGGTGCTCTCCATGATCGTCGCGCTGCCGTTCCTGCCGATCGTGCCCCGGTTGCTGCAGGCGGCCGGAGTGGGCGAGGGCGCGGAGCGCACCGACTGAGAGGTTCCACGGGTAGCGCACAGTGGGCGGCCGGGGACCTGGGCTCGCGCCGCACCGCGCTGGCGGTGCACAGAACACCACGTACATGACAGAACCACACCGTAGACGGTGGTGTTCTGTCACTACGCGGTTGTTTTGTCACCACGCGATCGCTCGCCGGGCGGCGATTCGACTGAGAGCACTGGCTGAGCGCCAGTGGGCCCGGCAGCGCGGATAGCGCTGCCGGGCACCGCCTCAGTGCGACGCCGGGGCCGGGGAATCCTCGCGGACCCGGGTGATGAACGGGGTCAGGACGACCGCCACGAGGGAGGCGCACGCCCCGACCGTGAACGCCGCCTGCAGACCTGAGACCAGGGCTTCGGCCTCATCGGCGCCGGAGGCCAGCGCGTTGTTCTGCGCGATCGTCATCACCGCGATGAACGCCGCCGTGCCGGCGGCCGCCGCGAGCTGCTGGACGGTGCCGATCGTGGCGCTGCCGTAGGACTGCAGCTTGGGCGGCAGCACGCCCAGGCCGGAGCCGAACATCGGGGTGAGCATGCACGCCAGGGAGACGCTCATGGCGATGTGGCCGGCCAGCAGCATCCAGACCGGGGTGCCGGCGTCGACGAAGGTCAGCAGCCACATCACGATGCTCAGCGCCACCGCGCCCGGGACCACTAGGGGACGCGGTCCGATGGCATCGAAGATCCGCCCGATCACGGGACCGAGCAGGCCCATCGCCAGTCCGCCGGGGAGCAGCAGCAGGCCCGTGGTGAGCGGGTCGATCTGCAGCACGCGCTGCAGGTAGAGCGGCAGCAGGATGACGGTGCCGAACAGGCTGCCCATCGCGATCGTGCTCACCGCCGCGGCGAGCGCGAAGTTCCGGTGGGTGAAGGTCCGCAGGTCCAGCAGCGCCGAATCGCGGCGCTGCAGGTGCAGCTGGCGCCAGCCGAAGACCAGCAGGAACATCACGCCGCCGATGATGCCGGTCAGCGGCAGGGTCATGGGGGCGTCGTGCACCTCGGCGATGGAGCTCAGGCCGAACACGAGGCCGCCGAAGCCGAGCGCGGAGAGCAGCACCGAGAGCAGATCGAGCGGGATGTCGCGGGTCTCGGAGACGTTCTTCAGGTTCTTCCAGCCGAGGAACAGCATGAACAGCGCCACCGGCAGTACCACGCCGAACATCCACCGCCAGGACGCCAGGCTCAAGATGGCCCCGGAGATGGTGGGGCCGATGGCCGGTGCCACGGCGATCACGATGGAGATCCGGCCCATCATGCGCCCGCGCTGGTTGAACGGCACCAGCTGCAGCACCGTCGTCATCAGCAGCGGCATCATGGCCGCGGTCCCGCATGCCTGGATGATCCGCCCGATCAGCAGGACAGTGAAGCCTGGTGCGACCATGCACAGCAGGGTGCCCGCGCTGAAGACGCTCATCGCGCTGATGAACATCTGACGGGTGGTGACGCGCTGGAGCAGGAAGCCGGTCGTGGGGATCACGATGGCCATCGTGAGCATGAACGCGGTGGAGAGCCACTGCGCGGTGGCGGCCGTGACGTGGAGGTCCTCCATCAGCTCTGAGATCGCCACGCTCATGATCGTCTCGTTGAGGATCACCGTGAAGGCGGCGAAGAGCAGCAGCCAGATCGCCTGAGAGGCGGTGCGGGACAGGCCGCCGGGCGCTTCGGCGCTGATCCCCGACGAAGCGGAAGAGGGCGCACTGGGGTTCTGTCGCATGATCGTCCCTGGGGGAGAAGGAGTGAAGGATGTCCGGCTGCGAGGATCCGCCTGTACCGCGAAGGCGCGCAGCCTCACTATGCTACCGGAGCGCCGCCGCGTGCGGCGACCAGTCGTCCGTGACCTTCACCATACCCAGCAGCTCACCGAGCCGTTCAGGTGCGGGTGTCCCTCCGGTCGAGGATCGCGGCGGCTCCCGCGATGGTCACGAGGGACAGCAGTGCCGTGGCCGCCAGCAGCGAGCCCACCGTCGCACCGGCGATCTCACCGCCGTCGGCGAATGTGCCCGTCCCCAGTTGCGTCGCCCGGGTGGCGAGGGCGTACGGGCTGAGGAACACGATGGGGCCGATCTCGGCGAGGAGGAGCACGGTGGAGGCGCCGGCGCCCAGGAACGCCACCGCCACAGGCGCGGCGAAGGACCGCAGCAGCATCGAGAGTCCGGACTGCAGCGCCGCCAGGGGAACGGTGGCGAGCATGATGACCCCGCTGATGAGGAGATAGCGGGCCGGCAGCATGCCCGGCAGCGCGAACACGGCCTTTCCCGCCACCGTGACGCACAGCAGCATGACCAGCTGCATCGCCATCGCCAGGGCGGCGATCACGGCCGTCTTCGCGGCGACCAGGCGCAGGCTGGAGACCGGTGTGCTCATCAGCGCGTTCCAGTTGCCGCCGCGATGCTCGGCCCGCCACACCAGCGAGCCTAAGACCGCCACGCCGATGGCGAGCGGGAAGAGGCCGTAGAAGACGACCGAACGCAGCCAGACGGTATGCCATCCGTCCGCGGGTTGTTGCCCCGCGACGAGGGAGCTCAGCGCACCGGCCAGGACCATCGCGGCCGGCAGCAGCACCACGACGGTCCAGCTCAGGGACCGGGCGAGCTTGGCGAACTCCGCGGCGATCATGCTCATGAGTGTCATCAGGACGCCTCCCGGCGGTCGAAACGAGTGGTGAACACGGCGAAGAGGACGCCGCCGAGCACCGCGAGCGCGGCGATGCTGGCGTAGCCGGGAACGAACGTCACCAGCTCCCCGTCCCGGTACCCGGCGGCGGTGGCCAGCGCGTAGTAGCCCCAGGGCGTCAGATGGGCCAGCAGCGGAGGCAATCCGGTGGCGAAGACGGCCAGCAGGGTTCCCAGCACGCCGATGCCGAGTCCCGCCAGCTGGTTCTCCACCCGGGCGGAGATGAGGATGTGCAGGCCGAGCAGGACGAGGTTGACCACCGCCACGGCGCCGGCGTAACCCCACCACAGTGCCAGGGGAGGCGGGCCTGGCACCGCCAGGGCGATGCCGGCCAGGAGCACCAGACCCGCCTCAGCGGCGGTGACGGCGCACACGACGGCGCCCAGGACCGCGAGCTTGGCACGGCACAGGCCGCCCCGCGTGGCACCGGAGGTCTGGAACAGCAGCCAGCCGTTGCCGTGGTGCTCGATGTCGACCTGACGGCTGGCCAGCACGGCCAGCAGCAGGGGAGAGGTGAGCGGCACCGCGAGTGACATCCCCGCCAGCAGCGCCGCCCAGGAGCGCGTGCCGGGGTCACTGAAATCAGGGCTGCTGAGCGCAGACAGCACGGCGAGCGCGGTCACCCCGACGACCATGACCAGCACGATGATGCCGGTGCGAAGCCGGCGCATCTTGGCGATCTCGGCGCGGATCAGCGCGACGCTCACAGGCCGCCACCTCCGGTGAGGTCCATGAAGACGTCCTCGAGCGACTGCTCCTGGCGGCGCACCTCATAGATGCCGAGGCCGGCTCGCACCAGATGGGAGACGACCTGCGCGGTGGCGTCCGGGCTGAGGCCGCAAAGCCGCAGCAGGCCCTCGTCGATCCGGGCGTCGTGCTGCCCGCTCAGAAGCGCTTGCGCCCGCTGCGGATCAGCGGTGCCGATGAGCACATCGGGCGTGGCGGCGGCGAAGAGCTCGGCGCGCGTTCCCTGGAACAACAGGCGGCCGCCGGCCAGGATGCCCAGGGTGGTGGCGGTCTTGTCGATCTCGCCGAGCAGGTGGCTGGAGACCATCACCGTCACGCCGCCGTCGGCCAGGTGCCGCAGCAGCCGGCGGATCTCCTCGATGCCCGCCGGGTCGAGCCCGTTGGTGGGCTCATCGAGGATCAGCAGCTTCGGCTGGCGGGCCAGGGCCATCGCGATGCCGAGACGCTGCTTCATGCCGAGCGAGTACTCCCGGACCTTCTTGTCCATCTGGTCCTGCATCCGCACGGTCCGGACGGCGAGGTCGATCTGACGCTGCTCGAGATCCAGCATCCGCCGGACGAGCCCTATGTTCTCCGCGCCGGTGAGATGCCCGTATCCGGGCGGCGATTCGATGAGCGAGCCGATCCGGCCCAGCAGCCGGCGCCGGGTGGCGCGGGTCATCGGCTCGCCCAGCACCCGGACCTGCCCGCTGCTGGGGCGGATCAGGGAGAGCAGCATCTTCATGGTGGTGGACTTCCCGGAGCCGTTGGGTCCCAGGAAGCCGTACACGCATCCCTCCGGGACACGCAGGTTGAGATCCTCCACGACGGCGCGTTCGCCGTAGCGCTTGGTGAGGTGGTCCGTGGTGACGATGTATGAGGACATGCCTCCACCGTCCCGGAACGGAGGCGGCGAATCGTCCGGCCGCGGGATGATCTTCGCTATGCCTTTGCGGCGGTATCCGCGCCGGCGGCTATGCCTGAAGGCATACCCGGCGGCGCTCGATCGGCGCCGGTCGATGCACGCCGATCGACGACCGGTCGATGTCCGCCGGTCGTCAGCGGGGAGGCTCGCGCGGTGTGACCAGACCGGATTCGTAGGCGAACACCACGGCCTGGACGCGGTCCCGCAGGCCGAGCTTGCGCAGCACGCTCCCCACGTGGATCTTGACGGTGCCCTCGGCCAGGCCCAGCCGGCCGGCAATCTCGGCGTTGGACATCCCGCCTGCGATGAGGCCCAGCACCTCCCGTTCGCGGGCGGTGAGTCCGGCCAGCGCCTCCGTCCCGGCGTCGTCGCGCCGGTCGCCGGGAGCGCCGGAGGCGACGCCGGGCAGCGCGGTGAAATGCTCCAGCAGCCGGCGGGTGGTGCTGGGGGCGACGACGGCGTCCCCGGCGTGCACATGGCGGATGGCCTGGGTGATCTCCTCTACGCCGGCGTCCTTGAGCATGAAGCCCGCGGCGCCCGCGCGCAACGCCTGATAGGCGTATTCGTCCAGGTCGAAGGTGGTGAGGATGAGCACCTGCGGGGCGGGGGAGGTCTCTGGTCCCTCTGCGGCCGCGCGGATGCGGCGGGTGGCTTCCACGCCGTCCATCCGGGGCATCCGCACGTCCATGACGATGACGTCCACGGCGGTCCCGGCGAGCATCGCGAGCGCGGTGTCGCCGTCATCGGCTTCGGCGACGACCTCGATATCCGGCTGGGACTCCAGTACCATCCGGAAGCCGGTACGGATCAGTTCCTGGTCGTCGACGAGGGCCACGCGGATGCTCATGAGCGCGCTCCCAGGGGGATGCTCGCCACGACCTCGAAACCACCGCCGGGACGCGGTCCGGCGCGCAGCGTCCCGTCGCAGGCGGCGACTCGTTCGCGCATTCCGGCGATGCCGTGCCCGTCGCCGGGCGGGCCGGAGCGGGACATTCCGCGGCCGTCATCGGCGATCCGGACCTCGATCGCCTCACCCCGGCAGCACAGCGTCACTTCGGCCCGCGCTCCCGGTCCGGCGTGCCTGCGCACGTTCGTCAGCGCCTCCTGGGTCACGCGGTACAGGGCCAGCCCGATGCCGGGCGGCACGGGGGAGGCGTCGCCGTCCCGGGTCAGGGTCACCGGCAGGCCCGCCCGGCGCGAGGCGTCCACCAGCGCGCCGAGCTGTGCCAGACCCGGTTGCGGTGCCCGGACGGCGTCCTCGTCACCGCGCAGCAATCCGAGCAGGCGCCGCATCTCCGTGAGCGCCTCGTGTCCGGTCCGCCGGACCTGCACCATCGTGTCGCGGGCGCGTTCGGGCTCGCTGAGCGCCTTCGCCGATGCGCCGTCGGCCAGGACCACGATGACGCTGAGGTTGTGGGAGACGATGTCGTGGATCTCCCGGGCGATCCTCTCCCGCTCCTCGGCGGCGGCGATGGCGGCGAGGGTCTCGCGTTCGCGTTCCAGCTGCCGGGCGCGCTCGCGCACCGCTTCGATACGCTCCCGGCGCACCCGGCTCAGTGCTCCCCAGGTCCAGGCCCACAGCACCGTGACCGCCAGGACGGCGGCTTCGCCGGGACTCAGATGACCGGCGCGCAAGAACGGGGCGACGGCAAAGCCGAGCCAGAGCAGGACGGCGGCCGCCGCGGCGGCGGCGAGCGCCGGGCGGCAACGGGCGGCCACCGCGTACAGGGCGAAGACCAGCATGATGTTCGCCGGCAGCAGACCGATCCCGGCCAGCGACTGCAGCAGCGAGGCACCGAGCGCGACGCCCAGCACCGTCAGCGGCGTGCGGCGGCGCAGCAGCGGGTACGGCAGGCACATGAGCAGGCACAGCAGCACCGCCGCGCTGAACAGGACGGCGCCCTGAGGCCGGTACTCGAGCGTCAGCGGCAGCGTGTAGGCGAACACCGATGCAGCGATGACGCTATCCAGGATCCACGGTCGCCGTGCCGTCCACGTGCCCCGCCGGTTCACGGGGCGTTCGGCGTGCCCGGAGCGTTCCGGGGCGCCAGCGGCGTCGGGGGCGGGACGTGTGGTGCTCACGTTCTGTGACCCTACCGCCCGCGCATCGCCGACGGGCGTCACAGGTGCAGGCGCTTGGCGAGTTCGTGCCGCATCTCAGGACCGCGGGCCAGCAGGAAGAGCGCCAGCACGACGCAGCTCAGGGCCCCGCAGATCGCCGAGGGGAGCGGGCTGCGGACCCAGTCGAGGGCCAGGAACACGAGCGGGACGAGGCCCAGCACCACCGTCAGCGCGCTGTACAGGATGTGCTCGCCCACCTCGATGCGCATCACCCGCACTGTGACGGCCAGGGCGATCACCGAGCAGGCGCACACGATCGGCACCGCGTACGCCAGCGACCAGCCGTGCCAGCCGGTCAGATAGTCCCAGTACACGCAGACCAGGCCGGTCAGGACGACCAGGTAGACGGTGCCCTTGGCCACGTTGCGGCGGGTGCCGACGGCCATCAGGACCACCAGCCACATCGACCCCACGCCGAGGATCACCGAGCGCAGCACGCCGATCCCGGCCGGGTCGCGGCCGAAGAGCAGCTGGACGGCGAACGACACCAGGACCACGGCGATCGAGGCGAGGGCGAGCATCCGCAGCACCCGCCGCCGGGAGAACCGCAGCGGCACGACCGGGAACGGGCCTGGCGCGGCCTGGCCGGTGAGCGCGGTGGCGCACAGCGGGCATCGGGTCCACGGGCCCTCGACGTCGACGCCGCACGCCGAGCAGTGCCTCATCGCCGGCTCTCCTTGAGCTCGTCCTCGGTCACCTGGGCCGCGGCGACGGTCACGTCGACGCCCCTGGAGGTCAGCGTCCGGGCGAACTCCCGGATGTGGTCCGTCTGCGTGAACGGCGAGGTGAAGCTGATCGTGAGCAGGCCGGCGTGTGACATGGCGCAGAACTGCGGCCGCACGGCGGAGACGTGGAAGAGCATGCGGCGCACATGCGAGTCGGCCGGCTCCGGGAGGGTCACGCGGCCCAGATTGGACACCGCGACAGTCAGCCGCCGGTTGCTGATCCAGTTGATCAGGCGCAGAAGCACGTCCTTCACCGGGCGGGGGACGATCCGCAGCACGGGCATCCGCTCGAAGCGGATGAGCCGACGCAGGCTCTTCTCCAGCGCCTCCGGGGTGGCTTTCGGGCGGAACCTGCGTTCGAGCTCCCGGCTGACCGGGCCCGGATCGGCTGCGTCCGGGGTGGTCTCGTCGTAGGTGTGCGCCACCCGCACGATGGCGAAGAAGTTGCGCGGCGAGGTGGAGGGGAAGAACTGGCGGAGGTTCACCGGCACGGAGGCCACCAGCGTGCGTGCTCTGCCCAGGCCCGGCGAGGACAGCCGGATGGATTCGAAGAACACCGCCGTGAGGTACATGGTGAGGGAGACTCCCTCGGCCCGGGCCAGTTGGAGCGCCTGATCCGCGGGCATGGTCAGCTCGACCGTGCGGGGGCGGTTGTCCGGCGTACGGGTGCCGGTGACCCGGTAGACCTTGGTTCTGGGCTTCCGCCTGGGATTCCGCGGCCTGTCAGCGGGCACGGGCGCTGGTCGCCGGGCCCCGGCATCGGCGTCCGCACCGGCAGGTTCCTGTCGCCGGCGCCGCCGAAAGTAGTGTGTGAAGCTGTCGGTGGTCAGCTCGTGCACCGTCTGGACCAGGTCCTCCGTGTGCGGATTCCCGGCAGAGGCGGAGCCGGGACCTCCGGCGGCGGGGGCGTCGGACGGGTCGTCGTTCTGCGCCGGTACCTGGCCTGGCCCGGGCACCTGCCGCGGGTGCCGCAACCGGACGTAGGCCTCGACCATGTCGCTGAGGAACCACAGCGCCCCGGTGCCGTCGGAGAGGGCGTGGAAGAGCTCGAGGATGATCCGCCTGCGGTGGTGCATCACCCGGAACAGCAGTTCGCGCCGGTCGGGCCGGTAGATCGGCGCGCAGGTGTGCTGGTCCTCGAGGGTCACGCAGGGGCGGAGGTCGCTGTCCTGCAGGTAGTGCCAGAACACGCCGCGGCGCAGGACCGCGTGGTACAGCCGGTATCGCTCGTACGTCGCGTCCAGCGCCTGCTGCAACAGCCCGGGATCGACCTCGTGGTCCAGCTCCGCGCTGATGCGGAACACCTTCGGGTCGATGTCGTTGCGGGCGGCCAGGAAGATGTTGGAGGCGTTGTCGAGCCGCACCCAGGCCCGCCGGGTCATGCCGTTCCCTCCTGCCGGCCGGCGGTCGCGCCGCCGTCGAGGAACTCGTTGATCACCTCGTAGGCCTC
This sequence comes from Sediminivirga luteola, assembly GCF_014639315.1. Classification (GTDB taxonomy): domain Bacteria; phylum Actinomycetota; class Actinomycetes; order Actinomycetales; family Brevibacteriaceae; genus Sediminivirga; species Sediminivirga luteola. The sequence continues at coordinate 162,238 of NZ_BMFY01000003.1, forward strand.
CCGGAGAGAACGGGAGAAGCGGGGCAGCACGATGAAGCCGTGCAGCGCCCCTTCGACCCGGTGGATCCGTACCGCGTTCCCTGCTTCCTGAAGGGCGCGGCCGTAGGCTTCCCCCTCATCGCACAGCAGGTCGAGTTCCGCCGTCACGACCAGGGTCTCCGGCTGGCCGGAGAGGTCCTCGGCCAGGAGCGGGGCGACGAGCCGGTCGCGCCGCTGCTCCGGGTCCGGGACGTACAACTCGAAGTAGTCCTGCACCTCCGTGTTGGTCAGCCGGTAACCTTCGCCGTGGTGGCGCACGGAGGGGAACGGCGATGTGGCGGGGTCGTGGTCCCAGTGGGTCACGGGGTAGAACAGGATCTGCCGGTTCGCGCCGCGCTGGCCGCGTTCCCGCAGCAGCAGGGAGACGGCCGCGGCGAGGTTGGCTCCGGCGGAGTCGCCGATGAGGACGACCTCGCCGGTCTCGCCTGCTCCGGCGCGTTGCGGGTCCTCCAGCACTAGCCGGGCCATCCGGTAGCAGTCCTCCAGACCGGCGGGGAAGGGGTGCTCCGGCGCCAGCCGGTAGTCGACGGAGACCACGACGCAGCCGGTGAGGTCCGCCATCGTCGTGCACGCGGGGGTGTAGCTCTCGATGTCGCCGGTGACCCAGCCGCCGCCGTGGAAGAAGAGCAGCAGATCGTCGCGCTTCCTCTCCTTCGGCTGGAAGACCCGGACCGGTACCTGGTGGTCGCCGTCGCCGGGGAGGGTCTGCCAGTTCCCGGCACGGTACCGGGGCACCGGAAGCGCCGCCAGCTGCCGCTGCATGCGCCGGACCTTCTCATAGTCCTCCCGCATATTCACCCTGGGCGCGGCGAAGAGCCTCAGCACCGCCCGTACGAACCGGTTCACCGGGGCGCAGTGAGCACGGCGGGCATGGCGGATGCCGGGGCGGACTCGTTCATGGCACCAAGCCTAGCGTTCATGCCCGGCGATGTGCTGCCGATGCACCGTGCTGCTCTGGATTCGGCGGGTCCCGCGGACGGTTCCGCGCGGCTCCCCGCATCGAACGCATGTTCGATATGCTGCTCGTACGGTTCGTCTCCGAAGGAGGGCACAGCATGAGCACGATGAGCACGACGGGCGCAGACCGCCCGTCCGGGGAGTAGCGCCGATGCCATCCGCCGATGACCTGCTCGGCAGGGAGGTCGCCGAGGCGCTGGCCCGGTCGATCCGTGATGCCGCGCCGGGACTGGAGGTGCGATCGCTTTCCGCTGCCGCGGGCGGGCTGGGAGATCTCTCGCTGCGGGAGCGGGCCGACTGCCTGCGGGACGCTCTGCTGGCCGACGTCCCCGGTGACTACCAGGCGCTCGCGCAGGTGGTGCGTGCCGCGGGCCGGGTCTCGGGTGAGTTCACCGGCTGGCTGATCTGGCCGGTGACCGGTGCCGTGGCGTCCAGGGCGGTCCAGGAGGGCACGGCGGAGGCGTTCGACGACGCGATGGACGTGCTCGCCGAACTCACGCACAGGCTGACCGCCGAGTTCTCGGTCCGGCCGTTGCTGCGTCACGATCTGGGGCGCGGGCTGGAGATCGTCCGAGGATGGACGCAGTCGGAGGACGAGCATGTGCGCCGTCTCGCCAGCGAGGGAACCCGGCCCTATCTGCCCTGGGCGGTGCGGGTCCCGGCGCTGACGGCGAATCCGGGCGTGACGATCCCGGTGCTGGACGCGCTCTACCGGGACGAGAGCGAGTATGTGCGCAGGTCGGTCGCCAATCACCTCAATGACCTCAGCCGCGATGTGCCGGACCTCGTGGTCCGGACGGCCAGGGGTTGGCTGGCGGCACCTGCCGAGACCACGCCATGGGTGGTGCGGCACGGCCTGCGCACCCTGATCAAGAAGGGCCACCGCGGGGCCCTGGAGCTGCTCGGCTTCGGCGGTGCCTCCGTGGAGGTCGACGGCCCTGTCGTGAGTCCGGTGGCCGTTCCCTGGGGCGGCAGCGTGACGTTCACCGCGGAACTGCGCAACACCGGTGCAGAGCCGGCTCGCCTGGCCATCGACTATGTCGTCTACCACCGTAGGGCCAACGGTGCGCAGAGCCCGAAGACGTTCAAACTGACCACGCGCACCCTGGGCGCGGGGGAGTCGGTGACCGTCGAGCGGCGTCATTCGTTCCGTGCGATCACGACGCGCCGCTACTACCCGGGACCCCATGCGCTCGCCCTGCAGGTCAACGGAATCGCCACCGAGCCGGTACCGTTCGAGCTGCTGGCTCCGCCCGCCTCGCCGGACGTGGCACTGGAACGGTTGACCTGAGGGCGGACGGGACGGGGGTACGGGCCGTCGGGTAGTGGAGCAGCACGGCGCCCAGTACCGGACTATGGAGTACAACGTGCATCGCGCACTCCCTGCTGTGATCGAGGTGAAGTCTTATGCGGGCCCGCGTACCGGTGATGGCGCTGACGGCGGCGGCGTCGGCGGGCGTCGCCATCTTCTTCACCCTGTACTCGCTGATTCCTGTGACGCGGGGCGAGGAAGCAGGACTGAGCAGCCTGTTCGCGGGAACCATGATGGTGTTCGTCATGGGCGTCCAGGTCTTCACGCCGGCACTGGTGCGCCGCTTCTCGCTCCGCGGCGTCTTGATCGCCTCGCTCCTCGTGCTCGCGGCGGGGGCGCTCCTGACCGGCATCGCCTCCGGGACCGCGGCGTTGCTGGCCGGTGCGGTCGCCAGCGGTTCGGGCTTCGGCGTCCTGATCGTCGCCGGGGCACAGGGGGTCGCGCTGCTTGTTCCGCCCGGCAGACTCGGCCGCGCTCTGGGAACGTACGGGCTGGTGACGATGGCTTCCTCGGCGCTGGGATCGCCGGCGGGCCTGCACATCGCGCTGACGTTCTCTTCGCAGGTGTTCGGGGTGTGCGCTGTGGCCGCGGGCCTGATCGCCGCAGTTGCCTCCCTGGGTGTGCCCCCAGGCGTCGGTAAAGCCGGGACAAGCACCCCTGCCTCGGCGAGTGGGCCCCGCGGGGTGCCGGCACTTGTCTCGGGCGCGCCGTGGCTGGTGCTGGCCGTCTTGCTGGTGGCAGTCGTCCTGCTGTCCCACGGCCTCTCCAGCCTGCCTGTGCTGGCCGCGGCGCACGGCAGTGCCGCCGTTACGGTGTTCGCCGTCCAGGTCGGCAATGCCCTGGGCCGTGGCATCGGCGGCGAACTGGAGGCGAGGATCACGACGCGGGCGACGTTGATCGCGGGGGTGCTCCTGCTGGCTGCGGGCGGGGCACTCGGAGTGGCGACCGGCGGGCAGGGCGCCGTGATCACCGCCGGAGCGCTGATCGGCCTGGGCGTCGGGATCGTGCAGACGGTCACGCTGCACACTGCGATGCGGCGCATGGACTCCGGCCGCGCCTCAGTCGTGTGGAACCTCGCCGTCGACGGCGGCCTGTGGGCCGGAGGCGTCCTGTGGGGCATAGCCATTGCCTCGGGCTTCGTCGTTGCCGGGGCGCTCGTCCTTTCTGTTCTTCTGCTCGGTATCACCGCGGTGGCCGTGCTCCGGCTCCCAGGTCACGGTGACCGCTGAAAACGCCGCGTTGCGATGTGTGCGGGGGCGCCGGGAAGTTGCGAGCCGCGACGGGGTCGGTGAGCACGTTCCGCCGGCCGCTCACCCCTCATGCGCGGGCGGCCTTGGCGAGTTCCCACACCAGCGCGGGGTGCAGGCAGGGCGGATGCTCAGCGTTGTGTGGGCGGCCGGAGGGCCCGGGCGTCGCCGCGGCGTACGGCCCAGAACCCCAGCCCGATCAGTCCGGCGATCAGGAGGATGAGCGCGCCGGTGCCGATGTTCAGGCCGAAGCCGTGGATGGCCAGGTAGGCGACGGACCCGGCGGCGATGCAGTAGTACAGGGTGATCCACGCCGTCTTGCGGATGATGTCGCCCTCCCGGTTGAACAGTCCCACGGTGGCAGAGGCGGCCACGATGTTGTGGATGGCGATCGGGTTGCCGCCTGCGCCGCCAGCTGCCTGGGCCGCCACCACGGTCTCAGGGCTGACGCCGATGGTGTTCGCCGTGGACCACTGGAACTGGGCGAAGGTCAGGTTGGCCAGCGTGTTGGAGCCAGCCACGAATGCGCCGAGGGCGCCGATGAAGGGCGCGAAGAACGGCCAGCTGTCTCCGGCCATGGTCGCCACGCCCTGGGCGAGGACCACGGGCATGGAATCCAGGCCGGATTCGTTGCTGCCGGATTGGATGAGCACCCGGACCATCGGAACGGCGAACAGCAGGGCCACCGCGGTAGCGGCGATCTGCCTTCCGGAGACTTTCCAGGTCTCGGCGATCTGGGTGCCGTTCATCCGGTAGATCAGGTAGGCGATCGCGGAGACGAGGATCATGATGAATCCGGGGGAGTAGAACAGGTCGACATCGGCGTTGATGCCCTCCACCCCCAGGATGTTCTGGAAGGACAGCCGGGTGATCCCGGGATTGGTGAGGAACGCGGTCAGCGGGTCGATGATGCGGGTCATCACCAGCAGCGCCGCCAGAATCACATAGGGGGACCAGGCGCGCACCAGAGTCATCTTCGGTGCCTCTCCGGTCTCCTTCACCTCGCCCGGGGCGATCCGCCCCATCCAGCGTTCCTCCCAGGCTGAGCGCGGACCGAAGTCGAAGGTCTCCTTGGGCATCAGGAATCCCTTCGAGGAGGTGAACATGACCAGGGTGAGACCCACCAGCCCGCCGATCAGGGAGGGGAACTCCGGGCCGATCAGATAGGCCACGGTCACCGAGGGAATCGTCATCGCCAGTGAGGCGTAGACGGCGAAGGGCCAGACCTTCAGTCCCAGCGCGAAGTTCCGCTTCTCGCCGAAGAACCCGGTCAGCAGGCACACCAGCAGCAGCGGGATCAGGATCCCGACCGCCATGTGGATCAGCGCGGTCTGGAAGCCGATGCCGGCCACGTACTCCGGGTAGGTCACGCCCAGCTCGCCGATCCGCTCTTGCATGCCCGGCGAGTTCTCACCCATGCCGTTGCCCACACCGACCACGATGGGGGTGCCCACGGCGCCGAAGCTGACCGGGGTGGACTGGATCATCAGCCCCACCGAGACGGCCGCCATCGCGGGGAACCCCATGGCCAGCAGCAAGGGGGCGACCACGGCGGCCGGGGTCCCGAAGCCGGAGGCGCCCTCGATGAAGCTGCCGAACAGCCAGCCGATGATGATCGCCTGTATCCGCCGGTCGGGGGAGATGTGGTTGAACCCCGCTTTGATGCGGTCCATGGCCCCGGAGACGGTCACGGTGGAAAGCAGAAGCAGGGCGCCGAAGACGATGTAGAGCAGCGTCGCCGCCACGATGAGGCCTTCGAGAGAGGCTGCCACCAGGGCCGTGGGCTGCATCTCCCAGACTGCCCAGGCGATGCCCAGGGCTACGACATAGCTGAGCGGCATCGCATATTTTGCGGGCCATCGGAAACCGGCCAGCAGAATGCCGGCCAGAAGGATAGGTGCGATGGCCAGAAGACTGAGGACTGCCAAGTTATCCACGGTGATAACTGTCCTTTCACAGCGGGAGCTCTCCATTGAGCCCCGGGGATATGTCCTGTGTCATAAAAACGAGTGCGGCGCACGCCATGCGTGTGGAGGCAGGGTGCGTGAGCGATGGCGTGGTTGTGCGCAACCGGCATTGCCGGGCCTCACCGATCAGGAACCTCCTTCACCGTCATCCTCATCAAGCCTCCCCGGTCGAGGCCGCCCCCATGGCCTCCAGCACGGCGGCTGCGACCTTGGCGTCCTCAGCCGGAGGTCCGCCGGCGACTCCGAGGCCGCCGATGAGCACATCGTCGATCACGATGGGCACGCCCCCGGGGATGCGGGTGAGCAGCCCTCCGGTGCCGTTCTCCAGGGCTGTGGCCAGCTCCGGCAGCACCTCGGCGCTGGGCTTGCGGGTGGAGGCCGCGGTATTGGCCTTGCGGCGGGAGGTCTCCACGCTGTGCGGTGTCATGCCGTCGGCGCGGCCGTAGGCCACCAGGCTCAGTGCCGGGTCCACCACGGTCGCGCAGAGCTTGAGTCCGCGCTCGGCGCCGATGTCGATGGTCAGCTGGACGGCCTCGGCGGCCTTGGCGTAGGTGATGACGGGGATGGTGGTGTACGCGGACACTGGCGGGCTCCTTAAGGGTTCAGGGCGTCTGGCTGGTCTGCAGAGCGGCGGGATCCAGGACAGCACCCGGGTTCAGGATGTTCTCCGGGTCCAGCGCCTTCTTGATGCGGTGGTTGAGGTCCAGGGCGTCCTCGCCGATGTAGTCGGCGAGCCAGGGGCGCTTCAGGCGGCCCACTCCGTGCTCGCCGGTGATGGTTCCGCCGAGTTCGATGGCCAGGTTCATGACCTCGCCGTAGGCGGTGTGGGCGCGCTGCTTCTGATCTGCGTCGGTCGGGTCGAAGACCAGCAGCGGATGGGTGTTGCCGTCGCCGGCGTGGGCGATGACGGCGATGACGATGTCGCGGTGCTGCGCGATGGCGGCGATGCCGCGGACCAGATCGCCGAGCCGCGGCAGCGGTACCCCCACGTCCTCCAGCAGCAGGGCGCCCTTTCGTTCCACGGCGGGGATCGCCATGCGCCGGGCGACCACGAAGGCCTCGCCCTCCTCCGGGTCGGCGGTGTAGAACACTTCGGTGGCGTTGTTCTCATGGCACAGCGCCTCGATCTGCTCGATCTCCTTGGTGGCGAACTCCGCAGGCTCATCGGACTGGATGACCAGCATGGCCTCGGCCTCGCGGTCCAGGCCCATCTTGGTCGCGTCCTCCACCGCATTGATGGTCGGGTTGTCCATGAACTCCAGCATCGAGGGACGCATCTTCGAGGAGATCGACAGGATGGCGTTGGTCGAGTCGTCCAGGGTTTTGAAGGTGGCCACCAGCGTCGTCGGCGGGCGCTGTGCGGGGACCAGCCGCAGTGTGATCTCGGTGATCACGCCCAGGGTTCCCTCGCTGCCGATGAACAGCTTGGTCAGGTCCAGGCCGGCCACGTCCTTGACCGTGGGGCCGCCGAGCTTCACGGCGCGTCCGTCGGCGAGCACTACCGTGAGCCCGAGCACGTAGTCGGTGGTCACCCCGTACTTCACGCAGCACAGCCCGCCGGCGTTGGTGGCGATATTGCCGCCGATGGAGCAGAACTCGAACGACGACGGGTCCGGGGGGTACCAGAGCCCGTGCTCGGCGGCCGCGGCCTTGACCTCGGCGTTGAAGGCGCCGGGCTGGACGACTGCGGTGCGGGTGAGGGGGTCGATGCGAATGTCGCGCATCCGCTCCAGGGAGAGCACGATCCCGCCGGTGACTGCGGTCGACCCGCCGGACAGACCGGAGCCGGCACCGCGGGGCACCACCGGGATGCCGCGGGCCGCGGCGAAGCGGATCGTCGCCTGCACGTCCTCGGTGGTCCCGGCCCGGACCACGACGGCAGGAGTGCCGGCGTCCGGGTCGTTGGCCCGGTCCCAGCGGTAGTTCTCCACGGTGGCGGGGTCCGTGACCACGCGATCGGCGCCGAGGGTTTCGATGAGTTCCTGGAAGGACTGCGTCTGGGCAGTGGGGGTCTGGGCCATGGTCTGAGCCTCTCTGCTCGGATACTGACGCTTCAGGCTGCGGCGGAGCAGTGCCGCTTCATCTGGTGTACACCGTACCAGCGAAAGTCCGGTATGCGGAGTGGTCAATCCGCATCGTGGAATTTGTGCCGGTTGATAGCCCCTGCCGATGGGCGTGCTGGGCGTGCTGTGGGTCGTTATCCCCAATGGGAAGGTAAGCATTGCTGTGTGGCGTTACCCGTGCGTAGTATCGTCGAGCATCTACGTGGGACGGGAGGAAATGCCGAGTGCGGCGATACTGGGCCAAGCATCCGAAGAAGGAGCTGGAGGCCCTGCTCGGGGAGTTTCACGAGGCAGGTTGGCGCATCGAAAACCCGAAGCGGAAGTACTACCGCGTGAAGTGTCCGTGTGGGGAACACAAGAAGTCGGTCCACATTTCGCCCAGCGACCCGAACTACGTGAAGAACACGCTATCGTGGCTGTATCGGCAGCCCTGTTACCAGGAGGGGAGGCGTTGATGAGCGTTCTGTTCATGAGGAGAACCTTCGCCACCGCGGGCGTCACTGCTGAGAACTCGGATGAGATCTTCGACAGCCTTGTAGATGAACTAGAGGCCCTTGAAGAGTCGAACGAAGCGCTCCAAGAGGCCACCGTCACGTTTGAGCTGGACCAGGACCGCGTGGCCTTCGAGGTGTATGTTGACGCGCCGGACGGTGATTACGAGGCGGCTGAGATTGTGGCGATGTCATGCATTCGCTCCGCGCTCCACGCTTCAGGTGGTGGAACACCTGGCTGGGAGGACTACTTCCAGCTTTCACACACGGAGTCCACTGTCACCGCCGTGTGAGCGGACAAGTTCGAAAGTGCCCCGGAGAGTGATCTTCGAGGCACTTTTGTCGTTTGGACCGGTTGTGGGGCAGGCGCCGCTTGCTACCGAGTGGTTGCAGGGCTTCGGGCGGGGCGCTGGGATTCACGAGGTCGCCGAGAGCTCGCGTACATCGGAGGCCGCCTCCGGGCGCCAGTTGGCAGTTCACGCGGCCACCCTGCCGCTGCATACGTTCTCGTCAGCGCGGAAGCGTGCAGTCAGGTCAACTGCTGTGTGGCGGTAACGGCCGCGTGGTGCGTTGCTCGACGTGGTCATGGTGGTTCCCGCCGCCGGTGGATATAGTTGCTGTGGTCTTGCCCCCGTAGCTCAATGGATAGAGCAACGGCCTTCTAATCCGTAGGTTGCAGGTTCGAGTCCTGCCGGGGGCGCTCAGTGCCGCAGTGAGTTTTTGGATGCCGCGTTCAGTCGCCGCCGTGTACGACCTCGCCGCCACCGGGCGCCGGCGTCACCACGGTGGGGTCGGTCAGTTCGACGACGACGGGGGAGTCCGGCAGGCCTGGAACGCGCCAGACGCGAGCAGGCGCACCGGCTCCCGGAACCTGCGACTGCAGCAGATAGTCGCCCGCCCGCGGGAATGGCCGCCATGCGGCCGCGACCTCACCACCGGGGAACACGGCCGCCGGTAAACCGGTGACCCGCACCCGGAACAACGAGACCTGACCCTCGTCGGTGGTGCGGACATCCCGGTCCGTCACCGTCCCGGCGAAGCGACGCGCCCGCCTCCCGTGGTCCCGCCACAGCTCCTGCGCGTGCCGCTCGCTGCGTGCGGAGGCCGCGAGATGCATCAGATACGGCCCTCCGATGACGACCCACGGCACCAGGAAGACCGTCAGAGTCAGCGCGGTGTCCAACCGGATCTGCGGGGAGAGCCATGCCCAGGCGACGAGGCCGGCGATGCCGATGCTTCCCGTCGCTGCCAGAAGGTGGAGGACGGTACGAGTCCGCGCGTTCATCCGTCGCCGGTACCGCAAGCTCTCCGGAGCCTCGCGGCCCGAGCCTGGCCCGTCCAGATGCGCCACATGATGCCGTGGGACTTCCGCCCACCAGGGGACGTCCATGCCCGCAGCGTATGCGGGCGTTCCCAACGCCGCGAAGCCCGGCGGTGAACATTTCCGGGACGGGGCATGAAGACCGCGCGACGGGAGAAGCCGCACCCTACCCGGGAGCGCGTTGTGAAGACGTGCCGCCTGCAGGTGGCCGCCGCGCGCCTGTCAGAGTGACACACACGTACTTGTGACGGACGGCAGCAGGGCGCAGACTCGAAGAACGAGAGCACGGTGGCGAGCACATCCGGGGAGGCGCCATGACCGGCGATGCACACGAGGCAGACGAGACCGCACCGACCTCGCGGGAGGATCTGGACGCGGCGGGGCTTCACGACTGGGCCGTGCAGGCGGGAATGCTGCGCACCCGCCTGGCCACGGGAGACTTCGCCACCGGCCTGAGGCTGGTGAACCGCATCGGTGCTGCCGCGGAGGCAGCCGGTCACCACCCCGATGTGGACCTGCGCTATCCGCACGTCGACATCGGCCTCATCAGCCACGACGCCGGAAAGCTGACCGCCCGGGACACGAGCCTGGCACGGGAGGTCAGCGCGATCGCGGCCGAGGAGGGCATCGGCGCAGCACCTCCGGAAGACTGAGCGCCCCTTGGGAGGCTGAGCACCCCCAGAAGACTGAGAGCCCCGGAACGCAGCGCGCCGCCGGAGCGATGCGTGGCGGCGCGAGTACCCTGAGGAACCATGGGCCGCATCATCTTTGACACCGCGACGACTCTCAACGGCTGGATCGCCGATGAGGAGCACTCCCTGGAATGGCTCTTCAGCGTTCCCGTAGGCGAGGCTCCCGCACCGGAACTCGCGCCGCCGGATGCGGCCGTGACCGTGATGGGGTCGAGCACATACGAATGGGTGCTCCGCCAGGAGGGCATCCTTCAGGCCCCGGAGAAGTGGCAGACCGCGTTCGGCTCGCGGCCCGTGCTCGTGTTCACCAGCCGGGAACTCGCGATCCCCGCCGGCGCCGATGTCCGCCTCGTCTCCGGCTCCGTCGACGCTCATCTCCAGACCATCCGGGACCTGGCCGGGGACGGCGATGTCTGGGTCGTCGGCGGCGGGGACCTGGCCGGCCAGTTCGCCGATGCCGGCGCCCTCGACGAGGTGCGCCTGTCCATCGCCCCGGTCGCCTTGCCGGCGGGTGCGCCGCTGCTGCCCAGGAAGATCCTCTCGGACCGGCTCTCCCTGCGCGAGGTCAGCCAGGTGGGAGCCTTCGCCCGGCTCATCTACGAGCTGCGCTGACCTGCGCCGACCTGTCGGGAATGGCCGCGGGAAACCTCCGTGGGCAGGCGGCCGGGCCCTTGCCCGTGCGCGCTCTCTGCGTAGGATCAAGGCATGCCGGAACTACCGGAAGTGCATGCGCTCGCCGTCGACCTGACCTCCCGCCTGGCCGGCCAGGCCATCGACAGGCTTGAGGTGCTGGCCTTCCAGGCGCTCAAGACCACCGACCCTCCCGTGACCGCACTGGCCGGGCTCACCGTGCGCGAGGTGAGACGGCACGGCAAGTTCCTCGACATCGTCGCCGGGGATCTTCACCTCGTCGTGCATCTGTCCCTGGCCGGGTGGATCCGCTGGCGGGAGCACGCACCCGCCCCCTCGGCCTCTCGCCGCAGCACGGTGGCCGCCCGGCTGGTCCTGGACGGCGGCTCCGGCATCGACATCACCGAGGCGGGCACGCGTAAAGCACTCGCCCTGCATCTGGTGCGCGATCCGCAGGACGTCCCCGGCATCGCCAAGCTCGGACCCGACGCCCTGGAGGTCGACGAGGCGGACTTCGCGCAGATCCTCGCCTCGGCCGGCCGCACCCGGATCAAGAACCTCCTGAAGAAGCAGCAGCTCATCGCCGGGATCGGCAACGCCTATTCCGACGAGATCCTGCACGCGGCGCGGATGTCGCCGTTCCAGCTCGCGGCAATGGAACCGGAGCAGGTCTCACGTCTGCACGCCGCCATGCGTGACACCCTCCGCGGCGCCGTGGAACGGGCCGAAGGGCAGCCCGCGAGCGAGCTCAAACGGGAGAAGAAAGGGGCGATGGCCGTGCACGGGCGCTTCGGCGAGTCCTGCCCGGTCTGCGGGGATACCATCCAGCAGGTGGTCTACAGCGATTCCACCTTCCAGTACTGCCCGACCTGCCAGACCGGCGGCAAGAAGCTGTCCGACCGGGGTATGGACCGCCTGCTCAAGTGAGCGCCACCCACCCGGCGTCTGATCAGGTCCCGGCCAGGACCTCGGACTCCAGGCGGGCGTAGCTGGTCTCCATGCCCTCGGTCATCCCGGTGCCCAGGACGGCCTCGCGCATCTCGGCGCTGGCGTAGGTGATGACCAGGGTCAGCAGGGTTCCGCCCTCCACCGGGGTGAGGGTCTGCTCGTTGAGCGCGGGCGGACCGTCGATGCCCTCCATCGCCTCCGTGGCCACCTCCCGGTGCGGTGGTTCGGACTCGCGGATCTCACCGGTGAGGGCGAAACCGTTCTCCCCGTTGGCGTCGGCCCAGGCGTACCGGTAGGTCTGCCCCACCTCCGTGGCCATCTGGCAGTCGGTGAACTGCCAGCCATCGGGTCCCAGCAGCCAGCGCTGAAGCAGCACCGGGTCGTGGTGAGCCTGCCAGACCTGCTCGGGCGTGCCGCGGATGATGCGGCTGATGCGCACCTGCGTATCCCCGAGCAGCTGGGCGTCGGTGCCGCGGCTCGCGGCGAAGGAAGCGAGGTCCGCCAGAACGGCGTCGATCTGGCCCATCGCGGCCTTGGTCCCCTCCTCCATGCCCATGCCCAGGAGCTGCTCGAGTTCCTCGGCGGAGTTGAAGTACGTCGTGGTGACCAGCCGGGAGCCTTCCGTGGTGTCCTCGAAGAGGAACACCATGCGCATGGACGGAAGCTCGGTATTGGGTGTGCCGTCCTCACCCAGGAATCCGTCGAGGACCTCAAAGGCGCGGCCATGGTCCACGTTCAGGTATTCCCAGTACCCGCCCGAGCGTTCGCCGTCGGGACCGGACATGTAGTACTTCGAGCGCCCGCCCGGGTAGAGATCGTGCCGGGTGAAGGTCGCCGGCCATCCCGGCGGGCCCCAGAACTTCTCCAGCTGGCGGGGATCGGCGTAGGCGTCCCAGAGCCGCTGAACCGGCACGGCGAAGTCGGCGACGATCGTCATGGAGAGGGCTTCGGGATCTTTGTCGATTGAGGTGACGGGCATGGCGGTGCCTTCCTTCTTCAGCGGGGGATCACTCTTCGTTGAGGAGCGCGTCGAGCCGCGCGATGCGGCCGCGCCAGATCTGCTCGTAGGCGTCCAGCAACTGCTGGATGCGCCGGAGAGCATCGGGATTCCCACGAACGAGGCGTTCCCTGCCCTTGGGGTGCTTGGTCACCAGACCGGCCCCCTCCAGGACGGCGACGTGCTTCTGCACGGCGGCGAAGGACATCTCATACGCGGTGGCCAGCTGTGACACCGTCGCCTCCTCGGTGAGGGTGCGGCGCACGATGTCGCGGCGTGTGGCATCGGCAAGGGCGCGGAACATCCGGTCGACCTCGTCGTCGCTGAGGCTGCGCTGCGGAGAATTTACAACCATATGGTTGTATGTTAGGCGCTGGGATGGCCGCGGTCAAGGCCTAGGCGGGGCCTATCCACCACGGCGGAATTGACCGATCGATCAACTGCTGGCAAGCTGGTCTTCATCAGAATTGATCGATCGATCAAATCGAAAGGTGCGGCATGGCAGCAGGTGTCTACGTCGAGACGGTGATCGACGCCGGGATGGACCGCCTCTGGCAGCGCACACAGGATCCGCGTCAGCACGCCCGCTGGGACCTGAGGTTCGGGCGGATCGTCCCGGAGGAGGCCGCACAGCAGGAGTCCGCGGCGTCCGGGAGCACGGTGCGGCGCTTCCGTTACGCCACCACGGTCTTCCCCGGCGTCACCGTCAGCGGCACCGGCGTGCACGCGGGGGAGAAGCACCGCCCCGACGGGTCCCGCACGAGCGTGCTGCGCTTCAGCTCGGCGCATCCGCTCTCCTTCATCGCCGAGGGCAGCGGCTACTGGCGTTATCTGCCCTCGCCCGCCGGCGGCATCGTCTTCCTCACCGGCTACGACTACCGGCCGCCGTGGGGCAGGCCCGGTGCGCTGGCCGACCGGCTGATCTTCCGTCCCCTCATCGGGTGGGCCACGGCGTGGTCGTTCGACCGCCTGCGCCTGTGGCTCGAACGCGGCATCACGCCGGAGCGGAGCCGCTTCCACGCCGTGGCGGAGGTGATCACGCGGCTGGCGGCAATCGCCCTGGCCGCGTTCGTCCATCCACTGCTGGCGATCCTGGTCCTCGCCGCGGCGGCACTCATCCCGCCGTCGCCCGTCACGCCAGCGGCCCGCCGGTGCCGCCGGCACCCGGACCGCTCGCGTCACCCGGGACGCACTGGTCCGCCCCAGCGCGATCTGTCCTCCGCGCCAGATGCCGCCGCGCCCGCTGGCGCGGCACCGGGAACCAAGGAGACCGCATCATGACCTCCATCTTCCGTGCCGTGCTGGGAGACGAGTTCGAACGCCTGCACCCGCAGCTCCAGCGCCGGTTCTCCGTGGGACTGACGTCCGATCTGGCCTGCCTGGGCCGCGGCGTGATGGAAGAGATCTGGCACGGCCCGCCGTGGGTCCGCCCGTTCCTGGCGCTCGGCGGCACCAGGAACATCCTGGCTCCGCGGCGCGGGCGCCAGGTGCCGTTCACGATCGAGAACGTCCCCTACCTGGACACCCACGGGCGGGAGACGGTCACCTTCGTGCGCACCTTCCGCTTCCCGGGCCGGTCCCATCGCTTCGACGCCCAGATGGTGCTGGCTCCCGGCGGCGGTCACATCGTCGACTACCTGGGCACCCATCAGCACCTGGTCTCCGACCTCCACCCGGCCGTCGACCATTGGGGCGGGCTGATCATCCGCTCCGGCGCGCACCGGTTCATCGAGGGGCCAGTGGACATCGGCGTCCCGGAACTCATCGGCGCCGATGCGACGGTGCGCGAGTCCTTCGACGACGAGGCCGGCTGCTTCCGGATCCAGGTGAACGTGGTGAATCGCCGGTTCGGGCCGCTCTTCGGCTACCACGGGGCGTTCCGCGCCGAGTTCACCGAGGCGTCGCGGCTCGGCGTGCGCCCCGGGCTGCGTCCCGTGCGGGAGGTGGCCCTCCCGTGAGCGGCTCCACCCGGGAGCGGCTGCTGCGCGCCACGCTCGGGGTCCTGGCCGAGGAGGGCATCGCCAAGGCCTCGGCGCGGACCATCGCTTCGGCCGCGGGCGCCAATCCCGCCCTTGTCTTCTACCACTTCGGCTCCGTGGACGAACTGTTGGCCGCCGCCTGCCGGTACGGTGCCGAGCAGCGGGTGGCCGCGCACCGGGGGCTGCTGCGGGAGGTCGGCTCCTTCAGCGAGCTGGTCGCGGCCGCCCGGCACATCCACGAGACGGAGCGCCAGGAGGGCAGCGTGGCCCAGCTGGGCCAGCTGCTGGCTGGCGTCCGCTCCCATCCAGAACTCGCCGCCGCCACTGCCGAGGGCCTCCAGCTCTGGGTGACCGAGATCGAGGCCGTGCTGCACAGGCTGGTGGAGCGCACGCCGCTGGCCGGCACCGTCGACGTCCCGGGCCTGGCGCGGGCGGTGAGCGCCTCGTTCGTCGGCCTGGAACTGTACGAGAGCGCCGATCCGGACGGCGCCGCACAGGCCTTCGACGCCCTGGAGGCACTGGCCGGCGTGCTCACCGTCCTGGAGGACCTCGGACCCTTGGAACCGCGCCTGCTGCGCCGTCGCCTGCCCCGCAGCTGAGCGGCCGTTGCCGCGTCACGCAGGGCCCGGGTGAATGCACACTCGGTGAACAGCAATTGAACTTCCACTGGTTGCAGGGTATGCAAGTGGACTTCCGCTTAGCGTGGCGATCGTGCTCATCAACCGCATCGTCAAGGCCCACGGGCATCTGCTGACCGAGACCGACCGCAAGCTGGTCTCGGTGCTGCAGTCGCGCCCGGCCGAGGCGGCGTTCTGGCGGGCGCAGGACCTCACGGCGCCCCTGGGACTGCACCAGTCGGCGGCCACCCGACTGGCGCAGCGGCTCGGCTTCGCCGGGTACCCCCAGCTGCGGGAGCTCCTGCGGCAGGACTACCTGGGTTCCGACGGGCCCTCGCAAAGGATCCGTGGGCATCTGGACCGGCATCCTGACGGCCACGAGCTGCAGGAACTGGTCCAGGACGAGGTGGCGGCCCTATCGGCTCTGCCGCAGCACGTCCGTCAGGAGGAGCTGGACGAGCTGGCAGCGCGCGTCATCGCCGCCGACGTCGTCTACCTCTTCGGCCAGGGCAACGCCATCGTCCTGGTCGAACAACTGTCCCGCCGGCTGCGGCGCTTCGGCATCCGGTCCACTCCGCTGGTTGGCTCCCGCCGCGATGTGGCCGAGCGGATCGCAGCGATGCGCGACGGCGATGTGCTCCTGGCGTTCGCCTTCCGCCGGATGCCCGACACCCTCGCCCACGTCCTCGACCTGGCCGCGAAGGAACGCATCCACTCCACCGTGCTGACCGACACCCTGCTGACCATGCGGCCCGAACCCGATTCACTCCTTGCCGCCCCGCGCGGCCGCAGCAGCGAGTTCCTGTCCCTGACCGTCCCCATGGCCATCTGCAACGCCCTGGTCCTGACCATCGCTCGCCGCTACCCGGAGACCGCGCTGGCCTCACTGGACCGGCTCGGCGTGATCCTGGAGCACTTCGAAACCTGACCGCAGCCGTGTCCGCGGCGCGCAGGACCTGCCTGACCCCGCCAGATTCCCGACCGCCACCTGCCCACAGACCGCCAGATCCCGGCCACCACGTCACCACCTCACACCGAAGGAGATCCGCCATGTCCGCACGCGCTGCCATCCCAGTGCTCGCCGCCGCCCTCCCGCTGACCCTCGTCCTCTCCGCCTGCTCCTCCGCTGGAGCCGGCACCACCGGCACGGACGCGGCCGGGCACGACACCCAGCGCTATGACGCCATGTCCCACGAGGAACTCGTGGCCGCCGCCGAGGAGGAGGGCGAAGTCGTCGTCTACTCCTTCACCAGCCGGATCGCCACCGTCGCCGAGGAGTTCCGCAAGGAGTACCCCGGCATCGCCATCACCGAGCACGACATCCCCTCCTCCGAGCAGATCGAACGGCTCGCCAGCGAGCACGCGGCCGGCGCCTCCACCGCCGACGTCGCCTATGTCTCCGATGCGCCGGTCGTCGTCACGCAGCTCATCGAAGAAGGCGTCCTTCTGCCCTATGTGCCCCCGCGCATGGACGACGTGCTGCCGGAGGAGCACAAGGAACCGCTGGTGACGAACCGGCTCTCCACCAAGGTGCTGATGTACAACGAGGAGGCGCACCCCGACGGCGCCCCGGTGGAGAACCTGTGGGAGCTGACCTCCGGGGCGTGGGAGGGCCGCGTGGTCATGGTCGATCCCAACGGCCGCGGCGACTACCTGGACATGGTCACCGAGATGGTGCTCCGCGCCGATGAGATGGACGCCGCCTATCAGGAATGGGCCGGTGAGCCGCTCCAGCTTGACGACGGCGTGGAGAACGCCGGCTACCAGTTCCTGGCGGACCTCTACGCCAACGACGTCATCCTGGTCGACTCCACCGACGCCGTGAACGAGGCCGTGGGCGCCACCGGGCAGGACAATCCGCCGCTGGGGTTCACCACCTATTCAGACCGCCGCGACAACGAGGACGAGGGCTGGGCGCTCCAGGTCGCGGGCGAGGTGGCACCGGCGCCGGGGATCATCTTCCCGGCGATGCTCGGGGTCACGGCAGACGCCCAGAACCCGGCTGCCGCCCGTCTGCTGATCGACTTCATGATGGGCGACGACTCCGCCGACGGCGGTCCCGCCTACGCTCCCTTCTACGTGCCCGGCGATTACCCGGCGCGCAGCGACCTGCAGGACCCCGAGGGCGCGCTGCCACGTGAGGAGTTCGCCGCCTGGCCCATCGACCCCGAGGAGTCCGCTGCGGTGCGCGGTGAGGTCGCGGACTTCCTGCTCACGATCCAGTGACGTCCCGCTGGAGCCGGGCGCTGCTGAACCCGGTGACGCTCCTGGCTCTCGTCGTCCTGCTGGTCTTGGGCGTCCTGGTCGCGGCCCCGCTGGCCGGGCTCATCGGCGCCACCGTCCCGGCCGGGGCCGGCGGCACCGGCACGGGCACCTCCTGGCGCGATGTGCTGGCCAGCCCGATGTCCCAGAACCTGTTCTGGACGCCGCTGCGGAACTCGATCCTGGTGGCCCTCGGCACGGCAGTGCTCTCGACCGTCCTGGGCGGATTCCTCGCCTGGGTGGTGGTGTTCTCCGACATCCCCGGCAAGCGGCTGATCGGCGTCCTGGCCACCATCCCGTTCGCCCTGCCCAGCTTCGCGCTCGCGCTCGCCTGGACCTCGGTGTTCCGCAACGACCGCGTCGGCGGGACACCGGGGCTCCTGGGCAGTCTCGGGATCCAGGTGCCCGACGTCCTGGCCTGGGGCGCCGTCCCGGTCACGCTCACGCTCGTGGCGCACTACTTCTCGCTGAGCTTCGTGATCATCGCCGCGGCACTGGCGTCCCTGGGCGGGGATCTCATCGCCGCCGCCGAGCTCACCGGCGCCTCCCGGCTGCGGGTCGCGGTCCGCATCGCGCTGCCGGCGGTCAGCCCTGCGCTGCTCTCGAGCTTCCTGCTGGCCTTCGCCGAAGGCGTCTCCAACTTCGCGTCCCCGGCGCTCTTAGGCCTCCCGGTGCGGTTCCAGACGCTCAGCACCCGGCTGTACGGTGCCATCTCCACCGGTGACACCGAACGCGGCTACGTCCTCTCGATCCTGCTGGTGGCGGTGGCCGCGGTGGTCCTGTACCTCGGCAACCGCGCGACGCGGGGCAGGAACTTCGCCGTCATCACCGGCAAGTCCAGCCGGCCGCGCCTGGTCCGCCTGCGCGCCTGGCGGCTGCCGGTGCTGACGCTGGCCTGGGCGCTCATCGCCGCCACGACGCTGCTCCCGATGGCGGTCCTGGCCATGAGCACGCTCACCCGCCGCGCCAACAGTTTCGACGCCGGGTTCACCCTGCACTACTGGATCGGCGCCTCTGACCCGGGCATCTCGCACGGGATGGCCGGCGTCCTGCGGGACGCCGCCTTGACGACGGCGACCGGGAACACCGTCGCCCTGGGAGCGTGCGTGGCACTCGGCGCGGTGCTGCTGGGGATGCTCGGCGCCTATGTGGTGCGCCGCCACCGCGGTCCCTTCGTGACCGGCGGCATCGGGTTCCTGTCCTATGTGCCCTTCCTGATCCCCGGGATTGCCCTCGGCGCGGCGTTCATCGCCTTGTTCGGTTCCGGCGCCGGTCCGTTGCCCTCCCTCTACGGGACGTTCTGGATCCTGGTCCTGGCCGGCATCGCCGCTTCCATCCCGTACGCCTTCCAGACCGCCAAGTCCTCCCTGGGGCAGGTCTCGTACGAGCTGGAGGAGGCGGCGACGCTGGCCGGTGCCGGGACCGGCCGGAGGATCGGGAGGATCCTGCTGCCGCTGTCCGCCCGCGGGGTGGTGGGCGGCGCCATGCTGGTCTTCGTCACCGTGGTACGGGACCTCTCGCTGATGGTGCTCCTGGTCACGCCCGCCACGCCGCTGCTGGCGGTGCAGACCTTCCGCTACGCCTCCGAGGGCTTCACCCAGCACGCCAATGCCGTCACCCTGATCATCGCCGCCGTCTCCGTGACGGCCACCATCCTGGCCCGCCGGCTCCAGGGCGCGCGCCGGCCCTGGAATGCCTGAAGGAACCGATCCGTGAGAGTGAAGGACCCCATGACCACCACACAGACCGCCGCGAGCATCTCCCTGGAGGGACTGGCCAAGACCTTCGGCGGCCAGCCGGCCGTCGCCGGGCTGGATCTCAGCCTGCCCCCGGGCGCCTTCCTGGTGCTGCTGGGTCCTTCCGGGTGCGGGAAGACGACCACGCTGCGGATGATCGCCGGCCTGGAGGACCCCACCTCGGGGCGGATCCGGTTCGGTGACCGGGTGATCGCCGACGGCGGGTCCGGGCTGAGCGTGCCGGCGGAGCGGCGGGGGATCGGCATGGTATTCCAGAGCTACGCCCTGTGGCCGCATATGACGGTACGGGCGAATGTGGAGTGGCCCCTGAAGGTCGATGGCTGGAGCGCTGCGGACCGGCGGGCGCGCGTGCAGGAGGTGCTGGCGATGCTCGGCATCGATCAGCTGGCCGGCAGGCACCCCGCGCAGCTCTCCGGAGGTCAGCAGCAGCGCGTGGCCATCGCCCGTACCGTGGCTCCGCGCCCGAAGGTCCTGCTGTTCGACGAGCCGCTGTCCAATCTGGATGCCAGGCTCCGGGTCGACACCCGCGCCGAGCTCGTTCAGGTCCACCTCGCCACTGGCGCCACCAGCGTGTATGTCACCCACGATCAGATCGAGGCGCTCGCCATGGCCACGCATATCGCGGTGCTGCGCGGCGGCAGGCTGGAGCAGTTCGGCACCCCGGACGATCTGCTGCAGCGCCCGCGCACGGCGTTCGTCGCCGAGTTCCTGGGCAGCCCGTCCGCCGTGCTGCTGGAGGGCGAGGTCCGCGGCGGAACACTGCGCAGCGCCTCCCTGGGCGGTGCCGCGCTGGCCGGCGGTCTCGACGCCCCCGAGGGCACCGTGCTCACGGCCATGTACCGGCCGGAGCGCCTGGTCCTCGCCGCAGCGGAAGGAGAGCCTGCGCCGGAGGCGGGAGCGGAGGTGACGGTCCTGGAGGCGACACCCAGCGCCGGCCGTTTCGTGGTGACAGTCGCCGCTGGCGCGGCGGGCAGATTCTCCGTCGTCGCGGAGCAGCGCATCGCCGTCGGCGCCAAGCGCCGGCTGGTGCTGCCACCGGCACCCGACGCCCTGTTCGATGCCGCCGGTGACCGCTGGGAGCCGGCCGGATGAGCACCGCCACGATCCTCCTGGTGCGCCACGGCCGTACCGCGTGGACCGACGAGCGTCGCCTGCAGGGGCGCACCGACATCCCGCTCAACGACGCCGGGTGCAGGGAAGCGCTGGCGCTCCGCCCGCAGATCCAGGAGTGGATGCCGCAGCGCCTGATCGTCTCACCGGCCTGCCGCGCCCGTGCCACGGCCGAGCTGCTCACCGCTGGCGCGCTGCCGTCCGTGCAGGATCCGCGCCTGCAGGAGGCCGGACTGGGAGAGTGGGAGGGACTGACCGCCGAGGAGATCGGCGGCGACTACCGCCGCTGGCGCGCCGGGGTGCTCACCCCCTCCGCGGGAGAGAGCCGTCTGCAGGTGCATGAACGGGTGGCGGCCGCGCTCCGGGACGCTGCGGCCGGCGAGGGACCGGTGCTGATGGTCACCCACGGCGGGGTGATCCGCGCCGCCCTGGAGATCCTGGTCGGCCTGCGCACCGACCAGATCGTCCCGGTCGACGCGGCCAGCCTCACCGTCCTGGAGGTCCCGGCGGCGGACCTGGCGCGTTCCCGCCTCCGCCACTACAACCTGACCGCCCAGGCGCCGGTGCCCTAGCGCTCCGTCGTCCGGCGGGCCGGCGTTCCCTCACACCGCCGGGGAATACCCGCCCGGTCAGGCAGTAGCATCGGCGGTATGGACGTCACCACACCCGAGGCGGGGAGACTGCACGCTGCCCGCCTCGACCCGGCCCGGCTGCGCATCGGGCTGGTCTTCGCGCTGGCCTCTGCCATCTCCTTCGGGCTCTCCGGCCCGCTGGCCCGTGTGCTCATCGATGCGGGCTGGACGCCCGGCGCCGCGGTCGCCGTCCGGGTGCTCGGCGCGGCCCTCGTGCTGACCGTGCCCGCGCTGCTGGCGCTGCGCGGGCGCTGGCATCTGCTCGGGCGCAATCTCAAGCTGATCGCCGGCTACGGATTCCTCGCGGTCGCCGCCACGCAGCTGTGCTATTTCTATGCCGTCAGCGAGATCTCGGTGGCGGTGGCGCTGCTGATCGAGTACACCGCCCCGGCGGCGGTCGTGCTCTGGCTGTGGCTCCGGCACGGCCAGCGTCCCGGACGACGCACCCTGCTGGGTACCCTCATCGCCGCGGCCGGGCTCGTGCTGGTGCTCGACCTGCTCGGCGGCGCCCCGACGTTGACCCTGCCCGGAGTCCTATGGGCCTTCGGCGCGATGCTGGGCCTGGCCTCGTTCTTCATCCTCTCCGCCGATGAACGCTCCGGCCTGCCGCCACTCGTCCTGGTCTGGTCCGGCCTCACGCTGGGCGGGCTGGTGCTCGCGCTGGCCGGCGCCGTCGGCGTCCTGCCCTGGGAGTGGAACACCGCCGACGTAACGTTCGCCTCCGGCCAATGGCAGGTGCCGTGGTGGGTCCCGCTGGCCGGCCTCGCGCTGATCACCGCCGCCCTGGCGTACTGGACCGGGGTGGAGGCGGCGCGGAAACTGGGTTCCCGCCTGGCGTCCTTCCTCGGGCTGACCGAGGTACTCGCGGGCATGCTGTACGCCTGGGTGCTGCTGCATGAGCTTCCCCTGCCGCTGCAGCTGGTCGGCGGAGTCCTGATCATCGCGGGGGTCGTGCTGGTACGCCTGGGCGAGGACCGTATCGTCACCCGACCGCGAGCAGCTTCCTCTCTCTCCGGCGGGCGTGCAGCAGAGGCTCCGTATACCCGCTCGGCTGCTGAGCCCCCAGAAGGATCAGATCCCGGGCGGTCCTGAACGCGACGTCCTCCTCGCCGGAGCCGGACTCCTCGCCGCTCAGCAGCGGCCGGTACTCCGGGTCCCCGTCGTTCTGACGGTCGACCACCGGCGCCAGCCGTCGCAGGCTCGCCTCCACCTGCTCGGCGGTGATGACGCCGTGCAGCAGCCAGTTGGCCAGCAGCTGGCTGGAGATGCGCAAGGTGGCGCGGTCCTCCATCAGGGCGACATCGTGGATGTCGGGGACCTTGGAGCAGCCGACGCCCTGGTCGATCCAGCGCACCACATAGCCGAGGATCGACTGCACGTTCAGATCGATCTCCCGCTCGATGTCGATCTCCTCCAGCTCGCCCGGCTCCGCCAGCGGGGGCGTGAGCAGGCCGTCGAGGCCCAGCGGCTCGCGGCCGGCGAGTTCCCGCTGCCGGGCGGCCACGTCCACCTCGTGGTAGTGCAGCGCGTGCAGCGTCGCGGCAGTCGGCGAGGGGACCCAGGCGGTCGAGGCGCCGGCCTCCGGGTGGGCGCGCTTGGCCTGCAGCATCTCCGCCATGCGATCCGGCATCGCCCACATGCCCTTGCCGATCTGGGCCCGGCCGGCGAAGCCGCTGGCGAGGCCGGCATCGACGTTGCGGTCCTCGTAGTCGAGCATGAAGCGGGCGCTCTTCAGCTGGGCCTTGGGCTTGAACGGCCCGGCATGCATGGCGGTATGGATCTCGTCGCCGGTGCGGTCCAGGAAGCCGGTGTTGATGAAGGCCACCCGGCCGGCCGCCTCGGCGATGCAGGCACGCAGGTTCACGCTGGTGCGCCGTTCCTCGTCCATGATGCCGATCTTGAGGGTTCCCTCCGGCAGTCCGAGCGCGTCCTCCACCCGCCGGAACAGCTCGACCGTGAACGCGACCTCCGCGGGTCCGTGCATCTTGGGCTTGACGATGTAGACGCTGCCGCTACGCGAGTTGCGCGGCCCGGCGGGATTGCGCAGATCGTGCAGCGCGCCGAGCGTGGTGAACATCGCGTCGAGGATGCCCTCCGGCACCTCGTTGCCCTGGGCGTCCAGCACGGCGTCCGTCGTCATCAGGTGGCCCACATTGCGCACGAACAGCAGTGAGCGCCCCGGCAGGGTGAGCGGGCTGCCGTCCGGTGCGGTGTAATGCCGGTCGCCGGCGAGCGTGCGGGTGAACGTCTCACCGCCCTTGGCCACCTCGGCGGTGAGCGTGCCGCGCATGAGCCCGAGCCAGTTCCGGTACCCGAGGGTCTTGTCCTCCGCGTCCACCGCCGCGACGGAATCCTCCAGGTCCATGATCGTGGTGACGGCGGACTCGAGCAGGATGTCGTCGATCCCGGCGGCGTCGTCCGCGCCGATCCGGCCCTTGCGATCGATGACCAGCTCGGCGTGCAGTCCGTGGTGCACCAGCAGCACGGCGTCAGGTCCGGTGACCGGGCCGCGCCAGCCGGCGAGGCCGGAGGGGTCGCTCAGGCCGGTGCTGCCCTCGTCGAGGTCGACGACGAGGCGTCCCTCGGCGATGCGGTAGCCGCGTGCCTGAGCGTGGCTGCCGTGTTCCAGCGGCCAGTGCTCGTCCAGCACCTCCCGGCCGCGTGCGATCACGGCCGCGCCGCGCCGCGGGTTGTACTCGCGGCCGGGCGCCAGATCGCCGTCGCGGCTCAGTACGTCGGTACCGTAGAGGGCATCGTAGAGCGAGCCGAAGCGCGCATTGGCGGCGTTGATGGCGAAGCGCGCGTTCAGCAGCGGCACCACCAGCTGGGGGCCCGCGACCTGTGCGACCTCGGGGTCGATGCCCTCAGGATCGATCTGGACGGGACCGGGA
Source organism: Sediminivirga luteola (assembly GCF_014639315.1). Taxonomy (GTDB): domain Bacteria; phylum Actinomycetota; class Actinomycetes; order Actinomycetales; family Brevibacteriaceae; genus Sediminivirga; species Sediminivirga luteola. The sequence continues at coordinate 186,150 of NZ_BMFY01000003.1, forward strand.
TCGGGTGCCAGGTAGCCGACCTCCTCCAGCAGTGCGCGGTAGCCGTCCGGATCGGCGATGGGTCCCGGGTGTGCGCGGTGGTAGGTGTCCAGCCGCTCCTGCAGCTCCTGGCGGATGCGCAGCAGCTCGGCGTTCCGGGGGGTCAGATCCGCGATGATCCCGGCCAGCGATCCGAAGAACGCATCGGCGTCCACGCCCGTGCCCGGCAGCGCCTCCCGGACGGTGAAATCGTGCAGTGCCGCGGCCACCTGCAGTCCGTGAACCGTGATGCGTTCGGTCATGACGCCCCCTCGCGATGCCTCATTTATTCCGTATTGCGGAAAAACTAATTTGCATGATGGAATGAAGTGAATCTAACCGGCCGGGTTCGGGGGTGTCAACGAACGGCGGCGGTCTCAACGAACGCGGTCTCAACGAACAGGGTCTGAGGTGAACAGTCTCTCAGTGAACGGTGACCCAGTGAACAGTGACCCAGTGGACAGCAGCGCCGGCCAGAAGCGGCGCGGGGAGGCGGGCATGGCCGAACGCGGCGGAGTCCAGTCGGTGCAGCGGGTCCTGGATGTGCTGGAAGCCCTGGCCGCGCATGGCGGGGCCATGAGCCTGAGCCGCCTGGCTCAGGAGACGCGGCTCCCGGTGGCCACGCTGCACCGGCTGGCCGGCACGCTGGTGGAACGGGGGTATCTGCGCCGGCTGCCGGACCGCGGGTACGCCCTGGGCTTCCGCCTGGCGCCGCTGGGCGCCACCGCCCACAGCCTCATCGGCGGCCAGGCCGAGGCGATCCTCGCCGGACTGGTGGACGCGCTGGGGGAGACGGCGAACCTGGCGGTGCGGGCGGGAGACAGCGTGGAGTACGTCGCCCAGGCGCCCTCGCCGCACCGGATGCGCATGTTCACGGAGGTGGGCCGCCGCGCGCCACTGCACAGCACCGGCGTGGGCAAGGCGCTGCTGGCCGCACAGCAGGACGCGGAGATCCGCGCCGTGCTCGAGCGCACCGGCATGTCCGCCGACACCGTGCACACCCGCACCGGCGTCCGGGAATTCCTGGCTGATATCGCCCTGGTCCGGGACCGTGGCTGGGCGCTGGACGATCAGGAGCAGGAGATCGGCGTGCGCTGCGTTGCGGTCGCGGTGTTCTCCGCCGATCAGGTCGATCCGGGGGCCAATGTGGCGCTTTCGGTTTCCGGGCCGGTCCCTCGGATGGACGACGCGCTGGTGGAACGCGCGGCCGGGGAGCTGGCCGCGGCCGCTGGGCGCCTCGGCGCGGTGCTGATGGAGGGCTGAGGATCCCGCGTCGGCGCCGCGAGGTCCGGGAAGCGCGCCGCGGCGCGTGCCCATGCACGCGGTCTTCCGGCGCGTCGCGGGCCACGGCTGAGGGACGGGGCGGACATCGGCTTAGGATGAGCGCATCATGACTCAGCCGTCCCCCGGATCCCCCCGCCCCGTGAACGAGCCGGGGAGCGTCCCCGCGCCTGGCGCGGCGCCGTTCCTGGTGTCTCTGGCGGTGCTGCTGGGCTGCCCGGCAGTGCCGTTCGCGGTCGGGGCAACGGCACCCTGGGGTTCCCCGGCGCCGTTCTTCGCGGCGCTGATCGTTCACCTCTTCGCCTGCGTCCTCTTGCTATGGCTGGCATGGCGCATCCGCCGCGCCGGCGGAACGGGCCGACCTGCACTGGCGTTCGTCACTGCCGGCATGGCCGTGCTGGTCAGCATCGTCTCGTTCCTGCTGATGGCATACATCGCCTCGGCCTACGGTGCCAGCGGCGCATGGATGCGGCTGCGCTATGGCGTCGCCGGGCCGTCCGATTCCGGGTACCTCGGTGCGCTCGCCGCTGCCGGCCTGACGGTCATGTCCGCGCTCTGGCTGGTGGTCGTGATGCGGCGGCCACGCCTGGAGGCGGCCGGCCAGGAGGCCGCCGGTGCGTTCCGCAGGCGGGTGGCGGCGGCCGTCGCGCCGGCCCCCAGGCCGGTTGCTCTTGCCGTTACCGGGCCGCAAGACGGTTTCCTGAGGCGGCTTCTCTCCCCGTCCGCTCTTGCCGTGTGGGCCGCTGCCGCACTCGTGACGGTTGCGGGGGTCTGCGCTGCCGGCTTCGGTCCGGACGCATACGCCTTGCCGGCGGCTGCCGCCGTCGTGCTGGCACCCGTCCCCGTGACCGCCTGGGCCGTGACGCAGTCCCTGTGGCGCCCCGATGAGGAGCTCGGCGTGGTGATGGCTGCGCTGTGGCGGACCATGACGGTGCCCTTCGTCACGGTGCCGGGGCTGGCGGCGTTGTCCTTCCTGACCGGCCTGCTGTCGCCGGTACGCAGCGGATTCGCCGCGAGGCCCTGGCCGGCGACCAGCTGGGAGGGTCCGCTGCCGGCGGCCGGGGACTCCGTGTTCGGGTGGCTGGGACTGAGCGTGTTCATCGGGCTGCTGGGAGCCCTGCTCGCCGGCCTGATCCTCAGCGTGGCCGTGGTGCTGCCGGTTGCGGCGTTCTTCATGCCCGAGCGGGTCATCCAGGACAATATGCTGAACACCGACCGGGCGCACTATGCTGCAAATGTCACCTCCGTGCGCGCCTTGAGCCTGCTCGTCCCCCTGCTGTTCCTCATCCCCGGCCTGCTGGTCGCGGCCCGTCAGGGCAGCCCGTGGTGGTGGCTCGGCATCGTGCTCATCCCAGTCGGCTTGTTCCTGATGTACGTCGTGTGGAGCCAGCAGCGCGTGGACCACGGGAAGCGGGCGCGATGGGGCGTGCCGGGCATATCCCATCCGAACGACCCGCCGCCGGAGCCGCTTCCACGGCGTCGCCCGGCTGACGACCCTGCCGCGCCCGGCGATGTTCCGGACGGTTCAGGCCGAGACCAATGACCCGTTCCTATTAAGTGAAAGAAGTCCTCATGGCTCTCAAAGGTGACCCGGCCCTTTCCGGGCGACCCGAGCAGTTCGAACTCGTCGCCTCGCCTCAGCGGGCCAGGTTCTTCCGGACGATGGCGGCGGCCGCGCCCGTCGCACCGCTGGTCATCGCGGTGATCGGCTTCGCCGGCGGTAATATCAGCCTCGGCGTGATCGGCGCGGTGATCGCGGTGGCTGCGCCCGGCGTGATGCTGTGGCTGGCGGGCCAGGTGCGGGAGTGGCGGCTGCGCGACGGCAGGCCGCTGCGTTCGCTGACCCTCGCCTTGAACGAGGACCCCGAGCAGGCGTGGCGGCGGCTGGCCTCCGGCGACCCGGCACAGTACACGCCGATGAAGGTGCAGGCGCCCACCGAGAACGCCGCAGCCAGGCTGCAGGCGTTCTGGCCCGAGGACGAGCGGGTCACGTTCGTCGTCATCGTGAGCGGCAGCGGGCAGCACGCAACCCCCTCGGAGATCATCGAACTGCGAGACGCCCAGCACGAGACCTTCCAGGCGGCCCGCGCACAGGGACTGCAGAAGGCCTACGCCGGCTGAGCCCGCTGCCCTTGGCCTGCGCTACCGTTTATGGGCGTTCTGCGCTACCTTCTGCCGACTGTCTGCACTACCGTCTGCTCACCCCTCGCCGGCGGCCACGGTCGCCTCGGCCCATTCCGTCAGGCCGCCGACGATCGTCAGGGCCAGGATCTCCTGGCCCTCCTCGCTGCGGAGGAACGCGGCCTCCTCGGCATTGCGCATCTCGCCGAGTTCCAGGATCACCGCGGGCACCTCGGCGTGGTTGAGGCCGGCCAGATCCGGGCGGCGGGAGATGCCGTCGGCGCCGTAGGCGGTGTTGATCGGCCGGCCGGCGTCCTCCAGAGCGAGGGCCAGTGCCCGGGCCAGCGCCTCGGAGGGCTCTCCCTGTGCCTCGTTCAGCGGCGGATCGGAGACGATGACGTGGAAACCCTGGGCGGAAGCGGATTCGGAGCCGTTCGCGTGCAGGCTCAGCAGGGCATCGGCGTCCGCGTCCCCGGCGAACCGGCCGCGTTCGTCGACGCAGGGGCCGACGCCCTCATCGTCCTCCCGGCTGAGCACCACCTCGGCACCGCGCTGCTGGAGCTCTTCGCGTAGGAGCTGGGCCATCTCCCAGGTGAACACGTGCTCGGGCCAGCCGTCGTTCGTCGCGGTGCCGGTGGTGTTGCAGGCTTTCTGGCCGCCCCTGCCATCGGGCACCGGCGTGTTGATCTGCCCGGGATTGGCGGCGTTGCCGCCGTTGTGCCCGGGATCGATCGCGATGGTCATGCCCTCTAGTGCAGTCGCTGGATGCTCCTCCGGCGCCGCTGGGCTCTCCTCGCCCGCGGGATCACCGTAGCGGTCCCGGTCGTTTCCGTCGTCCTGCCCGGCCGCTGTGGTGGCCGCGCCAGGAGAGGCCTCGGCGCGGGTCTGCGGGCTGGCGGTCGCCGCGCAGCCTGAGGTGAGAATGACGATGGCGGCCGCACAGAGTGCGACCGCCATCCTCGGGCTCATCGGTTGTCCGGGCCGGTTCGGCGATCTCAGGCGTCTTGGGCCTGCAGGCGCCCGGACTCGTCGTGGATCTTCGCGTCCCGCGCTTCCAGGGCCTCGGCGTGCCGGCGGCCGTGGTGGGCGCAGAACAGCAGTTCGCCGCTGCTCAGCTGGACGCGGACATACGCCTGTGCCCCGCACTGATCGCAGCGATCGGCGGCCGTCAGCGAGGCATCGGCGGCGAGGGTCGGCATGGCATCCTCCAGAATCGGGTATCCCTTGTCTCACCGTTCTAGCACGAATAGGGCGGCAGCTATTCCTCCGCGGAGGCCTGGAAGCCCTGCGTTCGCCCCCCGCTGAATCCTGTCATGAGCCCGCGCGCCCGGCATGCCCGTTCAGGGCGCGCCTTCCCGGGCTCTGTCCGTCCCGCGCAGTAGAGTGATGAGGGCCCTAGGACAGGGCGATGAACACGTCGAAGACGCAGCGCGAGACGATACGAGGAGTTGATCAGTGGCGGCGGCCGAATCCTACAGCGCACGGCACCTCTCCGTCCTGGAGGGACTCGAGGCGGTGCGCAAGCGCCCGGGCATGTACATCGGCTCCACCGACTCCCGCGGCCTCATGCACTGCCTGTGGGAGATCATCGACAACTCGGTGGACGAGGCCCTGGCGGGGTTCGGCTCCCGGATCGAGATCACCCTGCACCCGGACGGCTCGGTCGAGGTGGTCGACGACGGGCGCGGCATCCCGGTGGACGTCGAGCCCAAGACGGGCCTGACCGGCGTCGAGGTCGTCATGACGAAACTCCACGCCGGCGGCAAGTTCGGTGGCGGCTCCTACGCCGCCGCCGGCGGCCTGCACGGCGTGGGCGCCTCGGTCGTGAACGCGCTTTCGGCGCGGATGGACGTCCAGGTCACGCGCGGCGGCAAGGTCCACCAGATGTCCTTCCGCCGCGGCGAGCCGGGGGAGTTCCGCGACGGCAAGGACGGTCCCTCGCCGGACGCGCCGTTCAGCCCTTTCGAGCAATCCAGCGAACTGAAGATCGTCGGCAAGGCCAAACGCGGCGTGAGCGGAACCCGGATCCGGTACTGGTCCGATGCGCAGATCTTCCTCAAGACCGCGCAGTTCTCCTATGCCGAGCTGGCCGACCGCGCCCGCCAGACCGCCTTCCTGGTGCCCGGGCTGCAGATCGTCGTCCGCGACCGGCGGGGAGTCCAGCGGGACGAGGAGGGCCAGCCGCTGCCGGAGGTGGAAGAGGTCTTCCACTACGAGGGCGGCATCTCCGAGTTCGCCGACTACCTGGCGATCGATCCGCCGCTCACGGACACCTGGCGGTTGCAGGGCGCCGGCACCTTCACCGAGACCGTGCCGGTGCTCAACGACAAGGGGCACATGGTCTCCACGGACGTGGAGCGCGAGGTCGTGGTGGACATCGCGCTGCGCTGGGGGACCGGGTACGAGACCCGGGTGAAGACCTTCGTCAACATCATCGCCACGCCCAAGGGCGGTACGCACCTGAACGGGTTCGAGCAGGGGCTGCTCAAGACCGTGCGGAAACAGGCCGAGGCCCAGGCCCGGCGGCTGAAGATGGGCAAGGACAAGCTGGAGAAGGACGATGTGCTGGCCGGTCTGACCGCGGTCGTCACCGTCCGGCTGGCCGAGCCTCAGTTCGAGGGCCAGACCAAGGAGGTGCTGGGCACCTCGGCGGTGCGGCAGATCGTCTCCCGCACCGTGGAGCAGGAACTCACCGCCCTGCTGACCAGCTCCAAGCGGCAGCTGAAGCAGCAGTCCTCGGTGCTGCTGGAGAAGGTCGTCGCGGAGATGAAATCCCGCATCGCGGCCCGCACCCACAAGGAGAACCAGCGGCGCAAAACGGCACTGGAGTCCTCCTCGCTGCCGGCCAAGCTGCGGGACTGCCGCAGCACGGACGTCGAGTCCAGCGAGCTGTTCATCGTGGAGGGCGACTCCGCGATGGGCACGGCGATCCCGGCCCGCAACTCCGACTTCCAGGCGCTGTTCCCCATCCGGGGCAAGATCCTCAACGTCCAGAAGGCAAGCGTCGGCGATATGCTCGCCAACGCCGAGTGCGCAGCCATCATCCAGGTGATGGGAGCCGGTTCCGGCCGCAGCTTCGATCTGTCGGCCGCCCGCTACGGCAAGGTCGTCATCATGACGGACGCCGACGTCGACGGCGCGCACATCCGCACGCTGCTGCTGACCCTGTTCTTCCGGTACATGCGCCCCCTCATCGGCGCCGGGCGCGTCTTCGCGGCGGTGCCGCCGCTGCACCGGGTGGAGGTGATCCGCGGCCGGGGCAAGCCCAATGAGTACGTCTACACCTACTCCGACGCGGAGCTGACCGCGCTGCTGAAGAAACTCGAACGCTCGGGCACCCGGTACAAGGAGCCGATCCAGCGGTACAAAGGACTGGGCGAGATGGACGCCGACCAGCTGGCCGAAACGACGATGGATCCGAGCCTGCGCACGCTGCGCCGTGTCACCATGACCGACGCGGAGGACGCCGAACGGGTCTTCGAACTGCTCATGGGTTCCGAGGTCGCTCCGCGGAAGGACTTCATCGTGACCGGCGCGGCCGGCCTGGACGCGGACCGCATCGACGCCTGAGACCGCATCCGGCACGACCGGCGCTCGGGCCGCCGGGGCGGCGGCTTCCGCCTTGCGGTCCCTTCCCGCGCTACAGGTAGAGACCGCTGCCGAGGACCATCACGGTGGGCACCAGGAACAGCCCAACCGCGGCGGCGATGAGCGTCGTCCGGGTGCGCAGGCTCACCTGGGGGAGCGGCGCTGACAGCCGTTGCAGCCGGTAGCGCACATCGGGTCGCAGGCCGCCGTCCTCGCCCGCGGCGGTCTTCTCGATGGCGCTGCGCAGATCCTCGCACGGCACGCGCCGGCGGGCGGCGTCATCGGCCATGATCTCGATCAGCTCGCGCACGCTCGCCAGCGCCGCCTTGGGGGCGAAGAAGCCCGGGCTCGCCTTGCGCCAGGCCAGGAACGGCAGCATGAGCACATCGTGGCGCAGTCGCAGATGCGCCGTCTCATGCTCCACGACCGCGCGCCGCTCCGCCTCGTTCAGCAGGCTGACCAGGCCGGTGGAGAGCACCGTCGTGGGTGTGCCACCCGAGGGCAGGCAGTAGGCGACGGGGGCGCTGGTGGGCAGGATACGGGTGTGCGGGTCATCGGCGTCGGGAGTGGTCAGGACGGTCAGGAGGGCCCGGTGCCGGCGGCGCTGCTGCTGGGCGCGGAACGCGGAGTAGGCGAGCATGAGGCACAGGTGCGCCAGATACAGCAGGCCCAGGACGAGGAGGATCAGGCGCAGCGCGGGCATCGTGCCGCCGTCGATCAGGGCGCGGTGATCGCGCAGGGCCAGGACCGCCGCCGGAAGATTCCCGCCCAGCGGGGCCAGCGCGTAGACGATGACGGCGCCGATCAGCGCCAGGCCGCCGGAGAGGCCGATGGACTGCCACAGCACCAGATAGGCGAGCGGGTCCGAGGTGGTGCGGCGTCGGCGATGCAGCGCCAGGGGGACGGGCCAGGCCAGCAGCAGCGCGAGCACGGCCAGCAGCCCTCCGATGACCAACATGGTCCAATCCTAGGGAGAGAGGGGCCTTCGAGCGAAAGCGACCGGGCCATCCGCCGGCCCCGAGGTGCGCAGGGCGTGCGTCGGGATCGGTCAGCTGGAACCGAGAAGCCGGCGCAGGAGGGCAGTGTCTTCCTTGTCCACGGTGCCCAGGAACCGGGCCAGCACGGCCTCGCGGTCCGGGGCCTGGCCGAGAGCATCACTCATCAGCTCGGCCACGTGCTCCTCGCGGGAGGAGGCGGCGCGGTAACGATGCGGGCGCTCGCCACGGCGGCGGGTGACGAACTTCTTCTTCTCCAGCCGCGAGAGCACCGTATGCACGGTGGTGAGGGCGAGGTCGCGGTCGGCGAACGACTCCCGGATCTCCGCCGCGGTCAGGCCGTCCTCGGCCGCCCACAGCTGATCCATGACGCTGCGTTCCAGCTCTCCAAGCGTTTCCACGGTGTGTCCGCATCCTCCTGGTCTCGGGTCCCGTCGACACAATTCTACGACGGATAGAACTTCCGCGCCAGAAGTTCTACACTTCGTAGAAGAAGAACTTCTACACGATGTAGAAGTCGGGCGGTTCCCGCCCTCCTGCGATACGAAGTGGGGTACGCATGGATCCGGTCATGATCGGCCGCTGGCAGTTCGGCATCACCACCGTCTACCACTTCTGGATGGTGCCGCTGACGATCGGGCTCGGGCTCCTGGTGCTGGTGTTCCAGACGCTCTGGATGCGCACCGGCAAGGAACGCTACTTAAGGGGCACCAAGTTCTGGGGCAAGCTCTATCTGATCAACTTCATCATGGGCGTGGCCACGGGCATCGTCCAGGAATTCCAGTTCGGCATGGCCTGGAGCGAGTACTCCCGGTTCGTCGGCGACGTCTTCGGCGCCCCGCTGGCGATGGAGGCACTGCTGGCCTTCTTCCTGGAGTCCACCTTCCTGGGCCTGTGGATCTTCGGCTGGGACCGGCTGAGCAAACGCCTGCACCTTGCGGTGCTCTACGGCGCGGTCATCGGCTCCTGGGTCTCGGCGTACTTCATCATCGTGGCCAACTCCTGGATGCAGCACCCGGTCGGCGTCGAGCTTATCGACGGCCGCCCCCGGATGGTCGACGCCTGGGCGGTGTTCACCAACGAGACCGCGCTGGCCGCCTTCAGCCACGCCATCTTCGGCTCGGTGGCCGTCGGTGCGGCGTTCCTGCTGGGCATCGCCTGGTACCACCTGTGGCGGCGCCGCGTGGACGGCATCGACACCGTCGACGCCACCGGCCGCGTGGTGGTCGGTGAGGCCCCCGACGTCCCCGGCCGGGACAAGGAGGACTACCACGTCTGGTGGCGTTCGCTGCGGCTGGGCGCCTGGGTGGGGCTGGTCGCGTTCGCGGGGGTGGCCGTCACCGGCGACATCCAGGCGAAGATCATGTTCGAGCAGCAGCCGATGAAGATGGCCTCGGCGGAGGCCGCCTGTGAGGACACCACGGACTTCTCGGTGCTGTCCATCGGCGACATCTCCTCCAACGACTGCGATGACGTCTTCCACCTGCTGGAGGTCCCGGGCCTGCTGTCCTACCTCGCCAACGGCGATCTTCACACCGAGGTGGAAGGCGTCTCGACGCTCATCCCGCAGTACCAGGAGGCCTACGGCACTCACCTGCCAGGCGCCGAGTACCTGGGCGACCGCGCCGGCGCGGAGATCGACTACCAGCCGCTCATGATCGTCACCTACTGGGGCTTCCGGATCATGATCACCTTCGGCATCCTCGCCGCACTCGGCGCCGCCTACGCCCTGTGGGCGACGCGGAAGGGCACGGTGCCGGCCAGCAAACGCCTGACCAGGCTCGCCCTGTGGGGCATCGCGGCACCGTTCATCGCCAACTCCGCGGGCTGGATCTTCACCGAGATGGGCCGCCAGCCCTTCGTGGTGGCGCCCAATCCGACCGGCGTCGACGGCGTGTTCCTGTTCACCCAGGCGGCCATCTCGCCGGGCGTGAGCGCGGGGGAGATGCTGTTCTCCCTCATCGCCCTCACCAGCGTCTACGGCGCGCTCATGGTGGTGGAGCTCAAGCTGCTCATGAAGTACAGCCGCGGCGGGGTCGCGGCGGCCATGCCGGAGCTGGCCGAGACCCGGAAGAAACCCGAGGTCCACAGCGACGACGACGTCCTCTCCTTCGCCTACTGACTCACCGCCCACCGAATACGAAAGGACCACGATGGAAGCGCTCCCGGTCATCTGGTTCGTCCTCATCGCCGTGCTCTGGCTCGGCTACCTCTTCCTGGAAGGCTTCGACCTGGGCGTCGGCGTGCTGATGAAGCTCTTCACCCGCGACGAGAAGGAGCGACGCGTGCTGCTCAACTCCATCGGGCCGGTCTGGGACGGCAACGAGGTGTGGCTGCTCACGGCCGGCGGCGCGACCTTCGCGGCCTTCCCGCTCTGGTACGCCTCGCTGTTCTCCGCCCTCTACCTCCCCCTGACCCTCGCCCTGCTGGCACTGATCTTCCGCGCCGTGGCGATCGAGTACCGGGGGAAGGGCTACTCCGATGCATGGCGGTCCTTCTGGACCAATGCGATGGCCATCGGATCAGGGGTCGCCGCGTTCTGCGTCGGCGCGATGCTCGCGGTCACCACGACCGGCTACCCGCTGGACGCGAACGGCGACAACACCGGCGGACCCTTCGCCTGGCTGCACCCCTACGCCATCCTGGGCGGCCTGGGCGTGCTGGGCTTCAGCGTCCTGCACGGCCTGTACTTCCTCACCCTCAAGACCGACGGCGACGTCCGGCACCGTGCCCGCGCGGCCGCCGTGCGATTCGGCCCGGTGCTGCTGCTCCCGCTGGTGGGCTGGGCGCTGCTGGTGCAGTCGCAGAACGGCAAGACGGTCGGCTGGCTGCTGATCGGCGCGGCCGCCGCCCTGGCCGCGGCGGCCTGGGTCAACCTGGCGCGCGGGGCGGAGAAGCGGGCCTTCGTCTGCCAGGGCCTGTTCCTGCTGGCGGGCGTGGCGAGCATCTTCACGAATGTGTTCCCCGTCGTGATGCCCTCCACGCTCGATCCGGCCTTCGATCTGACCGTGTACAACGCCTCGTCCTCCACCTACACCCTGACCATCATGGCGGTAGTCGCCGCGATCGGCCTGCCCGTGGTGCTGGCCTACCAGATCTGGAGCTATCGCGTCTTCCGCCGCCGGATCAGCACCGCGCACATCCCCGAGCCGCACGTCATCCCGGTCGCCATCCGGGGTGCGCAGCCATGAGCGGCGCCCGGGGCCGGGAGCGGCCGGAGAGCCCGCTGGCCCTCGCCGGCGCTTCGCCCGCGGGACTGCGCTCGCTCTGGATTCTCGGAGTCCTGGCCGCGGCGCAGGCGCTGGCCCTGATCCTGGTCGCGGAGGGACTCGCCCGGGGCCTGACCGGGCTGCTGGCCGGCGGCGGGACCCCGGAGCAGCGCGCCGCCGGAATCACCGGCGCCCTGTTCCTGGCGGTCGGCGGCGCGGCGCTCCGGGCCGCGGCCACCTGGCTGACCGGCCTGGTCGCCGCCCGCGCCGCCACCGGGGTCAAGGAGTCGCTCCGGGCCCGGCTGGCCCGTCGTGTGGTGGACGGCGGCGGCAGGGATATCCCGCTGGGGGAGGGCCGGCTCGCCATCGCCGCGACCCGCAGCCTCGACGATGTGGACGAGTACTTCACCGCTGTCCTGCCGGCCATGCTCGCCTCGGCGGCGGTCCCGGCGATCCTGGTGGCGCGGTTCGTCCTAGCCGACTGGGTCTCAGCGCTCATCGTCGTGCTGTGCCTTCCGCTGGTGCCGGTGTTCATGATCCTCATCGGGCGCTACACCCAGGATCGCGTGCAGGACGCCCAGGACGCGCTCGACCGGCTCTCGCGCAGCCTGGTCGAGCTCGTGCGAGGCCTGCCGGTGCTGATCGGCCTCGGGCGGGCCGGCGCCCAGCGGGAGACGCTCGTACGGCTGGCCGGTGACTACCGGGCGACCACCATGACAACGCTGCGGGTGGCGTTCATCTCCGCGCTGGCACTGGAGTTCATCGCCACCATCTCGGTGGCGGTGGTGGCGGTGTTCATCGGCGTCCGGCTGGTGTACGGGCACCTCGACCTGCAGACCGGCCTGATGGTGCTGATCCTCGCGCCGGAGTGCTTCACCCCGCTGCGGCGGCTCGGCGCGGCGTTCCACGCCTCCGAGAACGGGATGGCGGCGTACCGGCGGTTACGCGATGTGCTCGCCTCCCGCCCGTCCGCCGCGGGGGGACGTCCGCGTCAGCATGCCGGCGAACCGCTCGCCGTGCGCGACCTGGAGCTGCGCTTCGCGGACCGCCGCGACCCGGTGGTCGGCGGACTGGATTTCACGGTGGCACCGGGGGAGCACCTGGTGCTGCGAGGCGCCTCCGGCAGCGGGAAGTCCAGCGTGCTGACCATCCTGGCCGGTTCGCTGCGGCCGGGACCGGGCATCACGGTCTCCGGGGAGCTCACCGGGATGCCGGCGCCGGGCGAGACCGTGCTGCTCCCGCAGCAACCCCGCTTCCTCGCCGACGACGCGGCCGAGGAAGTCCTCGCCTACGCGCCCGCCGGCTGGGACCGTACGCGGGCCCGCGCCGTCATCCGCAATCTGGGCGTGGACCCGGACCGGCCGGTCCCGGCGCTCAGCCCCGGCGAGCAGCGACGCCTGGGCCTGGCCCGCGTCCTGGCGCGCGTCGACGGCGGGGCACGTCTGGTGCTGCTGGACGAGCCCACAGCGCACCTCGACCGGGACGCCGCCGCGCTGGTACTGCGCGCCCTGGCGGATCTGCGCGGGCGAGTCACGATGATCAGCGCCACGCACGATCCCGCGGTCACGGCGGTGGCCGACCGGGCCATCAGCGTGGACGCCGCCGGAGCACAGGATGGGCGGGAGGCCACAGAGACCCCGGAGCTGCCGGACGGGTCATCGGCGGCGGAACCCGTGCCGCAGCGCCCGCTCGCCCCGGACGAGGACCTGCGCGGGCCCGCCCGGTACGAGCCCCCGGCTGCGGGCCGCCCCGGTGACCTGCTCGCCGAACTGGTCGCGGTGCTGCAGCCCTGGCGCCCCCGGTTCCTCCTGGCGGTGCTCACCGGCATCGGCGCCGCGGCGGCGGCGATCGCGCTCACCGCGGTCTCCGGCTGGCTGATCGTCCGTGCCTCATATCAGCCCCCGATCATGATGCTGCTGGTGGCGATCGTGGGGGTCCGGTTCTTCGGGCTGGCCCGCGCCGTGCTGAGGTACTGCGAACGGCTCCTGCTGCACGATGCCGTCCTGCAGTCGATGACGGCGCTCAGGCTGCGGGTCTGGGACGCCCTGGTGCGCCGCGGCCCCGCGCACCGCGAGCTGCTGCGGGGACCGGTCGCGCTGCGGCGCCTGATCGCCGATGTCGACGAAGTCCGCGACCTGGCCCCGCGCGCCGTCACGCCCCTGCTCAGCGGCGTGCTCCTCACGCTCGGTGCGGCCGGCGGGCTGTCCTTCATCGCCCCCGCGGCAGGGACCGTCCTATTGCTCGCCGCTGGCGGCGCGGTGCTCGGCGGCTGCCTCATCACGATGGCCGCCGATGGCCGGGCCGGGGTGCGGACGCAGGCCTCGCGGCTGGCGCTGCTGCGAGACTGGGCGGCGTTCCTCGGCGCACGCGAGGACCTCGTCGCCGGAGGCGCGGCTGAGCGGGTGCTCGCCCGGCTCGCATGCCGGGACCGGGAGGCGGGCCGGCAGGCCGTGCGGGTGGCGGCGGCCGCCGGCCTGGGTCAGGCCTGGGCGGTGCTGCTGTGCCTGCTGGGTGCAGCCGCCATGCTCTGGCAGCTGGCTCCGGAGACCGCGGCCGGCGCGCTGCCGCTGGAACTTCTGGCCGTATGCGTGCTGGTGCCGCTGGCTTTCGTCGACGTGTGCATCGACGGCATCGCCGCGGTGCACCACTGGCCGCGGCTGCGTCGCGCGCTGCTGAGCGTCCGCGCACTGCGCGACGAGTCCGCCGGGCACGAGTCCGCCCAGCCCGCCGATGGTGATGGTCCCGGGGTGCCACCGGTGCGCTCACTCGTTCTGGAGGACGTCGCCGCCCGCTGGCCCGGTGCCCCGGACGAGGCGTTCTCCGGGGTGACGGCGCGGATGGCGCCCGGCGACTGGCTGACCGTGACCGGTCCCTCGGGCTCGGGCAAGACCACGCTGCTCAGCGTGATCCTGGCCTTCCTGCCACCCAGCCGCGGCCGGTACGAACTCAACGGCGCGGATGCCCGCGGCCTCGCGCCGGCGCAGCTGGCCGGACGGATCGCCTGGTGCCCGCAGGAGGCACATGTCTTCGACTCCACCGTGCGGGCGAATCTGCTCCTGGCCCGCGATCCCGCGCAGGCGCCCGATGAGGCCAGGATGCTCCGCGTCCTGGCGGAGGCCGGGCTCGGGGAGTTCGCCGCGGCGCTGCCGCAGGGCCTGGACACCCCCGTGGGCCCGGGCGGCTCGCTGCTCTCCGGTGGCCAGCGCCAGCGCCTCGCAGTCGCCCGGACCCTGCTGACCGGCGCCGAGGTGATCGTGCTGGACGAACCGACCGCGCATCTGGACGATCAGACCGCGATGCCGATGATGTCCCGCCTCCGGGACGGCATGGCCGGTGGCGAGCGCACCCGGATGACGGTGCTCGTGACGCACGACGAGCGCCTGGCCGACCCCGCCGATGCACGGGTCAGGCTGGGCCGGGCGCCGGTCCGGGCCTAGTCCTTCTTGCCGCCGAACATGATCTCGTCCCAGCTGGGAACGCTCGCGCGGCGCCCGCGGGGGCGTTCCTCGGTCTCCTCGGCGGGTGAGCGCCGGGGCACGGTGTCGCGAGCCGGCTCCGGCGTCTGCTCCTCGCCGGTGCCGCGCAGGGCGTCCAGTTGCCCGGTCTCGTCCCGCATGGGGACGGTGTCGTATTTGGCGGACTCGTACCCGCCGCCCGCCTCATCCGGGGCCGCGTTGCCCTCGTCGGCGGCCACGTCCTCGGAGGCCATGCCCGGCTCATCGAGCAGGGAGAGCTGGTCCTGCAGCGTCCCGGCGCCCGGCCGGCCCTTCTCCTGCCCGGGGCGCGGAAGCGCGAAGATCTCCGCCTCGCCGGTTTCCTCCGGCGTGGCGGCGTGCGCACCGGGCATGCGGTCCGGATCGTCGGTGAAACCCGTCGTGTCCTCCTGCACGGCGTGCAGGATCCCGTGCCGTGAGACGCGTCCGGAGCGGAAGTCCTGTCCCGGGGCGCCCTCGGGTGTATCGGCCGGATCGGCGCCCCGCTCAGAGACCGGGCGGCCTCGGCGCTGGCGCAGCTGCTCCAGGATGCGACCGGTCTCGGCGGCGTGGGTGTCGCCGCCGGCAGTCCGGTCCTCCGCGGCGCGCACGCCCGAGGCGGATGCCTCATCGGCCTGGATGTTGAACACCCGCTCGCCGGCCGGGCCGTAGCTCGGGATCGGCCCGGTGTCGGAGGGGCCGCCGTCGGAGAGCCACAGGGCCTCCTCGTTCTGCGGGGTCAGCGCACCGGAATGGAACAGCCACTCCGCGGCGCGCCGGCGTCCGGCCGCCTCGAAGGACAGTTCGACCGTCCACTTGCCGTCCTGCCTGCGCCAGGCGTCCCAGGACATCGTCTCCAGGTCGACCTCGCGCATGCTCAGGCGCTCGGTGCACAGGTCGAGCAGCGGGCGGGGGTTCCCCTCCGGACGGTTCTCCGGATAGACCCGGGTACGGCGAGCCCGCTCGGCGATGTGGGCGCGCTCGGCCAAGACGGGGCCCTCGTACCGCGCGACGAACGACCGGTCGGCGCCGGTCTCGGCGATCACGTCCTCGACGCTCAGGCCGGCGCGGATGAGTGCCTGGATGTCCTTGGGCCGGACCGCGTCGCCGGTTGCCGCCGACTCGCCGTCGCCGGGCGCACCGGGACGGCCGGCGCGGGCGCGCCGGACCAGGGCGAAGAGGTCCTCGTCGAGCGGCAGCCGGTACTCGGTGCCGTCCCCGTCGTGCAGCAGCAGGTGCGTGCCGTCCTGATCCGCTTCGTGAAGCGTGAGTACGGACATGGAGGTGCCTTTCCCATCGGTGCTTTCTTTACGATGGTGCCAGAACAAGGAGCCTTCGCCTGGGAGGCAGCCCGGGCGAGTCGCCGATCCGCCGGCCGCAGCCGGCGGGCGCATTCGGCCCAGCGCTCTACAGCGCGTAAAATAGTGCCACATGACGACCGACTTCCACTCGGCATCCGCGCAGACGGACGGAGCCGCTCAGACCACGTCCAGGGACAGTTCCGACGCCCTCGCCCCCTATGACGCGCTGGTACTGATGTCGTTCGGAGGGCCCAATGCGCCCGAGGACGTCGTGCCGTTCCTGCGGAATGTCACCGCCGGGCGGGGCATCCCGGAGGAGCGGCTGGTCGAGGTCGGCGAGCACTACTACGGCTTCGGCGGCAAGAGTCCCATCAACGAGCAGAACATCGCGCTACGGGCGGCCCTGGAGTCCGAGCTGCGGCGCCGAGGCGTGACCCTGCCCGTGCTGTGGGGGAACCGCAACTGGGAGCCCTACCTCACCGATGAGCTCAGAGCCGCCGCGAAGGGCGGTGCCCGCCGGTTCCTCGCGGTCACCACCAGCGCGTACTACTCGTACTCGTCCTATGAGCAGTACCAGGAGGACTTCGCGCGGGCCACCGCGGCGCTGGCCGAGGAGGGCCTGGACGTCCGCATCGACGCCGTCCCGCAGTACTTCGACCATCCCGGCTTCGTCCGGACCCAGCGCAGGATCGTCCGTGAGGCGGCGGAGGAGCTGGCCGCGGCCATGGGCGCCGGCAGCGCGGCGAACCTGAGTGAGAATGTTCACATCCTCTACGTGACCCATTCGATCCCGTTGCCGATGCAGGAGGACTCGCGCAAGTACGGCCTGGGATACCGCGAGCAGCACCTGAAGGTGATCGAGGAACTCGCCGCGGAGCTGTCCTCCGCCGGCATCGAATGGCCGCACGAACTGGTGTACTGCTCGCGCTCGGGACCGCCGCAGAACCCGTGGCTCGAACCGGACGTCAACGACCGCCTGGAGGAACTCGCCACGGCCGGGGCCGCTGGCGTGCTGGTGGTGCCGATCGGCTTCGTCTCCGACCACATGGAGGTGAAGTTCGACCTGGACACCGAAGCCCGCCAGACCGCTGCGGCACAGGGCTTGGCCTATGTACGTGCCGCCACAGTGGGCACCGACCCGGAATTCGTGTCGGGTCTGGTGGACCTGGCGTTCGAGCGCGCCCGGCAGATGCGCGGTGAAACGGCACCCTGACCGGGCCTGACCGGTTGGCTGAGACCGGTACGCGCGAAGCGCCGTGCACGGATCCGTCCGTGCACGGCGCTTTCTCGTCGTACGGTTGCGAGAGGCCTTCTCAGCCCGCTTGGGGTTCGCGTCCAGGCTCTCCGGGCTCCTCGATGATGGGGATCGCCCCCGTCTCGGCGGTGAGCACCTGCTTCATCTGACCGGTGTCCAGGTCATTGCGCTCGGCGAGCTCGATGAGTGATTCGAGTTCGCTGATCAGCAGCTCCTCCAGGTAGTCGTTCTCATCGGCGCGTGCTTTGGCAAGCTCTGCGCGCACGAGTTCGATGCGCTGGTCGATGCCGGCTTCGAACTCACTCATGTCACGTCACCTCTTCTCGATGGGGCATTCGGCGTGGGTGGCGCCAAGCCGCTGCGTTCACGTCGCCTGTCCAGGCACGGGAGCGACTCTGCCGAAGTGCCATCGCAGCGCTGCTTCACGATACGTTGCCAGCATAGACCCCCGATGACAATCCCGGGTGCTGGGACAAGCCTGGCAGGACCCTGAGCCCGTGTTGCACTTTCCCCTGATCACGGGCACAATTTGTGAAGCGTTCGCAAGGGTGCCGCGTATGATCACGGGCTTCGCCGGCCACGTTCCATGCAACAAAGGACCGGGATCTTCGCGGAATATCGTGCGGCAGTGCGGTGTTCACCGTGCGATCTCCAGAGGGTTCACCGGTACCCGCAGGCGGGGTTGGAACGACGAGACTATGTGCGGAGTGTGATCAGTTTCATGGCAACCGACTACGATGCGCCTCGCAAGAACGACGAGGACATCCGCAGCGACTCGATCGAGGAGCTGAAGGCGCAGCGTAATCAGCGGCAGGCGAGCCAGGTCGATGAGGATGAGGCGGTCGCGGCGGACAGCTTCGAGCTGCCGGGTGCGGATCTGTCCAATGAAGAGCTTTCCGTCCGCGTGCTCCCCAAGCAAAGCGATGAGTTCACCTGCAGCGAGTGCTTCCTGGTGCGGCACCGTTCGCAGCTCGTGATGAACGAGGACGGCAACCCGGTCTGCCGGGATTGCGCCTGACCCGCGCGGCGAAGAGGCAGACGCACGAGGAACGCAAAGACACACCTGAAGACTCGGCCGCGGCGGAACGCCGCGGCTGAAAGGGGGACGGCCATCGCGGCCCGTCCCCCTTTCGTCGTCTTGGCTCGCATTCACGCGCCGCCTGCGAGGCGCGCTATCAGGCGGTGCGGCCGGACCTGGAGCAGGCGCCACCGGATCGCCGATGGGTCAGTGGGTCCCGATGGGTCAGCGGGCCGGCCGACCCAGCGCGGCGGCGAGCTCCTGCGGCCGGCGCGAGCTGAGCAGCCAGTAAGGCGTGGGATCGGCCGGATCATCGAGATAGACCCGGACCAGGCTGCGCACCCAGGGGCGGGTGAGCAGGAAGGCGCGGGCGTCCAGCCCCGGGCCGAGCGCTTCCCGGGCCTGGTCGCCGGAGAGCGGTTCGGCGGCGGAGATGTGCCGGAGTTCGATGTGCGCGGCACCGGCGCGCAGTTCTGCGTCGGTCACGCTCACCGTTGCCGCTGACCGGAGCAGGACCAGTGCGGTCACGATCGCCGCGGCGCCCCCGGCGGCGATGGCGGGACCGGCGCCGATCGGCACGGCCATCAGCGCGGACAGGGCGGCGATGGCAGCGCCCAGCAGTGCGATCCAGGCGGACGGCCAGAGACGTTCCCGGTACACGGGCGTGCGAGTGGTTTCCTTGGGCACGGAACACGATTCTATCCGGCGGTCCTGACTGCCCGCTGATGCCGGGTGATCCGGCATGACGGCCCGCGCGGCCCGCGCCCGCTCCGCCGGCCTCCCGGGGCCGGGCGGGCATCCGCTAGAGTCGGAGTCTGTGACAGCAGAACAACAGCCGACCGTCAGCTTCACGCGACTGCACCCTGGGGCGACCCCGCCGGCCTTCGGCCACCCGGGCGATGCGGGCGCGGATCTGAGCACCGTGGAGGCGTTCAGCCTGGCACCGGGGGAGAGGCACACCGCCGCCACCGGCATCGCCATCGCCTTGCCGGCCGGATGGGCGGCATTCGTCCATCCCCGTTCGGGGCTGGCCGCGCGCCACGGCATCACGGTACTCAACGGACCCGGCACCATCGACGAGGGGTACCGGGGTGAGATCAAGGTGCCGCTGGTCAACCTTGACCCGCGCGAGACGATGGAGTTCCACCCTGGCGACCGCATCGCGCAGCTGGTCTTCCAGCGGGTCGAGTCGCCCGAGCTGATCGAGGTGGACGAGCTGCCGGGCGCCACCAGCAGGGGCACCGGTGGCTTCGGTTCCACGGGAGGCTTCACGAGTAACGGCACGCAGTCTGGCCGGACGCAGACCGGTCAGGCACAGACCGCTCAGATGTAGCGGGACCGGGCCTGACAGCGGGCCGCGCGCACGGGAAGCACGAGAAGACGATGAGAGGGAGGGCCTTGACGATGGGCCTGTTCGACGCATTCCGCCGGCCGAAGAGCACACCGCCGGAACAGGAGAGCAAGACCGCTGACGTAGCGGACACAGTGGATGCAGAGGAACTCCACGAGGAGAGCGACGCCGAGGACACGGCGGACGCCGACGAGGAGGACGCCGATGAGGAACTGCACGCCAAATCGGCACCGCTCGACCGCCGTGAGAAGGGCCCCTTCGACAGTGCGGAGGCGCCCGAGACGACGGGCGAGGACGGCAAGAAGCAGCCCCGCCTGGACCTCGGCGCGCTCAAGCTGCCCGTCCGGCACGGCATGCAGGTCCGCCTCGACGTGGACGACAAGACAAAGCGGATCATGTCCGTGACCGTCGTGAGCGAGAAGTCCACCCTCCAGCTGCAGGCGTTCGCCGCTCCCCGTTCCGAAGGCCTCTGGAACGTGGTGCGCGGTCAGCTGCAGGAGTCGATCGCGGCCCAGGGCGGCGAGGCCCGTGAGCTGCACACCGAGATCGGCAGGGAGCTGCTGGCGAAGATCCCGGCCACCGCCAAGGACGGCCGCAAGGGATTCCGGCTGGCGCGCTTCGCCGGAGTCGACGGCCCCCGCTGGTTCCTGCGCGCGGTGATCGGCGGCAAGGCACTGACCGACGAGGAGGCACGCGCTCACATCGTCTCGCTGCTGCGCGGGGTGGTGGTGGACCGGGGCGAGGAGCCGCTGCCCCCGCGTGAGCTCCTGCCGCTCACGCCGCCCAAGCAGCAGACCGAGGGCGCGGACGGCGCCCAGGACGCCGCGGAGAAGGGCGAGGACATCGACCCGTTCGAACGCGGGCCCGAGATCACCGAAGTCCGCTGACCATGACGGACACGGGGGACCCGGCGCGCCCGGCCGCGGCCGGTGACGAGGGCACCGGCGGCAGGGATTCCGTCGACCGGCTGGAGGAGGCGGCCCGGAACTCCTCACTCGCCCGGGCCGCGGAGGGATCGGTCTACGAGGCGATCGGCGGCGGCTGGGGCATCGTCTCCGCGGTGCTGCCCGGCGCGCTCTTCGTGGTGATCTACAGCGTGCTGCATGAGCTGGCTCCGGCCCTCATCGCCGCCATCGGCGCGGGAGTGCTGCTGATGGCCGTCTCCCTGATCCGCCGGCGGCCGTTCTCGCAGGCCATCGGCGGCCTGCTCGGAGTCGCCGCCTGCGCCTTCATCGCCTACCGCAGCGGAGAGGCCAGCGATTACTTCGTCCTGGGCTTCTGGACGAACGCCGGCAGCATCCTGCTCCTGCTCACCTCGCTGGCGCTGCGGCACCCGCTCATCGGCGTCCTGGCCGGCATGATCTCGCCGGACTTCGCCGGCTGGCGCGAGGACCCTTCGCTGCGCCGGATCATGACGATCCTGACCTGGGCCTGGGCAGGCGTCTTCGCGCTGCGGATCGCCGTCCAGCTGCCGTTCTACTTCGCCGACGACGTCGCGGTCCTCGGCACGCTCCGCCTGGCCATGGGACTGCCGCTGTTCGCCCTGATGCTGTGGGTCACCTGGCTGGCTCTGCGTCGCCGGAACGCACGGTCATGAGGCGCCGGTGACCGGCCGTTCCGAGGCGGTGCTCGAACTCACCCTCGGCAAGCCCGCCGATGCCGGCCGCTGCGTCGCCCGGCACGAGGGCAGGGTCGTGTTCGTCACCGGGGGTCTGCCGGGCGAGCGGGTGCGGGCGCGGGTTCAGGACGCAAGCCGTTCCCGCGCGGAGCGGTTCCTGCGGGCCGAGGTGGTCGAGGTGCTCGACGCCTCCCCGCACCGGGTGCCGGATCGCCGCGGCGAGTTCGCCGCCGGCCCCGAGACGGAGTTCGGCGGCATGGAATACGCGCACGTTTCGCTGGACGAGTCCCGGCGCCTGAAGGCCGCCGTGGTGACCGAGCAGTTCCGGCGTCTGGCCGGGATCGACGTGGCCGGCGTGCTGACCGGGAAGGCGGCGAGCGAGCCGCTCCCGCCGGGGACGACGCCGGCGGCGTTCCCGGAGACCGCATGGCGGACCCGCGTGCAGCTGGCCGTCGCCGGGGAAGGCGACATCGGCGCCCGTCGTTCCCGTTCCCATGAGGTGGTCCCGCTGCGTCGTCCGCCCCTGGCGAGCCACGCCATTCAGGCACTGGATCTGGCTGCAGTCGATCTGCGCGGGCTGACCGGCATCGAGATCGCTGCACCTGCCGCGGCAAGCCCGGGGGCCGCGGTGCTGCATGCCGCAGCGGGCACACCGGAAGCCCGGATCGCGCAGATCGCCGACGAGCTGGCCGGCAGGGCCCTGTCGGTGCTGCGCGCCGGAACCGAGCGTCCCCGCTTCCGGCACCGCGCCGGCGGCCGCGGCACCCGGCGCGGTGCGCACCGTACCGGAGCCGCCTCGGCGGCCGGAGGCTCCAGGCTGCTTCACGGCGAGCCCGTGCTGCGGGAACGCCCGTGGCGCGGTCTGACCGTCCCGGAGTTGCCGGACATCGAGCTCGGCGTCCCCGCCGACGGCTTCTGGCAGGTGCACGGGCATGCGCCGGCCGTGCTCACCGACCGGGTGCTGAGTCTGGCCGGCCCGGTGCGGGGGCAGCGAGTGGCCGATCTCTACTGCGGCGCGGGTCTCCTCGGTCTGGCCCTGGCATCCCAGGGGGCCGAGGTGCTGGGCATCGAGGCCTCCGCCGCAGCCGTCGGCGCCGCCCGGCGGAACGCGGCCGCGATGGGCGCGGATGCCAGGTTCGAGAACGCGCGCATCGAGGACGTCCTGGGCACATCGGAGACGCTGCGCGGACTGGATACGGTGGTACTCGACCCGCCCCGCGCCGGCGCCGGACGCGCCGTGGTGGAGGCGATCGCGGCGGCCGAGCCGGACCGCGTGGTATACATCTCCTGCGATGCGGCCACACTCGCCCGCGACGTTGCGTATTTCGCGCCCCGCGGCTACGCACTTTCCCACCTCGAAGTGCTCGATCTGTTCCCGCTCACGGGACACGTCGAATGCGCGGCGCTGCTGGAGAGAACCGGGTCCTGACCCGCCGAGCAGGCTCGCCTTGCTTTGTGCCGGCGGCCGCGAAGCGGTAGTATTTATCTCGACATCAAGATACTTTTGCGCATATTTTCCTTGCGTAATCCACCAGCACTGGATGCTGCACCTGGCGCTGTGTAGGTTTCGAGATAGACGTGCATGTTCCGCATCGCATGAGGGAGAGTGACGATGAGTCAGATTGACAGCTTCGGGGCCAAGGGCACCCTCGAATCGGGAGGGAAGTCCTACGAGATCTACCGGCTGTCCACGGTCGACGGGGCTGAGAAGCTCCCGTTCAGCCTGAAGGTCCTCCTGGAGAACCTGCTGCGTACCGAGGATGGCGCCAACATCACCGCCGACCACATCCGCGCGCTCGGCGGCTGGGATCCCACCGCCGAGCCGGACACCGAGATCCAGTTCACCCCGGCCCGCGTCGTGATGCAGGACTTCACCGGCGTGCCCTGCATCGTCGACCTCGCCACCATGCGCGAGGCGGTCAAGGACCTGGGCGGAGATCCGGACAAGATCAACCCGCTCTCGCCCGCCGAGCTCGTGATCGACCACTCCGTCCAGATCGACGCCTTCGGCAGCGCCGACGCGCTGGCGCGGAACATCGACATCGAGTACCAGCGCAACGGCGAGCGCTACCAGTTCCTGCGCTGGGGCCAGACCGCCTTCGACGACTTCAAGGTCGTGCCCCCGGGCATGGGCATCGTGCACCAGGTGAACATCGAGTACCTGGCGCGCGTCGTGATGCCGCGCGAGGTCACCGTGAACGGCGAGAAGGTGCTGCGCGCCTACCCCGACACCCTGGTGGGCACCGACTCGCACACCACGATGGTCAACGGCCTGGGCGTCCTGGGCTGGGGCGTGGGCGGCATCGAAGCCGAGGCCGCCATGCTCGGCCAGCCTGTCTCCATGCTGATCCCGCGGGTGATCGGCTTCAAGCTGACCGGCGAGATCCCCTCCGGCGTGACCGCGACCGATGTGGTGCTGACCATCACCGAGATGCTGCGCAAGCACGGCGCCGTGGGCAAGTTCGTCGAGTTCTACGGCGAGGGCGTCTCCGAGGTCCCGCTGGCCAACCGCGCCACCATCGGCAATATGAGCCCCGAGTTCGGCTCCACCGCCGCGATCTTCCCGATCGACGAGGTGACCCTGGACTACCTGCGCCTGACCGGCCGCTCCGAGGAGCAGATCGCCCTGGTCGAGGCGTACACCAAGGAACAGGGCCTGTGGCACGACCCGGCGCGGGAGATCGCGTTCTCCGAGTACCTGGAGCTGGACCTGTCCACTGTGGTCCCGTCGATCTCCGGGCCCAAGCGCCCGCAGGACCGGATCAAGCTCTCGGAGTCCAAGTCGCAGTTCCAGAAGGACATCACGAACTACGCGACCGACGGCGAAGTGGACAAGTCCGTGCAGGTCGCCACCGCCGACGGCCGCGAGTTCGAGCTGAGCAACGGCGCCGTGTCGATCGCCTCGATTACCTCCTGCACCAACACCTCCAACCCCTCGGTCATGATGGCCGCGGGCGTGCTGGCCAGGAATGCCGCGGCCAAGGGCCTGAAGTCCAAGCCGTGGGTGAAGACGTCCATCGCCCCCGGATCCAAGGTGGTCACCGACTACTACGAGAAGTCCGGTCTGCTCCAGGAGCTGGAGAAGCTCAACTTCTACGTCGTGGGCTACGGCTGCACCACCTGCATCGGCAACTCCGGCCCGCTGGAGCCGGAGATCTCCGAGGCCATCCAGGAGAACGACCTCTCCGTGACCGCGGTGCTCTCCGGCAACCGCAACTTCGAGGGCCGGATCAGCCCCGATGTGAAGATGAACTACCTGGCCTCGCCGCCGCTGGTCATCGCCTACGCCCTGGCCGGCAGCATGAACTTCGACTTCGAGAACGATCCGCTCGGCTACGACGAGGACGGCAACGAGGTCTACCTGAAGGACATCTGGCCCGACCCGGCCGAGGTGCAGAAGATCATCGACGAGTCCATCTCCACGGACATGTTCACTAAGGAGTACGGCTCGATCTTCGACGGTGACGAGCGCTGGCAGGCACTCGACACCCCCGAGGGCTCCACCTTCGCCTGGGACGAGAAGTCCACCTATGTGCGCAAGCCCCCGTACTTCGAGGGAATGTCGCTGACCCCGGAGCCGGTGGAGGACATCGCCGGCGCCCGCGTGCTGGCCAAGCTGGGGGACTCAGTCACCACCGACCACATCTCCCCGGCCGGCTCCTTCAAGGCGGACACCCCGGCGGGCAAGTACCTGGTGGCCAACGGCGTCGAGCGCAAGGATTTCAACTCCTACGGCTCGCGCCGCGGCAACCACGAGGTCATGATCCGCGGCACCTTCGCCAACATCCGGCTGCAGAACCAGCTGCTGGACGGGGTCCAGGGCGGCTTCACGCGCGACTTCACCCAGGAAGGCGGCCCGCAGACCACCATCTTCGACGCCTCCCAGAACTACCAGCAGGCGGGTATCCCGCTGGTGGTCCTCGGCGGCAAGGAGTACGGTTCCGGGTCCTCGCGTGACTGGGCCGCCAAGGGCACCGCGCTGCTGGGCGTCAAGGCCGTCATCACCGAGAGCTTCGAGCGGATCCACCGTTCGAACCTGATCGGCATGGGCGTCCTGCCGCTGCAGTTCCCGGCCGGTGAATCGGCCGGGTCCCTGGGGCTCGACGGCACCGAGACCTTCGACATCTCCGGTATCAGCGCGCTCAACGAGGGCCGCACGCCCAAGACGGTCCACGTGACCGCCACCAAGGAGAGCGGCGAGAAGGTCGAGTTCGACGCCGTCGTCCGCATCGACACCCCCGGCGAGGCGGACTACTACCGCAACGGCGGCATCCTGCAGTACGTGCTGCGCCAGCTGGTGAGCCAGCAGGCCTGAGCAGCTAGCCGGCAGGCAGCCTGCAGGCGAGGCGCCGTCGCCCTTCCTTCCGAGGACGGGCGGCGGCGCCTCCTGCATGGTGCGGCAGCCGCGCATACGGCATGCAGCAGAAGTACGCGTACGCTCCCGTGTCTCACCGGTTAGCGACCGCATCGCTCCGGGAAACGGGAGCTGGGAGCGCCGGCGTCCGGCCGTAGACGGCGGGACTGTGACGGCACGGTCGCGCCCGGAAGCCGCTCCGGCAATGCTCCGGCAACGTGGTGGTGTTGAACGTGCGCGGCGGGACACCGGCGTGGCCCGTAGGAGCGGGCGGGGTGGGTTTCGTACCCTGGAGACGTGAACATGCCGTTGGAACTGGGAGATCCGTCCGGGGAGTTCGCCCGGGTGTGCGAGGTGCTGCGCAGCGCCGGTGAGTGGGCCCATGTGCGGGTCGAGGAGATCTCACCGCCGAGCCGCCTGGCTCCCTACGCCTTCGCCGTCTCCGCGGATGTCCTCGCCTCCGAGCAGAACATCCGCCAGGACGAGGACATCGAGGAACTCGCCACCGGCCGGCTGGTCCTGCTGTTCGACCCGGCCGCGCCGCCGGAATGGGACGGCTGCTACCGCATGGTCTCCTACATCCGTGCCGAACTGGAGACCGAACTGGGCAACGATCCGATGATCGGCTCGGTCACCTGGTCCTGGCTCACCGAATCCCTTGACGACGGCGAGTGCCAGTACCGGCACGCCGGCGGCACCGCCACCCGCGTGCTGTCAGAGAGCTTCGGCAGCCTGGCCGGCCGCCCGCAGAGCATCGACGTGGAGCTGCGGGCCTCGTGGACGCCCATCATCCCGGCACCCGAGGCCGCCGCAGCTCATCTGCACGCCTGGGTGCGGACCCTGCGCACCGTCGCCGGAGTGCCTCCGCTCCCGGAGGGCGTCACGGCGATGCCGGGGCTGCGCCGGTGACCGCATCGCATCAGCCGCCCGGCGCCCCGCCCGCCGGAGATCCGCCGCAGGAAGAGGCGCCGGAGCTGCCGCTGCTGGGCGAGCCCGCCGACGGCATCCCCGAGGTCATCGGCACGGCAGAGGGGCTCGCCGCGGTGGCCGCGGAGCTCGCCGCAGGCACCGGGCCAGTCGCGGTCGATGCCGAGCGCGCCTCCGGGTTCCGCTACGGTCAGCGCGCCTTCCTGGTGCAGCTGCGCCGGGAGGGCACCGGCACGCTGCTGCTGGACGCCGAGGCGCTCGGCGACCTGGATCTCCTGCAGCCGCACCTGGCCGGCGCCGAATGGGTGCTGCACTCGGCGACGCAGGACCTGCCGTGCCTGGCCGAGCGCGGCCTCGTCCCCGGCCGTCTGTTCGACACGGAGTACGCGGCCCGGCTGCTCGGCTGGGAACGCTTCGGCCTGGGCGCCGTGGTGGAACGCACCCTGGGCGTCCGCCTCGCCAAGGAGCACTCCGCCGTGGACTGGTCCACCAGGCCGCTGCCGGAGGACTGGCTGCGTTACGCGGCCCTCGACGTGGAGGTCCTGCTGGCCGTCCGGGACGTCCTGGCCGCCGAACTCGAGGCGGCGGGCAAAACCGGATGGGCGGAGCAGGAGTTCGCGCATCTGGCCCGCTTCGCCCCGGCCGTTCACGACGAACCGTGGCGGCGGGTCAAAGGCGTCGGGCGCCTGCCCGCCCGCCGCCATCTGGCCGTCGCCAGGGCACTGTGGGAGCTGCGCGACGACCGGGCGCGCGAAGCCGATCTCGCCCCCGGCCGGCTGCTGAGCGACCGGGCGCTGCTGGCCCTGGCCACGCGTCCGCCGGGCAGTGCCCGCGAGCTGAGGGACATCATCGCCAGGACCGACCGCCGGCGCGTGCCCGGTGCCGAAGACGCCCAGCGCTGGTACGCCGCGGTGCAGGAGGCCAGTGCCCTGCCCGAGGAGGCGCTGCCGAGCCGCCATCCCGAGGCAGCCCCGCGCTCCCGCCGCAGCCAGGCGGAGCGCAATCAGATCAAGGAGCGCCTGGCCGCCCTGAAGGAGGCGCTGCGCGCGCGTGCCGCGGCCCTGCACATGGGCGCGGAGATCCTGCTCTCGCCCGCCGTGGTCCGGGAACTGGCCGGGGAACGCCGCTTCGCCTCGGCCGCCCACGTGCAGGAGGAGGCCGTCGCCGCGTACCTGCGTGATCACGACGCCCGCCCCTGGCAGATCGAGCAGGCCCTCGCGCCTGTCACCGAGGTCCTGCGCCGGCACGCGGTCTGAGAGAATGGAGCCATGACCGTCTCCGCCGACACCAGCCCCCTCCTGGCCGCCGCGCGCGGCCGTAACCGCGCTCACACGCCCGTGTGGTTCATGCGCCAGGCAGGCCGCTCCCTGCCGGAGTACCGGCGGGTCCGCGAAGGCACCACGATGCTGGAGTCCTGCCGCCGGCCGGAGCTGGTCACCGAGATCACCCTGCAGCCGGTCCGCCGGCACGGCGTGGACGCCGCCATCTTCTTCTCCGATATCGTCGTGCCGCTGCAGGCCGCCGGGGTGGATGTGGAGATCGTGGCCGGGACCGGACCGGTGATCGCCGAGCCGATCCGCACCGAGGCAGACGTCGAGGCGCTGCCGGAGCTCGATGAGGAACAGATCGCCGATATCGCCGAATCCGTGCGGCTGCTGACCGCCGAACTCGGGCAGACCCCGCTGATCGGCTTCGCCGGAGCCCCCTTCACCCTGGCCAGCTATCTGATCGAAGGCGGCCCGAGCCGCAATCACGAGCGCACCAAATCGCTCATGATCGCCCGCCCCGAGCTGTTCTCGGCGCTGCTGGGCAAGCTCTCGCGGATCTCGGAGACCTTCCTGCGCGTGCAGCTGCAGGCCGGCGCGAGCGCCTTCCAGCTGTTCGACTCCTGGGCCGGATACTTGGGCGAGGCGGATTACCGCGCCCATGTGCTGCCGCACAGCTCCCGGATCTTCCAGGCCCTGGGCGGCGGCCCGCAGCCGGGCATCCATTTCGGCGTGCAGACCGGCGAGCTCCTGGGCGCGATGTCCGAGGCGGGCCCCGAGGTCGTGGGGGTCGACTTCCGGGTGGACCTGGCGGCTGCCTCGTCCCGTGTGCGCCCCGGCCAGGCGCTCCAGGGCAATCTGGATCCGGCACTGCTCTTCGCCCCCTGGGAGGCGCTGCGGCCCCGGATCGACACCATCCTGGAGGCCGGGCGCGCGCACGGCGAGCGCACCGGCGCGGAAGCCGGCGCCCATATCTTCAATCTGGGCCACGGTGTCCTGCCGGCCACGGATCCCGACGCCCTGCGCCGGGTGGTCGACTACGTCCACGAGCGCACCGCCTGAGCATGCCGGACCGGCGGATGGCCGTCATCGGCGGCGGGATCTCCGGGCTCACCGCGGCCCGGGATCTGCTCGGCCAGGGTGCCGGGGTGCACCTCTTCGAGGCGGGCCCGCGGTTCGGCGGGCTGATCCGCGGGACCACCCTTGGCGGCGTCCTGCCGGTGAGCGCCGACACCGGTGCCGAAGCCTCCCTGTTCCGGCGCCCGGAGACCGCGGCGCTGTGCCGGGAGCTGGGACTGGACCTTCAGCACCCTGATCCCTCGCAGCAGGCGCGCATCCTCAGCCGAGGCGGCTTCCATCCCGTTCCCGGCGGCGTGATGGGGATCCCCGGCGATCCGGATCAGCTGGCCGGGTTGCTGGACGAGTCCGAGGTCGAGCGCGTCCGGGACGAACGCATCGTGCCGGTGCACGAGGACCTGACGGTGGGGGAGTTCCTCGCCGGCCGGTTCGGCGTCGCGCTGGTCGACCGCGTGGTGGATCCGCTGCTGGGCGGGGTGTACGCCGGCAGCGCCTGGGACCTCTCCCTGCAGCAGACGGTCCCGGCGTTCTGGGAAGCCGCCCGGACCGGACGCAGCCTGATCGCGCTGGCAGCCGCGGCCAGCTCGCCCGGTGAGGGCACTGCGGGCACCGACGGCGGCAGTTCTGCTCATCGCCGCACACCGGTCTTCATGGGCCTGCGCGGCGGCATGAGCCGGCTGGTCGCGGCCCTGGAGGAGGATCTGCGCCACCGCGGAGCGCAGCTGCACCCGGATGCACCCGTCACGGCGCTGGAGCGCGCCGGGGAGGGGTGGACGCTGCGCACGCCTGCCGGCCCGGTCCCCGGATCGTTCGACGGCGTGATCCTGGCGCTGCCGGCCTGGGCGGCAGCGCCTCTGCTGCGCCCGCACGCCCGGGACGCCGCCGCTGCGCTGGACCGGCTCGAATGGTCGTCCCAGGCCGTGGTGACGGTGCTGCTTGAAGTCAGCACCCCGGCGGGCCTCCCGGAAGGCTCGGGCTTCCTGATCCCGGCGCTCGAGACCCGTGTGATCAAGGCCGCCACCCACTCGTGCAGGAAATGGCCCTGGCTGGCGCAGGCGCTGCCGCCGTCGACGGCGCTGGTGCGGATGAGCATCGGCCGGCACCGGGACGAGCGGCTGCTGGGCCTGGACGACGACGAGCTGATGCGACGCGCCCTGGAGGACTACCGCCGCCTGACCGGCACGACCGCCGGCGTCCTCGCCTCGGAGGTCACGCGCTGGCAGCGCAGCCTGCCGCAGTACGCTCCCGGCCATGCCGGTCTCGTCGCCCGCGCGGAACGGGCGCTGCGCGCTGCCCCGGGACTGGCGCTCGCCGGGTCGTCGTACGACGGTGTCGGCATCCCCGCCTGCATCGGCCGGGCACATCGTGCCGCCTCCGCGCTGGCGGGAGAACCAGCGGACCGCCCGGCGGGACCATGAGGACAGCCGCCGCGTGCGCGGCGGAGCAGTGAGAAGACAGCAGCAGTGAAAGAAGGGAAGAGAAAGCCATGACGACGTCCGGCTACACCAAGCCCAGTGACGACGAGATCGAGCGGATCAACGCCTCGGTCCACTACCTCGCCTACAGCGTGTTCAAGGTCAGCGCCCCGCTGACGGCAGGTCCCAAGAAGCTGGCACGGGAGGTGGAGTCCGCCCTGGGCGGCCTGGCGAAGGACGGCCTGGTGGTGCGCGGTGTCTACGACGTGGCGGGCCTGCGCGCCGACGCCGACATCCTCGTCTGGTGGCACGCCCCCCAGGCGGAGACGGTTCAGGCGGCCTATCACGCCCTACTCGCCTCGGGCCTGGGCATCTCGCTGACTCCGGTGTGGTCCGCGATGGGCGTTCACCGGCCCGCCGAGTTCAACCGGTCCCATGTGCCGGCCTTCCTCACCGACGCCGAGCCGGGACGCTACCTGTGCGTGTACCCCTTCGTGCGGTCCTACGAGTGGTACCTGCTCCCCGATGACGAGCGCCGCACCCTGTTGCGCAACCACGGGCAGGCCGCTGCCGGATACGAGGACGTCAAGGCCAACACCGTGGCCGCCTTCGCTCTGGGCGACTACGAGTGGCTGCTGGCGTTCGAGGCCGAGGAGCTGCACCGGATCGTGGATCTGATGAGGGATTTCCGGGCCACCGAGGCCCGCCGCCACGTGCGCGAGGAGATCCCGTTCTACACCGGCCGGCGCCGCGGCTGGGCAGAGCTCCTGGAGGCGTTCCCGCGGGCCTGAAGCCTGACCGGACCACGACGAAGGCGCCGATGCGTACCCGCGCACCGGCGCCTTCGTCGTGCGCAGCCCGGACGCTCCGCGATCATGCCAGTGCGAACTCACTCGCAATATTGTGTGTAAACATCTCATGACGTTGCTGTCTGACTGTTGCCCTCGGCGCGTTCTCGTGTTCGTATAGACGAAAGCGAATTCAGAATGTTAGCTGCGTCACACTGACGCGGATCGTGCGGAGGGGCAGGGAACGTGGCGGCAGGCGCATCCGGGCATCACCCCTCGGAGGGCGCCATCGGCGCGGCGGAGGCAGACGTCCTGACCGCAGCCGGGACGCAGGCAGTGCTCGGTGAGGCGATCCGGCAGCGACGCCGGGCCCGCGGGATGCGCCAGGGCGATCTGGCCGAGGCGGCCGGCCTGAGCGTCTCCTTCATCAGCCAGTTCGAACGGGGCCGCACCGACGCCAGCATCAATTCGCTCACCCGGATCTGCGCGGCGCTCGGGATCACCCTGGGCGCGCTGTTCCAGGACGGGCCCCGCGCCGTCGAGGTGCTCAAGGCCGAGGACGTCAAGGTCATCGATCTGGAGGGCGCCACCAAGCGCGTCTACACCTCCGCCGAGCTTCCCGGGGTGGACGTCTACACCGTCGACCTGCCGCCGGGCGGGTCCTCGGGGGCGAAGGCGTACACCCACGACGGGCAACGAGAGCTGATCATCTGCCGCAGCGGATTCGTCGCGGTGGAGATCGATGAAAGGCAGTACCTGCTGCGGGCCCGCGACAGCATCGTCTTCCCGTCGGAGACGATGCACCGGGTGGAGAACATCGGCACCGCCGATGCGGAGATCACCTGGGTCGTGAGGGACCTCTAGCGGGACGGTCACGAGGACCGGGGCTGCACACACACTGGGAGGACTGGACATGACGAACAGAACACACGGCTACTGGCGGCCGGCGGCGGTCGTCGCGGCAGGCGCGCTCCTGCTCAGCGGCTGCATGCAGGGCGGTGCCAGCGACGCGGAGGTCGACGAGTCGGTATTCGCCGACCCGGTCGTGGGAGAGGCGCCGGCCGACTCGCTCGACGGCGTCACCCTCACCTACGTCTCCTGGGGCGGCGAGTTCCAGAACGGGCAGATGGAAGCCTTCGGCAACCCGTTCGGCGAGGTCACCGGCGCGGAGATCCTCGACGACGGCCCCACCGACGCCGCCCAGCTGCGCGCCCAGGTGGAGTCGGGCAATGTGGCCTGGGACGTCGTGAACGCCAGCCCGATGCAGAACGCCGCCTACTGCGGCGAGCTGTACGAGGAGATCGACTGGGACCTCATCGACACCTCGCAGTTCCCCGAGGGCATGCCGCAGGGCGACTGCTACATCGCCTCGCTCGGCTATGTCTACGGGATGTTCTACAACGCCGACACCTACGGCGATGACGCTCCGCAGAGCTGGGAGGACTTCTTCGACACCGAGCGCTTCCCCGGCACCCGCGCGATCGACGGCCGGCCCACTCCCACCGCGGGCACCTACGAGGCAGCGCTGATCGCCGACGGCGTTCCCGAGGACGAGCTCTATCCGCTGGACCTGGAGCGCGCGGTCGCCAAGTGGGACTCTATCTCCGACTCGCTGACCTACTGGAGCTCCGGTGCGGAGCAGACGCAGATGATCCAGGGCGGTCAGGCCGACATCGTCTTCGGCTGGAGCGGCCGGATCTACGAGGCGAACCAGAGCGGCGCGAACTTCGTGCCGGTGTGGAACGAGGCGTTCCTGCAGGCGGACAGCTTCTCCATCGCCAAGGGCACCCAGAACCTCGCCGCGGCGCACGCCTTCATCAACTACGCCCTCGGCGCCGAGCAGCAGCAGACCATGGCCGAGCTGACCTCCTACTCGCCGGTGAACGTCAACTCCGAGCCCGACTTCAGCCCCGAGGCCCAGGAGTTCGACGTCTCCCGGCCCGAGGTGATCGAGCAGACCGCCGCTGCGGACGAGCAGTACTGGGGCGAGAACATGGAGGAGCTCAGCACGCGCTGGGACGAGTTCCTCAACAGCTGAGCCCGTGCCGTCCATCCGAAGTGAGGAGGCTGGTCCATGACCACCGCCACCCGCCCGGCCGGTTCCGGCGCGCCCCCGCGGGCGCGCCGGGGCCTGGGCCCCTACGGCATCCTGGTGCTGCCGGTGATCCTCATCGTCGTGCTGTGCTTCGTGGTGCCCATGCTCACGGTGCTCGTGCGAGCGGTGACCGAGCCGGAGCCGGGCCTGCAGAACTTCGCCTGGCTGTTCGCCAGCGATCACACGCTCGCGCTGATCGGCCGCACCCTGCGGCTGGCCGGCGCGGCCACC
The DNA here is from genome assembly GCF_014639315.1 of Sediminivirga luteola. GTDB lineage: Bacteria > Actinomycetota > Actinomycetes > Actinomycetales > Brevibacteriaceae > Sediminivirga > Sediminivirga luteola. The sequence continues at coordinate 219,530 of NZ_BMFY01000003.1, forward strand.
CTCATCACGGCGCTCATCGGCTACCCCTACGCCTATGCCATGGCGACGGCCGGGCCCCGGGTGCAGGCCATCATGCTGCTGGTCGTGCTGCTGCCGTTCTGGACGTCGATGATGGTGCGCACCTTCGCGTGGATCATCATCCTGCAGAACAACGGCGTGCTCAATGCGATGCTCACCGGCGTGGGACTGCCGCCGCAGTCGCTGCTCTACACCCAGACCGCGGTGCTGATCGGCATGTGCCAGGTGCTCATGCCGTTCATGGTGCTGCCGATGGTGGCGGTGATGAGGTCGATCGACATGCGGATCCCGCTCGCGGCGCAGACCTTCGGCGCACCGCCGGTGAAGGCGTTCTTCACCGTGTACCTGCCGATGTCCCTGCCAGGGGTGCTCTCCGGGGCGCTCATCGTGTTCATCCTGTCGCTGGGCTTCTACGTCACGCCGGCGCTGCTGGGCTCCCCGCGGGAGCAGATCCTGCCCAATGCGCTGTTCAACCAGATCGTCGACCTGCTCAACTGGGGCCAGGGCGGTGCGCTGGCGGTGGCGCTGCTGGTGACGGTCGGGCTCGCCTTCGTGCTGGTCTACCTCGTGACCCGGGCGCTCGGGCTGAAGGTCAACGTGGCGGGGGGAGCGCAGCTATGAGGAAGTCCCGTATCGCGCTCTACGCGTTCTGCGTCCCGGTGGCGCTGTGGCTGGTGGCGCCCACCCTGGTGGTGATCCCGCTGAGCTTCACCGCGGACCGCTCACTGGCGTTCCCGCCCCGGGAGTTCTCCTGGCGCTGGTACGAGAGCTTCTTCTCCAGCTCGCAGTGGCTGGGAGGCCTGCTGAACTCGCTGCAGATCGGCCTGCTCGTCGCGATCATCGCGACGGTGCTGGGCACGCTCGCCGCCTATGGCCTCAGCCGGGTCTCCGGCTTCCGGAAGACTTTCTCCAACAGCCTGCTGGTGCTGCCGATGCTGGTGCCCTCGGTGATCTTCGGCGTCGGCCTTTACGCCCTGTTCCTGCGGATGGGCCTGGTCGGCACGCTGCCCGGCTTCTTGATCGCCCACACCATGCTGGCGCTGCCCTATGTGGTGGTGAACGTCGGCGCGGTGCTGGTCTCCTACGACCGGCAGCTGGAGCGCGCCGCGTGGATCTCCGGGGCCAGCAAGCCCAAGGCGTTCCTCACCGTGACCGTCCCGGCGATCATGCCGGGTGTCGCCTCCGGGTTCCTCTTCGCGTTCATCACCTCGTTCGACGAGGTGATCGTGTCGATGTTCATCTCGAACCCCTATCTGCAGACCCTTCCCGTGCGGATGTACTCCTCGCTGCAGCGCGAGGTCGATCCGACCATCGCCGCGGCGGCCTCGGTCATCATGACCATCACGACCGCCGCCGCCCTGATCGCGATCTTCGCCCGCACCCGACGAAAGGCCGATACATGAGCCCCGAGCACTCCGGCGATGTCACCGGTGCCGCGCTTCAGCTGCGCGGCGTGACTAAGCGCTTCGGGTCCTTCACCGCGATCGAGGACATCTCGCTGACGATCGAGCCCGGGGAGTTCGTCACCTTCCTGGGGCCTTCCGGCTCAGGCAAGACGACCACGCTGAACTGCATCGCCGGCTTCGAGGAGGTCACCGCGGGGGAGATCCTGCTGGGCGGGAACTCCCTGACCAGCCTGCCGATTCACAAGCGGAACCTGGGCATGGTGTTCCAGGGGTACGCCCTGTTCCCGCATATGACGGTGGAGAAGAACATCGCCTATCCGCTCAAGCAGCGCAAGCTGCCGCGGGCCGCCATCGCCCGGGACGTCGCGTTCGCGCTTGAGACCGTGGGACTGACGGAGTTCAAGGACCGCATGCCCACGCAGCTCTCCGGCGGCCAGCGGCAGCGCGTGGCGCTGGCCCGGGCGATCTGCTTCGGCCCGCCGCTGCTGCTGATGGACGAACCGCTGAGCGCGCTGGACAAGGCGCTGCGGGAACAGCTGCAGCTGGAGATCCGCCGCATCCACCGCGAGCTCGGCACCACGGTGGTGTTCGTGACCCATGACCAGGACGAGGCGCTCGCGCTGTCCGACCGGATCGTGGTGTTCGACAAGGGCCGGATCGTGCAGATCGGCACGCCGCGCGAGCTCTACCAGAACCCGGAGAACGTCTTCGTCTCCGAGTTCGTGGGTGAATCGGTCATGATCGCCGGCAGCTACGCCGACGGCGAGTTCAGCACCGAGGCGGGGCGCTTCAGCACGGCTGCCGCCTCGAGTTCCCCGCAGTGGAGCGGCCCGGCGCAGATGATGATCCGTCCCGAGCGGATCGGCATCGCCGGCGCGGAGGCCTCCGCGCCGGCGAGCGGGGACGGCTCCGGCGATGCCGTCCATTCGGTGCGGGGCGTCATCGAGGACATCACCTATGTCGGCAATGCGGTCAAGTACCGGGTCGGACTGCCCGGGGGCGGCGGGATCGTCCGCTCGCAGGACATCGGCGGCACGGTGGGGGACATCGGCGCTCCCGTGCGGCTGAGCTGGAACCCCGCCGACGCCAGGATCCTGGCACGAGAGGACGCCTGAACATGACTGGAATGCCCAATGGCCACGGATCCTTCTGGCTCCACTCGGTGCCGGACCCGCGTGGGCCCCGCCCCGCCCTCGGGGAGGACCTGGACGCCGATGTCGTCATCGTCGGCGCCGGTCTCTCAGGGCTGTGGACCGCTTACTGGCACGCCCGCCGTGCACCCGGTTCCCGCATCGTCGTGCTGGAGCAGGAACGCGTCGGCTACGGCGCCTCGGGGCGCAACGGCGGCTGGCTCAGCGGCAAGACCGTGGGGCAGCGCCGCCGTCTGCTGGCCGCGGGGCACAGCGCGGCGGAGGCGCTGGCGATGGAACGCCGGGTGTTCGACGCGGTCCGGGAAGTGCCGGAGATCTTCGAGCGCGCCGGCAAGGACGTCGACGCCGTGCGTGGCGGGTGGATGCAGATCGCCCGTTCGGAGAGCGAACTGGCCAGGATGCGGGAGTACGTGCGCGCAGAACGCGCCTGGGGACTCGGCGAGGAGGACATCACCCTGCTCTCGGCGCAGGAGGCCGCGGGCCGGGTGAACGTGCCCGGGATCCGCGGGGCGGCTTACAGCCCGCACGCGGTCAGGCTGCACCCGGCGAAGCTGATGTACGCTCTGGCCGAGCTCTGCGAGGAGGCCGGCGTGCGGATCTTCGAGCAGTCCAGGGCCGAGGAGATCGCCCCAGGCATGTGCCGCACGGCCGGCGGCAGCGTGCGGGCACCCGTGACGGTACTGGCCACGGAGGGGTACACGGCGGCGCTGCCGGGCCGCAGACGTGAGCTGCTGCCGATGCTGTCCTCGATGGTGGTGACGGATCCCCTGAGCCCGGACCAGTGGGAGCGGATCGGCTGGGAGGCCGCGGAGTGCATGAGCGGCGCCCAGCACATGTACTTCTATGCCCAGCGCACCGCCGACGGGCGGATCGCCATGGGCGGCCGCGGCAAGCCCTACCGCTGGGGTTCGGCCCTGGACGAGGACGGCGCCCTCGACCCGCGCACGGTGGAACAGCTCTGCCGCACTCTGCAGGACCTCTTCCCGCAGGTGCGGCTGTCCTTCGCCCATTCCTGGTGCGGTGTGCTGGGCGTGACGCGAGACTGGTCGCCGTTCATCGACGTCCAGGCGCAGCACGGCGGAACACGCCTGGTCCGGCTGGGCGGCTATGCCGGGCAGGGCGTCACGGCGGCTTACCTGGCGGCGCGCACGGCCGCCGATCTCATCGCCGGGGAGGACACGGAACTGACCCGCTCCACCTGGGTGCGGCCGCTGCCGCGCAGATGGGAACCGGAACCGCTGCGCTGGGCCGGCGCGAACGCCATCTACAAGCTGTACCGGATGGCCGATCACGCCGAACGCGGCCGCGGCGGCACGGCGACCTCGTCGTTCGCGCTCCTGGGCCACAAGCTCGCCGGCCGCTCCTAGCGGAAGCGTACGGTCAGTCCCCGGCAGGCTCCAGGTCCAGGCTGATGGAGTTGATGCAGTACCGCTGATCCGTCGGCGTGTCGTATCCCTCGCCGGCGAACACGTGGCCCAGATGGGAATCGCAGGTGGCGCAGCGCACCTCCACCCGCTCCATTCCCAGCGAGTCGTCACGCAGATAGCGGACCCGGTCCTCCGCGAGGGGCGCGTAGAAGGCGGGCCAGCCGCAGTGCGCCGGGAACTTCGTGGTGGAGCTGAACAGGGCGGCGCCGCAGGCCCGGCAGCGGTAGGTGCCGGCGGTGGTCGTCTCGGTGTATTCGCCCGTGTAGGGCCGCTCGGTGCCGGCTTCGCGCAGCACGTGGTATTCCTCGGGGCTCAGGCGCCGCCGCCAGTCGTCCTCGCTCAGGGCACGCGGATCGGGCAGCTCCGCTGAGCCGGCGGCACCGGTCGGCCCGGCGGGCTCGCCGGGGCGAGCGGGAACAGCACCGGGAACATCATGTGACGAGGTCATGGGCTTCCTTCGCTGGCGGACTTCACGCGGGTGTGGCTCGCGCTGGGGTGGGCGTACGGTGTTTGTACTGGGCTCTGCTGTGGTGAACAATGATAGGCGTGACCACGCCATTTCTGAACCGGAACTCGGACCAGTCCCAGCGCAGTGCCCTGCGGTGGCTGGCCCTGGGCCTGGGAGCGGGCGCCGCGGCGGGAACGCTCCTGTCGGTGGCGAGCTCGGGACTGGCGGTGTATTTCGCCCGCCGGATCGTGGTGCCCCAGAACGCGCCGGAGGAGACCGAGATCCTGCACGTGCAGGGCTTCGACGACGAGATGGTCATCCATCTGCCGGCCACCACCGACACGATCGTCCCAGGCCGGTACAGCCTGTTCTTCCACTCCGGCCGCGGGCACGCGCGCATCGGCGACATCATCGAGTACGATCCGCGCTCCAGGACGGTCGCCAGGGCCGTGCTGGCCGTCGACTCAGGGGATCTGCGCCGCGCCCGCTGGGGCCACTGGTCCGGCGTCTACTACACCGGTCCCGAGCACGCCGGGGTCCTGGCCGAGGACATCACCCTGACCTCCGACATCGGCGACCTCCCCGCCTGGTTCCTGCCGACCGACGCCGCGCAGCCGGAAGACACCTGGGCCATCCTCATCCACGGCCGCGGTGGCACCCGTGCCGAGGGCCTCCGCGCGGCGGCCACGCTCAATGCGCTCGGCGTTCCCGCCATCCTGCCGGCCTACCGCAACGACGCCGAAGTGCGCCGCGGCAAGGCCAGCCGGTACGGGCTCGGTGACACGGAGTGGCTGGACATCGACGCGGCCATCGAGCACGCGCTGCGCTCCGGGGCCTCCCGCGTCGTGCTGTTCGGCTGGTCGATGGGCGGGGCGATCGCGCTGCAGGCGGCGTCGCGGGGCCGGTTCACCGACCGGATCGCCGGCCTGGTGCTGGACGCGCCGGTGCTGGACTGGTTCAACGTGCTGGACCGCCAGGCCCGGGTGAACAAGCTGCCCACGCCGATCGCACGCCTGGTCCTGGAGATGATCACCCAGCCCTGGGCCAGGCCGTTCACCGGCCTGGACACGCCGCTGGACCTGAAGCGGATGGACTGGGTCACGCGCGCCGCGGAACTCGATGTGCCGGTCCTGCTGATCCACAGCAAGGACGACGAGTTCGTCCCGATCGAGCCCTCGCTCAGCCTGGCGAAGGTCCGCGCGGACCTCGTCACGATGCCCGAGTACGACCGGGCGATGCACACCAAGGAGTGGAACGTCGACCCCGAGCGGTGGTCCGATGACGTGGCCAACTTCCTGGAGAGCAAGATCCTCCGCCGGCAGGACGGCTAGGCCGGTACCTCATGGTCCTCGTGCTGTTCGGTGCCTCCGGGCACGTCGGGCGGGCGCTCACCGAGCTGCTGTCGGACCGGTACGAGGTGGTCGGCGTCTCCCGGGCCGAGTATGGCGACTGGACCGCTGAGCCCGGGCCGCTGCTGGACGCGCTGGCGGGCCGGGAGGTGCATGGCGCCGTCGCGGCACTGGGCGGCTGGTTCGTCGGCGCGCCGCTGCTGGACGCCGGGCCGCGCAGCCTGGATCACGAGTACGGCAGCCACCTGGCCTCGCACGCCGCCGCCTGCTGGGTGAGCCGAGAGCTGGCGCGCAGACAGGACCGCGGGACGCCGCTCGTGCACATCGCCCTCGGGGGGATCGCCGGGATCGAACCGTGCGTGGGATCCGGCGCCATCTCGGTGTTCGGCGCCGCGCAGGAGATGCTCATCCGGGTGACGGAGGCCGAGGCCCGCGCCGCGGGGGAGCCGGTGGCGTTCCGCGAGCTGAAGATCCTCGCCCCGGTGCGGGGAGACGAGCGCAATGATGTCGCCGCAGGCCAGCGCGTGGTCGAGCCGGAGGAGATCGCAGGCCGGGTGCGGGCGCTGCTGCAGGAGCCGGGCGGCGACTGGTCGAGCGTCCTGGAGTGAGGCGAACGCCGGCAGGCAGGGCTCAGCGGTGCCGGTAGCGCAGGATCATCTGGTTGCCCCGGCGTTCCGTTCCGGTCAGCCGCAGCGGGATGCGCGCCTGGAGGCTGCTGGCCTGGGTGCCGGGTCCGTGCAGGTACAGCGGGCTGATGCTCAGATGGAGTTCGGCACCGGGGTAGGCGGCGAGCAGGCGGTACGCCAGGTGGGGCCCGGCCTCGCACAGGAGCGGTGCCGCCGGGTCCTTCCGGGCGAGGGCGGGGACGACCGCCCGGATCCGTTCGGGTTCGCGTCCCTGTGCGCCGCCGATGCCGTGGGCGCGGTAGCCGAGCCCGGTACGGTCGAGTTCGGCCTGCAACCGGGCGGGGTCGGTCCGGCTCAGGACGTGCACGGGGGTGCGCTCAAGCGCTTTCCCCGGCGCGTTGATGCGTGGCAGCTGGGGGTTCAGGGCGGTCCGGCGATCGATGATGACGGCGCCGGCCGCGCGGCGGAGTTCGCGGAAGTAGCCGAAGTCGTCGTCATTGGAGATGGCGGTGGTCCACCCGTCGGCGGCATAGCTGCCGTTGAGGGACTGGACGAGCGAGATCAGCAGCGGTGGCTGGTCCGCGGCGCCGCTGCTGGCCGGCCCGGGCTGCTCAGCGGGCGAGGTCATCGAAGGACCCCATGACCATGAGGGGGTGCTGCTCGGGATCGAGTTCCCGCAGCAGGAACTCCATGCCCTCCTGCGGGATGGTCACGCAGCCGCGGGTGCCCTTGCCGTGGTCCACATGCAGCCAGATGCCGCCGCCGCGCTCCCAGCCTTCGGGCCGTTCGCTGTCGGTGGGCGGGGTGCCCTCGACACGGTTGTAGTTGATGGCGATGACGTAGTTGAAGACGTTCTCCATGTCGTCGCCGTACACGGTCGTGGCCGCCTCACGGTAGCCGCTCTCCTGGGTGTAGGGCAGCTTGGCGCCGGGGTCCTCCAGGTATCCGCCGGCGTCGGTCAGGGCGAACACGCCCACGGGCGTCGTCCGGTCTCCCTCGCGCCGGTCCTCCAGCCACCCGGCGGAACCGTTGTGGCCGCGCCAGTGCGCGCGCTGGACCCAGCCGTCCTCATGACGCTCGTAATAGGTGGTGGAGGCGTTGTCGCTGTGCTGCTCGGCGGAGGAGGAGACCAGGACCTGGCGGGTCTCCTCGCCGATCTGCCCCAGGGTCTCCGGACCCAGGCCCGGGATCGTGCTCAGGACCTGACCGTCGGCGCCCAGCTGGGCGGGGGCGCTCAGCGAAGCGCCCGCCTGGGCGGGCGCGCCGGTGCCATCCTGTCCCGCGGAACCCTGCGGTGCCGTCGTGGGCACCGGCGCCGGGGTCAGCGGCGTGGCCTCCGCCTCCGCGGTGCCGCAGCCGGCCAGCCCAGCCAGCGTGGCGAGGAGGAGGGCGGCCAGGGTACCTCCGCTGTTCCGTGTGAAGCCAGTCATGGTCTTTCCCACTTTTCCAGTTCACCCGGGCTTTGTCATGCCGACAGGCGCGTGCACCGCCGGCTGATCTGAGCTGCCGCCTTCAGCCGTCACCATCGTCACAGCTGCACAGCCGCACAGCCGCACAGCCGCACAGCCGCACAGCTGTCGTTATTCGCGGAGTGCGGCGACCGCCTCGATCTCGACGAGCTGATCGTCGTACCCGAGTGCGGCGACTCCCAGCAGGGTGCTCGGCGGGCGGTGCGGAGCGAGGGCATCGCGGATGACCTCCCACGCCGCCACCAGATCGGCCTGATCCGAGGAGGCGACGTACACCGTGGTCTTGACCAGGTCCGCCAGCGTGGCGCCGGCGGCGAGCAGGGATTGCTCGAGATTCTGAACGCACAGAGCGGCCTGGCCGCAGACGTCTCCGATGGGAGTCGTGGCCCCGTCCGGGTCGAGCGGGCATGCGCCGGCGGCGTGGATGAGCGTCGTGCCTGGCGGGGTGATGGCGGCGTAGGCGTATTCGGCGGCATCGGACAGCGGGGGACGGGAGCCGATGGCGGTCTCGGCGGCTTCGAGGAAACGGGTCATGCCTCCACGGTAGGCGACTGCCTGTACGCGCCGATGACCTGGTCGAGGATGCGGACCGTCTCCTGCTGCCGGCGGATCTCGCGTTCGAGCCGGTCCCGGTGCGCACGCAGATCCTCGATCAGCAGCGGCGTGCGGAGGGAGGCGTCCACCATGCACGGCAGCATCGGCGCGATGGTGCGGCTGCTGAGCCCGGCGGCGAAGAGGTGCTGGATGAGGATGACGCGCTCGGCGGATCCGGGTGCGAAGCGCCGGTGCCCGGCCGCGCTCCGCTCGGATTCCAGCAGGCCCTGCTGCTCGTAGTAGCGGAGCGAGCGCACGCTCACCCCGGTGGCGGCGGCCAGAGCGCCGATGCTCATCGCCGCCGGGCGATCCTCCGGCGCGTTCGTACCGGGCCCTCCGGTTGCCTCAGCGGCGCCCGTCATCGCCGGCCCCGGAGGAACGTGCCGGTGCTGGTCTCAGGCCGCAGGTCGAGGCGGCGTAGCAGCTGGGCGTTGAGCGCGACGACGACGGTGGAGGCCGACATCAGGATCGCGCCGACGCTCATCGGCAGCACGAATCCGACCGGCGCGAGGATGCCCGCGGCCAGGGGTACGGACACCAGGTTGTACCCGGCGGCCCACCACAGGTTCTGCTTCATCTTGCGATAGCTGGCGCGGGAGAGGTCGATGACCGAGAGCACCGAACGCGGATCGGAGGAGGCGAGGATGACCCCGGCCGAGCCGATGGCGACATCGGTGCCGGCGCCGATGGCGATGCCGACATCTGCCTGCGCGAGGGCGGGAGCGTCGTTGACGCCGTCACCGACCATGGCGACCTTCTTCCCTTCGTGCTGGAGTTCGGCAACCTTCGCGGCCTTGTCCTCGGGGCGGACTCCGGCGAACACGCGGTCGATGCCGAGCTCGGCAGCGACGGTGTCGGCGACGGCCCGGGCGTCGCCGGTGATCATCACGACCTGCGCGCCGGCGGCGTGGAGCGCATCGACGGCGTCCCTGGACTCCGGGCGGATCTCATCGGCCAGCCGCAGGGCGCCGATGACCTCGCCGTCGGCGAGGACATGCAGGATGATCGCTCCCTCGGATCGCCACTGCTCGGCAACCGGCAGCTCGCCGAGCTGGTGCTGCTCCAGCAGGTAGGGGCCGCCGACCTCAACCGCGGTGTCTCCGTGTTCATCGGTGACGGTTGCCTTGACTCCCACGGCGGGAGACGAGGAGAAGTCGCGGGCATGGGGGACGGCGAGGCCGCGTTCCTTCGCGGCCCCGGTGATGGCGCGAGCCAGGGGGTGCTCGCTGCCGGCCTCGGCGGCCGCGGCCAGCGCCAGCACCTCGTCGTCGGTCCGGCCAGCGACCGGGTCGGTGCTGGTGACGGTGGGCTCGCCCTTGGTGAGAGTGCCGGTCTTGTCGAACAGCACCGCGTCGACGGTGCGCATCGACTCCAGGGCGAGGCGGTCCTTGATGAGTACGCCGCCGCGGGCGGCGCGCTCGGTCGCGATGGAGACCACCAGCGGGATCGCCAGCCCCAGCGCGTGGGGGCAGGCGATGACCAGCACCGTGATGGTGCGCACCACCGCGGTGTCCGGCAGGCCGAGGATGGACCAGACCACGGCGGTGATCGCGGCGGCGCCGAGCGCGAACCAGAACAGCCACGCCGCGGCGACGTCGGCGATCCGCTGCGCGCGGGAGGAGGATGCCTGGGCATCGGCGACCAGCTTCTGAATGCCCGCCAGAGCGGTGTCGTCACCGGTCGCGGTGACCTCGACCCGTAGTCCCGAGTCGGTGGCGACAGTGCCGGCGACCACCGAGTCACCCACCTCACGGCGCACGGTCTTGGATTCGCCGGTGACCATCGACTCGTCCATCGAGGCTGACCCGTCGACGATCCGTCCATCGGCGGGCACCGCCGATCCGGGACGCACGATGATGAGATCGCCGACGGCGAGGTGGGCGGGAGCGATTTTCACGACGTCGTCGCCGGTGATTTTCTCGGCCTCATCGGGCAGCAGGGCAGCCAGGGAGTCCAGGGCTGAGGTCGTCTGGGCCAGCGATCGCATCTCGACCCAGTGACCGAGCAGCATGATCACCACCAGCAGGGCCAGTTCCCACCAGAAGTTCAGCTCATGGTCCAGCAGGCGCAGGCTCGCACCCCAGGAGGCGAGGAACGCCACCGTGATGGCCAGCCCGATGAGCAGCATCATGCCGGGCTTGCCGGAGCGGATCTCGCCGAGCGCGCCGGTCAGGAACGGCCAGCCTCCCCAGGCGTAGATCACGGTCCCCAGGACGGGCGAGATCCACCAGATCCATCCCGCCTCGGGCAGGTGGTAGCCGATGAGGTGGGCGAACATGTCGTTGAAGCCGACCACCGGCACCGCCAAGGCGAGCATGATCCAGAACAGCCGCCGGAACTGCCCGACGTGATCGCCATGACCCGCATGGCCGTCATGGCCGCCGTGGTGGTCGTGACCGTGAGGTGTGCCCTCGGCTCCGCGGTGATCCGCGTGATCCGCGTGATGGGCGTGGCCGGTGTGGTCCCCGCCGTGGCGGGTGGCGTGTTCGTTCATGTTCGTCTCTCCGATGTGCCGGCGCTTGGCGGCGGCGCTGGTGGCGTGGCTGCCGCGTCTCAGGGCGCGGGCTGTATCTCGCTCTCGACGACCCACTTGTGGTTGGTCATGGTCATGCCGCCGGCTTCGACGTCGACGACGTAGACGGTCTCCTCGGTCGAGGAGACGATCGTGGCCCTCGCCCCGTCCATGCCCTCCATGTGCGCGGCGGCAAGGGTGACCTCGGTGCCATCGGGCAGGCGGCCGTCGCCAGCATCGGCGAGTTCTTCCTGGACGACCCAGCGATGATCGGTAATGGGGTCGCCACCGGTGGTGGGGGTGTAGTCAACCGCGTACGTGTAGGTGTCGTAAGCGCCCGCGATCGTCGCCGCCGCCCCGTCCATGCCCGCCATGTGGTCCGCGGTCAGGGTGACCTCGGTGCCGATGGGGTAGGTGGGGTCTGTGGCCTCGGTCATGCCCTCGGGCACCGGGCCGCCGTCGGCCGGGTGATCCATCCCGCCATGCTCGCCGTGATCCTGGGAGGTGCCTGGGGCGAGTCCTCGTCGGCGTCGTCAGCAACACAGCCGGTGAGCAGAACGGTGATGCTGAGCAGTCCTGCGCCCACGACGGCACCCAGACGCCTGGGCGAGCGCTGGTCAGTTCGTCGTGTCATCATGTGTGTCCTTCCACCCTGCGACCCGGTCTCAGGCCGCGTTCGCATAGCGGTCGGGATCGGCGTCGAACAGGGGCCCGCAGGAGGCGCAGCAGAGCCAGTAGCGCTGTCCGTTGTGGTCGCGGACCAGGCCGGCGGCTTCCGCCTCGGCTTTGACGACCGGGCTGCCGGCCATGACGGGGCACTCGGCCATCTCGGCCGCGGGCGTCTGGGCGAGTGCCTCGGCGCTTGGACCGTGGCCGCTGCATCCGCCTCCGGACGCGGAAGTGCTCCCGGTGCCGGTGTGGTGGTGGTCGTGTGCGGTCATCGGAGGTGTCCTCTCGGTAGCGGTGATGACGATGAGGTGGCCGGGTCAGGCGTTCACCGGTTCGCGTGCCGGTGCAGGAGCGTCACCGGCGGGCGCGGCCTCGTCGTCGGCTTTGGCCTTGAAGGTCCGCAGCCTGAGGCTGTTGGTGACGACGAATACGCTGGACAGGGCCATCGCGGCCCCGGCGAGCATCGGGTTCAGCAGCCCGAACGCCGCCAGCGGGATGGCCGCGGTGTTGTAGGCGAAGGCCCAGAACAGATTCGTCTTGATCGTGCCCAGGGTGCGTCTCGACAGCCTGATGGCGTCCGCGGCCGCGCGCAGGTCCCCGCGCACGAGGGTGATGTCGGCAGCTTCGATGGCGACGTCGGTGCCAGTGCCCATCGCCAGGCCGAGGTCGGCCTGGGCCAGGGCGGGGGCGTCGTTGACGCCGTCACCGACCATCGCGACCGCCTTGCCCTCGGCTTGCAGCCGGGTGATCACGTCCACCTTGTCCTTGGGCAGGACCTCTGCGATCACCTGCTCGATGCCGGCCTCGGCGGCGACCTGCTCGGCCACCGCCTGGTTGTCACCGGTCAGCAGCACCGGCGTCAGGCCGAGCTCCCTGAACTGGCGAATCGCTTCGGCGGACGTGAGCTTGATCTGGTCGGAGACCACAAGCACGCCACACGCGGCGCCGTCCCAGCCGACAGCGATCGCGGTCTTGCCCTGTGACTCGGCAGCCTGCTTGGCAGTCTTGAGGTCGTCATCGAGGCACTGGGACCACTCGGCCAGCAGCGACTCACGCCCGGCGAGCACGGTGTGACCGTCGACGACCCCTGTGACGCCCTTGCCCTCGATGTTCTCGAACGACTCCGGGGTGGGCAGTTCGCCGACCTCGGCGGTGGCGCCAGTGGCGATGGCCTGGGCGATCGGGTGCTCGGAGTAGTCCTCCAGGCCCCCGGCGAGGCGCAGCAGCTCAGCCCGGTCCACCCCAGCAGCGGGGATCACGTCGGTGAGGGTCATCTTGCCGGTGGTGACGGTGCCGGTCTTGTCCAGCACGATCGTGTCCACGCGCCTGGTGGATTCCAGGACCTCCGGCCCCTTGATGAGCACGCCCATCTGCGCGCCGCGGCCGGTGCCGACCAACAGCGCCGTCGGGGTGGCGAGCCCCAGGGCGCAGGGGCAGGCGATGATCAGCACCGCCACGGCGGCGGTGAACCCGGCGGAGAGCGGGAATCCGGCGCCGATCCACGCCCCGAGCGCCGCGACGGCGATGGCGATCGCGATCGGTACGAACACTCCGGACACGCGGTCCGCCAGACGCTGGATCTCCGCTTTCCCGGACTGCGCGTCCTCGACCATCCTGGCCATCTGCGCCAGCTGCGTGTCCGCGCCGATCCGGGTGGCCCGGACCACCAGACGCCCGCCGGCATTGACGGTCGCACCGGTGACGGCGTCACCCTCGCCGACGTCGGCCGGCATCGATTCACCGGTCAGCATGGAAGCGTCGACGGCGCTGCTGCCGGCGACGACGACGCCGTCGGCCGCGATCTTCTCCCCGGGGCGGACGACGAACTTATCACCGACCTGAAGATCCTCCACGGGGACGCGTTCTTCCAGCTGTTCCCTGCCGGGTCCCCTCCGCAGCAGTGAGACCTCCTTGGCGCCGAGCTCCAGGAGCGCGCGCAGCGCAGCGCCGGCCCGGCGCTTGGAGCGCTTCTCGATGTAGCGGCCGAGCAGGATGAAGGTGATCACGCCCGCCGCGACTTCGAGGTAGATGTGCCCGAGCCCGTCGGACCGGGAAATGGTCAGCTCGAAGGGATGGACTACGCCGGGCTGGCCGGCGGTTCCGAAGAACAACGCGACGATGGACCAGAGCAGCGCGGAGACGGTGCCCACGGAGATCAGGGTGTCCATGCTGGCGGCGCCGTGCCGGAGATTCGTCCAGGCGGCCCGGTGGAACGGCCAGCCGGCCCACACCACGACCGGGGCGGCCAGGACGAGGGAGGCGAAGCCCCAGTAGTCGAACTGCAGGGCGGGAACCATCGCCATCGCGATCACCGGCACCGACAGCAGCGCTGAGACCAGCAGCCGCTGCCGCAGCGCCTCCAGCTCGGGATCGCTGTCTCGGTCGGCCTCCTGTCCGCGATTCTCGGCGATGGCTGGGGGAGCGGGCAGCTGCGCGGTGTATCCGGCCTTCTGGACTTCGGTGATGAGCGTCTGCGGATCGATGTCCGGGGGAGCCAGGACTCGCGCCTTCTCGGTCGCGTAGTTCACGCTGGCGCTGACGCCGAGGAGTTTGTTCAGTTTCTTCTCCACGCGCATCGCGCAGGAGGCGCAGGTCATCCCGCCGATGAGGAGCTCGATGGCGGTGTTCTCCTGCGCGGCCGTGTTCTCCTGCGCGGCGGCGTTGCCGGCCGGGCGGGCTGGACTGCCGTGCTGGGGCTCAGTGCTGGTCATGATCGTCCTCTCCGGCCGGGTGGGGCCGTGCCGGGGAGTGGTCGTCGCCGCCGTCCGGTTCCGCACTGGGATCTGCGGGTCCGCTCGGGTGGGCCGGCACGTCCTCGTCCATCCAGTCACGCACGGCCTCCGGCGGCACGACGGCCCCGGCGACGGCGTAGCTGCAGACGAAGACGACGACCAGGCCGGCGAAGTACAGCGCGAGCTTCACGGGTGCGCGCATCGCCGGCGGAGTTCCGCCTGTCCGGTCACCCTGACGCCGCCCCTGCGGGCGCCGGCCGTTGGCCATCGCTGTGCCCCTCTCCCGTGTCCGGAATGTCGATGTGTACCCCCTGGGGGTATCAATGCAGTCGACGATACCCCCGGTGGGTAGGCATGTCAACGATGCCCGGAAAGGGCGGGGTGGGGCCGAGCCCTGCTGGCAAGGCGTCGGCGGTGGAGCCAAGGGTGCAGATGTCAGCGTCAGGCGCGCCACCGCGATGTCACGGCTGTGCCTGGATCGGCTCCGGGCCAGGGGACGCCGTGAGGAGATCGCCCTGCAGGACGAGGAGGTTCCGGATGCCCGGCTGATGCCGGGGGAGGAGCTGCTCAGGCGTGAGGAGCTTTCACGCGCTCTGCTCGTGGTCCTGTCGCAGCTGACGCCTCCGCAACGGGTGGCATTCGTGCTCCATGACGTCTTCGCTGTGCCGTCCGACGATATCGGGCGAGTTCTGGGCGTCTCCGCCGCCGCGGCGAAGTAGCAGGCCAGCCGTGCACGCCGGTGGACCCACGGGCTTCCGGTACGTCTCACGCCGGGGCGGTGCGCTCCAGGAGCGTGCGGACCGCATCGGCGACGTCATCGGGTGCGTCCGCGGCGAGATCGTGTCCGCCCCCGGGCACGATCCGCAGGGCGGCATCGGGCAAGGTCGCGGCAAGCGCACGCGCGGCGGGGAGATTCGCGCGGTCCTTGCTGCCGCACAGCACGAGCGCCGGCGCATGGATGCGGGGCACATCGGCACGCAGATCGACTCCGGCGGCCGCGTCGAGGAGGGACAGGAACGTCGTCTTGTCCAGGCCCGCCGGCAGCGGCAGCGCCCGTCCGGGAATCGCCCGGAGCACGGCGCGCTGGACGCGCATCAGCGCCGCGTTCGGGCGGATCTGGCTGCCGCTGAGCAGCAGCCCGGTGACGCGGTCCGGATTCGCGGCGGCGTAGCGGGTGGCGATCATCCCGCCGATCGACAGTCCGATCAGGGTGACTGAACTCGCTCCGGCTGCGCGGATCCGCTCGTCCAGGCCGCCGAGCGCCGCCTCGAAGGAGAACGGGGTGGCCAGATCGCTGGGCGCCACCGCCAGCACCGGACGCCCGTGCAGGCGGGCCACCTGCTCGTCCCATGCACGGGAATCCTGCCCGGCACCGGCGATGAAGACCACGAGATGCGTCATAGGCATCATCATCACACGGCTACGGGCGCGCCTCGCCCCGCACGCGCCTGCGCACGGTACCGCCGACCCCGCGTTGCTGGCGAGGACGTCGACCATGCGAAAGGGGAGCCGTCGTGTTCATGCCCCGGCCTCCCGTGCAACGTCTGGCGCGGAGGCGTGCGCCGGATTGGCGTTCAGCCACTCCAGTACCACGCGGGCGTGCCCGTCGGGAGGGAAGACAGGGTAGAACACATGACTGATCACGCCCTCGTCAACCACGAGCGCCAGTCTGCGGTAGACCGTCAGGGTGCCGGCCGTGAAGACCGGGAGGCCGGGATCGGCAGCCAGGACGAGGGATTCGTCGGTGAGCAGGGGATAGGGGAGCCGCAGTGCCCGGACCAGGGCCTGCTGGTACTCCGCGCGCTGGCTGGAGAGGCCGAATACGTGCCGGACGCCGCTGCGCACCAGATCCGCATAATGGTTGCGCATATCGCAGTTGTGCGGACTGCAGCCGCGCGCCCCAGGAATCGAGTCCCATCCCTCCGGCATATCGTGCTCGGGCGAGCCGGTCGTCGGGAAGACGTAGATCAGGACCCGTCCGTTCCCCAGCTCATTCAGGCTGATGCTGCCCCCGTCGGTGGACGGCAGGGCCACGGCTGGTAGCGGCATGCCCACCAGATGTGCTGCTGCGCCGTCGTCCACCGGAGCCTCGAGGTCGTCCGGGAGCGGAGCGAGATTCGGATTCGCGGCATCGAGCTCCCTCAGCTCGTTCATCATCCGGCGGCTGGCCACCGTCAGGTTTTCCACCAGCGCCTCCCGCTGCCGGCTGAGCGTCGTGACCGCCGCGTCGATCCTCTCGATGGCGCGCCGGTATTCGGTCAGGGTGGAGGGGCACGCATCGGCGTGCGGGCTGCCCGCGTTAAGGCAGTCCACGAATGGCGCCATGTCCTTCAGCGGAATGCCCAGCGAGTTCAGGCGATGGACCTGCGAGATCACCCGGAGCTGACGCTCGTCGTAGAGCCGATACCCGTTCTCTGCGCGATGAGGTACGACGAGGCCGAGAGCCTCGTAACCGCGGAGTGCCTTGAGGGACACCCCGGTCTCTGCGGAGGCCTCGCCGGACCGACGTAGTGTTGTCATGCCACGACCGTAAACCCGTGCCCTGAGGGCAGGGTCAAGACGGCGATGCCGGGCATGGGAAGGAGGACCGGTGACCCGTACCGTGCTGTTCGCCCCGGAGACGTTCAATCTGGCCGAGGTGACGCGGGGCGTGGAGATCGCCCGCAGCTTGTCCAGGCTGGCCGGGGACGTCGTTTGCGTCTTCGCCGGGTATTCGCGCCGCTACGCTCACATCGTCAAGGAGGCGGGGTTCGCCTTCCGTCCCCTGGAACCGGAGCTCACCGACCGGCAGGCGGACCAGCTGATCGCCGTGGATCAGGGACGCGGGCTCAGGCATCCGTTCACCACCCGGATGCTGGCCGAGCGGGTATCGAACGAGCGCGCCCTGATCCGTGAGCTGGCTGCTGATGCGGTGGTGATCGGCACCACCCTGAGCCAGTTCGTCTCCGCCCGGGCCGAGGGCGTGCCGCTGGTCTACGCCAAGCCGTTCGCCTACTCGCTGCCGCATGTGCGCCATATGCGCTCCACCGGCGTCCTCGGCCGGCGCACCGTGGCAGCGCGCATCCTCGACGGTGCCGCGGCGACGGCAGTCCGGACGGTGCTTCCGCGGATCCCGGTACTGCCCCGGGCATTCCCGCGGGTGGCGCGCGCCCACGGCGTATCGCTGCCGCCGACGGCGCTCGAAGCGCTGGACGCCGATCTGAACCTGATCACCACCGCCCCGCATCTTCTCCCGGCGGGAGTGCCCTTGCCGGAGAGCTATCGCGTGGTCGGCCCGGTGTTCGCCTCCCTGCCCGGTCCGGTTCCGCCGCTGGTGGCAGAACTCGCTTCACGCCCGGAGCCGCTGATCTACGTCGCCACCGGTTCATCCGGGAACAGGGAGCTCGTCCGCGCGCTGCTGATGAGGCTCGGGGCGGCCCGCTGCCAGGTGCTCGCCCCGGTCCGCCAGTACCTCAGCTCCGACGATGTGCACGCCTTGCCCGGCAACGTCCACGTGACCGGCTGGCTGCCGGCCGACCGGCTGGGCGGTGCGATCGACCTGGCCATCACCCACGGCGGCGAGGGCACCGTGCAGACCAGCAGCGTGCGGGGCTGGCCGTTCATCGGGATCCCGCTGCAGGCGGAACAGCGGTTCAACATCCAGCGTTGCGTCGAATTCGGTTCCGCGCGGATGGTGATGCCGCGCGAGCTGCGCAGGACCGACTGGCCGGCGCTGGTGGAGGACGCCCTCGCCGACGGGTACCTCCGGCGGCAGGCAGGCCGGATGGCGCATCGGCTCCACGGCGTCGACGGCGCAGCCGCCGCGGCCCGTCATATCGCGGCGCTCATCGGCGCCTGACCGGCGGGCCGGCCGTTCCGCCGGGGAGCACATCCGCCGGGACGCCGGGGACCGGAGTCTCGCCCGGGCTCTCAGAACCGGCGGAAGCCGCCCTCGGTGTGGAGGACCTGACCGGTCATCCAGCGTCCCTCGTCCGAGACCAGCCAGGCGATCAGCCGGGCGGGATCGTCCGGCTCGCCGAAGCGGCCCGCGGGGAACCGGGCGCGCAGGTCCTCCAGGACGTCGTCGGGGATGCCCATACCGGGGGAGAGGTACCCGGTGTTCACCGGGCCCGGGTTGACGGTGTTGAGCAGGATTCCCTGGTCGGCGAGCTCATCGGCGACCGTGGCCGTCACTCCCGCCAGCGCGGCCTTGGCCGCCGCGTAGGCGACCTCGCCGCGCATGGGGCCGTGCTGCTGGCCGGAGGTCATCCAGATCACCCGGCCGCCGTCCCTGCCGTCATGCTGCGCGGCGAAGGCTTTCGTCAGCAGCAGGGTCGAGCGGGCATCCACCGCCCAGTGCCCGTCCAGGGCCTCGGCGCCGATGTCGGCCAGTGTGCCGTCCCCGCCGGAGCGGGCGTGATTGCACACCAGGATGTCCAGATGCCCGGCAAGGCCGCCGGCGCGTTCGATCACCCCCGCCGGCGCCTGAGGGTCAGCCAGGTCGGCGCCGATGTCGAACAGCCGTGCGCCCGGCGCGAGCCGCTCCTGGATGCCGGCCCGGACGTCCTCGAGAGGATCCTCGCCCCAGGGCTGGTCCGCGTCGTGCGCCCGATGGTGGTGCAGCACGAGCGAGGCCCCCATCGAGGCGAGGCGGGCCGCGACGGCGTAGCCGATCCCGGCGCGCCTGCTGGTGCCGGTGACCAGCGCCGTGCGTCCATGCAGAGAGCGTTCGTCCTTCACCCGCCCCATAGTAGTGCTGTAGTGCTGCGGCGCACGGGACCGCGGCCGGGCGCCCGATCGCTGGTGGTCGATGCGGTGGACGGCGGGCTCGGCTAGACGCCAACCCCGCAGCGACTCTCCAAGCGGCCCCGGCCCGTGCGATGTGCTCTACCAGACGGAGCTCGTTCAGCACGTCCCGCGTCGGACCTGCGCCGCGCCCGCCGGCTGCGGTAGCATCTCCGCATGGACAGTGACAGTTCCGGCCGGCTAGATGCCGGCGCCTCCGTCTTACCGTTCCTCTCCCATCCCTATCAGGTCCTTTTCCTCTCCACCCGCCCGATCGCGGCCCAGGCGGCGCTTTCGCGGCCCGGCGGTGAGGCCAGGTGACCGCTGTTCTCCTGTTTCTCCTTGGCTGCCTCCTCATCCTGCTGATCATCGCCGCGAACGGTTACTTCGTCGCGCAGGAGTTCGCCTACATGTCGGTGGACCGCAACCGGCTGCGTGCGCTGGCAGCGGGCGGCGACCGGCAGGCCCAGCACGCCCTCGACGTGACCCGGCGGACGTCGTTCATGCTCTCCGGCGCGCAGCTGGGCATCACGGTCACCGGCCTGCTGGTCGGTTATGTCGCCGAGCCACTCGTCGGCGAGGCCCTCGGCACCTTTCTCGGTGGTGCCGGGGTGCCCGCCGCAGTCAGCATCACCGTCGGGACCGTCCTGGCACTGGCGGTCTCCACCGTGGTCCAGATGATCTTCGGCGAGCTGTTCCCCAAGAACTACGCCATCGCCAATCCCGTCCCGCTCGCGCGTGGTCTCGCTCGCTCCACGAAGGCCTACCTGACGGTGTTCGGCTGGCTGATCTCCGTCTTCGACCACGCCGCCAACGCCCTGCTGCGGCTGCTGCGCATCGAACCGGTGCACGATGTCGAGTCCAGCGCCACGGCCAAGGACCTGGAGCGGATCGTCTCCACCTCGAGGGACAGCGGGGACTTGCCAGACGAGTTCTTCCTCGCCTTCGACCGGGTGCTGGACTTCCCCGATCACGATGTCGAGCACGCCATGGTGCCCCGCTCGCGCACCGGTTTCGTCCAGCCCCAGACCACCATCGGCGAATTGCGCTGCCTGATGGCGGAAGAGCACACCCGCTACCCGGTCGTCGGTCACGAGGACGAACCCGTCGGGGTGGTGCATCTCATCGATGTGCTGGGCACCGCCGCCGGCGACGACGAGCCGGTGACGACGATCATGCGTGACCCCGTGATCGTCCCCACCTTGATGCCCCTTCCCGAAGCGGTCCGCAGGCTCCGGCAGGAGCAGGCGCAGCTGGCCTGCGTCATCGACGAGTATGGCGGGTTCGCCGGCATCGTCACGATGGAGGATCTGGCGGAGGAAGTGCTCGGGGAGATCACCGATGAGCACGACGATGAGGAACCCGCCGGGATCGAGCCGGCGGGCGAACGCCAGTGGCGGGTGGACGGTGACCTTCATCTGGACGAGGTCGAGCGGGTCATCGGGCTCAGCATCCCGACCGGTGACTACGAGACCCTCTCCGGTCTGCTCATCGCGCAGCAGGGCGGCCTCCTGGAGGAGGGGCAGACGGTGCGCATCGAGCTCCCGGCCGATCCCGCCGATTATGTGCAGGACTCGCCCTCCCGGCGCTGGCTGGACCTGACGGTGCTGAGCATCGACAAGCACGTTCCCCATTCCGTCCTCCTCACCGTCACGGAAGAACCCGCCGAGGGGGAGGACCGATGACCGGCTGGATGATCCCCGTGACCGCGACGGTGGCGATCATCGCCCTGTCGGCGTTCTTCGTCATCCTGGAGTTCTCCCTGCTGGCCGCGCGTCAGCACCGGCTAGAGGAGTCGGCGGAACACAGCCGGAGTTCGCGTGCGGCGCTGCGCAGCCTCAACGAGCTCACCGTCATGCTGGCGGGTGCCCAGCTCGGCATCACCGCGTGCACGTTCGCGCTCGGCGCGGTCAGCAAGCCCGCCGTCCACTACGCGCTGACGCCGGTGTTCCTCTCCTGGTCCATGCCCGCCTGGCTCGCGGACGCGGTCGCCTTCACCCTGGCGCTCCTCGTGATGACGTTCCTCCACCTGGTGGTGGGTGAGATGGCACCGAAGTCCTGGGCCATCGCCCATCCGGAGCGCGCGGCGCGGGCAGTGGCGATCGCCGCGCGGGCGTTCCTGTGGTGCTTCCGTCCGCTGCTCCTGTGGATCAACTCCCTCGCCAATCGCCTGGTCGCCGCAACCGGCGTGGAGCCGGTGGACCGGGCCGCGGCGGGAGGTTACGACACCGAGACCATCGGGCAGCTGGTCGAGCATTCCACCCGCGCCGGCGTCCTGGACGAGGCGTCCGGATCCCAGATCTCCCGCATCATCGAACTGGAATCCCTCACGGTGCAGGACGTGATCGGGGCCAAGCAGGAACAGGGGATGACCGCGGTTCCGCCGGAGGCCACGGTCGCCGACGTCCAGCAGCTCGCCCTGCGGACGGGACATCTTCGGGTCCTCATTCACCCGCCCTCGGGGTCGCCGCCGAGCATCGTCCATGTCCGCGACACCTTGCAGGCACCGGGTGATCGCCGTGCCGTGACCCTCAGCCGGCCGGCACTGGTCGTCCCGGCGGAGGACTCGGTGTACCAGACGTTCCAGCGGATGCGGGAGGCCGGCGAGCAGCTCGCCGTGGTGCGCACCGGGCGCGAGTTCACCGGGGTGATCACCTGGTCCGACATCCTGGGCCGCATCTGGCCGAACGTCGAGGAGCAGTGGCGGTAGCCTGTGCCGCTACGGCTGCCCGCCGGCGTCGCCGCCGAGGAAGTCACGACCTCCTGGCGGTGATGCTGGCGTGCGGCCGGTGCCCCGGGTCGGTACGGGTGAGCATCTGCTCCACCGCGAATCCGGCGTCCAGAAGCGCCCGGCGCATCGAGGGCAGTGACCAGAAGTACGCCGGGGCGACGGCATGGTCGAAGGCTTCCCCGGCGCGTCCGGCGAAGAACCCGAGGAGAAGACGCCCGCCGGGGCGCAGGCAGCGGGCGAACTCCGCCAGCGCCGCCGGCAGCCTCTCCGGCGGGAGGTGTATGAGCGAGTACCACGCCAGGATCCCGCCCAGTGCGGCATCGGGCACACCGAGGTCTCCGAGCGAGGCGCACCGGAACGGGACGTGCGGGAAGCGCGCGGCGGCGCTGGTGAGGAACTCCGGGACCAGATCGACCCCGGTGACGTCCACACCGCGATCCCGCAGGTACGCGGTCCAGTGGCCGGGCCCGCAGCCGGCGTCGACGACGGGCCCGCTCAGGTCCGCGCCCCAGGCGGCGATCTTCCGGGCATCGGCGGGGTGCATGGACGCGACCGACCCCAGCGCCGCGATGTACTCCCCGGCGCGTGCCGCGTAGGCCTCCCGGACCTGGTCGTTGCGCATCCTCCCACGGTAGGCCACGGGCGGCACTCAGTCTGCTCGATTAGAATCGCCGGCATGACCACACCACCCTCCGGCCCGCAGGACCCGGCGGAGAGCGGCCCGCAGCGCGGCGAGGAGCCCCAGCCGCACGGGCAGGTCGACCCCTCGTTGACGACCGAGCTGTTCGTGGACGGCGTCCGGAAGGGCGGCTCCGGCGACCCGGCCGGGCAGTCCGAGGAATCCGCCGAAGGGACGGCGCTGCTGAGCCTGGAGGAACTGCGCCAGATCGCCAAGGAGACGCACATCCCTCAGCTGGACGAGACCCGGCAGACCTCCCATGCGCGCCCCGAGGTGCCGGTGGCATCGCAACCGGCGCGGCCGGTCACCTGGCCCATGAATCAGGGCGCCGGCATCCCGCCGCGTCCGCCGCAGCCTCCGCACGTGGCCCCGCAGCACAGCAGCCGCCCGGTACTGGCACCCGGGATGCCCGCCGCGGTTCCGCCGGCCTGGAACGCGCCCGCTCCCGCCGGCCCGCCGCCGGCGCAGCCGCCCACGCCCGCTGCGCCCGGACGCCGGCGCCGCGGCGCCTGGTGGATCGTCCTGGCCATTCTGGCGGTGCTGCTGCTGGTGGCCGCCGTGGTCTTCGGCGCCATGTACCTGGGATCGCGCGAGGCGCAGTCGCAGCCTGCGCCCCCGGTCCCGGCCGAACAGCAGGAGGACCCGACCGCAGGCAGCGAAGGCACCGGGGAGGGCGACAGCCAGGACGCCGGCGGGACATCGCTGGAAGGAGAATGGTTCACCTCCCCGAGCGGCAACATCACCTGCGTGCTGAACGAGGACGCCGCGAGCTGCCAGATCGGCGAGTTCAGCTACCAGCCGCCCAGCCAGCCGGACGACTGCGACTGGAACGGCTACGGCTCCGTGGTCACCGTCGGCGGGGAACGGGCGGAGTACGGCTGTTTCCCCGTCGTCGGCGGTACCACCGGAGCCCCGGCGCTGGACTACGGCGAAGAGGTCACGGCCGGCGATCTCACCTGCACCAGCACGGAGCAGGGCATGCGCTGTGAGCACGCCGGCGGCCACGGCTTCCAGATCGCCCGTGCCGCGGCGAGCTTCTTTCCCTGAGCGGAATGTGCGTTAGCATGGGCACGTGACCACGGAGCTCCTCCTCCTTATCCGCCGCGGCGAGGCCTAGTTCATCTTCAGGCCGCCCTCGCCGCGGAGTGAAGCCTGCTCAAAGGCCGCGCAAGCATCACACGAGGACGAGGACAGACATGACGAACGGTCGCCCCAATCTGCAACAGCCCAGCCCGATGCCCTTCGGGAAGTACAAGTCGTTCTACGACCGCATCCCCCTGCAGCTGCCGGACCGCACCTGGCCGGACAAGCGCCTCACCAAGGCGCCGCGCTGGCTCAGTACGGATCTGCGTGACGGCAACCAGGCCCTGATCGACCCGATGTCCCCCGAGCGCAAGCGCAGGATGTTCGATCTGCTGGTCAAGCTCGGGTTCAAGGAGATCGAGGTCGGCTTCCCGGCGGCCAGCCAGGTGGACTACGACTTCGTGCGGCAGATCATCGAAGAGGACGCGATCCCCGACGATGTGCGCATCTCGGTGCTGACCCAGGCCCGTGAGGACCTGATCGAGCGCACCGTCGAGTCGCTGCGCGGCGCCGCCAAACCCACCGTGCACATGTACAACGCGACCGCGCCGGTGTTCCGGAAGGTCGTCTTCGGCTTCGACGGCGACGGCCGGGCCCAGACGCAGGACATCGCGGTCCGCGGTACCCAGGCGGTGATGAAGCACGCCGAGTCGATGCTCTCCGGCGCCGACTTCGGCTATCAGTACTCCCCGGAGATCTTCGTGGACACCGAGCCCGACTTCGCCCTGGAGATCGTCGGCGCCGTGATGGACCAGTGGGGGCCGGAAGCCGGCCGGGAGACCGTGGTGAACCTGCCGGCCACCGTCGAACGGGGCACGCCCAACGCCTATGCGGATCAGATCGAGTGGTTCATCCGCCATCTGCCGGACCGGGAGCACATCGCCGTGTCCCTGCATCCGCACAACGACCGGGGGACCGGCGTCGCCGCGGCCGAGCTGGGCCTGCTGGCCGGCGCGGACCGCGTGGAGGGCTGCCTGTTCGGCAACGGCGAGCGGACCGGCAACCTCGATCTGGTGACCGTGGCGCTGAACCTGTACACCCAGGGCGTCGATCCCGAGCTGGATCTCTCGGACATCGACGAGGTGATCCGCACGGTCGAGCACTGCAACCAGATCGGGGTGCACGAGCGCCATCCCTACGGCGGCGATCTGGTGTTCACCTCGTTCTCCGGTTCGCACCAGGACGCCATCAATAAGGCCTTCGCCGATCGCGAGAAGCGTGCCGAGGAGGCCGGCATCCCGGTCAGCCGGATGGAATGGGACATGCCCTATCTGCCGGTCGACCCGCAGGACGTGGGCCGCAGCTACGAGGCGGTCATCCGGGTGAACTCCCAGTCCGGCAAGGGCGGGGTGGCCTATCTGCTCAAGACCGAGTACCAGCTGGATCTGCCCCGGCGGATGCAGGTGGAGTTCTCCCAGGTGGTCCAGCGGCGCACCGAGGCCTCCGGCGGCGAGGTCTCCGCGCCGGTGCTGTGGGAGATCTTCGCCGATGAGTACCTGCCGGCCGAGACGACGGATGCCGCCTGGGGCCGGTTCCGGGTGGAGGGACTGCGCACCGAGTCCGCCGCGGACGAGGAAGGGCTGGTGAAGTCCGAGCGGATCGAGGTGGACATGGTCGTGGACGGCCAGGAGCGTACCTATGAGGGCCGCGGCACCGGGCCGCTCGACGCGCTGGTGAACATCCTCTCCGAGCATTTCGACCTGGACCTGCGCGTGCAGGACTATGTGGAGCACGCGATCGGCGCCGGGGCGGAGGTCAATGCGGCCGCCTATGTCGAGTGCGCCATCGGCGATCGCGTGCTGTGGGGAGCCGGCCTGCACCCGAACATCACCCGCGCCACGCTGAAAGCGGTCGTGTCGGCGGTGAATCGCGCGCATCGCAGCTGAAGGCCGTGCCAGAATAGTCCCTGTGGCACAGGCATGGCGCACCCAGCAGGCGAGGCAGTTCAGGGACGAGGGCATCGTCCTGGGCACGCACAAGCTGGGCGAGGCCGACCGCATCGTCACCCTGCTGACCCGTGAGCACGGCCAGGTCCGTGCCGTCGCCAAGGGCGTGCGCCGCACCAAGTCGCGGTTCGGCTCGCGGCTGGAGCCGTTCATGGTGGTGGACGTCCAGCTGCACCGGGGCCGCAGCCTCGACGTGGTCACCCAGGTGGAGCTGCTCGAGCCCTTCGGCGGGCAGCTGGCCGCCGACTATCTCGGCTACACCGCCGCCTCCGCGATGGCGGAGGCGGCGCAGCGCCTGACGGAGGAGGACACCTCCACCCGGCAGCACTATCTGCTGCTGCTCTCCGCGCTGCGCTCGCTCGCCGGGCGGCAGCACCATCCGCGCCTGGCGCTGGACGCCTATCTGCTGCGCGCCCTGTCCCTGGCCGGCTGGGCGCCCTCGCTGTACGACTGCGCGCAGTGCGGGGCGCCCGGCCCGCAGCGCTCCTTCCAGCCGCCGCTGGGCGGGGCGGTGTGCGCCAGCTGCCGGACGCCCGGCGCGCTGGCACCGGCACCGGAGACGATGCGGGTGCTCACGGCGCTGCTCACCGGCGACTGGCCGGTCGCCGACACCGCCGATGAGCGGACCCGGCGTGAGGTCGCGGCCATGGTGGACGCCTACCTGCAGTGGCATCTGGAGCGCGGCCTGCGGTCGATGCGGCTGGTGGACTCGGCATGAGCTATCCGGCTCCGCCGCCGCATCCCTCCGGCGCGCGGCCGCCGGAGCTCCCGGCGAAGTTCAAGCCCAGCCACATCGCCGTGGTGATGGACGGCAACGGCCGCTGGGCCAACCAGCGCGGACTGCCGCGGACGGAAGGCCACAAGGCCGGCGAGGCGGCGCTCCTGGATGTGGTGTACGGCGCCATCGAAGCCGGCATCCCGTACCTGTCGGCCTACGCCTTCTCCACCGAGAACTGGAAGCGCAGCCCCGAGGAGGTGCGCTTCCTGATGGGGTTCAACCGCGATGTGATCCGCCGCCGCAGGGACGAACTCGATGCGCTCGGCGTGCGGATCGTCTGGTCGGGCCGGCGCGGCAGGCTCTGGCGCAGCGTCATCGCCGAGCTGGAGGACGCCCAGGAACGTACCCGGCACAACACCGGCCTGACGCTGCAGTTCTGCGTCAACTACGGCGGCCGGGCCGAGCTCGTCGACGCCGTCAACGAGATCGCCGAGGCCGCCGCGCGCGGGGAGATCCGGCCCGGGAAGCTCACCGAGCGGTCCATCCGGGCCCGCCTCTACGCCCCCGAGATCCCCGATGTCGATCTGTTCCTGCGTTCCTCGGGGGAGCAGCGGACCTCGAACTTCCTGCTCTGGCAGTCCGCCTACGCCGAACTCGTCTTCCAGGACGTGCTGTGGCCGGATGTGGACCGGCGGACGCTGTGGCGCGCCATCGAGGAATACGCCTCCCGGGACCGCCGCTACGGCGGCGCGGTCGACAAACCCGGCACCCCGGGCACGCAGTAAGGTCGCAGGCCCTGGGCGGTGGTGATCACCGCCCGTCCCTGACCGCTCACAGCGGCCAGGGACGGGCGAGCGGTCAGAACTTGCCGGGCTTGAAGTCCTTGCGCTTCCGGTCGCCCGCCGGGCGCGTGGCGTGGCGGTGCGCGCCGCGCTTGAACGGACGGCCCGGCCTGCCGGTGTCCGGCCGCAGCTCGATCCGGCGGCCGCCGATGCGGGTGCCGGACAGCCGGTCCAGCGTCTCCCGGGACAGGTTCTCCGGTAGATCCACCAGGGTGTGGTCGGCGCGGATGTCGATATTGCCGATCTGCGCGCTGGGGATTCCGCCCTCATTGGCCAGGGCGCCGACGACGGATCCCGGCTGCAGGCGCTGCTGGCGGCCCACCGCGATGCGGTAGGTGGCCATGCCCTCCTCCCGGCGGCGTTCCCGGCCGCCGGGGTGGCCGTCCCGCTTGTCCCGTCCCTCGCGGTCCTTGCGGACCACGGGCTCGGGCAGCGGCTGCGCGGTGAGGGACTCGCCGTCGAGCAGCAACGCGGCCAGGGCAGCGGCGATCTCCGTAGCGGGGACGTCGTGCGCAGACTCGTACAGTTCGACCACCTGGACGAACTCCGTGAGGTCCGTCGTCGTGCGGGCCTTCGTGATCCGGTCCATGAACCGTTCGATGCGCGAGTTCGTGAGCTCCTCCACGGTCGGCAGCTCCAGCTGCGCGACCCGCTGGCGGGTGGCCCGTTCGATGGCGCGGAGCAGATGCCGCTCGCGCGGGGTGACGAACAGGATCGCCTCACCGGAGCGGCCCGCCCGGCCGGTGCGGCCGATTCGGTGCACATAGGACTCGGTGTCGTGCGGGATGTCGTAGTTGACCACCAGCTCGATGCGTTCCACATCGAGGCCGCGGGCAGCGACATCGGTGGCCACCAGGATGTCGATGCTGCCGCTCTTGAGCTGCTCCACCGTGCGTTCCCGGGCCTGCTGCGGGATGTCGCCGTTGATGGCGGCCGCGGACAGCCCGCGGGCGCGCAGCTTGTCGGCGAGCTCTTCGGTCGCCTGCTTGGTGCGCACGAAGATGATGATCCCGTCGTACTGCTCCACCTCGAGGATGCGGGTGAGCGCGTCGAGCTTGTGCGCATGGTTCACGTGCAGGAACCGCTGCCGGATGTTCGCTCCGGTGGTGGTCTTGGACTTCACCGTCACCGAGAGCGGGTCGTTGAGGTACTTCCCCGCGATCTTCGAGATCGAGGCGGGCATCGTCGCGGAGAACAGCGCCACCTGGCGGTCCGCCGGGGTGGTGGAGAAGATCTCCTCGATGTCCTCCGCGAAACCCATCTTGAGCATCTCATCGGCTTCGTCCAGCACCAGGTGCTGAAGCGAGTCGAGCTTCAGGGACCCCTTCTTCAGATGGTCGATCACACGGCCGGGAGTGCCCACGACGACGGGCGCGCCGCGGCGCAGGCCGGCCAGCTGGGGCCCGTAGGACTGGCCGCCGTAGATCGGCAGGATGGAGAAGCCGGGCAGCTGCGCGGCGTAGCTGGAGAAAGCCTCCGCCACCTGCAGGGCCAGTTCGCGGGTCGGAGTGAGCACCAGGACCGCGGGACCCTCCGGTCTGGGGCCCACCTGGCCGGCGTCGGCGAGGCGGCTGAGCACCGGGAGGGCGAACGCCGCCGTCTTACCGGTGCCGGTCTGGGCCAGGCCGACGACGTCGCGGCCCTCCAGCAGCGGCGGGATGGTCTGCGCCTGGATGGGGGAGGGACGCTCGTAGCCGACGGCGGTCAGGGCGTCGAGGATGCGGGGATTCAGGGAGAAGGAGCTGAACGGGGGCAGCTCGTCGGGACCGGCTCCGCTGGCGGGGGCCGTGGTGGGGTGGGTGTCGTTCATGGATTCGCTTCCGGTTTCGCACACGCGGCCATACGCCCAGAGTGGAGACGCAGGGAGAGGTCGGCGTGAGCGTACTGCGGGATCGGGATCGAGAAGATCACTCCGGCGCGCGGCCAGGGGCACAGCGCGCGGGCACGACAAAGCCGATTGAATGTGTGGTGTACCCCCATCCTACCGCATCGCGCGGGCTCACAGCCACCGGTCGCGCACCGGTGGATCGGTTAGGCTGGACTGCGGCTGTACATCGCACGTACAGGTCGTTATCCGTCCTTCGCACCCGAGGAGTCTCACGCACTGTGGCACCTTCCACGCTCGATTCCGTCATCGCCCTGGCAAAGCGGCGCGGCTTCGTCTATCAGGCCGGTGAGATCTACGGCGGCTCGCGTTCCGCCTGGGACTACGGGCCCCTGGGTGTGGAGCTGAAAGAGAACATCAAGCAGCAGTGGTGGCGCACCTTCGTGCGCTCGCGCGGCGACATGGTCGGCCTGGACTCCTCCATCATCCTGCCCAAACGGGTCTGGGAGGCCTCCGGCCACGTGGCGACGTTCGTGGACCCGCTGGTGGAATGCACCAGCTGCCACAAGCGGCACCGCCAGGACCACCTTCAGGAGGGCTTCGCGGACAAGCACGGCCGGCCCGCGCAGGATATGACGGAGATCGTGTGCCCGGACTGCGGCACGCGTGGCCAGTGGACCGAGCCGCAGAACTTCTCCGGTCTGGTCAAGACCTATCTGGGCCCGGTGGACAACGAAGAGGGCCTGCACTACCTGCGTCCGGAGACCGCGCAGGGCATCTTCGTGAACTTCACCAATGTGCTCACCACCGCCCGGAAGAAGCCGCCGTTCGGCATCGGCCAGATCGGTAAGGCGTTCCGGAACGAGATCACGCCCGGCAACTTCATCTTCCGGACCCGCGAGTTCGAGCAGATGGAGATCGAGTTCTTCACCCATCCGGACGACGCCGCCGCCTGGTTCGACCGCTGGGTGGAGGACTGCTGGAACTGGTTCACGGATCTGGGTATCGACGAGAGCCACATGCGGCGCCTGGACGTGCCCGAGGAGGAGCGCGCCCACTACTCGGCCGGCACCATCGACATCGAGTACGAGTTCGGCTTCCAGGGCAAGCCCTGGGGGGAGCTGATGGGCGTGGCGAACCGCACCGACTACGACTTGAGCCAGCACTCGGAGGCCTCCGGCGCCAAGCTGCAGTACTTCGACCAGGCCTCGGGCGAGCGCTACACGCCCTACGTGATCGAGCCCTCCTTCGGCCTGACCCGCTCCATGATGGCGTTCCTGATCGACGCCTACACCGAGGACGAGGCGCCCAACGCCAAGGGCGGCGTCGACACCCGCACCGTGCTGAAACTGGACCCGCGCCTGGCCCCGGTCAAGGCAGCGGTCCTGCCGCTGAGCCGCAACGAGAGGCTCACGCCCAAGGCCAAGGCTCTCGCCGAGGAGCTGCGCGGCAGCTGGAACGTGGACTTCGACGACGCCGGCGCCATCGGCCGCCGGTACCGCCGCCAGGACGAGATCGGCACGCCGTTCTGCATCACGGTGGACTTCGACTCCCTCGACGACGACGCCGTGACCATCCGGCGCCGCGACGACATGTCGCAGGAGCGCGTCGCGCTCTCCCAGGTGGCCGATTACCTGGCGCCCGGGCTCAAGGGCGCCTGAGCCGGCAGCCGGTGAGAAGGTCGGCGAGGTGAGGCGGCTCAGTCATGGGCGCAGGGCATAGTCACGCGCCGCGGTCCCTGACCAGGCGCCAGCGTTCGTCCCGCCGCCGGGCGGTGTGGGCGATGCTGTGCATCCTGGTCCCGCTGGGCCTGGCCGCCGTACTGGGCATGATCCTGCTGTGGCCCTCGGGCAGCCAGGCCGGCGGCGGGGCCTCCGGCGATGCTGCCTTCGGCGGCAGCGACTTCCTCCGCGGTCAGGTGGTCGCAGCGGATCTGAGCGACTGCCAGCCGCAGGACCCGATGCCGGCCGATGGCTGCGCCCGGGTGGAAGTCCAGGTCGGCGAGCGCACCGGCAGTCTCTACCTGCCGCCCGAGGCGGTGGCGGCGGGGGTCGAGGCCGGCGACGCCGTCCGGGTGATCGACCTGTCCGAAGATCCCGATCTCTTCGCCGACGACCCTCAGCTGGCAGCCGAGGATCCGGGCGCGTTCGGAGTGACGACGGATTTCGTCTTCGTCGACTACGACCGCACGGTGCCGCTGGGGCTGCTGGCGGCGCTCTATGCCCTGGTCGTCGTCGCGGTGGCCGGCTGGCGCGGTCTGCGGGCGCTCATCGGCCTCGGCCTCGCCTTCGGCATCATGCTCGGCTTCATGCTGCCGGCGCTCGTGGCCGGGCACCCGCCGCTGCTGGTGGCCCTCATCGCCTCGACCGTGATCATGTACCTGGTGCTGTATCTGGCGCACGGACTGACCGCCCGCACCTCGACGGCACTGCTGGGCACCATCGCCGGCATCGTCATCACGACCCTGCTGGGTGCCTGGATGACCGACTGGTCGAATCTCGCCGGGGTCTACAGCGAGGATGCCTACGTCCTTGACTCCCTGGCCAGCATCGATCCGCGCGGCTTGATCATGTGCGGCATGGTGATCGCCGGCCTCGGCGTGCTCAACGACGTCACCATCACCCAGGCGTCCGCCGTCTGGGAACTGCGCGAATCGAGTCCCGCGCTGGGGCCCAGGGGCGTGTTCGCCCGGGCCATGCGCATCGGCCGGGACCATATCGCCTCGACCGTCTACACCATCGCCTTCGCCTACGCCGGCGCCGCCCTGGCGACGTTGCTGCTGATCACCGTGCTCGACCGCTCCCTGATCGACGCGCTGACGATGGGGGACATCGCGGTCGAGGTGGCCCGGACCCTGGTGGGCTCGATCGGCCTGGTGCTGGCGATCCCGATGACGACGGCGATCGCGGTGCTCATCTCCTTCGCCACCCAGGCACCCGAGGAAGCACCCGGCGAGGCACCCGCGGAGGCGACGGCATAGGGCACGCGATTTGGGGCGGTTTGAGACAATGGATGGCGTGAACACCACCATCACCACTGCCGCCGTGCCCGCCGGCGCCGAGCCGGCCGTGCCCGGGCGCGCTCCGCTGCGCATCGGGAACCTGGTCCTGGACAGCCCCGTCGTCCTGGCCCCCATGGCGGGCATCACCAACACTGCGTTCCGCCGCATGTGCCGCGAGTACGGCGCCGGGCTGTACGTCACCGAGATGGTCACCTCGCGTGCGCTCGTGGAGCGCACGCCCACCAGCATGCGCATCATCCATCACGAGCCGTACGAGACACCGCGTTCGGTGCAGCTGTACGGCGTGGACCCGGTCACGGTCGGGCAGGCGGTGCGGATGCTGGTGGAGGAGGACCGCGCCGACCACATCGATCTGAACTTCGGCTGCCCCGTGCCGAAGGTGACCCGCAAGGGCGGCGGCGCGGCACTGCCCTGGAAGCTCGACCTGTTCACCGCCATCGTGCGCACGGCGGTCGCAGAGGCATCCCGGGGGGACATCCCGCTGACCGTCAAGATGCGCAAGGGCATCGACGCCGATCACCTGACCTATCTGGAGGCCGGGCGGATCGCCAGGGACGCGGGCGTCGCCTCCGTGGCGCTGCATGCCCGCACCGCCGCGGACTTCTACTCCGGCAGGGCCGACTGGGATGCCATCGCCCGGCTGAAGGACGAGCTGGGGGACACCGTGCCGGTGCTCGGCAACGGGGACATCTTCGCCGCGGAGGACGCGCTGGAGATGATGCGCACCACCGGCTGCGACGGCGTCGTGATCGGGCGGGGCTGCCAGGGACGGCCCTGGCTCTTCGGCGACCTCGCCGCGGCCCTGAACGGCTTGGACTTCCGGCACCGCCCGTCCCTGGGTGAGGTGGCCGACGCGGTCTACCGGCATGGCACCTACCTGGTGGAGCACTTCGAGGAGGAGTTCCGCGGGGTCCGGGACCTGCGCAAGCACATGGCCTGGTACTTCAAGGGATACGCCATCGGCGGCGATGCCCGCCGGGCGCTGGCGATGGTCTCCTCCCTGGCCGAACTGCGGGAGATCCTCTCCGGCTTGGACCGCGAGGCCCCCTACCCGGGCGCCGATGCCGAGGGCACCCGCGGCCGAGCCGGGCGTCCCAAGCGTCCCGTGCTGCCCGAACGCTGGCTGGAGTCCAGGCGCGTGGACGAGCAGCGCTCACGCGAGCTGCACGAGGCCGAGCTTGACGTCTCGGGAGGCTGAGCGGATGGACATCCTGACCGGCCAGGTGGCCGGGTACTCCGCCGAGGACCGGGAGCGCTGGGTCACCGAGCGCGCGAAGAACCCGCGCCGCTCCGCCTTCCAGCGTGACCGGGCACGGGTGCTGCACTCTTCCGGGCTGCGGCGGCTGGGGGCAAAGACCCAGGTGGTCTCGCCCGGCAGCGACGACTTCGTCCGGAACCGGCTGACCCATTCGCTGGAGGTCGCCCAGGTCGGGCGCGAGCTCGCCCGGTACTTGGGCTGCGATCCCGATATCGTGGACGCCGCCTGCCTGAGCCACGACCTCGGGCATCCGCCGTTCGGGCACAACGGGGAGACCGCGCTGGCGCGTATCGCCGCGGACATCGGCGGGTTCGAGGGGAATGCGCAGACCCTGCGCCTGCTCACCCGGCTCGAGCCGAAAGTCGCCTGGCCCTCCGGCCGCCCCGCCGGGCTGAACCTCACCCGGGCCACGCTGGACGCGGTGATCAAGTATCCGTGGCCGCTGGAGGAGGCGCCGCCCGTGACCGGGGAGTCGTCCCGGCTGCAGAAGTTCGGCGTTTACGCCGACGATCTGGAGGTGTTCCGCTGGTGCCGCAACGGCCGGGCGGACGGTCAGCGATGCCTGGAGGCCCAGCTGATGGACCTGGCCGATGACATCTCCTATTCGGTGCACGATATGGAGGATGCCGTGGTCGGCGGCCACCTGGACCTGTCGAGCCTCGGCCGGGACGAGGTGCGCGCCGGCCTGGTGGACATCACCCGGCGGTGGTACCTGCCGGAGGTCTCCGCCGAGGACATCACCGGCGCCCTGGACCGGCTGACGGCCTGCTCGTACTGGCAGCACGACTACGACGGCAGCCGCCGCGCGCAGGCGAGCCTGAAGCATATGACGAGCCAGCTCATCGGCCGGTTCGCCGCCGCCGCGGAGGCGGCCACGCGGGAGGAGTACGGCTACGAGCCGCTGGCCCGCTACGAGGGACGCCTGATGGTCCCGGAGGCCACGGCGGTGGAGATCGCCGTGCTCAAGGGACTCTCCACGCTGACCGTCATGGTGGCCGAGGACCGGCTGCGGCTGCAGGAGATCCAGCAGCAGGTGCTCTTCGACCTCGCCGACTACTTCCAGGCCAAGCCTGAGGCCCTGGAGCCGATGTTCGCCGCCGATCACCGGGAGGCGGAGACGGACGCGGAGCGGCTGCGGGTCGTGATCGATCAGATCGCCTCCCTGACGGACCATTCGGCCTGGAGCGTCTACCATTCGATCCATGCGGGTGCCCATGACAGGTTCTGACCGGGAGCGGCGATGGCCGGCCTGATCCGCAGGGAGGACATCGACGAGGTGCGCGCCCGCACCCGCATCGACGAGGTGGTGTCCGCCCACGTCACCTTGAAGAACGCCGGCGTGGACTCGATGAAGGGACTGTGCCCCTTCCACGACGAGCGCACCCCCTCGTTCCACGTGCGGCCGCAGGCCGGGATGTACCACTGCTTCGGCTGCGGCGAGAGCGGCGATGTGTTCACCTTCCTGCAGAAGATGGACCACGTCACCTTCGCCGAGGCGGTCGAGCGCCTCGCCGCGCAGGCCGGCGTCCAGCTGCGCTACGAGGAGGGCGCAGGACCGGACCGCGAGCAGATGGGCAAGCGCCAGCGCCTGGTCGATATGCACGCCGTGGCGCTGCAGTTCTTCCGCGAGCAGCTGGAGAGCCCGGAAGCGGCGATCGCCCGTGGCTTCCTGTCCGAGCGGGGTTTCGACCGGCAGGCGGCCGAGCACTTCGGGGTGGGATTCGCCCCGCGCAGCTGGGACGCCCTGGGCAAGCATCTGCGCGGCCGCGGCTACACGACGGAGGAGATCCTCGCCGGCGGGCTGGCGAGCCAGGGGAACCGGGGCGGGTACGACCGGTTCCGCGGCCGGCTGATGTGGCCGATCCGCGATGTCGCCGGCAATACGATCGGCTTCGGGGCCCGCCGGCTGTACGAGGACGATCAGGGGCCGAAGTACCTCAACACCCCGGACACGCAGCTCTATCACAAGAACCAGGTGCTCTACGGGATCGATCTGGCTAAGCGGGCGATCGCCAAGACGAAGCAGATCGTCGTGGTCGAGGGCTACACCGATGTGATGGCCTGCCATCTGGCCGGCATCGAGACGGCGGTGGCGACCTGTGGCACCGCCTTCGGGCCCGAGCACATCCGGGTGGTGCGCCGGATGCTCTCCGACGACGCGGCGCACTCCGGCGAGGTCATCTTCACCTTCGACGGCGACGAGGCCGGCCGGAAAGCGGCGCTGAAGGCGTTCGAGCTGGATCAGCGCTTCGTCGCCCAGACCTTCGTGGCGGTGGAGCCCGGCGGCCTGGACCCCTGCGACTTACGGCAGCAGCGCGGCGACGAGGCCGTGCGCGAGCTGGTCTCCGGCCGCCGTCCGCTGTTCGAGTTCGCGCTCACCTCGACGCTGGCCGGCATCGACCTGAGCACCGTGGAGGGGCGGGTGCGCGCCGTCCGCGCCGTGGCGCCGGTCGTTGCCGGCATCCGCGACCGCTCGCTGCAGCCGCACTACGCCCGGTTCGTCGCCGGGCGCATCGGCGTCGAGGTCGAGGAGGTCACCGCCGCGGTGCGCAGCGCCGCGCGGCGGGCCGGCGCGCCGGCGGCCGAGGGGCCCCGCGGCCGCCTGGATGCGGGTGCGCCCGGCAGCGGGGAGCAACTGCCGCCGCCGGCGGTCGGACCGCATAACCACTGGGGTGCGGACCCGGCCGATCCCAAGGCGCAGGTGCAGCGGCAGGCGCTCCAGGTCGTGCTGCAGCAACCAGGATTCGTCAACGCGAGGCTGTTCGACCGGCTGGACGGCTCGGTGTTCACGGTCCCGGCGTTCCGGCACGTGCATGAGGCGATGCGCGCCGCCGGGGGAGTGGCCGCGGCAGCGAAGACGCCTCAGGGCTGGCCGGAGAGGGTGCGGCAGAACGCGCTGCCGGAGGTGGCGCCGCTGGTCGGCGAACTCGCGGTGGCGCCGCTGCCGGCCCAGCCAGGGGCCGCGCTGGAACGGTACTGCAAGGCCGTGGTGGCGCGGTTGTTCGATCTGGACATGCTGCGCATCGCCGGGGACATGCACGCCCGGCTCCAGCAGATCGGGGACTCCAACCCGCAGGAGCAGCAGCACATCCTCCGCCAGCTGCAGGTGCTCGAGGCCAACCGCGCCCGGCTGCGCGCGACCTTCTAGGGCCCGCGCCCTTCTATCGCCTGCCCCTTCGTGACGGCATGTGACAGTCCCCGCGCTGATCACGGCGGCGCGCGGGACACACTGGGCACGAACATGCGAGGATCCGGGCAGCGTCGCCCGCCAGCAGCGATTCCCAGGAGGACGTCATGAGCGAGTGGTCATTCGAGACGCGGCAGATCCATGCCGGGCAGGTACCGGACCCCACGACCGGTGCGCGCGCCGTGCCCATCTACCAGACGACGTCCTTCGTCTTCGACAGCGTCAAGACCGCCGCCGACCGCTTCGCGCTTGCTGAGCTGGGCCCCATCTACACGCGAATCGGCGGCCCCACCAATGAGGTCGTGGAGCAGCGGCTGGCTGATCTGGAGGGCGGGGTGGGTGCCGTCGCGCTCGGCTCGGGCCAGGCGGCCGAATCCCTGGCGCTGTTCAACGTGGCGCAGGCCGGAGATCACATCGTCGCCAGCCCGAGCCTCTACGGGGGCACCTACAACCTGCTCGACCAGACTCTGCCGAAGTTCGGCATCGAGGTCACCTTCGTCACCGATCCGGATGACCTGGACCAGTGGCGCGCGGCGGCGCGTCCCAATACCAAGGCGTTCTTCGCCGAGACCATCTCCAATCCCCGGCAGGACGTGCTGGACATCGAGGCGGTCGCCGATGTCGCCCATCAGTCCGGGGTCCCGCTCATCGTCGACAACACCCTCGCCACGCCGTACCTCGTCCGGCCGCTGGAGCACGGCGCGGACGTCGTCGTGCACTCGGCCACCAAGTACCTGGGCGGCCACGGCACGGCGATCGCCGGCGTGGTCGTCGACGGCGGCAGTTTCGACTTCAGCCAGGACCCGGAACGGTTCCCCGGCTTCAACCAGCCAGACCCGTCCTACAACGGGCTCGTCTTCGCCCGCGACCTTGGCCCGGACTCGCCGTTCGGCGCGAACGTGTCCTTCGGCATCAAACTGCGCGTGCAGCTGCTGCGCGATCTGGGCCCGGCGCTGGCGCCGTTCAACTCGTTCCTCCTGCTACAGGGCCTGGAGACGCTGAGCCTGCGCATCGAACGGCACGTGGCCAACGCCCAGCGCGTGGCCGAGTGGCTCGAGGCGCACGAGCAGGTGCAGTCGGTCGCCTACGCCGGGCTGCCGTCCAGCCCGTGGTACGAGCGCGGCAAGCGCTACGCCCCGCGCGGCGTCGGCTCCGTGCTGGCCTTCGAGATCGCCGGCGGCTACGACGCCGCGGTGGCGTTCGTCAACGCGCTGGAGCTGCACTCCCTGGTGGCCAATATCGGCGATGTCCGCTCGCTCGTGATCCACCCGGCCTCCACGACACACTCCCAGCTGAACGAGGAGCAGCAGCGTTCGGCGGGCGTCGCCCCCGGCCTGGTCCGGCTCTCCGTCGGCCTGGAACACATCGACGATATCCTGGCCGATCTGAGAAAGGGTTTCGACGCTGCCCGCCTCCCGTGACTCCCTGTCCGATTCCGTGATCCTGCATGCGCCCGCCTCCAGGCTGCAGTTCCTCGACACGGGGGAGCTGCAGCTGGAGTCGGGACGCGTGCTGGAGCGCGTCACGCTCGCCTACGAGACCTACGGCACGCTGGCGCCGGACGGCTCCAACGCAGTCCTGATCCAGCACGCGCTGACCGCCAACAGCCATGTCGCCGCGCACGACGACGCGGACGAGGCCGGCTGGTGGGGTCCGATGGTGGGCCCGGGCGCCGCCATCGACACGGACCGGTACTTCGTCGTCTGCGCCAATATGCTCGGCGGCTGCGGGGGCACGACGGGCCCGGCCAGCGCCTCTCCGGGCGACGGGCTGCCCTACGGGTCCCGGTTCCCCGGCGTCACACTGCGTGACGGGGTCACCCTGGAGGCCCGGCTGGCCGATCATCTGGGGATCGCCGCCTGGCACACCGTCATCGGCGGGTCGATGGGCGGAGCCCGCGCCCTGGAGTGGGCCATCATGCACCCGGAGCGGGTGGAGCGCCTGGTGGTGCTGGCCGCCCCGGCGTACTCCAATGCGGACCAGATCGCCTGGGCCCACACCCAGCTGATCGCGATCGAATCGGATCCCGAGTACTGCGGCGGCGACTACCTGGCCCTGGGCCGGAGCCCGGAGAACGGGCTGGGCCTGGCCCGGCGCATCGCGCATCTGACCTACCGGCACGGCAGCGAGCTGGACACGCGGTTCGGCCGCGCGCGGCAGCGGACCAGCCGGCCGGGCGAACGGCCCGAGTACTACCAGGTGGACAGCTACCTGGACCATCAGGCCCGGAAGCTCGTGAACCGGTTCGACGCCGGTTCCTACGCGGTGCTCACGCGTGCGCTGCGGGACCACGACGTCACCCGCGGGCGCGGCGGGCTGCAGGAGGCGCTCGGGCGGATCCAGGCCGGCGTCACGCTCATCGCCATCGACACCGACCGGCTGTACCCACCCGCGCAGCTGGAGGAGATCGACCGGGCACTGCCCTCACCGCCGGGAGTGCACACCATCCGCAGCCTGCGCGGGCATGACGGGTTCCTCATGGAGCACGATCAGCTGGCCGCCATCCTCGCCGCGACGGTGTTCGCTTAAGCGGACTCCGCCCGGAACCGTGCCCGGCGTTCCTCACCGGCGCAGGTGCTTCTCCTCGCGCGGCTGGTCCCGGGAGGCACGCCGGCGGCGCTGCCACTCCCAGGCCTCGCGCTGCCGGACACTCTCGGCGTCGGTGGCGATCGGCGCCCGGCGGTGCCCGGGCCCGTAGCCGAACGCCTCGACCAGATCGAGCGCATGCGGCCGCAGCTTGACCAGGAGCCGTTCGATCGTGGGCCCGACCTCCCGGGCCCGCTTCATCGAGAGCCGGCCGTACATCAGGTGCCAGCCGATGTGCTCCTCGATGAGCGTGAGCCCGAACAGATCGCGCAGACGTGCCAGCACCTTACGGGTGCCCGGATCCTGGACCCGTTCCACGGCGTCGCAGAACAGCCGCCACTGCCGCAGTTCCACATGCGCGCGGGCGGTCTCGATCAGCTCGTGCTGGTTCCGGTCGAACAGCGCGGCCGCCTCGGCGCGGGGGAGTTTGGCGGCCGGCCGCAGATTCCGCGCCAGTTCCGCCACCATGGTCTGGGCGCGGCTGGCGATCAGCTCGGTCTGAGCCTCCACCGCGCGCAGCCGCAGTCCGATCGGCGCGGTAGGGATCGCATCGGCGACGGATTCGCCGAGGTTCCGCAGGCCGCTGCGGTGCAGGGTGAACTCCGCGGCCTGCGTGGCGATGAACCGTGCCACGCCGCCGGCGTCGATGTTGCGGAACTCCTTGGAGTAGTCGGCCAGCAGGCGCTTGGCGACCAGTTGGAGCAGGACGGTGTTGTCCCCCTCGAAGGTGGCGTAGACGTCGAGGTCAGCACGCAGGCCGGTGATCCGGTTCTCGGCCAGGAACCCCTGGCCGCCGCATGCCTCCCGGCACTCTTGCAGGGTGTCCAGCGCCTGCCAGGTCGACAGCGCTTTGAAGCCGGCGGCCTCGGTCTCCAGCAGCTGACGGGCTTCGTCCGAGTCGTCGGTGCCGGAGAAGACGCGGTCGAACTCGGTCAGCAGCTGCTCGTGGGCGAACTGCGCGGCGTAGGTCTTCGCCAGCAGCGGGAAGAGCCTGCGCTGATGCCGCTGGTAGTCCAGCAGGACTGTCTCGCGGTGCTCGTCGGAACCGGAGAACTGGCGCCGCTGGAGACCGTAGCGGATCGCGATGTCCAGGCCGAGTTTCGCGGCGGTCACGGCGGCTCCGTCCAGCGAGACCCTGCCTTGCACCAGGGTGCCCAGCATGGTGAAGAAGCGCCGTCCGGGGCTGGCGATGGGGGAGCTGTAGGTGCCGTCGGGTGCCACATCGCCGTACCGGTTGAGCAGATTGGTCCGGGGGACGCGGACGTGATCGAAGTGCAGCCGCCCGTTGTCGACGCCGTTCAGGCCGCCCTTGGGGCCGTCGTCCTCGCCGCCGATACCTGGCAGGAAAGCGCCGTTGTCATCCCGGATCGGCACGAAGAACGCGTGCACGCCGTGCCGGACCCCCAGCGTCTCCAGCTGGGCGAAGACGACGGCGGCGCGGGCGTCCTGCGCGGCATTGCCGAGGTAATCCTTCCAGGCGGCCCGGAAGGGCGTCGTGATCTCGAACTCCTCCGTCTGCGGGTCGTACTTCGCGATGGTGGCCAGGCTGGCCACATCCGAGCCGTGCCCGGTCTCCGTCATGGCGAAGGCGCCGGGGATCTCCAGGCTGATCGCGCCGGGCAGCCACCGGCGGTGATGCTCGGCCGTGCCCAGATGCAGGATCGCGCCGCCGAACAGACCCCATTGGACTCCGCCCTTGATCTGCAGGCTCGGGTCGGCGGCGACGAGTTCCTCGAATCCGGCCAGATTGCCGCCGTTGTCGTCGTGCCCGCCGAATTCCGCGGGGAAGGCCCGGGCGGCGGTGCCGTGCTCGACCAGCGCATGCAGCCGACCGAGCGTCCACGCCCGCTTGTCCGCGACGGTGCCGTCCAGCGGTGGATGGAACTCCTGTCCGGCCAGTACCTCGCGTGTCTGCCGGCGCACGTCCTTCCAGGTGCCGTCCAGCAGATCGCCGACGGCGCGGATGTCGATCCGCGGTTCCTCGCTCATCTGTGCTCCTCGGGGCCGTGTGCTTCTTCGGTGACGTTCCTCGTTCGCCAGAGCCAGCCGGCGATGCGGTCGGCCAGCTGCCGCGCCTCGTGCTCGCCCCGGGTCCCGCCTCCGGCGGCGTCCCGGCCGGCGAGCCATTCGTCCATGCATCCGCGGACGAAGCCCATCGCGCCGGCGGCCCACTGCCGCTGCCCTGCCGGGTCCAGGCCGTCCAAGTCCACGGCACCGAGCAGCAGCTCGGCGACGCCCTCGTAGAAGCTGCCGGGACGGAGCTGGTGCGGGCCGACGACGTCGCTGCGGGCCGCGAAGGCGTAGACGGCGGGGGAGCGGGCGCCGAGTTCGGCGTACGCGCGGATCATGGCGCGCAGCCGTTCCCGGGAGGGTTCAGCCGTGGTGGCGGGACCGGTTCCGCTCTCCGCCGTGTCTTCTTCCGTGCCGGGCGCCCGGTACGCGTCGGCGAGCTTGCGGGCGATCACGCTCATCGCCCATTCGCCGACGGCGTCCTGGAGGCCGTTGCGGTCGCCGAAGTACCGGTAGAAGACGGTCTTGGAGGTTCCGGTCTGCTGCGCGATGGTGTCCATCGAGACCTCGGGGCCCTCCTCGTGCACGACGTGGCGCACGGCGCGCAGGAGTTCCAGGCGGCGTTCCTCGCGGTGCTTGTTCCATCGGGTCGAGCGCCCGTCGGGAAGCTGGGGGCGGGGGGCTGTGACTCGGTTCACGATACTGACAGTATCATGTACTGTCAGTACTGTTCGTAAGTACGGCTGCCCGCGCGTGAGCGCGCCCCGCCGGCGATCCACGAGAGGAGATCCACATGGCATCACAGTCCACGGATACGCAGGGGAAGGTCCGGCCGGCGGCGATCCTCGGCGGCAACCGCATTCCCTTCGCCAAGGCCAACGGGAAGTACGCGGAGGTGAGCAACAAGGACATGCTCACGAGCGCGCTCGACGGCCTCATCGCCCGGTTCGGTCTTCAGGGCGTGCGACTCGGCGAGGTTGCCGGCGGCGCCGTGCTGAAGCACTCGAAGGACTTCAATCTCACGCGCGAGTCGGTGCTGGGATCCGCTCTTGATCCCGCCACGCCCGCGTTCGACGTCGGCCAGGCCTGCGCGACCGGTCTGGAAACCGTGGCGTCGATCGCGCAGAAGATCCGGCTCGGGCAGATCGACTCCGGTGTCGCCGCCGGGGTCGACTCGGCCTCGGATGCGCCGATCGTCGTCACGGAGGGGCTGCGGCGGGCACTGCTGGCCGCCAGCCGGGCGAAGAAGCCGGCGGACCGGGTACGGGCGCTCGCGCGTATCCGGCCGGCCGATCTGGTGCCGCAGGCACCCGGCACGGCCGAACCGCGCACCGGCCTGTCGATGGGTGAGCATCAGGCGCTCACCACCGCTCAGTGGGGCATCAGCCGCGAGGCGCAGGACGAGCTCGCCGCGCGGAGCCACCGCAATCTGGCGGCGGCCTGGGACCGCGGCTTCTTCGACGATCTGGTGACGTCGTATCGCGGCGTGTACCGCGACACCACGCTGCGCCCCGATACGAGCGTGGACAAGCTCGCGAAGCTCTCACCGGTATTCGGCAAGAGCCTGAGCACTCCGGCGACGATGACGGCGGGAAACTCCACGCCGCTGACCGATGGCGCCGCCACCGTCCTGCTCGGCAGCCGGGAGTGGGCGGCGGAGCAGGGCATCGAGGTGCTGGCGCATCTGGTCGATGTCGAGGCGGCCGCCGTCGACTTCGTCAGCGGCAGGGACGGGCTGCTGATGGCGCCCGCCTACGCGGTCCCGCGGTTGCTGGAACGCAACGGGCTGTCCCTGCAGGACTTCGACTTCTACGAGATCCACGAGGCGTTCGCCGCGACGGTGCTGTGCCATCTGGCGGCCTGGGAGGACGAGTCCTTCTGCCGCGAGCGGCTCGGCTTGGACGCGCCGCTGGGATCGATCGATCCCGGCAAGCTGAACGTCACCGGCTCGTCGCTCGCCGCCGGGCACCCCTTCGCCGCGACGGGCGGCCGGATCGTGGCACAGACCGCCAAACATCTTAAGGAGACCGGCGCGAAGCGGGCGCTGATCTCGATCTGCGCCGCCGGCGGCCAGGGACTCGCAGCGATCGTGGAGGCAGCATGAGCGACAAGTATCTCGACCTCGTTTCGGCCGGACCGCTCAAGCGGGTGGCCGGCACCCTGGGGCTTCCTCGGCCGGTACGGCTGAAGCGGTACTCGCAGGGACACGATCTGCCGGCCTCGCCGGTGCTGGTCCTGGGGGAGAGCGCCGTGGCCGACGGCACCGCCGAGACTCTGCTGGACTGGGGCCTGGAAGTGCGCCGCCACGCTGTGCCGGGTGAGAGACTCGGCGGCATCGTCGCCGTCTTCGATCAGGTGGAGAAGCCGGCGGATCTCGGGGATGTCATGCTCGCCGTCGGCGGGGCGCTGCGGGCACTGGAGCCCAGCGGCCGGGTGATCACGGTCTTCCGGGACGCCGATGCGTCCGCCTCGCCTGCGCAGGCCGCCGCCCGCCGCGGGGTGGACGGCGCCACCCGTTCCCTGGCCCACGAGATGCGGGCCGGCGCCACCGCGAACGGCATCGTGCTGGCTGAGGGAGTGGCTCCCGTGGCGCCCTCGGTCCTGGGCGCCCTGCGTTTCCTGCTGTCCGGTCGCTCCGCCTACGTCTCGGGGCAGTTCCTCCACATCGGCTCGGAGGCCGGCGGGCTGCCTGCGGATCCCTCGCGGCCGCTGGAGGGACGCACGGCCGTGGTGACCGGCGCTGCCCGCGGGATCGGCGCGGAGATCGCCCGGGTGCTGCACCGCG
Source organism: Sediminivirga luteola (assembly GCF_014639315.1). Classification (GTDB taxonomy): domain Bacteria; phylum Actinomycetota; class Actinomycetes; order Actinomycetales; family Brevibacteriaceae; genus Sediminivirga; species Sediminivirga luteola. The sequence continues at coordinate 263,367 of NZ_BMFY01000003.1, forward strand.
ACGGCGCGCGGATCATCGGCGTGGACGTGGTCCCGGCCTCGGAGTCGCTTGCCGCCGTCATGAACGAGGTCCAGGGCACCGCGGTGCAGCTGGACATCACCGCGGAGGACGCGGCGGCGAAGATCGCCAAGGCGGCCAGGGGCCCGGTGGACATCCTGGTCAACAACGCGGGCATCACCCGGGACAAGCTGCTGGCGAACATGAAGCCGGAGCAGTGGCACCAGGTCCTCGACGTCAACGTCCAGGCGCAGCTGCAGCTGAATGCCGGCCTGCTGGAGGCCGGTGCCTTCGGGCCGGAGCCGCGCATCATCGGGCTCGCCTCCACATCCGGCATCGCCGGGAACCGGGGGCAGACGAACTACGCGGCCTCCAAAGCCGGTGTCATCGGATTGACCCGCGCGAGCGCGCCGGAGCTGGCCGGCGCCGGCGGGACGATCAACGCCGTGGCGCCGGGGTTCATCGAGACCGAGATGACGGCGAAGATGCCGCCGGTCACCCGCGAGGTGGCCAGGCGGCTGAGCAGCCTGCAGCAGGGCGGCCTGCCGGTGGACGTCGCCGAGGCCATCGCCTTCCTGGCGGCGCCGCAGGCCGGCGGGATCAACGGGACGGTGCTGCGGGTGTGCGGCCAGAACATGGTCGGGGCGTGAACGAGATGGCTCCCGCGCATCAGCCCGGTCCTCAGCACAGCACCCAGGTCCTGGACGGCACACCCGCGCTGCGGCGGCTGTTCGGCCGTGCGGCCGTGGCCTCCGTCGCCAAGCGCCGCGCCCAGGACAAGCGGCTGCCCGCCTCCAGCGCCGATGCGGCAGCTCTCGTGCCGCCGGCGCGGTTCGCTCTGCGGCAGGTCACGGCCGACGCCGGTGAGCTGACGCGTTTCCAGCACCATGTGGGGGAGAGCGCCACGGACCGGCTCCCGGTCAGCTACGTACATGTCCTCGGCTTCCCGCTGACGCTGAAAGTCATGACGGACGCGGACTTCCCGCTGCCACCGCTGGGGATGGTGCATACGGCCAACCGGGTACAGGTGCACCGTCTGCCGAGTCTCGATGAGCCGCTGGATCTGACGGCATTCACCAGGACGCTCGCACCGCACCGCCGGGGCACCGTCGCGGAGATCGGCCTGACGGTGCACTCGGGCCGCGAACTGCTGGTGGAGGAGACCTCCGTTTACCTGGCCAAGGGCGTGCGCCTGTTCAGCGATGGCGGGGAACAGGAGGCGCAGGCGGAACAGAAGGCGAACGCCCGCGGCCAGAGCGGCCGGGATGAGTTCGAGCCGCCGGAACCGGCCGCGCTCTGGCGCTTCAGCCCGGTTGATGTGCGCCGCTACGCCGCTCTCTCCGGTGACGCCAATCCGATCCACACCAATCCGCTGGCCGCCCGTGCCTTCGGCTTCCCGCGCACCATCGCGCACGGCATGTACACCGCGGCGCGGGCACTGGCGCTGCAGGCGCCCGGCGGCGCAGGCTGGCAGTGGGCGGTCCGCTTCGCCGCGCCCGTGGTGCTCCCCGCCACGGTCGCGGCCGGTTTCGCCGAGCCCGGCGATCGCAGCGGCCTGGTGGCCTGGCACCGCCGCTCCGGGAAGCCGCATCTCTGGTCGAACATCACGCCGCTGGACTGAGCGGCACCCCGGCCGGCCACCATCGTGCTCTGGGGCCGGCCGGGGCGCTGATTCAGCGGCCCTGAGCAGTGCCCTGGTTCAGCGGCACGGCTGGATGGTGAAGTACACCGAGATGGCAGCGGCCATGGCGCGTTCACCGGTGCCCATGCTGCTGGCGGAGCGACTGATCCCGGCGCGGAGCCGCGCATCGCACTCGCAGTCGAAGTAGCCGCGCGCCGCGTAGCAGTTGTCGTGCTCCATGCAGAGCCGGTCGAGAGTGTCGCGCGGAGTGCCGCCACCGTGGCCGGGACCGCACCAGTTGCCCCAGACCGGGATCCCGTTATAGGCGCGCGGGCCGTCCGGGGCGTTCTGGTGGGCCTCGTAGCTGCGTGCGAGCTGTTCCAGTCGCGCGCCGGCGTCGAGAACTTCCTGGGGCTCACCGGCGGCGAGCGCCGCGGCGCGGTCGAAGCGGACGGTACCGGAGTCATCGACGCTGACGTAGGAGCGTACGTCGTCGATGGTCTCTTGCAGTTCCTCGGACGAGGCGTCGGTCGTGGTGGCTCCGGCGGGGACGGCACCGGCGGTGGTGATGAGCGCGAGGGCGATCAGCACGGCGAGCAAGGGGACGGCGATGGGGACGGGAAGGGGTCTCATGGGGGATCCTTCGGGGAGTTCGGGGAGTTCGGGGATGGGGTCGATGCCGGTGCGCTGGAGGGGGATGCACCCGCGCTTCCGAGCCTAGCGGCCAGCATCGCAGCGCGGTAGGCCTGAGAGGTTCCGCAGGGCGCGGCGCGCCGACGCTCATCCTTGACTGTCGAGCTGCGCGTGCGTGAGTCGGTGCAGCATGAGAGCCACGCCGAGCCTGGTTTGCCCGAGCGGGCGCGAAGGATCGAAGCCGAGAAGCTCCGGGAGCTTGCTCAAGCGGGCTTCCATGGTGGAGTGATGCACTCCGGCGAGCGTAGCGAGTCCTCGGCGGCTGGAGCCCTGTGCGACTGCTTGAAGGAGAAGTTCCGTCCACCAGGTGGAAGCGAGCGCGCGTCCCACAGCGATCACGTCTGGGTGGGGATTCGCCTCCGTGTGGGTGAGTTCGGCGAGGTGAAGAAGTGCGCCAAGCTCATCTGCGTATACCGGCTTAGAGGTGTTTCCGGCGAGCCGCAGCGCGGTGAGCGCTGAGGACCACGAATCCGGGATGTCTCCTGCCGTTCTCGCCAGAGTGCCGATGCCCGCGCGCCCGACACGTTCACGGTATTCATCGCTCAGCGGCGGTGCGCTGCTTAGGCGCTGCGCACCGCCGGGACCGGGAGCCTCGCTCGCCAGTATCGCCCGCGCCATGCCGAACCTCGTCACCACGACCGCGTCCGGGGCATGCGGTAGTACGCCACCTGTCGCGGAGACTGGTACCGCAATCGCCCGGAAGCTGGATCGCGCCGGAAAAGGGAGCCGGAGCAGAGCTTCTTCCCGCTCGTCGGCGCTGGTGCCGGCGGTGACGAGGATCTCGACGGCGCGCCTGGCAGGGGCATGCTGGTCGAAGCGCTGTGTGGAGACCGAGACCGCGATCGCAAGACGTTCGAGGATCATCGCATCGTTCGCATGATGTGACCCCTCGCGTTCGAGCCAGACTGTGGAGCCAGCTCCGAAGGAGAGGGAGGGCCAGGATCCCGGATCCTTTGGATCTAAGGCTTCACCGTCCGAACTGTAGCGCCGGGTTGTCTGCCGTTCGCCAGGCTGGTATCCCACGGCGGTACCGCTCAGCACCGCTGCCCCGCGCAGGATCCCGTCGATGCTGACGCGCCCGTCGACGAGCGTGTCGAAGTAGGCGATGACCTTCAGCGTCTCGGTCGCCTCTGGGTCGAGGGCGCTCAACTTGCCGGCGAGTTCTCTCATCTCGACCTCCTCGTCGCTTACGCCCTCTCCATCGTATTGGGATCGCGTCGAGATCTGCAGGGAATGAAGGGGCGCAAGCGACGGCGTGGATGAGATGCGTGGATGAACAGTGGAGGTTAGGAATCGAGCATGCGCGTGATCCACTTGTTTCGCGTTTCGACCATCGCCGCCGACAGCCATGCATGGGGCGCAAAATTGTCGAAACCGTGGAAGCCTCCCGGCCAGACATGCAGTTCGCAGTCACCGCCGGCCGCCCAGATGCGGGAGGCATAGCTGACGTTCTCATCGCGGAACACTTCCGCGCTGCCCACGTCGATGAAGGTGGGCGGGAGGCCGGAAAGATCCTCGGCACGCGCCGGGGCCGCGTAGATCGAGACGTCATCGGTGCCTCGGCGATCCCCTAGCAACGCGGTCCAGCCGGTCTCATTGCTGGTGCGATCCCAGACGCCGATGCCGTCGATCTGGTGAGCTGAGATGGTTTCGTTGCGATCGTCGAGCATCGGGTAGATGAGCAGCGACGCGCGAAGGTCAGGGCCCTTCCGGTCTCTCGCGAGCAGGGTGACACCCGCGGAGAGCCCGCCGCCAGCGCTCGCGCCGCCGACGAGGATGCGAGCCGGGTCGATGCCGAGTTCTTCGGCGTGTTCCGCCGTCCAGACGAGGCCCGCGTAGCAGTCCTCGACGGGCACGGGATCCGGGAACTCCGGTGCGAGCCGGTACTCAACGGAGACGATGCTGGCCCCGTGGCTCTTGATGAAGGGGAGGAAGCCGGCAACGCCCATCAAGCGATTCCCTGTGATCATCCCGCCGCCGTGGATGTGATAAATTCCTGGCCCCGCAGTGCTCCGGCTCGGGTCGCGGAAGATGGAGACGAGGATCTCGCCGCCCTCGAAGCCTTCGATGGTGCGTTCCTCGTGGGTCGCGCCGACCGCCGCGATCTGTTCGTGGAGTGTCGGATCATCGGGCATCTGCCGCAAGGCGGGAATCATCTCCGGCGTGAGCGTTGGCGGCAGTTCCTGACCTATTGCTCCGAGCGCGGCCGCGAGTTCGGGGTCGAATGCGGGTACGGGATGCTTCGTGTGCGTCATGTCGATCTCCATTGGTCGAATGAGGCCGCAGGCGTGCGGTTGTAGGGAATTCTTCTCGCACGGGATCACCTGGACAACCGACACCTGGCCCTGTTTCAGTTCTCGGGAACCGACATATGGCGGGTCGGGCAGTTGCGCCTGCTCCGGCAACCTGATGCTTGGACTGGTCCACACCAAGCGGCCATGCGCAGAACAAATCGAGCGCTCAGAAGGAGCCGAAGCGGGCGGCGTTCGGGTCTACGATTACGTCGAGTGGCACCGGGCACTGAAGCTATACGCGCTCAGGGGTCCCGCGGACAGATCATGGCCATCGGGAGGATCGTTGATCCCCAGCGGTGGGTGAGCCAGGCTTCGGCGACTGGTGAGTGGGCGTCGCGCCCGGAGAATCCCGTTGAGCCTCTGAAAGAAATCGGGGAGAGGCCGACTCCTACACCGCAGCTGGCCAGTCTCCAAGAAGCTTAAGCCGCTGAACCAGCCATCGCTCGCCGCCGCAGGCGTAGGCTCTAGATCTGTGTCCGAGGGGGGACTTGAACCCCCACGCCCTAAAGCGGGCACTAGCACCTCAAGCTAGCGCGTCTACCAATTCCGCCACCCGGACCTGCCGCCTTCTTCGGCGGAAGCGAAGTTCACTCTAGCAGAGGTTCAGCGCCCCGCGCGAATCCGGCCGGCTGGTGTTTGACCACTCCTCACCGACGCCCTCATCCGCCCCTAGCCGCCCGTCAGGAGGCTCAGGCGCCGAAGAACGGGACGGGCATGAACAGGCCCAGCAGGAGCGCTCCGGGAATGGCGACGCAGGCCCAGAGCAAGTACGGCGGACGGGTACCGGAGTCCTTGGATCCACGGCCGCTGTCCGTGCGCAGCCGGTACGCTAAGGCGGCGAGCGCCAGGAGCAGCGCCGGCACGAGCAGATAGGGCTGCCAGGGCACCGGCAGGAATGCGGTCCCCATGACGGCGACGGCGCACACGACTCCCACCACGAGTCCGAGAAGATCGGTGCGGCGACTGTCCGGGGCTCCTGCTGAATGCGGCATGTCTTCATCGTAGGCGTCGGCGCGCGGCAACCAGTACACGGCAGTCACTACACGCGCGGCTGAGTCGCGATGGCCGCGGGAGCGCCGCTGGTCACGGACACATAACAACCGTCCCGGGGTGCGCCTGACACCATTCCCGGCCGTGGGCACCCTGCCGTAGGGTGCCGGTAACGCACGCGTTGACGCGGCGCGACCATCCCCGGGAATCGTAGATGCCTTGCGGAGGGCCCATGACGGCGGACACCCGACCCCGATTCGGTCAGGCGCGGGCTTCCGTGCTGGCAATCCTGATGGTGCTCGCGCTGACCGCATGGCCGGCGCTGATGGGCACCGATGCTGAGGCAGCCGTACCGGAGCCGGGACCGGGGGAAGCCGTCGTCCAGCTGTACGCCGGGGATGCGCGCACCGGCCCTTCGTCGATCGGCCCGGCCCCGGCGGGGGTCACCTTCGGGTTGTTCACCAGCAACCCCTCGGCATCCATCGACGACAACGACGGGTTCGTCGACACCACGCCTCCGGGGCCGCAACCGCTGTTCACCTGCAGCTCGGACGCCGACGGCGACTGCTCGTTCGTGGTGCCGATCCGGCCGGGAAGCCCGGGAACCGATGGCGTCCCGCAGGGCACGAGGTTGTGGGCCGCGCCGCTCTCCGCGCCCGGCGGCAGCTACTACGCCAACCCCTACTGGCAGACGGCGCCGTTGACCAATACCAATCAGCAGTCTCTCCGGCATGTCTTCCAGACCCCGGCGCTCGTCGCCGGCCAGGTGTACCGCTCCGGCTCGCAGTGGATCACGGATCCGGGCCTGCAGACCAGCCCGCAGCAGGCGATCCCGGAGTTCACCCGCCGGACCGCATCCGGCGGCGTGTGGCCGCTCTCCCGGGTCAACCCCGAGCTGCCGCCCCAGTGCGGCCTGGATGTCGCGCTGGTGGTGGACCTGTCCAGTTCCGTGGCCGCGGCGGACGCCATCGAGGATCTCAAGGCGTCGATGTCCGCCTTCGTCGACGCCCTGCACGGCACCCCCTCGCAGGTGGCGGTCTTCACCTTCGGCACTGACTCGCCCGCCAGCGGATACGGTCCCAACACCCCGCTCATGTCGGTGGCGACCACCTCCGAGGCCGAGCAGGTCAAGTCCCTCTACGAGGATTGGGACAACCCGCCGACCAACTACACCAACTGGGACCGGGGGCTCGCGGCGGTGGCCGAGTCGAACTCCGCCGATCCGGGCAGCGAGGAGCACTTCGACATGGCCGTCCTGATCACCGATGGCAATCCGACGGTGTACGGCCCGAATCCGCTCAGCGCGTCCGGGCAGCCGCGCGACCGCGGAAGCGGGTACACCCGGTTCCGCGAACTCGGTAACGGCAACGCCTCGGCGAATCTGCTCAAAAGCCAGGGGACGCGTGTGCTGGCCCTCGGCGTGGGCACCGGCGTCTCCGGCACGGGCTCTGCATACAACCTCCGGACCGTCTCCGGCCGGGACGCCTACGACGGCACCAATATCCTCGACGCGGACTACTTCCAGACCCCGGACTACGAGGAGGCGGCGCAGGCGCTGCACGACGTGGTGATGGCCAGCTGCGCGCCGTCCGTCTCCGTGATCAAACGGATCCTGCCGCCTGGAGCTGAAGACACCTCGGAGGCGTTCGTTCCCTCCGATCCATGGCGCTTCAGCGTCGACCCGGACGATCCCGAGGTCTCTGTGACCCCGGAGTCGGCGCTGACCGGGACCGCGACCGGAGGCGCGTCGTTCGATCTGTCCTTCGACCAGCCCACGGCCGGCGTCACCGTCGCCGAGGACCTGACCGGTCCGGTGTGGTCCGCCTATGAGCCCAGACCCGAGTTCACGGAATGCGTGAACAAGTCCGAGGACAACGCCCCGGTGCCGTTCACCCCCGAGGTCACCGACGATGCGTTCTCCCTGGGCCTTGAGCTCGGGCTCGAAGACGCGGTCTCCTGCATCGTCTACAACGAAGCGCCTCCGGAGACGCTGCCGGCTGCGGCGCAGGTGCATAAGCGCTGGCGGATCTCCAGCGGCGGCGAGGTCGTGGACATGCCGCACGGCTCGCAGCCTGCCGGCCTGGAGTCACGGCTGAGCATGTCGGGCCCCACGGAGAGCGCGTTGACGCCGCAGAGCTGGTCGGTGGAGCGCGCCGGGTATGACGCGGCGCCCGGGGCGCCTGAGGCGGCGCGTACCCTGACCGTCAGCGAGCAGCTCGGGATCGCGAATATGCCGGGCTGCCGTATCACCGGAGTCAGCGTGGAGGACGGCGCGCCGGCGGAGTCGGAGCCGGGCAGCGGCGAGAGTCTTTACGATGCCGGGGACAGCCAGGACCAGGTGCCGCCCGTGGACCCGGTCTCGCCGCAGCTCGAGCTGGAAGCGGGACTGAACGAGTGGACCTTCACGAACGAGGTCGACTGCGTCAGCTATCTGACCCTGGACAAGCAGGTCGCCAGCGGCGACGGTCAGACGGATTGGTGGAATCTGGACGCCATCGGTCCCGAAGGCGCTCTGCCAGGACCGAACGGCGTCGCCGGGAGCGCCGGGGTGACTCGTGTGGAGGTGACGCCCGGTACGGCGTATCAGCTCGCTGAACAGGTCGTCGATGGAGCACCGCACGAGGCGTTGCACTACGTTCAGAACGATCTGCGCAGCGAGCCGCTGCAGTTCCCCGAGTCGACGGGTTCGTGGGTCTGCGGACCGGATCCGTCGATCGGCGCCGAGGGTGCCGTCGTGGTGCCGCTGGGCATGGAGTACACCTGCGTGGCGGTGAACCAGACCGCGTTCGTCACGGTGGAGAAGATCGTGGAGGGCGGGGACGCCGCACCGGAGGACTTCGGCTTCCTGCTGACGCCGCTGCCACCGGTGATCCCCGGTGGGCACGATCACGAGCTTGTACCCGGGCAAGCGCAGAGCGTGGTGCCGGGCCAGCTGTACGAACTGACGGAATCGTCCGGACCTGAGGGTTACACGCTCGAAGACCTCGTCTGCACCTCAGGCGGGGAAGAACTCGACCCTGCGGAGTTCTCGCTGCTCGCTGGTGCATCCGCCACCTGCGAGGCGACCAACGTCGCCGATGAACCGACCCCGACGCCGGACCCGAGCACAGACCCCACGACAGACCCGACAACCGATCCCACGACGGACCCGACTACGGATCCCACGACGGACCCAACTACGGATCCGACGACTGATCCGACAACGGACCCAACAACCGATCCCACCACCGACCCGACGACAGATCCGACTACGGACCCGACCACCGATCCGACCACAGACCCCACCACGGACCCGACCACGGATCCAACCACCGATCCGACCACAGACCCCACCACGGACCCGACCATCGACCCCACGACCGAGCCCACCACCGATCCGACCACAGACCCCACCACAGATCCCACCACGGACCCGACCATCGACCCCACCACAGATCCGACCACAGACCCCACGACGGCCCCGACGATCGTGCCGCCGACTGATCCGTCCGGCACCCAGGAACCGCCGCCGGGGGAGCGGCCAGGACCGCCCCCGGGTGATCAGCCCGATCTGCCGCGCACCGGCATGCCGGTACCCGTAAGCCTGCTCACCGTCGCGGCGGTGCTCCTGATGGCCGGTGCGATCGCCCTGACTCGCGCGCGCCGCAGCGGCCAGGCATCCGGGACCGGCGATCGCCCCGGGGCCTAACGGCTAGGTGAGGACCTGCTTTTGGAAGTGGTCCGGCAGCGTCAGCAGGTCCGGCAGTTCCGCGTACGGCTGGTAGGCCTCGCTGCCGCGCAGGCCGTAGCGGTTGATCCACACCCGCCGGATGCCGTACTTCTTGGTGGGCATGATGTCGTAGTCCCAGCCCTGCGCGACGTGCGTGATCAGCGCGGGGTCCCGGTCGAGCACGGAGAACAGGTGCTCGAAGGCACCCGCGCGCGGTTTGTACCACCCGGCGTCCTCGGCGGTGACGACGTAGTCGAAATCGACGCCGATCGTCTCGATGTGGTGTGGGATGAAGTCGCGGTCCGAGTTGGAGATGATGGCCAGCTGGACCCCGAGGGCCCTCCGCTGCCGCAGCGCCTCAGGTACTTCCGGGAAGACGGGAAACTGCCGGGCGTCCTCGACGAGCTGGTCGCCGTATTCGGGCCGGTACTCGGCGCCGTGCAGCAGCATGCACACCTCCAGGGTCTCCCGGATCAGGCCCTGGTAGCGCCGGTAGGGGCCCTGTGCGACGGCGTGGAAGCGCATCACCCGCAGATTGTCCAGGAACTCCGCGTGGTCGATCCCGACCTCGTCGAGACGCTCCCGGACGATCGGCAACGTCGCCCGGTTCAGATCGAAATCGATCAGCGTGCGATAGCAATCGAACGTGGCGACATGGCCGGCGGTCATGAGGTGCCAGTGCTCTCATCGATCCACCGCAGGTAAGAGTCGCTGCCCTCGATGACCGGCAGTACCAGGAACTCGGGCTCGTCGTAGGGATGTTCCTGTTCCAGGAACGCCCGAAGTCCGCGTACCTGCGAGGCGGTGGTCTTAAGGCTCAGCAGGAACTCTGCTTCCCGCTGCACGCCATCCTTCCAGCGGTAGACGCTGGTGACGGGAGTGATCTGCACGCAGGCCGCCAGGCGCCGCTCCACGGCATCGGTGGCCAGTCGCTCGGCGAGCTCGGAACTGTCCACGGTGGTCTGCGCGACGACGTGGCGGGAGGAAGGCATGCCTCCAGTCTGCCGTCCCTTGAGCGCATGGTCGAGGCCCGCCGGTGCAGCTCCGGCGGCGGAGCCTCCTGTGGCAGCGGCCACGAGCACGTCACGGCCCCGCCTAGAGGATCTTCCCGATGGGCTGGCGTTTCTCCGCCTGGAACTGGTCCTCGGCGCGGCCGTGCGCCCAGTACGCGGACAGCGAAAGGCGTTCCCGGGGGATCTCACGCGGCGCCAGGACGTCGCGGATCGCCTTCATGGCGCCCCGCTCGCCATGGGCGAAGACCTGCACGTCCCCGCCGGGCCACGGCAGCGCGGCCAATGCCTCCGGCAGCAGCGTGGTGGTACCGGCTTCCGCCCCGGCGCGGTGCAGCCAGCGCACCTCGATGCCGTCCGGCACCTCCAGGGGCACTTCGTCCTCGGGGCCGTTCACCTCGATGAGGGCGTGCCCGCGGCCTCCGGGGGCCAACGCCTCCAGGGCCGAGGCGATGGCGGGCAGCGCCGATTCGTCGCCGGCGAAAAGATGCCACTCCGCCGCTGGATCCGGTGCGTAGCCGCCACCGGGCTCGCTGACCACCAGTTGATCGCCCGGCCGCACGCCCGCGGCCCAGGGGCCCGCGCGGCCATGATCGCCATGGGAGACGAACTCGATGGCCAGCTCGCCGCGCTCGGCGTCGTAACCGCGCAGCGTGTAGGTGCGCCGGGCCGGAGCGGCCTCGGGCGGCAGCGTCGCCCGGAGTTCCTGGATATCGATCGGCGGCGCCGGCAGCGGAGCGGTGCCGGGGACGAAGATCTTGAAGTACGCGTCCGTGTGGGGCCGGTCGCCGAAAACGTCCGCCGGAGCGCCGGAGAGCCACAGACGGACCAGGCTACGGCTGAGCCATTCCTGACGGGTGACGGTGAGCTGATGCTGGGGCCGGATGTGCCGGGCCATGGAACCTCGCTGTTCTCCGGGGATGGGTGGTTAGTAATGCCTACCCTATGTGAGATCCGCGCCGTGTCGCGGTGACGACCGTCTCATTCGTCCAGCGGCAGCATCCGGCGCCCGCCGCCCCTGCGCCGGCCGCCCGGCAGTGAGGCGATGACCATGCCCACCAGGGCGAGGAGCACCCCTGCCACGGTCCACCAGGTCACCGTCGCGCCGACATGCGGGATCACGGCGTCCATCGCCAGGGAGGCGAACAGCTGGCCGAAAACGTTGCCGAGCCCCATCAGGAGCACGCCCAGTTGCGCGACGATCGCAGCGGCGACCGCGATGAATCCCACGCCGAGCGCGCCGCCGGTGAGCATCCACCAGTCGGCCAGCCCCGGCAAGTCCCCGCTAGGCCTGTGCCCGGCCAGCAGCATGATCCCCACCAGCCCGGCGAGGGCCGCCGTGCCGACGAAGAAGTTGTTGAACGTCGTCGTCATGGCGTCCCCGCAGAAGGCGCGCACCCGGCCGTTGGCGGCTTGCTGGAACGCCATCGCGAACCCGGCTGCGAAGGGCAGCGCCGCGAGCCAGAGACCTCCTTCGCCGTCGCCGAGGCGGTGGCCGCTGGACACCACGACGGCGGCGATGATCAGGACGCTACCGGCAAGGCGGCCGGCGGCGGGACGCCTGGCCCGGCCGGGACCGAAACCGATCCAGTCCACGACGTTCGCGGCGGTCACATTGCCGGCGATGATGGCGATCGTGGAGAGCGCCACCCCGAGATGAGGCACCACGAACGCCTGCACTGCGACGAGGAACGCGCCGACCACGCCGCCCAGCGAGAGCACCAGCGAGAACTCCCGCCGCCATAGACCGCGGTACAGCCGCCCCATTGCCTGGCGCGAGCGGGCCGAGCACAGGACGATGACCGTGACGATGGCCAGGCCCGAACCGAACGACCACAGCGCGGCGATGGCAGGACTGCCCAGCACGGTTCCCAGCGCGCCGTTGGCGGCCGACTGGAGTGCCGTCGCCGCGCCCGCGACGGCGGACAGGACGAGCGGGAAGAGGAGGACCCTGCTGTTCATGCGGTGCGCTGCATCCGGATGATCTTCCGGCGCAGCCACACGGTGCGCTTGCCATCGACGCTCACCTGAGTGCGCGCCAGTTCCCAGCGCCCGTATTCCGCGGCGTCCGTGAGCTGCTCACGAGCGTCGTCGCGGTCGACGGTGCGCGAGAACGCCACCTTGCGGTACTGGTACTCGGACGGTCTCCGCTTCACGTGCTCACATCCTCCACATCGCATTCTGTCCCTGCCGTCTGGCGGCACTGTCTCCCGGGGGTCCGGTGCGCTAGATTTGATCCTATGAGCACCGATCCTCGAATCGCCCTCGACCAGCTGGTGGACGCGCTGCGTGAGCACCTCGCCGCCGCTGCGAACCGCCGGGGCGACGACGACCTGCGAGTCGAGCGCGCCTACATCGCCGTGGCCGATGCCTTCGAAGTCTACGAGGACGCCCTCTACACCGCCTACGAGGAGGTCACACCCTTCGAGCTCTTCGACGATGTCGAGGACGCCCGCGAGGACGGAGACGACTACTTCGACGACCTCGAGGACGATGAGGACGCGGAGGACGAGACGGACCTCGACGGGGACGACCTCGATGAAGAGGACGAAGAGGAAGACGAAGACCTCGACGACGTCGAGGACGACGAGGACTGACGGCTCCGGCCTCCGCCAGCCGGCCTGTTGAGCCCCGCCCGGGCCTCCGCCCGCGCGGGGCTCACTCGGTCAGATCGAGCGAGACTCGCCCGAGACCTCGTCGAGGGCCTGCAGGATCTCCTCCGGGAGCTCCGGCAGCTCGGCTGTCATGACCTCCTCCAGCTGCGCCACGTTCCGCGGTGCCACCAGCCGGCTGCTGATCCCCGGCTTCGCCGCTGACCACGCCAGCGCGATCTGCACCGGCGTGAGATTCAGCCCGTGCGCTGCGCGCAGTACGCCCTGGACCACGCGCTTCTCCCGCTCGCCCAGGCGCTGGGAGACGTACCTGCTCAGCGCGGCATCGGCGCCACGGGAGCCCTGCGGCACACCGGAGGCGTACTTCCCGGTGAGCACGCCCCGGCCCAGCGCCGCACCGGCGATCACGCCGATGCCGTAGTGGTCACACACCTGGAGGAGATCGGGCTCCGCGGCACGATGCACCAGGGAGTGCTCCGCCAGCACGGCCGTCACCGGCAGCTGGCCGGCCACTGCCGCGATCTGCCAGGCCGCGTAGTGGGACAGGCCCAGATAGCGCACGCGCCCCGACCGCCAGGCGGTCTCCATCGCCGACAGGGTCTCGTCCAGCGGTACCGAGGCATCCCAGACGTCGATCACCCAGAGGTCGACAGCGCTGCGCCCGAGGGTGGCCAGCACCGCGTCCAGCTGTCCGAGCAGCGTGCCGCGGGAGGCGTCGGCGACGGGACCGTCCGCTGCCATCCTGACACCTGAACGTGCGCATAGTATCGGCTGGGAATCGGCGCCGGTGTCCGGCAGCAACGAACCCAGGATCTCAGCGGCCGGCGAGACGGCCGACGGCAGTTCCACCAGGCTTCCGCCCAGGTCGAGATAGCGTTCCAGCAGTTCGCCAGCGGTGCGGGCATCCACCCGCCCGCCCCACTCCAGAGTGCCGAGACCGATGTCCGACACGCGCAGCCCAGATCTGCCCACCGGCGTTGTGTCCATAGTGCTCCCAGCCTAGCGGTTTTTCAGCCCTGATCGGCGTGTATGCTCGGGTGGCGGGTCCGGCCGCGGCCCCGTGCGAGCCCGCGGCGCAAGCGGCAGAGGTCAAACGGGAGGGGCGCCGATGGAATGGCTCACGGCCATCGTTCTGGGGATCGTGCAAGGGCTCACGGAGTTCCTTCCAGTCTCCTCATCGGCGCATGTGCGGATCGTCGGCGAGCTCATGCTGCCGGGCAACGATCCCGGCGCGTTCTTCACCGCGATCGTGCAGCTGGGCACCGAGACGGCCGTGCTCGTCTACTTCTGGAAGGACATCCGCAGGATCGTCACTGCCTGGTTCGGCTGGGTGGCGCGCAAGCGCCCGGCCAGTGACCCGGACGTGAGAATGGGCTGGTTCATCATCGTCGGCACCATTCCCATCGTGGTCCTGGGCCTGCTGTTCGAGGACAGCATCGACAGCGTCTTCCGCTCGCTGTGGATCGTGGCGACGATGCTGATCGTCTTCGGGCTGGCCCTGGGCCTGGCCGACAAGTTCAGCCGCAAGGAGCGCTCCTTGCAGCAGCTCACCTGGAAGCACGGCATCATCTACGGTTTCGGCCAGGCACTCGCCCTCGTCCCCGGCGTGTCCCGCTCCGGCGGCACCATCACCACGGGCCTCGTGCTGGGCTACACTCGCCAGTCGGCGGCCTACTACTCGTTCCTGCTGGCACTGCCGGCGGTCTTCGGTTCAGGGTTCTTCGGTCTGTACCGCAGCATCGGCGAGCCGATGGTGCTCGGCTGGGGCCCGACCATCGCCGCCACGGCGGTGTCCTTCGTGGTCGGCTACGTCGTGATCGTGGCGTTCCTGAAGTACATCTCCAGCCACAGCTACTGGATCTTCGTCTGGTACCGCGTCGGACTGGGCATCCTGCTCTTCATCCTGCTGGGCACCGGAGTGCTGCAGCCGCTCTGACCGCTGCGGCCCAAGGCCGCCTCAGGCGCCGCCGATGCGTGCCGGCCCGCCGGTGGGGTCCTGGGCCGCCGGGGTGCCGAACTCCGGGCGGGCGCCTATCAGGGTGACCAGCGGCTCCGGTCCGAGGTGCACCGTGCTGATCGATGCCGGAGGCACCGCGATCCGGCGGTAACGGCCTAGCGGCATACCGAGCGCCCAGGCGAGGACAGCCTGGATGATGTCACCGTGGCTGACGGCGACCCAGACGGCTTTCTCGCCCGATGACCGGCGAACCTGGTCGTCCAGGTCCTCCACCGCGGTCCGGGCGCGCGTAGCCATCTGCTCCACGGTCTCCCCGCCGGGAAAGGCGAACGCGGCCGGATCGGCGCGCAGCTGCTGCCACGCCGGCTCCGCGGTCAGGCTCTTCAGCGACGCCCCGGCCCACCGGCCGTAATCCACCTCCTGCAGGCCCGGTGCGGTGCGCAGCCGGTCATCGGGCCAGTCGAGTGTGCCTGCCAGGAGCCGTGCCGTCTCCTGGCAGCGCTGCAGCGGCGACACCGCGATCAGCGCCGGGTCCAGGCCCCTGACGAACTCCGCCAGCGCCCGGGTCTCCTGCTCGCCCCGCGAGGTCAGGCCGACGCCCGGGGTGCGGCCGGCGAGCGTCCCGGCGGCGTTCGACGTGCTCTGTCCGTGCCGGACCAGATGGAGGATGGGCATGCCACTACCGTAAACCCGCGCGTGAACTACGCTAGGAAACATGCCGGCCACAGTCTTCGACCACTCAGAGCCCGACCGCTTCATCGTCGGCACCGTCGGGCTGCCGGGTGAACGGACCTTCTACCTGCAGGCGAAGTCCGGCAGGCGCATCACCTCCGTGATCGTGGAGAAGGAACAGGCATCAGTCCTCGCTGAGCGGATGGACGCCCTGCTGGACCTCGTCCTGGCGAAACAGCCCGGCGGGGCGGGCGTGCCCGCCGAGCCGCTGCCGGAGCTGGTGGACAACGCCGAACTGAGCACCCCGATCGAACCCGAGTTCCGCGTGGGCACCATGAGCCTGGCCTGGGACACGGGCACGGATCGTCTTGTGCTGGAGTGCTTCGAGCTCAGCCAGGCCGACGCCGAGGCCGGCGAGAGCCTGAGCCCCGACGACGAGTCCGGCGTCGACCGGGACGTGCTGCGGGTGTCGCTGGACGGCGCCCGGGCACGCGAGTTCGTGCGCCGCGCCGAGCAGGTGGTCAGCGCCGGCCGGGGCGACTGCCCGCTGTGCTCACTGCCGCTCGACGCTGGCGGGCACCTGTGCCCCCGTGCCAACGGCATTCCCCGATGACGCCTCGATGAGCGGTAAGCCCCCGAAAGACACGACGGTCGCACAGCTCGAACGGGCCCCCGTCCAGGTACTCGGCCGGATCATGGAATCGAGCAACGCTGCGCTGCTGTGCACCGTGGAGGAGGCCGGCGGCGCGATGGGGCAGGCGGTGTTCAAGCCGCTGGCCAGTGAACGGCGACTGCACGACTTCCCGCCGGCGACGCTCGCTCTCCGCGAGGTGGCGGCGTGGCGGCTGAGCCGCCTGGCCGGGTTCGACGTCGTCCCGCCGACGGTGCTGCGAGAACTGCCCGGGTACGGCCTCGGCTCGCTGCAGGCATGGGTCGAGAACGCGCCGGGGGAGGGCGCCGGCATCGGCGTGCTGCCTGCCCGCGAGTTCGGCCCAGGGGCCAGTCCGGCGGCCGGTGCCAGAAGCGGCACGGGAATCGGCACGGCGGGCTGGATCCCGGTGGTCGCCGCGCAGGACGAGGACGGGGAGGACGTCGTCATCGCCCACCGCGACACGCCGGGGCTGCGCCGGATCGCCCTGTTTGACCTGCTCGCGAACAACGCCGACCGGAAAGGATCCCACCTGGTGTACGGCCACTGGGATCCCGTCTCCGGGGCACGGCCGGGGCTGTACGGCATCGATCAGGGCCTCTGCTTCCATCCGGAGGAGAAACTCCGCACCGTCCTGTGGGGCTTCTCGGGCCGGGCGTTCAGCGCCTGGGAGCGCGAACTCCTCGGCAACGCCGGTTCGGAGCACACACGGCAGGCGCTCGCACCACTGCTGGGCGCCGAGGAGATCGAGGCACTCGTCGAGCGTGCCGCCCGGCTGCTGGACGCCGGCGCCTTCCCGCGGCCGCCAGCGGACCGGATGGCATTGCCGTGGCCCCCGTTGTGGGGAATCGGGCGCGGAGTGTCCTAAGCTGGGTCAAGTGAAATCGTGGACCGCACCTGAGATCCCCCGGCTCGCCGGACGGGCCAAGCGACCCGAACTCTTCGACACGGTCGGGCGCGCCGCCGTCCCCACACCGAAGAAGGGCGACGAGGCCAGGCTGTACGTCTGCGGCATCACCCCGTACGACGCCACGCATCTGGGGCATGCCGCCACCTACGTCGCCTTCGATCTGCTGTGCCGCCTGTGGCGCGATGCCGGACTCGCGGTGACATACGTGCAGAACACCACCGATGTGGACGATCCGCTGCTGGAGCGTGCCGCAGCGACCGGTGAGGACTGGCAGGAGCTGGCCGAGCGTCAGACCGAGCTGTTCCGCCAGGACATGGAGGCCTTAAGGGTCATCCCGCCGGACCACTACATCGGCGCGGTGGAGAGCATCCCGCAGATCGTCCCGGCCGTGGAACGGCTGCTCAAGTCCGGCGCCGCCTACGCGGTCCGCAACGGCGACGTCTATTACGACCTGCGCACCCGCACCAAGCCGCCGTTCGGCACCGTCTCGGGGCTCGACCGCGAGGAGATGCTCAAGCTGTTCGCCGAGCGCGGCGGCGACCCCGGCACACCCGGGAAGCGTGATCCGCTCGACCCGCTGCTCTGGCGCGCCGCCCGCGAGGGCGAGCCGAGCTGGAACGGCGGCGAGCTCGGGCCTGGGCGGCCGGGCTGGCACATCGAGTGCGCCATCATCGCCGCCGAGCACGCCGCGCTGCCGCTGACCGTCCAGGGCGGCGGCTCCGATCTGATCTTCCCCCATCACGAGATGAGCGCCCAGCACGCGCAGGCGCTGACCGGGGAGCGGTTCGCCAAGGCCTATCTCCACACCGGGATGGTCGCCTATCAGGGCGAGAAGATGAGCAAGTCCCGGGGCAATCTGGTGTTCGTCTCCCGGCTGCGCGCGCAGGGCGTCGACCCGCGCGTGATCCGGCTGGTGCTGCTGAGCCACCACTACCGCTGCGACTGGGAGTTCGACGAGGCCATGCTCGATGCGGCCGCGGAGCGGCTCGAGCGCTGGACCCGGGCACTCGCCGAGGGAGCGTCAGCCCGGGATCTGACCGGGAAGATCCGCCGGGCGCTGGCCGACGACCTGGACGCGGCCCGGGCGATGCGCGCCGTCGACGCCTGGGCCGAGCGCGCACCCGAGGGGGACCCGGACGGCGACGAGCAGCCAGCAGAGGTGGCCGCAGCCATCGACGCGCTGCTGGGCATCCGTCTGAGCTGAGAGGCGTCGCGCTCAGGACGAGGGGCTGCCCTTGTCGCCCGGCGGCCGCCGGCGCAGGAAGCGTTCGAACTCCTGCGCGATGGCCTCGCCGCTCGCCTCGGGCAGATCGGTGGCGTCGCGCATCTGCTCCAGGCGCGCCACGTAGTCGGCGATCTCCGCGTCGTGCTGGGCCAGCTCGTCGACGCCGGTCTCCCAGGCCTGAGCGTCCTCGTGCAGGTCCCCGTAGGGGATCGTGATGCCGGTGAGTTCCTCCATCCGGCCCAGCAGTGCCAGCTGCGCCTTCGGGGAAGGCGACTGAGCCACATAATTGGGCACCGCCACCCAGGCGGACACCACCGGGATTCCCGCCAGGCCCAGCTGGTTCTCCAGCACCCCCAGCACACCGGTCGGACCTTCGTAGCTGCTGCGCTCCAGATCGAGTTCGTGCCGCAGGGCGGCGTCCTCGGAGGTCACCGAGACCGGCAGCGGGCGCGAATGCGGCACATCCGCCAGCAGCGCGCCCAGCAGGATGATCGCATCGGCGCCGGAGAGGTACTCCTCCAGCAGCGCGGAGAACGCCCGCCATTTGAAGGACGGCTCCATGCCGGAGACCATCACGACGTCGCAGTCGGCCTCCGGCAGGGTCCCGGAGTAGATCCGGGTCCGCGGCCAGTCGATCCGCGACTCGCCGCCGACCCGGCGGACCTGCGGCCGGGTGAACTGGAAGTCGTAGTACTGCTCGTCGTCGATCTCGGCGATCTGCCGCACGCCCCAGGTTTCCCGGAGCAGTTCGAGGGCGTCGGTGGCGGCTTCGCCGGCGTCGTTCCAGCCCTCGAAGGCGATCACTCCCAGGGTCGGCCGGTCGTCATCGGCGCGGGTGCCGGCCGCCCGCTGGGCGTCCACGGCGGCGCGGATGATCGGAATCCCTGCACAGTCCATCGGTCCATTATGCAACCTGATCCGGCCACCTCGATCACGCCGTGATGAAATGGGGAGCATGACCGCACCGCTCAGCGTACCGCCCGTCTCCTTCGCCGCCGCGCTCTGGGACATGGACGGCACCCTCGTCGACACCGAGCCCTACTGGATCGCCGAGGAGCAGGCCCTGATGAACGCCCACGGCCTGAGCTGGTCGCACGCGGACAGCATGCAGCTGGTGGGGAACGAGCTGATGGTCTCGGCCGAGGTGCTGCGCAGCCACGGCCTGCCGCTGCCGGCGGAGGAGATCGTGGAGACGCTGATCGCCGGCGTGATCGAGCGCATCCACGCGCACGTGCCGTTCCGGCCCGGCGCGCGCGAGCTGCTGCGGCAGTTCGCCCAGGCGGGAATCCCGTGCGCGCTGGTGACGATGTCCTACCGGCGCCTGGCCGAGGCGGTGCTCCACGCGCTCCCCGGGGAATGGTTCGCCGCGGTGGTTCCCGGCGACGAGGTCACCCACGGCAAACCGCACCCGGAGCCTTATCTGCGCGGTGCGGAACTGCTGGGCGTCGCCCCGGCGGACTGCCTGTCGTTCGAGGACTCCATCCCCGGCCTGACCTCGGCGGTGGACGCAGGCACCCGGGCCTTCGGCATCCGCCACCTCGTCGACCTCGACGAAGCAGCCGGCCGCGCGGTGCTGCTGCCCTCCCTGGAGGGCGTCACCCTTGCCGAGCTCGACCGCCTGGCGGCCGGGGCCGCACAGCACTGACGCGGCGCCGGCGCCCAAGACGGCGCCGGTTCGGCCTCAGGGCAGTTCGACCTCCGGCGCGGGCGGGGGAGTGCCGCCCCAGGCCGGGCACAGCGGGCGGAAATGGCACCAGTCGCACAGCCGGGACTTCACCGGGCGCCACCGCCCGGTTTCGGCGGCGCGGCGGATCTCGGCCCACACGTCGGTGATCTGGGCCAGCGCCAGGTCCGTCTCCTCCTGCGTCGGCCGCGAGCGCACCACGGTCCCGCTGCCGAGGTACATCAGCTGCAGGGTGTGCGGCAGGACCCCGCGGGTGAGCAGCATGAGCACGGCGTAGAAGCGCATCTGGAACTGGGCCTCACGGCTGTACTGCGGTCTGGGCTGCCGGCCGGTCTTGTAGTCGACCACGCGCATCTGGCCCCCGGGAGCGATGTCGATGCGGTCGACGAAGCCGCGCAGCACGAGCCCGTCCTGGAGCGTGTGCTGCACGAACTCCTCCCGGCCGCTGGGTTCGAGCCGCTGAGGCAGCTCCAGGTCGAAATAGTTCGTGAAGAGCCGTTCGGCCTCGGCGAGCCAGACACGCAGCTCCTCCTCGCCGCTGAACAGCTCGGCGTGGGCCGGCTCGGCCGCCAGCAGCGTCTCCCACGCCGGGGCGATGAGCGATCCGGCGCGCTCCGGCTGACGGTCCGCCGCGGGCAGATCGAACAGCGCATCCAGCGCCGCGTGCACCAGGGTGCCCTTGAGCGCGGCCTTCGAGGGCGGCTCCGGCAGTTTGTCGACCGCGCGGAACCGGTACTTCAAGGGGCACTGGAGGAAGTCGTTGGCCCGGGACGGGGACAGCGCGTTGAGAACGACCATGCTCCCCAATCTTAGGCCCCGTAGAATGACGAGCATGCCGGACACGACCGTCGCCCATCGCGGCCTGCCACGGGGCCTGCGGCTGGGCCGTCTCCTCGGCGCCCCCATCGTGCTCGACTGGTCCTGGTTCTTCGCCGCCGGCATCATCACGGCCGTCTTCACGCCCTGGGTGCTGACGATGCGCCCGGATCTGGGCGGAACCGCCGTCGCCGTGGCCTTCTGCTACGCCGTTCTGCTCTTCGCCTCGGTGTTCCTGCACGAGGTGGCGCACGGCGTCGCGGCCCGCGCCTACGGCAGCACCGTCGTGTCCATCGTGCTGAACGTCTGGGGCGGCTACACGGACACCCTCCCGGGCCGGCCCAAGGAATCCCCGCAGGCCGCGACCCAGGGGATCGTGATCGCCGTTGTCGGTCCCGTGGTGAACTTCGTCCTGGCCGGCGTCGGGTGGATCGCCCTCCAGGCCACGCAGGCCGGGAGCATCGCCTGGCTGCTGCTGGTCGCGGTGACCTTCGCGAACGTCGCCCTGGGCACCGTGAACATCCTGCCGGGCATCCCGCTCGACGGCGGGCGCGCGCTGCAGCATCTCATCTGGCGGCTCACCGGCAGCCTCTCCAAGGGCACCGTCATCGCCTGCTGGCTCGGCTACGGCTTCATCGTCGTGCTGCTGGCGGTCGTGGTGCTGCCGCCGCTGCTCAAGGGTCAGCTGCCGGACATCATCGTGCTGGTGTGGACCGTGAGCATCGCGGCGGTGCTGTGGTTCTACATCCACAAAGAGCTGCGCGTCGCGCGCCTGCAGCGCCGCATCGAGACCTACGACCTGAGCCGGCTGGTGCAGCCGGCCATCGCCGCGGACCGGCTGACCAGCATCGCCGAGGCGATTCGCTCGGCCGAACGCGAGGACGGTTCCGCCCTCATCATCGTGGTGGACTCCCAGGGCATCCCGATGGGCATCGTCGATCGCTCCGCGGCCCGCCGCATCCCGGTGGAGCAGTGGAACGACGTCACCCTGGACCAGGTCTCCCGCGTACTGGGCCCCTGGATCGGCGTGCCGGAGGACATCACCGCCGTGCACCTGGTCGAGGAACTCCAGCTGCGGGACTCGACCGCCTTCGTGCTGCTGCTGCGCGGCAACACCCTCGTCGGCCTGCTCGATGTGCAGGAACTCTCAGACGACATCTTGCACCCGGGGTGAGGGCGCAGCTCACGCCGATGCCGGTGAGCCGATAGACTGGCGGGCAAATGACGACCACCACTCCTATCGGGGCTGAAGACCGCCGGGGCCCGTTCCGCGCCGGCGACAAGGTCCAGCTCACCGATGCCAAAGGCCACCTGCACACCATCGTCCTGGAGTCCGGCAAGGTCTTCCACACCCACCGGGGCGCGCTGCACCACGACGAGCTGATCGGCCTGCCCGAGGGCGTGGTGGTCCGCAACACCGCCGGACACCAGTACCAGGCGCTGCGGCCGCTGCTGAGCGACTTCGTGCTGTCCATGCCGCGCGGTGCCGCCGTGATCTACCCGAAGGACGCCGCGCTCATCGTCACGATGGGGGACATCTACCCGGGTGCGCGCGTCGTCGAGGCCGGTGTCGGCTCGGGTGCGCTCACCCTGTCCCTGCTACGCGCGGTCGGCGAGCACGGCAGCGTGCACTCCTTCGAGCTGCGCGAGGAGTTCGCGCAGATCGCTGCCGGGAACATCCGCGACTTCTTCGGCCGGGAGCACCCGGCCTGGCGCTGCACCCTCGGGAACCTGGCCGAAGAGCTGCCGCGCGCGGTGGAGGCCGGGAGCGTCGACCGGATCGTGCTGGACATGCTGGCCCCCTGGGAGTGCCTGGAAGCCGTGCAGCACGCCCTGGCACCGGGCGGCGTGCTGGTGGTCTACGTCGCCACGGCGACCCAGCTGTCCCGCACCGTCGACGCGCTCCAGGCCACCGGCCGCTTCACCGAGCCGCGCTCTTTGGAGACCATGCTGCGGGACTGGCACCTCGAAGGGCTCGCGGTGCGGCCCGAGCACCGGATGATCGGGCACACGGGGTTCCTGCTCTTCGCACGGCTGCTGGCCGGGGACACCGAGCCGCTGCGGCGGCGTACCCGCCCGCAGGGCAGCGAGCCGACGGAAGAGGACCGCCAGGCGTGGACCGGCGGGGAGTTCACCGAGGACGCCCTGGGCGTCCGCGAGGCCACGCCCAAGAAGCTGCGCCGGGTGCAGCGCGAGGCCGGCCGGCGAGCCGATATCGTCGCCGCGCGTTCGGCCGAGGACGCCGGCGCGGACGAGAGCGAACAGGAGGCAGGCGCATGACCAGCTCCGAGACCCGTGCCGCCGAGGCGCGCCAGGAGATCGCCCAGCTGCGCCGGCAGATCTCCGAAGCCGCCAAACGCAATGAGACCCTCTCATCTACCCTGCGCGCAGCGCGGGAGGAGCTCACCCGGCTGCGCGCCGAGGCCGAACGGCTCGCCGAGCCGCCCAACACCTGGGCCACCCTGCTGAAGATCATCCCCGCCGCGGAGGACGACCCCGAGGCCGTGCCCTACGCGGACATCCTCCACGGCGGCCGCAAGATGCGCGTGGCCGTCTCCGCCTCGCTGCCGCTGGGCGAGCTCGTCCCGGGCCGGGAGGTGCGGCTCAGCGAGGGGCTGGTCGTCATCGGCGCCGGGGACTTCCCGGGCGAGGGGACCGTCATGGTGGTCAAGGACGTGCTCCCGCCGGACCGGGTGCTGGTGGCCGGCCCCACCGACGAGGAGCGGGTGCTGCTGCTCTCGGACCGGCTGCGGCGGCAGCGGCTCCGGCCGGGCGATCCCGTGCTCGCCGACGCCCGTAGCCAGTTCGCCCTCGAAGTCGTGCCCAAGCCCGACGCCAAGAACCTCCTGCTGGAGGTCGTGCCGGACATCTCCTACGCGGACATCGGCGGCCTCCAGCCGCAGATCTCCATGATCCAGGACGCCGTGGAGATGCCCTTCCGGCACCCCGAGCTGTTCCGCGAGCACGGCCTGAAACCGCCCAAGGGCATCCTGCTCTACGGGCCGCCCGGCTGCGGCAAGACGCTCATCGCCAAGGCCGTGGCGAACTCCCTCGCCGACCGTTCCGCCGGGCACGGCGCAGCCGGCACGGGCGGTTCAGACGGCACCCCGGTCACCAGCTACTTCCTCAACATCAAGGGGCCGGAACTGCTGGACAAGTACGTCGGCGAGACTGAACGGCAGCTGCGCAGCATCTTCGCCCGCGCCCGCGAGAAGGCCACCGAGGGCAACCCGGTCGTGGTCTTCTTCGACGAGATGGACTCGCTGTTCCGGACCCGCGGCACCGGGGTCTCCTCCGATGTCGAGACCACCATCGTGCCGCAGCTGCTCAGCGAGATCGACGGCGTGGAGCGGCTGGACAACGTGATCGTCATCGGCGCGTCCAACCGCGAGGACATGATCGACCCGGCCATCCTGCGCCCGGGGCGCCTCGACGTGAAGATCCGCATCGAACGGCCGGACCGGGACGCCGCCCGGGACATCTTCAGCAAGTACCTCACCGCGGCGCTTCCGCTGCACGAGGCCGAGCTGCGCCGGCACGGGAGCCCGGAGGAGACCGCTGCGGCGCTCATCGACGTGGCCGTGGACTGCATCTACGCCCGCGAGGAGCGCAACGCCTATCTGGCGGTCACCTACGCCGACGGCGACCAGGAGACGCTCTACTTCGGCGACTTCGCCTCCGGCGCCATGATCCAGAACGTCGTGGACCGGGCCAAGAAGCACGCCATCAAGGACCTGCTCGCCACGGGCGAACGCGGCCTGCGCGAGGAACATGTGCGCCGCGCCTGCGCGGAGGAGTTCGCCGAGCACGAGGACCTGCCCAACACCTCGAATCCCGATGAGTGGGCCCGGATCTCCGGCCGGAAGGGCGAGCGGATCACGCATCTGCGTGTCATCCGGCACGGCGAGCACGCTGCCGGCCCGGCGGACGCCCCGGCCGGCACCGCGACGGGGACACCTGGGGGAGTGCCGGTCGAGGACGTGCGTCCCGCCGGCGGATTGCTCTGACGGCCCTGACAGCCCGGCTTGTTGCCAAGACCGTACGGCTGTGACGGTCACAGTTCCGCTACGATCAGGTGCTCTCGCAGACAAGGAACGTGGTGGCCTGACCGGTCTCACCTAGGATGGCCGGGAATCACCACCGACTCGAAGGAGAGTTACCTATGACCGGCCAGCAGCGGCAATCCCGGACGGCCCGGAGGTTCCGGCGCGGCATGACGGCGGGTGCCGGCCTCGCGGCGGCGGCACTCGTGCTGAGCGCCTGCGGTGGCGGCTCGGACGCGGGCGACGGCGGGCAGGGCAGTGAGGACGCGGAGTTCCTGACCATCGCCACCGGTGGCTCCTCCGGCGTCTACTACCAGATCGGCGCCACCATGGCCGATATGCTCCGCGAGGAGCTCGGTTCCGACACCTCGGTCCAGGCGACCGGCGCGACCGCCGAGAACATCAACCTGCTCACCGACGGCAACGCGGAGCTCGCCTTCGCCATGGGCGACGCCGTCGTCCAGGCGCTGGAGGGCACCGGCCCGTTCGAGGACGACGCCCGTGAGGGGCTCGTGGCCATCGCGGCGCTCTATCCGAACACGGTCCAGCTGGTGGCCACCACGGCCTCCGGCATCGAATCGGTGGAGGACCTCGCCGGCCGGAACGTCGCGGTCGGCGATGTCGGATCCGGCGTGGAACTCAACGCGCAGATGGTGCTCGGTGCCTACGATCTGAGCTACGACGACATCAACGCGGACTACCTCTCCTACGCCGAGGCCACCGACCAGATGGCCAACGGCCACATCGACGCCGCCTTCGTCACCTCGGGCGTGCCCAACCCGACCCTCACCGAGCTGGGCACCAACACGGACTTCATCGTGGTGCCGATCGACGGCGACGGCGCCGAGACCCTGCTGACCGAGTACGACTTCTTCTCCGAGGACGTCGTGCCCGGTGGCACCTACCTGCAGGAGGAGGACGTGCCCACCGTGGGCGTGACCAACCATCTGCTGGTGGGCGAGCAGCTGAGCGAGGACGCCGTCTACGACATCACCGCCACGCTGTTCGACAATCTCGACCGGCTGCACGGCTCGCACAGCGCCGCGGAGGTCATCACCCTGGAGACCGTGACCGAGGGCCTCGTGGTGCCGTTGCATCCCGGTGCCGAGCGGTACTTCGACGAGCAGGGCGTGCTCTAAGGACCGGTCCGGCCGGACCGGGGCGATGACCTCCTCCGTCTCCCGGCGGCGGCTGCTGACCTACGCGGGTCCGGCGGCCGCCGCCGTGGCGCTGGCCGGCTGCGGCATCGGGCGCCGTGTGCTCGTCTGCCGTCATCAGCGCACCGGCGAGGTCTACGCCGAGCTGCCGATCACGGCGGAATCGGAGATCACCCACTCCTGGATCCACTCCATCGAACTGTCCCGCTGGACGGACGTCTACCGGGTGCACGGCGAGGGCCTCCTCCTGGTGGCCACCAGCTTCCAGGAATACGGCGCGGGCATGCCGCTGGACGAGGGCGACGTCTCCCTCCGGGACGGCAGGGTGGTGATCGAGAACATCGACCGCCCGTTCGAGGCCATCCGCTGGATGCACTCGCACCGGGTGGACTACCGCATCGGCGTCGACGGCCACGACGACCTGATCGACACGCTGAGACTCCCCGACAAGGAACCACTGGAACTGAGACCCCAATGAGCAGATCAGACAAACACGACCCCGCGCAGCCGGCGGCCGAGGGCGAGACCATCGAGGTCATCCCGCACGACGAGGACGAGCGCAGGGCCCGGGAGAAGGAGGCGGCCGCGGCCGCCGCCAAGTACGATGCGGAGTCCCGGGTCCGCGAGACCCGATGGAAGCCGCTGGCGCTGCTGATCAGCGGCGTGGCGGTCTTCACCGCGCTGTACCACATGTACACCGCGTACTTCGGCACGCCGCCGACGCTGATCCACCGTTCGCTGCACGTGAGCCTGATCCTCTTCCTGGTCTTCATGCTCTACCCGCCGGCACGCCGGGCACGCGCCGCCTGGTGGCGGATCCCCGACGCCGTGCTCGCCCTGGCCGCCTTCGTGCCGACGCTCTATCTGGTGCAGAACTACGAGCAACTCGTGCTGCAGGCCGGGCGCTACACCTCCACCGACATCCTGGTGGCGACCCTGCTGGTGGTGCTGGTGCTCGAGGCCGCCCGGCGCGTGACCGGCTGGGCGCTGCCGATCCTGGCGTTGCTGTTCATCCTGTTCGGCCTGTACGGCCGCGAACTGCCCGGCCTGTTCCGGCACCGCGGCTACGACTGGGACACCCTGGCCTACAACTTCTTCGCCACCACTGAGGGCATCTTCGGCACCGCCATCGGCGTCTCTGCCACCTATATCTTCCTGTTCATCCTCTTCGGCGCCTTCCTGGCGAAGTCCGGGATGAGCCAGATGTTCAACGACCTCGCCCTGGCCATCGCCGGCCAGGGCCGTGGCGGCCCGGCCAAGGTCGCCACCCTGGCCTCCGGCTTCATGGGGTCCATCAACGGCGCCGCGATCGCGAACGTGGTCTCCACCGGCGCGTTCACCATCCCGCTGATGAAGAAGATCGGCTACACCCGCACCTTCGCCGGCGCCGTCGAGTCCACCGCCTCCGTCGGCGGCCAGATCCTCCCGCCGATCATGGGTGCCGCGGCGTTCATCATGGCCGAGACCCTGGGCGTGCCGTATACCACCGTGGCGCTGGCGGCGATCGTCCCGGCGCTGCTGTACTACGTCAGCCTGATCGGCCAGATCCACCTGCGTGCCACCCGGATGGGGCTCAAGGGCATCGCGAAGGAGAACCTGCCGGATGTGCTCGGCGTGCTCAAAGACCGCGGCCATCTGCTCATCCCGCTGGCCTTCCTGCTGTACATGCTGTTCTTCTCCGGCCGCACCATCCTGTACTCGGCGTTCCTGACGATCCTGGTCACCATCGCGGTGGCCATGCTGCGCAAGACCACGCGCATGACGCCGCTGCAGATCCTGCAGGCGCTCGAGGACGGCACGCGCTCGGCGCTGGGCGTGGCGGTGGCCTGCGCCTCGGTGGGCGTCATCGTCGGCGTCGTGACCGTCTCCGGTTTCGGCGTCACCCTGGCCGGCGCGATCGTCTCGCTCAGCGGGGGAGTGCTGTTCTGGACGCTGGTGATGACGATGGTCGCCTGCCTCGTGCTGGGCATGGGCCTGCCGTCGATCCCGGCGTACATCATCACCGCCACGATGGCCGCGCCCGCGCTCACCGAGCTCGGCGTCGAGCCGATCGTGGCGCACCTGTTCGTGTTCTACTTCGGCCTGTTCGCCAACATCACCCCGCCGGTCGCGCTGGCCTCCTTCGCCGCGGCGGGCATCAGCGGCGGCAGCCCCATGCGCACCGGCGTGGCGTCCCTGAAGCTCGCCAGCGCCGGCTTCGTGATCCCGTACATCTTCGTGTACAACCCGGACCTGCTGCTGCGCGATGTGGACTTCCTCACCGGGGTGACCGTGGTGGCCTCCGCGGTCGTGGCGGTGCTGCTGCTGGCCACCGCGATCGAGGGGCACTTCATGGTGGACATGCCGTGGTACGCCCGGATCGTGATCGCCGCCGGCGCGCTCATGATGCTCAACACCAATATGCTCTACGACCTGATCGGCATCGGCCTGGTGGTGCTGGTCCTGGGGTTCCAGATGATCCGCGCCCGGGCCGCCGGGCAGCTGAGCCTCAGAGCTATCTGACCGCCGGCGTAACGGGGGCGCCTCCCGCCGCGCCGGTGCCCAGCAGGTAGCGTTGCCGGCACGCAGGCACAACCGGCGACGGGGGAGCATCATGCTGACCAGCGATCTGATCGTCCAGCGGCTGACCGAGTGGGGCGTGACGCGCGTCTTCGGGTACAGCGGAGACGGCAACAACGGCCTGATGGGGGCGCTGCAGCGCGCCGGCAGACCGGAGTTCGTCCAGGCCAGGCATGAGGAGTCGGCAGCCTTCATGGCCGCCGGGCACGCCAAGTACACCGGCGGAGCCGGGGTGGTCACGGCCACGCAGGGGCCCGGAGCGGTGCATCTGCTGACCGGGCTGTACGACGCCAAGGCCGATAGCGTGCCGGTGGTCGCGCTGGTCGGTCAGCAGGACCGCAGCACGCTGGGCTCCGGCTATCAGCAGGAGGTGGATCTGCACACCCTGTTCCAGGACGTGGCCGCCGGATTCGCCCAGCAGCTGTCCTCGCCGGAGCAGGTGCCGATGGCGATCGACCGGGCCTTCCGGCAGGCGCTTGCCAGGCGCGGCCCGGCCATCGTGATCGTGCCGCAGGACGTCCAGGAGGCGACCGCCCCGGACATCGGGCAGGAACACGGCCAGATCCCCACCTCACCGGTCTGCGGCAGCGTGGACGCGGTGCCGCCGCCCGAGGCGCTCGCCGAGGCCGCCCGGGTGCTGTCCGGCCGGTCCCGGCTGACCGTCCTGGCCGGACAGGGCGTGGCGGGCGCTTGGCCGGAACTGGCGGAGTTCGCCGAGCACACCGGCGCCGCGATCGTGACCAGCCTGCTGGGCAAGCCGCACGTCGACGAGACGGCGCCTTTCGTGGCCGGCACCATGGGTCATCTGGGCACCCCGGAGAGCGCGGTGGCGCTGCAGGAGTGCGATGCGCTGCTGATCGCCGGCTCGGACGATCCGTGGACGGAGTACTATCCGCCGCCGGGAAGCGTGCCCGCCGTCCAGATCGACCTCGATCCGGCCCGGCTGGGCAATCGCCACCCGGTCGCGGTGGGAATCGCGGCCGATGCCGCGGCGTCGCTGCGGGCACTGACCGCCGCTCTGCCGGCCGCCGGGCACGACGGCTGGCGCGACCGGATCCGCACCGCCGTGGAGACCGGCCGCGAGGTGGCCCGGCAGCGAGCCGAGGTGCCCACCCGCCCCGGCACCGTCAACCCCGAGGCGGTCTTCAGCCACTGGCGTCCTCACGCGGACGCCGATGACGCGGTGCTGGCCATCGACGTCGGTTCCTGCGTCTACTGGTACGTCCGGCAGCTGCGCACCCGTCCCGGGGTCCCGGCACACCTGTCCAGCACGCTGGCGAGCATGGGCTGCGCCGTGCCGTACGGGCTGGCCGCGAAGCTCGCGTGGCCGCACCGGCCGGTCTACGCCTTCGCCGGGGACGGGGCGGTCCAGATGCTCGGCATCAACGAGCTCATCACCGTCTCCCGTCTGTGGCGGCAATGGGAGGACCCGCGTTTCGTGCTCACGGTGCTGAACAACGGCGATCTTGCGGAGGTCAGCTGGGAGCAGCGGGAGATGGAGGGAATGCCCCGGTTCGCCGAGAGCCAGGATCTGCCGGTCTTCGACGTGGCCGCCTACGCCACCCAGCTCGGGCTCACCGGCGTCGCGGTGGACGACCCCGCCAAGCTGCCAGACGCCATCGGCGCCGCGGTGACGGCGGACCGCCCGGTCGTGCTCGATGTCCGCACCGATCCGGACACGCCCATGCTGCCGCCGCTCTACCAGGACCGAGAGAAGCTGCCGGGCATCCGCGAAGCGCTCGGCGGCGAGGCCGCGCCGCACCGCGAGCACGCACTGCGCCTGCTGGAGGAATACGCCGGCATCGAGCTGCGGCTGCTCGGGCTCGGCGAGTCCTAGCTACGGAACCGTCAGCGTCCGCCGCGGCCGGCCACCGCGGTGGCGACCACCCGCCAGCCCACCAGGGTGGCGAAGTTGAGCAGGCCGGCGACGATGATGAAGGCCCCGGCGGTGCCGTCGCCGAGGAAGGCGCGGATCATCATCCCGATGAGGATGGTCGCCGCCCACAGGCCCACCCCGGTGCGCAGCGGGGAGAGCGGCTGCTGCCAGGCGCAGGTGAGCAGCCACGCCGCCGCCAGTCCGGCCAGGAACGGCCAGCTGGTCTCCGCGATGCCCACCAGGCTCATGTCCCCGCCGTGGGTCCAGTGCCCGACGATCCCGAACCCCGTCACCAGGACGAGATCGACGATGACGGCGGTGAACACATGGGAACTGCGCTTGGGTGCCATGAGCTCAAGTCTATGAGCCAGCGCGTATTCTGGAGCGATGAGCGTACACCGGATCATGGGACTCGAATCCGAGTTCGGCATCAGCCAGCCGGGACGTCCCGAGGCCAATCCCATGCGGGACTCGGCACGCGTGGTCCACGCCTACGCCGCACCGCTGGGGCTGCGCTCGGGCCAGAGCTTCTGGGACTACTCCACCGAGTCGCCGCTGGCCGACGCCCGCGGCTTCCTGATGAGCCGGCATTCGGCGGACCTGTCCCAGCTGACGCATCTGCCGGAGCTGCAGCCCGATGCCGAGTACCTCGCCAATGTAGTCCTGCCCAACGGCGCCCGCTACTACGTCGATCACGCCCATCCGGAGTACTCGGCGCCGGAGACCACCTCACCGCGGGAGGCGCTGCGCTACGACCGCGCGGGGGATCAGATCGCGGCCGCCAGCGTGCGGGCGCTGGCGGGCACCGCCGAGCCGGTGAACCTGTACAAGAACAACACCGACGGCAAGGGCGCCTCCTACGGCACGCATGAGAACTACCTGGTGCCCCGGGAGGTGGACTTCGAGGCGCTGATCGCCGGGCTCACGCCGTTCTTCGTGACCCGGCAGATCTACACCGGCGCGGGGCGCGTCGGCCTGGGACAGGGCAGTGAGGAACCGGGCTTCCAGCTGTCCTCGCGGGCCGATTTCTTCGAGGCGGAGGTGGGCCTGGAGACCACCCTGCGCAGGCCGATCATCAACACCAGGGACGAGCCGCACGCCATCCCGGAGGAGCACCGCCGGCTGCACGTGATCATCGGCGACGCGAACCTGGCCGAGACCGCCGGGCTGCTCAAGCTCGGCGCGACGTCCCTCGTGCTGGGACTGATCGAGCACGGCCGGGCTCCCGAGCTCGCCCTGGCAGATCCGCTCGGCAGCCTGCGCGCCGTCAGCCGGGACCTGGACTTCACCGCGCTGCTGCCGCTGGCCGGCGGCGGGGCCATGACGGCCATCGCGATCCAGCGGGAGTACCTGCGCGCGGCCGAGGAATGGTGCCGCGACACCGGTGCCGAGGACCCCGATACCGTCGAAGTGCTCCAGGAATGGGCCCGCGTGCTGCACGCCCTGGAAACCGATCCGGTGAGCCTGGCCGACAGTCTCGATTGGGCCGCCAAATACCAGCTGCTCAGCCGCTACCGCGAGCGGGAGGGCCTGAGCTGGGACGCCCCCAAGCTGGCGCTCATCGACGTGCAGTACGCCGATGTCAGGCCGGAGCGCGGGCTGTTCCACCGGCTGGAGTCGTCCGGGGCGATCCGCCGGCTGACCGATCCGGCCGCGGTGGACCGGGCGATGGCCCTGCCCCCGGAGGACACCCGGGCGTGGCTGCGCGGCACCGTCGCCGGCAGGTTCAGCCAGGACCTGGTCTCCGCCAGCTGGGACTCCCTGGTGTTCCAGTTCGAGGGGGAGGACCGGCTGCACCGGCTGCCCATGCTCCGGCCGGAACGGGGCACCCGCGCCCTCGTCGGCGATATCGTCGAGGCGAGCGCCGATGCCCGGGAGCTGCTGCGGCGGCTGACCGGCTAGAGCACGCGTATCCTTGAGACCAGATGTGCCGCCGGCAGCGAGTTCGCTCCCATCAGTGAGCCGCAGCGGGCAGGCACCCGCGAACCGCGAACAAGAAGAAGGAGTCATGGCAGGACAGGAGCAGATCCGCAGGAATCAGCCCTCCCCCGGGCCCGAGGAGCCGGTGGAACCGCCCAAGGCCGTCACCCCGCAGATCAACACCAGCAAGGTGGACAGCGTGCTGGACGAGATCGACAGCGTCCTGGAGACGAACGCGGAGGACTTCGTGAAGAACTTCGTCCAGAAGGGCGGGGAGTAACAGCCAGGCCATGGGCAGCACAGGATTCCCCCCACCGTTCCTGACCTCCACCACGAGCTCGTTCGCCGAGTTCGCCGCTCAGGCCGCCCCGCACGTCCTCCCGGCACGCCGGCTGGAGGGGATCGTGAGCGCTGACGCGGCCGTCACGGCCGGTCTCGCCCCGCACGGCACCACCATCGTCGCCCTGACCTACTCCGGCGGCGTGCTGATGGCAGGCGACCGGCGCGCGACCGTGGGCCACACGATCGCCTCGCGCACCATCGAGAAGGTCTTCCCGGCCGACTCGCAGTCGGTGATCGGCATCGCCGGCACGGCGGGACTGGCGCTCGAACTGGTCCGGCTGTTCCAGCTGGAACTGGAGCACTACGAGAAGATCGAGGGCACGCCGCTGTCCCTCGAGGGCAAGGCGAACCGGCTGGCGGCGATGCTGCGCTCGAACCTCGGGCTGGCCATCCAGGGCCTGGCCGTCGTGCCGCTCTTCGCCGGCATCGGCGACGCCCGCCCGCGGATCTTCAGCTTTGACGTCACCGGCGGGCGCTATGAGGAGGTGGAGCACCACTCGGTGGGCTCCGGCTCGGGATTCGCCCGCGGCGCGCTGAAGAAGCTGTGGCGGCCCGATCTGGGCCGTACCGACGCCATCCGGGTGGCCGTCGAGGCGCTTTACGACGCGGCCGACGACGACTCCGCCACCGGTGGCCCGGACCTGGGCCGGCAGATCTTCCCGGTGGTCTACACGGTGGAGGCGGCCGGCCAGTCCCGCGCCGATGACGACCTGGTCCGGCGCACGGCTCTGGACGTGGTGGCCGCACGCGCGGAAGGGGGCCGGGCATGAGCACGCCGTTCTACGTCTCTCCCGAGCAGCTGATCAAGGACCGGGCGGACTTCGCCCGCAAGGGCATCGCCCGGGGACGCTCGGTCGTCGTGCTCGGCGCCGAGGCCGGCATCGTCCTGGTGGCGGAGAACCCGTCCACCGCGCTGCGCAAGATCGCGGAGATCTACGACCGGATCGGGTTCGCGGCGGTGGGCAAGTACAACGAGTTCGAGCAGCTGCGCCAGGCCGGGGTGCGCTACGCGGATCTGCGCGGCTACTCCTACGATCGCACCGACGTCTCCGCCCGCGGCCTGACGAACGCCTACGCGCAGACCCTCGCGGGCGTGTTCACCACCGAGTCCAAGCCCCTGGAGGTGGAGCTCGTCGTCGCGGAGCTCGGTGCGCAGCAGGCCGCCGACCAGCTCTACCGGATCAGCTACGACGGCTCCGTCGCCGATGAGTCCGACTGGGTCAGCATCGGCGGCGGCACCGAGCGGATCGCCCAGCTGCTCTCGGCCGAATGGTCCCCGGGACTGAGCCTGCCGCAGGCGGTCGCGCTGGGTCGCAAGGCGCTCGGCGCTTCCCGGGAGGGCACCGTCGAGGTGGACTCCCTGGAGGTCGCGCTACTGGACCGCGCGGCTCCCGGGCGGCGCACCTTCCGGCGCATCGGCCATGCCGAGCTGGCACAGCTCCTGGCGCCGGAGCGCGGTGAACCCGGCCCGCAGGACGAGCAGGCAGGGGAGCAGCCGGAGTGAAGCGCATCTTCGGGGTCGAGACCGAGTTCGGGCTGGCCTACACCCAGCGGCAGACCCGCCGGCTCGGGCCCGAGGAGCTCGCGCGGCACATGTTCCGCAAAGTGGTCGAGTGGGGCCGCTCCTCGAACGTGTTCCTGCCCAACGGGGCCAGGCTCTACCTGGACGTCGGCTCGCATCCGGAGTACGCCACCGCGGAATGCGATTCCCTGGCGGATCTCCTGGCGCAGGACCGCGCCGGGGAGGGCATCCTGCTGGAGCTGTTGGCCGATGCGCAGGCCGCCATCGAGGCCGAAGGCCATGACGGCACCGTCCACCTGCTCAAGAACAACGCCGACTCCAGCGGGAACTCCTACGGCTGCCACGAGAACTATCTGATCCGCCGTACCGTCGAGTTCTCCCGGCTGACGACGGCCCTGCTGCCGTTCCTGGTGTCCCGCCAGCTGCTGGTGGGAGCCGGCGCCCTCATCGGCGCCGTGCCGCCGGGAACCCGGGCCGGTGAGGGCCCGGCGACCGCGACCTCCGGGCCGGTGTTCGGGTTCTCCGCACGCTCGGACTTCATGTGGGAGGGCGTCTCCTCCGCGACGACTCGTTCCAGGCCGATCATCAACGCCCGCGACGAGCCCCATGCCGATGCCGCCCTGTACCGCCGCCTGCATGTCATCGTCGGCGACTCCAACCGTTCGGAGACCACCTCGCTGCTGAAGCTCGGCTCGGCCGCTCTGGTGATCGATCTGATCGAGTCGGGCCGGCCCCTGAAGCCGTTCACTTTGAAGGACCCGATCGCCGATATCCGGCTGCTGGCCCGCGACCTGGGCTCCGAGCACCGGATGCGTCTGGCCGACGGCGGGGAGACCACGGCGGCGGACATGCTGGAGTACTTCCTGGGCGAGGCCGCGGATCTGGTCGCGCGCGGTGACCACTCGCTCGGCGACGACGCGCTGGCCGTCCGTGTGATCGACCTGTGGCAGCGGACCCTGACCGCCGTGCGCACCGGCGACTGGGATCCGGTGGCGACCGAGATCGACTGGGCCATCAAGCGTCGCTTGTTCGCCCGGTACCAGCAGCGGCTCGGCCTGGACCCCGGCGACTTCGGCGACCCCCGGCTGACCCGGCTGGACCTGGCCTACCACGATCTCACCCCCGGTGCCGGGATCTTCGGCGGGCTGGAGGAGGCGGGCCTCGCCGCCAGGCTCACGGAGCCGGCCACGGTCGCCCGCGCCGCCGATGTGCCGCCGCAGACCACCCGGGCGCGGCTGCGCGGGGAGTTCATCCGACGGGCGCACGAGCAGCAGCTCGATTTCACCGTCGACTGGGTGCACCTGCGACTGAACGACCGGGCGCAGCGGGCCGTCGTCTGCAAGGATCCGTTCCAGAGCGAAGACGAGCGGGTCGACCGTCTGCTGGCACTCATGTCGGACGCGTAGACTTGGGCGCGACCATTCATCGTTGGAAGGACAACTGCGTGCGGACTCGCATCCTGGGTGCCGTCGCGGCCGTGGCTCTCGTGCTGAGCGGCTGCGGCTCGGACGACACCGACGCCTCGCCCGAAGCGGAACAGCCGACCCCCATCGCCGTCGAGGACGCCAGCTCCACCTCGCTGGACGAGGTGACCGTCGAAGGCGAGCCCGGCGAACGGCCGGAGGTGAGCTTCGAGGCGCCGCTCGTGATCGAGGGCTCCGAGCACACCGTGGTCCATGAGGGCGATGGCGACAACGTCGGCGAGAACCAGCAGGTGACCGCCAATATGACGCTCGTGAGCGGGAACACCGGCGAGGAGCTGTCCTCCTCGTACGAGACGGGCCAGCCCTCCGGCTTCCCCACCGACACCGAGCAGATCAGCCAGAGCCTCTACGACGCCGTGATGGAGGTGCCGGTGGGCAGCCGCGTGCTGCTCAGCTACAACGGCCCGGCCCGTCAGGGCGAGGTCACCCAGACGCTCATTTACGTCATCGACATCACCGGTGCCGAGGAGATCCCGGAGCCGTTGAGCCGCGCCGAGGGCGAAGAGGTCGATCCGGTCGAGGGCCTGCCAGAGGTCAGCCGGGGCGAGGACGGCCAGCCGAGCATCTCCACCCCGGAGGGCGATGCGCCGGGCGAGCTGACCGTGGAGCCGACCATCCAGGGCGATGGCCCGGAGATCACCGAGGGTCAGACGGTCACGGTGCACTACACCGGCTGGCTGTGGGACGGCGGCGAGCAATTCGACAGCAGCTGGGAGCGCGGCGAGCCGTTCGTCGTCCAGGACGTGCCCAACGGCCCCGTCATCGAGGGCTGGAACCAGGCGCTGCTGGGCCAGAACGTCGGCAGCCAGATCCTGGTGGTCATCCCGCCGGAGCAGGGCTACGGCGAGGCGGGCGCGGGGGAGAACATCCCGCCGAACGCCACGCTCGTCTTCGTGATCGACATCCTCTCCAGCGTCGGCTGAGCCGGCGTGAGCGCCTCACATCAGCCATATGTGAGCGGAACCTGAGCCATAGCTCAGGCCCATGTCTGAAGCCCATATCGCGGGCGGCGACGTCCCGCCCGCGCAGAAAGGAGCGCCCGTGAGCCCCGAGCGCAGCAAGCCCCAGATCGATTTCCCCGGCGAACAGCCGCCGGCCGAACTCCAGATCACCGATGAGATCGTCGGTGACGGCCCCGAAGCAAAG
This sequence comes from Sediminivirga luteola, assembly GCF_014639315.1. Taxonomy (GTDB): domain Bacteria; phylum Actinomycetota; class Actinomycetes; order Actinomycetales; family Brevibacteriaceae; genus Sediminivirga; species Sediminivirga luteola. The sequence continues at coordinate 300,255 of NZ_BMFY01000003.1, forward strand.
GCCGGCGATACGATCTCCGCGCACTACGTGGGCGTGGCCTTCTCCACCGGTGAGGAGTTCGACGCCTCCTGGAACCGCGGTCAGCCGCTCGAGTTCACCCTGGGGGTGGGCATGGTCATCGCCGGCTGGGACCAGGGCATGCAGGGGATGAAAGTGGGCGGCCGGCGGAAGCTGGTCATCCCGCCCCACCTGGCCTACGGCGACCGCGGCGCCGGCGGCGTCATCGCCCCGGGCGAGACGCTGATCTTCGTCGTGGATCTCGTCGCAGTCCGCTAAGGCGCCCGCCGCTGCCGGCGGCACTCGTGCACTCCGGTTCGACCTGGTGGACGGGCGCCGCTATCTGGTCAGTGTCGGCGACGATGAGTCCGCCGCCGGCCGGATCGTGGCGGCGTTGGACGAGGACGGCTCCGCAGCGCCGTCGAATGCGCCGATCTGTCGCTGAGCCGGCCCTAGAGATCGATCCGCGTGAGCCGTTCACCGTGGCGGGCACGGATGGTCACGGATGTCTCACGTCCGGGCGGCAACGCCCTGACTACGATGTGGCCGCCTCTGACGTCGTCCAATGCGCGTACGACGGCGGTGATGGTATCGGGAGGATGAGGACGAGCCCCGCCGTCGTCCAGCAGCGCCACCTCCACTCCGCGGGCTCGTGCACGCTGGGCGGCCTGAAGGACCTCTTCGGTCGCCAGCGCGCCTCCGCGGAGCCAGTCCCGCACCGCTGCCTCCGTCGCAAGCGCCTCACGTTTTTCCGCAGCGGTGAGAGAACCGCCGGAGGCCAGCCGCTCCAGCGTGTCCCCGGTGAGCGCGAGCAGGTGTTCCCGGCGCTCCCGCTGGACCCGCAGGGCGGCCGCAGCGCTCTCCTCGGCGCGGATCCGGAGCAGACCGGCCTCCTGCATCCGGCGGATCTCCGCCAGAGTCCGGTGCAGCAACACGGTGAACAGCGTGACCACCAGCAGCAGGCCGGCGTGCCGGAGCACGAATCCCGCCGCGTCCCCGGGACCGCGGCCGGCCCAGAGCGCCCACCCTGTGGTGAGACCGGCATGGATCGCGAAGCCCAGCCACGCCCAGGCTGTGCGGCCGCGCAGCGCCACCACGAACAGCAGGACCGTCACGGCGCTCCAGAACCACGACGACCATCCCGGCCAGCCCCGCACGGGCAGATTCCATGCCAGGAGCGACACCACCGTGGTGAGACCGAGCACCCCGAAGGTCAGCGGCAGCGGATAGGGGTCGGGTGCGGGCCGCAACACGAGCACGGCCCCGGCCGTGACCAGGACGAGGCCCGCCAGCGCCGCGGCCGGCGAGCGGACCTCGCCGAGCGTGATCACGGCGTTGAGCGCATTGGAGGCCGTGAACACCGCCAGGACGAGATAGGCCGGCCAGCTGGTCAATCCCAGTAGGCGCGTGGCGCCGCGCGGCCCGGTCACGGCGCCTGCCAGCACACATCGACGACAGTGCCCCGGCCGGGCGCGCTGCGCACGGAAGCCGAGCCGCCCGGAAGCGCCGACATCCGCTCCAGTACGCTCACCCGGAGCCCCAGCCGCTCACTGGGGACGGCGGCCGGCTCGAAGCCGGTTCCCTCGTCCTCGATGCGCACGCGGAGCCAGGCGGCTTCCCCGGAACGGCCTCGGACATGCACCCGGCGGGCCGCGTCGCCGGCATGACGGCAGCTGTTGCGCACTGCTTCCGTCGTTGCCTCCACCAGCGCAGCCGCGGCCTCCGGCGGCAGGAACAGGTGTTCCGGCACCCGGGCGTGCCATTCGAATCCCGCCGGGACCGCGTCGCGGATCCGCGCGGCCGCCTCGCGCGCCGGCACCGGATCACCCGGTCCCGCGGGTGAGTCGTGCAGGAGTTCCAGCGCCGTCCGGGCGCTGGCCGGCACCTGATCCTGTACTGCGGGATCGCCCCTGCCCGCCGCCAGGAGAACGGCCAGGACATGGTCGTGCACGAGCGCATCCAGGCGGATCCGCTGACGGTGCTCACTGCTCAGCCGGGCCTCCCGGGCGGTGGCGGCACGGGCCACCGCGGCGGACCGGTCCAGCTCCCGCCCGCCGGCCAGAGCGCCCTGGATCAGAGCGAGGAACACGGCGGCGAAGGTGAAAGCGAACACGGCATCCTGGACGGCGACGATCCAGCCGAGGACGGGTGCGGTGGCATGACGTAGCAGGCCGGTGGCCACCGACAGGATGCCGAGGTAGGACCACGCCGCTGGGGGAGACCACAGCAGGCCCGCCGCGGCCGCCGGGATGGTCAGGATGCTGTAGGGCCAGGGCGCCGGCTGAGGCATCTGCGGTGCGGTCATGAGCGGCAGCCACAGGACGATCGCCAGCAGCACCAGTAAGCAGTACACGGCGGTGAGCGCCAGCGGGACGGCGGTGTGGCGGTGGCCGCGCAATGCCAGCAGACCGGCGAGCGGCGGCAGCGCCGCGCAGAGCGCGTACAACACCGTGCCGAAGACGTGGAGCCGCTCGAGCTGCCCGCCGGCAGCGCCGAGGCCGAGGGCGGTGTACACGAGGGAGGCGACCCCCAGGCCGGTCATCAGCGTGGCGCGCAGCCGCTCGGTGGCCGGCCCGCCGGGGCGGGGCATGCCGGAACGGAACCTGCCCGGGCGCGTCATGCCCCGTCGCCGAGGAGGCGGTCTTCGAGCGCGCGGTGGTACAGGTCCACCCGGCTGGCGGCCTGCCGGCCCGCTTGGGCGTACTTGGCCCTGATCCGGCTGATGTAATTGGCGACGGTCGCAGGGGTGAGCCCGGTCAGGCGCGCCACCGTCTTGGCGGTCTCACCGGAGGCGTAGAGCGCCAGGATCTCCCGCTCACGGGGACTCAGGCCGGCATCCGCGAGGTGGGGATCCGCGTCGAGCGCCGCAGCCCATTCCAGCGAGGCCACGGGGTTCCCGGCGAGAGCCTGCAGGACGGCGGAGAGGATCTCGGACTCCGGCAGGGACTTCGGGACGATGCCCAGCACATCGGCGCGTGCGGCCTCCCGCAGCAGGGCGGGGTTCTCCCCGGAGGTGAGGATCAGCACCGGCAGTCCCGCCTCCTGGAGCCGGGTGATGTTCCCCGTCACGCTGGAGCCGTCCGCCAGCCGCAGGTCCAGGACGGCCAGGGTGAGTGCCTGTGCCTGGCTGAGGAGGTCATCGACGGTCGCAGCACGCACCGACTCGACGCCGGCGTCGCGCAACAGCCCCGTCAGCCCGAGCGCGATCAGACCGTGGTCCTCCACGATCCCCACTTTTCCGGATGCCATCCGCATGCCTTTCTTTCGTGCCTTTCCCGTCATCACGGAAACCGAAGGAGGGCTTTTCGGATGCCGGTGGTGAGAAAGTACATCTGCCGGCCCGAGTGCCGGCGCTCTTACTATGACACAGGAATTCGGCCTTTCTTCGCCCCTGCCGGATAGCGTGAGTTTCCCTTTTCCGCGGGCGAGAACGGGCGTCTTCGCGCTGCGGTCGCAGCATTGACGAAGAACAGTGGAAGGACGTACATGAAGTCGATTCGCCGCACGCTGGGCCCGGTTGCCGCAGGACTCACAGCCCTGGTGATCACCGGGTTCCCGGGGACCGCCGCGGTCGCGGGCACCTCGGACCCCGCGGAGATCGTCTGGGGCGAGCCGCCCCAGAACATGGAAGTCACGCCGGCACTGAGCGCGGTTTCGGTGATTCCGGATGCGGACGGTTTCCAGCTCCGCTTTGATTACGGCCAGTCGGACATCCCGGGTATGCCGGGCGTGCATGCCTGGGGGCAGGTGGCGCTGGGCGTCTATCCCGGGACGCCGGAGGAGTTCCCGTTCGGGAGCGATGTCGTCACGGAACACGAATACGGAGTGATCGACGATCCTTTCCTGCTGGAGTACCCGGACGCCCCGTGGGAAGGCCAGGCCGGGACGATCGACCGGCACATCCAGGTGGACCGGAGCACGCCGGTGACCGTCATGCTGTTCACCGCCCAAGCCTGCGACTGCGCCTTCAACCCCATCTTCACCGCCGGTGTCTCGCTGCCGGCGCTGGACTCCGGGCAGCCGGCCGCACCGGCCCTGGAGGCGTCCCCGGCCGGCGTCTATCCCGGCGAGACGGTGACGGCGCACGGGACCGGGTTCCCGGACGGCGACTGGGTGATCTCGGTCGAAGTCGCCGGCGAGGTGTTCGAACCGTTGCCGCCCCATCGGGTGGGCGAGCCGGTGGAGCTGGACGCCGAGGGAGGCTTCGAGGTCCGGTTCCTGGTGCCGGCCGGAGCCGCTCCGGGAACCTACCCGGAGGCGGTGCGGGCCGTCAGCGGTGCCGGTGAGCAGCTGACTGCCGGCCTGGAGATCCTGGCGCCGGTAGCTGTGCGGCCTGCCGCGCCGGTGCAGGACGGGAACGTCGTTACCATTCCGAGGGCCGAGGGCGTCGAGTACCGCGAGGCCGGGGGAGGAGTTCTGCTTCCGGGCGATATCAGCCTGCAGCGGGATCTGCGCGTCGTGGCAGTTCCGGGACGGGGCTTCGTCTTCGAGCCCGGTTCGGAAACGGAGTGGCTCTTCTCCTATCAGCCCGGCAGCGAGGGGACCGGCGATCCCGGAACCGGCAGCGAGGGCACGGGCGATCCCGGGACCGGCACGGGGGACGGCTCCGGTTCTACCGGAGCGGCGGCCGATGGCTCACGGCCCGGCGCCGGTACCCTTCCGGCGACAGGAGCCGGGACGCAGAGCACGATGGGAGCCGCGCTCGGCGGCGCGCTGGTCCTGGCGGGACTTGCGCTCGTACTGCTGAGCAGCCGTCGGCTGCGGCGCGTGCTCTGAATCCCCGCGGAGTCTCCGCGAGGCGTTCCTGTCTAGGCGTGTGGCGACGGCACCCGCAGCACGCACAGTCGGCAGCTGATCCCGCCCTTGACGTGGTAGGGCCGTTCCTCCACCGAGCGACGCTCGGCGAGCCCCGCGGCGAACAGCCGGTCGAGTTCGGCGCGGTACCCGCCGTCCTCCCAGACGGCGGAGTGCACCGAAGCGACGATCACGCCGCCGGGGCGCACCAGGCGGATGAACTCCGCGAACGCGGCCGGGCCCACGTGTCCGCCGGTGAGGGTGCCGGTGCAGATGAGCGCGTCATAGGAATCACCGGGGAGTTCAAGGGGCCGGGTCAGATCGCCCGTGCTGAGGCTCCGGTAGACACCCCGGCGGCGAGCCTGTTCCAGCATGCCGGGGGAGAGGTCCACGCCGTCGATGCCGCCCAGCTCCAGTCCGAGCCTGGCGGCGGCCGCCGTCAGCTCGGCGCCGGCCAGACCGGTGCCGCAACCGGCGTCGAGGACGACCGGCCGTGCGGGACCCAGGTCCAGTAGCGCACGGGCAAGCTGCTCGCCAGCCAGCTGCGGCGCGATATAGCCGAGGTCCTGGAGGGTGTCATCGTCGTAGCTGGCGGCCCACTCGTCATAGGCGCGGCGCGCCTCCTCAGGACCGCTGAGCTGGTAGATCCGGGCCAGTCTGACGTTGATGGGCTCATTCATAGCCGGAACGCTCTCCTCGTCACGGGGCTCGTCTCGATCTCGCTTTCGGGGCTCGTCTCGATTTCACCTTAGAGGAAGCGCGGCGGAGGCGGTGCCGTTCCGCCCCAGGGCCATCGCCGGCATCGCCACTGTCCGTGTTCGAACATAGAATCGAACACATGACGAGCATGCCGCTGGGAGCCGAGGCACGGGGGGAGGTCCTCCCGGGCCGGCCGCTGCCCGGTTCCAGTGTGCTCCCGCCTGCTCAGACGGGCACCGCCAAGGTCAGCCGCGCGTTCACCCGGCTGCAGGGCAAGCACGGGCTGGAGGCGGTGCTGATGCCCGCACTGCAGGGCGGAAGGCTCCCGGAGGAGGAGAACCTCTGGACCCCCTGGCAGCATGCCCCGGAACCGGAACGAGGCCGCGACGCCACCTGGGAGGGGCGGTTGCCGGCGCCGCAGCCATTGCTGCTGCGGACGGTGCCGGCGGCACTGCTGGATTCGGACGGCCGGGACATCGGGGTGTCTCTCCGCTATGGCCTGATGGGCCGGCCCCGATGGCTCTCCCTGCAGGAAGGCCCCTCACGGCGGGATCGGACCCGCAGCGAGGTGCGGGCCTGGTCCCGGAGCTGGCCGGTGGAGAGCCACTGGTGGGACCCCGGGGTCATACGCCGGCTGGCACGTCTTCAGGTGCTGCTGGACGACGGCCGCGGTCTGCTGCTCTACCGGGAGGACGGCCGCTGGCAGGTGGCGGGGTGCTATGAGTAGGAAACCCTGGACGCCTCACGTCGGCAGCAGCGGAAGCGCGGCCATGAGCGTGGACATGGGCATGGACATGGATATGGATATGGACGCCGCGCCATGAGCGGCTGGTTCAATCCGCGGATCACCTGGGCCGAACTCGAGGGGCGGCTCTCGGCGGACTCGGCGGAGGCACTGCCGCCGGAGGCCCGCACGGGTGAGCCTCTGGCTCATCGGCGGCGCCCGAGCCGGGAGGGCAGGAAGGCCCGGCAGGACCGTAAGCCGCAGCCCGAGGGCACCACCCCCGGCACGGGGATGGTCTCGGGCGAGGCGTCTCCGCGCAGGAAAGCGCCAGCCGGGAAAGCGCAGGGGACGCGCAGCGCGCGCTACGCCGAACTGCATGCGCACTCGAACTTCAGTTTCCTGCACGGTGCCTCCAGCCCGGAGCAACTGGTGAAGGAGGCCATCGACCGGGGCTTGAGCGCCCTGGCTCTCACCGACCACGACGGTTTCTACGGGGCGGCCAGATTCGCCCGGGCAGCTGAGGGTACAGGCCTGGCGACGGTGTTCGGTGCGAGCCTTCCCCTGCCGGAGGGCCGCCTTCCCCTGCTGTGCGCCGGGGTGGAGGGATACCGGCGGCTCTCTTCGGCCATCACCCGGGCCCAGATGGCCGGGAGCAAAGACGGAATCCGCTGCGAGGCCGAGGACCTGGCCGCGCAGTCGGGCGGGCACTGGCAGGTGCTCACCGGCGGCCGGGACGGGCCGCTGCACGCCCATCTGGGCGACGACGACGGCGGGCTGGGCTATCTGCGGCAGCTGCGGGATCTTTTCGGTCCCGGGCATGTGGAGGTCGAACTCGTCCGCCACGGCCTGCCCGATGACGATGAACGGATCCGGCACCTGTCGACGCTGGCCGAGCGCGCAGGTCTTCCCGTCGTGGCGGCCAATGCGGTCCGGTACGCGGTGCCGGCGCAGATGCGCCTGGCCCAGGCGGTGGAGGCGGTCAGCCGGCGCAGCTCCATGGAGCAGATCGCAGGTGAGCTTCCCGCCGCAACGCAGGCGATGCTCCGCGGCCCGGAGGAGATGACGGTTCTTTTCGCGGAGCATCCTGGTGCGGTGGCGCGGGCCGTGCAGCTGGGGGATGAGCTGTCCTTCCAGCTCTCCCTGGCTGAGCCGCGGCTGCCCGAGCCGCCCGTGGAGGGCCAGGACCACGCGAAAGTGCTGCGCGAGTACGCCATCGCCGGCACCCTGGAACGGTACGGCCCCCGGGCCACCGAACGCGTGAAAGGCGCCTGGGCGCAGGTGGAACGGGAACTCGACGCGGTCGAGTCCATGGGTTTCTGCGGGTACTTCTTGATCGTGCACGACATCGCCAGGTTCTGCCGGGAGGCGAACATCTTCTGCCAGGGCCGGGGGTCCGCCGCCGGCTCCGCGCTCTGCTACGTGCTGGGCATCACCGCGGTGGACTCGGTCGCGGAGGGGCTGCTCTTCGAGCGTTTCCTGGCCCCGGAACGAGACGGCTATCCCGATATCGACCTGGACATCGAATCCGCCCGCCGGGAGGAGGTCATCCAGTACGTCTACCGGCACTACGGCCGCGACCGGGCGGCGCAGGTGGCCAATGTGATCAGCTACCGGGGGCGTTCGGCGGTCCGTGACATGGCCCGGGCCCTCGGCTACGCGCCCGGGCAGCAGGACGCCTGGGCCAAGCAGGTGGAGCGCTGGGGAGAACTCCCGGAGACGGCCGGTGAAGGGGAGGACGGCATCCCCGGGCAGGTGCTGGAGCTGGCCAGCCAGATGCTGAAAGCGCCGCGGCATCTGGGAATCCACTCCGGCGGGATGGTGCTGTGCGACCGCCCGGTCTCGGAGGTGGTGCCCGTTGAATGGGGCCGGATGGAGAACCGTTCGGTGGTGCAGTGGGACAAGGACGACTGCGCCGATATGAAGCTGGTGAAGTTCGACCTGTTGGGGCTGGGCATGCTCGGAGCACTGCACGAGATGGTCGACCTGGTCCGGCAGCGGCACGGCCTGGCGGTGGAACGATCGCTCCTGAACCGCAGTGACCCCCGCGTCTACGAGATGCTCTGCCGCGGTGACGCGGTAGGGGTCTTCCAGGTGGAGTCCCGGGCTCAGCTGGCGACGCTGCCGCGGCTCGCACCCACGAACATCTACGAACTGGCCATCCAGGTGGCGATCATCCGGCCCGGGCCCATCCAGGGCGGCAGCGTGCACCCCTATATCCGCCGCAAGCAGGAGAAGGAGGAGGTCACCTACCCGCACGAGATGTTCAAGCCGGTGCTGAAGCGCACGCTGGGCGTGCCGCTCTTTCAGGAACAGCTGATGCAGCTGGCGATGGTGGCGGCGGACTTCACCGGCGGGGACGCCGATGAGCTGCGCCGGGCGATGAGCGCCAAACGCTCCCTGGAGCGGATGCAGGGCCTCAAGGAGCGTTTCTTCGCCGGGACGGACAAGAAGGGCATCGACCGGAGCACTGCGGAGGCGATCTACGCCAAGATCGAGGCCTTCGCCAATTACGGCTTCCCCGAGAGCCATGCCATCAGCTTCGCCGCACTGGTCTTCGACAGCGCCTGGTTCAAGTGCTATTTCCCGGCCGCGTTCTGCGTGGGGTTGCTGCGCCACCAGCCGATGGGTTTCTACTCGCCGCAGTCGCTCATAGCCGATGCCCGCCGGCACGGCGTGGAGATCCGGGGCGTGGATATCAATGCCAGCGAGGTCCAGGCGTGCCTGGAAGGTGATCCACCCCAGCTGTCCGGGTTTCCCAGGGAGCCGGTGGAGGCCGATGCCATCCGCCTGGGACTGGGTTCCATCCGCGGGCTGGGGACTCAGGCGGCGGAGTTGGTCGTCGCCGCACGTGACCGGGAAGGTGCCTTCTCTTCCGTAGCGGATCTGTGCCATCGGGTGGAGCTTTCCCAGGGCGCTCTGGAGGCACTCGCCGCGGCGGGGGCCTTCGATTCCCTCGGGATCTCCCGCAGGGAGGCGCTGTGGACGGCGGGGGCGCTGGCCGGCGCGGGGCCGCAGACCTTGCCGGGCGTGGATCCCGGCAGTGCTGCTCCGCGGTTGCCGGAGGCCGGCGATTTCGAGCAGACGCTCGGGGAGCTGTGGGCGACCGGAACCACGGCGGAGGACTATCCCACCGTGCATCTGCGGGACGAGCTCACGAGCCGGGGGATCAGCGGCATCGATGCCCTGAAGGATCACCCCGGCGGCACCAGGGTGAGCGTGGCGGGCCTGGTGACGCATCGGCAGCGTCCGGCGACCGCCACCGGGATCACCTTCATGAACCTGGAGGACGAGTACGGCATGCTCAATGTGGTCTGCACCGCGGGGTTGTGGAAGCGGTACCGGCAGACCGCGCTGCGGGCGAATGCAATCATCGTGCACGGCGTGCTGCAGCGGGAGGGGCCGGTCATCAGCGTGCGTGCCGAGCGGCTGGAGGCGCTGCCGACCTCGCTGAGCACCCGTTCCCGGGACTTCCAGTGAACGCGGGTAGCCGCGAGCGGGCATGAGACCGGGCAGCTGCCGATGCGCGATCACCGGCTGCGGAGCAGGACGGCCATCAGGCATCGGCGCGCTGGGCCTACGCACGATCACAGACGAGTGTGTTCGGGGCACTTCGGCCAGGTGGTGTGGAGATGCAAGGAGCGTTGTCCGTGCCAACGGCTAGCGTGAGTGTCATGACAGAAGATCGGACCGCTCGCCACAGCGACGGCGGAACCCTGACTGGGGACTCCGCCGGAACTGCTGTGCGCGGGACCGGGGTCGGCGGCGCAGGGGCAGGCGGCACAGGGGCAGGCATCCCCGAGCACGCGCGGGCGAGTGCCGATCACGATTTCCTCCCTGCGGCAGGCACCGGTGATGGTTCCTCTTCCGAAGCGGGCGCCGGTGACAGTTCCTCTTCCGAAGCGGGCGCCGGTGACGGTTCTCTCTCTGCGGTGGGAGTCCCTCACGCGGACGGGGCTGGCCACGCCATGCCCCATGATGCCCCGGCCGCTCGCCGTGCTTCGCGTGGCAATCACCGTGCTTCGCGCGGCGACGATCGTGCGGACACAGGCGCGGGGCACTGGCGTGAGCGGCTCACCGCTCTGGCCCGGGGCCGCGCCTGTGCCGAGGCAGCCGAACTCGCCGCAGCTCTGGATCACCTCGATGCGGAGGTGGCCCGGATCGAGGCAGACCAGTCCGGCGACTGGACCGTCGTGAACGGCGAGCGCGTGTTCCTTCCGGCCGAGGTCACGGAAGCCCAGCGCGGAGCCGTGATCTATGAGATCGGACGTGCTCTGGGATGGAGCCCCGCGCAGGCATCGCTGCGTCTGGCCCGGGCAGCACGAGTGCGTGAGGAACTGCCCATCGTGTGGAACGGGTTCCTGGCCGGCCGGCTGGACGCCTCCCGCGTGTACGTCCTCGCCGATGCCGCGGCGCGCCTGGAAAGGCTCGAATCGCTGCGCATCCTGGACGCACGGGCCGCAGAATACGCGTGCAGTCACACTCTCGGGGAACTGAGGAGGTGGCTCCGGCGTCTCATCGCGCAGCTGGAGCCGGATATCCAGAGCGAACGGGCACATCGCGCGCTTGCCGAGCGGTGCGTGAGCGTGGAACACCGCGAGGAGGGGATGAGCGAGCTCTGGGCCCTCCTGCCGACGATGCACGCCGTGGTGATCGACCAGGCACTGACCAAGGCCGCCAAGCGAGTCGTCGGTTCTGGCCGGACGTTGTCGCAGGCCCGGGCCGACGTCCTCGCGGATGTCCTCACGGGAGGAAAGCTCCCGCATCCCGCGGAGCAGCATCCCACGGGGCAGCATCTTTCCCCGGAAGCAGGTCAGTGTGCCTCCCCGGGAACGAGGCGCGCGGAAGCGGGAACGGAAGAACCCGCGCACCCGAGGGAAAGCACCCCAGACACGCCCGACGGGCATATGGACGCCCCTGCCATGTTCCCCGAGCCCGGCGCGGGACTGCGGGCGCTCTCGGAGGTACGGGTCCACATCGGCGTCACCGTACCGGCGGAAGCGCTGGCCGGCGTCAGGCAGGCCCCCGCCGTCGGCGACGACGGTTCATGGACGATTCCGGTGCCGTCCTTGCTCCACCTGCTCACCGGCGATGGCCCGCCCCGGAGTCCCGCCGATCACACGCCACCACCAGCACGCGGGGATAAGAGGCCGTCGGCAGCGAATCTCCGTGAGGGGCAACCGCGTCTAGGCACCAGCCACGGACCATCGGCGGCAGGCAAGGGCGGTTCACCGCCCTCGATAAGAGCCGAAGACAGTCCGCCGTCGATAGACGCCGATGGTGCCGCGCCCCGAGCAAGCGCCCGCGATGAACCACCGGCACGCGTCGACGATGGGCCGCCCTCGGCAGGGCCAGGCACGGCTGCCCCTGCGGATAGCTCTGCCCACGTGCAAACGCCGCCGACGGCGGACGCACCTGGACCAGCGAGCCGTGAAAAACCGGAGCGCCCAGACCACCGCGTCTCCGTCTTCTGGCATCGTCTGCTCCTCGGCGGACGAGGCGATGGTGGCGAGCAGCGTGATGGCGGTGAGGTGCTGCACGCGGACTACGTGGGACGCTTCCCGCCCGAGACCCTGCGCGCTGCGCTCGGGTTCCGCGATGGGAGCTGCAGTGTGCCCGGTTGCATGACGGCGCCTGCGCGGTGCGACGTCGATCACCGTGTGCCGTGGCCGGCAGGCCCGACCGCGGCGGCGAACCTCGACACGCTCTGCCGCCGGCATCACCGGTGGAAGACCATGGGAGTGATCACCCCGGTGGAAGTCGGTATCGCCGGGAACGGCGAACCCCGCTGGGGGTGGCAACTGCCCTCAGGCGAGGTGGCGCCGGTGGAACGGGCGAATCATGCTCCGCTCGCCCCCACCTCGCCGCAGCGTCCGACCCGCCGGGACCAGGCGCTGCTGAGCCGCACAGCAACTCACGCCGAATCGCCCGCCGAGCGCGGCCTCGCCGCACGGGTCCTGGAGGTCGTTTTCTGATGCGCCCAGCATTACGGCACGTGCCAGCCGGTCTCTTCCAGCTCGCCGACCCCCTCAGCCCTCCGGGATGGTCGCGAGTCCCTCGATGAGCTCGGCACCGGGCAGCCTGGCCAGCAGCGCCCCCTCCAGGACGATCTTCGAGGCGCGGATGCCGGAACCGATCACGACCTCGCCGGCGTCCGCCACACGCGAATCGACGAGCAACCGCCACTCCGAGGGGAGCCCGACGGGAGTGATGCCGCCGTACTCCATCCCCGATTCCTCGGTGGCGCGATCCATGGGCAGGAAGGACGCCTTGCGCACGTCCAGGAGCTTCTTCACGGTGGTGTTCACATCCGCCCGGGTGTGCGCCAGGACGACGCAGGCAGCGATGCGCTCCTCGCCGCCCCTCTTCCCCGCCACCAGAACGCAGTTGGCGGAGGCCTCCATCGGGATTCCGGTCGCCTCGCACAGTGCCGCGGTATCGGCCAGCCCGGCGTCGATGGGGAAGGTGTGGATCCGGGAGATGTCGACGCCGGCAGCGGCGGCCTGTTCCAGCCCCTCATGGACGGGTGGTGCCAGCAGTTCGGGATGGTCGGCGGCCGGGACGCGCGGCAACGCGGGAAGAGTCATGCCTGTCCTCTCTTATCGGGTATAGTTGACTGTCGGTCTCCAGCCTAGTGAGGCCGTGAAGGAATCTGGGCACTGGCCGGCGGATTCCCCGTAGGTCGAAGTTCGTGGCGGAGAGCCGCGGAGCCACGCACCTGCGCAGGGGTCACGAGCGCACCAGGCGCCCGATAAGGATCTCAAAAAGAAAGCAAGGCTCTCCATGAAGAAGGACATCCACCCGGATTACGGCTACGTCGTCTTCAACGACCTCGCCTCCGGCACCAAGTTCCTCACCCGCTCCACCGCCACGAGCGAGAAGACCATCGAGTGGGAGGACGGCAACACCTACCCGGTCATCGATGTCGAGATCTCCTCGGCCTCGCACCCCTTCTACACCGGCAAGCAGCGCATCCTGGACAGCGCCGGCCGCGTGGAGAAGTTCAAGGACCGCTACAAGGGCTTCGGCCGCCGGGGCTGATCCACGCCCCAGCACCGCGAAAGGCGCGGGACTCATCGCGAGTCCCGCGCCTTTCGCGTATCTGAAAGTCCTACCGGTTCAGAGTTCGCGTGCCGTGACGGCCACGCCTTCAGCCGGATACAGACGGGCCGCCGGGTGCAGGGTGGAGGGCACGCCGGTGGCGTTGGGCAGCCGGCCGGCGATCGCATGGGTGACGACTTCCTTCGCCTCAGCCACCGCATCCACCGCCGATGCGCCCTGGGCCAGGCCCGCCGCGATCGCCGAGGCGAAGGAGCAGCCGGCGCCGTTGACCAGTGCGTCACTGACCTTCGGGGTGGAGAATCGCACGAGCGTGTAGCCATCGTAGAAGACGTCCACCGCTTCGTCCCCGTCGAGCCGTGCGCCGCCTTTGACGACCACGCCCGCCGCACCCAGAGCGTGGATCGCCTTGGCCGCCTCGACCAGATCGGCCTCGGTCTCCAGCTTCTCCGCGCCCAGAAGCGTCGCAGCCTCCTCCAGATTCGGTGTGATGACCGTCGCCTGCGGCACCAGGTTCTCCACGAAGAGGTCCTTCAGGTCCACCATCGTGCCGCTTCCCTTGCACACCAGCACGGGATCGAAGACATAGGGCAGGGAATTGCCCTCCAGATAGCGGGCCAGCTGCAATGCCGACTCCGCGGTGCCGAGCATGCCGGACTTGAGCGCGTCGAAGGAATGCACCGCCAGGGCGCTCTTGAGCTGCCGCGCGATGACCTCGGTCTCCATGAAGTCGATGGCGTGCTCGAAGTCCTTCTCCGGATCGAAGGTCACGATGCAGGTGACCACTGCGGTGCCGAAGACGCCGAACTCCTCGAACATCTTCAGATCGGCCTCGAGACCGGCGCCGCCGGAGACGTCGGAGCCGGCGATGGTGAGGGCGCGTGCTACCACGTGGTGTCCTTTCATACAGGTGATGTCATGCGACGCTCGTCCAGGTGGGCGAGTCGTCGGAGCATCTCCCTATAGTAGCCGTGGCGCCAGCAACCCTCGTCAGCTGCCGGCGTAGCCGTGCTGGCGCCACGCCTCGTAGAGCGCGATCGAGGCGGAGTTCGCCAGATTCAGTGATCGGCGGGCCGGCAGCATCGGGATCCGCAGCCGCTCGTGGACCCGGTCGTCGCCGCTGACCTCCTCGGGCAGGCCTGCCGACTCGGGACCGAAGAGGAGGACATCCCCGGGTTCATAGGAGACCTCGGCGAAGTTCGTGCTCGCGTGAGTGGTGAACGCGAAGATGCGATGTCCGGCGAAATGCTCCCACATCGCCTCCGGAGTGGGATGCACGGTCAGGCGCGCCAGATCGTGGTAGTCCAGTCCCGCCCGGCGGAGCTTGGCATCGGAGAAGTCGAAGCCGAGCGGCTCCACCAGATGCAGGTCCGCGCCCGTCACGGCGGCAAGACGGATGGCGTTCCCGGTGTTGCCGGGAATCTCGGGGGTGTAGAAGACGAAACTGAACATGAGCAGCTCAAGCATACCCACTTGCCCCGCTCGAACATCAGTTCGATAATGAAAGAGTGTCCGCCGAAATCGCCCCGATCAAAGCCCGTCGTCTGGCGGAGCGCTTCGGGCTGGGCACCGCCAGCGGCGTGCTCAGCGGAGCCGAGATGCTGCCGGTCCTGCCGGCGCTGGCGGAACTGCTGCCTCAGGGTGGATTGCGCCGGGGCCGGCTCTACTCCCTCTCCGGCCCGGGGTCCCTCATGCTGGCCTTCGCCCTCGCGGCGGAGGGTACGCGCCGCGGCCACTGGTGCACTGCGCTGACCGATGAGGAACTGGGCCTGTCCGCCGTCGCGGACCTGGGCATTCGCCTGGACCGGCTGGCGGTGGCTTCGGTGCCCGGCGGGGAGTGGCTGGAGGCGCTGGGCATCCTGGTGGACGCCGTGGACATCGTGATCGCCCAGCCCGGTTTCCGGCCCGCGCCGCGGGAGCAGCAGCGGCTGCTGGCCCGGGTCCGGGAACGCCGCGCCATCGTCCTGCTCCTGGACGACTGGCCCGGCGCCCAGGACCTGCGCCTGGGGGAGCGGCAGTGGGAGGGCCTGGAGGCGGGAGCCGGCCGGCTGCGCCGGTGCAGACGCCAGGTGCGCACACCCACCGGGCAGCATGCCCTGTGGCTGCCCGATGAGCACGGCGGAGTGTCTCCGGCCCCCTCCGCCGAGGTGACCCTGCTGTCCTTCGGGAAAGGAACCCCTGATGCCTGACCGCCTCCTGGTCCTGCTCGCCCCGGACTGGCCCGCCGCGGCCGCAGCCAGGGAGATGGACATCGATGCGCATCTCCCCGTGGCGGTGTTCTCCGGTAACCGGGTCATCGCGGCGAACGCCCCCGCCCGCCGCTCGGGGGTGCGGCTGGGCCAGCTGCGGCGGCACGCCCAGCACCGGGCTCCCGGTCTGATCGCCTGCCGGCACGACCCTTCCCGGGACGAGCGCGTCTTCGCGCCGCTGGTGGCCGCGCTGGAGGAGCGCACCCCGGAATTCTCGGCACTGCACCCCGGGCTCCTCGCCGTGCCCGTCCGGGCGGCCGCGGCGTTCTGGGGCTCGGAGGAGCGCGCAGCGGAGGAACTGCTCTCCGCTGTGACGGACCGGACCGGCCAGGAGCTCACGGCGGGGATCGCCGATGCCCTGTTCACCGCGCTCGCCGCCGCCCGCGCAGGCAGCCGCGTGGCGCCGGGGCAGGACGCCGCCTTCCTGGCACCTCGTCCGATCCAGGAGCTGCACTGTCCCGAGCTGCCCCGCTGGGCTGGACGAGAGGAACTCGTGGACGTCCTGACGCATCTGGGCCTGCGCCGCCTGGGGGACTTCGCCGCCCTCCCGTCCGGCCATGTCACGAGCCGCTTCGGTCAGGAGGGGAGGCATGCGCACCGGCAGGCCCGCGGCGAACCCGATCCGCAGTGGAATCCGCACCGGCACGAAACGGAGCTCGCCGCCGAGATCCGGCTCGATCACGCGGTCATGCGTGCCGACCAGCTCGGCTTCGCCGGTCGCGCCGTGGCCACCGAGCTGCTCGACGCGGTCGCGGCCACCGGCCTGCGCTGCTCCCAGGTGAGGGTCACGGCGGTGAGCGAGACGGGCCGCCGCCATACCGCCATCTGGCGGCTGGAACCCGGCGCGGGCGCCAACGACATCGCCGACCGGCTGCGCTGGCATGTGGAAAGCTGGACTTCCGGCGCCGTGCGAGACCAGGCGCGGACCGCCCGCCCACGGCGGACCGGGTCCGCTCACTCCCCGGAAGACACCGAGCCGGACGGGATCGTGCGGATCCTCCTGGAAGCCGTCGAGATGGCCGAACCACTCGAAGACCAGCCCACCCTGCTCTGAGGTCGTACACTGGGAGACCTCATGACGGAGTCATCGCAGACACTGAGCACGCAGCAGGCCGAGCGCTTCCAGCGGCAGCTGTCCCTGGCCGGGTTCGGCCCCTCCGCTCAGCGGCGGCTCCTGGATTCCCGCGTCCTGGTCATCGGAGCCGGCGGCCTGGGCTCTCCCGTGCTGAGCTATCTGGCCGCGGCAGGCGTGGGCACCATCGACATCGTGGACCACGACACGGTCGAGCGCTCGAATCTGCATCGTCAGGTCATCCACTCCGAGGAGCGCATCGGAGCGCCCAAGACCGCTTCGGCCGCCCAGGTGATGCGCGGTCTGCACCCGGATATCGTCATCCACGAGCACCGCGAGCCGCTCACCGCCGAGAACGCCCTGGCGCTGATGGCACCGGCGGAGGTGATCGTGGACGGTTCGGACAATTTCGCCACCCGCTACATCGTCGCCGATGCCGCCGAGATCGCCGGCAAACCCGTGGTCCACGGCGCCATCCTCCGCTTCAACGGCCAGCTGGGCGTGTTCTGGGCCGGTCGGGGGCCCGTCTACCGCGACCTGTACCCCAGCCCGCCACCGCCCGAGGCGATCCCCAGCTGCGCGGAGGCGGGCGTGCTGGGTGTGCTGCCGGGCGTCATCGGCACCCTCATGGCAGCCGAGACCATCAAGCTGCTCACCGGCCTCGGCGAGCCCCTGATCGGCCGGGTGCTCGGTTATGACGCGCTCACCGCCGAGTTCCACGAGATCCCGCTGAAGGCGAACCCGGACCGGGTGCCGGCGGACACCATCGGCGCCGATGTGGCCCCTCCCGCCGGGGCGGGAACCGGGGAGGCCGGCGCGCCGGGCACCGACGCTGCGGGTGATACGGGCGCCACGGACGATACGGCCGGCACCATCGACGGGGCGACGCTGCGAGAACTCCTCCACGAGGGCCGCGCCCCCGTGCTGGTGGACGTGCGCGAGGAGTGGGAGTACCAGCTCGGCGCCATCCCCGGCGCGGTGAACGTCCCGCTGGCGGGCATCCTGGACGGCTCGACGCAGGTGCCGGGCGTGAGCGGCGGCTCCGGGACAAGCTCCGGGCCCGGCCCAGAGGTGGTGCTCTACTGCAAGGCAGGGGCCCGCTCCCGCCGGGCACGGGAGGCGCTGCGCCGCGCCGGTGCGGCAGGGGTCATCCTCAGCCTCAGCGGCGGCTACGACGCCTGGACGGCCCTGCGCGAGGAACAGGACCGGAACGACCGGGCCTGAACGGCTCAGTCGGGCTGCCAGGACATCGGTTGCAGGGTGGGTCCCTCATCGGGCAGGGTGACCGCTTCGCCGTCCGGCTGGAATCCGTGCCGCGCGTAGAACCGTTCGCTGTCCGGCGTGGAGGCCTCCAGATGCAGGGGGAGTCCCAGGCGCCGCGCCAGGTCCATGCCGTAGCGGAGCATCGCCGCGCCCACTCCGGCGCCGCGGTGCTGCGGGCTGACCGCCATGGAGTTCAGGTACACATGCCGCTCGGCGGGACGCAGCCGCGCCGAGATCTCCGCCACCCGCGCGAACCGCTTCAGCTCGGGGGAATCCTGTTCCTGGAGTGCGGCCGCGGTCTCCTCGGCCTCG
This sequence comes from Sediminivirga luteola, assembly GCF_014639315.1. Taxonomy (GTDB): domain Bacteria; phylum Actinomycetota; class Actinomycetes; order Actinomycetales; family Brevibacteriaceae; genus Sediminivirga; species Sediminivirga luteola. The sequence continues at coordinate 318,421 of NZ_BMFY01000003.1, forward strand.
TCCGCGTCCTCCGACGTCACCCAGATCGACACCCCCGCGATGCCGCCGCCGGGGAACTCGGCGACCACGATGCGCCCCAGTTCGAGCGCGCCGCGCAGCTGCTCGGCGAACAGGGCCGGCGCGAGCTCGCGTCGCAGGGCCTCGTCGGGGACGGCCCAGCAGAACACCGCCTCGTCGAGGAACACGTCCAGGCAGGCGGCGATCACATGCTCCGATTCGGCGCTCTCGGCCTGGCGGACGACGGGCTGCGCGTTCATGGGACTTCCTCTCATAGGGGCGCGTCCCCAGCGTGCACCCGGGGCGTCTGGCTCACGGGTGGTGGTTCCTCGCAGCCGGCACGTGATGACACCATGATGGCATGGGATGCATTGGATACGGCTCCGGCGACGCGCTCGTGCGCACTGCATTCAGGGGGCTGAGCGCCTTCCCCCTGACGCCGATCCGCGACGACGCCGTGGACGAGGGTGCTTTCGCCGGGCTGGTCGAACGGCTGGCCGCCGCCGGCGTGGATTCGATCACCGCGCTCGGCTCCACCGGGTCCTACGCCTATCTGAGTCCGGCCGAACGTGCCCGGGTGACGAGACTGGCCGTCGGCCATGCCGCCGGCATCCCTGTGTTCGCCGGCGTGAGCGCGCTGCGCACCTCGCAGGTGCTCGCCTATGCGGAACAGGCCCAGGAAGCGGGAGCGGCCGGGTTGCTGCTGGCGCCGATGCGCTACCAGCCCCTGAGCGACGACGAGGTGTTCACGCTCTTCGAGGACCTTACCCGCCACGCCTCGGTCCCGGTGATCCTGTACGACAATCCGGCCACCACCGGGTTCTCCTTCACGACGGAGCTGTACGCCCGGATCGCCGCGCTGCCCGGGATCGGCTCGATCAAGATCCCCGGCGTCCCGGCGGATCCCGGCAAGGCAGGCAAGCGGGTGGCGGAGATCCGGGCGGTCGTGCCGGCGCATGTCACCATCGGCGTCTCCGGGGACGCGTTCGCGGCGGCCGGGCTGAGCGCGGGATGCGATGCGTGGTACTCCGTCATCGGCGGCACCGTGCCGGTCGCCGCGCAGCGCATCGTCCGGGCGCTCGACGAGGGAGAGCCGGAACGCGCCCGGGCGGAGTCCGATCGCCTGGCCCCGCTATGGGACCTCTTCGCCTCCTGCGGTGGCAGTCTCCGCGTGGTGGCGGCGATGGCGGAGGAACTGGGCCTGGTGCAGCGGCCCTGCCTTCCGGCTCCCCTCCAGGGGCTCGGTGAGGAACAGCGCGAGCGGCTACGAGCGGTGATGGCAGCGCTGGGCCTCGACCGGTGACCTGATGGCATCGGGCACGGACCGGCGGGAGCCGCTATCATGCTGGTGGGATCCTCACACCGGGTCCGCGGACGAGGGAGCAGTACCCGCAGCGCGACAAGACTGACTCATCGGGAGTGTTCTTGTCATGGCGTGGATCGTCCTCATCCTCTCGGGCATGCTGGAGGCCGTCTGGGCCGCAGCGCTCGCCGCGTCCAGAGGTTTCACCCGCTGGCACCCCGCTCTTCTGTTTCTCGTCTCTCTCGCGTTGAGCATGGCCGGGCTCGCCTGGGCGATGAAGGAGCTTCCCACCGGCACCGCCTATGCCGTGTGGGTCGGCGTCGGCGCCACGCTGGCGGTCTCCTGGGGCTTCATCACCGGCCAGGAGCGGGCGACCCGGGCCCGGGTGCTCCTCCTGGTGCTGCTGGTCGGATCCGTCGTCGGCCTGAAGGCGGTGAGCTGACCGTGGCGTGGATCGTCCTGCTTCTCAGCGCCGTTTTCGAGGCCGTCTGGGCTACCGCGCTGGGCCTCTCGGACGGTCTCACCCGGCCGGGTCCCACGGTGGTCTTCGTCGTCGCCCTTGCGATCAGCATGACCGGCCTGGGCTGGGCCGCCAAGCACATCCCCATCGGCACCGCATACGCGGTCTGGGTGGGCGTCGGAGCGGCGCTGACGGTCGCGTACGCGATGGCCACGGGGGCCGAGAGCATCTCGGCGGGGAAGCTGATCTTCCTGGGCGGGATCATCGCCGCCGTGATCGGCCTGAAGCTGGTGCCCGATGCGCCAGGTGGCCGGGGCAAGCGCAGCGGCGGCCCAAGGGAGCGGCAGGAAGCCGGTCAGGACGGCTAGGGCGCCTCGATCAAGACGGTTGCGGCACGGGGCCTCCGGTGACGGACGCGCACGGGGGCGTCCCCGTATACTCGATACGTTCGCCCCCTGTAGCTCAACCGGTCAGAGCAGAGGACTCATAATCCTTTGGTTGCGGGTTCAAGTCCCGCCGGGGGGACTCCTGCGCTTAGCGGCGCTGTACCCGTACCGTGACAGCGCCGCCTCAGCCCACGCCGCCTCAGCTCACGTGGATGGCAGGGATCCGGCTCACTACTGACCGGGCGGCGTCGATGACGGCGTAGCGATCCGCGGTGACGAACACCTCGTACAGGGTCTCCTCCTCGGTGCTGCGATGGCTGCGCTTGGCCGCCACCATCCCCGCCCAGTCGGGGCCGAGGACCACCACGTTCGTCTCGTCGCGCAAGGGATCGGAGGCGTCCAGCGGCCCGGACCGGACCGCCGGCACCGAGACCGGGCCCTCGCCGGTGACCACCGCGACCAGGCCCAGCAACTGGGCCAGTTCGCTGTAGCGGGCAGCGTTCAGGGGGACGTCCCCGCTGTCCGAGATCGAGGCCAGCAGCATCGTCGAGGCACCGGCGCCCTGCGCGCGGCGTTCCAGCGCGGAGAGCATGGCCCGCAGCATCGGCGGGTCCATCTCCAGCGGATCGGTGTCCAGGGCTGAGGCGATCGTGAACGGGGTGACCTGGAGCGGGATGTTCCTGGAGGTGTGGCTGCTGAAGGGATCCGCATGCGGCGCCGGCAGCTCGTGGGGTTCCCGGGTGGGCTCGCCGTAGCGGGCGCCGCAGGCCAGGTCCACACCGAGGGCCCGGATGGTCTTCTCGTGCTCGTCGGTGTCCACACCGGAGCACAGCACGACCGCCCCGGTGCGTTCGGCGTGCGCTTTCACCAGCTGGGCGACCTCGGCCAGATGCTCGGCGTCGTCGCTGTCCAGCAGATCCTCGTCCAGCACGACCACGCAGGGGTTGATCATCGGCAGCATCGCGCAGGAAGCCAGGGTGCCGCCGACCTGGCTCATACCGATCTCCCAGCCCAGCGACCTGGCCTGCCGGATGTTGCGCAGCACCATCGCGGGGGAGTCCGCCAGTTTGCGGGCGTTGATCACCAGGATCGTACGGCCGGCGCGGTCCCGCTCCTCCAGGGTGACGAACGATTCCGGCTCGCTCTGCAGGAACAGCGTCGCCTCGTCCCCGATGGCCGATCCGGCCGCATGCTGCAGGGCGAAGAACCGCAGCGAGGCGTCCAGATCGCCGATGATGGGGGACACCTCCAGGGCCGCCCGCACCTGCGCGGCATCGGCGAAGGCGGACTCCTCGGCGGCGGGAAGCACCCGGTAGCCGATGCGCGCATTGGCCCGCAGATCCATGACCGGCTCGAAGACCGAGCTGAGCAGCCCTGAGCGGATCACCCGCTCGAGCTCTTCGGCCGCCACGACACTGTCCACCCGGTCATCCCATTCGTCTGCTCGTCCGATGCTGTCCGCCCCATCCTACCGGCGGTGCAGGCCTCAGGTCAGTGGGACGCGAGGACTTTCCGCAGGTGAGATCATGGACCCATGCCTACCACCGCGCTCACCCAGGTCCGCCCGGGCCACGGCAGGTATGCTCCAAGCCCCTCGGGTGACCTGCACCTGGGCAATGCCCGCACGGCCTTGCTCGCCTGGGCCTACGCACGGCTCGACGGACTCGCTTTCCTGCTGAGGATCGAGGACCTGGACCGGGTGCAGCCCGGTGCCGCCGAACGGCAATGCGAGGATCTGCGCCTGTTGGCACTGGACTGGGACGAGCCGCCAGTGCGGCAGTCTCAGCGCACCGCCCACTATGAGGCCGCGCTCGGCCGGCTCCGGGAGGGCGGCATGGTCTACGAGTGTTACTGCAGTCGCCGTGACATCCAGGATTCGCCCCGCGCCCCGCATCTGCCGCCGGGCGCCTATCCCGGAACCTGCCGCGATCTGGACGAGCACCAGCGTGCCGCCGGGCGGGAGCGGCTGGCGGCGTCCGGCCGGAAGCCGGCGCTGCGGCTCCGCGGGGAGGGGGCCAGCACCATTCACGACCGGTTCCACGGCGAGCTGACCCTGCCGGTCGACGATGTGGTGCTGCGCCGCGGGGACGGCGTCATCGCCTACAACCTGGCAGTGGTGGTCGACGACGGGTTGCAGCACGTCACCCAGGTCGTGCGCGCCGACGATCTGCTCAGCTCAGCGCCCCGGCAGGCGGCGCTCGCGCGGCTGCTGGGCTATGCGGTTCCCGAGTACGTGCACGTGCCGCTCGTGCTGAGCGAGGACGGCCGGCGGTACGCGAAGCGGGACGGGGACCTGACCGTTCGCGCCCTGCTGGCGGCCGGCTGCCCGCCGGAGGAGATCGTCGGCGCCCTGGCCGCGTCGATCGGCGTTCCCGGCGCCCGCACTGCCGACGAGGTGCTCGGCCGTCTCGATCCGGCCGCTCGGCTGGAGGTCTGGTGGCCTCACACCGGGGATTCGCCGTTGACCAGCCGGGTGTAGATCCCCTCGAAGGCCTCGAGGGTGCAGGTGATGTCGTGCCGCCTGGCCATCTCCCGCCCGGCCTGGCCCATCGCGGCGAGCTCGTCCTCGGGCATGCCCGCCATCCGGTCGAAGATCCCGGCGAGCTGATCCACGTCGCCGGGCCGGAAGAGATGCCCGTTGCGGCCCTCGGAGACCAGATGAGGCAGTGCCACGGCATTGGCCAGGACGACGGGTTTGGACGAGGCCATCGCCTCCAGGGTGGCGATGCTCTGCAGCTCCGCGGTGGAGGGCATGCAGAAGAACGTGCAGCGGGCATAGGCACGGCGCAGCGCAGCCTCGGGGACATTGCTGGCGAAGTCCACCCTGTCGGCCACGCCCAGGTCCGCGGCGAGCTGCTTGAGCACCGGAAGCTGGTCGCCCGAGCCGATGATGTGGGCCCTCAGCCGCAGCCCTGGGTCACTCTTGGCAAGAGCCCGGATGATGAGGTCGATGTGCTTCTCCTGGGAGAGCCTGCCGACGAACAGGACCGTGGGATCCCCCGCCCGGCGGTCGTCCTCGTCCTCGCCGGTGGCGCCGTAGCCGCTGAGGTCGATGCCGCAGGAGATCGCGCGGATCGGCTGGGTGAATCCGTTCTGGGTCAGCAGATCAGCCGCCAGCTGCGTCGGCACCGTGATGACGTCGGTGGATTCGAATGTGCGCCGCAGATCCCACCAGGCCGCCCCGGTCGCCGCGTCGAGCACCCGCCGGGGGGCACGGACGTAAGGGCGCACATTGTCCGGCATGAAGTGGTTGGTTGAGACCACCGGGATGCCCCGTCTGCGCGCCTCGGACATCCCGAACCTGCCCAGCACGAAATGCGCCTGGGCGTGCACCACGTCCGGCTCGATGGCGTCCAGCAGCCGGGCGACGGCGGGCTTGGTCTCCCACGGCAGGCAGATCGTCCAGGTCGGGTGCGGGTACCAGCGGTGCGCGCGGACCCGGTGCACCGTCACGCCCTCGTACTCGCTCACGCCCGGCCGGCCGGTGGGGGAGGGAGCGATCACGTGCACATCGTGCCCGCGGCCAGCCAATCCCGAGGCCAGCCGTTCGGCGAAGCGGGCCGCGCCGTTGATCTCCGGCGGGAACGTCTCGGTGGGAATGGCGATCCGAAGCGTCCTGGCGGTCACGTGGCTCCGTTCCGTCGGTGGTGCAGGGGTCGGTGTACCGGCGCGTGGCGGGGCGGATGCGGCCTCATCGTCGTGCCGCCGTACGCACGCGTACATCGGGATGATAGTTGGCCAGGACGATGACTCCGCCGCAGGCAGCCGCTCCGAAGAGGCACATCAGGCCCAACCCTACAAGAGAAGCGCCCGCGGCCTCGCCCAGCACGAGGGCGCCGAGCAGGACCGCGATGACCGGGTCCACCACCGTCAGCCCGGCGATGACGGTTTCCGGCGGTCCGCTCGCGTAGGCGAGCTGTACCAGCCAGGAGCCCAGGAGCCCGGCGCCCAGGGCGGTGAGGACGTTGAACCACGACACACCCCCCAGGCCGCTGTGCATGAGCTGCCCGGCGACGACGTGCACGGTGGTCGCCACGCAGGCGAAGAGCACGCCGGCCACGCCGATGAGGATCAGCTGCGGCGGCCGTCTCACGAGAGCGACGAGCAGGGTGCTGGGCACCAGCACGGCAAGGGTGATCCAGGCCAGGGGATGGGCCTCGGCGCCCAGATGCAGTTGCGCAGTGGCCTTGATCGCCGAGGTGGTCACGAAGGCGGTCACGCCGACGATGCAGATCACCACCGCCGCCACGACGCGCTTGGGCAGCCGGACCTTGCGGACATAGACCCCCAGCAGCACCGAGATGATGAGGGACAGGGCGCCGACCGGCTGGACGACCATCACCGGGGCCAGAGCGAGCGCACCGACATTGAGCGCGGTCCCGGCGCCCATGAAACCGAGGCCGATCATCCAGCGGGGGCTGCGCAGCAGCGCGGCGATCCGGCGCAGCCGCAAGCCCGGCTCCGGCTGAGGCTGTTCGGGCGCAGGCGCCGTGCGCATCTTCTGCGTCGTCTGCGCCACCGGTGTGGTCTGCGCCTTCTGGGCACCGAGCGCCTGCACCGCGGAGTGCTGGAAATGCGCGCCGTAGGCGAGGCCGCCCGCGGAGAGCGCGGCGAGGAGAATCGCCAGTGCCGTCGTCACACCCGTCCCATCTGTTGAGCGCCGTCTGCCCCTAACGATAGGGGGCCGGAGGCCGCGCGACGCCTTTTGCGCGGGCCGTTCACAGAGTGTTCTTGAACACGGAGGAGATCACCCGCGTCCAGGCGGGGGACAGCCCCCGGAGGCGGCGGGGGGAAACCCGCGCGGGACACGTTGCGGCCTTTCGGCGGTATGCGAAGACCCCCGCCGTGCCGCGATCTCCTCGCGGTGCGACGGGGGTCTTCTTCGTGCTGCTCCCCCGGCTGGGCTCGAACCAGCGACCCTTCGATTAACAGTCGAATGCTCTGCCAACTGAGCTACAGGGGAATGGCCCCAACGGGCCGTTCACGAGCTACAACTCTAGCAGAGTTGCCCGCCGATGTGAAAACGCGCGGGGCAGGAACCGGCCGACGTACATCAGCCCGCGTAGGCGGCCCCTCATGGCAGAGGCGCAGGCCCCCGGCGCGCCGGGAATCTGCGCCTCTGCAGGACGATCAGACCTCAGCGGACGGTCCGCGTCGCCTCCGCGTCGTCCAGCGCCGCGGCGTCCTCCTCGGGGGAGAGCCCGGCGAAGTCGACCAGCCGGCCCCTGTCGATCACGTGGAAGACGATGTAGGTGAGGATGGAGGCCGGGAAGCCCAGGAACACCGGGTGGACGGGGTTGTCGAAGCCGAGGCTCACGAGCGTCCAGCCGACGGAGATGCCCAGGCCGACCCACATCGCCGTGATGGCGCCGCGGCCGGAGACCTTCTTGGCGTACAGCGCCACCACCGCCGGGAACAGCAGGCCGGAGACCAGCATCGCGGTGCCGGTCACCCACAGCTCCACCAGGCGCGGCACTGCGAGCGCCAGGGCGAGTGCCACCACGCCGGTGATCACGACGGAGATGCGGCTCCACCGCAGCAGGGTCTTCTGGTCCGGCTTGCCGGGAAGCAGCGGGCGGATCACGTCGTTGACGATCGAGGAGGCGCCGCACATGAAGAACGAGTCCGCGCAGGAGATCACGGTCGCCAGCAGCGCGACGATCAGCACGATCACGAGTTCGAACGGCAGCAGGTGCGAGATGAGCTCGTAGTAGATCAGGCTCGGGTCCTCGGACTCGATCTGCAGGCCGTACCGCGCCCAGACGCCCATCCACACGACCATCACCACGGTCACGGTCATCAGCACGATGGAGATCCAGTAGCCGGTGGTGACCACCTTGAGGCTCTTGCCGGCCCAGGCGCGCTGCCACAGGTCCTGGCGGACGAGCTGGTAGGCACCGACGGTGAGGGCATAGACGGCCACCTCGGTGAACCCGATGTTCATCGGGCTGAGCATCTCCACCTCGCCGAGGGCCTCGGCGTTGGCGCGGATCTGGTCGAAGTCCCCGGCCGTGACCATGACCAAGACGAAGAGACCGAACACCGCCACGGTCTGGATGGTGCCGTGGAAGGCGTCCTGCCAGACCACGGCCTTCAGCCCCCCGAACACCGTCTTGAGCGTCAGCATGATCGCGGAGACGATGATGGCCGTCGTCATCGGCACGCCGGCCACCAGGTTCAGCACCAGGCCGATGGCGACGAACTGCATGCCGGTGATGGAGGCGTAGGCGGTCAGCACCGACAGCGCGGTGGGGATCCGCGCGGCTCGGCCGAACCGGTGCGCGGTGAAGTCCCCGATGGTCACGTAGTTGTGGGCGTCACCGAGCTTGCGGATCCGCTTGATCAGGAACACCGCCATGATCAGGCTCGCCAGCAGGATGACCACGTTGAACCATTGCTCGCCCATGCCGAGGGTGTAGCCGTTGGTCATGATGCCCAGCAGCAGGGAGCCGCCGATGGCGGTGCCGACATAGGTGAGGATCAGCGGGAAGAGGCTCACGTTCCGCGAGGCCACGTTGTAGTCGTCGTAGGTGCGGATCTGCTTGATGCCGATCCACACGGACACGCCGATCAGGAATATGAAGTAGGCGATGGTGATGACCGCGAGGACGCTCGCCTCGGATTCTGTGAACACGGTTCCCTCCTGGGATAGTGGCGGATTCAGCCGTCGATGCGGGTGTCCGCGGGGTCGACGCGGGTGCCCGCCGAGTAGACGGCCACGGGGGCGAGGGTGAGCAGGTCGGTGGGTTCGAGCGCGAAGGGATCGCGGTCGAGGACTTGGAGGTCCGCGTGGGCTCCCGACGTCAGCGTGCCCAGGCGGTCCTCCTCGAACGAGCCGTAGGCGGCGTCTCGGGTGTAGGCCCGGATCGCCTCGGCCAGGGTGATGTTCTGCTCCCGGTCGAGCACGACGCCGGAGGAGGTGGTGCGGGTGGTGGCGGCGTAGATGCCCTCCCACGGGTTGCCGTTCACGACCGGAGCATCGGAGTTGCCCGGCGCGACGATCCCGTGGTCCAGGAAACTGCGGTGCGGATAGGCCCGTTTCACCCGCTCGGGACCGAGCACGCGCAGGTACGAATCGCCCAGGTGGTAGACGAACGCCACGGAGGACGAGGCGATGAGGTTCCATTCGGCGAGCGCGTCGAGGTGCGCCGGCAGCGGCAGGGCGCAGTGCTCGATCCGGTTGCGCATAGTGGTGAGGAACTCCCGCTCCTCAGGGGTGTCCAGGGCGCCGAGTGCACCGAGGGCCTGATCGAGGGCGCGTTCGCCGATGCCGTGGACGGCCAGTCGCAGGCCGCCCCGGACCGCGCGCCGCAGCTGGTGCAGGAGGGTCTCGTCCTCGATGTACAGCAGTCCGGTGTCCTCGGTGCCTTCGAAGGCGCAGGACACCGCCGCGGTGCGCCCGCCGACGCTCCCGTCGAGCATGAACTTCATCCCCTGGATCCGCATCCGGTCATCGCCGAGGCCCGAGGCGATGCCGGCGCCGAGGGCGTGATCCAGCACGCCCTCCATCCCGGCCTGGCTGAGCGCCCAGAGCCACGGCCGGAAACGGATCCGCAGCTGTCCGGCCTGCCCGGCGCGGCTGTAGTACCGCAGATGGGGAGCCAGCGTGGACATATCGTGCGCGGTGGTCACGCCCCAGGAGATGAACGCGTCCTGCGCCCGGGAGAACGCCTCGTCCCAGTCCTCGTCGGCGTAGGCGGGCGCGGCGATGTGATCCATCGCTTTCTCCTGGACCAGGCCGGTCATCCGGCCCGCCTCGTCGCGGACGAAGCGGCCCCCGGGCGGGTCCGCGACGTCCTCGTCGATGCCGGAGGCCCGCAACGCGGCCGTGTTGGCGACCAGCATGTGGCGGCAGGTGCGGGTCAGGACCACGGGCACGTCCCCGGACACGGCGTCCAGGTCTTCGCGGGTGGGCCCGCGGCCTTCGGCCAGGAAGGTCTCCTCCCAGCCGCTGCCGCGCACCCATTCGCCCGGCGCGGCAGTCCGGACGGCGCCGTCGACCGCCGCCACGATGGCCTGCACGCTGGGCGCGGCGGCCGGGCGGAGGTCGAGTTCCATGAGCGAGATGCCCAGCATCCCCGGATGGGCGTGCGATTCGATGAAGCCGGGCATCAGATAGCGCCCGTCGAGGTCGACTACCTCGGCCCTGCCGGCAGCCGCGCTGCCCGGCTCGGTGATGATGCCGTCGACGACGTGCAGCGACGAGGGTTCGGTGAACCCTTCCCCGGTGAAGAGACGGGCGTTGCGGAATTCCAGCGCGTGCCCGTCATGCGGACCGGCGGACGTCGGAGTGGCAGGGAGCATGCGTCCGAGTGTGGCATACCGCACACTCGGCCCGCCGCCCTCCCTGGCCCTCCTCGCGCGGTCCGGGACAGGTTTTACACTGCCGTGATTTTTTACAACAGGTAGAATGTGCAAACGACCCGTTCGCCTACCTGAAGGAAGGGCATATGCCCCGTCTCACCATCGCACTCGGCATCGTCCTGGTCGTGCTCGGCCTCATCTCCTACGCGGCGACGGCGTTCGCCAGCTGGACCGCGCTGATCCCGTCCATCCTGGGTCTGCTGCTCCTGATCTTCGGCCTCGTCGGGCTCAAGCGTCCCAAGCTCGGTATCCACGTCGCCCTCGTGATCGCCGCGGTCGGCATCGCCGGCACGGCGATGAACGTGATGCAGCTCGGAGACCTGTTCGCCGGCACCGCCGAGCGCCCCGCTGCCGTGATCGTCAGCACTATCACCTTCGTGCTGCTGATCGCCTATGTGATCGCCGGTGTGCGCTCGTTCATCAACGCGCGCCGCTGGAAGGACCAGCAGGCCGCCTGAGCAGGCCGCATATCCCGGGCAGCCCGGGCCCGACGTGTCCGTGCGCGCGGCGGGTCCGGGTGGGATATGATGAGCGTCAAGTGAATACGTGGTCGTCGTGACACCGGCGCGCATGTCCTTCGGATCGTAGGGGAAGACGTATCCAGAGGATGATCGCGAGGAGGCATGATGACCGAGATGACGAGGGGCGTTCTCTTCGTCCATTCCGCACCCCGTGCGCTGTGCCCGCATATCGAATGGGCAGCGGGCGGTGCCATTGACGCGCACGCGAAGTTCGCCTGGGCGCCGCAGCCGGCTGCCCCGGGGATGGTGCGCGCCGAAGTGGCGTGGCAGGCGCCGGCGGGTTCCGGCGCGCGGATCGCCTCCGCGCTGCGCGGTTGGGACAACCTGCGCTACGAGGTCACCGAGGAGCCCAGCCCGGGCGTCGACGGCGGCCGGTGGAGCTACACCCCGGATCTTGGCATCTTCCATGCCGTGACCGATGTGCACGGCAACATCCTGGTCCCGGAGGACCGTATCCGTCAGGCGCTGGAGGCCAGCGCCAAGGACCGCAGTCGCCTCGCCGAGGAGATGTCGCTGGCACTGGGTCAGGCCTGGGACAACGAGCTCGAGGTGTTCCGGCATGCCGGTGAGGGCGCGCCGGTCCGCTGGCTGCACAAGGTCGGCTGACCACCGCACGTCCTCGCGCGTTCTCCCCGGGTTCGCCGCGCTGTCCGAAGCACCGCGGGACAGCAGAAGACCGGTGGGTGATCCTCGTCATCACCCACCGGTCTTCTGCTATGTCCGCTCAGGTCTGGGCGTCGCCGCCGTGCGCCGTACCGCACGACCGGGCTTGGCACGCCTGGCTTTCAGCGTGCTCCATCAGCGCGCTCGGCTGGGCCCGTCACACCGTCCGGAACGCGGCGACGGCGTTGTGCCCGCCGAAGCCGAAGGAGTTGGACAGCGCCACGAACTCTCCGTCCGGCAGGTCCCGTGCCTGGCCCAGCACCACATCGAGTTCGATCTGCTCGTCCACCGTGGTGGTGTTGATCGTCGGCGGTGCCTTCCGGTCCCGCAGCGCGAGCACCGTGAAGATCGCCTCGACCGCACCGGCGCCGCCGAGCAGGTGGCCGGTCTGCGACTTGGTGGCCGAGACCACGGCGTCAGCGGCGCTCCCGCCGAGCGCATTGTTGATCGCCACCGATTCGGGCACATCGCCCACCGGGGTGGAGGTGGCGTGCGCGTTGATGTGGCGGACATCGGCGGGCGTCGCGCCGGCTGAGTCGATCGCCTGGCTCATCGCCCGGGCCGAACCACGGCCCTCCGGCTCTCCGGCGGTGATGTGGTAGGCGTCGTTCGACAGGCCCCAGCCGGCCAGCTCGGCGTAGATCCTGGCGCCGCGGGCTTTGGCGTGCTCCTCGCGCTCCAGCACGAGGGAGCCGGCGCCTTCACCCATCACGAAGCCGTCGCGATGGACGTCATAGGGGCGTGACGCGGTCTCAGGGGAGTCGGTGCGCCGGGACAGCGCCTTCATGGAGGAGAACGCCGCCAGCGTGAACGGGTGGACGGCGGACTCGGCGCCGCCGGCGATGACCATGTCCGCCTGACCGCGGGTGAGCAGGTCGTAGGCCTGGCCGATGCTCTCGGTGGAGGAGGCGCAGGCCGAGACGAGGGTCTGCACGCCGGCCCGGGCACCGAAGGCCATGCCGATGGCGGCCGCGGGGCCGTTGGGCATGAGCATCGGCACGGTGAGCGGCATGACCCGGCGCGGGCCCTCTTCACGCAGGGTGTCCCAGCCGTTCAGGAGGGTCCACACCCCGCCGATGCCGGTGGCCCAGGAGACGGCCAGCCGTTCGGGCTCCACCTCCGGCGAGCCGGCGTCCTCGACGGCCTCACGGGCGGAGATCAGGGCGAGCTGGCTGGCCGGGTCGAGCCGCTTGGCCTCGACCCGGGTCAGCTTCTCGCCGACGATGGCGGGATCCACGGTGGCGGCGAAGTCGACCGGAAGGCTGTACTTCTCCGCCCAGTCGTTCTGCAGGGTGCGGGCGCCCGAGGTTCCCTTCAGGGCTGCCTGCCAGCTGTCCGCGGCGGTGGCGCCCAGGGGTGTGACGGCACCGACGCCGGTGACGACGATTCTGGAAGTCATGGGGGTGAAACTCTCTTACGCGGTAGGGGGTGGTGACGCGGCCCGCCGGGGCCGGCCGCGTCACCGGATGACGCTTGGGGGTTTCTTCAGGCGGAGGCCTTCACGATGTAGTCCACGGCGTCCTGGACCGTGACGAGATCCTTCACGTCGTCGTCCGGGATGGTCACGCCGAACTTCTTCTCGGCGTTGACCACGATGGTCATCATGGAGATGGAGTCGATGTCGAGGTCGTCGGTGAACGACTTGGAGCCCTCGACGGCGTCCGCGGAGAGGCCCGTCTCCTCGTTGATGATCTCTGCGAGGCCCGCGAGAACCTCTTCCTGCGTATGAGCCATTGTCTTCCTCTCTGGTGTTTTTCTCCTGCGCTTAAGCGGCGTCAGGATCGCGTCGGTAGAGTTTTACCCCGCCGATGATTGTACGGCACGGGCTTCGCCGCTTGCGGCGCCTATGGCAGTACGATCACCTGCGCGCCGTAGACCAGGCCGGCACCGAAGCCGATCTGCAGCGCCAGGCCGCCGCTGAGCTGCGGCTGCTCGCGCAGCAGGCGTTCGGTGGCCAGCGGGATCGAGGCGGCCGAGGTGTTGCCGTTGTCGGCGATGTCGCGGCCGATGGCGACGTCCGCGGGCAGGCCGAGCTGCTTGGCGAGTTCGTCGATGATCCGCATATTGGCCTGATGCGGAACGAACGCGGCGAGGTCTCCCGGCTCCACGCCGGCGACGTCCAGTGCCTGCCTGGCGACCTCCGCCATCTCCCAGACCGCCCAGCGGAACACGCTGGGACCGTCCTGCCGCAGGGTCGGGAACGGCGTGCCGGGCGTGTCGCGCAGCTCCAGGAAGGAGCTGGTCATCCTGATGGTCTCCCAGTTCTCGCCCTTCGAGCCCCAGACGCTGCGGGAGATCCCCGGCGTGTCCGAGGCCGAGACCACGACCGCGCCGGCGCCGTCGCCCAGCAGGAAGGAGATGGACCTGTCCGTCGGATCCACGAAGTCGGAGAGCTTCTCCACGCCGATCACCAGCACATGCTCGGCGGTGCCGGCCCGTACCAGCGCGTCGGCCTGGGCGATGCCGTAGCAGTAGCCGGCGCAGGCCGCGGAGATGTCCCAGGCCGGCACCGGGCCGGTGCCGATGCGCGTGGTGAGGGCGGAGGCCGCCGAAGGGGTGGCGTACGGGAACGTCACCGTGGCCACCAGCACCGCACCGATGTCCGCGGGGGAGATGCCGGCGTTGGCGATGGCCTCGACGGCGGCTTCCTCGGACATCTCCAGGACGCCGATCTCGGCGCCGGCCCGGTGCCGGGTGACGATGCCGGTGCGCTGCCGGATCCACTCGTCCGAGGAGTCGATGGCCTCGATGAGGTCCGCATTGGGAACGGCGTGCTCGGCGCGGTAACCGCCGATGCCGCTGATGCGGGAGTAGGGGACGGGCTCGGCGGTCTTGAGAACGGTCACGCTGCTGCCTGCTTCCGGTGAGTCGCGATGAATTCTGTGGCGGCGTCGAGGTCGTCGGGGCTGCGCAGCGCGAAGGTCTCCACGCCCTTCAGCTCCCGCTTGGCCAGGCCGACGAGGGTGCCGGCCGGCGGGAGTTCCAGCAGCCCGGTCACGCCGAGCGAGGCAAGCTCCGCCTGGCACAGGTCCCAGCGGACCGGCCGGGTGACCTGGCTGACGAGAGAGGAGAGCACATCGGCGCCGGAGCGGACCGGCTTGCCGTCGGCGTTCGAGAGCAGGGTCACGGCCGGATCGGAGACCTGCAGCTGGCGGGCGTAGGCGGCCAGCTCGTCCTGGGCGGGCGCCATATAGGCGGTGTGGAAGGCGCCGGCGACCGGCAGGGGGATCACGCGGGCACGCTCGGGCGGGTTCTCCGCCAGCGCGGCCAGCCGGTCCAGTGCCCCGGCGGCCACGGTCTGGGCGGCGCCGTTGACATTGGCGGGGCTGAGCCCGTGGGCTTCGATGACGCCGCGCACCTGGGCCGGGTCCCCGCCGACGACGGCGCTCATGCCGGTCGGTTCGGCCGCGGCGGCACGGGCCATCCCGCTGCCGCGCAGCGCCACGAATCGCATCGCCTGCTCCTCGTCCAGGACGCCGGCGGCCTGAGCGGCGCCGATCTCCCCGACGGAGTGCCCGGCCAGGACATCGGGACGGGCCGCGCCGCCTGCCGGGAAGAGCTCGGCGAAGGTGGCGATGGCGGCGGCGACGAGCAGCGGCTGGGCGACCGCGGTGTCCTTGATCGTCTCATCGTCGGAGACGGTGCCATGGGCGATGAGATCGGCGCCGCTGTGGGCGGCGAGCCGCTCGAACCGCTCCCGGAATCCGGGCAGTTCCAGCCACGCGCTGAGGAATCCTGACTTCTGCGCCCCCTGACCGGGGCATACGATTGCTAGCACTCTTCTACTCTGGTCCTTTTTCTCGGGGAAACCACACACCGACAGCTACCAAGCGCCCGGCGAGGGGTTGTGGGATGACGACAACTCGCCGGCCGGTGCCTGCGCCGCGAGCCGCCCGAAGACGAGGGCGCACCGCAGGACGAACGCCGGTCGCGATCTGGTCGGATCGTACGGGATGACCTCGGCCACCTTCCGCAACCGGTAGCGCACGGTGTTCGGATGCACGTACATGGCCTTGGCGGTCGCCTCCAGGGAATTGCCGCAGTCCAGGTACTGGCTGACGGTCTCCAGGAGGTTGCCGCCGGCCTGCGCCAGGGGATGGTAGACCTCGGCGATCAGGGTGCGGCGGGCTGCCTCGTCGCCGGCCAGGGCCCGCTCGGGCAGCAGATCCTCCGCTCGCACCGGACGCGGCGCGCCCGGCCAGGCCGCGACCGCCCGGAGCGCGCTATGGGCGGCTCGTGCCGACGCCCCCGCCTCGGCCAGGGTCGCCACCTGCGGGCCCAGGACGACGGGGGCAGGGCCGAAGAGCTCGCCGAGCTGCTCGCCGGCCTGCTGGAAGTCCTCGCAACCGCCGAGCACGATGAGCAGCCGGTCGTCGTGGATGCCCACCAGGCAGTCCTCCGCCCAGGCGCCGGCCTTCTCGCGGACCTGCTCCACCGACCGGCCGGCGCGCTGCGGCGCCTGCCCGAGCAGAACGGCCACCGGACCCTCGCTGCGCCAGCCCAGAGCCGCCGAGCGGGTGCTCAGTTCCGGTCCCGCGTCGCCGCGGACGAGGGCGTCGATGACCATCGCCTCCAGGCGGGCGTCCCAGGTGCCGCGGGCCTCGGCCGCGCGGGCGTACACATCGGCGCCGGCGAAGGCCACCTCCCGGGAGAAGCGCAGCACCGCCTCGCGCAGATCCGCCTGTTCCCCGGGGCGGGCGAGGTCCGGTACGCGCTCCTCCACCACCTCCACCACGACGCGCAGCAGCTGCAGCGTCTGAGTCAGGGAGATGGAGCGCACTAGCTCCCGGGGGGCGGCGCGGAAGATCTCGCTGACCATCCGGATCGGCATGCTCGGCGTGCGGTACCACTCCACGAACGAGGAGATGCCGGACTGGGCCACCAGCCCCACCCAGGAACGGTCGGCGGGCGGCATTGCCCGGTACCAGGGGAGCCGCTGATCAAGGCGGGTGAGGATGGCGGTGGACAGGGTGCCGATGCCGGCCTTGAGACGACGTCCGGTCTCGGCCCGTCGGCGGATCTCCTCAGCTTCGAGCTCTACGGCCATGCGCTCCAGCTTAATGGATGATCCACTTCGTTTCGTACAGCACCTCCAAGACGATCGTGAACTGAGCACAAAAGGCGGCGCCCGCTGGGAGAACGCGGGTCCTCCCAGCGGGCGCCGCCTGTGCCGGACGGGCCGTCTGGCGGGATCAGCAGGGTCTCACGACTCGCCGCCGGCGTTCCCGCTGGTACCGGCGGTGACGTCGTCCAGGCGGTACTTCCGGGCGGCCTTCGCGGCGGCCTTCGGCTTGATCACGCCGCTGTCGGCCAAGCTCAGCAGCGCCTGCACCACGACCGAGGGGCCGTCGACGTGGAAGTACCGGCGAGCGGCCGGGCGGGTGTCGGAGATCGCGTAGCCGTCGGTGCCCAGCGAGGTGAAGTGCTGGGGGACGTACTGGCGGATCTGATCGGCCACGGCACGCATGTAGTCGCTGGTGGCGATCACCGGCCCCTCGGCCTCGGCGAGCTTCTGGGTCACGTACGGCACCCGGGCGCCGCCCTCGGGATCCAGCAGACGTGCCTTGTCCGCTGCCAGGCCGTCGCGGCGCAGCTCGGTCCAGGAGGTCACGGACCACACATCGGCGCTCACGCCCCAGTCCTCGGCCAGCAGCTCCTGCGCCTCGAGCACCCACGGCACGCCGACGCCGGAGGCCAGCAGCTGCACCTTCGGCCCGTCGAGCTCCGGGCCCTTCTTCAGCAGGTACATGCCCTTGACGATGCCCTCGGTGTCGATGCCCTCCGGCTCCGCCGGCTGCACCATCGGCTCGTTGTACAGCGTGATGTAGTACAGGACATCGGGATCCTTGCGCGGATCCTCCGGATCGTACATCCGGGCCAGGCCGTCGCGGACGATATGGGAGATCTCGTAGCCGTAGGCCGGATCGTAGGAGATCACGGATGGCATCGTGGACGAGAGCAGATGGGAGTGGCCGTCCCCGTGCTGCAGGCCTTCGCCGGTCAGGGTCGTCCGGCCGGCCGTCGCGCCCATCACGAAGCCGCGCGTCATCTGGTCCCCGGCGGCCCAGAAGCTGTCGCCGGTCCGCTGGAAGCCGAACATCGAGTAGAAGATGTAGAACGGGATCATCGGCTCGCCGTGAGTGGCGTAGGAGGTGCCGGCGGCCGTGAGCGCGGCGGCCGCGCCGCCCTCGTTGATGCCCACGTGCAGCAGCTGGCCCTGCTCGGACTCCTTGTAGGCCAGGAACAGATCCCGGTCGACGGAGGTGTAGTTCTGCCCGTGCGGGTTGTAGATCTTGGCGGTGGGGAAGAACGAGTCCATGCCGAAGGTACGGGCCTCGTCCGGGATGATCGGGACGATGCGCTTGCCAAGCTCCTTGTCCCGCATGAGCTCCTTCAGCAGCCGGACGAACGCCATCGTCGAGGCGACTTCCTGCTTGCCGGAGCCGCGCTTGAGGCCCTCGTAGGCCTTCTCGCCCGGGAGCGTGAGCTGGGTGTACTTGGAGCGGCGCTCCGGGACGAAACCGCCGAGCTTGCGACGGCGTTCGCGCAGGTACTCGACCTCTTCGGCGTCCTCACCCGGGTGGTAGTACGGCGGCAAATAGGGATCGGCCTCGAGCTGCTCGTCGCTGATCGGGATCTGGAAGTGGTCCCGGGCCAGCTTGAGGTCGTCGACGGCCATCTTCTTCATCTGGTGGGTCGCGTTGCGCGCCTCGAACGTCGGGCCCAGGCTGTAACCCTTGACCGTCTTGGCCAGGATCACCGTCGGCTGACCGGTGTGCTCCATCGCGGCCTTGTACGCGGCATAGACCTTGCGGTAGTCGTGCCCGCCGCGCTTGAGGTTCCAGATCTGCTCGTCGGAGTAGTTCTCCACCAGCGCCTTGGTGCGCGGGTCCCGTCCGAAGAAGTTGTCCCGGACGAAGGCGCCGTCCTCGCCCTTGTAGGTCTGGTAGTCGCCGTCCGGCGTCTGGTTCATCAGGTTCACCAGCGCGCCGTCCCGGTCGCGGGCGAGCAGGTCGTCCCACTCGCGGCCCCAGATGACCTTGATGACGTTCCAGCCGGCGCCGCGGAAAAAGGACTCCAGCTCCTGGATGATCTTGCCGTTGCCGCGCACCGGTCCGTCCAGGCGCTGCAGATTGCAGTTGATCACGAAGGTGAGGTTGTCCAGCTCCTCGAAGGCGGCGGTCTGCAGCAGGCCGCGGCTCTCCGGCTCATCCATCTCGCCGTCGCCCAGGAACACCCAGGTGTGCTGCTGCGAGGTGTCCTTGATGCCGCGATTGTGCAGGTACTTGTCGAACTGCGCCTGGTAGATGGCGTTCATCGGGCCCAGGCCCATCGACACGGTCGGGTGCTCCCAGAAGTCCGGCATCTGCCGCGGGTGCGGGTAGGACGGCAGGCCCGCCGGCTTGCCGTCGATCCGGTGGGAGGCCTGCTGACGGAAGCCGTCGAGCTGCTGCTCGGTGAGCCGTCCCTCGAGGTAGCCACGAGCGTACATGCCGGGGGAGGCGTGCCCCTGGAAGTAGATGTGGTCGCCGCCGCCGGGGTGGTCCTTACCGCGGAAGAAGTGGTTCAGGCCGACCTCGTAGAGCGTGGCGGAGGACGCGTAGGTGGAGATGTGCCCGCCGACGCCGATGTCGGGGCGCTGGGCGCGGTGCACCATCACCGCCGCGTTCCACCGGTTCCAGCGGCGGTAGCGCCGCTCGATCTCCTCGTCGCCGGGGAACCAGGGCTCGTCCTCGGGGCCGATCGTATTGACGTAGTCGGTGGCGGTCAGGCTGGGCACGCCGACGTTGAGCATCCGGGCACGCTGGAGCATGCTCAGCATCACGTAGCGCGCCCGCGTCCGGCCGCCCTCTTCCACCAGTGCGTCCAGCGACTCGAGCCATTCCTGCGTCTCCTCCGGGTCCGTGTCCGGCACCTGGCTGGGGAGACCGTTGAGAATCGGGCCCTGCGCGTCCCTTTGTGCCACTGTTGTTCCTCTCGGTACGTCGGGTCCCTCGCTGCGCGGCGCATGTCTGGCGCACAGGGTGAGGGCGGTGTGGGCAGTGTGGTCGCTATGCGGTCACCAACGTCACTGCAAGTGTAATCGCCGTGTTTTTCACCCAGCCTAGGTCACGCCCGGGCATCGGGGGCGCGCGCCGGGGTGTGATGTGGACCCCAGGAGGCGTCTTGAGGGCGCCGGGAGATGCCGGGCGTGAGCGCATTCGCCGCAAGGTATTTGCCCGGTCTGGCCTGGTGGACCAGAATACGAGTATGAATGCCAACCCTTCTGAGCGGACGATCGCCGCGGATGGCGAATCCACCCATCGGCGCCATGGCGAGCTCGGCGAGAACCTGCAGTTCACTACGGGTTCCCTGATCCAGGAACTGGGCTACGACGACGATGTGGATTTCGACCTCAGGGAAGCCCTGGAGGACATCACCGGAGAGGAACTCCTGGACGAGGACGCCGATGAGGTGGTCGACGGCGTGATCCTCTGGTGGCGTGACGGTGACGGCGATCTGGTGGACGCCCTGGTCGACGCCCAGGCCACCCTGGACGAGGGCGCCGTGGTCTGGCTGCTCACCCCCAAGGCCCGCCGGGACGGGCATGTGTCCCCGGCCGAGGTGGCCGAGGCCGCCCCGACCGCAGGCCTGCACGTGACCAAGACGCTCAGCGCCGCGGAGGACTGGGCGGCCACCCGCCTGGTGAACAAGAAGACCTACGGCTGATGACCGTCGTCCGGCTTGCCGCGGGGGATGCGGCCCCGCCGTTCGATCTGGACTCCGGGCAGGGCCCGCGGCTGACGCTGGAAGAGCTGGAGCGGGACCATTCGCGCCTGCTGCTGGTGTTCTACCCCTTCGCGTTCTCCCCGGTATGCGACTCGGAACTGGCCGAACTGGCCGGGATGCAGGAGGAGCTGGCGGCGACCGGCACGGGCGTGGCGGCGATCTCGACCGATCCGAAGTACGCCCTGGCGGCATTCGCCGCCGAACGTGACCTCCGCTTCCCGCTGCTCTCGGACTTCTGGCCGCACGGGGCGACGGCCCAGGCCTACGGCACCTTCGACGACTCACGCGGGACCGCGCTGCGCGGGACGTTCCTGATCCGCCAGGGCCGGCTGCTGGCCGCGGAGGTCGGTCCCGCCGGTCAGGCCCGGGATTTCCGGGCATTCCTGGCGGCTCGCAGCCCGCACCACTGAAAGGACGAGCATATGGCCACGCTGTTCACCAAGATCATCGGCGGCGAGATCCCTGCCCGGTTCATCCACCAGGACGAGACCGCGGTGGCGTTCCTGGACGTCACTCCCATCACCGACGGGCATGCCCTCGTCCTCCCACGGCGCGAGGTGAGCCACTGGCTCGACCTGACCCAGGACGAGCTGCATCACCTCATGGACCTGGCGCAGCGGATCGGCCAGGCGCAGAAGGCGAGCTTCGACTGCGACCGGATCGGCCTGCTCATCCAGGGCTACGAGGTGCCGCATGTGCACATCCACGTGTGGCCGACCAAGAGCACTGAGGACTTCCGCATGGACCGGCGCCGGGGGAACGCGGATCCCGCGGCGCTGGACGAGGCGGCGCAGACGCTTCGCACGGCGCTCGGCTGAAACGGCGGCGCCTGAAAAACGCCGGCGCTGGAACGTCGCTGGCGTTTCAGCCCATCCGGTAGGCCTTCACACCCAGGGCGTGCGTGACCGAGCCGCGGGCGGCCGGCGCTGCCCGGGCGGCCGCTGCGGCGGTGACCTCCTCGAGCATGGCGCGGGGGTCGAAATCCCCGCCGATCTCCGCCAGATACTCGCGGTGCGCCTGCAGGGAGCGAACAGCCTGCTCCAGCGGTTCGCCGGAGACGTCGATCAGGTGGTCCGGTTCCGCGCCGGCCACCAGCAGCCACCGCGTGCCCCAGGCTTCGAGGCCCTGCTCGCGCAGTCCGGGGAACACCCACGGATTGTCGGCGTCGCGGATCGCGTCCACCGTGGCGATTCCCGCCGCGCGATGGTCCGCGTGGTTCAGCCCCCAGGAGACGTCCAGGTCCCAGGGCTGGGTGAGAACCACCTGCGGCCGGGTACGGCGGATCGCCCCCGCGATGGCCTCGCGGACGGGAAGGCCGGCTTCCAGGGTGCCGTCGGGGAAGTCCAGGATGACGAGATCGTCGACGCCGACTTCCCGGCAGGCCGCGCGCTGCTCCCCGGCCCGTAGCGGCGCCACCTCGTGCGGGGGCCTGCTCCGCATTCCCGCCTCCCCGGCGGTCAGCAGAAGATAGGAGACGTCGATGCCGCGTGCCCGCCAGCGGGCCACGGCGGCGGAAGCGCCGTACTCCAGGTCGTCGGGGTGAGCGGCGACGCAGAGCACACGCTCGACGGCGCGCTCGTCGAAGAACGGGAGACCGGTCATGGCCTCAAGTCTGGCAGAACAGACGTGGCTTAGGTAAGCGAGACTGAACGCCGCCAGAGCGGAGCCGGAATGCGACAACGGCCCCGATCCGAGTGTTTCCACTGGTCAGGGCCGTTGTTTCTGTGGTCGGGATAGCGGGATTCGAACCCACGACCTCCTCGTCCCGAACGAGGCGCGCTACCAAGCTGCGCTATATCCCGATGTGCCGTCCTGCGTTCTGGCACGACTCATATCCTAACCCGATCCCTGAGCGTTTCTCAAAACGCTCCCGGGCGCCGAGGCGGCCTCCTCGCCGGGGAGCCGATCGGCTATCTTGGGATCGGGCCGCCGCGACCGCGCCGGCGGCGCGGAGAGCACGAGCAATCACGGGGAGGCCCACGGTGAAGATCGCCGTCTGGCAGGCATTGAGCACGAGCGCCGATATCGACGCCAATCTGGACCGCCTCGGGCGAGCCGCCGCCGAGGCCGCCGCATCCGGCGCGGAGCTGCTGATCACCCCGGAGATGTTCCTCACCGGCTACAACATCGGCGACGCCACCCGCACCCTTGCTGCCGAAGCGCCGCTGGACCGGCTCGGGGAGATCGCGGCCGCGCACGGCATCGGCCTGATCGCCGGCGGGCCGGCACCTGCGGCCCACGGCTGTCACAACGCCGCGGCGTTCATCGCCGCGGACGGCAGCACCCTGGCCGTGTACCGCAAGACGCATCTGTTCGGCGACCTCGACCGGGCGCAGTTCCTGGCCGGCGACGAGCCCACCACGATGGTCGAGTACCGGGGCCTGAAGATCGCCATGCTGATCTGCTACGACGTGGAGTTCCCCGAGGCAGTGCGCGCAGCGGCGCTGGCCGGAGCCGATCTCGTGGCGGTGCCGACGGCGCAGATGCAGCCGTTCAGCTTCGTCAACCTGCACCTGATCCCCACCCGCGCCTGGGAGAGCCAGATCTACGTCGCCTACGCCAACCAGCACGGCATCGACGGCGACTTGGAGTACGTGGGCCTGAGCACCATCGCGGCGCCGGACGGGAACGTCCTCGCCCGGGCGGAGGAGTCGGGGGAGGAGATCATCTACGCCGAGGTCGACGCCGCAACCGTCGCCGCGGCCCGGCAGGCCAACCCGTACCTGGATGATCTGCGCCGGGAGCTGTTCCGATGAGCGGGCCCGGCCCGGAAGCGGCAGGGGCCGCCACGGACATGACGGCGCAGACCACGGCGCAAACCGAGGCGCTCATTGTCATCGACGTGCAGGACGCCTTCGACGAAGCCGGGTTCTGGGGTCCGACGACGAACCCGGAGGCGGAGGCACGCATCGGCGATCTGCTCTCGCATTGGCGGCAGACCAGGCGCGGGCCCGTCGTGGTCGTGCGGCACGACTCGCTCAATCCCGCCTCGCCGCTGCATCCGGATCATCCCGGCAGCCGGCTGAAGTCCTTCGTCGATGCCCAGGCTGCCGATCTGCTGATCGCCAAGGACGTCAACTCGTCCTTCCTGGGCCGCCCGGACCTGCACGCCTGGCTGCAGGGCGAGGGGATCGGAGCGATCGTGCTGTGCGGCATCCAGACGAACATGTGCGTCGAGACCACCGCGCGGATGGGCGGCAACCTGGGATACCAGGTGACCGTGGCGCTGGACGCGACGCGGACTTTCGACGCCACCGCGCATGTGCCCGGGACCGGCGACGTGACGGTGCCCGCAGCCGAGCTCATGCGGGTGACCGCCGTGAACCTGGCTTCGGACGGCTTCGCACGGGTCCGGTCGACCGCGGAGATCCTCGGCGCGCGCAGCTGACGTCTCGTCCACGCCACCGACGCCCCGCGGGTCCGCACCGGGTCGCCGGAGGCTCTAACCCGCCGGGACGATGAGGCAGCCGCAGTCCTCGCACTCGAACACCTGATCCTCGGGCAGGGCGGCGAGGGTGCGCAGGTCGACTTCGCTGAGCAGCCGGCCGCAGCCGGGGCAGCCGGAGCCCTCCTGCTGGGCGGCGCCGACGCCACCGGCATCGACGACCTGCTGGTAGGCCCGCAGCACGGGAGCCGGGATCTGGGCGGCGAGCCTGGTGCGCAGCTCCGTCAGCTCCGCGATCTCCTTCTCCACCGCCTCCAGCGCCTGCCCGCGCGCCGCGGCGGCAGCCTTGCCGTCACGGGCGACCTCCTCGGCCTCGGCCTTCAGCTCGGCGATCTCCGCGTCCAGGCGCTCCTTGCGGTCGAGCAGATCCAGTTCGGCCTCCTCGGCGCTCTCCAGCCGTGCCTTCAGGCCGTCGATCTCCTCCTGCAGGGTGATCAGATCCCGGGAGGTGAGCCCCTCGCCGCTGTTCAGCCGGGAGGTGTCGCCCGCGATGCGGGAGGACAGCGCGGCGACATCGGTCTCCGCGCCCTGCACCTCCACCGCTAGGCGTTTCTGCTCCTCGGCGAGTTCTCCGTGCCTGCGGCCGAGTTCCCGGTGCCGCACCACCAGCTCGTCGAGGCGCTGCTGCTCCGGCAGCGTCTCCTTGCGGTGCCGGGCGGTGCGCAGCTGACGATCCGCATCGGCTAAGTCCAGCAGAGTGCGCCGCTGGGCGGCGGGAAGGGTGGGCATGAGTGCTCCCGTCGGTTAGGTGTTCTGGTGGACCCGGAAGGCCCACGGGTCGCTGGAGGCTTCCGAGACCACGGTCTCCACCTCGAATCCCTGTGCCTGCAACTGCCGGTGGAGCTGCTGCGCCGCACGCGGGAGCCAGATGCTCTCGCTGGCCCAGTGCGCGGTGTCGATGAGGGCCGGCCGGCCGCCGTGCGGGCGCCTGGCCGCGGTGTCGAGGGCCTCGGCGGCCGGGTGGTGCCGCAGGTCGGAGGTGAGGTAGACATCGGCGTCCGTTCCCCGGACCAGCCCGAACAGGCTGTCGCCGGCCCCGGAGCACACCGCCACCCTGCGCACCGGCAGCTCGGGATCCCCGGCGACCCGCAGGCCCTGCACCGTTGCCGGCAGCGCGTCCGCGGC
Source organism: Sediminivirga luteola (assembly GCF_014639315.1). Classification (GTDB taxonomy): domain Bacteria; phylum Actinomycetota; class Actinomycetes; order Actinomycetales; family Brevibacteriaceae; genus Sediminivirga; species Sediminivirga luteola. The sequence goes on from NZ_BMFY01000003.1 coordinate 343,454, forward strand.
GGCCTCGGCGAAGGCACGCAGCGTCGTGGTCGCGGGGAGATCGCCGATCCGCCCGATGCCGGTGCCCGGTTCCGGTGCTCCCGGGTCTTCCAGCGGGCGGGCGTCCCGGACGCCGAGCGCCTCGATCAGGACGTCGTTCACCCCGCCGACGGCCGCATCGGCGTTGGTGTGCGCGTTGTACTGGGCGATGCCGTGGCGGATCAGCGTGGTGAGCTGCCCGCCCTTGAGGGTGTCTGCGGCCACGCTGGTCACGCCGCGCAGCAGCAGCGGGTGATGGGTGAAGAGCAGATCGGCCCGCAGCCGGATAGCCTCATCGATCGTCGCATCGCAGGGATCGAGCGCCAGCAGGATCCGCCGGACCGGTTGCTCGCGGTCACCCGCCGCCAGACCCACCACATCCCAGTCCTGGGCGAGTTCGGGCGGCCACAGCGCCTCGGCGGCGGCGATGACGTCGGTGAGGCGCGGCGTGGCGGCACCGGGGCTCGTTCCGGGCGCTTTCGAGGTCTCGGTCGTGGCGTGCGGTCCCATGATGCTCAAGCCTATATGGGCTCTTCGGACTTCTGGTGGGGAGCGGGACTCGCGGCGT
>NZ_BMFY01000004.1 GCF_014639315.1 Sediminivirga luteola
CAGTCCCTTCCTATAAGAACTGAGTTCATACAGAGGAGCCGAACCTATATCACTGACTCACCCAGTCGAGGCGCCGCACTCGGCGATCTGGTGTCTGCGGGTGACTCGCGTGGCATTCACGCATACCTCCTAGTCCATGCGATTGCGAGTCACGAACCCTGGGATTGCATTTATCCAAGCCACACTTGGGTCATGGCACTAGGAATAGATCAAACCGCAGAGGTAGCATCAGCTAAGGCCGCACTATCGCGCGTGTGGGGGCGGTTGGAGAAGCACCAGCTGATAACACGCTACCGGACCGGCACGCGCACTGCTATACGTCTCTTACGTGAGGACGGCTCAGGAAAGCCCTACACACGCCCCAGAACCAGCGAGGACGGTGTATGGTTCTCACTGCCTTATTCGTTTTGGACATCAGGCTACTTTCGTAGGTTTAACCTCGCTGAGCTTGCTGTCCTACTTGTCGCGATATCGCTACCCGAAGGGTTCAACCTTCCTTACGAACGCGCACAGGCCTGGTACGGCTTGTCCGCTTCGACCGTAAAACGAGGAATTTCAGGACTTATTTCCCGAAAAGTACTCACATGCACAACGACTCGGCGCATCGAGCCGCGGTCACCTACGGGCTACACAGATTTGAGAACATACACGCTCATCGGGGCTTTTTCAAAAGATTCATGCCGTTCTGCGATGAGAGACTACCGACGCTCACGGGGGAGCCACCCCCGTAAGAAAATAGCGTAACCAGATAAGTGTTTCGGCAGATATGTCGACCGCCCTTCGCGGCAAAGATGGTCGTCTTCTGATCGCAAAGAACGACAGCTCGGTCTTGTCGGTGAGACTAGCCAGACGCTACGTCAGTCCGCTGTGCTCAGGTCGGTGACGGCGGGGCCCTCCAGAAGGGTGCCGTCGGCCGAGAACCGGGAGGCATGCAGCGGGCAGTCCCAGGAGCACTCGGCATCGTTCCAGCTCAGGATGCCGCCCATATGCGGGCACACGGCCGAGACCCGGCGGGTGACGCCATCCACCGTGGACACGCCCACCGGAGTGCCGCCCTCGCGTCCCACGACGCCCTGCCCTTCCGCGGGAGGGTCGCCGGGGAGCGAGCGCAATTCGGCAGCGGCCCAATCCGCGCCCATGCGCATGCCGATGTCCAGGTTGTCCTTCACGGCGGTGGCCACGCCGGACAGCGTGGCCGAGCGGTCCGTGAGCGCCTTCGCCCAGGGCATGTTCCCGTCGAGGATCTCGCCCGAGATCGCCAGGGCCGCGGCCACCGCATTCGTCATCCCCCATTTGTTGTATCCAGTGGCCACGTAGATGGCGCCGCCGCCTCGGGGCAGGGTGCCGAAGAAGGGCACGTAATCCGCCGGGCGATAGTCCTGCGCGGACCAGGCGTGCGTGCGCTGCGCCCCGGGGAAGTGCTCCTGCGTCCACGCTTCGAGATCGTCCACCGCGCCCTGCGGCGAGCGGGCACGACCTACGAGGTGGTCGTTGCCGCCGACCAGCAGGATTTCCTCGCCGCCGGCCGGGACGGTCCTGAGCGTCCGGCTGGGTGAGTCGACGCTCAGATACATTCCCTGCGGCATCGGCGTCCCCGCCGGCAGCCGGTAGGTCAGCGCATACGAGCGATGCCCCTTCATCTTGGCGAAATAACCGCCACGGTCCAGCACCGGCGATCCGGTCGCCAGGATCAGCCGCTCCGCCTCGACCTCGCCCTGCGTGGTCTGGATCCGCACCGGGCTGCCCGAGCTGGCGTCCGTCACCCGGGTCCCCTCCACGATCCGGCCGCCGCGCTCAACCAGCTCCCCGGCCAGGGCGTCCAATACCTCCATCGGGTGGATCTGCGCCTGGTCCGAGAGCGCCACAGCGCCGGCCACCTCGAAGGGCAGTCCGGTCGTGTTCGTCCAGAACGCAGGGAGTCCCGCGCGCTGGCAGGCGTCGAGCTCCTCCTCCAGGGACGGGATACCTGCCGGGCCGGCGGCATAGATGTACGAGGTCCGGGACTGATACTCGATGCCGCGCTCGTCCAGATACCGCAGCAGCCATGCCTGGCCCTCCCGGTTCCCCTCGACATAGGCGCCCAGCACCTCATCGGAACGACTGCTGCGGATGCTGGAGAGGTTGGTGCCCTGCAGCAGCGAGACCTTCGCCGTGGTGTTCCCGGTGGCGACCGCGCCGACGCCGCGCGCCTCCAGCACCGCGACGCTCTGCCCCGCCCGGGCCAGGAGCACCGCCGCCGTCAGACCGGTCAGGCCAGCACCGGCGACGACCGTGTCGTAGCGGCTTCCCGGCTCCAAGGTGCCAGAACCGGAGAGCCGGACGGGATGGGTGTCGAGCCAGAGTGAGCGCATTGTTCCACCTTCTATCGGGGGTACACGGCTTCGGCCGGGTACGCGGATCGGTCATGCGGGCAGCGGATCGGTCACACGGCAGCAAGGCGCCACTCAGCCGAGGGAGGCGAGCACCGCCTCGCAGGCCTCGACGCAACGCCGGCAGGCTTCCGCGCAGATGCGGCAGTGCTCGTGCATCTCGGCGTGCTGCTCGCACTCGGCGGCGCATGCCCGGCAGGCATCGCGGCACGCCTCCACGAGGGAGCGCACGGCCGTGGCGGTCGTCTCCCCCGCGCCGCGGGAGAGCACGCGTCCGGTGGCGAGGCAGACATCGGCGCAGTCCTGGTCGGTGCGGATGCAGGTGCGCAGCTCGGCCACCATCTCCTCGGAGAGGCAGGCATCCGCGCAGGCGGTACAGGCCTGGGCGCAGTCGAAGCAGGCGGCGATGCACTCGGCGAGTAGCTCGGGCTGGCCCGAAGGGGCGGGATGGTTCTGGATCATCGCGAGCGCGTAGGACATGAAGACCTCCTCAGGTGCAGCACTGCGGCGAGGGCTTCTGGCCGCAGCGGTCGCTCGTGCCAGGGCCTTCAATTCTACGGTGACGTGGATCACCGTCCTCGGCGGGGGCCTGAAGAGGCGACGCGCTCGAGACGTGACGGGCGTGGAGGCCCTCCACCGCGTCGTGAGGCGTCAGCCCTCGTCGCCGGTGCGGGCGAGGTCTTGGAGGAAACGGGTCACGACCTCGCGTTCGGCCGGGCTCAGACGCGCCGCGGCCTCGAAACGGCGGGCATGCTGGCGGCCGACGCCTTCCCGCGCCGCCCGGCGCGTCGCCGGCGAGACGTCGATGAGCACGCTGCGCCGGTCGGCGGGGTGGGGGCGGCGCACGATGTGCTCGGCCTGCGCCAGGCGGTCGAGCAGCTTGGTCGTCGAAGCGGTCGAGATACCCAGGTGAGCGGCCAGCATGCGCGGGGTGACGTCGCGGCCCTGGTTGTGCGCGGCGATCAGGTACCGGAGCGCGCGCATATCCGTCTCACCCAGGTTCATATAGCGCCGCTGCTCCCGGCTCATGTGGTCCTCCGCCTCGCGCCAGCCGCGCAGCGCGGTCATGAGCCGGACGATCTGGTCGACTTCCTCGGCCGGGATACCGGACCAGCGCACCATCTCTTCACCCGGATCGATCACCCGGGGGTCGAGCATCGCGGCGGCATCTTCGGGGCCGCCTGGCACTGGAAACGTCACAGGGCGATCCTACCGCCGGCATGAATTTCGCCATGCTAGTATCTCGCTTGGCTAACTACATGGGGATGATTCATGAGCAGTCAGCTCGTCCCGCACGCGACCCCGGCAGCATCGACCGGCCTGCCACATGTCCTCGTGCCCGGACGCTATGACGCGGTGCTGCTGGCCGGATTCGGCGGCCCGGAGGGCCAGGACGACGTACTGCCGTTCCTGCGGCGCGTCACGCGAGGACGGAACATCCCGGATGAACGGTTGGAGGAGGTCGCGCAGCACTACCGCCGCTTCGACGGGGTGAGCCCGATCAACGCGCAGAACCGCGCCCTCCGTGCGGCGTTGCAAGACGAGCTCCACTCACGCGGCCTCTCGCTACCGGTGTACTGGGGGAACCGCAACTGGAAGCCGTTCCTCACCGACGCCCTGACCCAGGCCGCCGATGACGGCCACACCAACCTCCTCGCGTTCGCCACGAGCGCGTACAGCTCCTACTCCGGATGCCGCCAGTACCGCGAGGACCTCGCCGAGGCGCTGGAACAGGCCGATCTGGCCGGTCGGGTGCAGGTGGACAAGATCCGCCAGTTCTTCGACCTTCCGGGGTTCGTGACGACGTTCGCCGAAGGCCTGCGTGAGACGCTGCAGGAACTGCGCACCTCTGGCGTGCCGGCCTCCGCCGTCCGGGTGCTCTTCTCCACCCACAGCATCCCCCTACAGCACGCGGAGAACTCGGGACCGCCGGACGCCGGTTCCGGCCCCGGGGGTGCCTATGTCGCGCAGCACCGCGCTGTGGCGGCGCGGATCATGGACGACCTTGGCGAGCTGACCCAGCCGGTCACCTGGGAGCTGGTCTACCAGTCCCGCTCGGGCCCGCCGCCTCAGCCGTGGCTGGAACCGGACATCTGCGACCGGATCGCGGAGCTTCCCGGCGAAGGCGCCGAGGCCCTCGTCATCGTCCCTCTCGGGTTCGTCAGCGACCATATGGAAGTCCTCTGGGACCTCGACAACGAGGCCCTCGCGGCAGCCGGAGCGGCCGGCCTGCGGGCGGTGCGCGTTCCGACGCCCGGCACCCACCCGGCATTCGTGGCGGGAATCGCCGATCTCATCGAGGAGCGCCTGCACGGCGAGGACCCCGGACGGCGCGGCAGCCTCACGCCGCTGGGCCCCTGGTACGACGTGTGCCGTCCAGGCTGTTGCCTCAAAGCCAGCGCCCCGGTGCGGCCCGCCGTCGCGGGTCTGGCGCCATGAGCACACGGCGGCGGATGATGGGCGATATGGCGAATGCCGGCGGCACCCGGAGCAGTGGAGCACGGTGGGCGCGCGTGACGATCCCCGCGCTCCTGGTGCTCGCCTGGCTGCTGGCCGGGATGGCCGGCGGGCCGTACTTCGGCCGGGTCGAGGAGGTCTCCTCGAACGACCGGACCGCGTATCTGCCGGACAGCGCCGAAGCCACCGAGGTGCAGCGCCGTCTGGCTGCGTTCACCGACACCGAGGCGGTCCCGGCCGTCGTCGTGTTCACCGCCGGCGAGCCCCTGGACGAAGCGGCCATGGAGACCCTGAACGCCCGGGTCCAGGACGCCGCGGCCCTGGACGTCGTCGCCGGCGAGGTCTCCCCCGCCATCCCCTCAGAGGACGAGCGTGCCGCGCAGGCCTTCGTGCCGCTGTCCGAGGAGGCCGATCTGAGCGAGGCGACCACAGCTCTCAGATCGGCTCTCACGAAGGACCTGCCCGAGGGCGTGGAGGTGTACGTCACCGGCCCGGCAGGGTTCTCCAGCGATCTGTCCGCGGCCTTCGCCGGGATCGACGGACTGCTGCTGGCGGTGGCGCTGGCAGCGGTGTTCGTCATCCTGGTGATCGTCTACCGTTCCCCTCTGCTGCCGGTGCTGGTCCTGCTGACCAGCATGCTGGCGCTGTGCGCGGCGCTGCTGGCGGTGTGGTGGCTGGCGTACTCCGGTGCGGTGCTCCTGAACGGGCAGATCCAGGGGATCCTGTTCATCCTGGTCATCGGCGCTGCCACGGACTACGCGCTGCTGTACGTCGCCAGATTCCGGGAGGAGATGCGCACCACCGGCGACCGGTGGACCGCGACGAAACGCGCCTGGCGCGGCGCGGTGGAACCGATCCTGGCCTCTGGCGGCACCGTCATCGCGGGTCTGCTGTGCCTGCTGCTGAGCCAGCTGCGCTCCAACAGCGCGCTCGGTCCCGTCGCCTCCATCGGCATCGTCAGTGCCATGCTGGCGGCGCTGACCCTGCTGCCGGCCCTGCTCATGCTCACCGGGCGAGCGGCGTTCTGGCCTCGCATCCCCCGCCCGGACGCCCCCGCCCGCACCAGGCGCGGACTCTGGGATCGCATCGCCGGTCTCGTCAGCGCCCGGCCCCGCACCCTGTGGATCGGCACGGCCGCCGTCCTGGCCGCCGGCTGCCTGGCGGTGCCGCAGCTGCAGGCATCCGGGGTGCCGCAGTCCGCACTGGTGCTGGGTTCCTCCGAGGCCCGTGCCGGGCAGGAAGCCCTCGCCGAGCACTTCCCGGCAGGCGCCGGCACCCCGGTGTACGTGGTGGTCCCCCAGGACGCGCTGCAGGACGGCGCCGATGTCCTCCTCGCCAATGACGGCATCGCGCAGGCGGCCGTCACCGCGGACAGCCCCAGCGGTTCCGCTCCGGTCACGGATGAAGGTGTCACCGCGCAGGGACCGCCTGGAACTCCGACGGCTGAGCCGGTCATCGCCGGCGGCGAGGTCCTGCTGCAGGGCACCCTCACCGACGCACCCGATTCGGCGGGGGCCGAGCAGACCGTCCGGGAGCTGCGCAAGGCCTATGCGTCCGCGGTGCCGGAGGCGCTGGTCGGCGGGGAAACCGCCACGGACCTGGACACGAACGAGGCTTCGATCCACGACCGTACGCTGATCGTGCCGCTCGTCCTGGTGGTCATCCTGCTGATCCTGATGCTCCTGCTGAGGGCCGTGATCGCACCGGTGCTGCTGGTAGGCACCACCGTGTTGTCCTTCGGCACGGCGATGGGCGTGTCGGCGCTGGTGTTCAACGGCGTCTTCGATTTCCCCGGGGCCGATCCCTCCGTGCCGCTGTACGGATTCGTTTTCCTGGTGGCGCTGGGAATCGACTACAACATCTTCCTCATGACCCGCGTCCGCGAGGAGACGATCGCGCACGGGACGCATCAGGGCGTGCTGCGCGGTCTGCGGCTCACCGGCGGGATCATCACCTCCGCCGGCCTGGTACTCGCGGCGACCTTCACGGCGCTGGCGGTGATCCCCATCCTGTTCCTGGTGCAGCTGGCGTTCATCGTCGCCTTCGGCGTGCTGCTCGATGCGCTCGTCGTGCGCTCGCTCCTGGTGCCCGCACTGGCCTACGACCTCGGCCGGGTCATCTGGTGGCCGTCCCAGCTGTCCCGCGGCCGGCACTGACCGCCGGGCGGCCCGTGCCCGGGTCAGCGCGGACCGCCCTGGCTCCCCGGAGGCCTGCGCGTGCCGCTGTGCCACACTGATGGGTGTGAGCGACGAAGCGAACTCCTTCGGCCAGGCGGCAGACTCCTACGACCGGGCCCGCCCGGAATACCCGGAAGCGGCCCTGAGGTGGCTGCTGCCGGAATCCGCGCGGCAGGTGGCGGACGTCGGCGCCGGCACCGGAAAACTGACCGGGGTGCTGGCCCGGCTCGGCATAGACGTGACGGCGGTGGAGCCCGATGGCCGGATGCGGGCGCAGCTGAGCAGGCGCCTGCCGGAGCTGAGGGCGCTGGCCGGTACGGCCGAAGAGATCCCGCTGCCCGATGCCGCCGTCGACGCGGTCACCTTCGGCCAGGCATGGCACTGGGTGGACGTCGACGCCGCCTCCGCCGAGGTGGGGCGCGTGCTGCGTCCCGGCGGCGTCCTAGGTCTGGTGTGGAACATCCGCGACACGTCTGTCCCCTGGGTCGCCGAACTGGGCGAGACGATGGGATCCAGCAAAGCCGAGCGCATGGTGGAGAGCGGGACGGTCCGCGTCGGCGCGCCGTTCGGCCCGCTGGAAGAGCACACGGTCCGCTGGGAGACGACGCTCACGGTGGACTCGCTGGTGGACCTGGCCGCTTCACGCAGCTACATCATCACCGCCGAGCCGGCTCAGCGCGAGGAGACCCTGAGGCGGGTGCGCGCCCTGGCGGAGCGCGTCGCCGGTGAGCAGGGCACTCTCACGCTCCCCTACCGCACCCACGTCTACCGTGCCGTCCGGCCCTGAGCGGCACCGACACGCCCGGAGCTACTCTGATACGAACGTCTGCACTCGCCGAACGTCGTTCCCACGCGCGCGGCGCCTCACACATCAGGCGTCATTGCGCCGCGGTGCAGTCACGTCCTGCGCGCCGGAGACGGCATCGCTTTGCGACACGCTGCGCTGTACACCGGAAAGGGTCGGGTTGACCGTGACGTCACGATCAACCCGACCCTTTCCGCCGTTTCGCGGGGGCCTCCCCGGTCAGGCGGCCGGTCAGGACCTTCCCCGGCTCAGGCGAGGTCGTACTCCTCCAGCACGCTCGTGACCAGCGCCGCGATCGCCGAGCGCTCGGAGCGAGTCAGGGTGATATGGGCGAAGAGCTCGTGACCCTTGAGCTTCTCGATCACCGCGGCCACACCGTCATGGCGGCCCACCCGCAGATTGTCCCGCTGCGCCACATCGTGGGTGAGCACCACCCGGGAGTTCTGCCCCAGACGGGAGAGCACCGTGAGCAGCACGTTCCGTTCCAGGGACTGGGCCTCGTCGACGATCACGAAGGCGTCATGCAGGGACCGGCCGCGGATGTGGGTGAGCGGCAGGACCTCCAGCAGCTCCCGGTGCGCGATCTCATCCAGGACGTTCTTGCTGACCAGGGAACCCAGCGTGTCGTAGACCGCCTCGGCCCAGGGGTTCATCTTCTCCCCCTCGGAGCCGGGCAGATAGCCCAGGTTCTGGCCGCCGACGGCGTAGAGCGGGCGGAACACCATGATCTTCTTCTGCGTCCGCTTCTCCAGCACGGCGTCCAGGCCGGCCAGCAGCGCCAGCGCGGACTTGCCCGTGCCGGCCCGGCCGCCCAGGGAGACGATCCCGAGGGAAGGATCGAGGAGCATGTCGATCGCGATGCGCTGCTCGGCCGAGCGGCCGTGCACCCCGAACACCTCCCCGTCGCCGCGTACCAGCTTCACCACGCCGGGTTCGGCGATCCGGCCCAGGGCCGAGCCGCGCGCTGACTGCATCACGAGGCCCTGGTTGAGTTCGCAGCCGTCCACCGCCTGGGTGCGCAGCTGGTGGCTGTCGAAGAGCTCACGCATCTCCGCCTCGTTCACGCTCACCTGCGCCAGGCCGGTGTACCCGGAGTCCACGGCGAGCTCGGCGAGGTACTCCTCGGCGGTGAGCCCGATCGCGGAGGCCTTGATCCGCAGCGGCACGTCCTTGGTCACCACGACGACATCGTCGCCCTGCTTCGCCAGCCGCAGGGCGACTCCCAGGATGACGGCGTCGGCGCTGGACCGGTCGATGCCACGCGGCAGATCGCTGAGGTCCCCGTGCGCCAGGTCCACCCTGAGGGTGCCGCCGGCCTCGCCGACCGGGATGGGCTGGGAGAGCGAACCGAACTCGGCGCGGAACTCGTCCAGGGTGCTCAGGGCGCGCCGGGCGGCGTATCCGAGTTCGGGGTGGTTGCGCTTTTCCTCCAGTTCCGAGACGACCATCAGCGGCACCACCACGTCGTGCTCCGCGAAGCGGAAGATGGCGTGCGGGTCCGAGAGCAGGACAGAGGTGTCGATGATGTAGGTGTGGACGGTGGTCGCCAGTCCGTTCTCCAGTGCGGTTGCGGGAGTGACGGCGGTGACTGGCGCATCGGCGATCGATGTCATAGCAGATTCCTCGCTCGGCTCGTCCCTCCGGCGGCGTCATGCCTCCGGCAGGTGCCAATCGATCTGCCGATCCTTCCCCGTAGCGGCAGATCCAGTGGTCCTTCCCGGTTGCCTGCCTCCGGCGGGTCGGCGGTATGTCCGCCGACTGTCTTCAAACTACCCCTCAAAATGCGGGGTGAGCCGGAAGGCCACGCCCGGCGGGTGTGTCGGGAAAGTGAATTCCTCGTTACGCGCGGCGCTGTTCCAGCCGGCTGCACGCGCTCGCCGCGCTGGCTGTTTCCACCCGCGCCCGGCCCGGTGACGGCTCCGCTACTTGCCGAAGCGGCGGCTGCGCTGCTCGAAGGTGCGCAGCGCGCGCAGGAAGTCCGTGCGCCGGAAGTCCGGCCAGTACGCCTCGCAGAAGTAGAACTCGGAGTAGGCGCTCTGCCACATGAGGAAACCGGAGAGGCGCTGCTCGCCCGAGGTGCGGATGATCAGGTCGGGGTCCGGCTGGCCGCGGGTGTACAGGTGGTCGGCGATCTGCTCGGGGGTGAGTTCCTCGGCGACCTGCTCCAGCGTGGCACCCTCGGCTGCGCGCTGGCGCAGCAGGGAACGCGTCGCCTCGACGATCTCCTGGCGGCCACCGTAGCCGACGGCCACATTGACTGTGCCGGCGAGAGCGCCCTCGGTCTGGGCCATGCTCTGCTCCAGGGAGCGGCGCAGCGATTCGGGGATCAGCTCCTTCGCGCCGACCAGCCGCACCCGCCGGGTGCCCTGCGCTGCGATCCGGTCCACCACGCCGGAGATGATCTCCTCCAGCGCCTGCAGCTCTTCCCGGCCCCGGGAGAGATTCTCGGTGGACAGCAGGTACAGCGTCACCACGTCGATGCCCAGCTCATCGCACCAGCCCAGGAACTCCACCAGTTTCTCGGCGCCCACCTGATGGCCGTGGCGGGTGGTGGCGCCCAGCGTCTTGGCCCATCGGCGGTTGCCGTCGGTGATGACGCCGACGTGCCTGGGCAGTTCCGCGGCGCCCCGGGCGCCCTCGTCCAGCGTCTTGAGGATGCGGCGGTCGTAGAGCCGGTACAGCCAGCCCGCCAGGGGGCCTCCGCTGCGCTTCGCCACCAGTGTGTGCTCCTCCCGAGGCCTGCTGCCCGCCGCGCCGGCAGGCTTCACGTGTCAGCGCACCGCATGAGGCGGCACCCCGAGGGCACCGCGCACCGGCGGCGCGCGTCCCCAGGATACGCCAGGTTCGCTTCGCTACCATGAGAGACGCCCGCCCACGGCGCGGCAGACCCGAGAAGGAGCACGAGGTGCCGATGACCCCTGACCAGCCGGTGACCGCCCAGGCGGCAGACGACGACGCCGGGCCGATCGAACAGGCGGTGCAGCGGGTCAGGCCCCGCCTGCGCGGCTGGTTCCACGTCGGCGCGTTCCCGGTGGCCGTCATCGGCGGCCTGGTCCTGGTGGTGCTCGCGCCGACCGTCTCGATGCGGTTCGCCTGCGCGGTCTTCGCGCTGACCGGGATGCTGCTGTTCGGCACCTCCGCGGTGTATCACCGCGGGTCCTGGTCCGTCACCGTGAAGGCGCATCTGCGGCGCTGGGACCATTCGAACATCTTCCTCATCATCGCCGGCACCTACACCCCCGTGGCGGTGATGCTGCTGCCGCCCACGCAGATGGTCTGGCTGCTGTCGATCGTGTGGGCAGGTGCGCTGATCGGAGTGGTGTTCCGGGTGTTCTGGACCTCGGCGCCGCGCTGGCTCTACGTGCCGTGTTACATCGCGATGGGCGTGGCCGGCGTCGGGTACATGGGGTACATCTTCGACGCCTCGGTCCCGGTGGGGATCCTGATCATCGTCGGCGGCGTCTTCTACATCGGCGGCGCGGTGGTGTACGGGCTCAAACGGCCTGATCCGGTGCCGCATGTGTTCGGCTTCCATGAGATCTTCCACGCCTGCACCATCGTCGGCTACGGCAGCCACTTCGCCGGGCTCGTCGTCGCCGCTGTCACCATGTGGGATCCGGCGGTCTGAGCGGGCCTCGCCGGGGCGGCGGAACCGGCCATGATTCCGGGCGCGTGCGCTAATGCCACGTGAGCACCCACGGAATTAGTGCATACCCCCGGCGCTATCTACCCGGCTGGCCCCGCCGGCGCAGCGCTGTCTACCCGGCTGGCCCCGCCGGCAGCCCGGGGCCGGTGTCCCGGGAAGACGCCGGGATGCCACCCTCACTGGGAGGCTTCGCCGGTTCTGCGCTGGGTCTCGCTCTCGCGGTGCTGAGAATCGCCCGCCCCGCTCTGGGGATCACCGGCCACCGGCTCGGCACCGGTACCGTGCTGGGCTTCGCCGGTATTGCGGTGCGTGTCCGAGTCGCCGCGTTCGGTGATGGGATACGGCGAGCGCATCATCTCCTTGGCCCGCATCCGCCGGATCCGCCGGACCATGTCCCTGGCCAGGAGCAACGCGCAGGCGGCGATGAAGAAGGTTGCCAGGAACCCTTCGATGCCGGGGGTGACGTCCTCGTCTGGAGGCGGCGTGCCCGGCTCGCGGGTCTGCGCCGTCGCGGCGATCTGCACGTCCGGGACGGGGGCGCCGATGAGGGTGCTCCCCGATCCGGTCGAATCAACGGTCGTGAAGGCGGAAGGCACTGCGGAAGTCACCGGACAAGCCTATCGCGGCTGGCTCACAGTTCGCTGGGGACGCCTGGACACCAGGTACGGCCGCGGCGTGCGCGATGCGCGAGAAGCCGCCGCACCACCCGGAACACGTCCCGAGCGAGCCGACACATCCGACCGGTTTCTCTGCCGGGTCCCATACCGCCCGTATGCGGGCGGCCGCCAGTGACCGGCAACCGCCCGTATACGGGCTCGGCGATATTCACCTCGCGTCCAGGCCCCGCCCGCAGACGTCAGACCGAGACCGCCGCCGCGGAACGGTCGAAGGACACCGGGTTCACCAGAGCGCCCAGTCCTTCGACCTCGCAGGTGACGGTCTGCCCCTCGCGCAGGAACGGCGTGCCCTCCATGCCCAGCGCCACGCCGTGCGGCGTGCCGGTCCAGAGCACATCGCCGGGTTCGAGGGTGATCACCCGGGAGAGGTACTCGATGAGGAACGGGATCGAGAAGATCATGTTCCTGGTGTTCGAGGACTGACGGACCTCTCCGTCGACGGTCGTGCTCAGATCGAGATCCTGCGGATCGGGGACGGCATCGGCGGTGGTGATCCACGGACCGATCGGCCCGAAGGTGTCCATCCCCTTGGCGAGGTCGTACTGCTTGTCGTCCCGCTGCCGGTTGCGCGCCGAGACGTCGTTGCCCACCAGGTAGCCGGCGACGTAGTCGAGAGCCTCGTCCTGGGAGACCGCGCTGGCGGTGCGTCCGATCAGCACGACGAGTTCGACCTCGTAGTCCACCTCCTCGGTGTAGGCGTTGTCGGCCACGATCCGCTCACCGGAGCCGATGAACGACGAGGGGAACTTGGAGAAGAGCACCGGCTTCTCCGGCAGGTCGCTGCCGGTCTCCTTCACGTGCAGGGCGTAGTTGCGGCCGATGGCCAGGGACTTGGGCGGGCGGACGACCGGCGCCAGGAACTCCCCCGGTGTCACCACCGCCTCGGCCGGCGCCTGCGCGATCCGTTCCCGGATGGCCGGGATCTGCTGCACCACCGCGGCGCTGTCACTCAGCTCGAAGCCGAGCGCGCTCAGGGAGTACCAGGTGTCATCACCGTCGCTGGCGGCGTAGACGATGTCGCCGGCGGTGGTGACTCGTGCGATTCTCATTTCTTCTCCTTCTTCCGTGTGATCGAGGTGACGTCCCAGAACGCGAACTTCCGCTGCGCCCAGGAGATGGCTCCGAAGAGGATGAGGCCCAGGATGCTCAGGTAGAAGATCAGGGCGAACACCCGGTCGAGTGCGATGCGTGAGGCGGCCACCCTCACCTGTTCGCCGAAGCCCACGCCTCCGCCGATGAACTCCGCGGCGACCGCGCCGGTCACGGCGGAGACGATGGCGATCTTCAGCCCCGCGAAGATGAACGGCAGCGCCCGCATGATCCGCAGCTTCCAGAAGATGTCCCAGCTGCTGGCGCGCATGGAACGGAACAGCTTGACCTCGTCCTCGGAGGCGGCGGACATCCCGGCGGCGGTGTTGATGATCACCGGGAAGACGGACATGAACGCGGCCATGAGGAACTTCGAGGAGATCCCGAAGCCGAACCAGGCGATGAAGACCGGTGTGAAGGCGATCTTGGGGCTGGCCTCGACCACGACGAACAGCGGCATCACGGCGCGCTGGCCGAACCGCGTCTGGCCGATCCACAGCCCGAGCAGGAAGCCGACCGCCGACGCCAGCAGGAAGCCCAGGACGATCTCCTGGATGGTCAGCCAGAGCTGGCCGAGCAGGAAGCCGCCGGTGGCCAGCTGGACTGCCACCACGCCGATCTCCTCGATCACCGCCAGCGGCGGGGGCAGGATGATCTCCGAGACGCCGCCGACGGCAACGATCAGCTGCCAGAACGCCAGGACGACGATGACCACGAGCAACACGGCGATGGGCTGGGGCAGGTTGTTCAGGAACGAGCCGGCCCGGCCCAGCCCGCTGCGTTTCCGTCGCCGGCCGCCGGCGCTGCGCGGTTCACGTCCCGATACGGGTGTCGTCAGTGCCATGGGGGCATCGCCTCCTCACGAATCCTCGTGCCCGCGGTCCAGCGCGCGGCGGACCCGCCCGGTGTAGTCCACGAACGCCGGCAGTGCCATGGTGTCCAGGGTGCGAGGCCGGGGCAGGTCGATGTCGATCACCTCGGAGATGCGGCCGGGCCGGGCGGACATGGCGTAGACCCGGTCCGAGAGCAGGACGGCTTCCGGGATGGAGTGGGTGACCAGCACGACGGTGGCGTCCCGCGCGGCCGCGATGCGCTGGAGTTCGAGGTCCATGCGTTCGCGGGTCAGCTCGTCCAGGGCGCCGAAGGGCTCGTCCAACAGCAGGACGTCCGGTTCGGTGATGAGCATCCGGCAGATGGCGGCGCGCTGGGCCATGCCGCCGGAGAGCTCCCCGGGGTAGCGTCGTTCGAAGCCGGCCAGGCCCACTCTCTGGAGCAGATCCTCGGCCTGGTCGCGGTAGGCCTTGGTGCGGCGTTTGCCGTGGCGCAGCTCGATCGGCAGGAGGACGTTCTCCACGGTGGTGCGCCACGGCAGCAGGGTGGCCCGCTGGAACATGATGCCGACCTCGTCGGGCGGTCCGTCCACGTCCTCCCCGTTGAGCAGGACGGTGCCCCGGCTCGGTTCCAGCAGCCCGGCCATGATCGTCAGCAGGGTCGACTTGCCGCAGCCGCTGGGCCCGATGAAGGAGACCACCTGCCCCTGCAGGATCCGCAGGTCGATGTCCTGCAGGGCGTGCACCTCCGCGGCGTCGAACACATGGTCCAGGCCCTCGATGCGGTAGACCGTCCGCGTTCCCTCCAGGGTGCCGGCGCTCATGGCTGGAACCCGTCCACAAGGTCGTTGGTGTACACCTGGTCGACGTCCACCTGGCCCTCCTCCACGTGGCCGGCGTCGACGGCGTCCTGGAGCATGGCTTCCCAGTCCTCCGCGCGCATGCTTCCCCACGGGTCCTCCGGGTACGGCGAGACGCGGGTGAGCGCGCTGATCTCCAGCAGGCGCGTGGCGTAGTCGCGGTCTTCGACCTCCTGGGGCTGGTACTCGGCGCAGTTGTCGATGGCCTGGTCGGGGTTCTCCTCCGCCCATTGCACCGCGCGGTAGAAGCCCTTGCCGAAGGCTTCGAGCGCTTCCGGCTCGGAGTCGATCAGGTCCCGCGGTGCGGCGTAGCCGTTGCCGAACATGTAGTCCACGTCCGGGGGCGTGATGTCCAGCAGGCTGAAGCCGGCGTTCTCGATGGTGGCGAATCCGTCCGAGGAGGCGGCATAGGCGTCGATGTCCCCGCGTTCAAACGCGGCCACCGCCTGTCCGCCCTCGCCCACGGTGAGCTTCTCGAAACCGTCCTCGCCGACTCCGGCGCCGTCCATGATGACGTCGACGAAGACGACCTCGTTGCCGTCCGCGGTGGCGACGCCGACCGTCTTCCCGGCCAGGTCCTCCGGGCCGGTGATGCCGGAGTCCTCCGGGGCGATGAGGAAGAACGAGCCGCCAGGGCTGGCGTTCATGAAATAGACCACGTCCTCGCCGCGCGCCTGGGCGGCCATGACCGGGACCGCCCCGGGGCCGCCGAAGTCGGCCTGACCGGCGAGCATCGCCTGCAGGACGGCGGAGGAACCGTTGACGGCCTCCACCTGCAGATCCAGGCCCTCCTCTTCGAAGAACCCCTCGGCCAGCGCCGAGTAGACGGGGAAGTTCAGGACGCAGCTGGTGTTGGCCAGCACCACGGTGAGTGAGCTGCCGTCGCCCTGTTCGCCGGCGGCTTCCTCCGCCGCCGGCCCGGAGCAGGCGGCCACCGGTAAGGCGAGCACGGCGCTGAGGGCAATCAATCGCTTCTTCATGTGACGACCTCTTTGTCGTTGTGTCGTTGCGATGGGTGATTCGTCGGCGGCGCCTATGCCGAATAATCGTTATAACGATTAGGGGTAATCTAGGGGACGGTACGATCGGCGTCAACCGTCCGGAGAAGAGGAGCATGGCCGAACCACACGCAATCCGCCGCATGTCGGAAGAGCTCGCAGCGCACAGCGTCCAGCCGCGCAGCCAGGGCTATGCGCTGCCCGGGCTGACCACGCGGGCGAGTGAGTTGGTGACCCTGATCGAGGCGAAGATCGAGGACGAGGGGCTGCAGCCGGGCGCGCATCTGGGCACCAAGGAGGATCTGAGGAAGCTCTCCGGCATGGCGCGGGCCACCGTCAACGAGGCCGTGCGGCTGTTGTGCGACCGCGGCCGGGTGGAGATGCGGCCGGGGCCAGGCGGCGGGATCTTCGTGGCGGCGCCGACGCCGATGGTGCAGCTGGGAAGGCTGTTCCTCTCGGTCGGCGACCAGGCCACGCATACCAGTCAGGTGGCGGCGGTGCGGGATCATCTGGAGTCGATGATCGTGGAGGAGGCAGTCCGGCACCGCAGTGCCGAGGACCTCCGGGACCTGGATTCATGCCTGGAGCGGATCAAGGCGCAGCGGGAGGCGAAGGAGTTCTTGTCGGCGGTGTGGACGCTGCATGAGCGGATCGCCGTGATCACCCCGAACGCGGTGCTGCGCACGACGTACCTGGGTCTCATGCAGGGCATCCGCACCGGAGTGACGGCGGTGGAGCGGACCACGGATTCGGACCGGGAGTACTTCGACAAGCGGATCGCCGCGCACGAGGCGCTGGTAGAGGCGATCAGGTCCGGGGACCCCGAGGCGGTACCGGAGGCGATCCGGATCCATCACGCCACCGAGAAGGGGTGAGGAAAGCTCAGTGCATGCGGCCCTCGTCGTCACGGACGCCGGCAAAGAGGTCCGTCTCGACGAAGTCCTCCCGCGGCAGCGGCGGCCGGCCGGTGCGGTCCAGCGCCAGCTCGAACTCCTCGGTGGGCCAGACGCTGGCGTGCACGTCCTGGCTGACGGCGAAGAAGCCGCCGTTCGGATCGATCTGGGTGGCGTGCGCCAGGAGCGCGCGGGCCCGCTGCGGAAAGTACTCGGCGCAGTGCACGCTGGTGCTCAGCCATTGCTCGCGGCGCTTTTTGTCCTTGGCCCGCTCCTCGATCCGGCGCAGCATCTCTTCGAACGGCGATTCCTCGCCGGCCTCGCGCAAAGCGGTGTCCAGTGCGCGCATCTTGGGCAGGTGGAAGTCCTGGTTGTAGTAGACCTTCTGCACCTGCCAGGGCTCCCCCAGCTCGGGACGGACGTCGGCCTGCCCGGCCGCGTCGACGGCGGCCATCGAGATCTGATGGGTCTTGATGTGGTCCGGGTGCGGGTATCCGCCGTTCTCGTCGTAGGTGGTGAGTACGTGCGGACGGAAGTCGCGGATGGCTTTCAGCAGCGGCCGCATGGCCACCTCGGTGGGTACGCGGTAGAAGCACCCCGGGGGCAGTTCGGTGTCGAAGTCACCTTCGGGGAGGCCGCCGTCGACGTGCCCGAGCCACAGATGCTCGGCACCCAGCGCCTCCGCGGCGGCGGCCATCTCCACGCGGCGCAAGCCGGCCATGTCCCGGCTGGCCTTGGGGACGGAGTTCATGGCCGGGTTGAGGATGCTGCCGCCCTCGCCGCCGGTGCAGGTGACGATCAGCACCCGGGCGCCCTGCGCGGTGTACCGCGCGGTGGTGGCCGCTCCTTTGCTGGACTCGTCGTCGGGATGGGCGTGCACCGCCATGAGACGCAGCCCCTCATAGGGCCGTTCCGCCGCCTGTCCGGGCGTCATGTATCACTCCGTCTGCCGTTGTGCGCTGGACATCCACTCGATGCCGGAACAAGTGTAGGCCACCGCGGATTCCCTGTTCGGCGACGATGGTGGCAGCGATTTCCCATCTCCTGGAGCCCCGGCCCGTCCGCTCTGTCGCGTCCCGGCGGGCACCGGAAGGCCGGGAGGCCCCGGCGGCTGCCGGCGAGCGTCCTGCACCGCCGACCACGGAAGTCCCGAGCATCACCGCGCGGTTGGATGGCATCGCCACAGCCACAACGGCCGAGGCTCTCTTCCTCAGAGCCCACACTTCCAAGCCCACCTGGCCGCGGCGACCGCGGTTCCTCACGCCGGAGTCCGCACGTCAGGGTCCGCACTCCCGAGCGCGGGCCTGCGGAACGGGCCGCCGTTCACTCCCCCGCCTGCGGGAGCCGTAGACTGGTAGGGCCGCAGGGATGCAGTGCGCAGCGCATCGGCACCCGCTTCCCCGGCGGCGCGACCCGCGACAGCTGTACGAGGAGCCTTGATGTCCACTCACGCGCCGGCCGATCTGCAGGCCAGCCGCTATGGGCGCAAGAGCAGCGGACGGCGTGGAATCCGCTACGGGATCCCGGCGGCGCTGGCTGCGGTGGCGGTAGGCGTGGCCGCCTGGTGGGCGTTCGCTCCCTCGGACTCCCCCGGCACGCCGCAGATCATCCGGTACAGCGCCCTCGATGCCGCCCATGCCAGCGCGCTGGTGGAGATCGCTCCGGATCGGCAGCGGGACACCGTGTGCGGGTTCATTGCCCGCAGCAATTTCCAGGCGGATGTGGGCTACTACGAGGTGCGGGTCCCCGCTACGGAGGCCGCCGCCCCGCAGCGACACGAGATCGTCATCCGGACCATTGAGCCGCCGACGGCCGTCGTCGCCGACGAGTGCTGGTTCGAATAGGGCGGCGCCCCGCCGGCCTGCGAAAACCCACGGCTGTTTCAAAAACCCACCGCGGATCAGCAGTGGGAATTCGAAACAGCCGTGGGTTTCTCGCCTGATGCCTCCGATGCCTGCAGGCTCAGCCCTTGAAAGGTTCCACCTTGAGCACCTTGACGTCGATCTCCTTGCCGTTCGGCGCTTCGTAGCTGGCCTTCTCGCCCACTTTGAGGCCCATGATGGCAGCGCCCAGAGGAGACTTCTCCGAGTACACGCTCAGATCGGAGTCGCCGGCGATCTCACGGCTGCCCAGCAGGAACCGCAGCTTCTTGCCGGCGACTTCCGCCTCCACGACGGTGCCCAGGGCGACCTTGTCGGTGTCGGTGGGCGCATCGCCGACCTTGGCGTGGCGCAGCAGGTGCTCCAGCTGGCGGATGCGGGCCTCCTGCTTGCCCTGCTCCTCGCGGGCAGCGTGGTAACCGCCGTTCTCCTTCAGATCGCCCTCTTCACGAGCGGCTTCGATCTTGGCGGCGATGTCGATCCGGCCCTGACCGGTGAGGTACTCAAGCTCTTTGGAAAGCCGATCGTATGCTTCCTGACTCAGCCAGGTGGCATCCTCGGTAGGTATATCGGTCATGACTCTCCTTAGGACTTAGCAATAGAGACTCCCGGGCCGCCCGCCTGTGCCGGCGACCCGGGAGCAAATGCATATGAAACGACTACGATAGCAGCCGTCCACAAGCAATTCTAGTCGCCTGTGGAGAACGGCTTCCCGGCACCCCGGTACAGTGCCCCAGGTCAGCCGCAGATCGCCACTTCTCCCACCACAGTCCGCCATGTGCGACGGTCTGCACACCGAGACACCTGCATGTCGAATGGCCCGGCCTACGCAGGCGGTCTGGGTTCCCGGGAGCGTCTGGAGGCCGCTCTAGCCCCGGGCCGGGGACCTGCCGGACCCGTCTTCCCCGCCGGCGTCGGGTTCATCAGAGTCGTCGATGGCGTCCGCATCAGGCTGCTGCCCCGCAGACGGCGTGGCGGGCTGCGCCCCCGGCGGATTCTCCGCAGCGGCGCCAGCGTCCGGTGCAAGGCCAGAGGCGCCCTCTGCGGGGATGCCGGTCTCCGGTGCCGGGTCGTCGCCGAGCTGCGGGGCGCCGGCGATGTTCTGCTGCCGCTTCTCCGCGACGAGGGCTTCGCCCGCGGCGCCGGCAGCGGCAGCCGCCCCCGAGGGGACGCCTGCAGCCTGGCTGACCATCGCATCGGCGTCCCGCTCCCGCGGCTCCCCGGAGAACGACCGTTTGATCCGGCGCCAGAGCCGGGTGAGCTTGCCCGGTCCTTGCAGCCGGTTGCGCTCTTCCGCCTCGGCGAAGATATCGCGCCCGCTCAGGTACAGGATCATGGTATTGAGCACCGCCACGACCGGCACGGCGAACAGCGCGCCGAGGATGCCGAAGGTGAAACCGCCCGCGGCCACTGCCAGCACGACGCCCAGGGGATGCACGGAGACGGCCTTGCCCATGATCAGCGGCTGCAGGACGTTGCTCTCGATCTGCTGCACCGCCAGCACGCCGAGGAGCATGATGACCGCCGGCCAGAAGCCCTGCGCCACGAGCGCGATCAGCACCGCCAGGATGCCGGTGGCCACGGCACCGACGACCGGGATGAAGGACGCCAGGAACACCAGGACGCCCAGCGGGATCACCAGCGGCAGGCCCAGGAAGGCGGCGACGAGGGCGATGCCCACCGCGTCGATGAACGCTACGAAGATCTGCACGCGCACGTACTGCACGAGGGTCTGCCAGCCACGCAGCGCGGCACCCTTGGAACGCTCACGGGCGGGCTTGGGCAGCAGCTTGATGCTCCACTCGAAGATGCGGCGGCCGTCGTAGAGGAAGAAGAAGGTGGTGAACAGCACCAGCAGCAGCATCGTCACGAACGTGCCCGCGCTGGAGGTGAACGCCGCGGCGTTGCTGGCGATGGCGCTGGAGTTCTGCTGGACCCACGCGGTGATCTCGTCGACGGCGTCCTGGAAGGCGGTGACGATGATGGTGGAGTCCAGGCCGAAGGGATTGTCCAGCGCCCAGTCGATGATGCTCTGGAATCCTTGCTGGCCGGCTTCCCACAGTTCGGAGAACCCGGCGACCAGCTGTTGCCCGACCAGGGTGAGCAGGCCCACGACGAGGGCGAGCGTACCGAGGAAAGTGGTGGCGGCGGCAAGCGCCCGCGGGAAGCCGACTCGCACGAGAGCCGCGCACACAGGAGAGAGCAGGGCGCTGATCAGGAGCGCGATCAGCAGCGGGATGACCACCACGGTGACGTGCGCCATGCCCCACAGGATGATCGCCGCGGCTGCGACCACCACGATGATGCGCCAGGACCAGGCTGCGCCGATGCGCAGCGCCGGGGAGACGTAGGGTTCGTCGATCGCCACAGGGGTATCGGGAGGCGGCGGCACTTCGAGTTCGCCGGCCCGGTCGTTCTTCCCCTGCGGCCCGCGGTTCGAGCGGATCCCGGCCAGGATGCTTTGGAACCTGCGCGAGAGCGTCGGTGACTCCTCATTCGACGACATGACCACAGCATAGCCGCTGGTGCGCCCAGGAGTCCGGGGCGTAGCCGAACCGTCATCTACGGTGTCCGGCGCACGTATGGTGCACGTGCCCGGTCCGCCCCGACCCGCGTCCTAGGATGACAGTAGCCGCCTCCGACGCGAAGGAACCGCTCATGACACTGCTTGTCCTCGCCTCCGCTTCCCCGTCCCGGCGCACTGTGCTCAGGCAGGCCGGGATCACGCCGCTGGTGCGGGTCTCCGATGTGGACGAAGACGCACTCGTCGCCAGGGAGGGCCTGACAGCGGCGGCGGACGTCGCGCAGGCACTGGCCACGGCAAAGGCGCAGTCGGTGGCAGCGAGGGACGACCTGCATGTCACGGACGCCGATGCCGCGGCTGACCCCGGCGTCTTCGAGCGAGATGGTGAGCGGCGACTACTGATCGGTTGCGACTCGGTGCTGGAACTCGACGGCGAGGTGTTCGGCAAGCCTGGGACCCCCGAGCGGGCGCGGCTGCTGTGGTCGAGGATGGCCGGCCGAGAGGCAGCGCTGCATTCGGGCCACTGGCTGATCGATCTGGACAGCGGCCAGGAAGCCGGCGCGACGTCCACCGCGCTGATCCGCACGGCGGACATCCGCGGGGACGAGCTGGAAGCGTATCTGGCGACCGGCGAGCCCCTGGCGGTGGCCGGGGCTCTGACCATCGACGGCTTCGGCGGGCCCTTCGTCACCGGGATCACGGGAGACCACCACGGGGTGCTGGGCCTGAGCCTGCCCCTGGTACGCGAGCTTGCCGGGCAGCTGGGTCACTTCTGGCCCGATCTGTGGGATCACCGCCGCTGAAGGGGTGCTCCGCCAGACTGCAACGGCTGGCCAGGGCCGCACGCCCCGCGTCCCTTCATGCGCCGACGGCGGCGAGGAGGCGGGCGATGCGTTCCAGCGCAGCTTCCCGGAAGGGGTCACCTTCGGCTTCCTGCACGTTCTCCCACAGGTGGCGGCCACCTGGAGACTTCCCCGGCGCGCATACCCCCTCCGCTACGTCCCCGTTCACGCTGAATCACCGGTGACCACCTCAACGCGTACGCCGACGGCTTCATATGTGGACCGGGCGCGAGCATCCCGCGTTGCCAGCACGAAGCCGTGCTGGCGAGCAGCGAGTGCGACGAGCCCGTCATAGGACGCCCCGCCCAGGATGCCCAGACCAGCAAGGTCGCGGTGCGCCCCGGCCGCGGCGTGAGGCGGAAGCACCGGATTCTCCACGAAGTTCGCGTCGATCAACACGACGGCATCCGCAGAACTCACGCGCGCATCTCCGGGCAGCCGGGTCAGAACAGAGTAGGTCTCCACCAGAGCGTGCCCGCTGAGAACAAGGGAACGCCCGGTCGCCCAGAGCCTGACAGCTTCATGGGCTTCATGCGATGCGACAAGCAGCGGTATGGCCACGCTCGTGTCGACCGCGCGGCGCGACTCGTCAGTCAACGCCGTCCCGCATCGATCAGCGCGAACATCTGCTCGTCCGTGACCACCGTCTTCGCACGGGAAACCAGCCGACCATCGGAGTCCCGTTCCAGCCGGGCAGTTCGCCCACCCGGCGTGATCTGCACTCCGCTGCCGTAAGGCGAGATATCCACCTTGGAACCAGGCACAAGCCCCAGCGAATCACGAATGCTCTTGGGCAGTAGCAACCGCCCTCCGGAATCAATCGTGGCTTCCATGGGAATATTCTACCACTCAGATCCCATTGTCCCCTCAGGCGCCGGCGGCGGCGAGGATGCGGGCGATGCGTTCCAGCGCGGCTTCCCGGGAGGGGTCGCCTTCGGCCTCTGGCACGTTCTCCAGGGTCGCGGTCATCCAGTACTCTCCCCCGCCGGCGACCATGAGCGAGGTGTCCGAGCCGATCACGGCCCTGATGTCCGCCAGGACTCGGGGCTCCGAGCCGCCGAGCCTGGAGTTGACCTCGGCGGTGCAGGGAACGGCCCGGTCGAAGACTTCCTCCGGTGAACTGCCGCCACGCAGGCACCACTCGTTCTCTCCGGTGGGGACCCGCTGCTCGCGGTTTTCGGCGTAGGGCACCCGCCTGTAGTCAAGCCCCGGAGGCGGATACGCGTCGCTGTCGAAGGCACCGGCCGGCAGTGAGTAACGGCAGGCATGGTCATAGATGCCGAACTTGTTGTTCTGCGCCAGGAGGATATAACTCTCTTCCTCATCGACCGTCACGTCGCCGCCGCCAAGCCAGGGTTCCAGCTGAGCGGTGACGACGCTCGCCGGCACTGGGCAGGGCTGCGCCTCGAGGTCGCCGTCCAGCCCGTTCGCCACCTCGTCGGCGAGGCCTTCCGGGTTGCCGTCGGGGACATCGCTGGCCTCCACCATGGTCGTGGGGCCGGGCCCCGGGCTGACGGTGCCGGTGGGACGCTCGTGGCACCCGGCCAGCGCAGCGGTCAGGATCACCGCCGCCGCGCCGAGCGCACGTGCCCGGTGGCTCACTGCCAGCTGGCACCGTCGTCGGTGGAACGGAGGACCTCGTCGCCTGCCCACAACCACAGCGTCCCGTCGGACGCACCGCCGACGGCGACCCCACCGGAGCCGGCATCGGTGTCGGCGCAACCGAGTTCCTCGGTCTCGTTGCCGGATGTCGTGAGCCGCTGGATCGCGATGCCGTCGCAGTCGCCGTTGCCGGCGGCGGCGATCAGAACTGCAGGGCCCGATGCGCCGGCGTCGGCGCCGATGGCGAGGGCGGCATCGGCCGTCGCGGCCTCGGACCAGGCGGCGGCGTCGGTGGTCGCCATGAGCGTGCGGTCGGCACAGAGCACGAAGGCGGTGGAGTTGTCCAGGGCGGCCAGCTGGGCGGGGGTCTCCTGACAGGGCTCGGTTCCGGTACCGGAAGGGACCAGGACCTGGTCGTCATCGATGAGCCAGTAGCCGGCGAGGCCCTCCACCGGTTCCCAGTCGGCCCCGGCGACGAAGGACTGCAGCGCGGCTGGTTCGCACCCTGTCCCGTCCAGGCCGACGAGGGTGACGCGGCTGGTGTCGGGTGCGAGCATGCGCTGGGCCGCAACGAGCGCGGGAGCGTCGGTGCTGCTCCAGGTCTGACCGCCGTCCGAGGTGAACTCCAGCGTGCTGCCCGTGCCAGGGCATTCGACCGCGGCGACCCGGAAAGCTTCATCGGCGCCGATGGGTGCCAGCACGGGAAAGGCTTCGGGCAGGCCCGGGGTATCGGCGGATTCGTCGTTCTGCTCGGTCGCCGCCGGCTCCGGGTCTTCGTCAGCCTCGGTGGTGGCCTGTTCGGCGGGAGCGCTGACCTGGACCGTGGCCGCTTCCCCGGAGGGAACCGACTGCAGCGAGCGATAGGCCCACGTCACGAGGACGACATTGACGACGACGAGGGAGGCAAGCAGCATCGCCGTCCACCGTTTACTCATATGTGCTGCACTCCTGGGGTCGGCCTCGTGAGGGGACTTTCGAACACTATAACTATTGCCCCTGCCACGGCGCTTGACCAGTAAACATGGGGGTGCAGCGTTATACACTCTCGACATGACCATCACGGACGAATCGGCGGCTCCTTCGCGCCGTCAGCGCAGGAACTCCGGCAAGAAGAAGGGCCGCTGGGTGTGGATCACCGCGCTCGTCGTGGCCGGCGCCATGCTGCTGGCGGCCTGTGTGGCCGGCGTGTACCTGTGGCGGCTGTCCAACAGCTTCGATTCGCAGGCGGAGCGGCTGGATTCCAGCGAGATTTTCCCTCAGGAAGAGAACCGTCCCGCGGACGTGAACGAGGACTCCAAGAACATCCTGCTGCTGGGCTCGGACACCCGTGGTGAGCTCGAGGATGACATCGCGGACATCCGCGGCCAGCGGGCTGACACCATCATGGTGGCGAATATCCCGGCGGACCGTTCCAGCGTGCAGGTCATGTCGATCATGCGCGACAACTGGGTGGAGATCCCCGGCCACGGGCAGGCCAAGATCAACGCCGCGCTTGCCTACGGCGGCGTCCCGCTGCTGGTGGAGACCATCGAGGGCCTGATCGGCACCCGGATCGACCACGTCGCGATCGTCGACTTCGAGGGCTTCAAGGACATCACCGATGCCCTGGGCGGGGTGACGGTGCAGAACGAGGTCGCGTTCACTAAGGGCGAGCACACGTTCAATCAGGGGCAGATCATCCTGGGTGGCGAGGAAGCGCTCACGTACGTACGGGAGCGCTATGCGTTCTCCGATGGCGACTACCAACGCGCGCGGAACCAGCAGGCGTACATCATGGGGGTCGTGCAGAAGGTACTCAGCCGGGACACCTTGACCAGTCCTGGGAGGATCGCAGACCTGGTCGACGCGGTCGCGCCGTACATGGTGACCGACGACGGCCTCAGCAGCTCGACCGCCGCTGGCATCGGCTTTTCACTCCGGAACCTCCGTTCGGACGACATCCGGTTCTTCACCTCTCCGACGAACGGCACCGGCACAGCTGGCGGAGGCCAGTCCGTCGTGCTGCCGGACTGGGACAGCTGGGAGCAGCTCCGAGAGGCCTTCGAGAACGACACCGTCGCCGAGTACGAACCGACCGGGCAGTAGCACAGGATAGCGATGCGCATCACCTACATTCATCAACACTTCCGGTTCCCTACTGAGGACGGCGGACAACGCCCATGGCAGTTCGCACGCAGACTTGCGCGGGCGGGGCACCACGTAACCGTACTTTGCGCCGGCGACGAGGAAAGAGTCTCACAGCTCGAGGGAGTCACCGTGCGACGGTTGCGCATTCCCTACAACAACGCCATGTCGAAAAGCCAGCGAATACGCGCTTTCACGCACTTCATGTGGCGTTCAACTCTCCTCGCGGCTCGCTCAAAGACAGACCTCGTCTTCGCCAGCAGCACCCCGCTAACTACTGCAGTTCCCGGCCTCATCGGCTCACGGCTTCAACGAGTGCCTTTAGTTTTCGAAGTACGGGACCTGTGGCCGTCGGTGCCAATAGAACTCGGCATTCTTAGGAACAGAGTGCTCAAAACCAGCGCGCGCGCCCTAGAAGCGGCAGCATACAAAGGCTCTCGGCATGTCATTGCACTTTCCCCGGGAATGGCCGCCGGTGTAAAACGCACCTCTCCCCGAACTCCGGTCACGATCGTGCCAAACGCCAGCGACTTCGACGAGTTCGCCGAAGGACGTCTTCGACGAAGCGAAACCCGTCGTGAACTTGGATGGGGCGACAGCGAAACAGTCATCACCTACGCTGGAAGCTTCGGTTCGACCTACGATGTACCGTGGCTCGTGGAGCTAGCGGCCGAGCTCCGCCACTGGTCAGATAACTACCGCGTAGTCATCTTCGGGGACGGGACGGCCTCGGCCGCAATGCGAGCGCGTGCCACTGAACTCGGTCTGGATACGAAGGAACTGTTACCCGGAGCACGCCCTAAATCAGAAATAGCACGCATCCTCCCCGCTGCAGACTTCGCCGTATCAACAATGACGAGTCATCCAGCTTTGGAAGTGAACTCTTTGAACAAGGTTTTCGACGCACTTGCCGCCAGCACCCCAGTAATCTTCAACCATAGCGGGTGGCTTCCAGACCTACTAGACGAAAAAGGTGCGGGGATCAAGCTAAGTCGCAACCCAGAGGCCGCCGCGGCTAACCTACATCAACTGCTCATTTCCGGCTTTGACCGCCATGCGGCCTCTCAGGCCGCGTACAACCTGGGAAAGACGCACTTCGACCGAGATACACTGTTCAAGAAATTCCGGGACGTTCTGGAGGATGCGGCAGCCGACCTATGAATACGAGCGGCCGACCCAAGCGAATGCGCATCAACCGCCCTTCCTTAACATAGCATCGGTACTTCGTACAGCCCTCATACAGCACCGGCACAAAACACAGCGCGGCAAAGCGGACAATCCCGTGCTGTCCGCAACGAAAACCACGTTCCCTCCGGCGCCACTCACCCGCAAGTTCATGTTGCGAACGCTTCGGAGCGAGGAGCGCGCGAACGCCTGAGCGAATCCACATACGCAATAAAGAGGAGGAAAGCGACGAGCATGGGCAGCCGGGTGAGTGAACGCACTATAAAGATGTGCCAACCCATCCACGCCGAATCAGCTACCGCTGACGCCACGGTGATCCAGACCAGCAGCTTCGCGACGCCTACCAAGTCCTTGTCCGTACGAGCCGCAGATCGTCGGATTCCGCGATCAATCACGCGCAAGAGAAATACAATGGAAAACCCTACGATAAGAACGCCTAACCTGAGTTGGGTCGAATGGCTTAGTGCCTTGGACTTCGCCCCTCAAGCGCGTTGAGGATCGCGGCCTACTCGGGCCCGATCGCCGGCGGCAGAGCAGTAATCGTGCCGTTGATCTCCACCGCCGCCGTCAGCAACGGCCTGATCGTGCGCAGGAACCGCCGGTTCGAAAGCCCCGTCCGATTCTGAACGGTCCGGGACACCGCCAACGCGGCGAACACGATCGTCAAGTGCGCTTCGATCGCGTCACGAGTACACGCGAAAATCGGCCGCGCCGCGAGGTCAGTCTTCGACATCCGAAACGGGCTCATCGCATTTGAGGGTGTAGCTGGTTTCTGAATCCGCCGGTTTCGAGCAGACTCCGCGCGATGTAGTTCGTCAGGTTCCGGAATCCCAGGGCCGAGCCGCGGAGGTGCTCGAGGCGGCCGTTGATGGCCTCCGTGGGGCCGTTCGAGGTGCCTGGGCGGTCGAAGAACGCGAGGATGTCGGCGGCGCGCTGCTTCAGGGTGCGGCCGAGGCGTCGTAGCTCCGTCAGCACGGTCGGGACGCTGCTGGTCAGCGAGTCGATCACGGACTGCATGACGAACTTGCCGAGCCCCGGGTCGGGTTCCCTGTAGGCGGTGACCATGCGCTGGTAGATTCCCCAGGTTGCTTCGACCTCGGCATGCTGCTCGTCGGCGAACAGTGCTTCCAGGCGCGCCTGCTGCTTCTCGGTGAGCAGACCTGCCCCGGTGTGGAGGGTGCGTCGGGCCTTGTAGAGCGGATCGTCCTTCCGGCCGCGTCTGCCGAATGCGTCGCGTTGAACGCGGCGACGGCAGACGTCGAGGGCGTCGCCGGCGAGGCGGATGACGTGGAACGGGTCCATCACCGTCACCGCGTCGGGCAGCTCCTCGCTGGCAGCGGTCTTGAACCCGGTGAACCCGTCCATCGCGACGACCTCGACCCCGTCCCGCCAGTGTTGCGGGCGCTCGGCGAGCCAGGTCTTGAACATCGCCTTCGAGCGCCCCTCGACCATGTCCAGCAGCCGGGACGGCCCCGTCTTCTCACGCACCGCGGTGAGATCGATGATCACGGTGACGTAGCGGTCACCGTGGCGGGTGTGTCGCCAGACGTGCTCGTCGACACCGACCACCCGGACGCCGTCGAACCGGCCAGGATCGTCGATCAGCACGCGCTTGCCTTCCGCGAGGACCGCGTCGTTCGCCGTGTGCCAGGACACGCCGAGGCCCGCGGCGACACGCGACACGGTGAGGTGATCGAGCACGACGCCCTCCAACGCCCACCGCATCCCACGACGAGACAGCTTCGCCCGCGCCGGCGCCGCAGCAGCGAGGTCTTCGCGCCAGGAACGCGCGCACCCGGGACACCGGTATCGGCGGACCCGGACCAGCAACGTCGTGGGCCGGTGCCCGAACGGCTCATGCGCAAGCCGCCGCGTGTCCGTCCCCCGCGACAGCGCCCGGCTGCCGCAGCCCCGGCACCACGGATCCGGCTCCGCCACGCGGCACTCGATCACCGCCCGCTCCGAGTCGATCGACTGCCCCGTCGCGACGAGCCCGAGCTCATCGAGACGGCAGAACACAGTCAGGTCAGGGGTCGCGAAGGTAGCGTGGAGCATGTCGAGGTCTTCCGGCAGATGGTCAGTGTGAGGACTTCCATCATCGGGAGACCTCGACCCTCAACCAGCCACCGACGCGCTCAGGCAGCTACCCCCTCATCCACGAAGAGCCCGCATACGAACCAGCCACGCCTTCGAACATGGCAACCGCGAGCGAGAATAGACCCAGGACGGTAACTTCACCGTAGCCGTGACGAATGAACGCGTATAGCCCAGCCAGTATACCGGCGACGGCAGCAACCCAGCCCGGACCTGCAGCGCTTGGATTTAGCGAAGACAACAGCAGGAGTAGCAATGAGAGGCCGAGACAACTCAGCATTACGGCGCCAGAAAGCAAAGCTCTTCCGCCAGGCAGGAAACCGGACTTGCCGGCATAACTGGTCATTCGGCCCACAGTTATACTTTCCGTAGTCTAATTGCAACGCGCAGCACGGTCAGAATCGTAACGAAACCGGCAACGCTGTATCCGGCTACCATACTCCAGGCCGCGCCTTGCGCCCCGTGGGTTGGTATAAAAAATATGTGTCCAGCAATCGCGGTCACCATTGCAGAAATCGGAATCAAGTTGGCTGTTCGCGAAAATCCGGCCGCGATACTCAAATTCATGCCAAAGTAACTGAAGCCATTAAACGCCGCGGCTAACGTCAACGGAAGGACGAGCGCCAAACCCGCACTGTATTCGGAACCAAAAAGGGGAACCAGAATCATCCACAAGCCGAATCCAAGAGGTGTTGCACATATAACTATAAGCCCCAGGGCACGGATCAGCTCGACCCTGAGAGCGAATCGCTTGCGACTAAGAGCTTTAGTCCAAATCGGCACTCTCGCATCGGCATAATTCTTAATTGGCCACGTCACAAGCTCCGTCATGGTGACCACAACGGTATAGACGCCGAGTTGCGCGTAGCTGGAGAATATCGGTATAAGAAACCGGTCGGCGCGCGAGCCGATAATTTCACCAACACCGGTGAGTGTCAGTTTATACCCCAGCGTCGATACCGGCCCCAGCTCTCGCGAAACCTCTCCGGTCCGAGCAAACGTACGCGCAGCCCACGCAGAAACGGCAGCGTACGGGAGCAGCACTGCTAGGCCATAAGCGGCAAGCCACGCGGTGACTAAATCAACGCCCTTATAGGCTAAGGATGTAGCTGCCGCGAGAAGAGCCAACTGCCCTAAGATGGTAGCCAGCAGGTATGCATGGGCGGTGCCCGCGACAATCGCTGCGGTACGATGCATCTTCTGCTGAACGCCGGACAGGATAAGCACAAATATGGTAACTGAGAACGCAAACCCCGCCGAAAAACTGTCCGCAGCTATTACGCCGACAATCGCCGAAACACCCACAGCAAGTAACATCGGAAGAATACTGAGACTGTCGAGCTCTCGTTGTGCTCGATAAAGGGTATGAGACGGAACGGTGCGGAAACGGAGGTAGGCTCTGTACCGGCCGAGCAAGCACAGAGTGTTGGCGACATACGCAATCTGCATGAACAAAGCTAGCTCGCCCCGCGCCGCTGGACCCAGTGCTCGCGCCGCAAACACGTTCACAATCAACGCGGTCACGGCCACAAACAGTTGTGCAAGAAGAAGTTGTGCTGCCACATTCTTCCATGCAAGTTTAGCCGAGAACTTTATAGACTTGCGAGTAGGCCGCTGCCGTTGACCTGACACGGGAACCTACTTCCGGCGTCCGGCTACGCAGACACTACCGACGCATGCGTGGTCGGCGGTTGTTAGAAAAACTGCTGGGGGACGCAAACGTTCCGAAATCGCATCCTCCTTGCAAAGAGTTATCGGTAGACCGAAACTGCGCGCACCAATCGAGGAGCGCGTTCGTTCTATTCGGGAATCGCTCGCTCTGCTGCCGTGATGACAGTGGACCCGCCCGGTCACCGTACACTGACCTGTCGGCATTCGTGGCCCCCGGTCCCTGCTAGCGACCCGCGCGCCACGGTCGAGAATTCCTGCAGGGACCGACCACTGCGGAGTGATCACCAAATTCTTGTTCACTACTCTTATGTCGCTGTGCTGCGACGTTGTGGGTTGCGTACGTCGTCGTTTTCATATGCGTAAGCATGTGCATATCGGTCTACCCTGTCGACGCCCTTCGCTGGAAGCATAGTGAGTACGATTCCGGCTATGTTTGCGTGCACCTGTTCGAGGGTCTGGAGCGCTGCCGCAATCTGTGTACGCTTTACGTGATTAGCCGCAGCAGCAACGATCACGCCGGTAGCATGCTGGCTTAATATAGCGGCATCAGTCACGGGTAGCAGCGGTGGTGAGTCAATGACTACGGCATCAAATACCCGACCAAATTCTTCTAACGCTTCCTTCATGACTCCGGATCCAAGAAGTTCACTAGGATTCGGCGGGCGCTGCCCCGCCGGAAGAACGTACATTTGGCTATCGCCCCAGCGTTGAATGACCTGTGGCGGTTCGACCCTGCCGATCAGCAAATCAGTAAGTCCGACGGACCCTTCCATCCCCAGGTATTCAGCCAGCTTCGGCCGACGCAAGTCAGCGTCGATCAATAGAACCCGTTGTTGTGTATCTGCAAGAGCAAGTGCCAGGTTCGCGGCCGTCGTGGATTTACTCTCCCCTTGAACAGAGCTCGTGATCACGAAAATACGTTCCTGCCTATCGGCCTGGAGAAACTGTAGGTTCGTGCGAATGCTCCGGAAAGCCTCAGCGTGTGGTGAAAGGGGGTCAGTATGTATCACGAGACGATGACTCTTCAAGTCTGCATCGAACGGAATGCCACCAATCACCGGCACGGATGCGAGTGCTTCGATATCGCGTTCGGTTCGTACACGCGTATCAAGCACTTCGCGGAATAAAGCGAGCCCGGAACCGGTTAAAAGTCCCACAAGCATACCCAAAACGAGGTTGACTAGCAATCGGGGACTCACAGGCGTATTTGGAGCTTCGGCGTGCTGTACGATAGACAGACGGACAGGGCTGGTTTCTGCGCCCTGCGTGGTCTCAATATCTTCGATTACAGAAGTGAGGCTGTCACTGACTGCATTTGCAATGACTGCTGCGCGGTCCGCGTCTTGATCCGTCACCGTAATTTCCAAGAGCGACGTGTCAGTAAGTGCCTGAGCACGAATATTCTCGCTTAGCTCTGCAACTTCCTCACCCGGTGCAACCTCCTGAATTACTGGGTCTAGGACGGCGGGTGTGGTAACCAGATCTGCATATGTGGCCACTCGTTGCTGGGTGAAGGTATTTCCCAGCTGCAGTTCAGAGACGCTGCCTTCATTAGAAGTCGAAACGAAGACTTTTACTGTAGCGGCATACTTTGGTGGTTGCACTAGCGAGACTGCCGCGGCGAGTGCCGTCCCGGTCAAAACGGCGGATACGATCCACACCCATGAGCGGCGTAGCACCCGGAGGTAATCCTTTAATTCCACCTGAATCTCTAACCCTTCGTGAGATTGTAAGCCGCCACGTAGCTCACTTCAAATGTTTTACAAGCATCCGAACACTCGATTCGCAACCGAAGAGAGCCTGGATCATCCTCGTGATTTGGAGTTGCACGCGGCTGACGTGCAAGTTGTCTGCGTCGTTATCGTCTTGCGGCCGCACCACCTGCGCAGTCTAACACGCGTACGGTATCCGTCCGATCGCTTCCATATCCAGAATTCGCCTGCCATGCTCGAAGCCGTGACCGATAGTTAATCGGGACTTTGCGCCGCCAGGACCCCTTGACTCGTGCGACCTTGCCACGAGATCTATTGCGCCTGTCCATGGGTTGATTTTTCAGACGGCGGAGTAGAAGGTTTCAACAGAAATCTCCCCCTTTGTTGTTTATCAGTTGCTGTTCCTACAAACGGCGCAGAAGCTACGCACGCTCCGACTCGGCGGCGGGTTTTACTAATGGTTGCGCGGGAACGCCGACGATAGTGTGTCCCGGAACTGGCGTGCGCGTGACACATGCTGCGGCCCCGATTACCGTCCCGGTGCCGATAGTAAGCCGCTGCAGCACCACTGCGCCAGCCCCTACGAGTACTCCGCTGCCCACTTTGACCTCTCCTGACACGATGGCCCCTGGGTTCACCGAGACGAAGTCGTCCAGGATCGCGTCGTGGCCGATAATCACGCCGGGATTGAGGTGAACGTGTTTTCCCAGCCGCACATTCGTCGACAGCTGCACGCCCGCACACACGACCGTGCCGGCGTCGAGCACCGTCTGCGTGCCAATGGTGGCCGTTGGGTGCACAACCGTGGTCGGCTCCCAGCCGGTGCTGTCGAAAACACCCGCCAGCGTCTGCTTGGCGTTCGGACTTCCGACACCCAAGACGTACGCTCCGGGAGCCCGGCTTCGCAGAACCTCCTCTACTCCGCCCAGGTGCTCATACCCGCGGGCGTGAAGCCGCTCAATGTTCATGCCGCTCGGGTTGTCATCGACGACGCCCACCACCTCGAACAACCGCTCCCCGGCCGCGTTCACTGCCTCGATGACATCGAGTGTCTCCCGTCCGAAACCTCCCGCGCCGATGACGACGAGTTCAGCCGCCATCAGCTTCTCCGAACTTGTTCATCGTCACATGACCTTCCGCGCTGATGCCTTCACGCGTGAGGACCGCGCGTACCGTCGACGCCAGAATCTTCAGATCGAGCATGAGGCCGCGGCGATCCACATACTCCACATCAAGCGCGAAGCGCTGCTCCCAGGAGAGGGCGTTCCGCCCGTTGACCTGCGCCAGCCCTGTCACCCCCGGACGGACTTCGTGCCTGCGGGCCTGTTCAGGCGAATACCATTCCAGGTACTCGACGAGTAGCGGGCGCGGCCCCACCAGGCTCATATCGCCGCGCAGTACGTTCCAGAGGGTCGGCAACTCATCGAGACTCGTGGACCGCAGCTTCTTGCCGAACGGAGTCAACCGCTCTTCGTCCGTGACCCAGCCCCTGGCTTCGTCGACCGGCCGCATCGTCCGGAACTTCAGCAGCGTGAACACCCTGCCATCGCGCCCCGGGCGTTCCTGCCGGAACAAGACAGGTCGTCCGAGATTCTTCGCGACGACCGCCGCCACTCCCGCCTGGATGGGCGCGGTCGCCACCAAAAGGGCTGCGGAGACGAACACATCCCCGGCGCGCTTCACGACGTCGTAGGGACGCGGAACCGAGGACCCGGTCATGCCGCAAGGAATTCCGTGATCGCCCCGAACACACGTTCGCGCTGCTCAGCGGTCAGCGCTGAACCGCTGGGAAGCGTCAGCCCGGTGCGGAAGAGCGCCTCTGAAGAACCATCGATCATGCCCCGGGACCCGGCGAACACCGGCTGAAGATGCATGGGTTTCCAGAGCGGCCGGGATTCGATGTCGCGGGCGGCCAGCGCCTCGCTCAATTCGCCGGCGGTCCACCCAGTCTTCTCCCGGTTCACCAGGACGGCAGTGAGCCACACGTTGTCGTGTTCATCACCGTCGGCACCGAGTACGGATGCACCTTCGACCGCTGCGAAAATCTCCTTGTACCGCTCCCGAAGTTCGCGCCTGCGGGCGATCATCTCGTCGAGGCGCTGCAGCTGCGCGCGCCCCAACGCGGCCAGCAGGTTGCTCAGGCGGTAGTTGTATCCAATATCGACGTGCTCGTAGTGAGCCACCGGCTGCCGCGCCTGCGTCGCAAGGTAGCGCGCATGCTGGGCGAGTTTCTCGTCATTCGTCAGGAGCGCTCCGCCACCGGAGGTGGTCATGATCTTGTTGCCGTTGAACGACAGCACGGAGGCGCGGCCGAAACTCCCAGCAGGACGACCCGCGTGAGTCGCACCCAACGCTTCAGCTGCATCAGAGATCAGCGGCACATCGAACCTCGCCGCGATATCCTCCAGTGCGGTGTAGTCCGCTGCCTTGCCCAGCAGGTCCACCGGCACGATCGCCGCGACGCGCTCACCCGCGGCGCGCAGCTGCGTCAGTGCCTCTTCAAGCAGCCCCGGGCTGATGTTCCCGGTCACCGGGTCGCTGTCGATGAAGAACGGCTCGGCGCCGGTGTAGACGATCGCGTTCGCGGTCGCAGCAAACGTCATCGTCGACGTCAACACGACGTCCCCGGGCTTTACGCCGATCCCCAGCAGGGCGAGGTGGAGTGCCGCGGTGCCCGAACTGAGCGCGACGGCGTGATCTACCCCGATCCGTGCTGTGAGTTCGTCCTCGAAGGCGTTGACGTCGGGGCCCAGCGGCGCCACCCAGCCCGACTTGATGGCGCTAAGTACGTGCTGCTCCTCGAGCTCTCCCACATCGGGCGAGGAGAGATAGATGCGCTCCGCGTTCAAGAAACGTGTTCCTTTCCCTGCGCGGTGTCCGGGGTCTGCTCAGCCGTCCCGGAGAGGGACAGTCGCGCCGACCACTCGTCTTTCCGCATTCGTTCGGGCGCAAGTTCAGACACCGTCGCATGCGTGATCTTCGGGTGGAACGGCCGCTCGTCGGACTCGCTCGCGCCGATCAGGTCCTCGTGCAGCTTCTCCCCCTCACGCAGTCCTGTGAACACGATATCGATCTTCTTACCGGACATGGCAATCATCCGCTTGGCGATGTCCAGGATGCGCACGGGCTCGCCCATATCCAGGATGAGCACCTCGCCCGTCCGGCCGATCGCGCCGGCCTGCACCACCAGCTGGCACGCTTCAGGGATGGTCATGAAGAACCGTGTGGCTTCCGGATGTGTGACCGTGAGCGGCCCGCCGGACTCGATCAGCGAGGTGAACGTCGGGAGCATCGACCCGCGGCTCCCGATGACGTTGCCGAACCGGACCGAGATGTACCGTTTGCCGGTCTGCTTCCCCATCCACGCCGTGATCTTCTCGGCAACCCGCTTGGAGTGCCCCAGGACGCTCGTGGGATTCGCCGCCTTATCGGTGGAGATGTTCACGAATGTCTCCACCTCGGCCGCTCGCGCGGCTTCGAGCACATTCAACGTGCCGAGCACGTTCGTCTTCCACGCTTCTTCCGGGTACTGCTCCAGCATCGGAAGATGTTTCAGCGCCGCGGCATGGAACACCACGTCCGGCCTGCGGGCCAGGAACAGCCGTTCCAGCTCCAGCGCGTCCCGGATGTCACCCAGAACCACATCGTTCGTGTGCAGCAGTCCGTGGCCGGAAACCGCCAGCTGGGTCAGCTGCAGGCCCGTTTCGTCCCGGTCGAACATGATGAGTTCGCTCGGTTCGAAGACACTGAGCTGCTTGCACAGCTCAGACCCGATCGAACCGCCGGCGCCTGTCACCAGAACCCGTTTGCCTTTGACATAGCTAGCGATCGAGCTCACATCCGTGTCAACCGGCTGACGACCGATCAGATCCTCGATGTTGATGTCCCGGAGATCGGACGCATGAGGCGTGCCCGCCAGGCTGTCGCTGATGGAAGGAAGCACCAGGACACGCAGACTGTTGCTGGCTGCGGAGTCCTGGACGCGGCGCAGGAACTCGGAACTCGGCCTCGCTATGCTCACGATCAGCGCTTTGGCCCCTGTCTCAGCGACGGCCTTGTCCAGATCCGCGAACGTTCCCACGTTCTTGACGCCGTGCAGCTGAAGGTTCCGTTTGGCCGGATCGTCGTCCAGGAGTCCCACCGGGCGGAACGCGGATCGCGGGTCAGTGGTCAGCGAACGCAGGAGAAGATCGCCCATCTGCCCGGCTCCGTACACCAGAGCCGGCTCCGCACCGTTCCGCGGCCGCCTGGAACCTTCCACGAAGGTGCGGCGCAGATACCTGACGCCCGCCATCAGGACGAGGGCGTAGGGCACCGCCAGCAGCACAGTGCTGCGCGGGAGGCCGTAGTCGTTGCCGAACGCAATAACCGGCAACCCCACTGCTGCCGCCGCCATCATGGCGGTCACGAACAGAGACCGGAGCTCTTGGAAGGACCCGTACCGGTAGCGGCCGCGGTATAACCACAGCGCGAGACCGATGACGATCTGCGCGGCGACAATCAGGAAACCTACGACCACCAGAGACAGAAGGGGCGCGCCGACGGCGGCGAAGTCGTAACGCGCCCAGATTGCCCATGCCAGCGCAACCCACCACGCGATGGCGTCGATGGCCATCTGGCTCACCACCAGCTGGAGCTTACGTAAACGCACCATGCTCCGGTTTGCGCCTCCTCCGGCGTACTCCAGTCCCGACTGCCACCTGCATCACGGCGTCCCTGCTGCGCGGTGACGACCCGGTACAACCAACCGCGACGATACCTTACACGGATGGTACAACCGATGACGGTCGCCACGTCTAAAAAGACGTGCTCAGCTTTTCACCCCCTGGCCTTCCGCAGTGGGTCTCCGGCATTCTTTGCATTGGCGTGATGCACGGCAGTGCGGGTACATTGCCGAACACGTAAGGATCCTAGCCGGAAGAGGTTTGCGTGCCGGACACCAACACCCCGGTCGACGACGTGCGAGCACAGTTGCAGACGCTACGACGTGCCCTGCATCGCAGCGAACTGCGACTCGCCGATGCTCGCACAGACCGCGACCGTCAACAGGCCGAGCAGGTCGTTGAGCAACTCAGTCTCGAAGCCAAGAGACTCCGAGACGAGCTGCTGTACACGCACGGGCTGCGAACCGATCGGTTTGGTAACGAGATCGTCCGATGGTGACCACGCCCGATCTGCGGCCAGTGCTAAAGCCGACGATTGCCGAGGCCGCCGGCCGGCATGCAGTGGCAGGTTATTAGAAACTCAGAAGCCGCAAGAGGCCTGAGCGCGGACTACGGGATTAACCGCATGCAGGCGGGCACCAAGCAAGGTTTTCGACTCTCAAAAAGCGAAAGACGCGATTACTGACAAATATCCTTGACATATGCCGGTACCAATCGCCCGAACGCGGAGGAAAGAGTGCCCGGACAAAATACCGACCCAGACCGCGGAACGGCGCCAGAGAACGGTACCCACCCAGTCTTCCGTTGGCCCCCGACCATCCGCGGTCCGTCAGTGACCTCCGTAGCCGGCACCGGTATGGAACGGCTAGGCCCCGGGGCGCTCATTCCGCGGAAGTGGGCACCGTTAAAACGTTGCCGGCTCGGCTCGGGCTCAGGGCCTCCCGAGTGCCCGGTAGGTCCAGCCCGCGGCACGCCAGCGTGAGGGGTCTAGCACGTTGCGACCGTCGAGGATGTTCTTCTGCGCCACCAGCCCATCCAGGGCCTCGGGGTCCAGCTCGACGTACTGCTTCCATTCGGTCAAGAGGAGAATCAGCTCGGCGCTCTCGACGGCTTCCTCAACCGTCTCCACATAACGGAGATCAGGCACGCGTCGGCGTGCGTTCTCCAGTGCCTCGGGATCCGTCACCGTCACACGCGCTCCCTGCAGGTTCATCTGCTCGGCCACGTTGAGCGCCGGCGAATCACGGATGTCGTCGCTGTTCGGCTTGAATGCCGCTCCCAGCACCGTCACGTTCCTGCCCACGATGGACCCTCCGCACACTTCACGGGCCAGGTCCACCATGCGCACCCTACGGCGCATATTGATCGCGTCCACCTCGCGCAGGAAGGACAGCGCCTGGTCGACGCCCAGCTCCCCCGCTCGTGCCATGAAGGCCCGGATGTCTTTCGGCAGGCAGCCGCCGCCAAAGCCCAGACCGGCGTTCAGGAATCGCCGGCCGATCCGCTCATCGTGACCGATCGCGTCCGCGAGCGCGGTGACATCCGCGCCGGTGGCCTCGCACAGCTCCGCCATCGCATTGATGAAGGAGATCTTGGTGGCCAGGAAGCTGTTCGCGGCGACCTTCACCAGCTGGGCGGTGGCGTAGTCGGTAGTCATCCTCGGGGACCCCTCGGCGATCGGGCTGGCGTAGACGTCGTCCAGTACCTCGACGGCTCGTTCGCCCGCAGCACCGTCCGGTACG
Source organism: Sediminivirga luteola (assembly GCF_014639315.1). Taxonomy (GTDB): domain Bacteria; phylum Actinomycetota; class Actinomycetes; order Actinomycetales; family Brevibacteriaceae; genus Sediminivirga; species Sediminivirga luteola. The sequence continues at coordinate 38,842 of NZ_BMFY01000004.1, forward strand.
CCGTACACCAGCCTGTCCGGGTGCAGTGTGTCCTTGACGGCGAAACCCTCCCGCAGGAACTCTGGGTTCCACACCAGTGTTGCTTCAGTACCCTCGTAAGCGGCGGCCAGTCCCTCGGCAGTGCCGACCGGCACCGTGGACTTGCCCACCACCAGGTCACCGGGCGTCACGTGCTGACGCAAGGCGCCGAAAGCAGCATCGACGTAGCGCAGGTCCGCAGCGAACTCCCCCTGCTTCTGCGGTGTACCCACACAGACGAAATGAACCTGCGAGCCTGCCGCGTCAGCGATGTCGGTGCTGAAACGGAGCCGGCCAGAAGCGACTCCCTGACTGAGCAGGTCCGGCAGATCCGGCTCAAAGAACGGCGGGCGTCCGGCGGCAAGAGCTTCCACCTTTGCCGCGTCGGTGTCAATGCCGATGACGTCGTGTCCCAGATGCGCCATGCTCGCGGCGTGGACAGCACCCAGATAACCGCATCCGATCACAGAAAGCTTCACGTCAAGACACACTAGCAGTGGAAACTAAACCGCTTCTTAACAGCGAGCGTCGGCGTGACGTTCGCTGCATCTCCGATGGAACCGCGGGCGCAGCAGGGCCGCTCGCCGCACGCCGTACCCGCGGCGCGGTCCACAGAACTGACACATACCTGTCCCTGGACTGCAAGCCCTGAGACACTATGGGAAGCCGCTGTCTTTCTCATCCCCGGTTCCAGCGGCGGAAGGCTGGTGCAGATGTTCGGTCCGCTGGTGTGGTTCGGCGGTTTCAACGTCGCAACCTGGACGTTCGCGGTCGTCCTGACCGCACTCATCGCGCTTCTGCTGACCGCTCTAGCCCAGCGAGCAGCCCGACGTCGCACTCACAACTTCGGCTTCGTCGCGGGCTCGCTCCAGGCGCGCCGTTTCCTCTACGAGCACGGGCACAAGCTCCCGCCCCACCAGACCGCGATGACGCGAGCCGGCACCCCGCCCCGCCGCGCCCCCGAGCCACCTCCGGCTGAATCCGCCGCCCCCGGTTCAGCTCAGCCGGGCCGGGGTGCCGCGCACTCCAGCCCGAGCGCTCCCCACACCGGCGCAGACGTCCCGCCGCCACCATCGTCGGCACCCAGCATCGGCACTGCGCCCCCTCATCGCGCGCCCGGACATCCTGCTCCTCCGGCATCCGGGCCGCGCTCCGCACCACCCGGTCCCGGCCAGGCGCCTTCCGCTCCCGCGCGGCCCCCGGCAGGTCCGGGGTATCCGCCATCGGGTCCTGCCTACCCCGCCTACGACGCGGGCGCGCCTTCGCCCGCCGGTCACCCCGGTGGCGCCCCGGTCAGCGCCGCACCGCGCAGCGATCTGCCGCTGAACATCCTCCTGTACGTCGGTGGTCTGCTGATCGTCGCGGCCATAGGCGCTTTCATGCTCACCACCGAGAGCACCGCCATCCGGCTCTCCTTCGCCTGGGGCGCCGCGCTCGTCTTCTACGCCGCTGGAATGGTCCTGCACCGGACCACAGCCCGCCTGCGCACCGTCGGGATCGCGTTCACCGGCACCGGCCTGGCGATCCTCCCCTTCGCCGGACTGGCACTCGGCGGCTGGGACGTCACGAGCGCCTCCGTGGCCTGGCTGCTGACCTCACTCGCCGGCGCCCTGCTGTACATGGCCGCCGCGGTCGCGCTCGGCAGCCGGATCATCTCCTGGTTGTCCATCGGGTACCTGTTCTCCTCGGTCCTGGCGGCCGTGTCCTTCGCCTCCACCGACGTCGTGTGGCACCTGGCCGTCCTGATCCTGGTCTGCACCGCCGTCCAGGGCCTCCTGTTCGCCCTCCCCCTCCACGGCGGCCCCGGGCGCCTGCTGGCCACGCCGGCCCGGCATCTCTCGGACTACCTGCCTCTGGCCGCCGCCGCGGCATTGCTGTTCGTGCGGCCAGGCGCCGCTGACATCGCGATCATCGGGATCGCCACCAGCCTGCACCTCGGCCTGGTGCGGGCCATTCGTGGCCGCTACGAGGCCGAGGCCGCGCTGCGCTTCACGGTGCCCGCAACGCTCATGGCCGCTCTCGTCTGGCTCGGCTCTCCCGCCGGACTGGGGTCGATCCCGGCACGCGGAATCATCATGGCGCTCGTCCTCGCCCTGTGCGGGCTCGCCGTCGCCGCCCTGGCGGCCGTCGCCCTGCACCGGCAGAGCACGTCGAAGAACTCACCATCGCAGCTGGACCGCGCGGCGGAGTGGACCTGGATGGCCGCGGCGTTCGGCGCGATGCTGCTGGCAGCGTGGATCACCCGCTTTGACAGCGGCGTCGAACTCTTCAACGTTCCCGCACACACCATCCCGCAGCTGATCGTGACCTTAGGTCTCCTGGCCGTCACGATCACCGCGGCCCTCCTGCTGGCCCACCGGCTGCGCTCCCTCGCCCTCGTCGTGGTCGCCGGGGCCATCCTACCGCTGCTGCCGATCAGCCTGTGGACCGCTGAACGCGTCCAGGACCCCACCGGAGTCGGCGCCCCGGCGACCTTCTTCGCCCTCACGCTGCTGCCCGTCCTCGGCTACCGTGCGCTGCCGGGCCGCCGTGCACCGGCAGTAGCCGGCCCCTTCGCCGCGCTGTACGCCGTCATCGGCGGCGTGTGGCTGGCCGTCGCCGAACCACCCCACGGCATCCTGCCGCCGATGCTGGTCCTCCTGGCGGGCTTCGGCATCCTCGTCGCCGGTGTCCTTGTCAACCGCACCGCCCACCTGGCATGGTCCTGGCCGGTGCTGCTGGGTCTGACCCTGCCGGTCCTGGTACTACGCGCCCTGGATCTGACCAGGGACTCCTGGCCGGTCGTCTTCGGCTGGGCACTCCTGACGATCAGCGTTGCCGGGCTGCTCGCCGACGCCGTCCTGCTGCTCACGCGCAGACGCGGCGCAGGACCCCTGTCCGTGGTGATCGGCGCCGCGGCCCTCCGGTTCCCCGCGCTCGTGTGGCTGATCCTTACCGCGGCCGCGGTGGTCCTCACTGACGAGGGGCGCGGCATCGCAGTGGCACTGCTGATCGGCTCGATGGTCCTGGACGCAGCCCGCACCAACGGTTTGCTGTTGCTTCTGGACGCGGGACCGCAACGTCCGGCAGGAACCCCTGCGACCGGGCAGGCATCCGCTGCCCGGCCCGCCCCTCAGGCCGCTGATCCAGCGCGGGCACGCCGGTTCGCCGGCCTCCCGCGTCTTCTGCTCACCATTCTGACGGTGCTGCCGCTGGTACAGGCGCTCCTGGCCCAGGGGCCGTCGGCGCTGCACCCGGCAGGCATCCTGATTCCGGCGGTCGCCCTGGCCGCGTGCATCGCGGCCCTGCTCCTTCACCGCATCCGGTGGCAGTACTACACCCTGGTCCCTGCGATCCTCCTGACCGCCATACCCATCGGGACTGCGCTCGCCGATCACGGCGCAGTGCAGATGGTGATCGCGCTCTGGTTGAGCTGGGCGGCGTTCTATGCGCTCAGCTGGGGCAACCGCCTCGTCGAGCAGCGCCGCACCACCGCAGACACCGGGCCGTCCGCGGCCGTTCAGCAGCCGTTCCCGTCGTCCGCTCCACCGAGCGCCGGTCAATCGTCGCCGCCGTCCACCTCGCCAGCTGCGGGTCAGCTGCAGAGCTCGCCGCCTGCTCCGCCGGGTGCCGCTCACCCGCCGTTCGCCGCGCCGCCGCAGACGCGTGAGGTTCCGTCGCCTGCCCGTCGCTCGCCGGCTCCGCGCGCGCCCCGTCTGCCCGGCGCGCTGCGTTCACCGCGGACGCTCACCATGTATCTGGCCGCCGCCGGAGCCCTGTTCCTGGCAGCGATGTTCTCCCTCGGGCTCCCCTCCGACGACGAGGTCTTCCGGTCCCTGCCACGATTCGTCGCCGGTCTGACCTTCATGGCCATCGCCGTCATGGTCGGCATGGAGGGCCTGCCACGTCCTGGCCGTCCCGCCCGGCAGCTCCTGCTGGAACCGGCCGCCTATCCGCTGGCGCTCGGCCTGCTGCTGGCACTCAGCGGCCTAGTGCGCGTCGACTTCTACATCGCGATGCATCTGCTCCTGCTGCCCGCCTTCGCCGCCGCCTTGCTGCTGGGCTGGGCACGCAGCCGCCGTACGCGGGTCCCTGAGCAGCAGCCGCCTGCGTCCGTTCGCGGCCTGAGCGGCAGCCCGGAGCCGCGGTGGATCGTCGCCATGGCGATCCTGACGTTCACCGGTCTCATCAGCACCCTGCCCGATCCGGAAGCCGGGTGGAAGTCCCTGCTGTTCCTCTGCGACCACGTCGCCCTGCTGGTCGCCGGAGCGCTCACCCGCCGGCCACTGGCCCTGTGGTGGGGCCTGGTCGCCGCGACTCTGGCAGTGGTCTTCGGTCTACGGCACATGCTGTGGCTGGCGCTGCTAGTGCTGGGACTCATCGTGATCGCGGTGGTCGTCTGGCAGCTGCTGCGGCGCAAACCCGATGCCGGCAAGAACGACGATGCCGCCACGGCGCCGCCCCCGCAGCCGCATTCACCCGCACCTGCCGCGAATCACGCGGCATATCCGCAGCACCCCTCGGCACCGCAGGCCCCGCCGGGAGCTGCCGAGTACGCGCAGCCGTGGCCGGGCGCCCAGCAAGGGCCGGCCTCCCAGCAGGCACGCCCGTACCCGTCTGCGCAGCCACCCCAGGGACCGCTGTACGGATCTCGCCAGGGGCCCCCGCCCCCGGCACGGCAGCATTTCCCTGCACCCGGGGCGGGCCAGCGCTTCCCTGCTCCCCCACCGCAGCCGATGCAACCGGACCAGCGACCACCGTCGGCGCGACCAGGCCAGCAGGACGGACCACCGGTGGCTCCTGCGCCGCCGACGGGGCAACACCGCCCGGAGTGGCACCCGCCGCAGCCCGGGCAGCGCACCTCCCCCGCTCCCTCACCGCAGCAGCCACTTCAATCGCCGCAGTCGCCGCCCCAGGGTACTGAACGCACGCCGGACACGCGCCAGGATCTCCCTCACACGGGAGCCCCTCATGCCCCGGACGAGCGTCCGGAGGGCGGGCCGCCAGAATCGCGCCGCTGAACCGGAAGCCATCCTGGAAGCGGCCGTCCGGGCGGCGAGGGCCTCAGCGCCGGGCGCGCAGATCCTCCAGGTACTCCGCGATGCGGCCGATCGCGTCGTCGAGGACGTCCACCGAGGGAAGGGTGACCAGGCGGAAGTGGTCCGCGTGCGGCCAGTTGAAGCCGGTGCCGTGGGAGACGAGGACCTTCTTCTCCCGCAGCAGCCCGAGCGCCCAGGCGGCATCGTCCGTGATCGGGTACATCTCCGGGTCCAGGCGCGGGAACAGGTACAGTGCGCCGGCGGCCTGGTTGCAGCTCACGCCGGGGATCTCATTGAGCTGCCGGTACGCGAAGTCCCGCTGCTCGCGCAGCCGGCCTCCCTCCGCGACGAGCGCGTCGATGGACTGATACCCGCCCAGCGCCGCCTGGATCGCGTACTGACCGGGCACATTGGCGCACATGCGCATGTTCGACAGCAGCGTGATGCCCTCGATCAGATTCTCCGCCCGCTGCACGGGCCCGGTGATCGCCAGCCAGCCAGAACGATAACCGCACACCCGGTAGGCCTTGGACAGTCCTGAGAACGTTAGGGTGAGCACATCGTCACCGGCGAGCGCGGCCAGGTGGCGATGCTGCGCGCCGTCGAAGACGATCTTCTCGTAGATCTCATCGGTGAGCAGGATGAGCCGGTGCTCCGCGGCGATCTGCACGAGCGCCCGCAGTGTCTCCTCGGAGTAGACCGCACCGGTCGGGTTATTCGGGTTGATCACGACGAGTGCCTTGGTCCGGGGCGTGATCCGGGATCGGATGTCCTCCGGATCCGGGTTCCAGCCGGAGCCCTCGTCGCAGGCGTAGTGCACGGCGCGCCCACCCGAGAGCGAGACCGCTCCGGTCCACAGCGGATAGTCCGGGGCCGGGATGAGGATCTCGTCGCCGTCGTCGACGAGCGCCTGCAACACGAGGGTGATCAGTTCCGAGACGCCGTTGCCGATGAAGATGTGATCGATGTCCAGATCCAGGATGCCGTGCGACTGGTAGTACTGCTGGACCGCTTTGCGGGCGGAATGGATGCCGCGGGAATCGCTGTACCCCTGGGCGTCCGGCAGGCTCGTGACCATGTCTTGCACGATCGCCTCCGGCGCCTCGAAACCGAAGGGGGCGGTGTTGCCGATGTTCAGCCGCAGCACCTTATGGCCTTCCGCTTCCATGCGCTGTGCTTCCACCAGATTCGGACCGCGGACGTCGTAACGGACATGCTGAAGCTTGGCGGACTGCCGGTAGCTGACCGGCTGCGCAGAAATGGTCATGCGGACACTGTAGCGCCTGCGTAACGCAAGCGCGAAACCCGTGTTTTCGCGGCGTTTCACCCCGTACCTCCCGCCATCTAAAAGGTATGGCGAGCAACCTGAAGACCCGGCGCCTAGATGCACTGCGCGAGCGCACGCCTTCACGGCTTCGACATCGCGCTCCAGCCGTTCCGAGACGGCCCTGAGGTGCTCGTCCCGCTCACGGGGAGGCCGCCAGCGATGAAACCGCGCACCAGAGCCGATACGGACACTCCGCTGTCCGGCGCCAACGACTGCAGCGCCCCGAGAGTTCCGGGAACAACACGGACTGTCAGCAATGGTGCCGAGTCGCGATTCGGCTTCGTCTCATTGGAGAACCCAGGCCGGCAGCACGAAACCCCCGCCGCACGTGCTGTCGCACGTAAGACGGGGGCTTCGCGATCACGCATCGCCGCCGGCTGGTGAGCCGGGCGATGGGCGCGATCAGCGCACGCCGGGTGTGGCGCGCAGGTCTTACTTGAGGGTGACGGTGGCGCCGGCGCCCTCGAGGGCCTCCTTGGCCTTCTCCGCAGCTTCCTTGTTGACGCCCTCCAGGACGGCCTTCGGAGCGGAGTCGACCAGGTCCTTGGCTTCCTTGAGGCCCAGCGAGGTCAGACCACGGACCTCCTTGATGACCGGGACCTTCTTCTCGCCGGCGGACTCGAGGATGACGTCGAACTCGTCCTTCTCCTCGGCCGGGGCGTCGCCACCAGCGGCACCACCGGCAGCCGGAGCGGCAGCAGCGGCGACGGGGGCGGCAGCGGTGACCTCGAAGACCTCTTCGAACTTCTTCACGAACTCAGAGAGCTCGATCAGGGAGAGCTCCTTGAATGCATCGATGAGCTCGTCGGTGGTGAGCTTAGCCATGAGGCTTCCTTCCATCAGCGGCCGGCGCGGACCGGCCATGTCTCGTTATGCGGGGTGGGGTGACAAGCACGCCCGATCAGGCGGCTTCCTCCTGCTTGACGCGCAGGGCTTCGACGGTGCGAACCGCCTGGGAAGCCGGAGCCGCGAACAGAGCGGCGGCCTTGGACAGGCTGCCCTTCATGGCGCCGGCAGCCTTGGCCAGCAGCACCTCGCGGGACTCCAGATCGGCGAGCTTGGTGATCTCCTCGGCCGTGAGCGCGGCACCGTCCAGGTAGCCGCCCTTGATCACGAGCTGGGAGTTCGCCTTGGCGAAGTCACGCAGAACCTTCGCTGCCTCCACCGGCTCGCCCTGAACGAAGGCGATGGCGGTAGGACCGGAAAGCTGCCCCTCGAAGGCATCGATCCCGGCCTCCTTGGCGGCGATTTCAGTCAGCGTGTTCTTCACCACGGCGTAGGTGGCGGTCTCACCGAGCTTCACGCGCAGCTCCTTGAGCTGCGCAACGGTGAGGCCGCGGTACTCGGTCAGCACAGCGGCATGCGAGTTCTCAAGGGTCTCCTTGATCTCCGCAACCGCGGCTGCCTTGTCTGGCCTCGCCATGGCATTCCTTTCGTCGATGCCGGTCCCTTGCATGAAGGTCCTCGCACACGAAAAAAGCGCTCCGCGCAGGTCGCGCGAAGCGCTTGCATGATGCGCGTCCCCATCCTGGTTAAGGACAGGACCTAAGCGCATGAAAGCTCTCGTCACGCCTGCGCAGGCCACTCATCGCGAGTGCTTAGGTCCTGCCCGCATCCCTCATGACGAGATCTGCGCGCACGACGACCGGCGGTCTTGGGCAGATACCACTGTAGGGCATGGCTTCAGTCCCCGCCAAATCCAGGGCGACGTGCGGCACGTCCGTTGCTAGCCTAAGGCGTCATGGCAACCCTCACGCCCGAACTGATCGCCCGCGAATGCCTTGGCCTGCTCGAGGCCCACGGCCCCGAGGCACTGACGTTCCGCCGCATCGGGCGCCATCTGGGCGTCGACCCCACCGCCCTGTACCGGCACTTCAAGAACAAGGACGAATTGATCCTGGCCATCGGGGATCTATTGATGGCCACCGCGATGGACGGTTACGAACCCGCCGATGACTGGGCCGAGTCCCTGCGCAACCTCCTGCACCGCAGCCGTGCGGTCTACCTGGCGCACCCGCACGCCGCCGTCCTGGCGACCACGCGCGTGACCCGCCGCGAGGGTGAGATGGCGATCGTGGAGGCGATCCTGCAGGAACTCCACCGGGCGGGCTTCCCGCCACCGGAGGCAGCGCGGCTCTACCGCGCCCTCGACGATATGAACCTCGCTTTCGCCGGCCTCGATGCCGCCTTCCGCATCCTCAGCGAAGAGCAGCAGGCCAAGGACGTCGGGGCCTGGTCACAGGAGTACGCCCAGGCCGATCCCGGCCGCTACCCCCGCATCGCCGCCACTGCAGAGCACCTGGCGGGCATCGACGAAGACCCCACCTACGAGCTCGCGCTCGACCTGATGCTGGAATCGATCGCCCGGCGCGCCGCAAACCCGCCCCGCCGCGACTAGCGGTCGCGACTAGCCTCGGCATCGCGTGCCGGCCCGGGCGTGCCTGCATCCGGCCCCGCTGCAACCGGCCGCAGCCCGCGACCGCACCGGCCACACTGCAGGCGTCCAGCGGGTCCGCAACCAGTTCGGCTCGCCCGCAGCCACTCTCCGCCGAAGACGTCCAAAAGAGAAGCAGCTGGCAATGCGTCGCCACCGCGGTCTTCGGAACTGTCACTGATGTCCTGATACAGAACTGTCACCCCGAAGTCCCGCGAGACAACAGTCGCTAGACCGCGAAGAAGCCGCGGGTTTTGCACCACCCCCTTGCCACAAGTGAAGGCGGCCGACGCCGGTTCGGTTCAGACGCACCCCGATGTCAACGCCGTTGACATCGCTCGTGTGACGTGCTTCACTCGTGTCCTGTGAGTCGCCTCACGCGCTGATGTCGTTGGTGCGGGGCGGCCTGACACCGTGAATGCGCACCGGTCCCGTACCGGCGAAGTGGAGGACAGACGCGTGACCACTCCCCCGCCAGCAACCGCCGACGAGGTGGCCGGCGCCCGTGCCGACGCTGCCGGCAGCCTCCGGCTCGACCGGGTGACCAAACGGTTCGGCGGTGCGACCGCCGTCGACGCCATCAGCTTGGACATCCGCGCCGGCGAGTTCCTCTCCCTGCTCGGACCTTCCGGTTGCGGCAAGACCACCCTGCTGCGGATGATCGCAGGCTTCGAGCAGCCCAGTGAAGGCGCGATCCTGCTCGACGGCACCGACATCACGGACACCCCCGCGCACCGGCGTCCCATCAACACCGTCTTCCAGTCCTACGCACTCTTCCCGCACATGAACGTCGCCAGCAACGTGGCCTATGGGCTCAAGCAGAGCCGTGTGCCGCGTCGGGAGATCAACAACCGGGTCCGCGAAGCCCTCGAGATGGTGCGCATGCTCGATTTCGCCGAACGCAAGCCGGTGATGCTCTCCGGCGGGCAGCAGCAGCGCATCGCACTGGCCCGGGCGCTGGTCAATCGTCCTCAAGTGCTGCTGCTCGACGAACCGATGTCAGCCCTGGACCGCAAACTCCGCGAGGAGATGCAGATCGAACTGAAGCTGCTTCAGCGGCGGCTCGGCACCACCTTCGTCTTCGTCACCCACGACCAGGAAGAGGCCCTCACACTCAGCGACCGCATCGCCGTGATGAACGGCGGGACGATCCAGCAGATCGGCGGTGCCGAGGAGATCTACGCCCGCCCGGCGAACGAGTTCGTCGCCGGGTTCATCGGCAAGCAGAACTTCGTGCCGGCTACCGTCGCCGCCCAGGATGCGTCAGGCTTGCACCTGGACTCCGCGCTCGGGCCGCTGCTGGCCGCCGCCCGGCACGCGCAGGATGCCGGCCCGCGGCAAGGCGGCACCGGACCGCACCCCGCTAGTGCTGTGCCCTACGCCGACCGGTCACGGCATCAGGACGCTCAGGCGCACACCCCGCATGCCGAGGGCCACCAGCCCCAGACCCAGACGAGCCCCCTTGCGCCGGGAACGCGGGTGAAGGCGGCGATCCGGCCAGAGGACATCAACGTCGTCGCGGCGGCCCCGAGCAGTCACGACGCCGCAGCGGCGACACTCGGCCGAGCACAAACCAGGAGCGATGGCGACGTGGCTCGGTCGCCAGGGACCAACCGGCTCATCGGCCGCGTCGGTGCCGTCTTCTTCCTGGGGGACGCCGTCTCCCATGCCGTAATACTCCCCGACGGCACTGAGATCATCGCTCGCAGCCCGCGCGCCCGCGCCGCCCAGCTCTCCACTGGAGACGCCGCCGAGTGCCGGTTCCCCGCCGAGGCCATCCAGGTGTTCGTCTCATGACACGGCGTCCCCTGCGGGTGCTCGCACCCGATGACACCGTGCGCCGGATCAGCCGGCGGCTCTTCCTCAGCGGACTCGCCGCGGCCGGAAGCTCGGCAGCGCTGGCCGCCTGCGGGGCCGGCGACGCCATCGCCCCGTCCCTCGATCCCGACGGGGAGATGGAGAGCCAGCTCAACGTTTACACCTGGGGCGAATACGACGACCCGGACGTGATCGACGCCTTCTCCGCCCGGCACGGCGTACGCGTGCAGATGGACAACTTCGGTTCGAACGAGGAGATGATGGCCAAGCTCGGCGCCGCCCGCGGCACCTCCGGGTACGACATCATCGTCCCCACAGGCATCTACATCCCCATGATGGCCGAGCGCGGGTTGCTCCAGCCGCTTGACCACGGGCTGCTGCCGAACCTGCGCAACCTCTCCCCCGCCATCGCCGATCAGGACTGGGACCCCGGCAACGAGTATTCCGTGTGCAAGGCCTGGGGCACCACCGGGTACGTGTACGACCGCACTGTGATCACCCGGCCGATGACCTCCTGGGAGGACTTCCTCCTCGCTGCGCAGGACGAAGCCAGCGGCAGCACCACCGTCCTGGAGGACCCCTGGGAGGTGTGCGCCATCTGGCTCGCCGCCCAGGGCGAGGACGTCAACACCGACGACCCCGAGCTCCTGCAGCTCTGCGAGGACGCTCTGGTGGACTCGCTCGCTCCGCATCTGCGCGCCTTCGTCTCCACCGCCACCACCGGCGTCGTCCAGGGCAGCTTCGCCCTCATCCAGGCCTATAACGGGGACGCCCGCCAAGCGCTCATGGAGACCGGCGAACCTGAGCGCTGGGAGTTCGTCTTCCCCACACCGACGGCGAATCTCTGGATGGACAACTGGTGCATCGCCGCCGGAACCCAGCACCCCGATGCCGCCTACGCCTTCATCGACGCGATGCTGGATCCCGAGGCGGCCTTCGCACAGATGGACTACGTCGGGTACGACACCGGCGTCGTGGGGCTGCGCGAACGGGCCGAGCAGGAGGAACTGGACTTCCCCGAGATCGTCTTCCCGGACCAGGAGATCCTGGACCGGCTGACGGCATCGGAGTACAACGACGGCATGGAGAAACGGGTCATCGCCTATGACCGGCTGGTGGCCGAGAGCGGGGCGGCATGAGACTGTCACGACGGATCTTCGGCACCGCGGCGCTGTCGTTCCCCACCTGGGCCTATGTGCTGTTCTTCTTCATCCTCCCGGTGGCCCTCGTGGTCTGGTACAGCTTCGGCTACAAGCCTGATGCCTTCACGACGCACGCGATGGACCAGCTGTCCTTCGATCGCTACGCCGAAGTGATGCAGCCGACCTTCCTGAGCACCTTCCTCGCGACCCTGCGGATCTCCGTCGTCGGCACCGTGCTGTGCCTGCTGATCGGCGTGCCCTTCGCGTACTGGCTGGCCGTGAAAGTCAGGCCGGAACGCCGCATGCTGCTGCTGGCACTCGTCCTCGTGCCGTTCTGGACGAACTTCCTGGTGCGGACCCTCGGCTGGCAGATCATCCTCGCCCCCGAGGGCTTCCTGTCCGGCATGCTGCAATCGATCGGGCTGCTCGGCGGGCCGCTGGACATCCTCTACACTCGCACGGCGGTGCAGATCGGCGTGGTGTACAACTATCTGCCGCTCATGATTCTGCCTCTGTTCGTAGCGATGGACCGGGCCGGGGCTACGCTCCGGGAAGCCAGCCGCGATCTGGGCGCCGGGCGCTGGCGCACCCTGTTCCAGGTGACCCTGCCCATGGCCATGCCCGGCATCGCCAGCGGCTGCCTGCTCGTGTTCATCCCGCTCATGGGCGATTACGTCACTGCCTCCGTGCTCGGCGGCGCGCAGGGTTCCATGGTGGGCCAGCTGGTCGCCAGCCAGTTCAACACGGCACAGAACTGGGCGCTCGGGTCGGCAATGGCGGTGGTCCTGATCATCTTCACCCTCGCCGCTGTGGCCCTCGCCGCCGGGCTCGGCCTACTGGCCCGCTGGGCGTTCCAGCGTTACCACCGCATCGACGTCACCGCCGATGACGCACCGGATTCCGCGGGCGCCGATGTCGGCGGCACCGCCATCACCACGGAGGGAGCGTCCCGATGAGCGCACCGGCACACCGTCGCGCACGCGGCCGCGATCTGCCCGCACGGCTGCTGGGCGTCTGGGGCGTGATCGTCTTCGCCTTCCTGTTCCTGCCCATCCTCGTCATCGTCATGTACTCCTTCAACACCGGCAGGCTCCTGGCAGCGTGGCACGGCTTCGGCTTCGACGCCTACGCTTCAGCCCTGGGCAACGACGTCATCACCGGCGCAGTGATCACCTCGTTGCAGGCCGCTCTGGGCACCGCCCTGCTGGCCAGCGCGCTGGGCACTCTCGGCGGGATCGCGCTGGCACGGGCCAGACCGCGGGCGCTGTGGGCCGCGGCGCTCACATTCCTCTTGGCCTTCACGCTGGTCACCCCGGAAATCGTCGATGGCATCGCGCTGTTGCCGTGGTTCGTGACGCTAGGCGTCGACGGCGGTCTGGCACCGTTCAACAACGGCATGGTCCGGCTCGTCATCGCCCACACCGCCATCTCGATGGCCACCGTCACGTTCGTGGTGCGGGCCCGGTTAGCGGGCATGGACCGACGACTCGAAGAAGCCGCGGCGGACCTGTACGCGTCTCCGCTGCAGCGATTCAAAGACATCACCCTGCCCCTGGCGTGGCCAGGCATCGCCGCCGGCGGTCTACTGGCGTTCACGCTCAGCCTGGACAACACCATCGTGGCCAGCTTCATCCAGCAGCCGGGCTACACGCCCTGGCCGGTGTACATCTTCTCCATGGTGCGAGTCTCCCTCCGCCCGGAGGTCGCGGCGATCTCCACCGTGATGCTCGTCCTGACCCTCCTCGCCCTGGCTCTGGTCGGCTATGTGCTACGCCGCTCCGGGGAGAGCGCCGGCGGGGTGGTGAAGACCTTCACCGGCGGCTGAGCCGGTGATCCAAGCGACAGAGAGCACGACACCCGCCCGGCGAACGCTGGCCGCCGGCATGTTTTCCATCCCGCACCCGAGAAAGGCCGTTCCGTGACCACCTTCGACATCGCCCGCCGTGAGGCGGACTGGGCTGCCATCGGTACGGCGCTGGCTGACGCCGCGCCCCTGCCGTTCTGGCTGGACGATCCCGCCCGTCCGGTTCCCTCCCGGCCGCTGGGCGGCACCGTGACCGCGGACCTGGCCATCGTCGGCGGCGGGTACACCGGTCTGTGGACCGCCGTCCAGGCCAAGGAGCGACGCCCCGACGCCACCGTGGTCCTGCTGGAGGGCGGCAGTCTCGGCTGGGCCGCGTCCGGGCGTAACGGCGGGTTCTGCGAGGCCAGTCTCACGCACGGCGCCTCGAACGGGGAGGCCCATCTGCCAGGGGAGAACGCCCGCCTGATCGAGCTCGGCATGGAGAACCTCGATGGGATCGAGGCCACGGTGAAGCGCTACGGCATGGACTGCGACTTCGAGCGCACCGGCAACATCCACATCGCCACCGAGGAGTATCAGGTGGCCGAGCTGGCCGAGGGCGCCTCGCCCGAGCACGGCGTGCGGTTCCTGGACCGGGAGTCGCTGCGCGCGATCGTGGACTCCCCCACCTACCTGGCCGGGCTGGAAGACACCCGCGGCACCGCCATGGTGCATCCGGCCAAACTGGTCTGGGAGCTGGCACGCGTCGCCCGGGAGCTGGGTGTGGAGATCTACGAGGGCACCGTCGCCCGGCGGCTGGAGCGCGATGGCGAGCGGGTCGATGTCGTCACCGACGCCGGCCGGGTGCGCGCCTCCCGGGTGGCGCTGGCGACGAACGCCTTCCCCTCGCTCCTCAAGCGTGTCTCGCTGCACACGGTCCCGGTGTACGACTACGCACTGATGACCGAACCGCTGAGCGCCGAACAGCTGGCATCCATCGGCTGGGAGGGACGGCAGGGTCTGGCCGATGGCGGCAACCAGTTCCACTACTACCGGCTCACCGCGGACAACCGCATCCTGTGGGGCGGCTATGACGCCGTCTACTACTATGGCCGGCGGATCAGCTCGCGTTATGACCAGCGGCAGGAGACCTTCGAGCGGCTGGCGGCGCACTTCTTCCACACCTTCCCCACGCTGAGGGGCCTGAGGTTCACGCACCGGTGGGGCGGCGCCATCGACACCTGCAGCCGGTTCTTCTCCTTCTTCGAGACCGCCTACGAGGGCCGGGTGGCTCACGCCGCGGGGTTCACCGGCCTGGGTGTCGGCGCTTCCCGGTTCGCCGGCGCCGTGATGCTGGACCTGCTCTCCGGGGAACGCACCGAACTGACCGAGCTGGAGCTCGTCCGCAAGAAGCCGATCCCGTTCCCGCCTGAGCCGGCGGCGTGGCTGGGCGTGAAGCTCACCACCCGGGCGCTGCACCGCGCGGATCGCAACGAGGGACGACGCGGGCCGCTGCTGAAGGTGCTCGACTCGATCGGGATGGGATTCGACTCATGAACGGCGGAGAGCCGGACGCCGCCAGGAACGGCACGGCGCCGCGCGGCAGAAAGCTCGTCTCGGCGCTGTCTCTCCAGCCGGAACACGAGGCAGTCGAGGACTGGCAGAAGGTCCCCGGAGCCCCGGAGGCAACGACGGCGACCGTACCGCTGGTGGCACCGGAGGCATTCGGGGAGGTGAGCATCGGCGTCTGGGAGATGTCCGCCGGCAGCATGCGCGATGAGGAGGCCGAGGAGGTCTTCATCGTCCTTGCCGGCAGTGCCCGGATCAAGGGCGAGGGGTGGTCGCTGGACGTGGCCGCCGGGGACGTGGTGCATCTGGAAGCCGGCGCGCAGACCGTGTGGACGGTGCACAGCCCGCTGCGGAAGGTCTATCTGATCGCGCCGTAAGTCCCGGCCAGGGCAGCGCGGAAGAGCCTGCCTCTCGAGCAGGCACGCCCGAGCAAGCGACTCCACGTCCTGCCACAGGCATCGTCCTCACCCGCGAGCTGCTCACTAGCGCCGACGCCGGCCCGCCCGCAGCTGGCGGTCTCACCGGTGCGGGCTCATTCCTGCTGGCCGGTCTCGTCGTTGCCGCGTCCGGCCAGCAGGCGTTCGGCGACCATACCGATCACCCTGCCGAAGACGAGGGAAGCGGCAATGGCCAGACCTACCGTCACGAGCAACGGCAGCTGGAACCACGCCGCCGAGGCCCAGCCGATCGCCACGCAGTACAGCGCCCACACCACGGCGGCGCCGGCCGAGAACACCAGGAACCGGCGGGGCTCCACCGCGCCGCTCCCGGCAACGAGGCATGAAGCGCCTCGGGCCAGCGGGATGAAACGGGCGCCGATGAGCGCCATCGGTGCTGCTCTGTCCAGGTACCTGGCCGATGCCTGCAGGGCGCGCTGCCGCCGGGACCCGCGCAGCAGCCGCCACTGGCTCAGATCCGTCCGGGCCGCCACCCGGTACAGGGCCAGATCGCCCAGCAGCGAGCCCAGCGCCATCGCCAGGGCCAGCCAGCTCAAGCCCTGCCAGCGCTCCTCCGCGGTCACGGCGGCCAGCGCGACCACGAGCGAGGTGGACGGCAGCGGCGGGACGAAACCCGAGAGCAGCACCGAGGCGAACACGATGAGCGCCGCCCAGGGCGTACCGGCCAGGTCGAGCGCAAACTCCGTCACCTGCTGCACGGCGGCTCCCCAAGGTCAACGGCACAGGCGCCGGAACTCCCCGCTCCAGGAACGCGGAAGGGCCCGCCTGGCCGATGGCACAGGCGGGCCCTTCCGATCATCACGCGTTCCGCGAGCGGTAGGGGGTCACTCCCCCGCGCGGGCGCGCAGCGCGGAGACGTCCAGCGGAACACCGGGACCAATGGTGGTGGTCACGGTGGCCTTGGAGATGTAACGGCCCTTGGAGGAGGACGGCTTCAGGCGCAGGATCTCTTCCAGCGCGGCGTTGAAGTTGTCCACCAGCTGGCCCTCGTCGAAGGAAACCTTGCCGATGATCAGGTGCAGGTTCGAGTGCTTGTCCACACGGAACTCGATCTTGCCGCCCTTGATGTCGGCAACGGCGCGGGCCACGTCCATGGTGACCGTGCCGGTCTTCGGGTTGGGCATGAGGCCGCGGGGACCCAGCACCTTGCCCAGGCGGCCCACCTTGCCCATGAGGTCCGGGGTCGCGACGGCTGCGTCGAAGTCGGTGAAGCCTCCAGCCACCTTCTCCAGCAGCTCGTCCGAGCCCACGTAGTCGGCGCCCGCCTCGCGGGCGGCCTCGGCCTTGTCACCGTTGGCGAAGACCAGCACGCGTGCGGTCTTACCGGTGCCGTGCGGCAGCTTCACGGTGCCCCGGACCAGCTGATCGGCCTTCCGGGGATCCACGCCCAGGCGGAGGGCGACCTCCACGGTGGCGTCGAACTTCGCCACGGAGGTGTCCTTGGCCAGGCGGATGGCGTCGGCCGGGGCGTAGAACGTATCGTCCGCGATCTTCTCCGCGGCGGCCAGATAGGCCTTACTGCGCTTTGCCATTCTGCTTATCTCCTATGCAGTCGTGGTACGGGCCAAAGCCAGCCCTGCCACTGTCTCGTCGTGTGTCTGTGCGCCCGCCGGCACCGGAAGCGGTCCTGCGGGAGCGCCGGGGAGCTCAGTCCTCGGTGGTGATGCCCATCGAGCGGGCGGTGCCGGCGACGATCTTGGCAGCAGCCTCGATGTCGTTGGCGTTGAGGTCCTGCATCTTGACCTGGGCGATCTCGCGGACCTGGTCCTTGGTCAGGCTGGCGACCTTATCGGTGTGCGGAGTGGCGGAGCCCTTCTGCACGCCCGCGGCCTTCTTGATCAGCTCGGCCGCCGGCGGGGTCTTCGTGATGAAGGTGAAGGAGCGGTCTTCGTAGACCGTGATCTCCACCGGCACCACATTGCCGCGCTGCGACTCGGTCGCGGCGTTGTAGGCCTTGCAGAACTCCATGATGTTCACGCCGTGCTGGCCCAGGGCGGGGCCGATCGGCGGAGCCGGGTTGGCCTGACCGGCCTGGATCTGGAGCTTGATCAGCCCGGCAACCTTCTTCTTGGGAGGCATTGTCGTAGTCCTTAACAATCGTCGGTGCTGTGTTCGCCCCCGTAAAGGATCGGCGGTCCGCACCATCCGCGCGGCCCGCCGGGCACGTCGGACGCGCCTGCAGGAGCAAACTCCACTATTATTCCACGCGCCCCGGCGCTATGGGAAATGAACGCCGGGGCACCTACCGGGCCGCCGCCGCGGCGATGGCCGGCAGGAGAAGGGGCCCCGCGGCCCGATCAGATCTTGGCGACCTGGTCGAAGCCCAGCTCCACCGGGACGTCGCGCTCGAAGATGGACAGCAGCACGACGAGCTTCTGGGACTCGGGCTTGATCTCGGTGATGGTGGCCGGGTGCCCCTCGAAGGAGCCTTCCTTGACCAGCACGGACTCGCCGACCTCGAACTCGACCTCGATGCTCTTGCGCTCGGCGCGCGCCTGCTCGCCGGCCTCGCGCGCGGCTTCGGCCTGACGCTCCTCGAACACCGGCGCGAGCATGCTCACGACCTCGTCCAGGCGCAGCGGCACCGGATCGTAGGCGTTGCCGACGAAGCCGGTCACGCCCGGGGTGTGACGCACGGCGCCCCAGGACTCATCGGTGAGGTCCATGCGCACCAGGACGTAGCTCGGGATGCGGACTCGGCGGACGTTCTTACGCTGGCCGTTCTTGATCTCAACGACATCCTCCATGGGGACCTGCACATCGAAGATGTAGTCCTCCATGTTGAGGCTGATGATCCGATTCTCCAGATTCGCCTTCACGCGGTTCTCGTAGCCGGCGTAGGAGTGGATGACGTACCACTCGCCGGACTGCGCGCGCAGCTCAGCCTTGAATTCCTCGAGGGGGTCGACGGCCTCTTCGGGCTCGGCGTCCGCAGCCTCTTCGGCGTCCTGCTCGGGCTCGTCGGCAACCTGCCCGGACTCGGCAGCAGCACTATCAGCGGCCTGCTCGGCCGTGTTCTCGTCACCGGTCACTGCGGCGTCGACGGCGTCGACGGTCTCATCCGCGCCCTGGGGATCGGTCGTGGAGTCCGACACGCAAAACCCGCTTTCCTGGTCTCGTGCGCCGCCTCGATCGCGGCGCCTTCAATGTGAATCTGCCTGTGTGGATCTATGGCCTCGTGCTGGGCCGGCTCAATTCCGGCGGCGCCCGGCACTCACAGCGCCGGGGCGGATGTCACCAGAGCGGCCAGATCGGCTCGCCCGCGAACACGGTGGCGGCGAGCTTGCCGAACACGAAGTCCAGCCCGGTCACGATCAGCATCATGAGGATCACGAAGCCCAACACCACGCTGGTGTAGTTGATGAGCTCCTTGCGGGTCGGCCTGACGACCTTCTTCAGCTCGGAGATCATCTCCCGGAAGAAGAGCGCGATGCGGCCAAAGAACCCGCGCTTCCTGGCCTCGGCGCCGGCCGAAGCCTCGTTGGCTGATTCCGCCACGACACCTCACTCATTCATCTGGGCTTTTGCGCAGGGTAGACAGGACTCGAACCTGCAACCTGCGGTTTTGGAGACCGCTGCGCTACCAATTGCGCCACTACCCTCTGTTGCCTGGCCATCCGCGCGCAGCTCTCACCGCGCCCGGCGCCGATGCACCACTATACCCAAACTTCGCCGCCACCGTCGAACGGGATCGCGCGGGTTCTGCCTCGTTCTGCGTTCTCCTCGTCCGGCTCCGTCCGCGGTCAGCCCGCCCCGCCGGTCTGGGCCGCCCGGCGCCGGCGGTGCAACGTCGCCCTGCACGGTGTGATCCGGAATGGTCACGTTGACCGGATAGTCACGGGCAACGTGACCATTTCAGCTATATCACCGCCGGGCCTCGCGGCCCGGTGTCGTTCTGTGCCTCCTCCGGCTCCTGCGCCGGGAGCTCACCTGCATCCGGAGCCGGCACTGGAGCGGCTGGCGGGGCGGGCATCGGCGTCCAGGGGCCCAGGGTGACCGAACGGTCGGGGTGGACGGCGATGATCCGGTAGTCCACTGCGGCCCCGGTCTGCCGGTCGAAGCGCATGAGGGTCATCTCCGCGTCCATCCTCAGCGGCCCGGGCGTGAGCGCATTGGCCAGCGCGCCGCCGGTGGTGGAGCTGACGTAGAGGATGCCGCGACCCTGCACTTCCGGCAGCACCGCCCGGTGCCAGTGCCCGGCCAGGACGAGCGGCGCGCAGCCGGCACTCAGTGCCGGGAACCCGTACCGAGGATCATGCAGGAACAGCACGTCGATGTCCCTGGTGCAGGCCTCCTGCCTCATCCGCTCGGTGAACTGCGCCTGGTCCTCGTCCCGTTCCAGGGTGGAGCCGACGCCGAACTGCGTGTAACGCGGATCCGCGTCGCCGTAGAACGTCACGCCGCCCAGCTCGATCTCTTCGTCCTCCAGCACCTCGAACCCGGCCCGGCGGGCGGCGTCGGCCGTCTCCTCGGTGTCGTGGTTGCCCTTCACGAAGAGTTTCGGGATGTGCTCCGGCACCGCGGCAGCGGCGGCGTCCACGCAGTAGTTCTCCGCCTCGGTGCCGTTCATGGTGATGTCCCCGGCGTCCAGGTAATACTCGGCGCCGGATTGCAGCAGCGCCTCGCGCACCACCTCGGGCATGCCGACGTTGCAGTGCAGATCCGCGACCATCAGGAAGGTGCTCAGGTCCTCCGCGGCATAGGAGTGCGCAGGCGGGACCAGCTGCGGCCGGTGGCCGGGACCGCCGAAACCGAGTTCCTCCCGCTCCATCTCCCAGGCGGCGCGCAGGTTGGCGCGGGCCTCGGCGTAGAACTCTTCATTCTCCTCGTAGTACTCCGTGACCAGGGCGCCCACCTCGTCGACGACGGCGGACAGACGCCCGGTCACGCGCGCCCCCTCCAGCGGCGTCCCGGCGAAGACCGCATTGCCTTCCGGCCGTTCCTGGTCTTCCCAGGTCTGCGCGATCAGGCCCGCCGCGACCAGCAGCGCAGCGCAGGAAGCGGCCGTTGTCAGGGTGAGCGGGTGCCGGCGCGCCTTGTCCTTCAGTTCGGCGCGGCGCGGCGGTCCCAGCAGCAGCCGAAGTGCCAGCACGACGACCAGGCCGGCGACGACGAAGGCCAGCTCGCGCATGAGGATGTCAGTGGTGAAGGCGCGAGTGATGTCGTCGATCAGCGCGTGCGGCTGAGCGAAGAACGTGCCGTACGCCGCGACGTCCTGACTCAGGCTGCCGATGGAGTCCGTGCTGCCGGCGGCACCCACATCGGCCGGGATCTCCCGGATGTCGGCGTGCACGCCCAGGCCGGCGGGCAGATGGCCCTCGGCGGGCATCACGACGGCGCCCAGCGGTCCCAGATCCACCACGATCTCCCCGGAGAGATTCAGGGAGTAGCGTGCCTCGTGCGGGCCGAAGTGCCGGTCCACGCTGGACGTCAGCACGGCGGCCGGGAGCGCGAGCACCGCCAGCGCGACGATGAGCCCGACCCAGCGCAGCACGACCCGCGCGGCCGCGGCGCGGTCCATCCGGCGCAGTGCCTGCACGACCCGGATTCGCTGGCGGCGCATTCCCTGCCACGAACGCCCCAGGGGACGGCGGAAGCGCGGCTGTTCCGCCGTCGGCTCGCCGGCGGTCCCGGGTGAGTTCAGCGGTTCAGAGGGCACAGCGGATGAGCTGGGGCTCCGGGACCAGGGTGATGCCGAAACGCTCCCGCACCCCGGCGCGCACGGTCCGTGCCAGCTCGAGCACCTCCTCCGTGGTCGCATCGCCGCGGTTCGTCAGCGCCAGGGTGTGCTTGGACGACAGCGCCGCCCGCGAGCCGGGCAGCCGGTACCCCTTCTCGAACCCGGCGTGGGCGATCAGCCAGGCCGCGGAGACCTTCATCCGGCCATCGGGCTGGCCGAAGGCGACGGCGTCCTCGGGCACCTGGGCCGCCTCCACGACGGGATTGGTGAAGAAGGAACCGGCAGACCACGAGTCGTGGTCGGCCGCATCGAGCACCATGCCCTTACCGCGGCGCAGGGACAGCACCGCTTCACGGACCTGCGCGGCCTCGGCGCGTTCGCCGGGCTGGACGCCCAGCGCGCGCGCCAGTTCGACGTAGGCCACCGGCGCGGACAGCGGCGAGGCCGGCAGGCGGAAGGTGACCGCCAGGACGATCTGCGGCGTACTCCCGGTGCCCTGCGCGGCACGCTTGAAGCGCGAGTCACGGTAGCCGAATCCGCACTCCGCGGCGCTTAACCGCTGCAGCTGCCCGGTGGCGCGGTCTAGCACCTCCACCCGCTCGATGGTCTGGGCGACCTCCGCGCCGTAGGCGCCGACGTTCTGGATGGGCGTGGCCCCGACGGACCCGGGGATCCCGGAGAGCGCTTCCAGTCCGGACAGGCCTGCCTCCAGGGTGGCCTGCACGAACGCGTCCCAGGGCTCCCCCGCCTCCGCGGTGACGAGCGCGTGCCCGCCACCGGCGTCGTCGATCTGGATGCCGGTGGTCCGCAGGTGCGCGACCGCACCGGGGTAACCGTCATCGGCGGGCACGAGGTTGGAGCCGCCGCCGAGCACGAGGGTCTCCGGGGGCGCATCGCGAAAGAACGCCAGCACCTCCTCCCGGCCGGTCAGCGCGTAGTAATCCCCGATGGGGCCGCCCAGCCGGAAGGTGGTGAACTCCGCCAGCCGCCTCACGAGGCCGGCTCGCCCCCGTCGCGGGCCAGGGCCGCCCGGACGGCGGCCAGGCGGACGAGCGCCTGCGACCGGCCCAGGACTTTAGCGCCGTCCGCGGTAACGGTCAGGTCCACCCGGACAGTGCCGGCGTCGGCGTCCACCGCTCCGGCGACGGCGGACACCTCGAGGGTCTGAGTGGGCTGCTCCGGGGAGCCGGACTCCGCGTCGGGCACCGGCACCGGCTTGGTGAACCGGGTCTGGTAGTCCAGCACCGCGCCGGGGTCGCCCAGCCATCCGGTCAGGACGGACACAGCCTGCCCCATCGTGAGCATGCCGTGCGCGATGACGCCGTCCAGGCCCACCTCCCGGGCGAAGCGCTCGTTCCAGTGGATCGGGTTGAAGTCCCCGCTGGCTCCCGCGTACCGGACCAGATCCGCGCGGGAGAGCGGGATGCTCGCGACGATCAGCTCTTGGCCGGCCTCGAGCGCTGGGGCGTTCTCGCCCTGGCGGACGTTGTCCTGCGCGTCCGGGGCGGCTTGCGGCTGCGTGGCTGACACGGCCTGAGTGGCATCCTGATGCGTCATATCCGTCACTCCTCTCCCCTGACGACGATGGAGGAGGTCACGGCGACGATCTCCTCGCCGTTCCCGTTCCCGGATTCAGCTCCAGCTCCAGCATCGACGATGCTGGTGCGGGTGGTGATCATGGCGTGCCCGCCCACCTGGCGGACGGATTCGACCAGAGTGCTGGCGCGCACCCGGTCTCCGGCGACGAGCGGCCGCGTGTAGGTGAACCGCTCGGAGCCGTGGACGACGCGGGAGAAGTCGATGCCTGCTTCCGGGTGGGCGATGTAGTTCCGCTCGGCCCGCTGAGCGATGATGACCGGATAGGTCGGCGGCGCGACGAGCCCGTCATAACCGAGATCCGCGGCGCGGGAGGCGTCAAAGTGCGCGGGGTGGCTCTCCTGAGTGGCGCCGGTGGCGCGGGCGAAGTCCCTGATGGATTCCGCCGAGACCTCGAACTCCTCCGGATGTTCGAAGACCCTGCCCTCGAACTCCGCGTTGACCGGGCTGCCTGGCATCTGTCACCTTTCCTCGGCGTGGCGGTACGTACGGCGCCTCGGCGTCCTCCCCTCGCGAGGGGGCCGATTGCAGGCGCATCAATGACACGGACCTCGATTATTGCGCATCACCGGCACCGGCGCCGCATCCGCCGGTGATGGCATCGGGTTCCGCGGATGCAGGACCCCGGTTTCTCTCAGCACCCCGGCATGGCGTTCCCGCGGCTGTGATGAGAACCTTGAAGAGTGACGGAAACCATCGACCCACCTGAACGTGACCTGCTGCCGGAGCTCGATGGCGTGCCCGCGGCCGCACATGTGCTCGAGGGTCTCGACCACGAAGCCGTGCGCGCACTGCTGGCGCACATCTCCGATCTGGACAGCGGTCCCGGTAGTTCCATCAGCCCGAGCCTGACCTCGCCGGACGCGCAGGAGCTCTTCCGGACGCTGCTGGAACTGCGGATGCTCGGCAAGTTCGGCATCGACGAGATCCTCACCAAGATCAATGTGCTCCGCGAGGAGTTCGAACTCACCCGCGAGCACAGCCCGATCGAGCATGTGAACTCCCGGCTGAAATCTCCCCGGAGCATTCTGGAGAAGGTCGTCCGGCGAGGCGTGACACCGAGCCGCGAGGACATCCGCCAGTACATTCACGACATCGCGGGGGTGCGGATCACCTGCGCGTTCGCCACGGACGTCTACCAGCTCGCCGAGATCCTCACCGGCCAGCCGGATATCCGCGTGGTGGAGGTCAAGGACTACATCGCCGACCCGAAGCCGAACGGCTACCAGAGCCTGCACCTCATCGTGGAGGTGCCGGTGTTCCTGTCGCAGCGGACCGAGCACACGCTGGTGGAAGTGCAGATCCGTACCATCGCGATGGATTTCTGGGCCAGCCTGGAGCACAAGATCTACTACAAGTACGACCGCGAGGTGCCCCAGCACCTGCTGGACGAGCTGCGTGACGCCGCGCGGGTGGCCAGCGAGCTGGACGAGCGGATGGCGCGGTTGCGGGACGAGGTCAACGGACTGGCCCTCACCGAGGATCCGCGGGACACGGACGGCCCAGCCCCGCGCGGCACCTGAGCATCGGGCGCACCGCGCTCCGGTCAGGTGCGTTCGACGAGGATGCCGTCCTCATCGGCCCACAGGTGCGCGCCCGGTGTGATCCGCACGCCACCGAACTCGACGGGCACGTCCACCTCGCCGATACCCTCCTTGGCGCTCTTGCGGGGGTTGGAGCCGAGCGCTTTCACCCCCAGATCGAGGCCCGCGAGCGCACGGCGGTCCCGGACCGCGCCGTTGATGACGACCCCGGCCCAGCCGTTCTGCACGGCAGAGGCGGCGATCAGATCGCCCATGAGCGCCGTCTCCAGCGAACCGGCTCCGTCGATGATCAGGACCGCGCCGTCACCGGGAGTGGCCAGGATCTGCTTGACGAGGGCGTTGTCCTGGAAACAGCGGATGGTGCGAACCGGGCCGTCGAATGCTCGGCGCCCGCCCAGGTCGAGGAACTGCAGGGACACGGAGGCGAGCGCTTCGCCGCGCTCGTCGTACAGGTCTGCGGTCGCGATGCTGGTAGTGCTCATAGACTTGACGCTACACCGTCATCGGCGGGCACCAACAGAGACTGGCAGGCGCCGTCCGGCACTGGCATCGGCCGGCGCCGGCGAACCTTGTGCGGAGATCTGCAGTGGCCGCCGGTGTCGTCAAGGACAGCCGGTGCCGTCGGGGACCGGCAGGCATCGGCGCTGAAAGGGAGAGCATGAGCCGCACGCATACGGCGAGGCTGGACGCCCCGGCCATCGTCGACGCGGCCCACACCCTGCTGCGCAGCTACGGGCTGGGCGATCTGTCCATGCGGCGCGTGGCGAAAGAACTCGGCGTGCAGCCCGGGGCGCTGTACTGGCACATCGCCAGCAAACAGGACCTCATCGCCCACCTGGCCGTGCGGATCCTCGCCCCGCTGGCACAGGTCTCGGGGACTCCCGCTCAGCATCTGCGCGCGCTGCATGAGACTGTGGTCTCCGTGCGGGACGGCGCTGAGACGGTCACCGCCGCCTGGTCTTCCAGGCCCGAGCTGCTCCCCCACCACGGGCTGCTGCGCGCTCTGCGCAAGCGCGGGGAGAGCGAGACACGGGCGCAGCTGATCGCCGAGACCGGCAGCCACTATGTCCTCGGCTTCACCCAGGGGCTCCAGACCCGTCTGGCCCTGGCGGAGGCCGACCCCGCCGCCCGCGTCGACGCCGATGAGTGGCGGGCGCGGCTGAGCGAGGGGATCGCGCTGATCACTGGCCAGGACCCCGCCGGCCGCGACCCGAGCGCTCGCGGCGCCGTCGGCACCGGACCCCTCGACCGCAGCCCCGTCAAACAGGACTCTCTCGACCAAGACCGTAGGGATCAGGCCCGCAGCGCTCAGGACCCCATCGACCCATGACCGGTGATGACGGCGCGGCTCAGCACGGCAGGGGCACGCCACCGTTCACCGGCGAACGAAGGAGGCACACCATGACCCAGCAGCCGAGCAGCGGTAGCGGGGCTGAAGCGACATCCAGTACGAGGCCCGGCACAGAGTCCCAGACCGGTGCAGCGGCCGAGACAGCGCAACCGGTCCCCGGCGTGCAGCCCGGCGAGGTGATCGGAGTCCGGCCCGGCGAGTTCGCTGGCAGGACCATGGTCTTGTCCGGGGGAAGCCGCGGCATCGGCCTGGCCATCGCCCTCGGCTGGGCACGCGGTGGTGGCAACGTCGTGTTCCTGTCCAAGACGGACGCGCCCGATCCCCGGCTTCCCGGCACGGTGCATACCGCCCAGGCGGCGATCCGCGCGGCCGGCGGGAAGGCCGTGGGCGTCGTCGGGGACCTGCGGCGGGACGATGACGTCGAGCGGCTGGTGGACACCGCCGTGCGTGAGTTCGGTGGCATCGAGGTGTGCGTGAACAACGCCAGCGTGCTGAATCTGGCCGGCACCGCGGACCTGAGCCTCAAGCGCTACGACCTGATGCAGGACGTCAATGCCCGGGGCACTTTCGCGCTGACCAAGGCGTGCCTGCCGGCGCTCACCGAATCGGGACGCGGCCACGTCATCACGCTGTCCCCGCCGCTGAACCTCGATCCGCGGTGGCTGGCGCCGCACACGGCCTACGCCCTGGCCAAGTACGGGATGACGCTGCTCACACTCGGTTTCGCGCAGGACTTCCGGGACCGCGGCATCGCGGCGGACTGCCTGTGGCCGGCCACCACCATCAAGACCGCGGCCGTGGGGAACCTGCTCGGCGGGGAGGAGCTGATGCGGGCTTCCCGTGACCCCGCCATTGTCGCCGATGCAGTCCTGACCCTGCTGCGTTCAGGGTCCGACGCCGGCCCGGGTAGCGGCCGCGACGGCAGCCCTGGCGCGGACACGGCTGGGAACGAGGCCACGGTCGAGGCGAGCGGTACCGGGCGGACGCTGCTGGATGAGGACGTGCTGGCCGAGGCGGGCATCGACGATCTGACGCCCTACGGAGGTGAAGGCCCCTTCCAGCGGGACTTCTTCCTGGACTGAACCGCTGCCCGGAGCGTTCAGGACCAGGCGACGACGACGCGTGCCGCCTGCGCGGGCACGGCAAGGTCGATTCCGGTGATCTCACGAAAACGCCGCAACCGGTTCACGATCGTGTTGCGATGGCAGTACAGCGCCGTTGCCGTCGCGCTCACGCTGCCATTGCCCAGGAAGCAGGCGACCGTCTCCCGGAGCCGTTCGACCTCATCGGGCCGCAGCCCCGCCAGCCGGTCATCCAGCAGGGCACCCAGCTCCACTCCAGTCGCGTCCATACGCATGCGGGCCAGGCGAGGCCAGTCCCCGTCCACCGTGGCCGGCCCCTTCCCGCGGGCCGCGGCGAGCTC
The DNA here is from genome assembly GCF_014639315.1 of Sediminivirga luteola. Lineage (GTDB taxonomy): Bacteria > Actinomycetota > Actinomycetes > Actinomycetales > Brevibacteriaceae > Sediminivirga > Sediminivirga luteola. Next base: position 66,003 of record NZ_BMFY01000004.1, read on the forward strand.
AGCGAGGCCAGAAGCGATCCGGGCGGCAGCGGCAAGGCCGGCCAGCCCTTCGTCCGTGCGTGCCACACCGCAGGAGACCGCGTCCAGCCGCGCCATAGGGTCCACCCCGACCGCCGGTACTGACGTGACGCTCCCGGGATCAGGCCAGAACAGATACGTGCGATTCTCCGCGTCATGCAGGAACACGCGGTGCTCCACCCCGGTCACATTGGCTACGGCCCGGAGACCGGCGACCTCACGTCCAGTCGCCGCCGCGACGACGTACGGCGCATCAGCCGGTACGTCGAATGCCGTCGCGAACCGCTCCCGGGTCTCCCCCAGCCGTCCCTGAGCGCCGAACAACGCGGCGATGAACTCCTGCCGTACCCCGGCCTGCTCCTGAGCCATGGCGATCCGCGTCTCCACGTAGCTGGACCGGGTGGCCTCGGCATAGTCGTCCACCACCCGCCAGACCTCTTCGGCGCGGGCAGCCAGCAGCGTGGCGTCCTCGGGCCGGGAGACTCGCAGCAGCGTCGACCAGATCACCGGGAAATCCAGCCTGACCGCGGACATCAGGGAATCCGCCGCCAGTCCCTGCCGGGCGCGGCGGGTTCCCAGATCGTGCCCGAAACGCAGCATCCCCGGGTAGTGCTGCGGGCCAGACAGCGCGTCGATGATGAGGCCGATGGAGTCGCCCGCCGTCTGGCGCAGATCCTGGAGGCTCACCGCCTGATCGGCATAACCGGGGATCTGCTGCACCCGCTCGACGAACTCCTCGCACATCTCCGGCAGGACGGCTTTCAACGCGGTGACAAGCTCAATCCAGCGCAGATGGCGGTACCGCCCTGAACCGCCGGAATGACCGGGAATGTGCATCCGCACAGTATAGCGAGCACGATGCGCTACCCCTGGCCATCGGCGCAGACCACCCGCCAATGCAACGATGATGAGGAGAACATCCGCGCCGGCCGCCGTGCATACCCTTGCAGGTCAGGTACAGCGGTCAGCGGCATCCGCATCTACGGTCTGAGGAGAGACGCATGACGACCCAGAACCCTACTCCGCTTCCCGAGCCGGACCCGAGCGCGTTCACCGGGGACGACGCCCGGTTCATCGCCGATTTCGCGACCCTGTGCACCTTCGGCGCCACGCCCGGCGGCGGGGTGGAGCGGCAGGCCGGCTCGGCAGCGGACGGCGAGCAGCGGCACTGGTTCGCGGGTCTACTGCGCGACGCCGGGTTCGAGGTGGTGTTCGACCGGATCGGGAACCAGTTCGGCCTGCTGGAACTGGTGCCCGGCGCCCCCTATGTGGTGGTCGGCTCCCATATGGATTCCCAGCCGACGGCGGGGCGCTACGACGGAGCTTACGGGGTGCTGGCGGCCGCGCACGCGGCGTTCCGGCTCGCCGAAGTGTACCGTTCGGACGCGGCAGCCGGCCGGCAACCGAAGTACAACATCGCGGTGGTCAACTGGTTCAACGAGGAGGGCTCGCGGTTCCAGCCGTCCATGATGGGCAGCTCCGTCTACACCGGGAAGCTGGACCTGGAGACAGCGCTGGCCACTACGGACGCCCAGGGGGTGAGCGTGCGTGAAGCACTGGAGAGCGTCGGCTGCCTGGGCGAGGGCGATGGGCCGCGGGCGGCGTTCGCGGCGGAGATCCACATCGAGCAGGGCCGCAGCATGGAACGCGACGGCATCACCATCGGCGTGGTGGATTCCAACTGGGCCGCCAACAAGTACGAGTTCATCGTGCACGGCGAGCAATCCCACACCGGCTCGACGATCATCGAGGACCGCAAGGACGCGCTGCTGGGGGCGTCGATGCTGGTGCTCACCGCCCGGGAGATCGCCGACCGCTTTCCCGGTGCGCTGCACACCTCCGTGGGGCACCTGAACGTGTACCCGAACTCTCCCGTGGTGGTCGCCTCCCGGGTGAATCTGCTGCTGGATCTGCGCTCGGCGGACGAGGAGATCCTGGCCGAGGCCGATGCGCTGCTGCACCAGCGGGTGAGCGAGATCGAGCAGGCCGCGAAGGTGCGGATCGAGCGGCGGACGGGGCATTCCTGGCCGGTGACGCCGTATCAGATCGAGGGCGTGGAGCTGGCGGAGAAGGCTGCGGCGGACCTGGGACTCAGCCACGGACGGGTGAAGACGCTCGCCGGGCACGATTCGACGAACATGAAGGACCTGGTGCCGACGGTCATGCTGTTCGTGCCCTCTGCCGAGGGCATCTCCCACAACGAGCACGAGTACACCCGCGACGAGGACCTCGTGGCGGGGCTGCACATGCTCACCGAGGTGCTTGGCAAGCTCGTGGAAGGCGCGCTGGACGAGAGCTGACCGGCGGCCGGTCGCGGGAGCCGGCACATCTCTGCTCTCGGCTGGGACCCATGCGCGAGGTCAGGTAGCCTCCGGCCCTGGCGTCCCTGGTCAAAAGTTCGTGCGCACGTGCCGGCAGCGGAAGCACCCTGTCCACCTCCGGACCACCAGTGGTACAGTTTTCTGTACAGACAGGGTGCCAGTCGCGTAAGGAGGCAAGTCATGAGGACGATGAGCTACACGGAATCGCGCGCCCGGTACGCAGAGGTGCTGGATTCCGTGACGGAGAACCGCGAAGAAGTAGTGATCACCCGGGCGGGACATGAGCCAGTCGTCATCATGTCCCTGGACGATTACGAGTCTCTGCGCGAAACCGCGTATCTGATGCGCTCGCCCGCGAACGCACGCCGCTTGCTCGACGCTATGGAGCGGCTCGAAAACGGTGCGGGTGAGGAACACGAGTTGCTCGACGCCGACTGATATGCGGCTCGTGTGGGACAAGAATGCCTGGGACGATTATCTGTGGTGGCAGACACAAGATCGTAAGGTACTCCGGCGCATCAACACGCTGATCGCGGACATCATGCGCAATGGCAACAGGGGCATCGGCAAGCCCGAGCCACTCAAGCACGACTTCGCCGGGTACTGGTCTCGGCGCATCACCGATGAGCACCGGCTGGTCTACAAGGCGGCCGCCGGAGAGGTGCGCATCGCCGCCTGCCGTTACCACTACGGCCGCTGAACGCTGTTGGCAGGCCTCTTCGAGATGCCCGGCACGCTTGCGGAAGCCTCGCGGGAGGCTTGAACTCAGCAGTCGGGGACATCGGGGGTCTGCACCGGAAGCCGGCACCGGACGGTGAGTTCTCCGGCGACGAAGGGCGAAGGCAAGGCCGCACACGACGCTACCGCAGACACATCAGGGGCCGACCTCGTCAACGCACCTGGTCCCCGGCCGGGGAACTCCCGCCGGGGACCAGGTGGATCGACGTTCACGTCTCGTCGCTAACGACGCGCAGGCCGAGGTCCGCTGTACACGCGGCTCGCGACCAGGAGAATCAAGGGCGCGAGCGGAACTGCGATCAGGTGTCCAGGCACGAGGAGCAACAAGACCACGTAGCTCAGCGGGATCACGGGTGAAAAGACCGCGAAGACCACGGGGTAGAGACAGAGCCACAACGTCACCCCAACGGCCTGGCGCGCGAAGGGACGGCGCGCGAACGGCCATAGCCTACGCGCGAGCGCGTCAATCAGCGGAGCACCCAGTGCGGCGACGACTGAAGTCAGAAGGACGAACGGGACATCGCCTTCGGCGAAGAACGGTCGCGTCGTGTGGAAGAGCCTGGCTATCACTGCCCCCGCCATCGCGACCACACCCGAGACGATGAGAATCATCCACCACGGGAGCGGGTCAGCCGACGCCGGCTTGTCGCCCACAGGGCTGCGATCAGTTTCCGGCAGTTCCGCGAAGCCACTCATACCCACATGACCCTAGCAAGCATTGGTAAGAATCGAGTTCAGACTGGCCGACCCACTGCCACTCACCGCTCAGACCCGTAGCTTGAACTCGACCAGCCGCAACTTCATGGTTAGGAACCTGGTAATGCTGCGAGTTCACTTCCACCATACCGTTCGAATAGAGTCGAAACGTTGCATAGTAAGTAATGGCGCCCGCAACGCAGAACGGGTTTCCAACAATATGCTCCACCTGGACCTGAGCAAAACTTCCACCGATCTGAACAGAGTGAGGATCAATTCCATCCAAGGGCGCGGTCCGACGGTCGACGGGGCGGCCTTCCTCTAGAGCGACGGTCTCACCCATTCCTCTCATAACATCCACCCGCTGGCTATCCCAATGCGCCTGGATGTGAACTGCCGTTCGGAAGCTATCCTCCCGGACAGGATCCCCGTCAGGAAGCTGGAATCCACGGTCATCGCCCCCATGAATACCATAACCTTCACACCCGAGGCTCTGAATTCCATTAAGGACAATCTGAGCACTTGGAGCAAAAGTCCGATACGAGCTGGCTGTGCCAGGCTGTTCATTAGCAGCATACGACTGCACCTCCTCAGCAGAGCCTCCCGTAGTTGAGGGAACAGAGAGCAGCCGGACGGAATCGGCCTCGGCCTCAGAAGTAAATACCTGGTATGCCACTTCTGCATCCGCCATACCATGATCGTCATAGAATGACGTTCCCTCGACCCGCTCCTTAGCACGCCCTTGACGGGCGACCTCGCGCGCCGCGTCGTCATCCCGCCACACAAGAAGCGCCGAGCCCTCCGCGATGGCGACCCGCGCAAACGTAGGCTCGAGATCCTCAGTCACGGGATAGTCAACTGCCTCAAAACTGAGAGTGTCCTGCGCCAGCCCCTCGCCATCCCAGACAGGCCGATCACCCGGCTCTTGCCCATTTAGCTCCCGTGCCGCTCCAGCACGGCTTGACACCGGCGCCAAAATTCCTTGAGCTGTCACCTCTCGACCGCCAGAGTCCACGCCGCGATAATTCACCACCCCGTCTCCCTCTTCAAGCCGTTGAAGAGAAACCTCCTCGCCACTCGGATACTCTACAATGATATCTTCATTGGCAAAGTAAGCTTCAAATTCACCATCAGTGTTAGCAGAAGCCGGGAAGGCAGAGATAAGAAATAGAACACATGAAGCGGAAATTGCGCATGTCGCGCCTTTGTAAAACACTAAAATCGCACCATTGACTCGGGGACTGGTCACTAAAACCGTCGGGGGAAGCAACGATTTCGAGCAAGCCCAGATGTTCATCAATCGAGAGTCAAGGGTTTTACGTCAACCGGGTGGGGCGGTGAAGTAGCAGAGCCAGGTGGTTCCGCAGAGCCACTCATACCCATATGAACCCAAGGTCAGGTTCCACAGAGGCCAAGAGTTTCTGCTATTGCCTGCGCTACGACCGGCTCCCGGCGACGAGCCCTGAGCACCCGCGCGCGCGAACGATGAACGCAAACGCGAACCGAGCGTCGAGATCGCCGGAATCGCGTGCCCGGTATGCCGAGGTGTTGAGTTCGGTGACGGAGAACCACGACGAAGTGGTGGTGACACGGGCAGGACAGAGGCCGGTCGTCATCGTGTCCCTGGACGAGTACGAGTCCCTGCGCGAGACCGTTCATCTGATGCGCTCGCCCGCAAACGCGCACCGTCTGCTCGATGCGATAGAACGACTCGAAGACAGCAGCGCCAGCAGGGAGCACACTTCGCGGGAGGCTTGAGCTCAGCAGTCCGGGGCGTCGTCGGCACCGGGGATCTGAGCCGGAAGCCGGCCCCGGGCGGTGAGTTCTCCGGCGACATAGGCGGCGACCGCGTCGAGCGCCTCGGGTCCGTCGTGATAGACGGCGAGCTTGGCCGCGGCGTCACTCTGCTCGAGGATCCACGGGGCTCCCAGCGACACCGCGAACGCCGCATCGCCCGCGCCGATGCTGCCCCTCCCCAGGACGACGGCCTCCGCTGCGGTATCCGTGACCTGCACCCCGCGCTCGCCCAGCGCCCCGGCCAGCCACTCCCGTACACCCGCATCGGCGCCCTGGAGCCGGACCTCCTCAGGCGGTTCTTCCAGCCGGCACTGCCCGGCGACGACGGTGAGGGACCGCTCGGCCAGTAGCGTCCGCAGCTCCCCGGGCGAAGCCTCCGCAAGGCCCGGATCGCCGCCCAGCGCGGGCAACTCCGCAATCGAATCGGCCTCCCCGGCACGAGCGGTCCACAGCTGCAGTGCCACCACGCGTTCAGCGGCCGTCTGCAGCCGGTCCGCGTCCAGGTCTCCGCTTTCCAGGGCCGACAGCACGGCCCGGTGCGCCGCCACCGGGTCCGGCGGCATGAGCGCCAGATCCGCGCCCGCGTTCAGAGCCCGCACCGTCTCCTGGCCCGCCTCGGGAGCAGCCTGCCGGGCAGCGGCCATGTCCAGCGCGTCCGTGACGAGCACCCCGTCGTAGCCAAACTCCTCCCGCAGCAGCCGGTAGGCGCGCGGCGCCATCGACGCCGGCACGCCGTCAGTCTCCGCGAAGGCGATGTGGCCCACCATGACGCTGGCGACCCCCGCTTCGATAGCGGCCGCGAACGGAGGGAACTCACGCTCGCGAAGTTCCTCCATCCCGGCGCCGAGCTCACCGGCCTCATGATGCGTGTCCACCGTGAGCGCACCGTGCCCGGGGAAATGCTTGGCGCTGGCGGCCAGCCCCGCGCCCTGCTGCCCGCGCACCGCGGCGGCTGCGATCCGTGCCGCCAGCCCGGGATCGTCCGAGGCGGCCCGCACGCCGATGGTGATGTCCCGCGCGCCGATGGTGACATCGGCGGTCGGCGCGAAGTTCATGGTGAAGCCGAGACCCCTCAGCTCCGCGGCCTGCGCGTGGATGCTGGCGGCCGTCAGCGCCTCGTCGCCCGCGGCGCCGTGCGCCATCAGCGGCGGCATCGTCGCCGCCGCGCCGCCGAGGCGTTCGACCGGGCCGCCTTCCTGGTCGACGCTGATGAGCACCGGGGCCTCCCTGTCCTCGCCGGCGGCGGCGAGGCCGGCGGTGACGGCGCGGACGTCATCGGCGTCCGGGCTGCCCGGCAGCGCCGCGGACATCACGATCGCCCCGGCGAGATGGTGGGAACGGATCAGCTCGGCGACATAGCCGGAGTCCGCTCCGGCGGTGGCGACGATGACGCTGCCCGCCAGTTCCTCATCGTCCATCCCGGCGACGATCTCCTGGGCTCGTTCCCGGTCCTCTCCGCTCGGCCCCGGTGGCAGCTCGGCCTCCTGCACGTCGCTGTCCTCGCGCCCGGCGGCGTCGCCGGGCGGGGAGGGCTGGGCGGCCCGCTGTCCCGGGGGCATCGAGCCGCCCAGCAGAACGGCCAGGACGAGCGCGCCGAGCAGGACCAGCAGGCGGGAACGCATGCGCCCATCGTAGAACGGCGCAGCATGGGCGGTCCGGTGCCTGGCATACTGTCCTGGACCGGGAAGCATGCTGTCCTGGACCGGGAACGCCCTTCCGCGGCCCCTTTTACGCCCATCGAGACGAGGAGCGCCATGGCCATCGAGTTCGCCCCTTCGGCCCGCTCCACCATGGGCGTGGAGTGGGAACTCGCGCTGATCGACCGGGCCTCCGGTGATCTGATGCCCGTCGCGGAGCATGTGCTCCAGGCGGTGTGCGGGCAGGGACAGCAGGAGCATCCGCGCATCAAGCAGGAAATGATGACCAATATGGTCGAGGTCATCACCGGGGTGTGCCGGACGGCGGCGGAGGCCCGGGCGGACCTGACCGCCTCGGTCACGGAGCTGCGGCAGGCGACCGATCCGCTCGATCTGGAACTGCTCAGCGCCGGCACGCATCCTTTCGCGCAGTGGGCGGAGCAGCGGGTCACGCCGAAGCCGCGCTACGCCGAGCTGATCAACCGCACCCAGTGGTGGGGCCGGCACATGATGATCTTCGGCGTGCACGTGCACGTCGGCGTCGATCACCGGGACAAGGTGCTGCCCATCCTGAACTCCCTGCTGCGGTACTTCCCTCATCTGCAGGCACTCTCGGCCTCCTCACCGTACTGGGGCGGCGCGGACACCGCCTACGCCTCGAACCGGGCGATGATGTTCCGCCAGCTCCCCACCGCGGGACTGCCGTACCAGTTCCGCCGCTGGGAAGAGCTGGAGCATTACACCGCGGACATGCTCACCACCGGCGTCATCGATGAGTTCAACGAGATCCGCTGGGATCTGCGGCCGGCGCCGCATCTTGGCACCATCGAGATGCGGGTGTGCGACGGGGTGCCGACGCTGGACGAGATCATCTCGCTGGCGGCGTTCACGCAGTGCCTGGTGGACGACCTCAACGAACGGTTGAGCGCCGGGGAGGACCTTCCGACCATCCCGGACTGGTTCGTCACGGAGAACAAGTGGCGGGCCGCGCGGTATGGCATGGAGGCCATCATCATCACCGACGACGCCGGCAATGAGCGGCTGGTCACGGAGGATCTGGCGGATGAGCTGGAGCGACTCCAGCCGGTGGCGGAGCGGCTGGACTGCCTGGACGAGCTGGCCGGGGTGTGGGACATCGTGAAAGCCGGCGCCTCGTATCAGCGCCAGCGTGCCGTGGCGATGCGCCACGGCGGGAACCTGCGCGCCGTGGTCGATTCCCTGGTCGCGGAGATGAAGGCGGACCGGCCGCTACCGGACTTCAGCCGCAGCTGACCCGGCACCGCCGAGGGGTGCCCGGAACCATCGAGGCGGCACCGCCGGTGCGCGCCTATCGGGCGAGCTCGGCTTCCAGGCGGGCGCGGTGCTCGGGCCAGGCGGCGGCGAAACCGGGATGCAGCGGATAGTCAGTGACCTCGCCCAACGGCACCCAGCGCAGTTCCACGCTCTCGGGGTCGTTGACGTACTCGTCCAGTCGCTCCCGGGCGACCGCCAGGACCGTGGTGTAGCTCCACACGTCCTTGTCCAGCACATGCGTGCCGATGATGCGGACGTCGGCGCCGTCCAGGCGGGGCACGCCGGCCTCCTCGTGGCATTCGCGCAGCGCGCCGGTGACCGCGTCCTCACCCACGTCGAGCGCACCGCCGGGGATGCCCCAGGTGCCGCCGTGGGCCGACCACGCCACCCGGTGCTGCAGCAGCACGCCACGGCCGGGATCGCAGATGAGCATGCCGGCCGCGCCCAGACGGCCCCAGTACCTGCTGCCGTCTGGCGCCTCTACCCAGCCGTCGCCGGCACGGCGGTGCAGGCGCACCTCGGGAGGCGGGCCTGCCGCACCGGACGTTCCGGACACGGATTCCCGGTCGCGACGCGGCTCCCCGGCGGGCGTCCCCGGTTCCGGTGTCACGGCGGGCTCAGACAAGGACATCCTCCACGTCCAGCGAGGAGATCGCGCCGAAGTCCTGCGCCGAGGGACTCTGGCCGCGACGGACCAGCTCCGCGCCGAGAGCGGCGATCATCGCGCCGTTGTCCGTGCACAACGGCAATGGCGGCACCCGCAGCGCGATGCCGGCCTCCTCGCAGCGTTCGGCCAGCAGCTCCCGCAGCCGGCGGTTGGCTGCGACTCCGCCGCCGAGCAGCAACCGGGGGATGCCCAGGTCGCGGCAGGCCAGCACCGCTTTGGCGGTGAGGACGTCCACCACGGCTTCCTCGAAGGAGGCGGCCACATCGGCCAGCCGCAGCTCCTCGCCATCCCGTTCGGCCTGCTCAAGGCGGCGGGCCACGGCCGTCTTCAGCCCGGAGAAGGAGAAGTTGTACCGGTGGCCGCGTTCCGGCCTCAGATCGTCCGCCCGGGAAAGGCCGCGCGGGAACCTCAGCGCATCGCGCCGGCCCGGCTGGCCGTCGTCGGAGTACGTCCCCATCGCCGCGGCAGAGATGCTCGGGCCGCCCGGGTAGGGCAGGCCCAGCAGGCGCGCGGTCTTGTCGAAGGCTTCCCCGGCGGCGTCGTCGATGGTCGCGCCGAGCAGTTCCACGTCCTGGGCGACATCTCGCAGGACCAGGATCTCCGTATGCCCTCCCGAGACCAGCAGCGCCACGGTGGGTTCGGCGTCGAGCGTGCAGGCCTCGTCCAGGAGGTCCACCGCGACGTGCGCCACGAGGTGGTTCACTCCGTAGACCGGCACGTTCAACCCCTGGGCGAGGGACTTGGCGGCTGCCACGCCCACCATCAGCGCCCCGGACAGGCCGGGCCCGGCGGTGACGGCGATGCCGTCCAGGTCCCGCAGGCTCACGCCCGCCTCGCCGAGGGCTCGCTGGACGGTGGGGGCGAAGGCCTCCAGATGCGCCCGGGAGGCGACCTCCGGGACGACGCCGCCATAGCGGACGTGTTCGTCCATGCTGCTGGCGACGGCATTGGCCAGCAAGGTGCGTCCGCGCACGATGCCCACACCGGTCTCATCGCATGACGTCTCCACCCCGAGGATGAGCGGCCCTGCCCCGTTCGGGGCGGCACCGAGCGCGGGCACGGCGCTGTTCCCGGCGGCGCGGTGCACCGGCTCGGTCCTTTTCGTGGCGGCGTCCTGTGCCGGCGCGCCGGATGCAGAGGAACCCGGCCGTGGTATGGGGCTGGCCGCCGTGCCGGTCACTGCGCTCATAGGCCGTGCTCCTGGGCAAAGCGGGCCGCCAGCTGACGGTACTGGTCCTCGAGCCGCTCCATATGGCTCTCCGGATCCTCTGGCAGCGCGATCCGCTCGGCGTAGGCCTCGAAGCGGTCCGCGAAGTACTCCAGGACGGGCCCAGCCTCGGCGATCTCCTGCACGTCCAGGCCGTCGTCCGAGGGGACGAAGGTCATGGTGAAGACGATGACGTCGTCGTTCACCGTGGCGCCCAGCCGCCAGCTGGCGGAGAAGTCGATCTCGCCCTCCGGGCCGGCCTGGCCACCGAACTCGATCAGCACGGCCTGGCCGGGTTCGCACGCCACCACCAGCCCGTACCCGGCGTCGCCGAAGTCCAGGAGCCCTGCATCCTCATCGAGCCAGATCCACGGCGCGAACCACTGCTCCGTGGCCCGCGGCCCGGTCAGCTGGGCCCACGCCTGCTCCGGGCTCAGGGCCGGCCGGCGCTCGATGATCAGATCGACGCCGCCTTCCCACAGTTGCAGGCGCGGTGCGGTGTTCATACCGGGAGCCTATCAACGTGCACGGACATCGAGCCGCATGAGTACGGCGGTGACGTCATCGGCGTAATATCCGCGCCTGCGGCCCAGCACGGTGAAGCCCAGGCTCTCGTACAGGCGCCGGGCCGGTACCGCGTCCTCGCGGACCTCCAGCATGAGACGGGTGGCACCTTGACCGGCGGCAGCGTCGATGAGGGTGCTCATCAGCGACCTGCCCACGCCGCGTCCCTGCACGGCGGCATCCACGCCCACAGTCTGCACGTCCGCGTCCGGGCCGGAGACCGCCAGGCCCGCGAAGCCGCGGACCCGGCCGGCGTCCTCGGCGACCCAGTAGGACCGGCCGGCGGTGGTCAGCTCGGCCCAGAACAGCTCGGGGGCCCAGGCATCGGCGGCGAACAGCTCCCGGTCCAGTCTCACGACCTCGTCGACGTGCCACCAGCGCATGGGCTGAATGCGCGGCGTATGGTCCGGCGGAACGGCGGGAGCGGGGGGCATCAGCGCAGGCGCCGCGTCCTGGCGGGCTGCTCGGCGGCATCGGGGCGACGCAGATACTCCGGTCGCGGTGGCAGGAGATCCTGGCCGGCGGCCAGCCGTAGAACGGCGACGGCGCCGAGATCCTCTGCGCGGGGGTCCAGCAGGGATTCCTCTGGGAAGCCGGGGGCTCCGAGGACGTCCGGATACAGCGCGAACCCCCTGCCGGCGCGCACCTCACCGGGCATGAGCGTGGCAGCCATCGCGGCGGGAGCGGACACCTCCGGTCCCTCGATCCGAAGCGGCGCGCCGGCAGCGTCCATGCCGCGGTAACGGGACCAGTAGACCTCTTTGCGGCGGGCGTCGGTGGCAACGGTGACGAGCGCCTCCGCATCGCCGGCCCGGGCCAGCGCTGCATGGGCCAGAGCATCGGCGCTGTGCACTCCCCCGACCGGCACGTCCAGCGCCAGACCGAGCCCGATGGCGGCGGCGATGCCCACCCGCAGACCGGTGAACGGCCCGGGCCCGATGCCCGCGACGATGCGGCGGATCTTCTCGCGGTGCCCGCCCAGCAGTTCCTCCAGAGCGGGGGTCAGCAACTCGGCGTGCCGTCGCGCAGCCGGCTCATGCCAGGCGGCGACGGTCGTCCCGTCGTCGGCGAGGAGGGCCGCAGAAGCAGCGGCGGAAGTGTCGATGGCGAGCAGCACCGCTCCAGTGTACCGAGGGTCCTGACGGGAGACCCGGGCGCATCTCAGAGCACTAGTAGCCGACGAAGAACGCCGTCAATCGCAATTAATCCGAGAGGATCCAGTGTTCCGACCTTCCGAACCAGACGCCTCATCTAGGTATGCGGCGAAAATCCGGCGAGGGCTGCGGCCAGGGCTTCTCGCCGGGCCGCCCAGGCATCCCCAACGGCGCGAACGGTGAGCAGGCGCGGCTCGTCCAGGACATCCGTCAAGCCGTGCTCACCGGGTGCGGCCTCGGGTTCCGCCGCATCGGCGCGATCGGTGCCGTCCTTCTCCAGTGCGATCCCGCCGGCCGGCCGCACGCCCGTGCCGCGGACGCAGGGATCGCCGGAGCCGGCGGCATCAGCGGAGCGCCGATCTTCCTGCCGGACGGGCTCCTCAGCCTCCCGCAGCGCCTCGCGGTCGATGACGACCTCAAGCCGGGAGGCCGCCAGCTGCTCAGCTTTCCCCTCGCCCCATTCGACCACCACGACCGCACCGCTCAGCTGCGAATCGAGATCCAGATCGTCCAGCTCCTCCGGCCCCGAGAGGCGGTAGGCGTCCACGTGCACCAGACCCGGGCCGTCTGCGCGAGGACGGTGTTCCCGGGCGACGATGAACGTCGGTGAGGTGACCCGGCCGCGCACGCCCAACCCCTCGGCCAGGCCCTGGGTGAAGGTCGTCTTCCCGGCTCCGAGCCCGCCGGTGAGGATCAGCAGATCACCGGCACGCAGCAATCCGGCCAGTCGCAGCGCGCAGGACCGCATGGCCGCGGCATCGGCGATCTCCACGCGCAGCGGATCATCCGCCGCGGCTGCGGCCCGTTCCCCTCCGGCGTTCACGTCCACTCCCGGCGCAGCCGTGCCGCCAGCTGGGTGACCACTTCGTAGTTGATGGTGCCGGCCCAGCGGGCCCAGTCATCGGCGCCGGGGTCGCCCTCCTCAGCGCCGATGAGGGTGACCGGCTCACCCAGCCGCACGGGCGCATCGCCGACGTCCACGACGAACTGGTCCATCGCGATCCGCCCGGCCACCGGGTGACGCCGGCCGCCGATGCTCACCTCTGCCTGCCCGGAGGCGGTGCGGAGGATGCCGTCACCGTAGCCGCCGGGCACGAGCGCGAAGGTGGTCTCCTCGGGCGCACGATAGCTCAGGCCGTAGGAAGCGCCGTGCCCGGCGGGCACGCGCTTGAGGTTGACCACCGCGGAGTGCAGTTCGAGCGCCGGCCGCAAGCCCAGATCCTGGGCACTGCGTCCCTCCAGCGGCGAGAGCCCGTAGAGCGAGAGGCCGGGACGGATGGCGTCGAAGGCGGCCGAGGGGCGCGTCAGCGCGGCCGGGGAGTTCGCCAGGTGCGCCACGGCGTCCTGCGCGCCGGGGAGCTCGCGGATCTGCGCGAGCACCTCGCGGAACAGATCCTCCTGAGCGTCGTTGGCCTCGTCGTCCGGCCAGTCGGCGTTCGCCAGGTGGCTGAACACGCCGGTCAGCGCCAGTTCCGGCGCCTCCACGATCACCCGGGCCGCCGGGACCGCTTCTGTCAGGACGAAGCCGTTACGGCCCAGACCGGTGTCCAGCTTCAGATGCACCCGAGCTTGCCGGCCGGTGGCACGGGCCGCCAGGCGCACCTGCTCCAGAGCGTGGCCGGTGGAGACGCCGAGTTCGATGTCCTGCGCCACCGCGTCCTTCAGCTCAGCGCCGGGACCGTAGAGCCACGCCATCAGCGGGGCGTCGAGTCCCGCGCCGCGCAGTTCCAGTGCCTCTTCGACGGTGGCGACGCCGATCCGCCAGGCGCCGGCCTGAGCGAAAGTCCGGGCAGCTTCCAGCATGCCGTGCCCGTAGGCGTTGGCCTTCACGACGGCGATCACGCGGCCCGAGGGCGACTGCTCCCGCAGCCGGCTCAGATTGTGTTCCAGGGCAGCCCGGGAGACCCGGGCGTGGAGGGGCGTCACGGCTGGCGTCGGTGCGGGGACATCGGGCTTGCTCGGGACAGTCACAGATCAAGCCTAATGCGTCGCCGGGCGATGCCATGCGACCCCTCAGGGGTGGCCCTCACGTCACGCGGACATCTTATTTCCGGGGCCGCGCACTGATTCCCGGGGAGCTCACGCGGAATTAGTGCACCGCCGGGGACGTAACTCGACCGCGCCTGGCCTCGGTGGCCACCGCCCGAGCCGCTTGCCTGCCCGGCAGCCGGATTCACTCCAGGATGAGACGCGCCTTTGAGGCGCGTCATCGGCACGCATCCTTATCCGAAACGCAGAACCCACGACACCAGTTGTGGGTCGATGACGTTGCTTATGCCAGCGTCCGCTTCGACGGGGTCATGGGGCACCGCCAGGTCACCGATGCCTACCTCGCTCAACTGGCCCGGAGTCACAGCGGCCGGCTTGCCACGTTCGACGGTGGTCTCGCCGCACTCCACGACGATGTCTCCACATTGGTCCCGACCGGATGAGGAACGAATAGCCCGTCGGCGGACTCCGTCTCCAGCCGAACGCTCCGAGCCGGCGACTCAAGCGAGCAGGCACTCGGGAGTCCCGCCGGCTATGCCTCAGCCTCGCCGCCGACCGCCGCAGCAACGGCGTCCGCGAGTGCCAGGCGCCGCTCAGCGGTTTCCGGACGGGGATCGTCGAGCGCGCACACCACGACCCGTCCGGCGCCGACGGCGACGGTGAGCAGCGTGTCCTGGTGCGCCATCACCAGATCGCGCACCCGCCGCGTCCAGTCCGGAGCGGACTCGGCACTGGCACCGGCTGCGCGTGCCCCGGCCTCGGCACCGTAGCCCTCTTCAGGGTTCCCCGCAGCCCCACCCCCTACGGCGCCGGAACTGTTTTCCTGGCGGTGCCCGTCGTCGGCCGTCCTGGCGGCGTCCCATCCTTCGCGCGCACCGTCCACCCACGCCGGTGGCCCGAGCAGCGGATCGATGGTGGCCCGGTTGGTCACCGCGAATCGTCCCGGTCCGGTGCGAGCCGGGACGGAGACGACCTCCCGGTAGGCGGTTCCCCGCGTGGAACCGGGCACGGCACGCAGTTTCCACGTCTCGATCCGCGACTGACCCGCCGGGCCCTCTCGCCACAAGCGCAGCATCGCCCGGTCGGCGCGCCAGCCTCTGGGCAGGGCCAGGGCGACTTCGTCCTGGTCTGGGGCGCCGTTCGGCGCCGTCTCCCATCCGTGCTGCGCAGCCCACGCCGCGCGGACGGGTGCCAGCCGGTGCAGGCGTGCCGTGCCGCCCCAGTGCCGTTGCACTGTCAGGAACGCGAGCACGGCGACCACGATGATGACCGTGAAGATCGCCAGCTGCGCGAGCCGCGGCAGAGGCGCCAGCACCGGGGCGAGCCCGACCAGCGCGACCAGGGTCAGCACCGGAACGAGAAGGACAGCACCCTGCGACCAGAGCCAGGGGAAACGGGGCACATCACCGTGACCCTGGCCAGGCGCCGCCGTGCCCCGCCTATGCTCCCGGCTGTCCCGGTTCATCTCGCTCTGCTGCCTTTCCAGTTTCCAGCCGTCTTCCGGCCGTTCCGGTGCCCGCGGATCCTCCGGCCACTGCGCACCATCATGCGCCGAGCAATCCGCTCAGCGTATCCCGCACAGCCCAAGCGAGGTCGCGAGCGCGCACCGGTCCTGGCCGCCGATGGCCTGCCTCATGCCCGAGCTGCGGTCCCTGCCGGAGCTCCCTTCCGCGCCGGGGACTCCCGCCGTCCGGATGGTGGTGCCAGGCGGAGAGGCCGTGGATTTCGGCGGCCGCTGCGGCCAGCTCAGCCATGCGGGGCAGATCCTCGTGCGAGGCGCCTTCCAGGAAGCCCGCTGCCAGCGCCGCGCCGATGATGCCCGTGAGCACGTCTCCGCTGCCGGCCGTGGCCAGCCAGGGGGTTCCGGCGGACTGCGCGAACACGGGCCCGGAAGGCACGGCGACGAGCGTCACCGCGCCTTTGAGCAGCACCACAGCGGCGGTCAGCTCCGCGGCGCGGCGGGCGTACCGCACCGGCGCCGCTTCGATCTCCTCGCGTGCCGCGGGCTCCCCCAGCCGCCCGAGCAGCCGGGACAGCTCGCCGGCGTGAGGCGTCAGCACGGCGGGGAACGCCAGCGGTCCGTCGAGCAGATCCAGGGCGGCGGCGTCCAGTACCGCCGGCGGCACCCGGCTGCCGGGGCGGGCAGAGCCGTCCTGGGCGGTGCTGCCCGCGGCATCGGCGGCGATCTGGTGCATGATCGCCTGCATCCGCTCCGGTTCCGGGGCTCCCGGTCCCAGCGCCCATGCCTGGACACGGCCCTCCCCCGGCACGGTCTCGGGGCATGCCTGCAGCACCGCGGTGCGGGCGGGCTCGGCGGTGAGCACCCTGAGCATCCCGACACCGGTGGACAGCGCCGCGGTCGCGGTGAGAATCGCGGCGCCGGGATATTCGGCGGAGCCGGCAAGCAGACCCAGCACCCCGCGACTGTACTTGTGCGCCGTCTGCGCCGGCGTGGGCCATACGCCGGCCAGGTCCGCCGGTTCCAGGCTCAGCACGTCAGGTGCCGTATCGATCTCCACGCCGATGTCCGCCACCTCGACGCGGCCTGCCGCCACCCGGCCCGGGGGCAGCAGCAGGCCGGCTTTCTCCTCCGCGAAGGTGACCGTCACATCGGCGGCGATGTACTCCGGCAGGCCATCGGCGGCGTCACTGCGGGTCGTCCCGTCGGTCCCGTCCACCCCGGAGGGAATGTCAACGGCGATCACCCGCTGTGTGCCTGGCCGCGGTCCGCGCCGGCGCGCAGTCCCTTCCGGCCCGCGCCGGTGCCCGGCCGGCACGTCCGCGGCAGGCGTGTTCCGACCGGGCTCCCGCTGACCGCGGGCCTCGCGCCAGTGAGCGACCGCCGAGGCCAGCGCCGCCGGCAGCCCCGGCCGGGCTCCGGTGCCGAAGACCCCGTCCACGACCAGCTCGGCATCCGCCAGGCGCCGGCCCAGGGCGGGAGCGTCCGCCGCGTCCAGTGCCAGCGCGTCCACGAGCTCCACGCCCACGCCGGCACGGGCCAGGTGCCCGGCGGCAATCCGTGCGTCCCCGCCGTTGTTGCCGGGACCGGCCAGCACCACGGCGCGCCGGCCGTAAGCGCCTCCGGCGTGCTCACGAAGCTCCCGCAGGCACACCTGTGCCAGGGCATAGGCGGCGCGGGCCATCAACGTCTCGCCCAGGCCCCGGTCCAGCAGCGGGCGCTCGGCGGCGCGGACGTCAGCGGCTGTATAGCCTCTGCGCATGCAGTGGCCTCCTTCCGGCAGTCAAGGACCGGCGGATGCCAGCCGGTCATCCCTTACGTGCGCGCATCCCTCCGGGGAGAGTGCCTTCCGCAGGCGCATCCGCAACGGAATCATCCTTGCCGGAACCACGCCGGGCAGGCAAGCATTCACCCTGCACCCGCTTCGGCAGGCCAGCGCTCACCCCTCGGCGAGCACCTCATCGGGCAAGCGCCTACCCTTCAGCGATCACATAGGCGATGGCCAGCGCGGCGTCGTGGCTGAGCGAGAGGTGCATCCGCCGGCCGCCCAGCTCCCGCAGACGCTCGGCGACGGCGCCGCTGAGCCGCAGAGCCGGCTCGCCGTGCTCACCGGTGACCACTTCGACCTCCCGCCAGGGCAGCGTCCTGGGATAGACGAGCGCCTTGGCCGCCGCCTCCTTCGCGGCGAACCTCGCCGCCAGGGACTCCACGGTGCGCGGCGTCCCGGACGGTGTGGTCCGCTCAGCGGGGGTCAGCAGGCGGTCCAGCAGCTCGGGGGTGCGCTCGATCCGCTCCCGGAACCGGCGCACATCGGCCACGTCCACGCCGACGCCGATGATGTTCATACCGCCGGTACCGCGCTCACTCCACCGTGACGGACTTGGCGAGGTTGCGCGGCTGGTCCACGTCCAGGCCCTTGCTGGTGGCCAGCGCCATCGCGAAAATCTGCAGCGGCACGGTGGTCAGCAGCGGCGCCAGCAGGGTCGGGCTCTGGGGCACGTAGATGACCTCGGAGGCGTACTCCCGGACCGCCTCGTCGCCCTCCTCGGCGATCACGAGGGTGTTGGCGCCGCGGGCGCGGACCTCCTGGATATTGGAGATGACCTTGGCGTGGAGGGAGTCCCGGCCGCGCTTGGAGGGCACGATGATGAACACCAGCTGGCCCTCCTCGATCAGCGCGATGGGCCCGTGCTTGAGCTCTCCGGCGGCGAAGCCCTCCGCGTGGATGTAGGCGAGTTCCTTGAGTTTGAGGGCGCCCTCCAAGGCCACCGGGAACCCGACGTGGCGGCCCAGGAACAGCACCGAGCCGGCCTCGGAGTACCGCAGCGCGAGGTCCTGCACCTGGCCCTTGGTCTGCTCCAGGATCTGGCTGAGCTTGGCGGGGATCTGGTGCAGCTCGTCCAGGATGGCGCGCACCTCGTCGGCGAACTTGTTGCCGCGCAGCTGCGCCAGGTAGAGGCCCAGCAGGTAGCAGGCGGTGATCTGCGCCAGGAACGCCTTGGTGGAGGCGACGGCGATCTCCGGGCCGGCGTGGGTGTACAGCGCCGCATCGGATTCACGCGGGATGGTGGAGCCGTTGGTATTGCAGATCGCGATGACCTTGGCGCCCTGCTCGCGGGCGTGCCGGACGGCCATGATGGTGTCCATCGTCTCGCCGGACTGGGAGACGGCCACCACGAGGGTCTTCTCGTTCACCACGGGATCGCGGTAGCGGAACTCGTGCGCCAGCTCCACCTCGGTGGGGATGCGGCACCAGTGCTCGATGGCGTAACGGGCGACCTGCCCGGCGTAGGAGGCGGTGCCGCAGGCGATCACCACGATCTTGTCGATCGACTTCAGCACGGACTCGTCGATGTTCATCTCGTCCAGGACGAGCCGGCCCTCGGCGTCGGTGCGGCCCAGCAGGGTGTCGGCGACGGCCTGCGGCTGGTCGTGGATCTCCTTCTCCATGAAGGAGTCATAGCCGCCCTTTTCCGCGGCGGCGGCGTCCCAGTCCACGTGGAACGGCTTGCCCTGGACGGGGTTGCCCTGCAGATCCACGATGGCGACGCTGTCCGGGGTGATCGTGACGACCTCGTCCTGCCCGATCTCCAGGGCCTCGCGGGTGTGCTCGATGAACGCCGCGACGTCCGAGCCGAGGAAGTTCACGCCCTCGCCCAGGCCGATCACCAGCGGTGAGTTGCGGCGGGCGCCGACGACGGTGTCGGGGAAGTCGACGTGCACGGCCAGCAAGGTGAAGGCGCCTTCCAGGTCCTGCGCAGTCAGGCGCATCGCCTCGGTCAGGTCACCGCTCTGGCGGAGCTTGCCTGCCAGCCAGTGGGCCGCCACCTCGGTGTCGGTCTCGGAGTGGAACTCCACGCCCTCGTCCAGGAGCTGCTGCTTCAGCTGGGCGTAGTTCTCGATGATGCCGTTGTGGATGAGCGCGAGCTTGCCGTCATCGGCCAGGTGCGGGTGGGCGTTGTTGTCGGTCGGGCCGCCGTGGGTCGCCCAGCGGGTGTGCCCGATGCCGGTGTGCGCCTCCGGCAGTGGCGTGGCTTCCAGGTCTGCCAGCAGATTGCCGAGCTTCCCCGCGCGCTTGGCCGCGTGCACGCCCTCGCTGCCGTTGACCAGGGCCACGCCGGCGGAGTCGTATCCGCGGTATTCCATGCGCCGCAGACCGGCGAGGATGACATCGATGGCGGGAGCAGGCTCAGACGCGCCCGGAGCGGCCGGGGCGGAGACGTATCCGACGATTCCACACATGGCAGCGATTCTAGCCCGCCGCCGATGTGCATTCCCTGCACGACGGCTTCACCGGCAATGCGGAGCACGAGGTTAGTCCGGTACGTGGGGCGGCGTTGGGGCGCGCAGAGGCACAAAGCCCCTCGCAGAAGACACGATCATCGTGCCAGAACAACACCTCAATGCCGAAACACCACCGTCTACGGTGTTGTTCTGTCACCACCGTGTTGTTTTGCGCCCCTGGCACAGCGGTGCGGTTCTGGCAGGGCGGTCATCAACGGTTCGACGCGCCAAAGCGCCTGCCCGAACGGAACTGGGCCGCCGTGGGGACCGGAGCGCCCACTGCCGTGTCCGAAAGGACGTCAGGCGAGCGGCACTGTCCTCACATCCAGCCCTTCGATGCCTTCGAAGTCACCCGGATTACAGGTGTACAGCGGAATGCCCCGAGACAAGGCGGCCGCGGCGATCAGCGCATCGTAAGCGCGCGCCGCAGTCTTACGGCCGGACGCCCGCAGCGAGGCGGCGACGCTACCGAACGCCCGCGCCGCATCCGCATCGAAGGGGACGACCGGGAAGTCCGCTTCAGCCTGCTGCAGATGTCTCTGACGTGCTGCGCGCTGGTCCGCGCGGGCCGCCACGAGGGGCCCGACGGAGAGCTCGGCCAATGTGATGGAGCTGATCATCGCTTCGGCCGGAAGAGTACCTGGATCGCGTACGTCGCCAAGAGCAATGACGGTGGACGTATCGAGAATCCCCCGGGCGTCGTTCATAACGCGGCGTCCAGGAACTCATCCAGATCACGCCGGAGTTCGCTCGCATCGATGCGCGGCAACGCGCGACGCCGGGCGATGAGCTCCTCAGGGCGAGGACTCCTCCGTGGAACGGGACTCAAGACGGCCACGCTCTCACCGTCCCGGGTGACCAGCACCGATTCACCGCGCCCCACTCGCTCCAGGACCCGGCCGCCATGATTGCGAAGATCGCGGACCGTGACATGTTCCATACCATGATGGTATCACCGGTGATACGCCGACGTGCAGCATCTTTTCCGGCTCCGGCCGCCTCCACGGCAGCGACCCCTTGGCTGCGCAGAGCGATGTACGGCCGGATGCCGGCTTCAGCCCGCCGCGGCTGGGTCAGGCCGTCGGGACTGGTTCAGGCCGCCGCGGCTGGTTCAGGCCGCCACCGCTGGTTCAAGCCGCCACGGCGGAGAAGGCGGCGCGGAACCGCTCCAGCGCGTGCACCGGATCATCGGACGCCCACGCCTCCAGGGCGATGACGCCCGAGTACCCGGCATCGGCGAGCGCGGCGGCGATGTTCGGGTAGTTGATCTCCCCGGTGCCGGGCTCCTGGCGGCCGGGGACATCGGCGACCTGGATCTCACCCACCCAGGGCAGCAGTTCGCGGGTGCGTTCGATCAGGTTCCCCTCGTCGATCTGGGCGTGGTAGAGGTCGAAGTTCAGCCGCAGTGCGGGGCTATCCACCGCCTGCACCAATCGCACCGTGTCCTCCGAGCGGGCGAAGGGGGTGCCGGGGTGGTCCACGCGGGTGTTGAGGTTCTCGATGGTGAAGACCCGGCCGGCCTCCTCCCCCAGCGCCGCCAGGCGGCGGAGCGTGTCCACCGCGCGGAGCCAGTCCGATCCGCTCGTGGTCCATCGCGGGCTGACCGGTATCCCGTCCCCGTCCAGGCCGGTGCCGTGGATGTTCAGCCGGGGGCAGTCCAGTTGCGCGGCTGCGGCCAGGGAACGCTGCGCGGTCTGCAGGAACGCCTCGGCGCCGTCCGGATCGACCAGATCCCCGGAGATGTACCCCGTCATGGAGGAGAACGCGGCACCGGTGGCACGCAGCTCGCCGAGGTCCTTGGTCGTCCAGTCCCAGATCTCGACCTGGAAGCCCAGGTCGTGGATCCGGGTCACGCGCTCGGCGAAGGGCAGGTCGAGGAACAGCATCTCGGCGTTGGCCGCCAGCACGGCGCTCATCGGGCACCATCCGTCTCCGCCGGGCCACCCGGGACGATAGCGCCTTCCGAATCCAGCCGCACCGGGCCGCCGCGAGTGACGGACTCGATGCAGGCCAGCGCCACCGCAAGTGCCGCGCGGGCGTCATGACCGGTCGGACCGGCGGCCTCCCCGCTGCGCACGGCCTCCGCGAAGGCCACGAGTTCTGCCGTGTAGGCGTCGTGGAAGAGGTCGATGTTCTGCCGGGTCGTCTCGCTGCGCTGCCCATCCGCCGCGTAGTGGCGCATGGCCGTGGCACGGACATGGCCGGCGGTGACCATGCCGCCGGAGCCGAAGAACTCGCCGCGCACGTCATAGCCGTAGACGGCGGAGAAGCTGGCCTCGGCGGTGGCGAGCGCGCCGTTGTCGTAGCGGATGGTGACGACGGCGGTGTCCAGCAGCCCGTGGGGCTTGTAGTCCGGGGCCACCAGGGCATCGGCGAACGCGGAGACCTCCACCGGCCGCGCTCCCGGATTGAACCACGCCAGCGTGTCGAAGTCGTGGATGAGGGTCTCCAGGAAGATCACCCACGGCTTCACCGCCGAGGGGTCGGCCAGGCCGGGGTCGCGGGTGAGGGACCGCATCAGCTGCGGGACGCCGATACCGCCACCCTCGACGACACGATGGGCCGCGGCGAAGTCCGCGCTGAATCGCCGGTTGAAGCCGACCTGCAGGGGCACGCCGGCCCGGGCCGCTGCGGCGACGGCACGGTCGGCATCGGCGAGGGTGAGGGCCATGGGCTTCTCCACGAAGACGGCCTTGCCGGCTTCCGCCGCGGCAACCACGAGGTCCGTGTGGGTGAAGGCCGGGGAGGCGATCACGACGCCGTCCACCGCCGGATCTGCCAGGATCTCGTGCGCGTCGGTATGAGCGGTGGCGCCGAACGGCGCGGCGATGCACTCGGCGGCACCGGGGCGGGGGTCGGCGACCGCTGTGAGGACGGCGCCGGGAATACGCGTGGCGATGGTCTCGGCGTGGAAGGTGCCGATCCAGCCCGCGCCGATGAGGCCCAGCCGGACCGGGCGGGCCGGTGAGCGTCCTGCGGGGCTCGCGGACGCCGAGGACGCCGGGCCTGCCACAGCCGATGCGACCGCCTGGTCCGCTGTGACCGATGCGGCTGCCGGGGCTGCGGCGGAGGCGGCCGCCGGGCCGCTAGCTGCGCCTGGGTGGGGTGTCGGGGTCATGAGGCTCCTTCGTCCGGGCGGTAACGCCCGGCAGTTCCGTCGTCGTTGACAGGCACGTCGAATTGGCACGTGCTAGTTTAGCTGCGCACTTGCAGCGCGTTATTCACGAGTGAGGGTATCAGCAGATACTAGAACGTGCTAGTTTCTATCCGAGATCACGGGAGTTGCTGCTCGGCCTGGGTTGTGCCATGAGTGTCATCGTGACTCAGGCTCACATGCGCGTCCCGGTCATCGTGGCTCAGACCCACGGGCGCCGTCACGATCGTCGTGGTCCAAGGAACCCGGTCCACGGAATCCGTTCCTCTCGGAGGCCTGCGGTATGAGGCGCCTCGGTCATTGCTCCGGTCCGCGGCGAGGCGGCCCGGTGCTGCCCCGGACCACCAGATGCGCCGGAACGAGATGGCCCGGCGGCCCTGGCGCGTGCCCAGCAACCGCCCTGACGGACCCGCCGTCGCGGGATTCATCGGGCATCGGCCCCTCGGCGGCGCCTCCGGACGGCCCGGCCGCCGCGTCTTCGGCGGCCTCGATCCGGCGGTGGACGGCCTCGACCGCGAGCGCGGCCATCCGCTCCGGGTCCGGGTGCACGCTGGTGAGGTCCACGAACGGCAGCCGGGCGACCGTGCTGTCGTCGAACCCGATCACGGAAACGTCCTCCGGGACGCGGAGCCCGCCGCGCACGAAGGTCTCCAGCACGCCGAACGCGCAGCGGTCGTTCACGCAGACCACCGCCGTCGGCCTGTCCGTGCGGGCGAGGAGCCGCTGGGCCGCCGCGTACCCGCCTTCCTCCGTCAGCGGGCTGGGAACGACCTCGGCGTCGCCTGTCCGTCCATGCCGGTCCATGGCGTCCTGGTATCCCGCCAACCGTTCGGCGGCATTGGGTCCCTCGTCCGGGCCGATGTACGCGATCCGCCGATGCCCCAGCCCCACCAGGTGGCCGACCGCCTGGGCGATCCCGGCGGCATTGTCCACCCGGATCCGGTCGTAGGGCTCACCGCGGGCGGGGGACGCCTCCAGTCCGCCGAGCAGGACCGTGGGGATCCCCGCCGGCAGTCCCGCGATGGTGCCGGCACCGGCCTCGGCGGCGAGCACGATGAGTCCCTCGATGCGCTGTCTCATCAGTTCACCGAGTGCCACCTCCTGCGAACGCGTGCGGCCCATGGTGCTGAGCACCAGGCGGTATCCCAGCCGGCCGGCCTGCTCGTAGAGCGCATCGACCAGGTCCACCTCAAAGGGCTGCCGCATGGTGAACAGGACTCCCAGCTGCCCGCTCCTGCTGCGGCGCAGCAGCCGCGCGGACTCGTCCGGGTGGTAGCCGAGCTCGCGGGCAGCATCCAGCACCCGCCGGCGCGTGCTGTCACTGGCACCGTCGGCGTCGCGCAGCACGATGGAGACCAGCTGACGGGAAACGCCCACCCGATCGGCGATGTCCTGCATGGTGGGGCGACGCTGCCGAGGACGCGGCGGTACTGCTGCACTCATGCGGTCCATCATGTCCGGCGGCGAGGTGCTTTGACCAGGCGCTCTGACCGTGGCGGTGCACGTGGCACGGTCGTGCCCGGCGTTACGCCCGCGCTCTGGCAGCCCGGTCGTGATCCTTGTTATGCGCCGCGCCGCTGCTGGCGGCTCACCGCCGGCACGCACGCCCTGAGGGAACGGGTCGGCGGGGCGGCGCCTGACCGCGCCACCGCCGGCGTGCAGAATAGTGGGCATGCCGAATCCTGATCTCGACCGGGAACGCAGCCTCGCCGGGCTCTCCCCGCGCCGCGCCGCCGCCGAGGACGCCAGCTCGCCGTTCTGGGAGTTCGACCGGGATTCGTGGTCAAAGCTCGCCAGCTCCATGCCGCTTCCGCTCACTGACGCGGACCTGGAGCGCATCCGCGGCCTGGGCGAGCGGATCGACCTGCAGGAAGTGGAGACCATCTACCTGTCGCTGTCCCGGCTGCTGAACCTGCACGTGGCCGCCCGGGGCCAGATGCACCGCATGACGCGGAAGTTCTTCGAGCCGCTGGAGGAGAACGAGGTCGTCCCGGTGCCGGACCGCACGCCGTTCGTCATCGGCGTGGCCGGCTCGGTGGCGGTGGGCAAGTCCACGACGGCACGGGTGCTGCGGGAGCTGCTCTCCCGCTGGCCGGACACCCCCCGGGTGGAACTGCTCACCACGGACGGCTTCCTGTACCCCAATGCGGAACTCGCGCGGCGCGGCATCTCCGACCGCAAGGGCTTCCCGGAGTCCTATGACCGGCGGGCGCTGCTACGGTTCGTCTCCGCGGTGAAGTCCGGGGCGCAGGAGGTGCGCGCGCCGGTCTATTCGCATCTGACCTACGACATCGTCCCCGGCGCGGAGGTCGTCGTGCGCAGCCCCGATGTGCTCATCGTAGAGGGCCTCAATGTGCTGCAGCCGGCCCGGCCCCGCTCGGACGGGCGGTTCGGCGTCTCCGTGAGCGACTACTTCGACTTCTCCATCTACGTGGACGCGCGCACCAGCGACATCCGGGACTGGTACATCGACCGGTTCATGAAGCTCAAGACCGGCGCCTTCGCCAATCCGGAGTCGTACTTCCACCGGTACTCCAAGCTGAACGAGGACGAGGCGCGTACGCTCGCCGGCGAGATCTGGGACAACATCAACGGCCCGAACCTGCGGGAGAACGTGCTGCCCTCACGCGGCCGCGCGGACCTCATCCTGCGCAAATCCGCGGATCACGCCACCCGCCGCATCATGCTGCGCAAGCTCTAGCCGCGTCCGCCTCAGGCCTGGGCGGTCACGAACCGCGCGACCGCCGCGAGGACCTGCTCGTCGACGCCGTGGCCCAGCGCTTCGGACCGTTCTTCGGTGAGGGCCGTATGCCCGGCCATCCATTGCCTGATGCGTTCCTCGTCGGCTTCCGTGAACAGCGGGTCCATCGCGCCGTGCCCCCACAGCGCGGGCACCTGCCGCGCGGCCAGCGCCTCATCCCCCGGCATCGGCGCCGGGAAGGGCGCACCGGAGAGCTGGACCACCCAGTCGAGGGCCAGCGGGTTGCGCCGCAGCAGGTGCAGGGCGAGCATGGCGCCCTGGGAGAAGCCGATGGCGCCGATGACGCGGCCGGGAACGCTCTGCCGCCACGCCTCGACCGCGGTGGCGGACTCGTCGAGCATGCCGATGTCCGACGGGTCGATGGGTGGCGGGGCCAGCCATGCGTAACCGGCACCGGAGGCGAAGATCCCCCGCAGCGAGGCGTAGACGAACCGTCCGGGCAGCGAGGGCGTCAGGCCGAGCAGATCGTCCTCGTTGCTGCCCAGACCGTGGAGCAGCAGCACGATCCGGCTGTCCTGTCCGGGCGGATGCGGGAACCAGCGCACCGCGGCCGGGTCGATCCCGGCCGGGCCGGTGCCCAGTCGCGTCACGGGCGGGAAACCGTAGGGGTTCGGAGTGCTCATACCCGATGAGCCTACTCAAGGCCCGCTGTGCCGTGCTCGCGTCACGGCGACCGGCATGCGAGAGAACGCCGTGCTCCCTGGCAGCTTGATCTACCCTGCCCGGGACGGCAAGGCGCCTGCCGCGTCCCGCCAGCGCAGCGCCAGGTGCAGCTCAGCGAGCTGCCGGGCGTCCAGCGGATTCGCGCCGGTGAGTTCCTCGATCCGGCGTATCCGGTAGGCGATGGTGTTCACGTGGACGAACAGTGCCCGGGCGGCGGCCGACTGCGACAAACCGTGATCCAGCAGCGCCCGGAGGGTTTCCACCAGGTGCCGATGCCCGTCCAAGGGTTTCAACCGCCTGGCGATCCGGTCAGCCAGCCTCGGCCGGTCCGCGAGCAGCACCTCCACCAGGACATCCTGATACCGGGTCACCGGGGCCAGTGCGAAGTTCACGCTGGCCTGCGCCGCCGCACGCGCCTCGCTGATCGACTGCGCCGCCTGCCCGAGCTCCGCGGCGATCTCGCCGATACCGGCCACCCACCCGCCGTCGGCGTCCACCAGCCCCGGTGCGGCAGACAGCTGCGCGGCCGCGTCGACCTCCTCGCTGCGCGGGGACATCAGCAGGACGCTCATACCGTGCACATCGCCCACCAGGACGGGCGCGGTCGAGTGTGGCCTCAGCGCCTCCCGGAGCCGACGCCGCAACCGCTGCAGTTCCACCGCGTCCAGGTTCGGCGCGGCGATGGCCACCGCAAGCTGCGGATGCCGCGGGTCCAGCCCGAGGTCCCGGGCGTCCGCTTCCAGCTCCGACAGCGGGCGGCCGAGGGAGAGCTGCTGGAGGAACTGGTCCTCGCGCCGGCGACGCGCATCCTCGATGGTCGCCGATGTCTCCCGGTAGGAGTTGATCATGTGGTCGGTGAGGAGATCGAAACTGCTGATCACCAGATCGACGTGCGCACTACGGACTTCGCCCGGCCAGTCCGCTGAACGCGCCATCACATCCATCAGGATGGTCCGCTCGGTGGAACGATAAGCCTGCGCGACGGATTCCAGCGGTACCCCGAGGGCCGCGCGTCGCGCCCCCAGGTGCCGCGCTTCGCCGAGTTCGTCGAAGGTCGGCGGGCTTCCCCGCCGTGCCACGCGGATCGCCAGGCGGACGTTCTCCCGCACCGAGGGCGCGAGCTCGTCCAGCTGCATGCGGTCCGCCGAATACCCCGGATAGCGATTCCAGATGGACTCCACCGCCTGCGCGGCCAGGGCATCCTCGTCCGGCTCATAGGGCGATATTTGTGAGGTCATCACAATAGAGTAGCCCGATGATCGGAAAAGCTCCGGTGTTTCTTGGGTTGATTCCCTGAGACAGTGGAGTCATGACAGCCGAGGAAGGCGCCGACACCGTCGTCGCGCACCAGACGGCCCACCAGGCCGGACCCGACGTCGACGTCGTGGTCGCCGGCGGCGGCATGGCCGGATTGACCGCAGCCGCCACCGCGGCCAGCCACGGGGCCACGGTCCTGTTAGCGGAGGCCGGTGAGAAGCCCGGCGGCGCGGCATGGTGGTCGAACGGGCTCTTCTGGACCGCACGCGACCTGCAGACCTACCGCCGGCACATCCCCGACGGGAACCCGGTCATCGCGGAACGGATCATCGCCGGCATGGATGATGCCCTGGAACAGATCCGCGCGCTCGGGGTGCCCATCTCCGCGCACCGGACCGACCCGGTGATGGCCATAGGTGCCGGTCATGCCATCGACATCCGCGCGCTGATCCAGGAACAGGAAGCACGCCTGCGCCGGCACGGCGGCCGCATCGTCACCGGTGCGCGAGTGACCGGCGCCGCGTTACGGGAGGGAGCCGTGGACGTGCGCATCTCCTCAGGTGGATCCGAGCAGCGCGTGCGGTCCTGGGCACTGGTTCTGGCCACCGGAGGCCATCCCAGCAGCTGGCCGGCTTCCAGCGACCTCGCCGACCAGCCTGTCCCCGGCGTGGCCCGCCGGTGCCTGCTGCACAGCCGCGGGGACGGACTGAGAGCGGGGCGCGAGCTTGGCGCCGACACGGCAGGTCCCCCTGAAGGCGTTTACGGCCATCTGGTCCCGGCGCCATTGGCGGAGGACTGGACACCGGCGTCGTTCGTCCGGCTCTCGCAGTACTACTCCGACGCTGCCGTGGCTCTGGACCTCCGGGGACGCCGCTTCGCAGACGAAACCCTCGGTGACGAAGTCCTCAATCAGGCACTGCTGGACCACACCGAGACCGCGCGGGCCTCCGGCGACGCCGACGCGGGCACCACCACGCCGCCCTTGGCCGTGTTGCTCTTCGACGACCGGGTACGGCGCAGCCGGGCAACCGAGGAGTCCTATCCCGGGCTGGGTCCCCTGGACCGTTTCGCCGCCGCGGTCGATGCTGGAGGCGCCAATCTCACCGCCGAGGACGTCCCCGGCCTCGTGTACGGCCTGGCCGCCCTCGGTGTGGACACCGGAACGGCGAGGACCACCGTGGAGCGCTACCGGGAGGCGATCGCATCCCGGAGCGGCATTGCAGACGGCGTGCCCGTCACTGCCGAGGCCGACCCGTTGACCGAGGCGCCCTTCCATGCACTTCTCGTTCAGCCCTCGGTGACCATGACCTTCCACGGTGTCCGGACGGACGAGCGCTTCCGTGTCCTCGACCGCGGCGGGCGGCCCGTCCCCGGGGTCTTCGCCGCCGGTGCCGACGCAGGCGGCCTCCAAGGACGGCGGTATGCCGGCGGATTGGCTCCCTCTTTCATAGGAGGGCGCACAGCAGGTCTGGAAGCCGCCCGGCTCGCCGCCTCAGCACAGGGGACGCGACGATGAGCGCCGTACACGACACCGCCGACGTCGTCGTCATCGGAGGCGGCGGAGCCGGGCTCACCGCCGCAGCTCATGCCGCCGCCGAGGGCGCCAGCGTAATCGTCCTGGAGAAAGCACCTCACCCGGGCGGCAGCACGGGGCTATCGGTCGGCTCGTTCTCCGCGGCACGGACGACATACCAGCGCCGCGCCGGAGTAGAGGACACGGTGGCGGACTTCATCGCGGACATGGCGACGGCCAACGGAGACCTGGAATCCCGCGAGAACACCGAGTTGCGCGAACTGCTCGCCCGCGACTCCGGACCGGCATTCGAATGGCTCGCCGCCTTGGGCATCGGTTTCCTTGGTCCCACTCCCGAGCCGCCGTTCCGTCTGCCGCGGATGCACAATGTCATGCCCCACTCCGGGGTGTACATCACGGCGCTGCTGCGTGAATGCCGACGACGCGGGGTGCAGATCGTCCTGAACGCTCGGGTCGATGCGCTCCTCACCGGTGAGGAGGGAGAGGTCCTGGGCGCCCGTGCCTCAGGCCGGCGCTATAGCGCCCGTCGGGGAGTCATCCTCGCCACCGGCGACTACTCAGCCGCCGCGGACCTGAAAGCCCGGTTCGTGCACCCCGATGCCGCCGCGGTACCGCCGATCAACACCGCAGCCACCGGAGACGGCCATCGGCTCGGTACCGCCGCCGGCGGCCAGCTCACGCAGATGGACCGGCTCGCCGAGGGGCTTCGCTTCACCCCGCTACCGCGTTCGGGGCTGGTCGCGCGGCTACCCGCATCACGGGCGACGAGCGGACTCCTGGCGTGGGGCGCCCGGCAGGCACCGCGAGTCACCGCCCGGGTCGCCCGCGGAGCGCTCACCAGCTGGATGGCGCCCAGCGCCGCGATGATCGACCACGGTGCGATCCTGGTGAGCCGGCACGGCCGCAGACTGGCCGACGAGAGCGTCGAGAGCGCCCAGGCACGCGCGACGGCACGTAGTGGAGGGCCTGCGTACTTGGTGTTCGATCACGCGGTGGCCCAGCTGTTCTCCGGGTGGCCGCACCCGGTCTCCACCTTTCCCGGCGTGGCTTACGCCTATGTGCCCGACTACCGCCGGTTGCGACCGGACGTGTACCACGAGGCGCCCAGCCTCCACGGCCTGGCCGCACGCATCGGCGCCGAGGCGGACGTCCTCGGTGACACGGTCCAGCGCTGGAACAGTGCTGTCGCCGGCGGCCAGGACCTCGAGTTCGGACGCAAGCCGCCCCGGCGCGGCATCGACCAGCCCCCGTACTACGCGCTGGGTCCGCTGCACCCCTTCGTCACCCTGGCCGACGGCGGCCTCACGGTGGATCCGGACCTGCGGGTGCTACGTCCGGACGGCTCCGCGATCCCGGGCCTGCGGGCGGCGGGATCCGCCGGACAGGGCGGTCTTCAACTCGTCAACCACGGCCTGCACATCGCCTGGGCCGTGGTCTCCGGCCGGCGCGCCGGAACACTGAGCGCACGTGACCCCGCCCGCGATGCGCCGCTGCCCTTGACCGAACCGCCGTCAGCGCTGCCGCAATCGCCGAACAGCTGAGAAAGCCCTACCTCATCACCTAAGGAGCACAATGCAGAACGTCACTGAGCTGATGGACCGGCTCACCGCCCCGAGCGACGCCCTCATCGAGGATATGGCCCGCCTGGACGGCGATCTCATCGTCTTGGGCGTCGGCGGCAAGGTCGGGCCGACCCTCGCGATCCGCGCCGCACGCGCGGTTCAGGCCGCCGGGACCGGGGCCACCGTGTACGGTGCCGCGAGGTTCAGCGACCGCAGCGTCGCCGACACCCTGGAACGCGCCGGTGTCGTCCCGGTGACGGCGGACCTCACCGACGACGCGCAGATTGACGGCTTGCCCGACGCCAGGAACGTCGTGTTCATGGCCGGTCACAAGTTCGGCACCACCGGAAACGAGCACCACACCTGGATGATGAATTCGTACCTCCCGGGACGCATCGCCCAACGGTATCCAGCTGCGCGGACGGTGGCGTTCTCCACCCTTCTGATCTACCCGATGGCGCCGGTCGTCGAAGGCGGATCGAGGGAAAGCGACCCGCCGGGACCTCACGGCGAATACGCGGCCTCCTGCGTGGGCCGCGAACGCGTCTACGAGCACTTCGCCCGCGAGAACGGCACCCCGCTGGCGCTGTTCCGCCTCGGCTATGCGATCGAGACCCGTTACGGCGTCCTCGCCGAGATCGCCCAGGCGGTGAAGGACGGCACCCCCATCGACCTCTCGATGGGGCACGCCAGCGTGATCTGGCAGGGCGACGCAGCCGAGTACGCCCTGCGCTCGCTGCATCTGGCCGATACGCCACCCGTGGCGATCAACGCGACGGGACCTGAGCTGGTCTCCGTGCGCTGGCTGGCTCACCGCTTCGCCGAGCGGCTGGGACGCGAACCGGTGTTCGCCGGAGTCGAACAGCCCACCAGCTACGTGCTGGACGGCTCCGCGGCACACGAGGCTTTCGGCTATCCGCACACCACCCTGCCGCAGATGATCGACTGGGTGGCCGACTGGGTCGCCGCCGATGCCGGTTCGATCGGCAAGCCCACCAAGTTCCAGGAGCGCGGCGGGAAGTTCTGACCCCCGCGTCCCCAGTTCACCGGTACGAACGCACCCTGCGGCGTCCGGCATGAAGTCCCGCGTCTCAAGGAGGAGCGCATCATGACTCAGGAGAAATCCGCCAGCCCGCCACCGGCAGCCGAGGCCGGGATCGAATCGCCGCGCGGTTTCGGGCGGCTGCTCAAGCGGTCCGGGCCGGCGTTCCTCGCCGGCGGACTGAACATCGGCTCGGCAACCGTCACCAACAGCGTGCTGCTGGCCTCGGCAACCGGGTTCGTCTTCGGCTGGGTGTTCATCCCGGCGGTCCTGGCCACCTATGCCGCCACGCTGGTCTGCGTGCGGATCACGGCCGTGGCGCAGCGCGATCCCATCGACGCGATCCGCACCTTCGTCAACCCCGCCGTCGGCGTCATCAACGGCGTCGCGATCATCCTGGTGAACCTGGTGTTCTTCGCTGTGAACGCCGTGCTGGCCGGCGCCGCCCTGAACGCGTTGATCCCCGCCGTCCCCACGCGGCTGTGGGCCGGCATCGCGATCGTCATCACGGCTGTCCTGGCTCTGCTGCCGGGCCGCATCGGCGTGGTGTCCTCGATGCTCAAGTGGCTGATCATCGGACTCGCCTTGGCATATCTGGCCTCGCTGTTCGTCGTGCCGGTGGATTGGCTGGGCTTCCTCCAGCACACCTTCACGCCCACCCTCCCGACGTCACAGGCCGAAGTGCTGCTCTTCACCGCCGTGCTCGGGTCGGCCCTGGCCATCAATGTTCCCGTCGCCCAGGCCTATGCCAGTCGCGCCAGCGGCTACGGCCCGGCCACGCTGCGCCTCGCGCGCTTCGAGACCGGGGCCGCGAATCTCATCCTGTTCTTCGTCCAGATCGCGGTGCTCGCCGTTGTCGCTTCGACGCTGTTCCCCCAGGGGCTGGAAGTGACCTCGGCCCTGGCGGCGGCATCCGCGCTGGAGCCCATCGCCGGCCCCTTCGCCACCGCGCTGTTCGCTCTGGGCCTGCTGGGCGCGTGCATCTCCACCCTCATCGTCCAGACGCAAGTGACGGGCTACGTCACCGCTGATCTGCTGGGGTGGGACCGGGACCTCGGGTCGCGGCGCTTCAAGATCGTCCAGGTGGTCATGCTGGGCGCTGGACTGCTCATCCCGCTGCTGAACCTCGACCCGTTCTCGTGGACACCCTGGGGCGCCGCGTTCAACTCGACCTTCATGCCGATCGGCATCGCCACCTGGTGGTACCTGGCGAACAAGACATCCATCATGGGGCGGTACCGCGCCGGCGTGGGCCTGAACATCCTGATCGGCGTCGCCATGCTGATCGCCACCACCGCGGCGCTCAGGTTCTGGTACGTCACGCTGTTCGGCGGCTGAGGCGAGCCCGCCCCACCCGCTCTCCCCGGTCCTGCGCCCACCCCTCTCTCCCTGTTCCTGTCAGTCCCGTCCCATCGAAGGAGCCCTATGCGCATCGCGAACCTGCACGGCCGTCTCGTCCTCCTGACCACCTCCGGTGCACTGGATGTGCATGAGGCCAGCGAAGGCCGTTTTCCCAGCGACCCTCAGGAGGTCTATACCGACTGGGAGGCGTTCCGCTCGTGGGCACGAAATCAAGACCCCGCTCCCCCGGCCGAGACGTCCCCGGAGGAATACGGTCTTCCCGTCCCGGCGCCGCGGCAGATCTTCGCCATCGGGCTGAACTACATCGACCACGCGATGGAGTCGGGAGTGGAGCCGCCGGAGGTGCCGCCGGTGTTCACCAAGTTCGCCTCCAGCCTGACCGGGCCGTCTGGTGAGATCGTGCTGCCGGGCGAGACGGTGGACTGGGAGGTCGAGCTGGTCGCGGTGATCGGCCGCGGCGGGCGTGGGATTCCCGCCGGGCAGGCATGGGAGCACATCGCCGGGCTGGCGGTGGGGCAGGACCTCTCCGAGCGGACCGTGCAGCTGCGCCCGCCGTCCCCGCAGTTCAGCCTGGGCAAGTCCTATGCGGGCTTCGGTCCGGTCGGGCCGGTCGTGGTGAGCCCGGACGAGTTCGCCGATCCCGACGACCTCGAGGTCGTATGCCGGGTCAACGGCGAGGTCGTGCAGCACGCACGGACGTCGTCGATGATCTTCAGCATTCCCCAGCTCGTGGAGCACCTGTCCGGGGTGGCCGAGCTGCTGCCGGGGGACATCATCTTTACCGGCACACCGGCGGGCGTGGGCCTGGGTTGCACGCCTCCGTCGTACCTGCGTGCCGGGGACGTGCTCGAGACACGGATCGCCGGGATCGGTACGATGCGGCACACCATGGTGCGAGGCGCAGCGGGATGACCCACCTGCCGAACGCCTGGGACAACGGCCGCGACCCCGGACTGGCCGGTGCCGGGATGATGGTCTACGCGATGGACATCGCTGCCGAGGACGTCGCACTCTTCGAGCAGTGGTACACGCACGAGCATCTGCCCGAACGCGTGGGAATCCCCGGGTTCCGGCGCGGTCGCCGCTACACCCGGCAACCCGGTTCTTCCGGTCAGGAGCACCTGACGATCTACGAGACCGCGGATGCCACAGTGTTCGCCTCGCAACCGTACCTGGACCGGCTCGATGCGCCGACGCCGCTCACGCAGCAGGTGGTGCCGAGGTTCGTCAACGGACGGCGGGTCGTCGTCGAGGTGGTCTACTCACACGGGGGGATCGCCGGCCGGGAACTGACCCTCGCGCGCTTCTCCCCCGCTTCCGAGGCCACCACCGGGGCTGCGGAGGTCTGGAATGGCACGGTGAGGGACGCGCTGCGGGACGATCCTGGGATCTTGGGCATCCACATCGCGCGGCCGGATCCGGCGGCGACCCAGGCCAAGGCCGCCACATCCGAGGGCCGGGGCGCATCGGAGGCGGCTCCGGAGGACGCCTGGCTGCTGCTCGTCGAGGGAACCGCGGGGACCACAGCGGCGGCGCAGCGCTTGACCGCGAGTCCGGCAGTCGAGGCGGTCACCGAGATCAGCACCTACGACCTGCTCATGACGCTGCTGCCGCAGAGCTGACCGCCCCGTATGGGGGGAAGTCCCTGGTGCGCGGGGCCTGCGTCCGATGAGCGGGGCCGGGCCGCCGCGTATCGTGGGGTCATGGACGTCGTTCTCCCGGGGCCACGGCGATGATCGAGCATCTTCTCGTCAACGTCCTCCTGGTCGTGCTGTTCGTGCTGATCGGCGGGGTGTTCGCCGCCACCGAGATGGCGCTGGTGACGCTCCGGGACAGCCAGGTCGATGCGCTCGCCACGCGCGGCAAGCGCGGGTCGAAGGTCGCGACGCTGGCGCGCAGCCCCAATACGTTCCTCTCGGCGGTGCAGATCGGCGTGACCGTCGCCGGGTTCTTCTCCGCCGCCTATGGCGCCTCGTCGATCGCGCCGTCGGTCGCGCCGGTCCTGATGCGGGCAGGTGTGCCGGAGACCGTGGCGGGCACCGCCGCGACCATCGTGCTGACCCTGCTGATCGCGTATCTGTCCCTGGTGCTGGGTGAACTCGTGCCCAAGCGGCTGGCGATCCAGCGCAATGCCGCGTTCGCCTACGCCGTGGCGCCCGTCCTTGGCGGGTTCGCCACGCTGATGCGGCCGGTGATCTGGCTGCTGTCCGTCTCCACCGACGCCGTGGTGCGGCTGCTCGGTGGCGACCCGGACACCAAGGCGCAGGGCATG
Source organism: Sediminivirga luteola (assembly GCF_014639315.1). Lineage (GTDB taxonomy): Bacteria > Actinomycetota > Actinomycetes > Actinomycetales > Brevibacteriaceae > Sediminivirga > Sediminivirga luteola. Next base: position 101,434 of record NZ_BMFY01000004.1, read on the forward strand.
ACGCACGACGAGCTCCGCTCCATCGTCTCCACCCACGAGGGGCTGCCGGAGGACGAGCGGCGGATGCTCGGCGATGTGCTGACCATCCGCGACCGGCAGCTCTCGGAGGTGATGACTCCGCGGCCAGATGTGATCGCGCTGGAAAGCGGGCAGAGCATCGCCCAGGCGCTCGCCCAGGTCGAGGGCATGCCGTATTCGCGCTATCCGGTGACCGAGGCCTCCATCGACGACATCATCGGCTTCGTCCACGTCCGGGACCTGCTGGAACAGGCCATCGCCGATGATTCCCGGCCGTTGTCGTCGGCGGTACGCGACCTCCCGTACTTCCCGGCCTCCGCCCGGGTGCTCCCGACGTTGACGGCGATGCGGGCGGCCAACCGGCACATCGCGGTCGTCATCGACGAGTACGGCGGCACCGACGGCATCGTCACGATGGAGGATCTGATCGAGGAGGTCGTCGGGGAGATCTTCGACGAGTACGACACGGAGGTCCAGCCGCACACCACCGCGGAAGGCGACGATATCGTCGACGCCCGGCTCAACCTGCAGGACTTCGCCGAGGCCACCGGCATCGAGCTCGAACGCGGCACCTACGACACCGTGGCCGGTTACGTGACGGCACGGCTAGGACGGCTCGCCCGGGTCGGTGACGCCGTGGACGTCGGCGAGGCCACCTTGAAGGTCACCACCGTCGACCACCGCCGCATCGCCGAGGTCGCCGTCATCCGGCACGGCGGGCCGCAGACCACCACGTAGGACCGGCCCCGGACCATCGGCTGGAGAATCGTCGTGCTAGTTGTGGGCAGACAGTGTGGTGCCGCATGAAGCTACGCTGTGCTGCATGGATACGATCACGCATCGTGACCTTAGCGACCGCTGCGTTGAGGTGCTGCGACGGGTCGAAGCAGGAGAATCGCTGCAGGTGACCGACAACAACCGCCCGGTGGCCAGGATTGCACCGGTCGGTGGGACTGTTCTTCACGATCTCATCGCTCGCGGTCAGGCGAGGCCCGCGCGCTCAGGCCTGGCCGCATTGCGCTCGCTCCGGCGGGCTCAGGCGGACCGCACGACCGCCACGATCATCGAGGACGCCCGCGGCCAGTGGTGACCACCGTATAGCTCGACACGGAGTCCGCGCTACACGGGTTGCCGGGATCCGGGTGAACGCACCCACGTAGCGCCGAACGCGCCAGACTCAGCGGACAATGTCCACCAAGCCCAGGCGGGCGGCACGGATCAGCACCTGCATCCGACTGCGCTCCGCAAGAGGAGCAAGCGCTCCCTGCGGCTCGTACGCACGTAGCCGGACACTGCTCCGCACTCAATAGACGAAAGTCGATCAGCAAAGATACTTTCGTCGATGCGCGGCCCTCGACCGAGTCGTAACCTGGGCGCAGAGGCGAAGCCGGACAGCGACAGATCACCGGCATTATTGCGGCTGAAAGTGCTGTATTCAACGAACAAGCTCAGCATGATGACTCTGCACGCGACTCCTGCGACCCTCTCATTCAAGTGACACCAAACTGCAAAGGAACAGGACTCATCAAAGGTGCAGCATCTACGACTGGCGGTGATTCTCCTCGGGCTCCGCAGCGCTCGGTGCAGCCGCCCCGGTACTTACTGCGGCACCTGCCCTGACTGTTGACGAACCCACGTCAGGCAGGTCTTGCAACAGTCAGGTGGCGATTTCTTCTAGTACCAAAAGCAAAACAACTCACAGCATGAACAACGAAGAAATGGCGCAAGCTTTACAGGCGGGCGATATTCAACAACCCGCCGCCTCGATTCCCGTCGAAGTCGCTATCAGGTCACAATCTGGTCGCGATCCCCGGGTAACGAGCCGCAACTAACTCCTCAGGCCGCATTTTGGGGCGATCGCACCTACACGACCATAGAGAGAATGTGAGATCAATATGAAGAGATTCGCACTGGCCGCTGCGGGGTGCTCACTCGCACTCCTCGGCGCCACTCCAGCTCAAGCCGCGGCTCCGGTCGGGGAATCCATCGACTACTCCATAAGCGTAGACGAGGTCGAATCGTTCCTTCTCGAACAGGGCGTCGAGCAGGACGTCGTGGATGACCTTGTCGAATCCGTCGAGGACGGCGACCCCATTGGAAGCCTCGCTGGGCTCGATCCTATCGATGAGACTACTACACGTAAAAACGATCTCGTCATCACCACGGAAACCTTCGAGGATGGCTCGGTTGAAGTCACGACCTTAGAGCAACCAATCCTCGAAGAAAACGACGATTCAGCCGAGCCCCCTGCACCTTCAGTCGCAAATAAACACGACCACTGGGCAGTCGGTGCGAGCTTTTCTCCGGCTAACCACCCTGGCGCGTTCGAAGCAAGTACAGTCGGCAGCATCAAGGATTGCAAGGTCTCCAGCGGCAGTGGGTTCAAGTCCTACAAAAACTGTGTAGTTCAGCGGAACTCCGCCACTGCAAACATATCATTCCGCGCCTCTTACACAATAGTAAACAAGGGCAATGACTACATCTCCACGATCGGGCAGGCAGGGCACCGCTGCTTCGCCGCATCTTGCAGCAACGTGAAATCCCGCATCATCAAGAAGAACGAGTCGAGCACCGGGAAGGCAGTCGCGCGCGCGTCGATGGATGTTACCCTGGCGGGTGGCATCGCATCCAGGAGCTTCTGGGTACAGCTGGAAGTAGGCGGCAACAAGGCCGTCGCGAGGAATGGTGGGTGACTGTGCGTAAAGTTCACGCCAGCGAAATATCCGACAGCGACCCGGGCTTCCCTCCAATTGCGGACATCGCCTTTTGGGGGATGGGCTTTATCGCAATTGTTTTGATGATTGCGATGATTGCCGTTGTTGTAAAGTCAGGGGCTTCGCCGCTTGAAAAGATTCTACTAACGGCACTCGTCCTCCTCGCTCCTGTTTTGGGAAGTATCATTGCCGCTGCTATACTGATATCGCGAAGGGGATCGAGAACGCTTACCTAAGGCGAACTCCGCCAAGATGCGTCGGTTAGCAAAGAAACGCATCAGCCAAGCTAAATTCTTCAATCCCACTGAGGAATAGAGAAGGTAGCAGTACCCACTAACGCTGGCCTGGTGGGTACTGCTACCTTTTGCTCCTCGCACAACCTGAGCCGGAGCCGGCAACATCGCCACGTCCACCCAGGTGACAACCCAACTGACTACCTTTCCTCAGGCTTGGTGCCCAAAAACCGGGGTCAAGGCCCATAGGACGCACGTCACGCCTGCGTTCCGTAAGAGGAGCATGCGCTCCCCGCGACTCGTACGCACGTAGCCGGACACTGCTCCGCACTCAATAGACGAAAGTCGATCAGCAAAGATACTTTCGTCGATGCGCGGCCCTCGACCGAGTCCTAACCTGGGCGCAGAGGCGAAGCCGGACAACGACAGATCGTCCGCGCCATCGCGGCCGGAAGCGACTCCAACTGGAAGAGCTGTATCAAACGATCACGAGCGGCGCGACAGCTTTTCAGTGACCCCTGCAGCCTTCTGATTTCAGTGACACCCGCTCCTGACCCTGGAGATTCCATGGCTCCTCCGTTTCTCGCGTTCGCACCTCCGGCACCTGCCCTCGCAGTGTCCGGGATACTGCTGCTCGGCCTTTCCGCGTGCACCGCGGAGGGGACCATCGCGGGCGACTGGACCGAACCGGAATGGATGGTGAACCAGGCCGCCGACCGGGAGAACTTCGTCCTCGAACTCCAGGCATGCATGGACGGGCTCGGCTGGGACAGAGAGGTCGACGAATACGGTGGTTCTCCCGACCCGTTCTTCGACACTGAAGAAATGAGTCGATTCGATTCCGACAAGGACGCCTGCCTCATTCAGATGGGAATCGATCTCGAAGCGGTCAGATCTGGTCCCACAGTTGAGTCCCTCAGCACTCGGTACGCGCAGGAACTCGACGTTCGCGAATGCCTGATCGCACAGGGTATCGAGATGGAATCCGAACCCCCGTCGGAAGACGAGTTCATCGAAGAAGGGCTCTCCTCCGATGACAGCGGCGAGGCCTGGTGGGCCTACGGCGACCCCGCAGTGATCGCAGCAGGCCCGGAACGGAACGCGGAACTCCTCACCGTGTGCCCCGAGCCCTGGGTGTTCGGCGCGGAATGAAGAACAGCAGCCCGGTGCCCGGCACTGACCGTTTCCGCACCGTTCTGCGGCTAGCCGGCGGCATAGGGGTGGTTGTGCTGGCTGTGGGCGCGGGTGTTGCCGCCGGATGGGCCGCTTTCGCGCCACCGCGTGTGGAGATGAACCTCGTCGACGCCCCCGTCTACACGGTGATCGAGGACGAGGTCGGCCGCTCGACCACGTATACCGCGACCGCCCAGTGGTCGGGCACCCCCATCGCGGCCGGTGCCGCCGAAGGCACTGTCACCTCCGTCGATGTCCCCGCCGATGGGTCCGTGGATGCCGGCGACGTGATCTATACAGTCGGGCTCCGGCCCGTGATAGTCGGAGAAGGCGCCGTCCCGTCCTTCCGTGACCTCTCGGAGGACGACGAGGGCCCGGATGTCGCCCAGCTGCAAGGAGTTCTGGCAGCGGCAGGATACTTTCGCGTCGCCCCCGACGGGGAGTTCGGACCACTCACCGTGGCCGCGGTGAAAGCCTGGCAGAAAGGTCTCGGAATCGAAGCCGATGGAATCGTCCGGGCAGGCGACATCGTTTATGTACCGGCGCTGCCCGCACGCATGACCGTGACCGACGACATCGTCCCCGGTGCCGTTCTCACCCCGGGCGTCGTCACCGCATCCGTGCTGGCAGAAGCCCCCGAGGTGGAACTCGCCATCGGTGACGGTGCGACACCGCCACCCCTGGACACACCCGTGATCATCGAGGCAGGACCCGGCACCGAGTGGAGGGGAACCGTCACCGAGTACCGCATGGACCCGGAGCTGGCCCAGCCTGAAGCCGCAATCGTCAAAGGTCCCGATGACACAGCTGTATGCGGCGACACATGTGACACGGTGCCCGTCAACGGCGCGTCCTACACCGCACGCGTGCAACTCGTGGAAGCCCGCACGGGTCCCGTCGTGCCGCTCTCGGCGATCGGCACCGGCCCGGACGGTGGCTCCTTCGTGCTCATGGCCGATGAGTCAGAGCGTGCTGTCGAGGTCCTCGTGGTCGATGGGTCCCGCGCAGTGGTGAACGGCGTGGAGGCAGGCGACGAGGTGCGCCTGTTCGCCACCGGCCCGGCTACGGAGACCGGTTCGGGCGAACCGGCTGAGACCCCCGCCGATGACGGCTGATCCCGCGGGAGCCGGTCTGCTGGCAGAATCGCTCACCTTCTCCTACCGACGTGGCGCGGACGTGGTCCTGGACGCTATCACCCATGCCTTCCCGTCCGGTGGGCTCACCGTGGTGACCGGGCCTTCAGGAATCGGGAAGTCGACCCTCCTCTACGTTCTCGCCCAGCTATTGCGGCCGGTGTCCGGCAAGGTGCTGTGGAACGGGACCGACCTCACTGCTCGTTCCGACCGGGACCGGTCGAGATGGCGGGCTTCCACGGCATCCTTCGTGTTCCAGGACGCCATGCTGGACTTGTCCCGGACGGTGCTGGACAACGTATGCGAAGGCGCCGTGTATGCGGGCCTTCCCCGCGCCGAGGCACGTGAGCGGGGTATGGATCTGCTGGCTCGTTTCGGTGTGGACCACCGCGCCAGGCACCGGCCCGGCGAGATATCCGGGGGTCAGGCGCAACGCGTGGGCCTGTGCCGTGCACTCCTCACGGAACCGCGTGTGGTCTTCGGCGATGAACCCACCGGCAATCTGGATCATGATTCCCGCGACCTCGTCTGGGAGGCCCTCATGGACCATGCCGCCGCAGGTGCCGCGGTCGTCGTCGCCACCCACGACGAGACGCTGGCAGCGGCCGCGGATCATCGTCTGGTACTCAATCCGGCGACCGCCGCGGTACCGCGCGGCAAAGAGGACGCGCCATGAAGGCGTTGTTCGCCGAGGCGCTGCGGAGCACCCTGGCCCGTCCTGTGAGCACCGGCATCTGCGGCCTCGTCGTGGCTGCCGTATGCCTGTTGTCGTTCCTCGTCATGGGCAGGACTGCGGCCACGGAAGCACAGATCGCCCGGACATTCGACTCTGCCGGGACCCGATCCCTCGTCGTCACGGACCAGACCGGGAACGCCGCGATCGCGGATTCTGCCGTTGCGGTGATCGGTGCGCTGGAGGGTGTGGACAACGTATTCGGAGTAGGACCGGCAGTGACAGTCTGGAATCCGGTAACAGGCCCGGTGACTGGGCAGGTGACGAGTTCCCGGCCTCTGATCGGCGGGCTCCCGGAATCCGCGGTCATCACGTCAGGTCGGGCACCCGAGCGTCCGTCCGAGGCCGTCATCGGGCACGAACACCTGGCGGACCTGTCGATGGACGTACCCTCGGGCACTGTGATCGGCGAGGGGACGAGCCTGGCGATCGTGGGGACGTTCTCCGCCGAGGGACCCTTGTCGGAGCTGGAGTCCACGGTGCTCCATATCCCCGCGGAGGGTGCGGTCGCGCCACTTCGGTACCTCTACGTGGAAACAGCCGAAGACGTGGATGTTCTGGCCTTGGCTGACACCGTCGAAGCAGCCGTGCCGGCCGCCGTCCCAGCGGACCTCGATGTGAGCGTTCCAGCGGCAGCGATCACCCTGCGGGACACCGTCACCGGTTCGCTGGGTGCGTCGTCCCGCCATCTCATGATGCTGATTCTTGGCGGCGGCACCATCCTCGTGGCCCTCACGATGATCGCTGCGGTCTCGGCCAGGCGGCGTGACTTCGGGCGACTGCGCGCACTGGGTGCCACGCGGTTGAACATCCTCGCCCACGTGCTGGTGCAGGCGCTGGTGGCGGGCGTCACGGGTCTGGTTGCCGGTGGAGCCGCGGGACTGATGCTTGCCTGGATGCTCTCTGGCGGCCTGCCGTCCCTGCGGTTCGCCCTGGGATTATCGGGGCTGATCCTTTACTCCGCGATCCTCGGTGCCCTGCCACCGGGGATCCTCGCGGCACTACGCGACCCGGTCCGGATCCTCCGGGTTCCCTGAGGCGGGAAAAGTCAGCGGACGATATCCACCAAGCCGAGGCGGGCGGCGTGGATCAGCACCTGGACCCGGTCCCGCACCTGCCACTTGGCCATGATCTTGCCCAGATTGGCCTTCACGGTGGCCTCCGCCAGGCCCAGGTCGGCGCCGATCTCCGCGTTCGACTTCCCTTGAGCGAGCAGGTCGACGATGGCCTGCTCACGGTCGTTGAGCCGCTCGTGCGCGGCCACTCGCGTCATCACGCGCTTCCGCGAAGTAGCGCGGACCGCTTCGATGAGGTCCCGTGCCACCCCGCGGGAGAACGCCCCGGCACCGGCGTGGATGTCACGGACCCCGTCGACGAACTCCTCGGGCTCGGCGTCCTTGACCAGGTAGCCGGATGCACCGGCCCGCAGGGCCGGCACCAGGTACTGCTCCGATGAGAAGGTCGTTACCGCGAGCACGCGGGTCTCCGGGAACTCTTCGGTGATCTGGCGCGTCGCCTCCACGCCGTCCATCACCGGCATCTGCATGTCCATGAGTACGACATCGGGCCGCAGAGTGCGCACCTGGGTGAGTGCCACGGCGCCGTCGCCGGCCTCCCCCACGACCGTCATGTCGTCGGCCCGGTCGACGAAGATGCGCATCGCCTCACGCATGAGCGGCTGATCGTCCGCCACCAGCACTTTGATCATGCTCGCATCCTATGCAGGGCCGCTTGCGAAGTCGTATCCAAAGGTCTATCGAAGCGTAGACCTTCGTCGATGCATTGTCGCGTCCTGAGCCGCACCGTCGTCTTCGGAGCACGCATTCGCGCGCCCCGTACAGACGATCAAGGAGGGCTTCTCATGGCTCGCACGTTCGCAGGAAAACGTCGTAGTCGATTGCGCGCGGCTGTAGCACTGGGGGCGGTCGCTCTCACCGTCGGCCTAGCCAACAGTGCGGCGCCTTCTGTCGCCCACTCTGCAGCAGCGCCGGGCACCGCCGGCGTGGCGCAGAGTTCCCAAGAACTCGTGGTTCCCTTAAGCCTCTGGTGCAGAGTGACCCGGCTCTGCTGACCCTCACCCCGGCATCGTTTCAGGCGCACCACCGTCGCTCGTTGGAGCAATAATTGCTGGCATGACACTCGTCAACCGCAGAGCGCCCGTCCCGAGGTTTTTCTCCACCACTTCGTTCTCCACTCGGGGCCGGGTGCTCTTCGGAAGCGTCGCCGGGTTCGCGTTCGTAGTCGAGCTAACGGCGACGCTGCTGAGAATCGACGGGAGCTCTTTCCTGGGCGTGATCGAGACTGCGGTGATCGCAGCGACTCTCATCGTGACAGCGTGGCAGCCAAGCATGGGCGGCATGCTGGTAATGCTCGCTGCTTTCTCGGCGTTCTGGTGGACAGATGCTGACGTGTTCAACCTCGCGATAGCTCCGGCTGCCGCGCTCGTCGCGCGTGCAAGTCGCCTACCCCTGGCCGTGCTGTTCGGAGCAACGGTGGTCGCATGGGCAACAGTCTTGTCCAACACTCAACAACATATGTGGTTCGACGGCGTAGGGGCAGCGACTTTGGCCGCGATCGGTGCGGCAGTGGGGGTCGCCTTCCGCATTGCCGCAGCCCGAACCGAGAAACTGCATGACCAGATCGCTGAGCACCAGCAAGAGCGCCAACGTGCGGTCACCTTCGAGCGCAAGCAGATTGCGCGCGAGCTGCACGACGTCGTCGCCCACGGCCTGACCGTGATCGCCATGCAGGCGCGGGTCCTCGACACCGCGCAAGCCCCCGCCGCGCGGGAACGCGCCCAGCTGGCCATCGGGGATGCGTCGCGCCAGGCCCTCGCCGACCTGCGCCGCATGCTCGTGACCCTGCGGGACGATATGCCGGAAGCCAGCATGGAGCCAGATGAAGCATCGGGCACCCTGGCGCAGCGTATCGACGACTTCGCGCATCGCCTGGAAACAGCTGGGGCACACGTGGACACGGCGGTCACCGACGGGATAGACCTGCCTCGCTCGAAGGAACTGACGGCGATCCGGGTGGCGCAAGAGGCGACGACGAACATCCTCAAGCACGCACCCGGCTGCCAGCACGTCACGTTCGAGGTCGCCCATGCTGACGAGGGTGTGGAGATCGTCATCACGAACTCCGCTCCCCCGCCGAACACCGAACTGCCGCCGGCATCTGGATTCGGCCTCGTCGGGCTGCGTGAACGGCTCGATCTGTTCAGCGGCACCCTTGAAGCAGGCCCGCACGAGGACGGCTGGCGGGTGCGGGCCTGGCTGCCCGGAGACGAACGGTGAGGTGGACGAGCGCGCGGTCTCGGTAACACTTCCCTCGGTGCACGGCGAACGTTCCGGACGGTGCTCGGATTGATAGAGGACCGCGACAGGGGATGAAACCACAAGACCACGTATCGACCAAAGTCTCGAGGATCAGCCGACTTTCGTCGATGCGTTAGCGGGACAGAGCGTGCCAGTGTGAGCCAGGACGTATGCCCTCAGGAACAGAAGGACTATGCATTCAGCATCTGCGATCCTGTGCTCGGTCGTGATCGGAGTCGCGCTCCTGTGCATCTCGCTCGTCTCAGGATTGACAGTCGCGGAGTCGACCGCGAACGCGGCTCTCGGACTGCTGGCAAGCCTGCTCGCCTTCTCATTCCTGCGCGACCGGTAACCGCACATGCCCAGGACGGTTGAAGGAGCCTTTTCGATGAACAACGACGGCAGACTGGCGATGACCCTCTCGGTGCTCTTCGCCGTATCGCTTGCCACGTTCGTCCTCACCGGCACGATCTCCGGGTACGAACGCGACGAGAACATCTACGGCAGCGCGGTTCAGACGATCTTCCCCGTGGCGGGCCTCGCAGCACTGGTGTCCGGGGTCGCCGCTGTCACGTTCGGCATTCGCGCACTATGGTCCCCGCAGGACCGATAAGCCGGCTGCGACCGTTACGGGCGGGCGCGGCCCTGCTGCACGCAGCCCGAAGAAGCCTCCCGCGCCGCTCACTGCGTCTGCTTTGGGTGCGATGTGTGCACCTGTTCCAGGTAGACCACGTTCCCGTTCACATAGAACCAGATTCGCGCATCGCCTTTGAGCGTGGGTTTATGCTGCCACCGCTCATGCTCGCGGCCCGAGCGCAGCACCGTCCCTCATGCCCCTTTGAGCCGGTAGTTCGTCGGCGTCGTTTCCAAGGGCGTCCTGGTCAGGAAATCCCAGCTGTCGGCAAGAGGACCGCGAATCGTGGCAACAAGATCTCTCCAACCCCTTCTGGCCCCGGGCCGTGACCCACACCTGAACGCCCCCTGTGCGCCCCGTCACACGATCCTGTACTAGGATCGGGCGCAATGCGAAAGCACCGGCAACGCAGGAACCGTCTCGCCAGGACGCTCGTCGCGGCGGCCTCGGCGGTTTCGCTGAGCCTGCTCGCCGGCTGCGTGGGCGAGGGCGTGGACCTCGGCCCCGCCTCCTCCGACCGGCTAGTGCGGGCCGCCATCGGCGGCGCGCCGGATCAGCTCGACCCGCATCAGACCTCCTCGTACTTCTCCTTCCAGGTGCTGGAGAACGTCTACGACACCCTCGTCGAACCCGATGAGAACCTTCAGATGCAGCCCGCGCTCGCCGAATCCTGGGACATCAGCGAGGACCAGCTGACCTGGACGTTCCACCTGCGCGAGGGCGTCACCTTTCACGACGGCAGCGACTTCACCGCCGAGGACGTCGTCTACTCCTACACCCGCATCATCGACGAGGAACTCGCCAACGCCTGGCGCCTGGCCACCGTCGAGGAGGTCACCGCCACGGGTGAGTACACCGTCGAGATCGGCGTCAGCCAGCCCACCCCGAACCTGCTGACCGCCATCGGCGGCTTCAAGGGCATGGCCATCGTCAGTGAGGACAACGCCGAAAGCGGTGACATCGCCCAGCATCCCATCGGCACCGGCCCCTTCAGCTTCCGCGACTCCCGCGACGGGGACTACATCTGGCTGGAATCCAATCCGGACTACTGGGGCGGCGCACCGGCCGTGGACGGCGTGCAGTTCAGCTACATCTCCGAGCCCACCACCGCCATCGCAGCGCTGCGCTCCGGAGAGGTGGACTGGACCGACTCGGTGCCGCCGCAACAGGTCGAAGCGCTCTCCCGCGACCAGGCCATCGCCCTCGACACCCTGGTGAGCACCGACTACTGGTACCTGGCGATGAACCAGGACCGCGAACCCTGGAGCGACGAACGCGTCCGCCAGGCGGTCGCCTACGCCGTGGACCGAGACTCGATCGCCCAGGTGGTCGGCTACGGCACCGCGGTGGTCAATCAGCTCGCCATCCCGGAGACCAGCCCCTGGTACGCGGCCTACGACCGGTACTCCCTCGACCCCGGCCAGGCGCAAGAACTCATGGACGAGGCCGGCGTCAGCGAGGCCAGCATGGACCTGATGGTCTCCACCGACTACCCGGAGACCGTCACCGCCGCACAGGTCATCGCGGACAACCTCGCCGCGATCGGCATCGACGTGTCCATCCGCACCCTGGACATGGCCACCTGGCTGGACGACCAGGACCAGGGCGAATTCGACGCGCTCATCATGGGCTGGCTGGGGAACCTCGACCCGGACGACTACTACTACGCCCAGCACCACAGCGAAGGCCCCTCCAACGCGCAGGGCTACGCCAACCCGGACGTCGACGAGCTGCTGGACGCCGGCCGGCAGGAACTCGACGAGGACCGTCGCCGGGAGCTCTACGCCGAGGCCGCCACCCTCATCGCCGACGATGTCAGCTACCTCTACCTCTACAACCCCTCCGTCATCCAGGCGCACGCCCAGCGGCTGACCGGTTACGAGATGCGCTCGGACCGTGCCGTGCGCTTCCGCGACGTGAACCTGGAGGAGGACGCATGAGCGCCGCGCCGCAGAACGCCGCACCGGCTTCGCAGACCGCCTCCTCGAAGGTCCTCTCCTCCCCCGTCCTGCGGTTCCTGGCCCGCCGGCTGCTTTACACCGCGGTCGTCCTGCTGGGCGTCATGGTGGTGGTGTTCGCCCTCGTGCAGCTCGTTCCCGGCGATCCCATCCGCATCGCCCTGGGCACCCGCTACACGCCCGAGACCTACGCCGCCCTCCAGGCCGCCTCCGGACTGGACCGGCCACTGCCGGTGCAGTTCTTCTCCTACATCGGCTCAGCGCTCACGGGCGATCTGGGCGTGAGCTTCCGCAACGGCGCGCCGGTCACGCTGCTCCTGCTCGAACGGCTCCCGGCCACCTTGACGCTGGCGCTGGGCGGACTCGTCGTGGCGCTGCTGATCGCCATCCCGCTGGGCACCCTCGCGGCCCTGAAGGAGGGCGGCTGGGCCGATGGCGTCGTGCGGGTGCTCAGCCAGATCGGCGTGAGCGTCCCGGACTTCTGGATGGGCATGCTGCTGATCACGCTGTTCTCCACCGTGCTGGGCTGGCTGCCGTCGGCCGGCTACACCCCGTTCACGCAGGACCCGGCCGGCTGGCTCTCGCATCTACTGTTGCCGGCCGTCACCGTGGGCCTGGTCTCCGGGGCCATCATGACCCGGTATGTGCGTGCCGCCGTCCTGGACGTCGCCCATGCCGGCGTCATCCGCACCGCCCGCTCCAAGGGCCTGCGCCGGGCCGTCGTGCTCGGCCGTCACCTGGGACGCAACGCCCTGGTCCCGGTGCTCACCATCGCCGGCATCCAGCTGGCGACGCTGCTGGGCGGGGTGATCGTGGTGGAGGTGGTCTTCGCCTGGCCGGGGCTGGGCCGGATGATGTTCGACGCGGTCTCCTCCCGGGACTACCCCGTCATCCAGGGCGCTGTGCTGCTGATCGCGGTGATCTTCCTGCTCATCAACCTGATCGTCGATCTGCTCTACGCCATCGTCGACCCGAGGATCCGGCTGGCATGAACGCACACCCGACCACCGCCACAGAACAGGAGGGACGCCGATGAGTCAGCTCGCCCCCGGTGCCGGCGCCGCCTCCGGGCCCGCGCCTGAGACCGGGACTCCCGGCTCCCGCCGCGCCTCGGCGTGGCGGCTGCTGCTGTCCAGCCCCACCGGCGCGGCCGGGCTCGTGGTGCTCGCGGTCCTCATCCTGGCCGCCGTGACCGCCAGATGGCTGGCGCCCTACGGGCCCAATGACATCGACGTCCCCAATGCCCTGGCCCCGCCCAGCGGACGCAACTGGCTCGGCACGGACGAGCTGGGCCGGGACGTGTTCTCCCGGGTGCTGCTGGCGGCTGAAGTCTCCCTGCAGGTGGCGCTCGTGAGCGTCGCCATCGCCCTCGTGGTGGGCGTGACCTTCGGAGTGATCGCCGGGTATGCCGGCGGCTGGCTGGACCTGGTGGTGATGCGCAGCGCCGATGTCCTCTTCGCCTTCCCCATCCTGCTGCTGGCCCTGGCCATCGTCGCGATCCAGGGGCCGGCGATCTCCTCGGTGATGATCGCCATCGGCGTCGTCTACACCCCGATCTTCGCCCGGGTCGCCAGAGCCAGCACCCTCTCGCTGCGGCAGGAGCCCTACGTCCAGGCCGCCCGCACGATGGGCGTGCCCACCTGGCAGATCCTGCTGCGGCACATCCTGCCGGGCATCAGCGGGCCGGTGACGGTGCAGACCTCGATCTCCCTGGCGTTCGCGATCCTCTCCGAGGCGGCGCTGTCCTTCTTAGGTCTGGGCGTGCAGCCGCCCAATCCCTCCTGGGGCCGGATGCTGTTCGACGCGCAGGGCTTCCTCGCCTCCGCCTGGTGGATGGCGGTGTTCCCGGGACTGGCGATCCTGGTGACGGTGCTGGCGTTCAACCTCGTGGGCGACGCCGTCCGCGATGTGCTCGACCCGCGTCAGCGCAGCATGATCGAGAGCCGGAGGAAGCGATGAGCGCGCAAGGCCCCGTGCGGCCAGGCGCGCCCCTGCTGGAGGTCCGCGACCTGCACGTGACTCTGAGCGGGAAGAAGATCATCGACGGCGTGAGCCTCTCGGTCGAACGCGGCCGGTCGCTCGGCATCGTCGGGGAGTCCGGCTCCGGTAAGTCCGTCACAGTGCTCTCGGCGACGGGCCTGCTGGATGCGCCCCGCACCGAGATCAGCGGAACGGCCGCCGTGGACGGGAGGCCGGTCATCGGCGCCTCCCCTCAGGCCTTGCGGCAGCTGCACGGGCCCTCGGTCGGTTTCGTCTTCCAGGACCCCGCCACCAGCCTGAACCCTCTCCTGACCCTGGAACGGCAGCTGACCGAGGGGCCGCAGACCCATCTGGGCCTGACCCGGCGGCAGGCACGCAGCCGTGCCCTGGAACTGCTCGATGCCGTGGGCCTGCCGGATCCGGAGTCCCGGCTGGAGGCGTACCCGCATCAGCTCTCCGGCGGGCAGAAGCAGCGCGTGATGATCGCGGTGGCACTCGCCTGCGATCCGGCGCTGCTGGTGGCGGACGAGCCCACCACGGCACTCGACGTGACCACGCAGGCGCAGATCCTGCAGCTGGTGAACGACCTCAAGCGGGACCGGGACATGTCGGTGGTGTGGATCAGCCACGACCTGGGCGTGATCGGGCAGATCGCCGATGACGTCGCGGTGCTCTACCAGGGTCAGGTGGTGGAGCATGCGCCGGTGAAGGACATCTTCGACGCCCCGCAGCACGACTACACCCGGACCCTGCTGGCCGCCCGTCCCCGGCTCGGCGCCGCCCGGGACCTGGCGGCGGCACCGGCCGGCGACGACGCCCCGCTGCTGCAGATCAGCGATATGACGGTGGACTTCGAGCTGCGCACCAGCACCGGCAAGAAGACGGTCCGCGCCAACGAGGACGTCACGCTGCATGTGCGCCGTGGTGAGACGCTGGGCATCGTGGGCGAGTCCGGTTCGGGCAAGTCGACGATCGCCAATGTGCTCACCGGCCTGGTGACGCCGGTCTCCGGTGAGGTGCTGCTGGAGGGTGAGGACATCATCGGCGTGAAGGGACGTACCGCCAGGGAGGTCAGGCGAAGGATCGCGATGGTCTTCCAGGACCCCTATGCCGCGCTGAACCCCAGGAGGTCGGTGGCGGCATCGCTGGCCGAGGCGCTCGGCGCGGCGGGGTGGCGCGGGTCCGTCCGGCGTGGCGTTGCCTCCCGTGACGGTAACCGTTCCCGGGAAGGCAGCGCAGCGTCGATGCGGGACCGCGGGGCGGAGCTGCTGGAGTCGGTGAATCTGGACGGCTCGTTCCTGGACCGGTACCCGCACGAACTCTCCGGCGGCCAGCGGCAGCGGGTGTGCATCGCCCGGGCGCTGGCGCTCGATCCGGAGGTGCTGATCCTGGACGAGTCCACCGCCTCCCTGGACGTGTCGATCCAGTCGCAGGTGATCGAGTTGCTGCGCCGGCTGCAGGCCGAGCACGGCTTCGCCTATCTGTTCATCGCGCACGACCTGGCGGTGGTGGAGCAGATGAGCCACCGGATCGCCGTGATGAAGGACGGCCGCGTGGTGGAGGAGAACGAGGCCACCGAGCTCTACCGCGCCCCGCGCCAGCAGTACACCAGAGACCTCATCGCCGCCATCCCGCCCGAACGGCCGTCGTGAAACCTGGCACCTGTGCCACCGGTCCCCCAACGCCCCCCGAACACCACCAGTGCGAGGCGCGGCCGATCCGGAAAACACGACCGTGTTGTCAGAACAGCATCGTCGTGCCGAAACACCACCATCTACGGTGTAGTTCTGGCACTACGGTCGTGTCCTGTGACGCCGCTGGTGTGGCGCGGCACTGGGAGCGTACGGCGGTGCTACGCACCAGCGCATGATCGTCAATGTAGGGTTGCGCCATGATGATTCCCGCGGCCGCCGGCCCCCCGGCCTCACGCGGCGCCGCACGCGACCGCGTCACCCTGCTCGGCGGCGTGTTCCTCATGGCGCCGACGGCCGCGGATGTCTTCGCGATCTTCTCACCGCTGGAGTGGGTGATCGCCGGCACTCTTCCTGTTGTCCTGCTGGTGGCGGTCCTGGCACGGGCGCTCGTCCTGGCGGGAACCGTACTGCTTCTGGTCCGGCGCGGACCGGGGGCGCCTGGGCCGGTGTTGAAAGCAGCTGTGGTGACCGGTGCCCTCGCGCATCTTGTCTTCACGATCCTGGTGACCCAGTCCGCGAACCCGATCGGTGAAGTCCTGCTGATGATGACGACCGCCGCGTACCTGTTCATCCTCGGTCTCGTCGTGCTGCTGCGCGGTCTTCTGCCCGCCAGGTGACCGGAACGGCAACGGGAGACCGGCGGCTGCGGCGGCCGATCTCATGCCGCGCTACGTTGCGCGGCATAGTGGCTGTATGGACTTCGAACATTCCGTGGCGTTCAGGCTCAACCGCAGATGACCGCGAGCGCGCCCTACACCATTCGCCCGCCCGGGCGTTCTACACCCGCAACGGGGTCCGTCCCGATGGCGGGTGGCGCGAGGATCCTGACATCGAAGGACTGGCAGAGATCCGGATGCGCCGCTGAACCACTTCGTCAGGCGCTGGCGGTTCCCTGACAAGCGAAGCCGCAGGCGCTCACGAGCGGCGCCGGCGCGGGGCCGGGGCGTCCAGCTGGAAGTCCGGCCAGGGCTGCGGCAGCAGCTCGTCCATCGAGACGTCCAGAGCCTGGGCGATCGCCATCACGTGATTCAGGCTCGGATTGGCGGGCACACCCGGCGAGGTGGCGCCGCGTTCGAGCCGCTGCAGCGATGCACGGCTGATGCCGATCGCCGCGGCGACGTCCTCCTGCGAGGCGCCCCGGCGCGCACGCGCTTCGTGGATCGCGCGGCCCAGCCGCTCCATGTACTCTGCCCAGTCCTGCTGCGCTGTCGTCATGCAAGCACCCTACCGGCATGCAAGCACCCTACGGCGCGGCTTCGAGAGCCGACAACACACCGCCCGGCGAACTGGGGAACGTGGCCACACGCGCCGCGTCCTTGCCATGCCCGAAGAATAGGCGCATCCAGGCACCCAGTTAGGCCTCTCGCGCCCCAGCGTGGCGTGAGCCGCATCCCGCGCCCGGCACGCCGTGCGCGATCAGGTCGCCGCGAGCCGGGCCTTCTCCGCCTCGATATCGTAATCGGCGGCCGGCCACTGCGGGTCGATGTCCTCCAGGGTCTCCAGCAGCAGCGCCTGCACGGCCAGCCGCGCGTACCATCGGCGGTCTGCGGGCACCACGAACCAGGGCGCAGCGGGAGTGGACGTCCGGGCGATGGCGACCTCATAGGCGCGTTGGTAGTCGTCCCACAGAAGCCGCTCGTCTACATCCGAGGGATGGTATTTCCAGTGCTTGTCGGGCCGTTCCAGCCTGTTCTGCAGCCGCTCGCGCTGATGTTCCGGAGAGATGTGCAGCATCACCTTCACAATCCGCGTGCCGCCCGCCGCCAGGCGCTCCTCGAACTCCCGGATGGCCCCGTAGCGCCGCTCGATCTCCTCCTCCGGCGCGAGCCGGCGTACCCGCCCGATCAGGACGTCTTCGTAATGCGAGCGATCGAACACGCCGATGCGCCCCGCCCCCGGGACACGGCGCTCCACGCGCCAGAGGAAATCGTGGGCGAGTTCCTCCTCGGTGGGTGCTTTGAACGCCGCCAGATCGACGCCCTGGGGATCCACCGCTCCGATCACATGGCGGACGATCCCGCCTTTGCCGGAGGTGTCCATGCCCTGCAACACCAGGAGCACCGCGTCCTCCGCGCCGCCGCCCTCAGCAGCCGCGTACAGGCGCTCCTGGTAGTCGCCGAGCTGCTCGGCACCGGCGAACAGGTCACGCCGGCCCTCCCTTTTGTTCCCGTCGTATCCGGGTGTCGACTCCGGATCGATATCGCCCAGCCGCACGTCCTCCCCGACGAGGAGTGAGGCGCGGGCATCGGCGATCCATCGGCGTTGGCTCATGGCGACCATGAGGCCATTCTGCCAAGACATCGCGGGTTTGGTGACCCTGGTCACCATCGTGCCTCCGCGCGCGCCCGGCTGGACCTCCCGTCGCATGGCGAAGCTGATCAACTTCTTCGCCGCGCCTCCGCGCGCGCCCGGGCTGGACCCTGTGACGCGCGGGCGTAGTTCATGCTCGGCTGAGGCGCCGATGCCGCGATGAAGGGCCGGAGTGCGCATCTGCGCCGGGGTGAGCATCTGCGCCGAGGTGCTGCGGCCTGCTGGTCCCGGCGAAGCGCACACCCCTGGTCCGCGCTCCCGGCCGCCGGTAACGTGGCAGGCGGATCATCCGGCGGCACAGGGGGTTTCTTCGCATGCGCACGATCGTGATCACCGGCGGTAGCGACGGGATCGGCGCCGCCGCGGCCGAGCAGCTCGCCGGCCCTGGCGTCCGCCTGGTCCTGGTGGGCCGTTCGCCCGAGAAGACCCGGGCCGTCGCCGGACGGGTCGGCGCCGAGTATCACCTTGCAGACTTCAGCCGGCTCGACGAGGTCCGCGCGCTGGCAGACGCCCTGTTGGAACAGTACCCGCGCATCGACGTCCTGGCGAACAACGCCGGCGGGATGTTCCCCGGCCCCGAGCGCACGCAGGACGGCTTCGAGAGGACCTTCCAGGTGAACCATCTGGCCCCGTATCTACTTACCCACCAGCTGATCGACCGGCTGTTGGAGAGCAACGCGACCGTGGTGAACACCGCCAGCATCGCCGCCCGGCTCTACTCGCGGCTGGACCTGGAGGATCTGGGCGCCTGGGGTTCCTTCACGCCCACCCGCGCCTACGGGAACGCCAAGCTCGCCAACATCCTCTTCACCAAGGGACTGCACGAGCGCTACCACGCCTCCGGACTGTCCGCGGTGGCGTTCCACCCCGGTGTCGTGGCGACGAGCTTCGCCGCCGGCGCGGACAACTACTTCCGGTGGCTCTATCACGGGGCGGCAGCACGGTTCCTGACCTCGCCAGCGCAGGGTGGTGCCACGCTGGCGCATTTCGTCACCGGGCAACCGGGCACCGACTGGGACTCCGGGGAGTTCTACGGCTCGAACCGCAAGCCCGCCCGCACCGACCGCTCCGCCTACGATCCGTGGGTCATCCACGAGCACTGGGAACGCAGCGCCCGCCTGCTCGGCGTGCGCTGGCCCTAAGTCCCGCTGCCCGTCGAGGCAGACCCGCGACGTCGTGAGCCGCGCCGGGCTCACGGGCATCGTGAGGCCCCGGCACCGCGCGGTGCGCTTGACTGATTCCGGGTGTGCGCACTGATTCCCGGTGAGCTCACGCGGAATTTGTGCATCACGCCCGAATCAACGCGGGTGCGCCGGGCGGGCGGCAACGCTCAGACGCGGGAGAAGCCGAGTTCGCGGCCGACGACATCGGCCAGGTACTGCGCCTTGTCCCGCGCGATCTCCTCGGTCTCGGCCTCGACCATCACGCGGATGAGCGGCTCGGTGCCGGAGGCCCGCAGCAGCACGCGCCCGGTCTCCCCCAGCTCGGTCTCCACCTCAGCGACCGCACCGACGATGACCGCCTCGCTCACCCGGTTCTTGTCCACATCGGGCACGTTGATGAGCACCTGCGGCAGCTTGGCGATCTCCGCGGCCAGATCCGCCAGGGTCCGGCGCGAGTCCACCATCCGCCCGAGCAGGTGCAGCGCCGTCTGCACCCCGTCGCCGGTGGTGCCGTGGTCCAGCATCAGCAGATGCCCGGACTGCTCGCCCCCGAGCACGTACCCGTGCTCTAGCATCTCCTCTAGCACGTAACGGTCGCCCACCGCGGTCTGCACCACGTCGATGCCGTAGCGCTGCATCGCCAGGCGCAGTCCAAGATTCGACATCACGGTCGTCACCAGCGTGTTCTTCGCCAGCTTCCCGGACTCCTTCAGGCCGATCGCGAGGATGCCCATGATCTGGTCCCCGTCGACCAGCCGGCCCTGCGAATCCACCGCCAGGCATCTGTCGGCGTCACCGTCGAAGGCGACCCCGGCATCGGCGGCGTGCTCCAGGACCGCGGCCTGCAGGGGCTGGGTGTGAGTGGAGCCGATGCCGTCGTTGATGTTGTGGCCGTTGGGCTCGGCGCCCATCACGATCACCTCGGCACCGGCCTGCCGCAGCGCCGCCGGGCCCACGATGCTCGCGGCGCCATGGGCGCAGTCCACCACCACGCGCAGACCCGCCAGCGGCCGGTCACCGCCGAGCTGCGCCACCAGATGCTCGGTGTACTGGTCCGTCGCGGCCGGATAGCGCACCACGCGGCCGACGTCGGCGCCGGTGGGGCGTTCCCAGTCGGTGCCGATGAGCGCCTCGATCTCGTCCTCGACGTGATCGGGCAGCTTGGTGCCGCCGCGGGCGAAGAACTTGATGCCGTTGTCCGGCATGGGATTGTGCGAGGCGGAGAGCATCACGCCCAGATCTGCGTCGCTGCGCTGCACCGCGTAGGCCAGGCCTGGCGTGGGGAGCACGCCGGCGTCATGCACCTCGACCCCGGCGGAGGCCAGGCCCGCGCACACTGCCGCGGCCAGGAAGTCACCCGAGATGCGGGTGTCCCTCCCGACGACCGCCACCGGCCTGCGCCCGCTGCTGCGGCCGCTGGCGCCGAGCACGCGCGCCGCCGCCACGGAGACGTCCAGCGCCAGTTCGACGGTCACGTCCTTGTTCGCCAGGCCCCGGACGCCGTCCGTGCCGAAGAGACGGGCCATATGAAAGTTCTCCTTCGATCCACACCGCGCACTCCGCGGCGTTCCTCGGCCACCGGACAGCTGGACTGTCCCCGGCACCTTGTCGGTGCGTGCCGGCGCGCGTCCGGCGGCCCGGTCGTGCAGGAGGGCGTGAATGTCGGTGCCCGGTCCTCACCGGGTCCTCGGCGGCGCCCTCCAGCCCCGCCGAGTACTGCTGTCCACTCTACGACGGCGCCGTTCCCGGACGGCGGTGCCGCGCGGCCACCCGAAGCGACGGCATTCACCTGCCGAAGGCGGCGCTGTTCCGGTCACCGGCCTCGCGCGGCCGTCCCCGGCAGCGCAGTGCCGCTCGGCTGCCTCATGCCACCGCTTCGGCAGACGCGACAGCCCGAATCGTCACGGCCGGGCCGTCACCTCACAAGCCCGGCACCCGTGCCAGCAACGTCCGGCCATCGCGGACCAGGGCTCCCTGCACGCGTCGCCGCACACCGGGACTCTCCCCATCACGGGGCGGACGATGGGTCCGGCACCGGAACGCCGATGGCCCCACCGGAACCGATGGGGCCATCCGCGTGCGGGAAGATCAGCGCTTGCTGTACTGCGGCGCCTTACGGGCCTTCTTGAGGCCGGCCTTCTTGCGCTCCTTGGCCCGCGGGTCACGGGTCAGGAAGCCGGCCTTCTTCAGCTCGGCGCGGTTGTTCTCCTGGTCGATCGCGTTGAGCGAACGCGCCACGCCCAGGCGCACGGCGCCGGCCTGGCCGGAGGGGCCGCCGCCTTCGAGGCGCACATGCACGTCGAAGCGGCCTTCCAGGTCGAGCAGGCGGAACGGCTCGTTGACCAGCTGCTGGTGCAGCTTGTTCGGGAAGTACGTCTCCAGGTCACGGCCGTTGATGGTCCACTGACCGCTGCCGGGCACCAGGCGCACGCGGGCGATGGCCTGCTTGCGGCGGCCCACAGCCTGACCGGGGGCGGTCAGCGACTGACCGCGACCACCGGTCGCGGCGCCCGCGCCTGCGGGGGTCTCAGTGCTGTAGGAACTCAGGTTCTCGACGTCGTCGACGTCGACCGGGGTGTTGGCGTTGTTCTCAGCCACGGTTCTCCTCTTGGTTTCTCACTCGCCGGGCTAGACGCTTACTGGGCGACCTGGCTGATGGTGTACGGCTGGGGGTTCTGGGCACCGTGCGGGTGCTCGGCGCCCGAGTAGACCTTG
Source organism: Sediminivirga luteola (assembly GCF_014639315.1). Classification (GTDB taxonomy): domain Bacteria; phylum Actinomycetota; class Actinomycetes; order Actinomycetales; family Brevibacteriaceae; genus Sediminivirga; species Sediminivirga luteola. The sequence goes on from NZ_BMFY01000004.1 coordinate 123,209, forward strand.
AGCTTCTTGATCTGCTGGCGGCCCAGGCGGTTCTTGGGGATCATGCCCCAGACGGCCTTCTCCACGGCGCGCTCCGGGTGCGTGGCCAGCAGCTCGGCGTAGCTGACGCTCTTGAGGCCGCCCGGGTAGCCGGAGTGGCGGTAGGCCTGCTTCTGCTGCAGCTTGGAGCCGGTCAGCGCGACCTTGTCCGCGTTGATGACGATCACGAAATCGCCGGAGTCCACGTTCGGCGCGAACGTGGTCTTGTGCTTGCCGCGCAGCAGGCGGGCGACCTGCGAGGCGAGGCGGCCCAGCACGACATCGGTCGCGTCGACGACGTGCCACTGGCGCTGGATGTCGCCGGGCTTGGGTGTGTACGTGCGCACAGTCTTCAGCCTTACTTCTCGTTGTTGATGACCCGGATCAGCACACTAGGCCCCGGAAAATCCTCGGGGCCTGAATCGCATCTCCATGAAGTTGTCTTTCGCGCGCCCTTTTCGCCTGAGCCGGTCCGCTCAGGCTCCACGAGCCTTGAAGCGACGTACCGGCGCGCAGGCAGAGCGCGCAACACCGCACCACTGTACCGGAGGCACGCCCGGCGGCGCAAAGCGCGCTCACACCGGCCGCCAATGTTGCTCGGTAAGCTTGACGGGTGATGGCCCTGCTCCCGCCCGTGCCCGCCGGAAGCCCGGCGGCGCCTCGTCCTGCCGCGACGCGGCGACTGTGGCCGTCCCTGCCAGCGTACGCCGGCCGGTTCCTCCTGCTCGCCCTCACCCTGGCCCTCGCGCTCTTCACCCCGCTCCCGGCCGCCGGGTCGACCCCGGCCGGCGCGGCGGAGACCGCAGCCGGGACCGGCACCGCCGATGACGCCGCGCCCGTGGTCGTCTTCGGCGTGCCGGGACTGTCCGCCTCCGATGTCTCCGCCGCCGGGACGCCTCATCTGTGGTCGCTGGCGGAGCAGTCGGCGGTCGGCAACCTCGCGGTCCGCGCCGCCGCCTCCACCACCTGCCCGGGCGACGGATGGATGACGTTCAGCACCGGCCGGCGCGCGCTCCTGGCCCATCCCAGCAGCCCCCGCGGCACCTCGGCGCGCTGTGCCGTGGTCGCCGATCCCGTCCTGGAGGACGAGACCGACGCACGCGACGACGGCTACCGGGGCGCGGCGACGGCCCGCAACTGGGACCAGCAGCGGGAGGCGAACCTCACCGCCGCCTACAGCGCCTCCCCCGGCGCGCTCGGCCAGGCGCTCCAGGACGCCGGCGCCTCCGCCACCGCGATCGGCCCCGGCGCCGCGATCGCCCTGGCCGACGAGACCGGTGCGATCGACGACTACCGCTCCCCCGGCAGCGCGCTCGGCTCCGGCGAGGACCTCGCCGATCTGACCGTGATCGACGTCGGCGCCATCGGCACCGGCACCTGGGTCCGGGACGAGGGATTCACCACCGACATCGCCGGCTGGGACGAGGAGCGCACCGGGTACATCGACGATCACGGGGCGCCCGCGCATGAGGTGCAGGTCCGGGCCGCCGACGAGACGATCGGCCGCTATCTGGAGCAGCTGCCGCCGGAGGCCACCGTCGTGGTGGCCGGGCTGGCCGACTCCGCCACGCCATCGCGGCTGCGGTATCTGAGCATCAAAGAGGCTGACGTCGCCAGGGCGCCCGCGACGGGGCTGATCACCTCGCCATCGACCCGCCGCCCGGGTCTGAGCCAGCTGATCGACCTGGGACCGACGGTCATGACGCTCATGGCGCTGGAGCCCTCGCCCGCGTTCCAGGGCATGCCGGTCACCCAGAGTCGGGACGGGGCCGCCACCACGGACGAGCGCCTGGCCCAGCTGCGGCAGGACGCCCTGAGCGCCGCGACCATTCACCGCAGCGTGCAGGCGTTCTCCATCGGCGCGGACATCGCCCACTACCTCCTGGCCGCTGCCCTGGGCCTTCTTCTCTGGCGCCGATGGCGGGCCCCGCGGTGGAACTGGCTGGCCGGCTCGGTCCGGCTGGCACGGCGCCTGGCGTGGCTGGGGCTGGCGATGGCCGCGGTGCTCCCGGGCGTGTTCCTGGCCAGTCTGCTGCCGTGGTCGAAGGCCGCCTCCCCCGTGCTGGGCCTGGGCGCTGCCGTCGCCGCGGGCACCCTGGTGATGCTCATCCCGGTCCTGGTGGGACCGTGGCGTCATTCCTGGCGCGGACGCGCCGGTGCGCTCGGCGGCGCCACCGCGCTGCTGCTGGCCGCCGACATCGCCACCGGCTCGCATCTGCAGTTCAACTCGCTGCTGGGCTACAACTCCATCGTCGCCGGCCGGTTCTACGGCCTGAGCAATCAGGGCGTGGCGATCTTCATCGCGGCGGCGCTGATGGCGATGGCCGTCCTGGCTAGGTGGCTGATCGAACGCGGACGGCGCCGGCTGGCGCTCGTGCTGACGGCCACGGCGGGCCTGATCAGCACCGGGGTGCTGGGCAACCCCGCCTGGGGCGCCAAGTTCGGCGGCACCATCGCGACCCTGCTCGGTTTCATCGTGCTGGTGCTCATGCTGGCCGGGGTGCGGCTGAACCTCCGGCGCCTGACGCTCATCGGCCTGATCTCCCTGGGCACCCTGGTGGGCATCGCGGGCCTGGACTACCTGCGCCCGGCCGCCGACCGCTCGCACTTCGGCCTGTTCTTCGGCCAGCTCCTGAACGGCGAACTGCTCGAGGTCCTGCTGCGCAAGCTGCACGCGAATCTGTCCATCATCACGATCAACCCCATGATCGCGCTGGTGGTGCCCATCAGCATGATGGCCATCGTGCTGTTCCTCGGCTGGCTGCGCGTCTCCCGCCGATGGGGGCACCTGGCGGCCGGCTGGGCCGGACGACTGCCCGATGTGCTGGCCGACCGGAGCCTGCGCGCCGGGTTCACCGCCGTGCTGCTGGCGCTGCTGACCGGCATGCTCGTGGCCGACTCCGGCGTCGCGGTCCCGGCCACCGGCCTGATGTTCTTCCTGCCGCTGCTGCTGTGCCTGCACGCGCAGGCCACCGAAGACGCCGCGGCGGGTCCCTCTCAGGAGCAGGAGCCGGCAGGCCCGCCAGCCGCGGCGGCCCCAGCAGCGGCGGGACGCACGGAGCTGGCCGAGGCGCGGGAGCCGGAACCGGCCTTGGCAGGCCCTTCCCCGGCGGAGTATCCGCGGCTGGCGGCGCTGTGGGCCAGGTGGATGCCGCGGCTACGGCGGCGCCGGCACATCCTGGCCGTGGGCGCGCTGCTGGCCACCGCGGGCATGCTGGGCACGGGCATCGCGCTCAGTTCCCCGCCGGGAGCCACGGATGCCGCCGAGCCGCCGGGCGACCCGGTGGTGCTCATCGGCGTCTCCGGGCTGACCTGGGACGAAATCAGCCCCCGCGAGACGCCGGCGCTGCATCGCCTGGCCCGCGAGGGCGGCGTGGCCTCCCTGACCCCGCGCAGCGTCAACGCCGTCAGCTGCCACGCCGACGGCTGGCTGGCAGTCAACTCCGGCCGCCGCGCCGCGGACGAGCCGCGCGAGGTGTGCCGCGATCCCGGGGCTCCGCTGGATGGCCAGGTGCCGGACTGGGACGTGTACTCCTACCGCGCGGAACAGGACAACTACCGGCCGCCGCTGGGACTGCTGGCCGCCCAGACCCGGACCGTGCCCACGGCCGGCTTCGGCCCGGGAGCCGCGATCGCGCTGGCGGACGCCTCCGGCGGGGTCGAGGACTGGCAGCCCGTGCCGGAGAACACCGCGGTCCTGGGCGAACAGGTCGCCGAGGCCGCGGCTGAGGGCGGTCTCGTCCTCGTCGATCTGGGCAACACGGGTGAGGACGGCTACTCCATGAGCCGGCTGGACAGCCGCGTGGCGGCCGTCGAAGAGGCGCTGGAGTCCGTCCCAGGCGACCCGACCCTCGTCGTCGCCTCCCTCTCCGACGGCGGTGACGACAGCCATATGCAGTTCTTCGCCGCACGGGGAACCGCCTTCGACGGCGCCCAGCTGAGTTCGCAGTCCACCCGCCAGCCGGGCCTGACCCAGACCACCGATGTGCTGCCGACGCTGCTGGAGGAACTCGGCCTCCCCCTGCCCGACAGCCTCGCCGGCGCGCCGCTGCATCGCGTGGACGACTCCCCCGCCGCCTCGGCCGAGCGCATCCAGCTCATGCGCGACCGGGACACCGCCGTGCAGACGCAGCAGGCCCTGGCGACGTGGTTCTACCCGTTCTACGGCGGTCTCCTGGTACTGCTGGCCGGCGCAGCGGTGGCCCTGGCGAGGCTGGGCTACGGCGGCCTGCCCGCCTGGGTGCGGGTCCTGGGCATGTTCCTGGCGACGGTGCCGGTGTCCACCTACCTGGTGAACCTGGTCCCCTGGCAGCGGTCGAGCAACCCCGATGTGGCGATGCTGGGCGCCCTGCTGGGCTTCGCGCTGCTGTGCACGACCCTGGTGCTGCTCGGGCCGTGGCGACGCCGACTGGGCGGACCGCTGATGGCGGTGTCCGTGCTGACGGTGCTCGTCCTGGCCGCCGATGTGATCGCGGGCTCGCCGCTGCAGATGTCCACCATCATGGGCGAGCCCCTGCTCCTGGCCTCGCGGTTCTACGGCATCGGCAACTCCGCCTTCGCGCTGCTGAGCACGGCGCTCGTGATCGCCCTGACCTGCGCCGTGCAGCCGCTGCGGGGCCGGTTGTGGCGGGTGGCGGTCATCGGCGCTGCCGGCCTGGCGGCCTGCGTGCTGCTGGCCACCCCCGGCCTGGGCACCAAGTTCGGTTCGGTCCCGACCCTGATCGGCGGCCTGTCGGTGCTGCTGCTGGGAGCCACCGGCATCCGGCTGTCCTGGCGCCGGGTGGCGATCATCGGCGGTTCCGCCCTGACGGTGATGACGCTGGTCCTGTTCCTGGACTGGCTGCGGCCGGCGGGCCAGCGCACGCACTTCGGCCGGTTCTTCGCGACCATCCTGGACGGGCAGGCCGGCGCGGTGATCGCGCGGAAGATCGGCATGAACGTGGACATCCTCACCCAGAGCTGGTTCACCCTGCTGCTGCCGCTGCTCCTGGCAGTGGCGTTCTGGGCGCTGCTGAGCCCCCGCCTGTTCCGGCTCCGCCCGCTGGTGGACTGCTACGCGCGGATGCCGATGCTGCGCACCGGGATCGGCGCGGCGGTGGTGCTGCTGGTGATCGGCACCTTCGTCAACGACTCGGGGATCGTGCTCCCGGCGGTGGGGGCGCTGTTCCTGGCTCCGGCCATGGCCCATCTGATCGGGCAGGACCATCTGCTGCGGCAGCCGGGTTCACGACGGATCGAGAACTGAGGCCGCCACCCGGTCCCGCGCGGCGGCCAGACCGGCGCAGGCGGTCCAGCGCTGATGCGCCAGCCACAGCCGGTGCAGTCCCTTCTCCTCCAGCGTCGCCGAGGCGCCGAGCGTGTCGAACAGCTCCGTCGTCAGCCGCTCCGAGATGCCGGCGACAGCCACCAGGACCTCCTCCACCGGGGCGTGCCCGGCCAGGACCGCTCGCACGGCGGCACCGGCCAGGGCGGCCTCGGCGCGGCTGCCCGCCACCAGCTGGCGCATCTGGGGGTCATCGGCGATGCGGGCGGTATTGCCCTGCCGGATGGAGCGCGGACGTGAGGCCGTTGCGGCGGCCCCGATCCTGGCGCTGCTCTCGATCAGCACCGCAAGGCACAGCAGCGACGCGATGCGTCCCTGCCGGTCCTCAGGGTCCTGAGAGTCCTCGGTCCACCCTCCGGCGCCGAGCGAGGCAGCCGCGTCGTCCGCCCAGCGGCGGATTCGCTCCTCCCAGTCCGGGGCGGCCGGATCGACCACCGGGATCACCAGATCGGGCATCGTATCTCCACTTTCGTTCCGCCGTACGGGCATCACAGTGCATCGCCGTGCAGGGACAGCGGGAGGTTCGTCCCGGTCCATCCCGTCGCAACGTGACCATGACGGCGTCGCAACGCGACCATTACGGCTGAAAGTTACGCGGCCGGAGGCGTCACCGGCGTAGCCGCCCGTAACATCTCGACTCGTGTCCACCGCCGCTTCCGCCCCGTCCGTGCCCGGAACCCTCGCTGAGCGGTTCGCCCCCGCCGCAGCGCTGATGCGCCGCGCCGTGCGCGCCGGCTCCTCGGCAGGCCGTCCGCTGGCGGGCGATCCGCTCAAGGAACGCGCGGAAGCCGTGCGGCTTCTCGCGCAGCTGGGCTTCGGACGGCTCCGGCTGCCCCGCGCCGCCGGCGGCCTGGACGCCGATGTCCCGGCCCTGATGGATCTGCTGATCCATCTCTCCGCCGCGGACTCCGACACGGTCCAGGCCTGGCGCACGCACCTGCTGGTCACCGAGCGGAACCTCGTCCGGCCCGGCACTGCCGAGTCCTCCCGCTGGCTGGGACGGATCGCCTCCGGCGCGATGATCGGCGGCGGCTGGACCGAGCCCGGCGGCACCGCCACCGGGACCTTCGAGACGACCCTGGCCGCGGACGAGGCCGGCAATCTGCGCCTGGACGGCCGGAAGTTCTACTCCACCGGCAGCCTCTACGCCGACTGGCTGGAGTTCAGCGCCGTACGGCCCGGCGGCGAGTACGTCATCGCCGGCGTGCCCGCCTCCGCCCCCGGGGTGGAGCTGCGTGACGACTGGACCGGCTTCGGGCAGAAGTACACCGCGAGCGGCACCACCGTGCTCGGCGCCGTCCCGGTGGACCCGCGGGACGTGGTTGCCTGGGACACACAGCATCCCGCGCTGGAGGGGTGGCAGCAGGCGGTGCTGCTGGCGATCCTGGCCGGCATCGCCCAGGCTGCGGCGGAGACCGCGGCCGAGGCGCTCGAAGTCGCCGCCCGGTTCGGCGCGGACCTGCCCGGTGAGGACCTGCTGGGCCGGATCGGCCGGATCAGCGCCCGTGCCTACGGGGTGCGCGCGGTCGTGATGGAGCTGGCCCGCGAGTTGCAGGCCACCCACGAGGCGCTGGTGAACGCCTGGGAGGCTCAGCCCTGCGAGTCCGGAATCCCCGGAACCCCGCATTCTTCCCGGGAACCCGGAGCACTCCCCGGAGCTCCCGGCGCCTCGGTCGCCGCCCCGTCCGGACGTCCGGTCCCTTCCGGCACCGGAGACCTCAGCGAGATCCGCCGGCAGGCCGCGCGTGATGCGGACCTGGCCAGCGCGAAAGCGCACTCGCTCGTACTCCCGGAGGTCCTGGCCGCCACGAACGAGGCAGCCGCGGTCACCGGGCAGCTCGGCCTGTTCGACCGGCTGTCCGCGGACCGGCACTGGCGCAACGCCCGCACCCTGGGCTGCCACAATCCCGTCGTCTTCAAGGAGCGCATGATCACGGACATGGAGACTTTCGGCATCGCGCCCGGGCTCAGCCGGGAAGAACGGTCCTCAGCCCGGCAGGAGGCATGGACCAGGCTGCGGCAGGGCCAGGGGAAAGACCGGGAGCAGAAGGCTCACGACGGGACGCCCGGCACCCGCACTGCCGTGGCACAGCCCCGCCACGGCGGCCAGGACGGATCCGGCACCCGCGCCGCGCTGCTGAGCGCCCGGGCCACCGCCGAGCTCATCGCCGACCCGTCGCTGCTGGAGCGGGCCGCCGGGGTCCTGCATGACCGGGATGTCCGCGTCCTCGTGCTGCCGGACCGGCCGGCCTCCGACGGGACCGCCGGCACCGCCCCGGTCTTCGATCCGAGCATCGCCGCCGCGGTGCTGCTCTCCCGGCTGCCGGGCACCGCCTTCCTGATCCGCACGGAGGGGATCCCGCCGGGCGAGCTGCCCTACAACTTCGCCCGGCGGCTGGCCACCCTGGAGCATCTGTCCGGCGGCGCGGCAGGCTGGTGGCTGGACTCGCAGGACCACGCCCGGGACCGCGAGTTCGCCATCACGGTGCAGCAGCTGTGGGCCAGCTGGCCACTGGAGTCCGTCGCCACCTCCCAGGACGCACCGGCCTTCGCCGATGTCGCCCCCATCCGCCGGATCAACCGGGGCGGGGAGTTCGCCTCCGCCGGGCCACTCAACGTCCCCTCCAGCCCGCAGGGACTGCCCGTGGTGTTCTTCAGCGGCGGGCTGCAGGCCTCCGCCGGCGATCATCTCTACGCCGATGGCCACCTCGGCCAGGCAGGCCCGGCCAGCGGCGACGCCGGAACCGGCGAGGACGCGGGAACCACGGGGGCGACCGGCATCGGCGCCGAGGAGTGGCTGGCGGGCATCGACGCCCATCTGCTCACGCTGCCGGCCGGGCCTGGCGCCGGCGCGCAGACCCCGGACGGGACGCTGCGGGCGCTGCTGGGGCTCCCGGTGCCGGAACTGACGCCTCTTCCGGAGGCCGCTCCGCGATTCGATGTGCACGACGATGCCGACAAGGGGGCGCTGTGAGCCGCACGAGCGGACCGGTCACCGACCATATGGTGGTCAACGTCAACGTCCTGGGCGTGGGACAGCGTCCCGCCGCCTGGCGCAATCCAGAACTGCACGCCCGGTCCATCCTGGACCTGGACTACTGGCAGACCGTCGCCCGCACGGCGGAGAAGGCCCTGGTCGATGCGGTGTTCATCGCCGACCGTCCGGCGATGACGGACCCGCGGACCCGGCCGGTGCAGTACCTGGAGCCGACCGTGCAGCTGACCGCGATGGCCGCCGTCACCGAGCACGTGGGCTTCGTCGGCACCGCCTCCACCACCTTGAACACCCCGGAGGAGCTGGCGGCCCGGCTCTACTCCCTGCACGTGGCCTCCCGCGGCCGCTACGCCTGGAACGCGGTCACCACCTACGACCCCGAGGCGGTGCGGAACTTCGGCCATGCGGCGGTCGCCACGCGTGAGACCCGCTATGCCCGCGGCGAAGAGGTCATCCGCGCGGTACGGGCGCTCTGGGAGTCGGCCGGCACCGGCCAGACGGTCTCCTTCCACGGCGACTACGTGGACATGGAGGCGACGCTGCCGGCGGCCGTCACCTTCCCCGGTCATCCGGTGATCGTCCAGGCTGGCGGGTCGATGCCGGGCAAGCGCCTGGCCGGCCGGGTCGCCGATGCGGTGTACTCCGTCGAGCAGGACCTCGAGGCGGGCGTGGAGAGCCGGGAGCTGGTGCGCCGCATCGCCGCCGAGGAGGGCCGTTCCCCCGACGCCGTGCGGGTCTACCCGGGACTGGCCCTGGTCATCGGCAGCACCGAAGCCGAGGCCTGGGAGCGGTTCGATCACTGGGAGAACCTCGCTCCGCCCACCTACAGCCTGCAGGCGCTGTCCGCGGCACTGGGCGAGGATCTGAGCGACGTCGACCTGGATGCGCCGTTGCCGGCCAGGATCCTGGACGCCGAGCCGAGCCCGGAGGAGTTCTCCGGCTGGTCGCTGGGCTACCGGAACACCCTGGTGCGGATGGCCCGCCGGTCCGGCGCGCCGGTACGGAAGCTGCTGCGGGAGTTCGGCGGCTACGGGCAGCGCTTCCTGGCCGGGACGCCCGAGCAGATCGCCGACACCATGGAGGAGTGGTTCCGCGCCGGCGCCGCCGACGGCTTCAACCTGATGCTGGACCTGTTCCCCTCCGCGCTGGAGGACTACGCCGAGCAGGTCGTGCCCGAACTCCAGCGGCGCGGACTGATCCGCCGGGAGTACACCGAGGGAACGCTGCGGGACCGGTTCACCAGCCCTTGAGCCGCGCCGCGCCGGCAGAGGTCCCAGCGGGGCGCGGGCAGCGACGCGATCGCAGTGCTGGTCGATGTGATCGCAGTGCTGTGCGACGGGAGCCGAGGGAGTACGCCCCGGCCGGCGACGTGCTTGCCCGCCCACCAGCGGAGGTGCTTGCCCGGCCCACCAGAAAACAACACCGTCCTGCCAGAACCACACCGTAGACGGTGTGGTTCTGGCACTAAGGCGGTGTCCTGGCACGAAGGTCTGATTTTGCGGGCGATGCGGTGCCCTCGGATCTACGTCCCGGATGCTTCCCCACGGTGAGCGGGCCGCGCGGCTCGCTGGCCCGGGCACGCGGGGCTGCACAATCCTTCGGTCAGGGCACGCGGGCACCCGAAGCGGCACAATCCTTCAGTCGGGACACAGGGGCGCCCGAAGCGGCACAATCCTTCAGTCGGGACACAGGGGCGCCCGAAGCGGCACGGTCCTTCGGCTCAGGGCGCCCGCGGTACCGGACTCAGCGGCTCGCCTGGAGCGAATTCCCTTCTCCGGGAGGAAACGCCGGGGCCCAGTCGCCTCCGCTCGGCGGGGCGGCCGGCAGGCCGAGCGCCCACCGGAGCGTGCCGGCCGTCCGCGGGGCGGCACTGCTGAAGCCGGGTCCTTCATCGGCGGATGCGGCGTACCGGCGCTCCGCCCCGTCACGGCGTAGCGCGTCTTCACGGTCCACCGCGTCTTCCCGGGGCGGCGCACCTCCAGGGACCGGTCTTTCAGGAACCGGCGCGTCTTCCCGGGACGGCGCACCTTCATGGCGCGCCGCCTCCGCGAACGTGCGCCGCGGCAGCGGACGGTCCCGCAGCTGCAGATCCACCCAGGGATAGTCCCCCGGAGTGCCCTCCCAGATGAGGACCGGTTTGTCCCGCATGTCAGTGGGCAGGGTCAGCGGACCGCCGATGTCCGGCAGCCCCGGCGTGGTGACGCGGCCCAGGCGCGCGTCGTCCACGTACCGGCCGGCGACGGTATCACCGGTCAGCGCCTCCAGCGGCCAGCTCTCCCACAGCGCCGAGAGCGCACGCAGCACGCGCACGCCCAGCGGCGCGGACGATTCCGGCGCCTCATCGTACCAGACAGCCTGGCCGGATCCGCGCGGCTGCTCCGCCCCGCCGGTGCGCCCCGTACCCGCCTCGCCGCCCTCGCCCAGAAGCACGCCGATGCGGCCCTCATGCAGAGCGGCCAGGGTGGAGACGGTGCGGGCCAGGTTGACCGGGTGCGTGCGCAGGTCCGGGACCACCAGCACCCTGGCCTGCACGGTGCGCGCCAGTACCATGCCCGCCAGCGGCAGGGCGCTCAGCCCGCTGCCGGGCGGGAGGCGCAGGACGAGGGCGGCCGCGCCGGAGCGTTCGAGGGTTTCCAGCGGCGGAGGGGGCGCAGCCGTCTCCTCGGCGCGGGACCCGGCCCCGGCGGGCGGCAGGCCCGCCAGCTGCCCGGCCAGGGCCTCCAGCTCGGCGTCGCTCGGTTCGATCAGCCAGGGCGTCATCGGCGTGCCTTCCGTAGGCGGGCGGCGAAGGGCTCGGCGGGGTCTGCGGGCTCGGCCGGGGCCAGACCGCGTTCCCGCAGGACCGGCACCACCTGCTCGACGAAAAGGCGCAAGCCGGAGGGGTTCGCGTCCGCCAGGATGTTGAAACCGTCGCAGGCCGCGCCGCGGAACCAGTCCTCCATGATGTCCGCCAGCGGTTCCGGCGGCCCGACGTAGAACTGATGGCCGAACCCGGAGAAGTGCCGCAGCAGCGCGCTCAGCGTGATCTCGCGGCTGGCCGCATAGGACAGAATGGCCCGGGCGAAGCCGACCGAGCCGCCGTCGGGCACATCGAGCGCGCGTTCCAGCTGGGGCGCGGCCGGCCCGTGCGGATCGAGCTGGTCCAGGCGGATGCCCAGCATATGCTCGAAGCGCCGGGTGACGTAGTCGCGGGGACCGAGCTCGGTGAGCCGTTCGAAACGGCGCTCGGCCTCCTCCTGGGTGGAGCCGAGCACCATGTGGATGCCCGGCAGCACGAGTGGGGCCGGGCGGCCGTGGCGGGCGGCCCGCTCATGCAGGTCCGCGTAGTTGCGCGCGGCGGCCTCCTTGACCATCTCCGCGGCGAACACCGTCTCCGCGGTGGCTGCGGCCAGCTCGCGGCCCTGGGACGAGCCGCCGGCCTGGACGATGAGCGGCGGAGTGGCCGCGAGCGCGGCGCGGAACGACTCGGGGAGGCGCGGGGCGTCCTGTTCCGGATAGTCGAACACCTGGCCGGAGAACGACCATCGCCGCCCGCTCGCGAGCGCCTCCATGACGCGCCGGTGCACCTCCAGGAACTCCTCGGCGCGGCGGTACCGGTCCTCCCGGCCCGGGGAGGACCGGTAGCCGAAATCCCGTTCGATGGCCGCCGGCACGCCGGTGACGACGTTCCAGCCCGTGCGGCCGCCGGAGAGCACGTGCTGAGTGGCCAGCCGCGTGGTCAGCTCGGCCGGATCGTTGGAGCTGGTGGAGACGGTGGCGATCACGCCCAGCCGCTCGGTCCGGGCCAGCACGGCGCCGAGGGCTGCCAGCGGTTCGACCATCCGGTTGGGCCGCAGCGCGGGATTCGCCGCCAGGCCGGGCATGTCCGCCAGGAAGATCGCATCCAGGCCGCCCTGTTCGGCCAGGTCCGCGGCGTGGCGCCAGAACCGGGCGGTGAGGTTGTCCTGCGGCCCGGTGCCGGGCATCCGCCAGGCGCCGGCGTCGGTGCCGAAGTCGTACACATTGGCGCCCAGCAGCATGTGGCGGTCCCCGGGGTCACCGGCGCGCGGCTCGGCAGGCGCGGTCATCGGGCACCCTCCCGGCGCTCGCCGGCGGAGGGTGCAGGGCCCACATCGCCGGCGGAGGGTGCGCGGCCCGGTTCCCCGGCGTACCAGATGCCCGGCAGCGGCTCATCGAGCAGGGCCTCGGCGCCGAGCACCCGGGCTTTCTGCACCGCGGGGTTATGGGAGGCGAGGGTGCGCGCGTTGCGCCAGTGCCGGTCCCAGCGGCGGGAGGCGCCGACGAGTGATCCGCCGCCGATGTCGAAGGCCCGGGAGGCGGAGTCCAGCACCAGGTCCGGGATGATCACCTGCGCCCGGGTGACTTGCCGGTGCGCGGCGGCGATGCGCGTCTCGTCCGGCGTCTCGAAGGCGTCCTCGAGTACGGCGGCAGCGGACTCGCTCAGGACGGTGGCGGTGGCGACCCGGGCACCGAGCAGGCCGATGAGCTGCTGGACCACCGGGTCCTGCGCCGGCGTCGCGGCCGCGGCGTGGGAGAAATGCCGGGAGCTGGTCCGGGCCTGCTGCACGGCGTCGTCGTGCACCCGCACCAGGATGCCCGTGAGGGTCGCCAGATGGGTCAGCTGGAGGAGCGCGTCGTTCAGCGGCTGCGGCAGGCCGGAGGCCCGTTCCACCGGGCGGACCTCGGCGGCGTCCACCCGCACGTTCTCGAACACGGCGCCGCCGCTGGCGCTGGCGCGCTGGCCGAAGGCCGCCCAGTCATCGGCCAGGCGCACCCCGGCCTGATCGGTGCGGACCATGACGGAGCAGCGCTCTCCGGGCCGCCCGTCCGCCGCGGCCAGGACAGTGAGCCAGTCGGCGTAGAGCGCGCCGGTGCAGTAGGCCTTGGCCCCGTCCAGGCGCCAGGTCCGGCCGGCATCGTCGTCCCGGCGCACGGTGGTGCCCAGCGCTCCAGCCACCTGGCCCGGCGGTTCGGTCGTGGCACCGGCGAACATCCGGCCGGCAGCGGCCTCGGCGATCCACCGGTCCGGCCGGGTCGACGGATCGGCACGCAGCGTGCGCTCCAGGAAGGCGTAATGCGAGCGCAGCGCCTGGACGGCGGCCGGCTCCACCCGGGCCACCTCGATCAGCAGCCGGATATGGGCCGGCAGCGAAAGGCCCCAGCCGCCGTGAGACACCGGCAGCCGTGCGACGCCGATCCCGGCGGCGAGGAGCCCGCGCAGCATATCCCGCGGGGTGGCCTCGGCGGCATCGCGGCTCAGGACACCGTCCTCCAGTACCGCCAGTGCACGCGCCACGGCGTCCCGGCTGGCGGGAGGGATATCGCCCAGGCCGGGTCCGGCGCTCAGCGCGCTGCCGGCCCCGCCGCCGGCATGTCCGGAACCGGTGCTGTCGAGGGTGGATCGTCGGGTCGTCACCCCGGCGAGTGTAGGCAGTGACGGGCAATGACGACAGAAGATGACGAATCATGTCCCTGTGCGACGGTAAGCGTCATGGTGTGGCGGGGCGGCGTCACAGGGCTCGCCTAGCATCGGGCTCCGAGTGTAGGTCTTGAAGGCGCCGTCACGGAGCGCCCCGGGCAACCCGGAGCGCCACTGACCGCCTCAGGTCAAACCGGGCGAACCCGGACGGAACCGCCGACGCCGCACGGCCGCGGATCCGCCCCGGGGCCCGCCCCCGTTCACGTGAAGAGGATGCTCATGCGAATCACCCTGCCCCGGCGGCGGCTGCTGCCCGCCGCGGCCACGACCGCGCTCGCCCTGGTCCTGGTCTCCTGCGGTGGCGGCCAGAGCGCCGACGCCGGCGACGAACCGGTGGAGGGCGGGCAGCTGACCGTCGCCCTGCGGGACGAACCGGTTCAGCTCAACCCGCTGGTGGACCAGGGCTCCGGCGCGCATTCGGTGCGCCCCGTCGTGGATTCGCTCGTCTGGGACAACGGCGACGGCACCTACTCGCCGTGGCTGGCGGAGTCCTGGGAGGTCTCCGAGGACGCCTCGCACTACACCTTCCACCTGCGCGACGACGTCACCTTCCACGACGGCGAGCACCTGGATGCGGAGGCGGTCAAGGCGAACTTCGACTTCGTGGTGGACCCGGAGAACCGCTCCACCGGCTCCACCGCCAAGCTCCAGCCGGAAGCCACCGTGGTGGACGAGTACACCCTCGAGGTGCAGCTGGAGGCACCCGAGTCCAGCTTCCTGACGCTCATCGCGGCGCCGTACTTCGGGATCCTCTCCCCACGGCAGCTGCAGGACGATCCGGAGTCCCTGGCCGACACCCTCATCGGCACCGGCCCCTTCGTATTCGACGAGTGGGTGCGCGGGCAGAGCCTGACCTACACCAAGAACGAGGACTACGCCTGGGGCCCGGAAGGCACCCACGGCGGCCCGGCCTACCTGGACAGCATCAGGTACGTGTTCCTGCCGGAGGACCAGACCCGCTACAACGCTCTCCTGACCGGCGAGGCCGATATGGTCGACTACATCCCGGCCGAATACAACCAGGAGGTCCTCGACAGCGACGAGTACACTTCCGACAGCTTCCTGCTGCCCGGCGTCGGCTACACCCTGCATCTGAACACCCGCCAGGAGCCGTTCGACGACGTCCGCGTCCGGCAGGCGCTGCTGCACGGCCTGGACCGGGAGGGCATCGTCGCCAGCTCGACGTTCGGCGCGTACCCGGTGCAGGAGTACCTGGCCGAGACCACCCCGGACTTCAAGCAGGACCTGGAGAACACCATCGAGTTCGACCCGGACCTGGCCAATCAGCTGCTCGACGAGGCCGGCTGGGACGAGCGTGACAGTGAGGGCTACCGCACCCGCGACGGGGAGCGGCTGAGCACCGAGGTGCCCTTCAACAGCGAGAACCAGCTGGACCAGCGCACCCTGGAGCAGGTGCAGATCGACGCCCGCGAGCTCGGCTTCGAGGTGAACCTGCTGCCGGTCCCGGCCGCCGAGCACTCCGAGCGGATGTACAACGGCGACTACGGCATCCTGGCGTCCTTCCAGTCGGAGTCCACCGGCATGCAGCTGTGGCGGCTCTACGGCTCGGACAACGTCAGCGACGGCGAGACCATCGGCTCGAACGCCTCCTTCCTGAGCGATCCGGAACTGGACGAGCTGCTGGCACAGGCCCGGCAGTCCGCGGACCCGGAGGAGCGGGCCGGGTACTACGGCCAGGCTCAGGAACTGCTTCCGGAGCTGGCGCCGGCGGTGCCGCTGCACTCGCGGGCGCGCACCTTCGCCGCGCAGCCGTACGTCGGCGGGGTCGGCTGGGACTACGCCTGGCCTCAGCCGTACCTCTACGAGGCGTGGGTGAACCGCTAGGGTGCGGCAGCTCTCCCGGATCGGCCTGCGGCTGCTCCTGGCGGCGTTCACGCTGCTGGGGGCGGCCACGGCCGCGTTCTTCGCCCTCCGGCTGGTCCCGGTCGACCCGGCCTTCGTCATCCTCGGTGCCGCCCGCGGCGACCAGGTCGACATCTCACCGGAGGTGCTGGCGGCGGTACGCGCCGAGTACGGCCTGAACGAACCGCTGCTGGTGCAGTACGGCATGTTCATGGGCCGGCTGCTCCAGGGCGATCTGGGCATGTCCTATGTGCAGCAGGTCCCGGTCACCAGCCTGATCGCCTCGCAGGTGCAGCCCACCCTGGCGCTGGCCGGCCTGGGCACGCTGCTGGCCCTCGTGCTGTCCCTGAGCGCGGCGATCCTCACCGCCGGGCGCCGGCTGCCCAGCGGCCTGGCCTCGGTGCTGGAGCTGACCGCCGCCTCCACGCCGGTGTTCTGGCTGGGCTTCCTGCTGATGCTGATCTTCGCCGTGCAGTTGCGGGCGCTGCCCATGATCGACGACGGCTCCCTCGCCTCACTCATCCTGCCGGCCGTCACCATCGCGCTGCCGACCGCCGCTCCCCTGGCGCAGGTGCTGCGGCAGAGCCTCGAAGACGTCCTGGAGCAGCCTTTCATCACCACTGCGCGGGCGCGCGGCCTGTCCATCATGACGGTCAAGCTCCGGCACGCGCTGCGGCACGCCGCGATCCCGTATCTGACCATGATCGGCTTCGCCTTCGGCGCGCTGCTCGGCGGCGCCGCCATCACCGAGACACTGTTCAGCCGGCCCGGGCTCGGCCGGCTCCTGATCATGTCCGTCAGCAACCAGGACCTTCCCGTCGTCATCGGCGTGGTCCTGCTGAGCACCCTGGCCTTCGTGCTGGTGAACACCCTCGTGGACATCGTGTACACCCTCGTGGACCACCGGCTGAACGAGAAGACCGCCGCGACGCCCGGCGAGGGGGCGGCCGCCTCACCGGATACGCGAACAGGCACCGGGGCGGACGCAGAGGCGGACATGCGAACGGGCACAGGAACGGACGCAGAGAGGAGCGGCGCATGAGCGCGGCCACCACCCTCATCGGCGAGACCCGCGGCCCGGCCCGCAGGCGGACCGGCGTCATCGGCGCCGGCGCCATCACCGAGCGGATCATCCTGGTCGCCTGCCTGGGCCTGCTGGGGCTGTTCGCCGTGTTCGCCCTCTGGCCCTCGCTCCTGACCTGGCAGGATCCGTTCGCGGCCGACCGCTCCCTGATCCTGGCACCGCCATCGCTGACGCATCCGCTCGGCACCGACGAGATCGGCCGGGACGTGTACACCCGCATCGTCTACGGCACCCGCAGCACCCTCGCCCTCGGCGTGGGCGCGGTGCTCATCTCGCTGACGCTGGGCACCGTGGCCGGGCTGCTGGCCGGGCTGGCACCGCGCTGGGTGTCGATGATCGTCATGCGCGGCAACGACATCGGCGCCGCGTTCCCGGAGCTGCTGCTGGCGATCCTCATCATCGCGCTCTTCGGCGGCGGCCCGGTCAACGCAGCGATCGCCATCGGCATCGCCGGCATCCCCTACTACGTCCGGGTGATCCGGGCCGAGACGCTCAAGATCCGCCGCGCCACGTTCATCGAGGCCGCCCACGGCCTGGGCCTGTCCCGGACGACCGTGCTCGTTCGGCACCTGGCGCCCAATGCGCTGCGCCCGGTGGTGGTCATCGCCACCCTGGGGCTGGGCGGGGCCACGCTGGCCGGCGCCGGTCTGAGCTTCCTGGGGCTGGGCACGGCGCCACCGGCACCGGAATGGGGTTCCATGCTCTCCAATGCCCGCAGCTTCCTGGGGCTGGGCTGGTGGGCCGCGGTCTTTCCCGGGCTGGCCCTGACCCTCTTCGTGGCGAGCACCACGATCGTCGGCCGGCGCATCCAGAAATCGCTGGAGGGACGCCGATGAGCCTGCTCAGCCTGCGCGATCTGAGGGTGTCCTTCGGCCGGGGAGGCCGGGAGACGGCGGCGGTGGCCGGGATCGGCTTCGACCTCGAGCCCGGGCGCTGCGTGGCGCTGGTGGGCGAGTCCGGCTCGGGCAAGTCCGTCACCGCCCGGAGCCTGCTGGGCCTGCACGGGCCGGGCGCCCGCGTGGAGGCCGGACGGCTGGACGTCGCGGGACAGGACGCCCGGCGGTATTCGGACCGGCAGTGGCGCCCGGTCCGCGGCACCGAGATCGGCTACATCCTGCAGGACGCCCTGGTCTCCCTCGATCCCCTGCGCACCATCGGGCAGGAGCTCGGAGAGGCCGTCACCGCCACCACCGGGCTGCGCGGTCCCGCCGTCCGCGAGCGCGCGCTGGAGCTGCTTGCCCGTGCCCGCATGCCGGAGCCGGAACGGCGCCTGGACGAGTACCCGGCACAGCTCTCCGGCGGCCTGCGGCAGCGCGCGCTGATCGCCAGCGCCCTGGCCGGGGACCCCGGCGTGCTGATCGCCGACGAACCCACCACGGCGCTCGACGTGTCCGTGCAGAAGGAGATCCTGGAACTCTTCGGGGAACTCAAGGACACCGGGCTCGGCCTGCTGCTGATCAGCCACGATCTGGCGGTGGTCGCCCGGCTGGCCGATGAGATCCTGGTGCTGCGCGGCGGCGAGGTGGTGGAGTCCGGGCCGGCCGCGGACGTCCTCGGCTCCCCGCAGCACGCCTACACCCGCACGCTGCTCGACGCCGTGCCCCGGTTCGACCCGGCGGCAGGAGGCCGTCCCGTGGCACGCCCCCGGGCCGCAACGGGCGACCGGACCGGTGGCGACACCGAGGCGCCCGCTCATGTGAACGGGGCCCCCGGCACCGCGCGCGGGAACGTCGGCGAGGCGCTTCCGGGCGACGATGCCGCCGGGATCGACCGCCAGGCGGGCAGCGCCGGTGTCCTCGCCGCTCAGGTCGCGTCCGGGCCCGGCCACGGGGAGGCGCCGCGTCCGGACGGGGCCACCGAGAGGCCGCTGCTGAGCGTGGAGGGCATTGAGAAACGGTTCGGGGCGCGTCCGGTGCTGCGCGGGGTGGGGCTTCAGCTGTACCCCGGCCGCACGCTGGGACTGGTGGGCGAATCCGGCTCGGGGAAGACGACTCTCTCGCGGATCATCGCCGGCTACGAGCGACCCGACGCCGGCTCGATCCGCTGGCACGGCGCCGATGGCTCTGGACGTGCCGATGGTCCTGGTGGCGCTCGCAGCACAGGTGGCGCTCGCGGCACCTCGAAAGTCGGCGGTTCCGCTGCCCCCGACTGGCAGCGGCGCGGCGTGCAGTTCGTGTACCAGGACCCGCTGAGCTCCTTCGACCCGCGGTTCACCATCGGGCGGACGCTGGGCGAGGCGCTGAGCCTCGTGCACGGCAGGCGGCCCCGCCGGGAGCGCAAAGCCGAGATCACCTCCTGGCTGGAACGCGTCGGCCTGGACGGCGGCCTGGCCGGACGACGGGCGCTGACGCTCTCCGGGGGCCAGCGGCAGCGCGTCGCCATCGCCAGGGCGCTGGCGCTGCAGCCGCGGCTGCTGATCCTGGACGAACCGGTCTCCGCCCTGGACGTCTCGGTGCAGCGGCAGATCCTCGAACTGCTGGACGAGCTGCAGGCTGAGACGGGCGTGGCCTATCTCTTCGTCTCGCACGATCTGGGCGTCGTGCAGCGGATGAGCGACGACATCGCGGTGCTGCGCGACGGCGAGCTGCGGGAGTACGGACCCGCCGGGCAGGTGCTCGCCCGCCCCGCCGACGCCTACACGCGCACGCTCATCGACGCCGTGCCCCGCCTCCCCTGAGCCGCCACCGCACCGGGCTCAGGGTGCCTGGCGGCGGGCGCGGGTCTGCTCGGCGCGGGCGGCGAGCTCCTCGTCGGGCGGATACCCGATGCGCTCCAGGACGAGTCCCTGCGCCGGCGCCACCACTACGGGATGGTCCCGGGTGCCGCGGGCCAGCAGCATCGCCGGCCAGGTGACGTCCTCCCGGCCGGCGCCCACCCGGATGAGCGCGCCGATGAGCGAACGCACCATGTGGTGGCAGAAGGCGTCGGCGCGCAGCACCGCCTCGATGGCGGTGTCCGGCTGCCGGGAGACGTCCAGGCGCTGCAGCGTGCGGATGGTGGTGGAGCCCTCCCGGGGCTTGCAGAAGGGCAGGAAGTCGTGCAGGCCCAGCAGTTCACGGGCGGCCTGGGCCATCGCGGCCTCGTCGAGCCGCTCACGCACGGGCGTCGTCTCGCGCCGGCGCAGCGGGTCGGGGCGGGCGGCCGCATCGGCGATGCGGTACCGGTACTCCCGCCACAGCGGGGAGAACCGCGCGTCGAAGCCCTCCGGAGCCGGCGCGGCGGAGAGCACCGCGAGGTCCTGCGCGCCCTGGAACCCGAGCGCGCCGCGCAGCTTGTGGGCCAGCGCCTCCCCCGGCGTCCGCCCGGAGCCGCGGCGGCCGGGCAGTGCCGCGAAAGTCTCGGCGGGGACATCGGCGTGCACCACCTGATGCCGCGCGTGGACC
The DNA here is from genome assembly GCF_014639315.1 of Sediminivirga luteola. Classification (GTDB taxonomy): domain Bacteria; phylum Actinomycetota; class Actinomycetes; order Actinomycetales; family Brevibacteriaceae; genus Sediminivirga; species Sediminivirga luteola. The sequence goes on from NZ_BMFY01000004.1 coordinate 143,354, forward strand.
CCCGCGTCGGTCCGCCCGGCGACCACGGTGCCGATGTCCTGCCGGAAGACCCTCGACAGCGCCGCCTCCAGCTCCCCCTGGACGGTGCGCAGACCCGGCTGGCGTGCCCAGCCGTGGAAATCCGTGCCCTCATAGGCCAGGTCGATGCGCAGCCGCAGCGTCATGCGGCCCCGTCGTAAGACTCGCTGACGTCCTGTCCGGGCGGGTCCTCCGCCGGCTCCGGCAGCACCGGCCGCGGGAACCGGGCCAGCCGGGGGAACCGCCATCGCAGCGGGAGGGCGGCGGGATTGGCCCGCAGGCGGGCATAGGACTCCACATGGCGGTTGTGCAGGCGGACCAGCGCCGTGGCACTGCGCTGCAAGTCCTGCAGGCGGCCGAGCAGATGCTCGTCGGTGCCCAGCTCCCCTGCCCACTGCTGGAGTTCCGGCGCTGCCAGGGCGGTGCCGAGTTCGGCTTCCACCCGGCTGCGCGCCTCCGGTCCCGGTGCCGCCGCCGCCTGATTCAGGAGCGAACGGATCTCCTGGAGTTCGCCGTCACCGTCCCGGCCGGCGTCATCGCCCAGGGCACCGGCGATGCCAGCCCGCTCGTCCCAGCAGCGCTGCAGCTGGCGGCGGGATTCGAGGCAGAGGTCACGGCGCAGCGAGAGGCGGTTGTACACCGCGATGCCGATCCCGGCCGCCAGGATCACGAGGCCGCACAGAGCGATGACCGCGATCACCAGCCACGTCACATCCGACTCCTTCGTTGCTACGACGGTACGCAGTGGACCAGCATACGCAATCCGGCTGGGTGCCGTGCCCGTCTCGTGCTGTGCCGCCACCGGCACGACGTTCATCCTGCCCGTTCTTTCATCAGGTTCGCCACCGCCGACGCGCCCGGGCCGCCCCTCACCGGCAGAGCCGTGTTCGTTCCGGGGTGATCCGCTAGTTCCCAAGCAGTGAGCTCAGGCGGAAATAGCGCACGACCCCGGAGAGAGGCCGGCGCAGTACGGCCGGGCAGAGTGAGGGGCCGCACCGGCCAGGGGTGAACTCAATCCAGATCGTCGATGCCGCGCGCCGCGAGCGCCCGCCCGGTGTCCTGCGCGTAGGCGACCGCTCCCAGCAGCAACGGAACGGTGCGGGCACGCAGATCGCGTTCCAGACCGCGAGCGCGGGCCTGCCGGCCGGCCAGCGCCGAGAGGTCCGCCAAGTACGGGATGGACCGCAGCATCACCAGTGCCGCCAGCGCTGCCCGTCCCGGCCTGGCTCCCAGCGGGCGCATAGGACGCAGCAGCGCGCGGAACACCTCCAGGAGCGCCATCGGCGGCGTGGTCAGGATCATCAGCTGGGCCGCCAGCAGGCAGGCCAGGATACGGCTGAGCACCTCCGCGGCGGTGAGAGGATCGTTGAAGATCAGCTGAGCGGCCAGGACCGCCGCCAGCAGGATCCAGATCCTGCGCAGCAGGGACAGCAGCATGCCCGCGGGCACCCGGGCGGCCGCGCACAGAACGAGCAGGCCGCCGATGACCGCGAGGCTCAGCAGCGGCTGCCGGGCCAGGAGGACGATGAGCGTGAGGGTTGCCAGTCCGAGCAGCTTGAGCCCGGCCGGGGTGCGGTGCAGGAAGCCGTCGCCGGGCGCGGTGCGGCCGAAGACCTCGTCCCGCCGCGGCAGCGGGCGCGGCGCCCTGCGCCTGATCGCCATGCGACGGCTCGCCTCAGACTTTTCCATCGTCTCCCGCCGGCATGCTCTGCGCCCGGTAGGCGGCGATCACCTCGGCCGGCGGACCGTCGGCCGCCACCCGGCCGTCCCGCACCAGCAGGGTGCGCTCGGCTCGCGCCGCCAGCTGAAGATCGTGCGTGGCGGTGAGAACCATGATGCCGTGCTCGGCGGCGAGCCGTCCGACGACGGCGGTGAACAGTTCCGCGTTCGCCAGGTCCAGCAGGGTGGTGGGCTCGTCCAGCAGCAGCACGGCGGGACGCTGTACCAGCACGGTGGCCAGCGCCACGAGCTGCTGCTGGCCGCCGGAGAGCTCATGGGAGCTGCGGCCGGCCAGCTCGCCGATGCCGAGCTCGTCCAGGCATGCCCGGGCGCGCGACCGGCGGGCGGCGGCGTCCTTCACACTGCGGCGCAGCGACAGTTCCACGTCCTCCTGAGGCGTGGGCATGACCAGCTGCGCCTGGGGGTTGGAGAACACGAAGCCCGCCCGGCGCCGGACCGCTGTCCCCTCGGCCACGGTGTCCTTCCCGGCCACGGTGACGGTTCCCTCCGCCGGCTCGATGAGGCCGTTGACGAGCTGGAGCAGCGTGGACTTCCCGCCGCCGTTGGGACCGATGACGCTGATCCGCTGTTCGGTCAGGTCGAGCCGCGGCACGGCGAGCAGCTCGCGCTCCCCGGCCAGGACCCTCACCTGGCGGAAGGCGATGGTCATCGGCGTCCGGCGGGGCTGTGCCGGCGCTGCCGGTCGTGCCGGACGAGGAGCGCGGGGTAGGCGCGGTGCAGCAGAGCCGCGGCGGCAGCGGCCGCGAGGGACTTGATCACGTCGCCGGGCCAGAAGACGATGTCCATCACGAACGCCTCGGCCAGGGTCACGCCCAGGTTCACGCTCATGCCCGCGATGCCCAGCACATGGGTGCACAGCACGCTCGCCCCGAGCGCTACCAGGAACAGCAGCGGGATCCACCAGCGGGGACGACTCCGGCGCACGACCGCGCGGGCGCCCAGGCCGGCCAGCAGCGCCGTGAACGGGAAGGCGAGCAGGTAGCCCGCGCTGGGGCCGGCCAGGACTCCCAGCCCGCCGGAGAAGCCGGCGAGGATCGGCAGTCCCAGCAGCCCGAGCGTCACGTAGAGTCCGGCGGCGGCAAAGCCCCGCCAGGGACCGAGCACCAGGCCGGCGAGGGCGACGCCCAGGCTCTGCAGGGTGATCGGCACGCCGGCGTTGCCCACCGGGATGGGCGGGGCGAAGGCCAGCACGGCGATCAGGGCGGCGAAGACGCCGATCAGGGCCAGGTCGAGGGTACGGGCGGCGCCGCGCGCCGGGCTCTGGGAGCCGGACGCGCGGGACGGGGCCGGAGAGGTGTCGGTCATGCGACTATTGAACACCATTCATTGAACGGTGTTCAAGAGCCGGCTTTCCGGCTCATTCCCATTCGATCGTGCCCGGCGGCTTGGAGGTGATGTCCAGGACGACGCGGTTGACCTCGTCGACCTCGTTGGTGATCCGGTTCGAGATGTGCGACAGCACGTCGTAGGGCACCCGCGTCCAGTCGGCCGTCATGGCGTCCTCGCTGGACACCGGCCGCAGCACGATCGGGTGCCCGTAGGTGCGGCCATCGCCCTGCACCCCGACGGAGCGGACATCGGCCAGCAGCACGACCGGGCACTGCCAGATCTCCTCGTCCAGACCAGCCCGGGACAGTTCTTCCCGGGCGATCCTGTCCGCCCGGCGGAGGATCTCCAGGCGCTCGGCCGTCACCTCGCCGATGATGCGGATGCCCAGCCCGGGACCGGGGAAGGGCTGCCGCCCGACGATCACCTCGGGCAGGCCCAGCTCGCGCCCGATGGCGCGCACCTCGTCCTTGAACAGCGTGCGCAGCGGCTCCACCAGCTCGAACTCGATGTCCTCGGGCAGGCCGCCGACGTTGTGGTGGCTCTTGATGTTCGCCGTGCCGGTGCCGCCGCCGGACTCCACCACGTCCGGGTAGAGAGTGCCCTGGACCAGGAAGCGGATCGGTTCGCCGTCCTCGCTGGCGGCCTCCGCGACGAGGTCCGCGGCGGCCTGTTCGAAGGTGCGGATGAACTCGTGCCCGATGGCTTTGCGCTTGGCCTCCGGATCGGTCAGCCCGGCCAGCTGCCCGAGGAACCGGTCCGCGGCGTCGACCGTCACCAGCCGCACGCCGGTGGAGGCGACGTAGTCCTGCTCCACCTGCCGGCGCTCATCGGCGCGGAGCAGGCCGTGGTCGACGAACACGCAGGTGAGCTGGTCCCCGACCGCCTTGTGCACGAGGGCTGCGGCGACGGCGGAGTCGACCCCGCCGGACAGGCCGCAGATGACCTTCTTGTCCCCGATCTGCGCGCGGATCCGCTCCACCTGCTGGGCGATGACGTTCTCCGAGGTCCAGTCCGGGGTGATGCCGGCGATGTTGTAGAGGAAGTTCTTCAGCACCTCCTGGCCGTACGGGCTGTGCTTGACCTCGGGGTGCCACTGCACGCCGGCCAGCCGCCGCTCCCGGTCCTCGAAGGCCACGATCGGCACGTCCCGGGTGGAGGCGAGCACCTCGAAGCCCTCCGGGGCGCGGGTGACGGAGTCGCCGTGGCTCATCCACACCGTCTGGGCGTGGGGCTGGTCGTCGAGCAGCGTGCCGCCGCGGGCGATGTCCATATGGGTGGAGCCGTATTCGCGTTTGCCGGTGCGGGCGACCTCCCCGCCGAGCGAGGTGGTCATGCACTGGAAGCCGTAGCAGATCCCCAGGACCGGGATGCCCAAGGCGAATGCCTCCACGTCGAAGGCCGGCGCGCCCGGCTCGTTCACGCTGGCCGGTCCGCCGGAGAGGATGACCGCGGCCGGCTCCCGGGCGGCGATCTCGGCGGCGGAGACGGTATGCGGGACGATCTCGGAGTAGATGCCCGCTTCCCGGACCCGGCGGGCGATGAGCTGGGCGTACTGCGCGCCGAAGTCGACGACGAGGACCGTGGCACCGGTCTGCCCCGCCGGGGCGGAGTCGGTCGTCACAGTCGTCTCAGCCGTCTCAGAACTGGACATCAAAGGTTCTCCTAGACGTTGCAGGCGTTGCAGGACAGGGGCCCGGTGCGGGGCGGGATCAGGGCTGCTTGGGCGCCACGACCACGGCGGCGTCCAGTTCGGCCTCGGTGCGGCGGGTGATGCGACGCTCCAGGAAGAACGACATCAGCGGGACGACGCCGGCCAGGGCGATGATCAGGAAGGTGCCGATCTTCCAGCGCATCTGCTGCCAGAGCCAGAAGTCGACGATGAGGTACACCACGTAGCACCAGCCGTGGGAGATCGCGATGGCGGCGGCGAGGTCGAAGCCGCCGAAGACCAGTGCGGTCTGGGAATCCAGCCCCAGCAGGAACGGCGCGATGAGGTACTTGTAGATCATCTCGACCGTCAGGATCATCAGGAACACGCCCGTGATGATCGCCATCACCCGGTAGACCTTGAGCGCGTTGCGCGCCGATGTGTACCGCTTGACCGTCCAGAGGTCCTTTCCCTCCAGATCGGGGCGGCCCGGGATCCTGGGCTCGTCCTCAGCCATGAATGCGCTTCTCCCCCGCTTCTTTCACCACGGTGTATTCGATCTTCGCCGTCCCCTGCCCGCTTGCGCCGGCCGGGTCGCCGGCACCACCCGGGCCGGCCGCGGCGTACTCCCGCCGGCGCTCGTAGTCGTCGCGCAGCAGACGCCACCAGATGTGCAGGGCGAAGGCCGCGAAGATCAGCCACTCCACAGCATAGACGGCGCTCTGCCAGTTGAAGCTCTCACCCTCCGCCGTCTGCGGCGGAGGGAAGGCCCGCAGCTCACCGGCGGCGTAGGAGGCGCCGGCGCCCTGCTCCTCTTCCGGGAACACGATCGCGCCGTAGCTGTAGACGCCGAACTCACCGGCCAGGCGGGCCGTGGACACGGTGGCCAGCTCGCCCTCCCCCAGGCCGCGGCTGCCTTCTGGCGGTTCGGCCGGTCCGAGGCGCCCGGTGATCGTCACCTGGCCGTCGGCGGCACGGGAATCCAGGGCGGTCTGCCGGTCCCCGGTCCAGCCGCGGACCACCGGGACGGCGATGGTGGCCTGGTCCTCGACGGTGAAGCCCCCGGCGTAGTCTTCGTGCGCCGGCAGCGTCGCGCCCTCGGGCTCGAACATGGTGACCACCCAGTAGCCCTCCTCACCGTCGAGGAGACGGCCCGGGACGGCCACCTGCATGCCGGGCAGATAGCGGCCGCTCAGGGAGACCCGCTGGTCGGCCAGCAGGCCGGGCATCGGTTCCTGCGGCTCGAGTGCCTCGGTGAACTCCACGACGGTGTCCAGATCGGTGCCGCGCACAGCCTCGTTCCGGTGCTGGGCGCGGTCGATCTGCCAGGCGGAGAGCGAGACGAACACGGTCGCCAGGCCCAGTGCCAGGACCAGTCCGGCGAGCCAGCGCGGGGTGAGTGCGAGCCGGAGCATTCAGGCCTTTCAGATATGGACCGGCTGGTACGGGGACACGACCACGTCCACCCGCTGGAACTCCTTCGGGTCCAGGTACCCGGTCGTGGCCATGGCGCGGCGCAGGGCGCCGGCGAGGTTCTGCTGGCCCAGGACGCTCTCCCCGGGGCCGTGCAGCACCTGGCTGAGCGGACCGACCTGCCCGACCTGCACGCGGTGCCCGCGCGGCAGCTGGCCGTGGTGGGCCTCCTGGCCCCAGTGCCAGCCGCGGCCCGGGGCCTCGTCGGCGCGGGCGAGCGCGGTGCCGAGCATGACGGCATCGGCGCCCATCGCGATCGCCTTGACGATGTCCCCGCTGGTGCCCAGGCCGCCATCGGCGATGACGTGCACGAAGCGTCCGCCGGACTCGTCCATGTAGTCGCGGCGCGCGGCGTTCACATCGGCGATGGCGGTGGCCATCGGCACGTGGATCCCGAGGGTCTTGCGGGTGGCGCTGGCGGCGCCCCCGCCGAAGCCGACGAGCACGCCGGCGGCGCCGGTGCGCATCAGGTGCAGTGCCGCGGTGTAGGTGGCGGCGCCGCCCACGATGACCGGCACGTCCAGCTCGTAGATGAACTGCTTGAGGTTGAGCGGTTCCTCGTCGGAGGAGACGTGCTCGGCGGAGACCGTGGTGCCGCGGATGACGAACAGGTCCACACCGGCGTCGACGACGGACTTCCAGTGCTCCTGCGTGCGCTGCGGAGTCAGTGAGCCGGCCACCGTGACGCCCGCGGCGCGGATCTCCGCGAGCCGCTGCGCGATGAGCTCGGGCTTGATCGGCTCGGCGTAGATCTCCTGCATCCGCCGGGTTGCCGTCTGCTCAGGCAGTTCGGCGATCTCGGCCAGCAGCGGCGCGGGATCCTCGTAGCGCGTCCAGACGCCCTCCAGGTTGAGCACGCCCAGTCCGCCCTCGCGGCCCAGCGCGATGGCGGTCTCCGGGGACATGACCGAGTCCATCGGCGCGCCGATGAAGGGCAGCTCGAACTCGTAGGCGTCGATCTGCCATCGCAGGGAGACGTCCTTGGGGTCGCGGGTGCGCCGGGAGGGCACCACGGCGATGTCGTCGAGCGAGTATGCCCGCTTACCGCGCTTGGAACGGCCGATCTCGATTTCCGTGCTCACGACAGACAAGCCTATCGCAGCACGGGCCCCGGCCGGGCCATGAACGGCCTCTCACGGCCCGCTTCCTCGGCTCATTCCCAGGTGCGCAGCCGGTGGGCGTGATCGAAGAAGTCACGCTCGTAGCGGCAGGCCTGGGTGAAGGCGGCGATCATCCGCTCACGTACCGGTGCTGGCGCCGATGCGGCGCTGCGCTCGAAGATGCCCACCGCCTGGCGGACCGCCTCGTCGAACTCCGGTGCGCCGTAGGCGGCGATCCATTCGCGGTAGGGGTGTCCCTCCAGACCGGTCTCGCCGAGCCGCGCCTTGAGATCCTTGCCCAGCTGCGCGTAGATCCAGAAGCACGGCAGCACGGCGGCGACGGCGACCTCGTATTCGGCGACGGCGGCCTGAGAGACCAGCCAGGAGGTGTACCCCTCGGTGGTGGGCGATGGCGCGGTCAGGCCGCGGTCCTCCAGCTGCTGCATCGCGGCGGCGAACGCCGAGTCTGCCAGCAGGTTCGCGTGCATGCGCTGTTCCTCGGCGATCGCCTCGGCGGCGTTGCCGGCCCAGAACCGCGCCTCCTCGGTGCTGCCGGTCCGGGCGGCCAGCAGGGACATCGCGCGGGCGTAGCCGAGCAGGTAGTGCTCGTCCTGGACGATGTAGTTGACGAAGGAGAGGCGGTCCAGGGTGCCGCCCGCCAGTTCCCGCAGGAAGGGCAGCTCATCGGTCTGCCGGCGGTAGTCCGCGCCGGCGTCCCAGGCGGCCTGGGAGTGTTCTCCGGCGGCCCACCGGCTGGTGGGGCCGGCGAGCTCGGGGCCGCGCGGCTCGTCCGCGGCTTCCCGCACGGCGGCGTCAGCAGCTTCCTGCACGGCGGCGTCAGCGGCTTCCTGCACGGCGGCGGCGTCGGCACTGGCCGCACCGGGAGTCGTGGTGAGATCCACCAGGTGGTCGACGGGGCCATGCGAGCCCTCCGGCCGGAGGCTCAGCTGCCAGGCCGCGCCCGAGCGCAGCGCCCGGGACAGGTAGCCCAGCGCCGCGCGGACGGCCCGGACGATGCCATCGGCGTCGATCGCCTCGCCCTCCTGCCGGCTGCGGGCGATCTCCGCGACGATGGCGGCGGAGAGCGTGCACCCGGTGCCGTGGGTGTGCGGGGTGTCGACGCGGCGGCCGGGGAACTCCTCGATCCGGACGCCACCGGCGCTCTCGTCCCGCACCGCCAGGACGTCGACCAGCTCGCCGGAGTCGAGGTGGCCGCCCTTGAGCAGGACGGCAGCGGGTCCCCGGTCCAGCAGCCGGCGGGCCTGGGCGCGCATGGCCGCCGGATCGGCCGCGGCCGGCTCGTCCTCCCCGAGCAGGAGGGCGGCCTCGGGCAGATTGGGGGTGACCAGGTCTGCGACCGGGAGGAGACGCTCGCGCATCGCCGCCACGGCGTCCTCCTCCAGGAGCGGGTGCCCGGAGGTGGAGACCATCACCGGGTCGACCACGAGGAAGCCGAGCCGGGCCGATTGCGCGGCGACCAGCTCGACGATGCCGGCGTTGAAGAGCATCCCGGTCTTGGCGGCGTCCACCGGCAGGTCGCTGAGCACGGACTCGAGCTGATCGGCGACGAACCCGGTCTCCAGGGGGTAGATGCGCTCCACCCCGTGGGTGTTCTGCGCCACCAGGGCGGTCAGCACGCTGGTGCCATAGGCGCGGCGGGCGGTGAATGCCTTCAGGTCCGCCTGGATGCCGGCGCCGCCGCTGGGGTCGGTGCCGGCGATGGTGAGGGCTACGGGGGGCCGGGTCATGGCTGAGGCTCCTTGTCGTCACGGGTTCCGGCGGGCGCGGTGAAGGCGCGGTGCAGTCTGGCCGCGGCGCGTTCGGGATCGTCGCTCAGGCAGATCGCCGAGACGACGCAGATGCCGGCCGGGCGGCCGCTGCGGGCGGCGAGCGCGCCGACCTCCCCCGCGCCGGAGGTGTCGACGCCGCCGATGGCGAAGGCCGGCAGCCGGGTGTGCTCGAGCAGGCCGGCCAGGCCGTCGACGCCGATCCCGGCCGGCGCGTCCGGTTTGGTGCTGGTGCTCCACACCGGGCCGATGCCCAGGAGATCGGCTTCGCCGCTGTCCTCGGCGGCGCGGATCTCCGCCGGGGTGCCGGTGGAGACGCCGATGACGGCGTCGTCTCCCAGCAGGGCGCGGGCCTCGCTCAGGGCGGCGTCGTCCTGCCCGATGTGCAGGTGAGCGTCGATGCCCTCCGCGCGGAGCCGTGCCGCCACCGTCACCCGGTCGTTGATCACCAGCAGGGCGCGCCTGCCGTGTTCGGCGGCGACGGTCTCCAGCGCGGCGGCGACCTCGCGTGCCAGCCGCTCGAAGGCGCCGTCGTCGGCGGTCTTGTCCCGGACCTGGACGATGCCGGCGCCGCCGCGGACCGCCGCCGCGGCGGTCTCGGCCACCGTACGGCCGGCGTGGGCGCACTGGGCGGTGTCGGTGATGAAGTAGAGCCGGGTGTCGATACCTGCCCCGGCGCGTCGCAGACGCCCGGTCATGCCCGCACCTCACCGCCGGCCGCGGCCGCGGCGCGGGCCTCGCCGGTGACCGGGCGGGTCTCCTCGGCGAGGTCGACGAGGGAGACGATCCGGGCGGCATCGGCGTCGGAGAGTTCCCACAGGGCGTCCAGGAACGCCACCGCGAAGCTGCCGGGGCGAGCGTCGACGCGGCCGGCCAGCGCCCCCGCGGCGGCGAAGTGCGCGTGAGCCCCGGCGGCGGACCGGGCCAGGGTGGCGGGACCGGGCTCCTCACCGCCGGCGAGAGCGGCGGCGGCATAGGCGGCGACCGCCCCGCCGAGCGCGCAGCCGGTGCCGATGACGAGCGGCATGCTCGGATGCCCGCCGGTGATGCTGGTGAGCCGCGCTTCCTCGCCCTCGACCCTCACGACGACGTCCTTCGCCCCGGAGATCGCGACGACCCCGCCGGTGCGCAGGGCGAGGACGATCGCGGCGTCGATGACCGCGTCGACCTCGTCGGTGGACTCCACTCCCCTGCCGCCGGAACCCTGCCCGGCGAGCGCGGCGATCTCGGAGGCGTTACCCCGCACGACGGACGGCCCGGCGGCGGCTGTCCGGGTGATCTGGCCGGTGCGGTACGGGATGCCCATGCCGACCGGATCCAGCACCCAGGGCTTCCCGGCGGCAGCCGCGACCGGGACGGCGGCGGCCGCTGCGTCGTACTGACGCTGGCTGGGGGTGCCGAAGTTGACCACGAGACCGGAGGCCACCCGGGCGAAGTCGGCGGCATCGAGGTCGTGATCGACCATGGCGGGGCTGGCGCCTAGGGCAAGCGCGACATTGGCGCTGAACTGCTGGACCACCGTGTTGGTGATGAACTGGATGAGTGGCTGGTGCTGTTTCACCAGAGCAGGCGCGATCAAGGGGCGCAACTGACATTCCCTCCGCTAGTACTGACTAGATCAGGTTCAACGGGTGTGTTCTCAGCCGGCGTCGTCACCGGCACCCCGTGTCGTGCGCACCAGCGTATCAAGGGACGCCGGTCCCCTGACGCCGGGCCTTACCGGCTTCCGGTGCGCGGGGCCCGCCTATGTCGTCGTCTTACGTCGTCGCCGCGCCAGTACATCGTCGCCGCCCGGGCCTGGAGAGTGACGACGTAAGAGCGCAACGACGACGTAGAAGCGGCGAAGTACGGAAGAGCGACGAGGTACGGACGCGCCGTGCAGAAAGGCCCGGCAGAGGAACGATCCCGCCCTCACGCTCGGGGTCCCGCGAGAGCAGCACCGGGAGTCAGACGGCTTCGGCGATGCGGGCGGCCTCGGCGTGCACCCGTCCGACGTAGTCATAGGAGGCGTTGTAGGCCAGGATCGCCCGCTGCCATCCCTCGTCCGTGCTCAGATCGCGGTCCGCGGCGCACAGGTAGTTCGCCGCGGAGTGGGCGGCATCGTCGATCTGGTTCGGATCGGCGCGGCCGTCGCCGTTGCCGTCCACGCCGTACCGGGAGAAGGTCTCGGGCAGGAACTGCATGGGTCCCACCGCGCGGTCGTAGACCGGATCGCCGTCCAGCTCGCCGCCGTCGGTGTCCTCCACGAGGGCGAAATCACCGCTGCCGTCGAGCGCCGGGCCGATGATCTCCCCGACGACGAAGCCGTCCTCGTCGATGGACGCGCCGCCAAGGGTGCCGTGATGCGATTCGACGGCACCGATCCCGGCGAGGGTGTTCCATCCTAGGCGGCATTCCGGGAACTCCTCGGCCGCCCAGGCGGAGGCGTCGAGGTAGGCGCGCAGCACCCGCTCGGGGATGCCCAGCAGCTGCGCGGTCTCTTCCCGCCACGCGCTCAGCTCGGAACCGGAGTCCCCGGCGTCGGGAACGCCGGAGCTTTCCTCGCCGGCCACCAGCACGGGAGGGGCCTCGTCGACGATCCGGGGTGCCTGCGCCTGGCCGTCCTGGGCCGGGGATCCCAGATAGCGGGAGGCCACCACGCCGAGGGCGAAGACCAGCGCCAGGAAGCTCGCCGCGACCAGCAGCAGGGCGGTGACCAGGCCCGCGACCCGTCCGCGGCTCATCGGCCGTGGCTGCTCAGCGCGGCCGCGGCGGTTGAGGCGACGCCGGGCTCACCGGGGCCGGTAATTGGGCGCCTCCACGGTCATCATGATGTCGTGCGGGTGGGACTCCTTCAGGCCCGCGGAGGTGATGCGGACGAACTTGCCCTTGGCCTTCAGCTCCGGGATGGTGTGCGCGCCGACGTAGAACATCGTCTGACGCAGGCCGCCGGTCAGCTGGTGCACGACGGCCGAGAGCGGTCCGCGGTAGGGCACCTGGCCCTCGATGCCCTCGGGGATGAGCTTCTCGTCGTCGGGCACGTCGGCCTGGAAGTACCTGTCCTTGGAGTAGGAGGTGTTCTTGCCGCGGGTCTGCATGGCACCCAGCGAGCCCATCCCGCGGTAGGCCTTGAACTGCTTGCCCTGGTAGAAGACCAGATCGCCCGGGGACTCGGCGGCGCCGGCCAGGAGCGAGCCGAGCATGACGGAGTCCGCGCCGGCGACCAGGGCCTTGCCGATGTCGCCGGAGTGCTGGAGCCCGCCATCGGCGATCACCGGCACGCCGGCAGGGATCGCAGCCTTCGCGGACTCGTGGATGGCGGTGATCTGCGGGACGCCCACGCCGGCGACGACGCGGGTGGTGCAGATGGAGCCCGGGCCGACGCCGACCTTGACCGCATCCGCACCGGCGTCGATGATGGCCTGCGCGCCCTCGCGGGTGGCGGCCTGACCGCCGATGACGTCGACTCCCCTGGCGCGGGGCTCAGCCTTGACCTTGGCGATCATGTCGAGCACGCCACGGGTGTGCCCGTTGGCGGTGTCCACCACCAGCACGTCCACGCCGGCGTCGATGAGCGTCATGGCACGCTCGAAACCCTCACCGAAGAAGCCCACGGCGGCACCGACGCGGAGGCGGCCCTCCTCGTCCTTGGTCGCCTGCGGGTACTTGTCGGCCTTGTCGAAGTCCTTGATGGTGATGAGCCCGGTCAGCCGGCCGGCGTCGTCCACCAGCGGGAGCTTCTCCACGCGGTGCTTGCTGAACAGCGCGATCACCTCGTCACGGGTGATGCCCTCGCGTGCCGTCACGAGGGGCTGCGGCGTCATCTTCTCGTGCACCTTGGTGGTGGCGAACTCCTCGCCCGGGACGAAGCGGATGTCGCGGTTGGTGATGATGCCCACCAGGGTGCCGTCCTCGTCCACGACCGGCAGCCCGGAGATCCGGTAGTGCGCACACAGATCGTCGAGGTCCTGGATGGTGGCGTCGGGAGAGATGGTGACTGGATCGGTGATCATCCCGGACTCGGAGCGCTTGACCTGATCGACCTGCTTGGCCTGATCCTCGATGGACAGGTTGCGGTGCAGGATGCCGATGCCGCCCAGGCGGGCAAGCGCGATCGCCATGGGCGCCTCCGTCACGGTGTCCATGGCAGCGGAGACCACGGGGGCATTGATGGTGATGTTCCTGGTCAGCCGCGTAGAAGTGTCCGCATCGGAGGGGATCACATCGGTGGCCCCGGGCATCAGCAGGACATCGTCGTAGGTCAGGCCGATCAGGCCGAATGGATCATTGCCCGCATGGGTGGCGTCTGACACGAGGTCTCTCCCTTTGGATCGTGCGGCGGATGGCTTCAGGTGGGCGGCTGATCTCGCCGGCATGCCATCCCGGCAGCGCTTGACACCATGCTATCTATTCCCGCACCCCGCCGGAGACCACATCCCCATGGGCCAGATCACACTCAGCTCTACGCACCGGCAGCACCGCATCGGGCCGCGGCATCGTCGCCGGGCCCCGCCCTCGGGTCAGACCGGTTCAGCGATGCGCCGCAGGCATGCCAGCGGCATCGCCGGCGAGGTGCCGCGCCCCGCCGGCGGAGCCGTCCGGGATCGCTTCGGGTGCTTCCTGCACCGCGGGCCCCCGGGCCCGGCCGGAGTTCCGCTCCGGCCGGCCTGCCGCCGGGATCGTCACGGGCCCGGTGAAGAGGTCTTCCACGCCGACTTCGAGGTAGTCGGCGATGCGTTGCGCCGGCCCGGGACTGATCGCCTTCGCCTCCCCTCGCAGCAGCCTGCCGAGGTAACTGTGCGTCTTCCAGCCCGCAGCCGCTGCGAGCTCACGCTGGGAGACGTCCTGCAGGATCATCAGCCGGGCCAACTTCTTCGGATCACGCACGTGCATTCCAACCGTCCTCGATGGTGCGAGAGGGCTTTTTCCCAACTCTACCCATTTTTCGGGTCGATTAGGCCCATTTTTCAGGACACTGTGGACACGGAAGTGCCCACTGCGTCTCTAGTAAAGTGAGGTCGCAAGGTTCTGGCGTGGGACTTCGCTATCCCAAACCGAACCGGCCACCAGTGCCCAGGCATTCGGTCATCGCGCCGTTTCCCTCACGGAATGCGCGCGGCGCGAGTGCGATCGTGCAGAGGAACGGATCGTGACGGACAAACATCCACTGGGGCGCCTGATCACGCAGGTGCAGGAGGCTCAAGGGTGGAGCGACCGCGACCTCGCCGAGCGTAGTGCGCCCGCCCATCCCTTGAGCAAGACCCGCGTGGGCGATCTGAAGAACAAGCCGGTCACCTCGATCAAGGCCCGCACCATCCGCACGCTGGCATACGCCCTGAATGTTCCCGAGCGTCTTGTCGCCGAGGCCGCGCTGGAAAGCATGGGCATCGAGCTGCGGCTGGACCGTCCCGCCGAGGTGATGGAGGTCCTGGCCGCCGACACCACCCTCAGCGCCCGGGACAGGTTCCTGGTCGCCACGCTGCTGGAGCAGATGCGCCGCAGCGCCGCAAAGGACTGGCGGCCGGACGAACCGGAAGCCCTGGCCGAAGCCACTCGCCTGCAGGAGCGCGCCGACTCCGCTCCGGCGCAGGCGCTGGAGGAACTCGCCGCGGACACGTCGCCGCGGGAGGAGCCGGAGGCCCGCTGAGCGGCAGACCCGGCTCGCTGTCCGTCCGCCTCGTTAGTATGCCGGCATGCAGCACAATCCCTGGCGCGAACTCGCCGCTCTCGACGGCGTGGTCGTCTCCTGGCGGGACGATCTGCCGCCCGGCGTGCTCGGCGCGACCGATGGCGTCTCGATCATCTACCTGCGAAAGGACCTACGGCAGGTGGAGCGCCGCTGCACCCTGGCGCATGAGCTCACTCATCTGCGGCTGGGACACCGCGGCTGCGTGGACCCGCGCACGGAAGCGGAGGTCCGCCGGCTGACCGCCCTGCGGCTGGTGAGCCTGCCACAGCTGCTGGACGCGGCCCGGTGGGCCGGCACGGACGCCGAGCTGGCACGGGAGCTGTGGGTCACCCGGGCGGTCCTGGCCGACCGCCTCGCCGCGCTGTCCCCGGCCGAGCGGGCGCAGCTGGACCGCGTCGCCGACGGCGCCTGGCACCACGGATGAGGCGGGCCGCCGCCAGGGCCTGAAGACCGGGCCTGCGGGTGGTGCGACCGGCCGCACGGCGCCGGGACGCCGCGCGGGACCGCACGCTAGCGGTAGTTGACGAACTGCAGGTCGACCTCCAGGTCCTTGCCCTTGAGCAGGGCGATGACCGCCTGGAGGTCGTCGCGCTGCTTGGAAGAGACCCGCAGCTCGTCGCCCTGGATCTGGGCCTTGACGCCCTTGGGTCCTTCGTCCCGGATGATCTTGGAGATCTTCTTGGCGTTCTCCTTGTCGATGCCCTCCTTGAGCGATCCCTCGATGCGGAACTCCTTGCCGGAGGGATAGGGCTCACCGTGGTCGAGGGACTTCAGCGAGATGCCCCGCTTGACCAGCTTGGTCTGGAAGACGTCGAGCACCGCTTTGGCGCGTTCCTCGGCGTTGGCCTTGATCAGGATCTTCTCGCCGCTCCACTCGATCGAGGCGCCGGTGCCCCGGAAGTCATACCGCGAGGCCACTTCCTTGGCGGCCTGGTTGAGGGCGTTGTCGGCTTCCTGGCGGTCGACCTTGCTGACGATGTCGAAGCTGGAATCGCTGGCCATGGCATGCTCCTTCGCTCGTGTCGGGAGGTGTCTGTATCCCCGACAGTCTACGGCGGCCGGCATGCCAGGACACCGGCGCCCGGAGCGCGGCGGTCGTCCTGATGGACGCGTCGCAGCGGCCATGCGCCGAAGCCGGGCGCTCCCCGGCACCCGCGAGACGGGGCGATGCTCCCGCGCAGGTCAGCGCTGCGGCGGATGCGGCGGATGCTGCCGATGCGGCTGGAAGTCGATCGGTGGGGCGGGCGCGGGCCGGGGCGGCTGTCCCTGCGCCGCCATCTGCCCCGACTGGCCGGTGGCACCGGGCTGCCCGGCAGGGATCGGCAGGACCACGGCGGCGGTGCCATAGGCGCAGAGCTGCACCCACTGCTGCCCGATCTCGGAGGTCTCGAAGCGCATGCCCAGCACGGCGTTCCCGCCCCGTGCCTGCGCGTCGGAGACCATCCGGGCGATGGCCTCCTGTCGGGATTCCTGAAGCGCCTGCGTGAACTCGGTGATCTCACCGCCGCCTATCGAACGCCAGCCGGCGGTCCAGTTGGCCAAGGCGCTGCGGGCGCGGACGGTCAGTCCCGTCACCTCGCCGAAGATGGCGTCGGTGCGGTAACCGGGAACGGAATCGGTGGTGACGACGATCATGAAGCGATCATAAGCCCGGTTGCCGTCGCGCTCGGCGTCGCCGATGTGGCATCTTCGGCACGCCGCAACCCGGCGCCCTTCCGCGACCAGGCGGGCCACGCGCACGTCCGCGGAGTGTTCACCTGCACGGTCCGGCAGCCCGGGACGGGCAGATGCGACACGGGGGACGCGCCGACCCCGGTATCCCCCTGACGCGGTGACGAAACGCTGAGCTCACCGCCCAAAATGGCAGAAATGGACAGGACCTGAGCCATAGGTACGCGAAACCCCCGCCGATCCCAGTGTTTCCGCGGGATGGCGGGGGTTTCATCTTGCTGTGGCAGGTACAGGATTCGAACCTGTGTAGGCAATGCCGGCTGATTTACAGTCAGCTCCCTTTGGCCGCTCGGGCAACCTGCCGTGACACCCGAGAGTGTCCGTAGCGGAGGCGGGGCTCGATCCCGCGACCTCACGAGTACGAGCGACCAGAACCCCGCTCGCACCTGGATATACTCGCACGTCCCTAGAATCCCGGTCAAACTGGCCCCGAGGAGACCTCCAGAACAGCCGGTCGCGACCCCATCAGCAGGGATGATTCAGGGGGTTTCCGATGTATAAGAGATGGCGGCGCCTTGCCCCGAACACAAAAAGAGGCCGTCCCCGAAAGGACGGCCTCTCCCCCGTTTGGCCGGTCCCCACCGGCCGGCGCGAGGATCCCCATCCTCGGCGCGTGCCACGAGGCTACGACCGCCCCGCTTCATGGTCAAGCATTCGACGCCGGCTCGATCAGCGTCGGATCATCCCACCGCGCGCTGCGGGTGCTATTCACTTTCCGGTCCACCTCGTACACCTCCAGCCCGTCAGCGACCCGCTCAGCGCTATCAGCCAGCAGCCGCGCCCACTCCTCACCCTCGACCGGGCCAGGGGTGAGCCAGTCCGCCGCGAGATCCTCGGTGAGGAACGCTGGCATCCGATCATGCACCTGGCCTGCCGCGTCGTGTGAGGTGGTGGTGATGATCGTGCATGAGACACCCTCGTCGGTGACCGTGTACAGGCCAGCAGCCGACAGGATGCCCTCGCCGTGACGGGGAGGTGGCGCGGGAGGTCGTCCCCGACCGGAGTCGGGGCCGCCAAAACCCCGCGTACGGCGGGGACCATTTTCAGGGTTCGTCCACTAGCGGATCACCCCCGCCAAGAGGCGGGGAGCACAGCAGCAGGATACGCCACACCCAGAGACGACGAAAGCGCCCCCGCCTGAGCATCACACTCAAGACGGGGGCGCTCCCCTACTGGTCACCGGCGCACCGAGACCTCCACACTCCGATACCGCACACCAGGCATCGAATAAAGCGACGACACCTGCACGACGAACCGACACCACACAGCCTCGGCCATCCGATTCGCGGCACTCGCCGAGACACTCCCCGACGACACTCTCCAATCCACCTCAACGAACTCCCTGGTCTGCCCATTACCACCGAGGCGCAGCATGTCCGGGCCGAGGTAGTCGAGCGACACGAGCCACCCCGTTGGCTCTGGCGCTTTCGCGTCGACCGTCCACGCGATCGCGGCGGGTGAATCCACCCGGACGCGGGTTTCTATCCGCGCCCCGACCGCTGGGAGGACCGCGCAGCGCTCTTCCGGATCCCAATAGGCTCCACCGGAATACGACCACCAGCGGACCGGCGGAGCGAGGTCCACGCCGGCAGGGACACGGGCGGCGTGCGCCACCGCGGCCCTCACCGGACACCGCCTAGGACTCGTACACCCGGATCAGAGTGCCGGCGCCGTCGTTCGCGACGTACACGTGGAGCCACGCCACACCCTCCGGGGCGGTCGTGGTGGCCTCCATCGCGCTGTCGCCGCTCCAGTAATCCACCAGCGGCAGGAAGGGACCCGGAGGATCGGCCGTGTACCCGTAACGGAACCGAACCGTGCGGGACTCCCGGACGATCCGGTACGTGCGGCCTGGTGCGACGGGTATCGACCAGGTCAGCCAGTTCCGATCCGGACCAATTAGCTGCTGGCCACTGGCGTCGGACCCGAACCCGTACCGGGTGGGGATGGCACGGCCGGCGCGGCCGTCGACTACCGTCGCTCTCATGCCGCCAACCCCAGCCCAGCACGACGGGAAGGCTGTTTGGGCCTACCCCCCCCCCCGCTGTTTTCGAGACCGTACCGTCTTACCAGCCAGCCCATCACCATCAGAACCTCCGCATCCGCGAGCGCGCGGGGCCACACGTGCGCGACGATCGGTGTCCAGTACGGGCGCGTGGTGTGCATCAGCCCGTCGAATGTCTTCGTCCCCGGTGTCACCGCCCGTGATCTGTGCTCACCGTGCACGGACCGGAACGACCCCTGGCCGGTGTTGTTGTCGAGGACCACGGCGAGGACGTCCAGGCCACGACCCAGCGGCGGGTGCAGGTGCACTGTTCCCGGTGTCGAGGTGCCCTCGTTGGGTTCGCCCTGGTCGAACCGCGCATACGAGTGGCCCTCGGCGTGGGCGGAGATCGACGCGATGCGCTCTGCGACTGACCCGGTCCCGAGCCCGGCGAAGCTGATGTAGTCATCCGACGGGCGAGGTGACGTGCCGACGATGATGAGGGTGCCCGACATCGCCGGCGCAGCGTCGCTGAACCGGGCCGTTCCTGCGCCTGACAGGGACGCGGCCGGCGGCCCCGCGATTGCTTCCAACCTACGGTCCGTGACGGCGGCTCTCACGGCTGCCACCCCGCCGGCACACGAGCATCCGGCGCGCCCACCGTCACGAACCAATCCTGGCCCGAGTGCAGCAGATGCACCATGTCGATCGCGCCCGGTGTGGACGACAACGGCACCGGCGTGCCGTACGGGGTGCGGGCACCCCGCACAGTGAGGGTGTGGCCGCCCGTGCCGCCCTGAGCGATGAAGAGCGTGCACGTGCCAGCCTTCCCGAGAGTCTGCGGTAGATCCTCCACCGTCAGATCCCCGACAGCGGTAAGCCGCACCACCGTCGAGAGGGAAAACTCCCCGAGGTCGAGGGCGCCGGCGCGGTCACCGAGACTGTAATGGTCAGCTAGGTCACCCTGTGGGCCCTGCGGGCCCCGCAGGACCGGGCTAGACGTGCGTGTGGTCATTGGTGCTGCCTCCTCCAGGCGAAAGACCCCCGGGCCCGGGGGCAGGTGAAACTCCATGGCCGGCGGGGCGAGTTCTTCTCCGGCGAGGGTGAGTTCGAGGTACCGCATCCGCCAGTGCCACGGGTACGCGCCCCGGTCGTCCATCGACACCATCAACCGGACCGGCTGGGCTACGGTCTCATCGTCCCGGGCGACGAACACCATCAGCTCACCGTCCACGATCTCAGCGCGGATCGGGCGAGGCAGAATCATCTCCGGAACCACGGAGTACGGAATCGGCCGGTCTGGATGCGCCAGGACCGGCTCGAACACCACCCGGCCCTCCATCGTGACCCTGTCCGGGTTGTAGTCGTGGTCCGACCCATCCGGGACACGGGCGGTGAACGTCCCGGCCACAGTGCGGTACTGCACGGCGTCCATGCGCTACTCCTCTACTGGCTGGTAGAGCGCCGGCTGCTCCGGCGGCAGCCAATGCTCAGCCGACTGGTGCGCCTGCACCACCCGGTACACGACCCCCGAGTAGACGACCAGCTCCCCTATGGAGTAGGCCCGCCCTGGCTCCCACGTCAGCGGACCGGGATCCGGCTCCTGGTGGTCGTCGTCCTCACCGGCGGCGTCGTCGTGCTCAGTGATAAGCAGCCACCCGCCCGGATACACATCCGGGCTCCACGCGTTCCCATCGATGAGGGACCGGTAGACGCGGCCGTCATAGAGGACCACGTCCCCATCCCGGTACGCGTCATGCGCCCTGGCCGGCTGCACCCACTCACCATACGAGCCGTCCTCAGCCAGCGGCCGCCAGCCACTTACTCCGGGCTCCCAGACATTGGCGTCGGCCATCGACACCCACCGGCGGCCCTCGTGAGTGACCTCGTCCCCGGCCAGGTACGCGTCATGCGCCCCGGCCGGCTGCACCCACTGGGCGCCCGGTGCCGGCGTGCTGATCGCTCCATGGTCTCGGGCGCCCTGCAGCACAGCCCGCACCTCGCGCTGCACCGCGAGGACAGTCTGCCGGCGGGCGAGCTCACGCCCGGCAGCGTCAGAGATCTCTTCCAGCTCCGCCGGCGTCGCGTTCTCCAGATCCATGGTGGCCTCCTTCAGGCGTGGTTCTCACCGTCGACCACGACACCGTCCCGGTCGGCCTCGTCGGCCAGGCCCGCGAGGGCGTCAGCGTCGTGCTGGACGTCGGTGCGGGTGTCCATGGGCTCGTCGGCGCGGTCGTCGATGACGGTGTCTTGGTCGGCGCCGGACCAGTCGCCCACAACCTCTGGGGAGACGGTCTCGGCCTTGACCAGAGACGGACCGGTGCCGTTAGCCCCCGATCCCACTGAGGTCAAGAAAGACAGGACCACGGCCGTGGCGACCACCGAGCAGATCTGGCTCCAGTCAAGGTCGAGGATGCCCACTTGATCGGTGCCGATCAGGGCGATAGCCGTCTGCGCGGCGGTCTTGATCGCCCGCTCGGCGGTGGCAGTCCAGAATTCCTTGCTGGCGTATACGCTCATCAGTCGCTCTCCACGGTGTAGTCGGTCGTGCGGATGGTGATGGGGTTCTGGCCGCGGTTCCGGGCGAGGAGCTGCAGGCGCAGGCTGCCACCGGACCGGGGTGTCTGGGTGACGTGGTAGGGCTGGCCGACGTAGACGTGGTCTGTCCAGGATCCGTCGGTGGTGCCTTTGACGTCGGCCGGGTAGAAGTTCCCGACGATGCGGTCCTGAGGTGTGCCGTTCGGGAGGTAGTCCACGATGACGGCGCGGACCATTAGGCGGTCCTCCTCGTGGGCGCCGACAATGCCGAGGTTCACCGTCGGGCGGACGGTGGAGCCTCGGGTGAGGGTGCACATGGAGAAGTACTCGCCGACGGCGATGCGGGCTTCTTCTCCGGGGTTGATGGTGCGCTCGGTGGTGTTGCGGCCTGTGGCGATGACAGTCATTCCGAACAGTCCCTTCGGTTTGGCAGGTGTGCTGGGGTTGGGTGTGGTGAGGCTGATGGTGCGGACACGGTCGCGGAACGCCGGCATGGAGAACGTCGGGTCGATCTTCCGGCCGAGGGGCCTGGCGGCTTCCTTGTGGCCGACGACGTCGCCGATGGGGATCCGGTAGTGGTCGGCGATGGCGCGGCACAGCTTGGCGTAGGCGTCCATCTGCTGGGCGGTCCACGGCTCGCCGACGCCGTTGTTCTCCGCCTCGATCCCGATAGAGCGCGGGTTTGTGTACCGGGTGGCGGAGACCGTGCCGGCGTGGTTGGCGCGGCCGGCGGCGACGACGTAGATCGTGCCGTCCCGGGCCAGGAGGTAGTGGCACAGCGGGCCCGGCAGGCCGACGCGGCCGTGAGTCACCACGTTCAGGCTGGGCGCGTTACGGCCGGCGGCCGAGGCGGTGTGGTGCACCATCAGGCTGGAGGTGGCGGACATCGCGGAGCGGCCACGGGTCCGCCACCCCTGGACTTCCCGCACGGGGTACCCGGTGCGTCGGGCGATGGTGACGAGGTCAGTCAGATAGGGCATGGGCGAGTCCCTTCCGGGGCATGAAAAAAGCCCCTGGTGAGGGGCTCATCGGTATATTTCCTGGAATGATTTACGGCGCCTGTTCAGAGTCGTATGGGATGCCGTGCGAGGCGAGGAGACCCTGGAGGCGGAACTTCTGCTGCTGTTCTTCCAGGAGAAGCCGCTGCAAACGTGTGACCTCGTTGGTGAACTTCGCGTTGAGGTCGTGCAGCTCGGAACGGAGCTTCGACACCTGGTCCTTGAGCTTCGCCAGTTCGGCGTCCCGTTCCTCCTCCGCCTGGTCAGCACGGCGCTCTGCCCGCTCCACCCGCTCTCGTAGACCACGCTGATGCGCCTGGTACGCCCACACCACCACCAGAGCCAGCAGCGCGATACCGGAAATGAGCGGGTGCGTTCCCTCGGGGATCGTGGGCATCGTCATCGGGCACCCCCGTCCTTCACGAGACGGCGATGCTGAGCCAGCAGTGCAGCCAGCATCACCAGCATCAGCGCCGCAGTCTCCAGCGGCGCAGCAGCAAAACGTACGCCCCGCAGATCACCGGCGATGAACGCGGTAGCGACCCCTTGCGTCATGGCTGTGGCGTACGCCGCCCACACGGCCGCAGCGGCGGCCGTCGCGGCGATCATCCCGGCCAGCCACCGAGTAGCCACAGCGACGAGGATCAGAAGACTCGCGATCGCGTGTGCCCATCCCCACACGTGCGAGCCGAGCATCTCCACCACGTACATGAGGTCCGAGCTCGACGGCTCCGAGAACGCCCGGTCGATGCCCTTGACGATCCCCGCGACAGCGAGGATCACGAGGACCGTAAGCGCGAGGCGGTCGCCGGAGGATTCGAGGCGGAAGCGTGCGGTGAGGTACCGGTGAAGCGGCACGGGGTCTTTGTGAGTCATGGGTTTCCTCACTGGATGTAGGCGCGGATGCCATCGAGAGCAAGAGTGGTCACGCTCCGCCCCGGAGTGGCGACAATCCTGCCCTCAGGCTCGATCAGGATGGTGCCGTCTCCGAGGCCCACCTGCCCGGAATATCGGGAGACATACGTCAATCGCGGCACAGGGAGTCCGTACTGGTACGGCGGGTTGTCTCCGACTCCTCGGATGTACCCGATGGTGTACGACGTGCCGCCCTGGAAGGCCTGGGTATTCTCCGGGGAGCCTCGGCGAATGACACCGCGAAGCTCCCACCCCCAAGAGTGACGCTGCTGGGTCGGCGGGGCGCCGAACCCCGGGTGGAAGATCCCCGACTGCAGGCGGATGGGCAGCCACGGGGAGGGATCGACTGGCACCCACTGGTCCGGGTGACCGTTCGGGTCGGACCCCCAGGCGCGGAATTTTTCTCCTGTACGGTGGAGCAGAACTTCCGTCCCCCATAGCATGTGCCGCAAGGGAAGCCGGTCCAGGAATTCCTTCGAAGCGATGGAGAGCGTCGGTACGTATTTCGGGCGGATCTCGATGACCTCAGCATCAGTCAGAAGCTGGTTGGGGCGGCGCACCACATCCCACAGCGGGAGGTGAATACGGCCCTGCCCGGTCGGGTACTCGTTCGTGTAGTTCCGGACCTGGATCGGACCGATGTTCTGGTCATCGAAAAGGGGGTTGTACTCCAGGCAGACCCGGTAGGTGGTGGTGGATGCCACCGGCGGGAAGTCGAGTGTCATGCTCTCGGTCATGCGGTGGTAGAAGCCCATGATCCGGGCCCGCGCGTCGCCCGTGGTGGACGAGACAGCAAGACGGCCGGTGTTCGTGACGTTCGACAGGTCTGTCAGCCTGTATGGGAAGCCGCCCTGCTCTAGGATGCCGAAATCCCCGAGGTTGACGGACTGCCACATCTCGTCGTTCACTGGCCGGCCCACCACCGGGTAGGAGTACTCCGGGCCGGTCTGGGGCTGAGACTGGACAGTGATCAGCGACCTGAGGTCCGCGATCTCCTGCTGGAGTTCTTCAAGCGTTGCCATGGTGCTCCTATCGGGTCTGCAGCTCGCGAAGTTGCTTCGACGCGGCCCGCGCCCATTCCACGAGCCGGCCGGACGCCTGGTTCAGCTGGGTTTCGTCAGCGACGGGACCGACCTGGAGTTTCTCGGTGCGGCCCGTGTGATCCCAATGCAGCTCGGCGATCTGCACCGGCTCGGTGACGGGATGGTCCAGGTCGACGGTGATCCGATCCCCCAGGTGGAAGTCCCTGCCAAACCGACGGTGCGGGAGGGACCGCGCTTCGAACGTGACCGACGCGGTCTCTTGGCCTTCTTCCAGGGCGGTGCGGACTGCCTGCTGGAGTTCTTCACTGCGGGACGACGATCCCCGGTCCAAGAAGACAGTCGTCCTGAGTCCCCACGGGCCCGGATCGACGGCCTGCCGGTAGAGGACACGGGCGGACCCTTCGCCCTGCCCACCGGCGATAGCTTCAGTGACGGTCGGCGCTGTCCGGGTGAGGGTGTACTCCCCCACCCCGCCGTTCACGCGGCTGAGCTTCACCCGCCGCGTGAGGTCCTTCGGAGCGCGGAACCTCGTGACGAGCTGGCGGCCGTCCTGGACGATGTCCATCACCAGACCACCAGCGGTGAGCTGCTCCTGGACCTCATCAAGGAGGTTCGTGAACCTGGCTGACATTGAGACTGGTTCGCCGCGGCCACGGTCAGGCTCCATCACCAGTCCCGGCACCCGGTAAAAGTCGGGCGCGTCCGGGCCGATCTGCTCCCGCACCAGCCGGTGAAGAACCGTCTCGGCGGGGCCGTTCGCGGTCCACGCCGCGCCCTGTCCCGTCGGGCTCTGCGGGTCGGGGATGACCAGGGATCCTTCAAGGTGGCGCATCTCCGAGAGCCCTCTGAGGGTCACTGTGCGTGACTTCGACCTTCCGTCCGCATGGTAGGTGATCTCATGAGCGGGTCCGGACAGGAGGACACCGTCCTCGATGAGGACGATGCCCCACCCGTCCCGCCACCGTTCCCACTGCCGGGAGTTGGCGTTCACCGTGACCTCCCAGGCGTGGACGCCGTTGCAGCGCATCACCACCCGGGCCTCCGTGTACGGGAGGGGCCCGCGGGTCTGCAGGGTGGGGTCTCGCATGAGGATGCGCATCAGTACCCCGCCAGGAAGCGCTCGTCATAACGAAGGTTGATCTCCGACTGGGGTGTCGCGCCGACCATCGACACCCTGAGACGATTCGGGCCCGGGCGGAGGTGGAAGAAATCAGCCTTGTCGATGGGGATGCGCTCCATCAGCTCTCCATTCGAGAGGGTCGGGGTGCGGATGTCCTCCACCTGCGGGCGGGTGTCGATCGTTATCTGCTCCGTGAAGGCCCCTTCGACGAACAGCTGCTCGCCGGTGCCTTCGTGGATCAGTAGGAGGTCTTCTCCGGGCGCGTCGATCGTCCAGACCGGGTAGGCGATGTCGTCTCCCTGCACGTCCACGACGATTTGGCCCTGCACCGTGCTGGAGGCGAGGACGACGGGCAGGAAGGGAATGTTCCTTCCCGCCATGCCCCGCACCGCGCGCGAGACCGACGCGTTCGGGGCGCCCTCCCAGGAGTGCACCCACCCGTCCGTGACGGGGGTGGACCCGTCGAAGTAGTCGTGGACAGTCGTGCCGGTCGTGAGCATCGCCGCGTCCACGAGGACCGGGCCGGTGAACCCACCCGCCGGGGCGGTCAGGACAGCACGGATCTGCACGGACGATCCCGTCGCGGTGCGGGTCTGCGTGACACTCGCCCGCCCCCACTGAGCGGCGGTGAGAGTGTGCGTCTCCGACCCCAGGACAGTGGACCCGAAAGTCGACCACTGCTCAATGTCCACCCGCGCCTGCGCGGCACCGCGCACATACAGGGATGCTGTGGTGATCGCGCCCAGCGGGATGGGGGACGGCTGCAGCACCACCGTCACCGACTCCGCCCCCGGGTTCGGGGTGATCTGCAGAGCGGTGTCCCCCACATACCCGCCGGCGACGACCTGCCCCTGCCCACCGGCGATGGACTTCCCATCCAGGGAGGCCATCGACGGATCCGCGATGAGGTTGCGTCGCTCTTCCAGGCTCTCGGAGGTGGACGACAGGAAAGGCTTCAACGCCGGCGCGACCCGCCACGGGCCCGGCACGCGCGTCACGCCCAACCAGATCGGGTCCAGCGCCCGGAGCCGGAGGGGGATGTGCCGGAACGTGTAGTGGGAATCCCGCCCACCCAGCGCGCCTTCGAGGCCTTCGACGTAGTAGGCGTACCGGCGTCGGGTGGTGTCGGTTTTCGGCGCGGTGACCTGCACCTCCACCGGTTCATCCGAGGCGACTGCCAGGACCTCTTCGAGGCGGCGGGACTTCTGTGCCACGTCGTCCGGGTCTGTGCCGCGGATGGACACGGGTAGGTACATGTCGGTCTCGTCGAGACGCTGCGACCGCAGGACGCTCCCGTGTGCCGCGGGGAGGGGCGTGGACTCGATGGAGCGTTTCGGGATGCCCAGGCCGGTCACGCCGTCGAGGAGGACGAACCCATCCGCCGAGGTGACGGTGGTGAGTTCGACCTCCCCGACGGTGGACCGGAGGATGACGCGGAGCCACGGGAGACCATCAGACCGGAACGGCCTCATCGGAAACCTCCCCCATATAGTGCCTGCGTCTGAGCGATGCGGTCCACGGCTTCCCCCGCGATCCTTTGGGCCTCGTACGACGACCCGTCGATGTGCTGGACCACCTGCGGGTGCTTCGCCATCTCCTGCGCCACGGCACGCGCGATGGCCTCCACATCGACGCCGCCCCCGTTCGGGATGAAGGTGCGGTTTGCGGCGAGCATCGCTCGTGACTGCGCGTTCGATCGGACTTCGGTGCCGCCTGGGAGACGGACCAGTTCCGGGCCATCCTCTCCGACCACCGCCCACCCGTCGCGCGCGGACCGGGTACCGTCGGCGTACCAGTTGTTCCGTTCGTGGAACCTCCGCGCCGCAGCCGGATCTCCGTAGCGGTCACGGATGTATTGGTAGCCGTACTCGATCTGTTTCCGCGGATCGGCGGTCTTCGGCCCGTAGGGGCCCCATGTGCCGTTAAGGAACTGGAACAGGCCGAACGCCGTCGAGGTGGGGTTCTGCGCGGTCGGGTTCCAGGACGATTCCCGCTGCACGAGCCAGTCAATGTCCGGCCAGAACTCGCCCCAGCCGATCGATTCGGCCATCTCCCGGGCCATCTGACGAGCAGGTCCGTCGGCGACGTTCCCGAAGCTCATGCTCGCGGTCTTGCCGTACTCAGCGGCCTTCTCCACGAGACCGGCCTTTGTGGCCTCCATGACCCCGGTACCGAGAGCACGCATGACGGAGTTGTCTCCGAGCTGGGCAGAGTGCTCCCGGATGATGTCCCGCATGAGGCTGTTTGCCGCACGCCGGTAGGACTCTTCGAGGTCCGCTCCAGCTGAGACTCCCGCACGGTCCAGGAACGGGTGCGAAACCGGCATGCCGTCCCACACGCCCATCGGGCCGGCAGGGACCGCGCCGGCACCCATCGGCGGTTGCATCGCCGCGAGGTGGATGTGGTCCCAGTGCATGTTCCGGGTGACACCGGTGTACATGTGAGGACGGCCACGGTGAAGCTGCCGGTTGTTCGCCGGGGAGAAGATCAGCTCCCTGGTCTGGGGGCCGTAGTTCGCGGCGAGCCAGTTGAAGATCGCCATCGATGGGGTGATGTCGATCGCCCGGCCGGCCCCGTGGTGCGACGGGTTCCCTGTCGCGGTGATGCTGCCCGGACGGTACGCAGAATGCAGGCGAGCGTTCGGGAAGTTCTCCCGAACCAGCGCCCACCACGGCCGCCAGATACCCGAGTCCCGGAAGGCGTTCACCCCGTCAAGGGCAGGCATGACCCCGCCACCGGCGAAGTGGAGCATCTGGTGGACCACTTCGTGATCCCCGCGGCGAGCTGCGTCGTTCATAGCCCGGACTGTCGCTTCGCCGCCGACCATCTGTGTCCACTCTGGACGCATGATTGCTTCTCCACCCGACAGGTAGAGATCACCTGCAGTGCGGGACCGGAAATGATGGACGTCCATGCCAGGGGTGTGCCCAGGAAGGACGCCACCAGTCGCCATGCGGATCTGCGCCGGCGCCTCCAGGTTCACACCCACGTCCCCAAACGCTTCGTTCACGGACGTCGTGAACCGGCCGAATACGTCGATCAGCCGGTTCAGGGAGTTCACCAGTTCAGGACGTGCCTCGCCCATCTGCGCGTTCATCCCGGACCGGAGCCCCGAGAACGACTCGCGGCCGACCCGCTCGATCTCGGCGAAGCCTTCACCCGACGTGCGTCGTAGGCCTTGCATGTGGGCGGTGTAGTCGTCGCGCAGGGCCCTCATGGTCGAGTCGGTCCCGGAGCGCATCTCGGTCAGCCGCAAAGCGGCGGTGTCCTTGACTGACTGGAACCCTGTGGCCGACGTCGTCTTGAGGGTTTCGTGGTGTGCGGCGGTGTCCGCGTTGATTGCCTGCCAGGTGGCGAGGTTCCCCGCCTTCATGGCGTCCTGCTCAGAGCTCTGTGCCGAGCTCATCCCCCGAAGCCCGTCCAGGGTGGTGAACCCCATCTCGGCGTAGGCTTCATTCACCGCCTGGCGCATCTCAGCCATCGCCGTGAGCGTCACGTCGGACATGCCCGTGACCATCTCGGTTGCCTCCGCGGCATCCCCGGTAGAGACAGAGATGGCGCCAACTTGGAGGTCGGGGACCACGGCGTCGGCGAGCAGATTGGATGCCGCTGCCACGTCGGCGATTGAGCCAGCCAAGCCTAGAGCCAGTCCGTGGCCCGCGTACCCGCCGAGTTCCGCCATGACGCGAGACGGTGAGCGGATCCCAAGGACCTGCTTGAACGTGTTCTCAATCGACCGAGCGAGATCAGCGATCTGCCGCTCGACCCGCTCTTGCTGAGACTCCAGGCCACGTACCACTCCGTCGGCGGCGTCCACTCCCCCGTCGTAGAACGCATTGGTCACGTACCGGCCAGCCGCGGTGGCGTGCTTCTCGTAATCCTCGTAGGCAGAGATGTACGCTGACACGTCCGCCTGGGAAGCAGTCAGGAACTCGTCCGCAGCGAGGGAGCCGGCCTCGACTCCCATGCCGGCGATCTCCTGCACAAGGGCACCGGGCAGCCCGAGGGCGGCGAGGGACTGCAACTTCTTGGCGAAGTCTCGGAGCTTGCTTCCGTCCACGCTGAGCCTGCGGGTCGCGCCCTGAATGCCACCGTCGGTGACCCACTCTCCACCCTCGTATCGCGAGTAGTCCCCGAAATCCAGGCGACGTTCATTCAGAAGGCCGCTAGTGACGGACTGCTGAATGCCGCGGAGCTCCTCAGCTCGCTCCTGGGCATCACGAAGACGCTCGTCCAGGGCCTCTGCCTGCTGGTATAGGCGACGCAGGTCAGCTTCAAACCGGCGCGCCGACGACATCGCTCGGTTCTGCGCGGAACGGGACAGGTCATCGTTCTGGCCCAACCCAAACAGCCGATCAACAGCTGCGTAGCCGCCGCCCAGGTCCCTGGTGACCTGATCCTGAATCGTCCCACGGCGCAGGTCCGTCCGAAGGTCAGTACGCAGGACGTTGAGGCGTTCGCGGCGTTCCTGCTCCGCACGTGCGCTGTCTAGCGCCTCCCTGGCACGGTCGACACGGATCTGAGCCTGCTCACGACGGCGCTCCTCGGGCGTGACGCTGCGGTTCGCCCGCGTGATGTCTTCCAGAGCCCGTTGCGCCTGGTCGAGCCGGGCCTGCGCCGCGGCGACAATCCCGCCAGACGCCATAGGGAACGCCCCGGGCATACGGGCGATGGCCTCGGCCAATATCTCCTTGGACCGACGCGACCCGTCCAGAGGGATATACGCTTCGTCAACGTCCGGGCGGTCACCGACGATCCGCCACGTGTTGGGCGGGACCATCTGCGCGACCGGGGACATAGGACGCATGCCGCCGCGGTCCATGAACTCGACGATGCCGCCGGAGTACATGGCGGCCATGCCGGTGTGCGGGTTGGACCGGTACTGGCGCTGGCCTCCCTCTTCGCGGACCCAGGTTTCGTTGACGCGGATCCACACTTCACGAATGTCGGGAAGATTGACGAGCTCTTCCTTGACAGCCTCGATGATGGCCGTGGCGTTGTCCCGCGCCCAGATCTCCGTTTCGACGTTGTCCGGGATACCCATCAGCGACCGGGCGTACTCTTCGGCTTCCTCCGCGGTGGCGCCCATCTGGCGGGCGGAGTCGACAAGGACGTCGTACGTGCTGATCAGGTCGTCCTGGACGTCCTGCTGAGAAGCGCCCATTCGAGCGGACGCTTCAGCGGAGTCTTGCGCGGCCTGCGCGAGCTTGATCAGCTCTTCGCGGTTGGAACGGCCCTTCTCCGTGGTGACGTCCCAGGCGGCGCCGTTGTCCTCGATGGCATCTCGGACCTTGTCGAGCTGCTCCTCGTACCGGATGGTCGCTTCCTCGGCGCTGATGAACACTCCGGAGAGTTCCCAGAGGGCGTCGAGTAGATCTCGCGTGGACATCACAACGCTGTCGGTGGATGACGCCATGCCATCCAGAGCTGCGGAGTGCTCTTCTTCCGCGTCGATAGCAGCCTGGACATGCGGCGGGATGTCTCCCATTGCCCATGCGAAGAGCTGCGCATCAGATACGGTCACGCCGAGCTGTGTGGCCGTGTCGCGCAGCGCGTTAATGTACTCCGGGTAGACCGAGGCCGTCTCCTCGATCGAGATTCCATTCGCCTCGGCTTCGTCCGCCATCAGCCGGAAGTTGTTCGCGGCGGCACGGAAGTTGCCGGAGGCGACGAACCGGGCGAGCGCCTGGTCGGCGGTCTCAAGGGTCTGAGTGGTGTCCGCGATTTCAGATCCCCACCCGGTCCAGGAATGGACCCACATGTTGAAGCCGTCGTGCCAGCGGCCATTCACAACTCGGTCGATGGCAGCGCCGAAGTCGTCAATCTCCTGATGTCCAAGCCAGCGGGACGAGTCTCCCCACACGGCCTCGACGCCACCGAGGGCTTCGGTGAGGTCTCGGCCTCCCGCGGCGGCGCGGATCATGCCCTGTTCCATCTCTTCGACGCCGTCGAAACCGCCCCGGCGGAAGACCGTGTGGCCCGCCGCTTGCATGGCGATGATGGCGCCGGTGACGACACCTGCGGCGATGCCTACGTTGCGAAGGCCTCGGGCTGTCCTTGGGAACTGAGTCGACAGTTGCACCATGTTTGTGTGCAGGTCGATCATCCGGGGAACGAGCGCCGCGGTCGCACCGACTGCACCGACGCCGGCGGCGCCGAGCCCCACGATTCCCAGCGCAGTGTTACGGATGGGTTCCGGGAGCTCCATGAACAGTCGCATCGCGTCAGCGGCGAAGTTCAGGACATCTGCGCCGAACCCGCCACCATTGGGATCTACGAGGGGACGAGCGAGTTCGCCTGAAAGGTCACGCCAAGCGGCCTTGATCCGGTCAATGGCGCCCTCATGCGTGTCCTTGACGTTCTCTGCGGCACCGCCGAAGCGCTCCGTAAGGCCGTCAACTAGCGGATCCCAGATCTGCTCGACAGGAATACCGCCGGGGCGAGAGGCCATCTCCCGGATCTCTGCGCCCGACTTACCCATCTGCGCCCCGATGATGGCGGCAGCGTCGACGCCGTAGTAGCCCATCCGCTGCAGTTCTCGTCCCGAGAGCCGGCCCTGCGACTGCACCTGGGACAGGATCTCTACCAAGGATGCGATGTGTTCATTCGATCCGCCGAATGCAGCAACCGTGTCCTGGATGGCGTCGAGCGTAGGCAGGACCTTGTCCGCTTCAACGCCGAAGCCGATCATCTGCTGCTGCGCCTCGATGAACACCTGCTTCGCGAACGGGCTGTTGACTGCCCACTCATCCAGACGGTCCATCTGGGCGTTCGCTGCGGTCGCGCCGCCCAGGAGGGTCGACATCGCGGCGCGCGCGGTCTGTTGAAGGGTGTTGTACGAGACGCCCGTCTTCATCGCCGCAGCGCCCACGCCCAGCACGGCCGCCGAAGCCGCCGTAGCGGTCACACCTACGCTGGTGAGCGCAGACGAGTTCTGCTTGATGGTGTTCGCAGTCTTGCCGAAGACACCCTCGGACTTCGACCAATGAGACTCGACCTTCGCCGCGGCGTCCTGACTGGCTTTGGCGGCGGCGGCCATGTCCGCGCGGAACTGCGCCACCTCTGCCCTGAGGCGGACTGAGACGGATCGAGTCTGATCGGCCATGTGTCCCTCCTCTGGGCATAGATGGGGTCTCGCCGGTTGGCTAGAATCACGGGGAGGCGAGTGGGTAGGAGATTGAGATGAGCCAAGACGGCACGCGGCTGAGCACGAAGCTGTTCACCACGGGAGGGCTTCTAGCCGCGGTTGGCGTTGCCTTGTCGCTTTTGGATGGGCGAGCGACCGGGACAGCCGTTCTTCTCTGGGCCCCCGCGGTTGTGACGCTCATTGGCGCAGTAATCGCATTGGTGTTGGAGAAGCTGGGCTATCAGTTCCCTGAATCCACCCGCCGACCAGCCGGCGGGTTGCTCCTCGCCGGGGTCCTGGCCGTAGTGGTGGGGGTGTCGATCCTCGTGTTTGGGCAAGCAGTCGGGGCCGCGCTGCTATTCGGGGTCATCGGCGTGGTGATGATCGTCGGCGCCCAGGTGATCCGGTCCCGTCATTCCTCTGGGAACAGATAGACCTTCTGCCCCGGCTCGTGCTTCTTCGTACGGGACTCCAACTCGTAGCAGCCTGAGCAGTGGTACTCGCGCACTGAGTAATCCCGCGGCCGCTCGCCCGTGGTGTGGTCGAGGGGCTGCCCGCAGCCCTTGCAGAGCCCGCTCTCGTAGACGGTGAGGGCCAGAGCGATGAGGCGGTCCTTCTGGGTCCACTTCTGGGTGGGCTTGCGTTCACCCCGAAGGGTCGAGATGGACACACCCCACGCCCTGGCCGCACGCGCTTCGACTAGAGACTGGTCTCCCCGGCCGTCGTTCCACGCCTCGACGATTTTGGGACAGACTCCTCCGGGCTGCCCTGCGTGACCTTGCGGAACGCGTCGTTGAGCTTCCTCACCTGGCCGTCGCCGAGCTTGTTGTTCAGCTCTCGCAGGTGCTCAGGGGACAGCTTGGGCTCCACGACCGCCGCGGCGAGGATGTGGAGGCTGGTCTCGAATGAGAGGTACGTGTTCGAAGCGTTCGATGCCACGTCGCGGACGATCTTTTCCACCTCGCGCTGTTCCGTGATGCCCTGGCGCTTGCACGACACCTTGGCTTCCTCGCGGGCGTCCTTCGCGATCTTGTCGGCCTTCTCGCGGTGCTCCTTCCGGACCCGCTTGGAGATCTCTTCTATCTCATCGGGGCCGAGCGGCTGAATCCAGAAGGTGACCGCGGAGTCATGGAACTCCTGGGCGAGTGCGTCAATGCGGTCATTGAGATCCCGCACGGGCCCGCCGCCCATCGGCGCCTCGTCAGGCACGTCCAGCGCTTCCAGTTCGTGTTCGAGGGCGGCGATCTCGTCGGCGAGGTCCGGCTTGGTGTAAATCTTCACCGGGGTGCGTCGACGGCGGATGCCAGCAAGGAACTCATCTGGATTGAACTCGGTTTCTGCCACGGGTCTTTCCTTTCTCAGTACACGGGTGGTCACGGGTCGATGAAGGCGGACCTGTGGGGCCGGGGACCCGTGTGAAACCCGGCCCCACAGGCGTTTTGGGGTCAGCCGCCGCTACCGCCGGCTGCGGCCGTGACCGTGCCGTTGAGCCACATGTCCTGATAGGCGCCGACGATCTTGCGCTTGACGTAGCCGGACCGGTCGACCTGCTGAGGGTTGTCGGTGAGGAACTCGAACCCGTCGACCTCGTCGCCTTCCTCCCACGGGTCAGTGGACTTCTTCGACGTTTCGCGGTGGTAGATCCACAGCCGCGTGCCCTTGACCTTGGTGGCCTGGAACACTGCGTCGCCGATCTGGTCCGCTTCGGTCGGTTCCGCAGTCCCGTCGTCTGCGAAGTAACGGAAGGGAGTGAACTCGATCGTCGCGTTTGAGGCGCCGAATGCCTGCGCGTTGCCTTCCACGCAGAGAGGCTTCTCGTCCACGGTCTCTGACGCGGTCGGGGTGACGTTGTAGT
The DNA here is from genome assembly GCF_014639315.1 of Sediminivirga luteola. Taxonomy (GTDB): domain Bacteria; phylum Actinomycetota; class Actinomycetes; order Actinomycetales; family Brevibacteriaceae; genus Sediminivirga; species Sediminivirga luteola. The sequence continues at coordinate 177,427 of NZ_BMFY01000004.1, forward strand.
CGGACGAGAGAATCCGGCACGACGCGTCGATACCGTTGTTGAGTTCCTGCACCGTGGGGTGCAACGGATCAGCGGGCTTCTGGTTCAGCAGGGCCACTCGGGTGTGGCCATCAGCCAGAGACAGAGGCATGTCAGTTCTCCTTCTTCGGTTCTGTGACCCGAGTGACCTGGGCCTTGGGTTCCCGCTCCTTCTGTTTCTGGAGGGGGGTCTTGCGGAGGTTCGGGAAGATCGCGAAGTGCGACTCCGGTACCTTGTGCGGGAGCTTCTGCCCGGTGGTCGTGTCGTAGGCGTCGCGGAACACGGTCTTGTCGTCAGCCATGAGGGGCCTCCTGAAATGACGGAAGCCGCCCCGGCGGGAGCGGCTTCAACGGTTACGGTGGTCAGTGTGTCGTGAGGGCGCGGAACTCCATCGGGAGGAACTGCCGCGGTGGTGTTTCGTCTGGGTCTTCCCCGACTTTCGCGCCGTTCGGGACCTGCACGTACGTGGTCCCGCCCGGGCCGTCCTGACGGTGGAGCCTCGCACGGACCGTGGCGGCGGTGGTGAGGACTTCCATCGCGGTGTGGGCTGCGACAGTCACGATGCAGCCCCAGGAGATCCCCGGCGCAGTCATATCCAGCGGCGCCTCTGCAGGCTCGTCTCCCGCGTCTGGCCAGAGCACGATGTACGGTTTGATCCGTCCCTCGCCTGTCGTGGGCACCGTTTTCGGGACGGACCCGACATAGACGGTCGTGTGGGGGATCCCAGTGAGCTTGTCCCGGACGTCCGCGGTAAGCGCGCTTCCAGTGGTCATAGCTCGACGATCTTCGCCATGGCCTGTTCGAGTGCAGGCAGCTGCCTGTCGAACGCCGGGCCCATGAACGGGTGCGGGCGTGACCGTGACGTCCCGTACTCAACGAATGCCCCGTACGCGGCGGTGGGGCCCGCGACGGCTGTCGTCCCGCCGGTGTCTTTCGTTGCGTCGAACCCGATGCTGTTCTCCAGGTTGCCTGTCTGGTTCTGGAAAGTGTGGTTGCGTTTCGCGTCAGAGACGATAGATGCTGCGGTGGCCCGGACTGCCTTATCCGCGAGGATTCCCGCGCGGCCTGACGCTCGGGTGAGATCCGCGGCGAACGATCGCAGTTCAGATGCGTCGATCCTGGGCATCACGCCTCCTGGTTCAGGTTGTCGATGCACACGAGGTCGCGGGTCCAGTTCGTTGAGGCGTACTGGACATCAGTCACCTTCAGCTGGCGGCCGACGAACGCTGGGTCGTCAGGGCATTCGGTGATTCTCACGAGAGGTGATTCTGCTTCTGCTCGTACCCGCTGCACTGTCAGTGGGAGAGAGACGAGGTACGGGCGTACGGTTCGTGTCTCGGCCACGACTTCGTTTGAGGTGGCGGTGTTGATGGGCTGGACCGAGCATGGGCCGGTGTACAGCAGTTCACCCTCGGGTGGGTTGTCGTAATCGGGGACTTCTGGCCAGTCCGGCTGGGTTGTGATTCGGCACCGCGCAGTGAACCATGCTTCGGCGGTCTGGGTGTGGTGCTGGGACCAGCCGTCAGGGACGACCTTGTGATTCGGGAACGGCATCAGAGCCTCCCGTACGGGGAGAACTCCACGATCCCGAAGTGCGAGTCCTCAGCTGCAGACTCGTCCTCGGCGGCCGCCTGTGCCCGCAGGGACGCGGCATGCTTCCTCAGAGCGTCAGCCACCGCGGCGCCGTTCGTCTGCCTGTCCTGGGTCCGCATGACCTTCGACAGCAGCGCCTCAGACGAGGCGATCGCGTCCAGCGCGTCCGCCGCGGCACGCTTCACCGACAACTGCATGTCCAGGAACCCCCGGATCATGTCATCCGACAGGATCGGGGGGTCTCGCAGGTCGGCGATGAGGAGGCGCACCTGGCCTGTGGGAGTCGAATAGTCCATCATGCACCTCCAAGGGAGGCCTGGCCGGGACGCCGGGAGCAGACGCCCCGGCCAGGGGTAGGTGGTCAGCCGCCCGTCGAAGCGAACGTGCCGATCGGGTCCAGGGTCGTGCCACCGAGGATGTGGCGGACCCGGTAATCGGTGGTGTCGTTGTCGAACGACCCCTCCGCCGGGGAGATCGCTCCGCCACCCACAGCGGTGCCCTGGTCGGCCTTCACTCGAAGGTCCGGGTTCTCCCGGCCCCGGAGGAACCCAGCCACCAGCGCCGGACGGGCAGCGTTCGGGTCCGGGAAGATGTACCAGGTCTTGTTCGCGTTCTCCGACCGGTCCACCACGGGCAGCCAATGCTGGATCACGAGCTGGATCTGCGAGGACAGCCAGTTCCGCGACCGCAGCCTCCGGTTCCCCTGGGTCGTTTCGATCTCCACCGCGTTGAGGATGTTCTGCGCACGCGGCGCCAGACCCGGCGGGACGACGAGACGCAGACCCGGGAAGATGATCGGGTTGCCGTCTTCATCCTTGCGGGAGGTGATCGTGGTGATCGCCTCCTGAAGGGAGTCGACGGTGAGTTCCACGTTCACCGGGGCGTTGCCGTTGTCGGCGTTGAAAAGGTCCGGGTTCGGGCCTTCGGCGGTGGTGTGGAGACCGACAATGGTGTAGTCCTCGGTGTTCCGGGCTGCCTGCGCGAGACGCTGCGGCAGGGACGTGAAGTCACCGAGTTCGTCGTTGACGATCGCCTCGAACGTGATCGGCAGCCGCCGGCCGAACTTCGCGACAGTCAGCTGATACTCGCGGTCGTTCAGCTTCCCAGCCGGGTACGGGGCGCCCTGACCGACGCGCTCCAGGATCTCCTGCCCACCCAGGAGGTCCACGAACTTCTTCGGCCGGAAGTCCGGCACCAGGGAGCGGCGGACGTACTGGGACCACACCGGGGTGACGGCCTGGTAGTTCGGCAGGAGTTCACGACCCAGGACGTCCCCCAGGTAGTACGGGAAGTCGCTGGTGGACATGGCCTCCTGCAGGCGACCCAGACCGTAGTAGGAGCCGGAGAACGCGCCCTGGATGATGCGGGCGGTTTCCAGGACCTTCTCGTGGTAGTCAGCGGGGCGCTGCGGGCGGCGGAAGAACGCCGACTCGCGGAGGGCTTCCGTGCCGGCGGTGACAGCGTCACTGCCGGTGAGGATCTGCACTTCGCCCTCGATCATGGTTGCGGTGCTCATGCTTTTTCCTTTCTCAGACGAGCCGCACGCGGGCGGGTGCGGTGCCGGCCGGCTTGGAGCCACCGACGAAGTGGCCGAACAGGGTGTTCTCTGCCTCGGTGGCGGTGAGACCGCCAGAGCCGTTGACGTACACGGGCTGCCCCTCGGTGAGGGCGCCGGCGACGTCAACCTCTGCGACGGGTGCGGGGCGCACAGCGACGGTGGCCTTGGTGGGCTGGTTGTTGATCGCGCCGCGGGAGGTGATGGCGACACCGACGATCCCGCCGATAACGACCGGCTGGCCGGATACGGTGCCTTCGGGGACTTCGAGTTCGAGGGTGGACGGGGAGTCGAAGATGATGTTCTTCGCCATGATCAGGCCTCCTGAATCTGACGGCCGAACACGCCCGCGATGGTGGCGTTGACGTCGGCCTCGCTGATGGTCTTAGGCTCCGTGGAGCCGATGCCGCGGACCTGCCCGAGGCCGGACTCCTCCGCGATGCGGGCGAGGTAGGTTTCCTCGGTCTCACGGGCCTTCGCCACGACCGTGGTGAGATGGTCGGTGTCAAGGCGGCCGTCGTCGGTCAGGCGGATCTTCGGGAGGGACTCCCCCACGATCCGCTGCACCGCGGCTTCGGACAGCTCGCTGTTGGCGGAATGGACGAGGTTCTCCGCGAAGTCGCGGGCGTAGTCCTTGGCCTCGGCGAGCTTCAGCTTGGTCTTCAGGTCGGTGTTCTCGGTCTCCAGCTCGGAGGTCTTCTGCTCCAGTGCGGTGACCCGACCGGCAGCCTCTTCGAGCTCACGGAGACGGGACTCCTGAATCTCAGGCATGGTGTTCTCCTTCGTTTCCTTGTTCTCGGTCGGGTTGACCGAATCCTGTGCAGGCTTGCTCTCGGTGACCGGGCCATCGGGTTCGTCCCAGAGGTCCCGCTTGTACAGCTGCGGGGCGTCAGCCTCCAGCTTCTGGACGAACGCAGTCAGGGCGTCCCCAATAGCTCCGGAAAGCGTGATGCGCTCCTCACGGGACAGACGTCCATCGCCGTACGAGTCATCGGCGATGTTGGTGAACGTCTGATGCAGGCGCGCTTCCATCCACCCGCCGATGGACCGTGCTTCCTGGACCGGCTTGGCCGCTTCCAGGACTTCAGCGATCCGGCCACCGCGGCCAGCGACCGTGACGAAGTCGACCCGATTGAACGGTGACGGGAGGAGGCGTTCGATGATCCGGTGCTGCTGCCCGTTGACTTCGCCCGTGCTGACTTCAGCGGACGCGACGATCGAAGTGCCGAGGGTGTCAGCGAAGTCCGCGATGAGGTTGCGGTATGTGGACCCCACACGGGCTTCCGCGACGAGGGCACCATGCTCTTCAGACCAGTGGGCGTCCTCGGTGAGGACCGCGGCGAGGTTCCGCACACTGCCCTCGGGCCGGTTCTCTCGGTCCAGCGCGGAATCGTGGTCGAGGTGGCATTGAGTGCCCTTCGGCCACACCCGGTCGGCTGCTGCCTGCTGGAGGACTTCCTTGCTGTAAAAACCGGATGCGCCGATTCCGGGGCTGCACAGCACGATCTGAATGCGTCCTACACCTTCGGTGGGCGAGGCGGCTTCAGATAGCGCGGTGGTCTCGCGTATCTGCGTGGTCATTCAGGTCTCCTTCGGGTGTGGCCGGTCGTAGCTGTCGCTCTAGGGGACGTGCGCCCACGCTTTCCGGCGGACAATTGAGCTGATATGGGCCTGGTCGACGCCGAACTGTTCTGCGAGGGCCACCTGCGTCACACCGCCGGTCGCGTACCGGCGCCGGATCTCGGAAACTTGCTGGGCGGTGAGTTTCGCCGCGGAGTTGTTCTCGCCTTGGACCCCTTCTGGGTTCCTCACGGTCCAGTGGTCGCTTCCGCGGTTCTGGCGGCGGCGGGACACCATGTCGCGTGCGTTGTCCGCGGGGTACCCGCGCAGCAGGTGGTTCGGGTTGCAGCAGATGGGGTTGTCGCACGTGTGCCGTGTGACTTCATCCGGTTGAAGCGGCCCGACTTTCTGTGTCAACACCCAACGGGCGACCCGCCACCTCGTCCCTGCAATCTTCTGCACGCCGTACCCGTCTGGGTCGGTGGAGTGCGTCCAGGGCCAGCATTCGTCTGGTCCCCGCTGATCGATCCTCGTCCATGGGTCGACGGGGTCGGGGCCTTTCGGTGGGAGCACCACGCTGGGGTCCCCGAATTTCATGTATCGCTGGTAGTGCTTAGCGCAGAACCCGCGAGCGAGATGGCGTCCTTCGCACTCTGGGAAGGTGCAGGTACGCTGGGGCATGTCGAGTACCTCCATACTCGGCCGTGGTCCCGGACGGTTGCAGCCGTCGCGGGACCTCTTAACTTGGGCGATGCCGTACCCGGTGCTCCTAGCGGTCACGCGATGGTCGGCATAGGGTCGAAGATGTGAGGGAGTACGGGCACTGCGATAAGCACGCGTGGAAAGTGCGGATGATCAACCTCGACACGTCCCCGTCGCAGCTGACCGTTGAGTGCCTGGAGTGCGGCATGCTGAAGATCGTCGAGCCGCACCGGACAGGCCCCGACCTGGACTAGGTCAGCTGCGGCACGGGTGTGGGGATCATGGAGTCCCGCCAGTCCGGGTTCGTTTTCCGGACCGTCAGGTCTTGCCAGGCGACGTCACCGTTCAGGTAGAGGTCGAGGCGTTTCGGGGAGCCCATAATCGCCAGCTGGTCCGCTCTCGGGAGAGCGTCGAACCACGCCTGCGCGTCAGGGATCGCGTCGTCAGGTTCATCCAGGTCCAGGCCGAGCAGATCGGACATGGACTTGACCTTGTCGACCCGGGCGCAGCGGCCATTCGGGTGGTCGATCGGCCCGAACTCCTCCACCGGGTATTCACGGCCGTGGTTGGCGAGGCACGAGATGCACGTGTCCGTGTCGAGGGTGGCCTGCCACACCCATCCGGTGAGGATGTCCCGGTTGGCGAGGGCGTTGCGTCTGGCGGCTTCGCGGTGCGCGTCGAGCATCTCCGTCCGCGCGATCCTCGCCGCCCTCGTCAGGCCGCCGTTGAATCCCCACTCCGTCCGACGGAGGATCAGCCGAGCGACAGCGTCAGGGTGCTCCCCCAGGAAGATCCCCCGAATGATTGACTGCCGCATCACCTGCGCCTGCTCGGCAGGAATGGGGAGAGTCCGTGAGGTGATCTGCTGTGTGGAGCGATCAACGATCGCAGCCATCGCCTGCGGGTCCGTCCGGGTGAAATCCACCGCCCGAATGTCCCCAGTGGGGAGCTGGGATTGGAGGACCTGCACGTGCCCTTCAGCGGCCTCCAGGATCACCCTGGCAAGATCATCCACCAGAATCGAGTCAGTATGCCGGGAAAGCTCCACCAGGACCGCTTCCGCGTGCGTGAGGGCGTCCTGCACGCGCCGTGACCTCGCGACCATCGACGCCGGCACCCGTGTCCCCTCCGCCGTGGACAGAAGGTCCGTCAGCGCGGCGGAGAACTCCGGGGCGAGTTCGTCCCAGGCTTCCACCCACGCGGCGGTGAGCCGCCCAACCTCAGCATCCGTTAAGGACCGGATCTGCTGCCGCATCCACGCCACAGCCGCGAGAGTAGCGCTATTGATCGCCATCCGGGTCCTCGACATCGTCAGGATCCTGATAGTCATCCCTAGCGCCGGCAGCCCGGCCACGACGGAAGTCGTCAGCGAGAGCCTGCCCGGCGTTCATCTCCGGTGGGATGAACTCACCCGTCTCCGGGTCGGTGACCTGCGCGAGGATCTCATCCACATCCCGCACCTTCAACGCGCGGAGGACGAGGCGCAGCAGCACCAGCGGCGGGACGATCTCCAGACTGCCGGCGGTGGCGATCGCGTCGATGATTTCCTTCGGGTCGTCCTCGTCGATCTCCGGCCACGTGATGTCCAGCGTCCGGTCCGTGCCGCCCGCAAGCTCCACGATGATCCGGTCCCCGTCACGCGAAACCGTGCCGTTCAGGGGGCCTTGGGGTGCGATGACAGCCTGATCGATGACGTACCCGAGTGCCGCGCGGTAAAAATCCGTCCACACCTCACGGCGGGCACCGAACTCCAGCTTGGTGGGGGTGTTGAGGGTCTCAGCGACCGCGCGGGCACCAGTCTGCCCTGGGTCTGCTGAGAGGGTCGTGACAGGAAGACCGAGAGCCGCCGCGACCATCGCCAGCAGCGGACGGCCCGACTCAGCGTCGATCGTCGCGCCGGACTTCGAGACCGCTTCGATCTTCTGGTCTTCAGTCGCGACAACAGTGGCGCCGGCGCCGGTGGGGTTCGCGGGGTCGTGCGGACGGGATTCCAGGGCGAGTTTCTGCCGTTTCGCCTGGGCTTTGTTCTTCGACGACGCCTGCCACGCGATCCGCGACAGCGCCTTCGTCAACGCGGCCCACGACTCCAGGAACTCCTTGTAGCTCCTGGCCCACGGCAGTGCCGCGTAGTCATCCCCGATGCCGAACTTCCAGTGCCGGCCCCCATTGACCTTCACGTGGTAGATCGGCATGTCCCATCGCACCTCCACCCCACCGATATGGCGGGGACGGGAGCGGGGACGGTATCGCAGGTCCGGGTAGTACGCGGCACGCGTCACTGTCTCCTCGCGGCCAGTCGCCACGTCGAGGGTCGTGACGTTCCAGTCGCGGCGGTAGTACCAGACGGTGGCGCGGTCCTCCGGGTCACGGATGACGTCGGTGATCTCATCGAAATCGATCAGCCGCGGGGTGACCTTCCCCGTCAGGGGGCGGGTGACGAATGCGCAGAACAGGTTGCCGTCGGTGGCGAGAAGGTTCTCGTTCGCGATCTGCGCCTGCGCGCCGGAGAAGCACGCCCTCGTGGCGTCGTCATCCAGGAACTCCTGGATGAGGGAGTTGACGTCTTCGGTGCCGTCCGTGCCGTCAGCACGCGCCGTGACACCGATCCCCTTGCCCCACACGTACGCCGCACGGACAGCGTTGCCACGCTTAATCAGCGGACTTGCAATCGCCATCACGCGGCACAGCTCGGCGGCGCGCTGCAGCCCGTCACGGGAGAATTCCTTGGAGGACTCCCCTACAAGATTCCAACCCCTGTCTTCGAGGGCCAGCTCCATGTCAGCCAAGCTCTCGGTCAGCAGTTCAATCCGATTTAGTGCGTCTTCCAAGCGCGATTCAGAGGTAGCCTCAGACATTCAGACACCACCTCCCATCAGGCTTATGCGGCACGATCACGGTCGTTGTGAGTGAACAGGCGGTTTCGGAGTGCTATAGCGGCTTCGTTCGCGGCTTCAGGAGAGTCGAAATACCCGCCGTGGTACTGGTGGCCGTGGTGCTTTGCTTTCGCGAACCATTTGCCGCGGCTGGCGGACCAGTAGACGCCGCGGTACCCCGAGGTGTTGTTGGACGGTAGCCGGACCCTGTTTTCGGCGTTCTGCTTGGCCGAAACAACCCGTAGATGCTCTGGGTTGCAGCATGCGGGGACACCGCATCTGTGATCCAGATCGAGCTCGTCTGGGATAGGGCCGCGCTCACGTTCCCAGTTCCACCGATGGACAAGGCGTGTGCGGTTGCCGTCCCAAATGACGCCGTAACCGTGCTCGTTCCTAGCCCCTGTCCAAATCAGGTGGCCGTCGAGCATCTCGGTCCGGTGGGAGAACGCCTCTTCAGGAGTCTCGTACAGGGCACTCGCTCCGGCTTCCGGGTCTCCGTGCCGATACCAGCGTTTGTAGTGGCTCGTGCACCATCCGCGAGCGGTAACGCGTCTGTCGCAGCCGTCAATCGTGCAGGTAGAATCAGGCATCGTAGCCACTCCTCGTTAGTGGTTGCCACGCCCCCGGACGGTTGCAGCCGTCGCGGGGGCCTTTCACACAGTGCTAGTGCGGGAATATGCTCCAGCCCAGCTCGTCGATCTCATCGAACTCTTCGGCCTGCCCGGACGCGTCTTCCGTCAACGGGTTCAACAGGAGGAGGTTCACGCACTGGCTCATCGCGTCGATCATGTCGTCATGCGCGCCACCAGCACCGAAGCCCTTCGCCTCTTCCAGGAACTCCCCTACGCTCGGAAGGAGATCCGACGTGGGAAGGACAATGTCCCCGGAGAACGCGAACGGTGACACGGCCGACGCGCGTGCCATCTTCGAACCCTCCGGCTCAACCGGGATCAGACCGTTGATCTGCTGCGCGAGAGCGTTCATCACCGCGGGGCCGTTCGCGCGGTTCTCCACGAACGTCTGCACCGCTTCCGGCCAGCGAGCCCGCATGGCTTTCATCGCCTCGCACGTCGCGGTGAAGTTCATCCGCGCCCGCACCTGATCGAGCAGGTACACCTTCACGCCGACCCGAAGCCACACCTGCCCGACGACGTAATCCGAGCCCTTGGTGTCGGAGAACGTCAGATCCCACGACTGGGCGAGCTCGGTGTCGAGACGGTGCAAGCCAGGGACCGTGCGGACGCCGTTGTCGTGTTCGATCCACATCGGTTGCGAGTACCGGGCCCACTCAGCCGGGAACACGCCGCCCTCTTCCGGTGACGGGCGTCCCTGGTACAGGGCAGCCCAGTCCCGCGGGCTGGTCTCGCGTTTGCGTTCTTCCCACTGCTCCGGCGTCATGCCTCGGGTCGTGGTCAGCCACTCCCCCGGCTCACGGCCGAGCGGGTCTGTCTCCCCGAGTTCGGGCCGGTGGTCCGCCTGGGCGGGAACGTTGATGACGCGCCATTTCCCGGCCGGGTCGTTCGCGAGGATCTTCCCAAGCAGGTCTGCGGACGACCAGCGTGTCGCGGTGATCACCACAGGGGCGCCGGGCGCGAGACGCGTCAGGGCGGTCGAGGACCACCATTCCCACGCTCGTTCCTGGTAGATCGGGGAATCCGCCTCGTCACGGTTCTTATGGGGGTCGTCGATGATCATCAGCTCGGACGGTCGGCCTGTGAGGGCGGACCCGATTCCCGCGGTGAACACACCGCCCTCGTGGCCCTCTAGAGTCCATTCGGACTGGGCGGACACGTCTTGCCGGATGTTGATGTCGAGGACGTCCTGATGCATGCGGATGTCATCACGGACGGCGCGGCCCCACCTGCGGGCGACACCAGTCTCATAGGAGGCGATTGTGACGCGGGTGTCTGGCCTCTGCGTGAGGACCCAGAGCGGAAATCGGCGAGACACCCGCTGTGACTTGCCGGACTGTGGCGGGCAGGAGATCATCAACCGGGCGTCGGGGGTGTTGAACGCCCACACCAGGGCCTCATCGAACAACCGCATGAGGCCGGTCTGGTTCGTGCGGTGGTCGAGTGCGACAGCCATGTCGCCGGGAGTGTCCCACTGTGGTTTCGGTGGCTCGAAGTGCCTGGCGGCGGCCTCTGCCCAGTCCAGTGACATCACGCCGCCTTCCTGGGGGCCTCCTGCCGGTCTTCGTCGTTGTGGGTGAAGAGCTTGTTCCGCAGATCGATGATGGCCTGCTCTGGCTCTGCGACCGTGTCGAAGTAGCCGGCCACGTATTCCCGGTAGTTGTGCTTGAGCCGGGCCCGCCACTTGTTGCTCTTCTTGGACCAGTCGGCTCCACGTACCATGGTGTGCGCCCTAGGTAGCGGCTTCCGGGGTTGGTGCGACAGGAACCACCGGCAGCAGCCGGCGGGCCTCCGTGTGCGGGCAGACATGCGGCACCCGATCAGCAGTGGTCGCGGTGACACGAAACCCACACCGGTGGCAGAACCCAACGTAGACACGAGACATGGGCGGGGCCTTCCAGAGAGTGAGGGGGACCCCCGATCGGGGTTCGGGGGTCCCCTCCTGGGGTCCCCGGGCCGGTGACGTCCGCGTGTGACCGAGACCGGGGAGACTATGCGGGCATGGGAAAAGCCCCGTCCCAGTGACTACCGGGCGGGGCTTCTGATTTTTGGGCGCGCTAAACTCGAACGCCTCGATTGTACATCACGCCGGCAGGTCCAGACGAGTACCAGACGGCGCGCGCCGCCCCAACGTCTCCGCCAACTCCACCAGCGCCTCCCCACCAGGCCACGTCTCATGACACACCTGGCACTCCGCCCACGACTTCTGCGTCATCCGGTCCGTCAGAATGTGCAGCGCAGCCGTACGCCGGTCGCTGATCGTCACCTCCCGGGCGTGGCACTCCGGGCATGGTCGCTCCCACAGCTGAATCGTCCGCGGCGGGTCCAGCAGTGCACGGATCCGCTGCACCCACCCCGCCAGGAGCTCCTCCGCGTTCGCCTGCTGGCGGGGCTTCGTCATCGACCCCACCCAGATACGCAGCTTCCCGATCACGGGCCGGCGGGTGTCGTCACGGCCAGTGAGGAGGTAGTACTGCGTCGCGACGGTCTCCGCGATCTCCATCCACAAGTCCAGCGCGTCGAGCGCGACGGGAGCCTTCTCGCTTCTGCGGGAGGTGCCGCGGGCCTGCTCCCCACCAGCCTGCCTGGCGTCCTGAAGGAGTTGCAGCAGTGGCGCTTCGGCACGGGATCGCATCCCCTCGCCCTGGACGTGGTGTTGCACGTAGTGGGTCTCAGTGAGCTGGTGGAGAGCGTGGTCGAGGTTCATCAGTCGCCTTTCACGTTGACGATCTGCCGGAACTGATGCTTCACGGTCACCAGGTCCCGGGCGTCCTCCATGACCTGGCCGATGTCCTTGTACGCCTGAGGGATCTCATCGATGAAGGCGTCGGTGTCGCGGTATTCGATGCCGGCCATCGCTTCGCGTAGCTGCTGGATCGTGAACGTCTTGCGGGCTTTCGACCGCGAGTAGTTCCGTCCGGCGCCGTGCGGTGCGCTGGTAAGCGAGGCCGGGTTGCCCAGACCCTCAACCACGTACGAGGCGGTGCCCATCGAACCGGGGATCAGGCCAAGCTCGCCCTGGCGGGCGGAGATCGCGCCCTTCCTGCTCACCCACACGTTCCGCCCGAAATGCCGTTCCTTCTGCGTGTAGTTGTGGTGGCAGTTGACCTCCTCGAACCGGTCCGCCGGCACGCCCATGAGGCTGGACAGCGCCGCGAGGGTGCGGTCCATCATCTCCTCGCGGTTCAGGCGCGCGAACTCCTGCGCCCACCTCAGTTCAGCAACGTAGTGGTCGAACTCGCCCGTGCCTTCGACCAGGTACGCGAGATCCGGGTGCGGGAGGTCGATCCAGTGTTTCCGGCAGTAGTCCTGCGCGACCTTGATGTGATGCTGAGCGATCTTGTTGCCGACTCCTCGGGAGCCGGAGTGGAGGAACGCCCACACCCTAGACTCTTCGTCGACGGTGATCTCGATGAAGTGGTTCCCGGAGCCGAGACTGCCGAGCTGCAGCTCCCAGTTCGCGGCGTAATCACCGGGGGACTTCGCCCCGAACGGCGCGACCGTCTCGCCCCACGCGTGATCCAGGGCGCCGGCCCGCACCGCGGCGGACGACGTTAGTCGTCTGTTGTACTTGCCTGCTGAGAGGGGAACGGCTTCCTCGATCTGCCGGCGTAGCTCCTTCAGATCGACCCCCGAGCGGACCTGGTCTTCAGTCCACTGCGTGCGGACCGCGATCATCCCGCACCCAATGTCCACGCCCACAGCCGCCGGGATCAGAGCCCGATCCGTGGGGATCACACTCCCGACCGTCGCGCCCTTCCCAAGGTGCGCGTCCGGCATGAGAGCAATGTGCGGGTAGATGAACGGCATGCTGCTGGACGTCCGCGCCTGGTCGAGAGTCTGGTCGTCGACGATGGACGCCCACGAGTACAGGCGGTCGGTGAGCTGGTTCATTGTTCGAGCCTTTCGGCGTAGGCGTTCACAGTAACGTGCAAGGGGACCCCGCGGGCGAGGGCGTCACGGGTGGCGTAGTGCATCGCGGCTTCGAATGTTGCTTCCGTGAAAGCGGGGATGCGGGGCTCTCTGATGGTGCCGGCGTGGCGGCGGGTTGTCGCGTCCAGGCAGGCCCGGTAGAGACGCTGGCGGGCTTCCTCGCCGGCTTCCCATAGGGCGGCTTCGGTGCCCATCACCGTAGGACGCTCCGGTCTCGGACGAGAGCGGTCCAGTGCTGCCCGAACCGGACCCCGCCGGTAGGGTCGGGGAGCGCCCGGGTGAACCGCTGAACGTCCTCGCTGGAGACTTGGGTGTTCTGCGCGTAACGCGTCATGCTGCCCTCCCCAACGCCCGAAGTTCACGAGGCACAATCTCTCCGACACTCTCCACCCACACAGACGACACCTCACCCTGCACAGCGTCAGGCACCACCGTGAGGACACGCGCCAACAACTGATCGAGGATGCCCTTCAACGCGGTAGCGATGAGGCTCCCCTGCTGCTCCGCGATCCGCACCTGACGCTCCGCGATACCCGCATCCAGAGCGGCCTTCGCATACCGGGCCAGCTGATCCTCAGCGGCATGCAGCAGCCGATACCACGTGTGCTGGCCAGCCTGCTCCACCGTCTCCGATGTCGGCCCCAGCGCGCCCTCGCCGGTCTTCTCCTTCACCGTGCCGAACACGAGGTCGTCCTGCTCGATCTCCGCGACCCTCTCCCGCAGGACCAGGATCTCGGCCCGTTTCCACGCGACCAGCTGCAGCAGCGCCTCCGCCGGATCCACCGGTTCGGGCTCCCCCAGGTTCGCGAGGACCTTCATGGCTTTCTCCCGGGCGAGGTTCCGCTCTGCCGCCTGGCGGGACCGTTTGTTCGCGGACCCGTGCATCCGGCATGTCTTGGAGCCCTTCATCGCGTACGCGCCACACGGCTGCCCGGTGCGCTTCGAAACCGCGGAACAGCGGGGTTGTGAGGGGTTCCCATCCCCGGGAGGGGTTGCGAGAGGTTCGGTCATGCTCCAAGCGTGGAACACACCGGGCGGGGATTTCTAGAACCACCGGTTGAAGGCCCGCTGGTAGGTGATCGTCACACCAGTCGCCTACCCCGCACTCACTGCGCCAGCTCTGAGAACCTGACGATGCTGCGAAGCCGGGTAAGCCCGGTTTTCACCTGCCGGGGGATACCATGCGGCGCTTGTCGAACAGCTCCTTGGCGTCGGCGACAAGGAGGAATGCGGTCGCAATCATCTCTTCGCGGAATTCACCTGGTGGCGGCGTCAGCTGCGGTTCGTATTGCCACGCCAATGCATGCGCGTATGCGGACCCGGTTCGCCAATGGTCTTGTATTTTTTTGCGGTAGTCGTCAGGGTCGCCGTTGACCCCGTTCAGTCGGCCCGATGACTTGAAGATCGTCTCGGTGTTCTCGACTTTGCCGGCGAGTGAGAGGCCGTTCTTGTGCGCAAAGTCCTCAATGAACGCGAGTTCGGCTTTCGCTAGGTCGCGGTAAAGCTTGGCTATCTCCGGTAGTTCGGGTGAGATCGTCTTGGCATACACTCCGTCTTTGTGGGCAAGTGATTTCATCTGGCGAAGGTTTTCGCATGCCATCTCAAGGCCGCGCTGGAACCGAACATCAGCGTCATCGGACTCGAGCAGCCATGTGACCGTAGCCCCAGCTATTATCGCTGTGCGCGACAACGCCGCGATTGCTACCGCGTTCACACCACCAGGTTCCGTACCTGCCTCTAGGTCAAGCAGACCATTCAGCGAGTGCACACCTGCTGACATGGCTCGCACCACGATTTTTGCCAGATTGAAGTTCGCGCCGCCCTCAAAGTGCGGGTATCGAAGCGAGTCCTTGTGGAGATCTGCCCCCTCGTCGCAGTGGGGGTTTCCGCTGAACTCACGGGCCCACGACCGAATTGACGCCTGATAGTCAGAGGTGTCCTCCATGTCCATATGGTAGCCCCATGCGACACGAGTGCTCATCGAGCTCTCTCAGGTCCGTCACCGCACCAGCCCGTAATCCCGTCGAGCCGCCTCCCGCGCCTTCACCAAGCCAGGGGCGAACGCCGCAGCCATAGATTCACCAGCAGCCACAGCAGCACGGGCTATCCCCCACATGGCCTGGACCGACCGCCGCGCCTGCCGGCGCCGCTCCACGACCCCGTTGCGCTGCACCGCCATGACGTGTGCTGTCTCTCGGGGCATCCCTGCCCGGATCAGCTGGACGCGGGTCTTCTTGATCCGCCGCCGCTGCGGCTTCGGAGTCGACGCCATCTCAGTCCCCCTCCAGCGCCTCGGTAATGGCCCACACGGTCGGGCATGGGTACGGCTTGGGGCCGCGCTCGTCGGCGCAGACATCGCACTCCACACCGCGCCCGCCGATGGATGAGTGCGCCTCCAGCACAGCCCGCAGGGCCGCGACGAGGCGGGGCACGTCCTCACGGGTTTCGCGCCAGAACGCGCACGGCCACTCCACCTCGTCCTCATCCTCGCCACCCGAGCACATGTCGCACACGTACTCCACGTCGAGCAGGTAGGGAGCGTCGGGACAATGCCTGGTCGCCGCGTCCGCCCGGGCCTGCACCTGATCCAGATAGTCGGTCGCGTCACTCATCGTCGTCTCCAATCACCGCGCGGAGGGCAGCGCGGGCCTCATTCAGGCGGGCCTCGCGCATCTTCCCTTCCGCCTCTAGCTCCGCCGACTCGCCTGGTAGCAGGGCGTCGATGGCACCCGCCGCCCGCTCCACGGCCCTATCGGACAGCAGCGCCTCACGCTGCCAGCGGGCCATTTCCACCAGGCCCGCGCGCATATCAGCCGCAAAATCGGAGCCACCTAAGATTCGCCGCCCGGCCTCCCCCTCGGCCCGCTCGTCCCAGCTAGTCATCGCTGCATCAGCTCCGTCAGGTGACGGTCAGCCCGGTGCACGCACCGCGTGCGCGCGTGCTGAGCCTCCTGGTCAATCTCGCCAGCCCCGCGATATGGACCGACCCACCCGTCCAATCCGGCACCATTTCCGTCATCCCAGGCTCCGCCGACGAGGCGTATCGCTTCCTCCACAATTAAGGCGACCTCAGCCCGCGTGAACACGTCGTCACTCATCGTCCTTCTCCAGCTTCTCGATTGCCTCTCGGTATGCCTGCACCTGCCGCAGTGCCTCGTCGCGCGACTCGCGCGCGCCCTCCAGCTCGACCTCTTTCACGGTCAGCCGCTCCGCCCTGTCCGCGAGGCAGTCCTGCCACCAGGCCAGCTTGTCGCGTAGCACCTGTACTGGTGTGAGTCCCTTACTCACCTGTCCGTCACCACCCTCACGCCGCGCTCGGCCAGCCGGTCGGCGTACTCGTCCACGGCCCTCTGACTCAGCGCGTAACCGGCGAGCTCCCGCATGACATCAGCCAGCTCCTCGGCTCCCTCCGGGCGGCGCGGGGCACGCTGGAGGATGCGGACCTTCCCCCAGTCCACTCCGAACAGCTTGTGCTGCTGGTAGGCCACCCGAAACTCGACGTGATCGCCCCACCCGCGCCTCTTGATGACGAGATCGCCGCGACGAGGAAAGTCGCCGCTCTTCTCCGCCTGCTCCCAGGCCGCTTCCAGCGCCTCCAGGGTGATCGGGGCGGGGTCGCGGACCGGAGTCCAGTGACCGTCTGCCATGTCCTGGTCTGAGCGCCACGTGATGCCGCCGGGGGATGTGACCCGCCACTGGTCGGGGTCGTCAGGGTCTACCCTGGCGGCAATCCGCCCGTCCGGGTGCCGTGCGAACTCGGCCCGCGCGAAGTCCTCGGCGGTGTACTTGGTCTTGTTAGTCATTGGTCTCTCCCCACTTCTCCCTCAGCTCAGCCAGATAATCCGCGTAATACGCCTCGGTCGCCTCCGCCTGAGCCAGCACCGCAGCCAGGAAAGGCCGACGACGCTCACGCTCCTCGCCCACAGCATTCGGCCACTCAGCCTCATCAGCCAGCAGCGCCCGCAGATCGTCCAGCGACCGTTCATCCCAGCAGCCAATAGTGAGGCGTAGGCCGTCAGGCGTCGGGGCGCAATACCCCGGGCCGGAGGGTGTCTGGATGGGGAAATATCCCCACAAGTCCGTGCTCCACAGGTTCGCGACCCGCAGGTCCGCGTACCGCAGGTTCGCGCCCCACAGGTTCGCGGAGCGCAGGTCCGCGCCCTGCAGGTTCGCGGAGCGCAGGTCCGCGTACCGCAGGTTCGCGACCCGCAGGTTCGCGGAGCGCAGGTCCGCGCCCTGCAGGTCCGTCCCGATAAGCGCCCGGAGCGTCGCCTCAGTCAGCCGCTCGCCAGGGTGATCTTTACGCCACCCGGCGATCAAATCTGCATTAGTCATTGCCCTCTCCCCACTTCTCCTGCACCGCGACCAGCTTGTCGTGGTGATACACCTGATGAGCCCGCAGCACCGGCACCAGAGCCAGCAGCAGCGGACGCCGCGCCTCACGCTCCTCCCCCGTAGCCTCGGGCCACCCCTCGTCACCGGAGGCGATCTCCTCCAGGCGGTCCACGCTGCACGGCAGACATCCCACCTCCAGGTGCCACCCGTCCGGCGTCGGGACCATCGTCACTTGGCCAGACGGCAGACCCTCAAGCCGGAAGCCCCCCCACAGGTTCGCTTCACGCAGGTTCGCTCCCCGCAGGTCCGTGTACCGCAGGTTCGCTCCCCGCAGGTCCGCTTCACGCAGGTCTGTGTGCCGCAGGTTCGCTCCCCGCAGGTCCGTGTACCGCAGGTCCGTGTACCGCAGGTCCGCTCCCCGCAGGTCCGTGCACCGCAGGTTCGCTCCCCGCAGGTCCGCTTCACGCAGGTCCGCTTCACGCAGGTCCGTGTACCGCAGGTCCGCTTCACGCAGGTCCGTGCACCGCAGGTTCGCTCCCCGCAGGTCCGCTTCACGCAGGTCCGCTTCACGCAGGTCCGTGTACCGCAGGTCCGCTTCACGCAGGTCCGTGTACCGCAGGTCCGTGTACCGCAGGTCCGCTCCCCGCAGGTTCGCTCCCCGCAGGTCCGTCCCGATGATGTCCCGCAAGATCTGCGCCGTGATTCGGACATCAGGATTCTCGCGCCGCCACTTGGCGATGATCAGGGCCGCATTACTCGTCATTGGTCTCTCGCTCTCTTAGCTCTCGCCCGTCCAGGCTGTGATGGGTAATCACCCAGCCGTCACCGTGATCCGTGGGTACGTGCCCCACCTCTCCAAGAAGTCCTTCGCCACCCGCTGGTCAATCTGGCTGCCGTGGATCACGGCCTCGGTCGCCCACTCGTGTGCCATCTCCGGCGTCGCACCCTCATCCCACGAGTGCGCCCACAGGCATACTCGATTCGTCACCGCATCGTCATCGCAGGCCTGGCAGGTCACCCAGTCGTAGACTCGTCCGTCGTGGACCAGTGACGCCCGCACGTACCTTTGACCTGCCTCGATCACTCCGGTGCAGGTGCCGCACCGGTGGAGCTTCCGCGCGACCGGGGATGACTCACTCAGCAGCTCAGGCATCACTCGTCCCTCTCCGACCCGAAGGCCGTCACAAACAGCCGCCCGATGAACCGCGGCACATGCCTGATAGCCAGCCACGCGACGACCACCGGCCACACGGGAGCGGCCAGCGCCAGGCGGGCTCGGGTCCGAGGAGTCCCCTCGCCGTCTGCCCACAAGGCCGCAGCGAGCCCCGCGCAGCCAACCACGCCAGGGGCGTACACGAGCGCCAGCAGGAACTCGATCAGGTCGCTCATCGCCCCTCCTTCGCCATCTGCACAGCGGCATCCATCGCTTCGGGGAGGGTGGCGCACCGGATGTAGGCGCTTGTCCTTCCCTTCGGGATTGATGGGTGCGCCCAGCTTGCGCCCGCAGCTACGACCACGAGTGGCACCGGATGGCGGGGACACCCCCGCAACCCAACGCACTCGGCGCGGTGCCGGTCACGCTCGATCACCAGGCGCATCTGGTCGGGGGTGAGTCGCAGGCGGATATCGCCGACGCACATCCAGTACGTCACGTGATGCCGGAAGTAGCCCACGGCCGCCCACACCCGCCCCTGCCGATCTCGGTACCGGCCAGACGCCAGGATGTCGTCAACGGTCGGGTTCATCGCCCCTCCTTCGCCATCAGCACAGCGGCATCCAGGGCCTCGGGGAGGGTGTCGTGATTGTCGATAAGCTCCCACGGGCTACCCGTATAGGCCGCGAATGCCCAGCCCAAGGCGATGACATGCGGGACCGGATGGTCACCGCACTTCCGCAACCCAGGGCACTCGGTGCGGTGCAGGTCACGGGTGATCAGGGTGTGCATGGCGGACATGCCTATCGTGGGGCCGTCGATCTCGGGACCAAACACTGCGTCGATTCGGATCTCGGACCAGGTATCTGTGACTTCGCAGTATTCCCACACCCGCCCCCGCCGATCCACGTATCGGCCGGACGCCAGGATGTCGTCAACACTCACACCCCCATCGAACCCGGCCCGCCCAGGTTTCTCTAGAACCACCGATCACACCTCCCCAGGACGCTTAAACAGATCCCGAATCCGGCGGCGGACTTCCTCCGGCATCCCCGTGCGCCGGCGCCGGCGAGCCTCCAACTCCCGAAGACCCTTCTCCCTGGCTTCCCGCTGCAACCGGGCATCCCGGACGCCCCGTGCCAGGTACACCACGTGCCCCGGCTTCACCCAGTCAGTCGACTCGCGGTGGTGTTTCTTCACCGCCTCGAAAGCGTCATCCACGTCGATGTCAGCCAAAACCTGGTGCCAGGCGATGATTGTCTCCGGGGTGAGGCGCCGGCCGTCCAGCTCCCCAATGAAGGCCAGGAGCTTCCCCGTCTCGTCGGGTGTCATGGGTGTCTCCTTCGGTCATGCGTCGTACCGCCTCCACGGCGGCGAGATTGCCTTGGATCCGGGACTCAGCCCGGCTGGGTGGTCGCCCGCCGCGGGGCGGCTCTGGCGGGTTAAGCCAGGCGTCAGCGTTGAGCCACGTAGCGGCGTTCTTCGTGAACTCGTCCTCGCGGTTCGGATCAGCCGCGTACCTGACGGCGCCGGCGAGGATCTGTTCCCGGTCGGCCCGTTTGAGTGCTCGCTCCCACGCTCGGAGGGCTGCGCGCTTGTCGGCCTTCTTCGGGTACGCCTGCCAGAACTCCTCGAACGCCTCCGGGTACGATCCGGCGCCGTTCTCGGCGCGGAGCAAGGAGCTGGAGTTAGTAGCAGGAGCAGGAGCAGGAGTAGGCGAAGTTTGATTCGGGCCTAACTCAACTTCATCCGAACTTTGATTTGCCCCTAACTGAAGTTCGGCTTGGCCCTGCCCGGGCTCCTCGTGAGGGTCAATGGAGGGCTCATCTAAGACCTCCAGCAACTTCGATTTGCCCCAACCCCGGAGCTGCGGCTGAGCCTCTCTCAGAGACCTCAGCTCGTGGACGATCAGACCCCGGAGCCGGATCGATGACGTGGCCGCGTACGCGCTCGCCACGGACACGGCCATCCGCTCCTGCCCGATCAGGCCATCGTGCTTCATCCACTTCCGCACGAACGCCTCTTCCGTGTCGTCATCGAAGAACACCACGCGCTGCTCCTGCAGCTCCGCGGCAGCCGCTTCGACCTGTCCCAAAGTCCACTCCTCCGACAGCGCAGCGAGCCGCTTGGGGCGCCAGTCGGCGACACCGCAGTAGGAGAGGCTGGGTGAGGTGACCAGGACGAAGTAGAGGTGCTGGGCGCGTGGGGATAGCCGGCGGAAGCCAGCGGACCCCCAGATCCCGATGTTGATTCGAGCGTGGTCACGTGCCATTACGCGCTCCGTGGTCGGTTCACGTACAGCATCAGCTTGTCCGGCCGGAACCCCGACCAATGGTCATCACCCGTCACCACAACCGGTGCCTGCGAATACCCCATAGCCCGCACCGCCTCCATGTCCATGGGTGACTCCGACAGGTCCACCACCCGCGGGGGCTCCCCCGCGTCCCGGAGGTACTTGATGGTCTGCCGGCACTGGATACACCCCGGCAGCGTGTATACCGTGATCATGGAATCTCCTCGATCGTGAATGTCATGCCCGGCTTTCCGGGCTCTCCAGCCCGCATATCCGGCCCCAGAAGATGGTCGTCGTTGTCGTCAGGGATCAGGCCGTAGTCCACGAGCCCGTCAATGCAGCTCTTCGCAGTCAGGAGGACGTTGTGCGCGTCCGCCCGGCCTCTCCTGGACCGGTGGACCTCCACGGTGATGTGGACCCGCTGGAGGCCCTTCGGAAGCTTCTGCGCCTGCGCACATGTCCGCGCGAGCATCCGCCATTGCTTCACCAGGCGAGACCGCTGCGCCCAGTGGATCCGCTGATTCGAGGACAGCCAGAGAGCTTTCTGCCGGCCGGTCTTCGTGTACCCCATCGGGGCAGGTATGAACAGCCTCATTGGCGCCCCTCCTTCGTCAGCCGGGCGCGCTCCGCCCGCCACTCCACCGGATGACACACCGGCGCCGGCGGCTCCCCAGGAGCATCCGGCACGAATGAACAGCAGTGCCCGCCATGCGGGAGCTCGGCCTCCGGGTGGATCAAGCACACACAGGGCGGCTCCACCTCACCCAGGAAGGTCAACAGCTCGCTCATGCTGCTGCCCTCCCATCCCCGGTCAGGTCGAACAGCGACGGCATGTCCCGCTTCCGCTCCTCGGCCTGCAGATACTTCACCGAGTCCATGAAATAGCCGGTATTCAGCTCGGCGCCCCGCGCACGCCGGCCAGCCCGCAGCGCCCGCACACCCACCGTTCCCAGGCCCATGAACGGGTCCAGCACCAGATCACCTTCGTTGCTGTAGCGGGTGATGAGGCGGTCAACGATGTCGAACTGCAAAGGACATAAATGGAGCTGCACACTGCGTTTCGCCTGCTCGCCGTTCAACGTGAGCATGCGGTTCACGTCATGCCACACATCCGGATGCCACGACCCCGGCGCCAAAGCCATGAACGTGCTCGGCAGCGCCCCACGGCCGTCCAGCATCTCCCCGATCCGCACATGCGACTCGTAGTCGTAGACGCCCTTCAGCGTCTCCGCAGTGAAGACCTTCGCGAGCTCGTCCGGGCCCATCGCCGCCAGCTCATCCGGCGTCAACGGGCGGTCTCCTGAGGACCTCCAGAACGCGTGCGCGTCCACCTGCCAGCGGGCGCGGGAATACTCGGCTTTGTCCTTCGTCACCGGGACATCCGCGTACCCCTTCGACCTGTCCGTCTGGGGCTTGTGGAACAGCAGCACGTATTCGGGGCTCCCGACGCCCACCTTCGTGCCGTCCTTGCACTGCTCGCTCCACCCGAGCCTGTAAGTCTGGTTGTTCTCCCGGACCACATCAGTGATGACGGTGATCATGCCCATGTAGTCGAAGCCGTGCTTCCTGGCGTGCTGGATCGCCTCGACATGAAACGGCGACACGGTCGGCACGCCGGCGCCGGTCACCGCCCCGAAATTGATCCGGTCTTTGACGTGGCAGGCGTAGATCCGGCCCGGCTGAAGTACCCGCAGCAGCTCCGGTGTCAGGTAGTCCATCTGCGCCCAGAAATGCGGGTTGTCGTCCGTGTGACCGAAGTCGTTGTAGCTGGGGGTGTACTCGTAGTGGTTGGCGAAGGGGATGCTCGTGACGACCAGCCCGACGCTGGCGTCGTCGATCAAGGCGAGCTCTTTGACGCAGTCGTTGTTCGCCAGCGTCCAGCCCTCCCCAGACGCCTCGATCCGCTCCACCCCCATCGACCGGGTCAGCTCCGCCGCGATCGCCTCCGGGTCCAACCCGTGCTCGCGGATGATCTCGCTCATCGTGTCCGTCAACTCCTCATGCCGCTGCCATTTCTGCCGTAGCTCCTGCACCACACCCGCCTCGCTGTTTGCGTGGATCAGGTACACGTGGCACTCCCGCGTCTGCCCGAAACGGTGAATCCGGTGCACCGCCTGGATCGTGTCGTTGAACTTGTAAGTGATGCCGGTGAAGATCGCGGTCCGGGCCTGCTGGAGGTTCATGCCCTGCCCGAGCATCACCGGCTTACCCACCAGCGCCCGCGTCCGGCCGGCTTTCCACTCCAGGAGGAGTTCTTCCTGCCGGTCAGGGGACTGCGAGCCACGCACCGACGAGAACGACACACCCCGCGCTTTAAGGGCCTTCTCGATGGCGTCCTGCTCGTCGTTCAGGTCGCACCAGATCAGGACC
The DNA here is from genome assembly GCF_014639315.1 of Sediminivirga luteola. Taxonomy (GTDB): domain Bacteria; phylum Actinomycetota; class Actinomycetes; order Actinomycetales; family Brevibacteriaceae; genus Sediminivirga; species Sediminivirga luteola. The sequence goes on from NZ_BMFY01000004.1 coordinate 200,445, forward strand.
TGCTCACCGTCCCACTCGTCTACGAGCTCCATCACCCGCGCCACCCGGGCCGCGATCGACAGGCGTTTCTCCCTCGCCGCCTCCGCCAGACCCAGGTCAGCGGACCGGAAGATATGCCCCTGCCCGTCACGGTCGACAGTGTCGTCCGCGATGGAGATCTCCACCTCCTCAAACCGCGTGTGCAGGGCGGGGAGGTCGTAGCCGGTGGCGTCCAGACCGAGGTCGGCCGGGGACTGCACGAAGCACGCCCACGTGTTGAGCCACAGCCAGAACTCGCGTTCCTTGTGCGGGTAGAGGGTGAGGTTGTTGGCCTTGGTGGAGTCCCGCTGGAAGAACCGCGTGTTGTGCGTGACTATGAAGTCATCTGTCACATAGAGGTGCTCGTCATCTTCCACGGCGATGCACTGAGCCTGTTCCGCGCCGTCCGGCTCGACAGCGACGATGTAGCGCACAGGATGGTACTTCTGCCGTTCCACCACCAAGTTGGCCTTACGGGGCAGACGGAACGGTACGCATCCGTTCGGTAGTCGCAGGGTCACCACATACTGGAGGCGACCGGCTGCGCCGCTAGGCGTTCGCCCGTTGCGCTCGACTATCTGTGCGGTCCCGCCCAGCGACTGCGCGATGAACTGCACGCCTTCGGCCAGCTGACGCGATGTGGTGCACAGTCGCGTCGTGCGGTTCCGCTCGTCGGTCGACACGGTGCCGTCTGCATCCATCAGCCCCTGGAGGATTGCCAGGCGTATCTCCGGAGAGTTGTACAAGTACACGTCAGGGATGAACTTCTCCCAAGCGCGGCAAGTCAGCAGGCCCACGTCTCGCGCGGCGCGGAGAACCGCGTTCGACTGGTGGCCGCGGCCCGTCCTGCCAGACGCCCCCGCTGAGATGCGGTAGTCGTAGTTCGGTTGACCGTCGCGACGGACGTGCTCGTTCTTTACCACCTGGAGCCCGTCACGGGCCACGATGTCCCGCAAGTGCTCCACGACCCATTCATCTGCCGTCGTGAAGTTGATCGAAGTGGGACGGAAGTTGCCGTCTCCCAGCAGGAATCCCAACAGATAGGGGTCTACTGGCACCTCCCGCTCCGGAAACTGCACGGGCTCCACCATGGGCACCATGTGATTTTTAGATCCGGTGGACTTGCAGCGCAGAGTAGCCATCACTTCGCGGGTGTCCTTGACGGTCCAGTAGTGATCGGCAGACTTTTCCGGGTTGCGGAGCTGGAACTTCCTCGCTGCGTTGCGCTGGTACTGCGTGCGGGTCAACCACAGGTGATCCTCGGTGCAGCGCGTCGAGCTCCCGTCGGAGAACGTCACCTTGTAGATGGACTTCTCACCCTGCGGGTAGACGCCTAACACCTTGGTCGGCTTCCCGTTGCGGCCAATGACGTCATCGCCGACCCGGATATCACCCATCCTGGCCCACCCGTTAGGGGTGAGCACTTTGGAGGTCAGTGGCTGGGCAAGCGCTTGGCCGGTGTCCATCACACCGAGGAATCCGGCATAGTGGATCAGTTCCTTGTAGCGGTTCGGGGAGGGCGTGGCCGTGGCGACGAACCGGTACGGCACCGCATCGAACAGGCCCATGAACGATTGGAACGTCTTGCTGCCGTAGGAGCGCAGCACGCTCGCTTCGTCCAGCGACACCGCCGTGAACCGCCCCGGCGTGAGCTTCCCGTCACGGATGGACTCGTAGTTGGTGACGTAGATCCCCGACCATGCGGGGTCGATCTCCTCATCCCGCCGGACGAACCTTGTCTCCACGCCGAGGATGTCCCGGGCGTCAGCTGCGATCTCGATCCGCACGCCCAGCGGGCACACGATCAGCCCAGAACCCCCAGCCCGGGCCAGGGTGAGCCGGAGAGCTTCGAGCTGCATCACCGACTTACCCAGACCGAACCGCGCGAAGATCGCACGCCGGCCACCAGCGACAGCCCACCGCACAATCTGCGCCTGGTGAGGCTTCAACGCCGGGTGAGTGTCCGCGAGCGCGACCGGGTGCCCTTGCTGGGGTGCCGCGGCGATCTTGTCCCGCAGGAACTCCTCGTAGGTGAGTGTGGTCACGTGGTCACCTCCTGGTTGGCGATCTCCAGCAGCACATCCGCATGACACGGGGCGTCGAGCCGGCACCAGCACGCCAGATCTCGGCCGCGCAGAGGGTGAACCCACGCGGCGAACTCGTGTTTGTGGTCGCGGTCCATCACGTCGCAGTACGTGCGGAACAGCTCCACCGCATGTGCCGCGCTGGCATGGGGATCAGAGTTCGTTCGGTACAGGTGCACCTTTTCGTTGTCGCTGGTCCCGCGGGTGACTTCACTCATCGCCCGGCTGCGGTACTCCCACCACGCCGGCCCGTACGTCGTGCCGCCCCGCCCGTGCCAGGGATTGCCCCACCGGGTGCCGCGGCCGACGTAGATCGTGTCGGCCGGCATGCGCCAGCCCTTCACGAGGCGGCGCTGGATCCTCCTGGGCGCGTTCACGCCATCACCCCAAGCTGCGCGTCTAGAGTGATGCCATGGCAGCTGTGAGACGCCCCAAAAGAGAATCCGTTTCCGAACGGCTGGGGCATGAGATCGTCGTCGAGGCCAGTGCCGCCGCGAGTCGCGGAGCACGGACCTTCACCTGCACCGTCGTAACCGGTGAGACCAAGCCCAAGGGTGGCGTCGTTGGAGAGGGCCAGCTGTACATCGAGTATGAGTACGGCACACTGGTGGATGCGATCGAAAGCTGCGGTTGGTTGCTCCACAGCGTCGACCACACCTGGGCTGCAGGCGTCGAGCGCACCCATGGGATGGGTGGGAACTCCGGCAGCTATCCCAGCGGATTCGTTCGAGCGCACATGGTCTTCCGTCGAAGCTAACAGCGGTCTCAGCATGGTGGCTCCATTCCGACACGCCCCGCGTCTAGCAGGTCTCCCACAGCGGCCCACGCCGCCTCAGCAGTGGGATACTCCACCGTCCTGACCACCACACCCCCACCCGGCTCCCGCACGGGCAGGTCCACATGCCAGTAGCCGGAGAACGGCGACTGCCACACCCGGATCCGGGGAGCCCCCGTCAACACCGCCACCGCGATACCGAACAAACGCCGCCGGCTCCGATGCACCCGGACGCTCTCCACGTCATCCCGGCCCTCAGCCAGCCGAGCGAAATCCGCCTCCGCCGCCGCGGCCGTCCGCAGCAGCCTCACCGCCGCCCGATGCGGCACAGACCTCGGCGGGTCTGTCACAAGTACTGTCATTTCCTGCTCCCATAGATGTCTCGGACGATCGCTTCCAGCCGCGCCGCCCCCTCTGGGTCCGGTCCGCCGGCTGGCGCCGCCGGTTTCGTTCTCACCGCAGCCCGAGCCTCCGCAGCACGACGGCGCTCCCGCTCCCGCCGCAGCCGCGCTTCAAGGCGCTTGTTCTCGCCCTCCAGCCAGTGCACGCGCGCGAAAAGCCGCTCCAAAGTGCTCACGCGGCCACCCCCACATGTGCGAGGCACACCAGCCCATCCGTAGGGGTGCCACACTCCCCGCACACCGGGACGCCGCGTTCCCGCTCACCGGGTGTGGTGCCGCCCCAGATCCCGAACCTGTACCCGGTGCGCGCTTCGACAGGCTCGGGGAGAGTCGCGCAGAGCGCCTTGATCGGGCACGCGTCGCACAGCGCTCTCGCTCGCTCTACCGCGCGGGGGTTCATCTGGTCGGGGAAGAACAGCTCATCCGCGACGGACGCCGGCAAGCGGGCGCAGAGCGCGTCAGAACGGGGGTTCAGCGCCATTCGGGTCTCCCCACCCGCCCTGCTGGACTCCTGCATGCTGCTGAGGGGCCCCGCCCTGCTGCCGGGGCGGGTACACCGACACGAAATCCACGAGGAGTTTGATTGCGGAGCGCTTCTCCCCCGTCTGCTTGTCCTCCCATTCCTCGGTCTGCAGCCGGCCAATCAGCCGGACCCGCTGCCCCTTGGACGCGTTGCCAAGGGTCTCGGCGTTCTCGTTGAAGGCCGTCGCCCCCAAGAACAGACTCCTGACGGTTTCCCACTCGCCAGACTGATTCCGCCGCGAGTCGTTCGCGGCGATGTGGACATTCGCGATCGCCGTCCCAGACGGGGAGAACCGCAGATCCGGGTTGTTCGTGAGGTTTCCTGTGATATCGAGTACAGGCAAAGACACTTTTATGCTCCAATCTGGGCGCTCACGAGGGAGCGGCCACCGTTGTCATCCAGGAGCCACGACCGGCCCTGGTAGTCGATCACCGGCACCTCAGCCGGCGTGAGGATTCCGTTCCGGGAGACCTTCCAGCCCCTGTCCCGGCCGAGACGGGCGAACTCCGCGTCCGCCTCCAAGCGCGTATTCGAGACGAGACACAGCGTGAGCCAGTTCGAGAACCGCTCAGCGGCCTTAGATCCACCCATTCCGCGGCTCGCGCGGTGTTGGATCGTCAAGGCATCCCACGCCCCGCAATGGACACACCGGCCACCGTCACGCTCGTACACGGTCTTGCGCTGCTTCGCAGTGATCACGACTGGCCCACCGCCCCCGCAGCCCACTCCGACCGCACCGCGGCACCCAGAGAGCGGCCGATCTCCAGTCGATCCCGCAGCACCCGGATGGTCTCCCGAGCCGCGCGGACCTCCGCCTCAGCCAGCTCAGCGGCCAACTCCAGGTCGTAGGACGCGTCAGCGGCGAGCTGTTTCCGCAGTTCCACCGCCCCGGACGCCTCCAGGAACGCCCTCGTGTAGGCCCGCTTGAAGGCGATGCGGGCGTTGATCGCCTTCTTATCCAGGCCCGCGATGTCACTCTGAAGCTGGTCCAGGCGCCTGCCGATGTCCTGCAGCTGGATGACGATTTCGCTCTGAGATGGTGGGAGGCTCATGCCGCACCCACCGACACGTCTGGGGAACGACCGTCGTCGAGCTCGTGCCACTCCACTCGCCGGCGGACCCGCAAGGCCACGTCCCTACCCATCACCCGAGTCAGGAGCACCCGCTCCACCACGGAGAATCGCGGGTTCACGCCGCCACCCCCTGAGGCTTGTCGGCGGAGAGGTTCTTGATCTCGTCGAGGTAAGCCGCCGGCGCGCCATTCGCGCTGGCCTGCTGCCAGATAGCGCGGACCTCATCCAGCGTCGCCGCGTCCCTGGCCAGTCCGAGGTAGTCCTCCGGCGGCTGCCACTGCTGCCGCTGCCGCACAGGCTGCCCCTGAGACTGGGCACGGTCGTAGACTTCCGCATCCGGGTCGGTGTCCTGGGTCGGCAGAGCGAACGCCTGCAGCAAGAACGTCCGGAACGCCACACTCATGCACTTCGGCGTGGCCTTGTCGCCGTAGTCATTCGCCTCAGCCGCGACCACACCCGTGAGCGAGTCCCCTTCGGGGCCAGTGAGGGTGTACTCCACGACCATCCGGCACGCCACACCCTGGGACCCGCTCTTCGAGGTGAAGTGCTCGTAATCCCGGGAGAGGATCTGTGAGGGTCGCACTGACACGCCGTGCTTCCGCATCACCGGGGCGAGAGCGTTCACAGTCGCGTCGACGCCGCGGAAGTTGAAGTGCTGCTGCTGGTTCCGCTCGGTCTTCCCAACTGCGCGGACTTCCTCCATGACCTTGGTGATGGCCTCTTGGATCTTCACGCCGCTTCCTCCTTCGCGAACGTCACCGACACCCGCGGATCCGGGGTCTTGTCGGAGGTCTTCGTGAACTCCTTGGCCAGGGCCGGGTGCGCCTTCTTGAAGCCCGCCTGATCGAACCGCGACGCCGGCTTCGGATGGCTGACTTTCACCCGCGCCACCGGAGAGGAGTACTCCCCGCTGTGATGCGCGTCGACCTCCTTCAACAGGAGCTCCTTGACCTCGTCCGCCTCCGCCCGAGCCGACGACGCCAGGGCCTCCAGCTCCGCGGCGCGCTCGTCGAGGGCGGCGTACTCCCCGAGGAGCCGGTCGACTCCCGTTGGTGGACCCTCCTGCAGGAACCGGTCCGCGGTCTCCACCAGCTGCCCGATGCGCTCCTCATCGCGGACGATGTTGATCAGGTGGGCGTCGAAGAACTTCGGGCGGAAATCCTCGTGGTACTCCACCGCGAGGATCGCCTCCTCGGAGTCGGTGACCATGAGCGCCCACTGGATCTGGTCGTAGTAGCCCTTCGGAGCCTGGGACCACTTCTCGCCCTTCCACACGGCGGTCTTGATCTCGCCGATGATCCCCATCCCCACCAGGTCAGGGGTCGCGGCGTAGCGGGTGCCGTCCTTCTGCAACACCCACGTGTTCGGGTCGAGGCCGTACGTGTGGAGCTGCCGGGCGATCACAGCCTCCCGCTCGCTCCCCCACTGGGTGTAGCGGTTCCCACCAAACCCCCGGGCGCCGTTCTTCTCCGCCGCGACCGCGGCCCAGGTCTTCGGGCCACCCGAGGCGAGCCTGGCCACGTCCGTGGCTGTCACGAGGCCGCGGCGGGCTTCGAGCCACGCCTCACGGTCCTCAGAGCTAGCGATCCGCGTGTACGCCATCGCCGTCTCCTTCCAAATCAGAATCGAAATCAGTGAAGAGCTCGTCGAGCACCAGAGCCCCCAAGGTGGTGGCGGTGAGGATCAGCACGACCCCAGCCGCCCACACGGTGAAGGTGAACCCCGGAGACGACCAGGACTCCCGCCAGATGAGGAGCGCCCCGCACCAGCCAGTGACCACCGTCAAGACCGCGAGGATCTTCTGCGACCGGCTCATGCCGCCTCCTCCGCGGGGCACGGCCACAGCACCGGCACCTCCACACCCCAGTCCGGGTCCACCTCCCGGCAGGTCGAGCACACCGGCTCCCCAGACGGGTAATGGGTGACGGGCTCGTGGTCAGTCGCAGTCACGAAGATCACCGTCCAAACCCACGAACCGCGTCCCAGATATGTGTTTCCCCTCCGCGATGGCGGTCTCCAGCGCCTCCACCCGGCGCCGCATCAGCGTCGCGGTCCGCACCACGAGGATGATCGACACCGCGTTGGCGATCACCGCCAGGCTGAGAATCACCGTTGCCATGCCAGCCGCCTCTCGAAATTGATGTCCGCCCACACGTCCAGGGCCCGGTCTTCGAGCTGATTCACGAGATCCCGCGCTGTGGACTCGTCCAGCAGCACCCGGATCTTCTCCCCGCCGACCGTCAGGCGGAGTTCGGCCACCGGGTCGTCCTCCAACGGGTTCGGCGGCTCCACGTCCACGTCAGTCACGCGCTTAGCCACGGCCACCACCCCAGACCGTCCCCAGCACAGCGGCGATGATCAGCAGAGACAGCACCAGCCCCAGCAGCCCGCCGGCGATGAAAGGCAGCCACTTCATGCCTCTTCACCCCGCAGCCGCTCCAGGTCTTCTGCGACCTCGCGTGGATCGAAGAGGTATCGGCCTCCGAATGGGACGGCGCGGAGTTTCCCGGCTTTCCTGAGTTCGTAGATCTTGTTCTTGCCGCACCTCAGCCGTTTCGCGACCTCCGGGGCCGTCAGGAGTTCCTCTGGCAGCGTCTGGTTCATCGCGGTCCCCTCGTCAGACGGGCGAGGTCATCGCCGGAGATGGGCGACCAGGAGCGCTCCCCGTTGAGCCACTGCGCAGACCACCGGAAGCCATCACCGTCATAGGTGCTGCACACATGGCGTGTCTCATCAGCGACCCTCATCGCCTCCGCCGCGATGCTGCTAAGCGCGCTCATGACGCCACCTCCAGTTCTCCTGCGAGGCGGCGGTAGATCATGTCGATGCCCTTGCCGGTGATCCGCACCTGCGGGGCGGAAGACTCCCGCCGCTCCCCCGTGATCTGGTCCTGGTATGTGCGGATCTTCTCCACGAAAAGGCCCTGCTCCAGGTACTTCTGGTAGGCGTGCGGGCGGCCCTTGTGGTCCCGGAAGAGGTAGCCCCAGGTGACGAGTGCCTGGACGAGGCGTTTCTCCCCGATGACGATCCGCTTGTGCTGGTGCAGGGTGTGCGCCACATCCCGGTACGACCAGGAGCCTTCGGAGGAGACAATGTCGTCCCACGCCCGGGCCTTCGGTGCGAGTGCCCGGTTCACGGTCTCCAGCTCCTGGACCTTCGCCACGGTGATCTGTAGCGCGCGGTGGACTATCTCGTCCTCAGTGAGTGCCGGCGCGGCGCCATAGGATCCGGTCTTTCGGATCTCTGGAAGAACCTCGCTTGTGATCCATCGGCGGAAGGCTGCGGCTTCGGGCTTGTCGGAGCGGATCACCACTTCGTACATGCCCGCTTCGGACACGATGGTCACGTTCTGCGTCCGCCCAAGCCTGTCTTGGATGGGGTGCGTCTGGCGCACCCCATCGTCGAGGCGGGAGTTCAGGCGCTGGACGTCTTTGATGCCCAGCACTCGTGCGAGGTCTGCGAGGACAAACCACGGTTCGCCGTCAATCAGCACCGTGCGGACTGGCGTATTCTGGTAGTTGAAGATCGTCAGATCCTTCATTGGTCATCCCTTCTGGGTGATCTGAGTTCTGGGCTGCTGACACAGCCCGGGGCTCGCGCCGTCCTCTGTTCCCGCAGCAGGGCGGCGCTTTGACATAGGAAAGGAACAGTCGTGGCGAACCCGGCGAGTGAGCTCATCGGCATTTTCGAAGAGTGGGAGACAGCTACCCGAGAAGCTGGGAATGTATCGATGCTCAGGATTCGTGGTCTCGACACGGACGACGGGTTCCGGAAACAAATCACGGCATGCAGACTCATCGCGGAGATCGAAGCTGAACTCGACCGTCTCACCGACGCCGGTTCCGAAGTAGGGTTTTACCGTCGAAGCCTCAAGTCGTGGCTTAAGACCGTAGTCGGGTGCCCCGGTGCGTGGCAGTCGAAACCCGAACCGAATCACCAATTCGCTGGCGACAAGATGGATCTTCTGCGCAGTCTCGCCAGCCTCATCGACGGCAGTGCTCAACGTCCCCGACGGCCTCTGGAAGACATCCTCCCAATCCTTGACCAGGCGGAAGAACTCCTCGACAGCGACAAAGAGCTGAGCCCCGCCTTCGTGGCGTACTTCCGAGGCCTGATCGAGGACGCCAGAACAGCGATCCGGATGCACGAGAAGAACGGCGTTGCCGGCGCATACAGGGCCGTCGACCATGTCATAGTCGCAGCGAAGGCCGCGGAGGGCTTCTCTAAGAGTGAAGAAAGCAAGCGCCGCTGGAGCGACTTCTTCCGCGATGCCAGCGCTAACGCCGCAGGCGGCGCCGCCGTTGCACTCGCCGGTAACGTGCTCCGCCAGATCACGGGTTAATCTCCCACGAGGGCTTCCAACTCTTCGATCACAAGCGCCTCGAATTTCTTGAAGGCGTACGAAACTGCGATTGCCGTGGTTCCGTCGAACTCGCCCGTCTCGTTGATCTGTATTGCTCGGCCGTGAAGCCACCCAAGCATCTGGATGCACGCGGAGCGCTGCTCGTCGGTCAGCGTTGAGTAGTCCATTCACCGTCTCCGCTCCTTTCTCATTTCTTGGTCGCCCTCAGCCGTTGCCGCGGCTGGGGGCTTTCTCGTTCACAGGCCCCTCGGGGCCTCCCCCTCGGTAGGCTCGGCAGTGCCACCTACCCGCCCGTCTAGGGCACCCACCGAGGAGGAAGAATCATGGGAGTTTTCACTTACGGCTCCGGCGAAGCCACATACCGGACTGGGCTCAACGACGAATGCCTACAAGCGCTGGAACTTCTCATCTGCGAGGCGTATGCGCTCCACGACGCTTTCCGTGTCGTGATTGCCACGGACGAACACACTGACGTTCTGTTTGTCACGCAGGGAGTCCCCTTGCAGATCCACTACGATGCGAAGCCGGACGTCGATGCCATTGATGAGGACGCTCTGCAGGCCTCGAAGAAGACCATGAAGGACCGTGCCGTCATCGTCGTCGGCGGGACGACTGTCCCGGGGCCCGTCTGATACGGACTCAGTACTACTGGCCGGGGTGGGAGTGGTGTCTCCTGCCCCGGTCTCGACCTTCTCAGCGAGCCGCATAATCCGTTCCGCGAGCTCCACGAGCCGAGCGACAGACGCGCCGTCATCCGGGTCATTGAGGTCCTGTGTTGTCGTTGCCATAACTCCCCCTACGCCGCATAGTCGATCTCTTCGAGGGTGAAGAGACGCTCCGTCTCCACACCCAGGGCCTTCGCGATCTTCGCGGCGGTCTCCGGGTTGCACGTCTCGCGCTTACCGAGGATGTTCCCGACCGTCGACGGGCTGATCTTTGCCTTGAAAGCCAGGTCCGCATTGGTCAGTTGCTTGAAAGTCATCGCCAAGCGGATCTGGTCTTTGTGAGGTCGGGCAGTGAACCCGCGTCGGGAAGCCCTGTACGCAGGACTCATCTGGGCTCCTTTCGTGATGTGATTCATGTATGGATTGGGGTCTGCTTTTCACTGGAGTGGGAGCCGTAACCGGGATTGGTTTCGGCGTGTGGGGTGTTGTGTCCGGGATCCGTGGTCAACGACGCGCACAAGAGGCTCAGGACGCTGCGAGCCGACTCGGTGAGCAAGTGACGTTGATCAGTGGTGAGATCACCGAACTTCGCAAGGTGTCCGTAGACGCGCGTGAGTTGGCCAAGGAAGCGAACGCGACGCGTGACCGGCAGCTGGAGGCCTTGACGGAGGAGCACATCGTGACCTGGAAGCACGAGTGGGAGAAGCGCGGTTCTTTTCACGTCGAGCAAACCGGTCGCCATGACGCTCTTAATGTGCGTGCCATCGTCTTCGTGGACGGCGAGTGTCAGGTTTCGGAGCGTGAACGGGTCAGGCCAGGTGACTACATTCGCTTCGAATTCCCGGAAGCCAACCTCAAGGAGGAGGCGGCGGACCGTGCACGGCTCCGGGACAGTGCCCCCGACAGGTACGGCATTGAGGCCCCATATGCGCCGGAGCTGTTCGAGACCAGCTTCGAGGTCCACTGGCGGAGTGCTGCTGGCGTTCAGCATTCCTACGGCCCCGTGGAGACGACCGAGAGCTACTGAGGTCTTCCATTCAAGGTTTGCCCCGCCCTGCTGGCGCCCCATCTCGACCACCTCCCGCGAGCCAGTTTCGTTAGTTTCGTGAACTCTTTGAACCTTACCCGCGTGTCTGCCTGGTTGCAACTATCCCCTGGAACTTTTTGAACTTTCCCGCCACGACGCGAATTACCCCGGTGTTCTTCGTGTCTAGGCACTACACACGTAGGCTTGTGGTGCCCCTGCACCTGCTGGAAAGTGGAAGCCCGTGAGCAGACTGTCCGATGTTCTGAACGAACTGAGCCGCACCAAGCGGATGAATCAACCTCAGATCGTGCAGAGGTCGAGCGAGCTCGGAGTGCCACTGTCGAAGGGCAATGTGTCGCGATACCTGAGCGGCAAGCACCCTGAGAAGCCTCAGCAGGCTACTCTGGCGGCTTTCGCGAAGGTGTTCGGCGTACCAGTAGACCAACTGGAAGAAGCAGCCCGACACACCGGCCGAGAGCCGTTCGAACCCCACCGGTCAGCCGACCTGCTCACCGCTCCGCAGCGCGCCGCTGTGAACGAGATCATCCGCCTACTGGCGGAAGGAAACGTGAAAGCAGGTGATGGCAGTGACTCTCGAAGTGCCACCTCCATGAACCAGTCCGGCCCCCGGCCGGCACCAGTACTCGAAGAGGACCACACGGCCCCGCCCACCCCTGATGAAGAGATACTGCGGTACGCGGCGGATCGTGGACCGTCTGAGGGGAAGTCGGGGTGGGGTCGGGGTGAAGAATCCCAAGACCCCAACGACTGGGACAAGACGGAGGGTGAAGGGTGACGCCATCCTGGGATGACATCTTCGCCAGAGGCACTTCGGGCAAGCCTCCCATCGGTCGCTGGAGTCTCTCTTATGACGAAGCAGAAGAGCTACTAGTTGACGCGCCCGCCTTCGCCAGGTCTACTACACGGCGCGGACTATGGCGTGGGCTGGGCTTGTACCTGGCGGAGTTTGTCGAGATGGAAGAACGCTTCAAGGATCGACTCGACCGCGGCCTGCTCGTCCAGATGTGGATCGGTGGAAGCTTCGCCAGTACCAAACTGGATCCGCGCAACATCGACGTGACCCTGTTCATCGACGTTGAGCAACGAAACAAGCTCAGTGGGCTGGAAGGCTCAGGCAAACTGCGTAAACTGATGAAATCGCGAGACCGTATCGCGCGCAACTACGGGGTGTCGCCGATGTTCGTGGACTACCGAGCCGTAGCCAATGTCTTCCAGCCCGACCAGATGACTACGGAAGACAGAGACTACTTCTTGGGGCGTGGCATCTGGGATGACTGGTGGCAGAGAACGCGTTCTAGTGACGACCAGCCCCCAACGCACGAGTCCGCAGCTAGCAGGAGAGGCTATTTGGAGGTGAGGTTGCGATGAGCACAACATGGCGTGAAAAGCTGCTTGCCAACCTCGCAGAAGAGGGCCCGAATCCCGATTTCGAGACTGACGCCGCCGCCACAGCCGACGAATTCGATAGCGCCGCACGCCGCTTCAACCTGGAGGCCTTGCGCGAACTGGATCCGATGAGTTCTTACGCCGAAGAACTACGGATACACCTCGCCAGTGAGACGTACCCGCTCCGGGCTGCGCTTCCCGCCTCCCTCAGCACTCTGCTGCCCCCGGTGCAGAGTGTGGTTGCAAACCTTGCCGAGAAGACGCTTGAGCTTGAGCTCTCTGAGGTATCAGCCGGGAGCACCGTCCTTCACTTTCGGGCACGCGAGACCGAGTCAGAAGGCACGGGCGAAGTCGACGAGCAAACTCCGCTGCCCACACCCGTGGACGAGACGCCCCTTGCGACTGCCGCTCGCGCCCTGCTGGAACTAGTCAATCGTCTTGAGAACCACGCCGACGCCCATGCGCTCTCAGTGTGGAAAGATGCAGTACTCGAACTAGGCAAGTTCACTGATGAACTTCAGAAGGTCGACGCGTACGCCGACTTCGCGTGGTTTGGCCGGTCTGGTGAAGTTCGGCGGATGCACCTAACCCAATCAGGCGTCGAGTATCTAGACGCCCTCCGGCAGACAAAAGACTCCACCACGTCACAGCGAATCAGCGGGCGCATCACCGAACTCAAGGAAAGCGGTCACGCGAAGGTAAAGACAGGCACGCAGCGCAACGCCCCCGCATACGACGTCCGGTTCCCACCAGGAAAGATCACCCAGATGGGACTCACCATCGGTGAGTCCGTCCACTGGCTCGTCAATGCAAAGCTGCGGAAAAACGGCCTGGGAGAAGTGATGGAGGGCGAGTATACATACGTTGGACCCGCTCCCGACGAACCAGCCAACTGAAGGCACCACGCCGCACGGTGCCTGATCCGTAACCAAACCGTTTTCGCGCCGTGATGGTCGAACACTAGTTCGATTCCTAGGCTCAAGGGCATGCACCACTTCCCCGGCATGCCCCCTCGCGTGACCATCCACTGGCAGCACCTCCCGGACGACCTTCGCGGCGCCACCGACGGCCGCGAACGGATCTGGATCGACCCTCGCCTGACCCTGGTCGAGCAGCGGTGCACCCTCGTCCACGAGCTCGTGCATCTGGAGTGGGGGCATTACGGCTGCCAGCCGGCATGGTCTGAGGCCCGTGTGCGCCGCGAAACCGCCAGACGGCTCATCACCCTGCCCGCACTCTACGAGGCCGCCACGTGGGCGTACAGCGCCGCTGAGGCGGCTGCGGAGCTGCAAGTCACCGAAGATGTCCTCCACGACCGCCTCGCCGCGCTCGATGCCCGCGAGCGCTGGGAGCTCCACGAGACCATCCTGAGAGTGAGGAACCATGGCTAGGCCTCCGCTGCCGCTGGGGACTTGGGGAACCGTGACGACCCGGAAGGTGCGTGGCGGGTGGGAGGCGCGGGCGCGGTTCCGGGACATGGACGGGGTGACTCGGCTGTACAGTCGGCGTGGGAAGACTGCCGGCGGCGCGCGGGACGCGCTGACGGAGTACCTACGGGACAAGGCTGCGGTGGACCGTGAGGGCTTGGTGCAGGACACGTCGACGGTGTCGGATCTGCTGCGGGCCTGGTGGGAGATCAAGGAGCCCGACCTGGCGACCAACTCCCGGGACAGGTATCAGGCGACGATGCGGCTGCATTTGCGGCCCAGGTTGGGGCATGTGCGGCTGCACGAGGCCACCACGGGTCGGCTGGACCGGACTATCCGCGCGATCGCCACAGAGGTCGGTGCCGAGACCGCCCGGCAGGCGCGGAACATCCTCGTCCAGGCTTTCGGTCTGGCGCTGCGGCAGGGCGCGGTGACGACGAACGCCGCGGCGGGCATCGAGACCGTGAAGGTGGAGCACGAGACCGCCCGGGCACTCACTGATGACGAGGTGCGCCGCCTCATTCAGGCCGCCCGGGAATGGGAGGCCGCCGGTCACAACTCCAGCCGCCCCTACCAGCGGGAGATCCTCGTGTCGATCCTCGTCATGCTCGGCACCGGCCTGCGGATCGGGGAACTCCTGGCGCTGCGCTGGAGTGACCTCAACCTCGCGGGTGACGCGGCGACGATCACGGTTACCGGCACCATCGTCAAAGGCCGCCGGCAGCCACTGCCGAAGACCCGCGCGTCGGAGCGGACCGTGTACCTGCCCCGGTTCGTCGTCGCCGCGCTCACCGCGTGGCGGGACTCCAGGCGAATCGCTACGGAGCAGGTGTTCCCGTCGATCAACGGCCGCTGGCGCGACCCCTCGTCTTACCGGGTGCATTTCCGGGAGGTCCGCGCCCTGGCGAAGCTCCCGGACGTCACACCCCACGATCTGCGCGCCACCGTGGCCACGGCGCTCGACCGGGCCGCCGGCGTCGACGCTGCTGCCGGGCAGCTGGGTCACTCGTCGCCGGCAGTAACGACCCGGCACTACATCGAGAAGCTCAACATGGGCCCGCGTGAAGCGATCGACGTCATGGACAGCTACCACGACAATCTCGGCCTGGCAGCGTAGGCGCTGGTCAGACGGCTGTGGTTTCCGATGGATTTCCGATGGAAGCGGGGGAAGGACGGCGGAAACGAGAAGACCCCCACCCGGCGTCATGCCTGGTGGGGGTCTGAATCCCGTAGCGGAGGCGGGGCTCGATCCCGCGACCTCACGATTATGAGTCGTGCGCTCTAACCACCTGAGCTACTCCGCCGCAGTGCGAAGAGCCTCCTCCGCACGAGAGCCCCGAAAGGGAATCGAACCCTTGACCTTCTCCTTACCATGGAGATGCTCTGCCGACTGAGCTATCGGGGCAACGGATAGATACTTTACGGTTCCGTCCGGCGGTTGGCAAATCGGCTTCCCGGGGCCGGTTCCGGGGCTCTCCGCCGCCCCCGGAACCGGCCTCTCGGGGCACCTGTCAGCGGCCTGCTCCGGGACCGTCGAACAGGCCCTCACCAGGTCCTCTGCCGGGTTCGCGAGCATGTCCGGGGCGCTGTTCCCCGACGTTCCCGGAGTCGGTGCCGACCGCCCGGTCGGCCGCGTCCCGCGCCTTGCGGACAGTATCGCTGTGCTTGCCCCCGGTGACCCTGTCAACCGCGCCGGCGGCCTTGTCCAGAACGGCGTCGCTGGCGCGTTCCGCTTTCTCGCTGCCCAGCGCGTTCTTCACCTTGGGATCGTTCGCCAGATCCTTGGCCTTGCCCACGATCTTGTCGAGCCCCATGTCGTCACTCTCCTTCCTCGTTCACGGTACCCGGCCGGCCCAGGTCCCGCGCTGCCAGGAAACCCTGCAGTCGCCCCGGCTGATTGGTGATGATGCCGCTGACTTCGCCCTCCGCGAGCCGGGCCCATTCCGTAGGCCGGTCAGAGGTCCAGACGAGTACGCCCAGTCCCGCCGAGAGGAACTCCTGCACTGTCTCCTGTCGTGCACTGTAGCCCCGGATGCTGGGATTGCACGCGATGACGTCGTAATGCTCGATGTGCGTCATGTCCTCGCGTCTGGGCAGATGCCGCAGCAGGCAGCGCGGAAGCTCCGGCACCACTCGATGCAGCGCCTCCAGGGTGTCCAGGTTGAAGCTCTGGGCCACCACCCGGCGCATCAGGCCCGCTTCGCGGATCGCCTCGGCCACCTGCTCGATCTGCGCCGGGCTCCAGAAATCCTTGAACTCCAAGAGCAGCCGTCCGCCGCCGGCCAGGCTGCTGAGCACCGCCTCCAGCGAGGGGACGCCGATGTGCCCCTGGGCTTCCGGGAACCGGCCGGGGAAGGAGCCGGCCCAGAGCCAGGAGGCGGCATCGGCGGCATGCAGATCCGCGGCCTTCAACGCGGAGACGAACCCGGTGGACCGGGTGGTGCGGTCGATGGTCGGGTCATGGATGACCACGGGACGCCCGTCGCCGCTGACGACCAGGTCCACCTCGACGAACTCGCAGCCCAGCGCGAGCGCGGCATCAACCGCGGGAAGGGTGTTCTCCGGCGCCACCCCGGAGTAGCCGCGATGCGCCACCACCCAGGGGCGTCGCCGGCTCAGATCCGGGTGCGCGCGAAGAAACTCCGACCAGGCTGCCATCGCGGCGAACCTACCCGGCTTCTGCGACCTCTCCCCTGCGCGCAGGAGAACGGCAGATGACCGGCAGCCGACGACTTGGCGTCGCCGGCGCCCGGGCAGAGAACAGGCCGGGCACCCGCTCAGCGGGCCCGGCTTCGCTCAGCAGCGCCGGCCCCGCTCAGCGGGACCCGGGCTCCGGCGGCGAGATCGGCGCTGCGCCGTACCAGGCGGTCAGGAGCAGCACCAGCGCGCCCCCGGAGAGCAACCCGTCCGCGATGCCGGCCGGCAGCAGTAGGATCATCAGGACCAGGGTCACGGTGCACATGATGACCGCGAGCGCGAAGCCCCACAACCGGTCGCGCAGCAAACCGATCGCCGCTACGACCCGCAGCGCGCCGAACACTCCCGCCATCACCATCATGAGATACAGGTATTCGTTCAGGTACGGGACGACGAAAGCGAAGCGCTCGGCGGCGTCCGCCTGGTCGATACCCAGGATGAGCAGCACCGGCAGCGCCAGGAACACCCCACCTTCCATCAGGACGCCCTGAATCATCAGGAGCACGGCCGCCAGGCGGATCCTCCTGCGCGGCGTCCTGGCACGCGGTTCGGTCCCCATGGCCTCCACGCTAGCCGATTCGCGGCCGGGCCCTCAGGCCTTTCCCGCAAGCACCGGTCAGCCAGCGAGGACCCGTCCCGAGCCGGGCGGCATTCCCCTTGCGCCGGTGACGACGTGCAGGTGCGCGACGCTCGCCTGGGGCCACACCGGGCCATGCCCCGCCGTACCGCGCTGCCGCAGGATCAGCCCGCCAGGTGCCCTGCCAGTTCCTCCAGGATGACCTCGGCGCCGAGCGGGCCCACGCCTGCGATCCAGCTGGCGTGATCCACCTCGATGATCCGGCTGCCGCCCGCGTCGAGACTCTCCCTCACCCACGCGGGAAGCTCCGGTTCGGCCTCGCCGCCACTGACGAAGACCACATCGGCGGCGAGTTCGCCGCTGAACTCCGTGGAGACTTCCAGGATGCCGTTGTCCTCCCATTCCTGCTCGGGAATCGTCAGCCCGGCGTCCGTGAGCACATCGCCGGTGAAGGTGCCCGGACCGTACAGCCGGATGGCCCCGCCGTCGCGCGGCCTGATCACCTGAGCCGTCAGCGACTGCGGTTCCACTTCCGTGCGCAGCGCCCCGGCCCGCTCGTCGTACTCCTCGAGCACCGTCCGCGCCCGGTCCGTCTGGCCGAGCGCCTCGCCGACGATGCCGACGCTGCCGCGCCAGTCCCCGCCGGGCGCCTCCACGAACACGGTCGGGGCAATGCCGGACAGCTCGTCATAAAGATCCTCGTGACGGGACTTAGCACTCAGGATGAGATCCGGCTCCAGTGCGCCGATCGACTCCAGCGACGGCTCCATGATGTTGCCGACCGACTGCACCTCGGCGACGTCCGGGCCCAGGTAGGCCGGCAGCCCTTCGGTGCCTTCCACCAGCGCGGCGCCTACCGGGACCACGTCGAGCGCCACGGAGGCATCGAGCAGTACCGTGTCCAGGACCACCACGCGCTGCGGGTCCGCTGGCACGTCGGTCTCCCCCATCGCATGCGATACCGTCCTGGTGTGGCCTGCGGCGGCCCCGGGCTCGGCGGCGTTCCCGCCGCATGCGCTCAGGCCCAGGAGGACGACGGCAGCCAGTGCCGCAACCGGCCGTACGGGTTGCCGGCGACCGCGGCGGGCAGGCTGGATCGGGGAACGAGGAAGGGTCACGAGCTTCGCCTTTCGTCAGCGGCGCCACCATCGGCACCTTAGCGAAGCCTACCCTAATGATTATGCGCCGAGGCGCTCGGCTGCCGCCTGACGCGCGGCGTCGACCATGCCCGCCCGGGTGGCGATCTTCACGCGCTCGCGGCCCTGCGGCTCGCCCAGGGCCCGCTCCGCGGCGTCCAGGTTGTGATAGCCCTCCCAGTCGATGAAGTCCACGCCCCGGGCCTGCAACAGCCCCACGATGGCCTCCTCTTCAGGCGCCTCGGGCTCGGGCAGGCGTCCGGCACCGGCGTCCTCGATCAGGTGCCCAATGGTCTCCAGCGCATCCCCCTTGGTGTGGCCGATGAGCCCCACCGGACCGCGCTTGATCCAGCCGGTCGCGTACACGCCCGGAACGGCCGCCGCACCGGGTTCATCGGAGGCCAGGACCCTGCCGCCGTCGTTCGGGATGACGCCCCGGGCGGCGTCGAAGGGGATCTCCTCCAGCGGCGAGCCGAAGTAGCCGACCGCCCGGTAGACCGCCTGGACCGGCCAGTCGTGGAACTCACCGGTGCCGGTCACACCGCCGGAACCGTCGAGCTGCTGCCGCTCGGTGCGCAGGGCGCTGACCCTGCCGTCCTCACCGAGGATCTCCACCGGGGCATGCAGGAAGTGCAGGTGCAGCCGGCGCGGCGCCCCCGAAGGCTCCTTGAGGGTCCAGTCCGTCAGCGTCTTGGTCACCTGCTTGACCTGATTGGAACCGTGAATGGCCTGCATCGAGCCTTCATCGAACTCGAAGTCCTCGGGGTAGACGATGACGTCGACGTTCGGGACATGCCCGAGTTCGCGCAGTTCCAACGGGGTGAACTTCGCCTGCGCCGGGCCCCGCCGGCCGAAGACGTGCACGTCCGTGACGGCGGAGTCCTTCAGCGCCCGGTACACGTGATCCGGGATCTCGGTGGGCAGCAGGTCGTCGGCGTGCTTGGCGAGCATCCTGGCGACGTCCAGGGCGACGTTGCCATTGCCGATGACCGCCACCTCCCGCGACTGCAACGGCCACTCCTGCGGGTAGTCCGGGTGGGCGTCGTACCAGTTGACGAAGTCAGCCGCGCCATAGGAGCCCTCCAGCTCGACTCCCGGGATGGACAGGCGGGCATCGGCGATGCAGCCGGTGGCGAAGATGACGGCGTCGTAGTGCCGGCGCAGATCGCCCAGGGTCAGGTCCGTGCCGTAGTCGACGTTGGCGAACACCCGCACATCCCCACGGTCGAGGACCTTGATGAGGGCGCCGATGATGCCTTTGATCCGCGGGTGGTCCGGGGCCACGCCGTAGCGGACCAGTCCGAAGGGCGCCGGGAGACGCTCGAAGAGATCCACCCGGACGTCGAAGGCCCGTTCCGCTTTGTGAAGGAGATCAGCGGCGTAGATGCCGGCGGGGCCGGCACCGACGATGGCCACGCGGAGCGGACGGTTCATGGATGCACCTTCGGGTCTGAGACGACATGGAGACGATATTGAATACGCCAGTCAATCCTAATTCACCGGCCCGCCATCGTCCCAGCCCGGGCCCGCTCCACGTGGCCAAGGTCACAGCGGTCAGCCGACCTGCAGCTCCCCCATCGTGTCCCAGTCGTCACCTTCGACCTGACGGGAGACGATCCGCGGGGTGGCGGTGAGGTACTGCGGGAACTCCTGCTGCATCTTCTTGAAGTGCTCGGAGTTCACATGGGGTCCGGCGCCGTCGTCGTCGAAGGCCTCCACGAGCACGTACTCGTTCGGGTCCTCCACGCTGCGGGACCACTCGAACCACTTGTTGCCCGGCTCGGCGCGCGTGGCCTCGGTGAACTCCCGCGAGAGCTCGGGCCACTGATCGGCGTACTCGGGCTTGATCTGGAACTTCACCACGATGAAGTACATACTGCCTCCCCTGACGGTGTCATCTGTGCTGCGTGGGCACGGCGGTGCCGTGCCCCACCCTTGGCCCGGCCACCGGGTCCTGCGCCGGTGACGCGCCGGCCGTGCGCTGGTGAAACACAACGGCGCGTTGCCTCCTGTCTACCGCACCGATGAAGAGAGTCGCCACCCCCGGCCTGCGGTGCCCCGGCACTCAGGTCGCAGCAGCGGCTCCCCCGTTGTATCCCACAGCATCGGTACGGCCCGCATCGCGCCCGGCGCACGATGGACGGCACCCCTGCCGGAAAACACATCCGGAGCTCGTCATAGACTCCGAGCATGGTCGTGAGCCCGGATCTGAGCGCGGAGAAGCGCCGTCGCACAGGATTGCTCTTCGGACTCACGGCGTACCTGCTCTGGGGCGTGCTGCCGCTGTTCTTCGCCGCAGCGGGTGCCGCCGGGCCGCTGGAGATCATCGCGCACCGCGTCCTGTGGTCGCTGCTGTTCTGCGTGCTGCTCCTGGCCGTGGCCCGCAGGTTCCGGGCCACCCTGAAGATCCTCGCCACCCCGCGGCTGGCTCTGGCGCTGCTGCTCTCCGCGGCGCTCATCCTGGCGAACTGGTACGGCTTCGTCTACGCCGTGCAGAGCGGCAGGGTGCTGGAGGCCTCCCTCGGCTACTTCATCAACCCCCTCGTCACGGTGGGACTGGGCGTGCTCGTCCTGCGCGAGCGGCTGCGCCGGCTGCAATGGGTCGCGGTGGGCGTCGGGCTGGTGGCGGTCGTCGTGGTCGCCATCGGCTACGGCACCCTGCCGTGGATCGCGCTCCTGCTGGCGTTCTCCTTCGGCTTCTACGGGCTGGTCAAGAGCAAGATCGGCGGCCCCGTCGGAGCACTGGAGGGGATGACCATCGAGACGATGATCGTCGCCCCGGCCGCGGCGGCGTACCTGATCGCGCTGACGGTGGTGCCGCTGGGCGGCGGCAGCACCTTCCTCTCCGAGGGCGATGGGCACACCGTGCTGCTCATCAGCCTGGGGGTCATCACCGCCGTCCCGCTGCTGTGCTTCGGGGCCGCGGCCCGGCGGGTGCCGCTGGTGTGGATCGGGCTGATGCAGTACATCGCGCCGTTCTGCCAGTTCCTGCTGGCCGTGTTCGTCTTCCGGGAGACCATGGACACCGGACGCTGGATCGGCTTCAGCCTGGTGTGGCTGGCGCTCGTCCTGCTCACGGCGGACATGATCCGGACGAACCGCCGCGCCCGTGCTGTGGTGGCCCGGAAGCTCTGAGACCTCAGCTCGTCCGGGAGACGACGCCCTCGGCGAAGGTGCGCAGCCCCTCACGGGCAGGCCCCTCGGGAAGCGCGTCCAGCGCCGCGGTGGCCTCCTCAGCCCACCGGCGGGCCTCCCGCTGCGCCCTGCTGGTGGCCGGCAGCGCGGCGAGCGCCTGCCGCGCCTCCTCCAGCGCCTCGTCCCCGCTCAGGTCCGCGTCCAGCAGCCGGACCACATGCTGGGCCTGGCGGTCCCCGGCAGCAGCGTCCTGACGCGCGTAGAGCGCCGGCAGCGTCGGCACTCCCTCCCGCAGATCCGTGCCCGGGGTCTTGCCGGAGATGGACCCGTCACTCATCAGGTCGATGATGTCGTCGGCCAGCTGGAACGCCACGCCGACCTTCTCGCCGTACTCCTGCAGCGGCGGCACGAACTTCGGATCCGCGCCGGAATGGCGCACGCCGTACTCGCCGGAGGCCGCGATCAGGGAGCCGGTCTTGTCGCTGAGCACCTGAAGGTAGTGCGCCACCGGGTCCTCGCCCGGCTGCGGGCCGCGCAGCTCATGCATCTGACCGGTGACGAGGCGATCGAACACCCGCGCCTGCAGCCGCAAGGCCTCGCCGCCCAGCTCGGAGACCAGCCTGGAGGCCTGCGCCAGGAGCATGTCCCCGGCGAGGATGGCGATCGAGTTGCCCCACAGCACATGCGCCGAGGTCGCGCCGCGCCGGACCGGGGCGTCGTCCATCACGTCGTCGTGGTAGAGCGTGGCCAGATGGGTCAGTTCCACGACCGTGGCGGCCTCGACCACCTCCGGCCGGCGCGGGTCGCCCAGCTGCGCGGCAAGGACCACCAGCATCGGCCGGGCCCGCTTGCCGCCGGCTTTGAGCAGATGCTGGCAGGTGGTGCTGATGAACTCGTCGGTGTGCGCGGTGGTCTCCGTCAGCCGTTCCTCGATCGCGGCCAGCCGCTCGGCCATGAGCGCGTCCTGGGCGGATCCGCTGAAGAGTGCGCTGCCGAGCAGCAGCGGCGAGGTCTGCGGCGCGCTGATGCTGCCGGCCGCGCCCGGGGTGTCCTGGCGGTCCGGCGTGCCTGTGCCGCTCTCGGCACGGTCATCCGACTGCGGGTTGGTCATCATCTCTCGTCGTTCTCGCTCCTGCCCGGGACCTGCGGTTTCGCGCTCACTGATTGCTCGTCGCCGGAGTCAGCCGCTCCAGCGCGTGGATGAGCCGGTCATAGGCGTCGCGGTCCGGCCGGTGGGGCGTCTCGGTGAGGTTCGCCAGGAGCTTCACGACGAACCGCATCAGCACCGTGGACCCGAGTCCGTACTTTACCCCGAGCTGCATGAGGGCCGGACGGCCGATCACCTCGGTGAAGCCGCGACCGAGCGTGAAATACGAGCCGAAGCGGTCACGGACCAGCTCCGGGTAGGCTGCCAGGCTCCGCTCCCTCGCCGCGGCCGGCAGATGCGCGGCGTCCGCGACGACCTCCGCCGCCAGCCGCGCGGACTCCATCGCGTAGGCGATGCCCTCGCCGTTGAACGGGTTGACCATGCCGCCGGCGTCGCCGATCAGCATCAGCCCATCGCGGTAGTGCGGCGTCCGGTTGAAAGCCATCGGCAGGGCGGCTCCGCGCACCGGACCGCGCTGGTTCTCCTCGCGGTAGCCCCACTCCTCCGGCAGGGACGAGGTCCAGGAGGTGAGCACCTTGCGGTAGTCCACCTTGCCGAACTGCTTCGAGGTGTTCAGAATCCCTAAGCCCACATTGGACGTGCCGTCGCCGACGCCGAAGATCCAGCCGTAGCCCGGCAGCACCTCACCGGGCCTGCCGTCCTCGCCCGGCGCGCGCAGCTCCACCCAGCTCTCCAGCCAGTCGTCGTCATGGCGGGGGGATTCGAAGTACGTGCGCACCGCGACGCCCATCGGGCGGTCATCGCGTTTCTCCACGCCCATCGCCAGCGCCAGCCGCGCGGAGATGCCGTCCGCGGCCACCACGAGGTCGCCGTGGAAGTTCTCCTCCGGCCCGACCTTCCGGCCCCGCGCATCCGTCCCGGTGGTCCGCACGCCGATGAGCCGGCCGGATTCGTCCAGGATGGGATCGGTGACGAAGACGTGCTCGCGCAGGTCCGCTCCGGCCGCCTGCGCCCGCCTGGCGAGCGCCTCGTCGAAGCCTTCGCGGGTGCGCACCAGCCCGTACTCGGGGAAACCGCTCAGGGCGGGCCAGGGCATCTCCATCGTGTGCCCGCCGCCGATCAGCCGCAGGCCCTTGTTCTTGCGCCACCCCTCCGATTCGGGGTGCTCGATCCCCATCAGGTTCATCTCGCGCACGGCACGCGGAGTCAGGCCGTCACCGCAGATCTTCTCCCGCGGAAAGCCGGTCTTCTCCAGGACGATCACCTCTACGCCGGCGGTGGCCAGGTAGTACGCCAGGGTCGATCCGGCCGGGCCCGCGCCGACGACGATGACTCTCACTGATGCTCCTGTCTGACTCTCGTGGGTCTGTAGCTGCTCACCTGCCACCGGCCGGTTGCTCGCCGGGGCGGTGACCGGGCGCGGTTAGAGGAACGCCCGGTGCAGGGCGACGATGCCGCCGTTCAGGTTCCGGTGCGACACCGAGTACCACCCGGCATCGAGGATCCGGTGGCTGAGCTCCTGCTGGTCGGGCCAGGCGCGGATGGACTCCGCCAGGTAGATGTAGGCCTCCGGATTGGAGGCGATCAGCCGGGCGACCCTGGGCAGCGCCTTCATCAGGTACTCCATGTACGCGGTCCGCACCACGGGGTTCACCGGCGTGGAGAACTCCGCGATCACCAGGCGGCCGCCGGGCTTCGTCACCCGGGCCATCTCGCGCAGCGCGGTGGCGGTGTCGGCGATGTTGCGCAGGCCGAAGGAGATCGTCACCGAATCGAAGGAGTCATCGGCGAACGGAAGATCGCAGGCGTCGGCATAGCGGAAGTCGATCTCCGGATGGCGTCGTTTGCCCTCCTCCAGCATCCCGGAGGAGATATCCCCCGCGACCACCTCGGCGCCGGCACGCAGGAACGGAACGCTGGAGGTGCCGGTACCGGCGGCCAGATCCAGGATGCGCTGGCCCGGCTGCGGGTCGACCGCGCGGGTGACGGCCTTACGCCAGCGGGTCGCCTGCCCAGCGGAGAGGATCTCGTTGGTGAGGTCATAACGCCTGGCCACCTCGTCGAACATGGCGGCGACCTCGCGGGGCTTCTTGTCCAGCTGGGCACGGTTCATGCCCTCCATGATCCCAGTGCCGGGCTGGTTGCGCTAATCCCGGCTGCGCTGCCCGGCGCGGCGGCTTCGTAGACTGGCGGTGTGAACGCCACCTCCGCCGAGACCGGGCATCCGGCCCGCACACTGCTCAGCCGCACCCGCTTCATCGACGGCATCAGCGAGGAGGTGGCCTCCCCCTTCGGCGACGACCTGCCGACCTCCGCCCAGGAGTTCCTGCGGCTGCTGCCCGCCGACGGCTTCTCCTGCTGGGTGCGGGAGAACTCCGGGCTGGTCGGCTGGGGCGAGCTCGCCCGGCTCACCGCCCGCGGACCCGGCCGGTTCCGTGAGCTGCAGCGGCAGTGGGACGCCCTCCTCGCCGGCGCGGAGGTCACGGACGCGGTGCGGATGGAGGGCTCGGGTCCGCTGGCTTTCGGCTCGATCGCATTCGCCGCCACCTCCGCCGCCGAATCGGTGCTCGTCGTGCCCCGCGTCGTGCTCGGCCGGCGGGACGGGCGGGTGTGGATGACCACCATGCGCTTCGCCGGCGAGCCGGAGGAGGCCTCCACACTCCCCCGGCTGCGCCCCACGCCCATCCGCCCGCCGGTGTCGGCGTCCATCCGGGAGGGCCGGCTGGGCGCCGATGCCTGGGGCGCGCTCGTGGATCAGATCGCCCCCCGCCTGGGCCGGCCCGGCGCGCCGGACAAGGTGGTGCTGGCGCGCGATCTGCTCGTGCACGACGAACAGCCCTTCGACATCCGTTATCTGCTCGGGCATCTGCACGCCTCCTACCCCTCCTGCTGGACGTTCCTGGTGGACCGGCTGCTCGGTGCCACGCCCGAGCTGCTGGTCAGCGTCTCCGACGGCGCCGTGACCTCGCGGGTCCTGGCCGGCACCTACCGCTCCAGCGGAGACCGCGGGCGTGACCTGCACGAGGCGAAGGAGCTCTTCACCCAGGCCAAGGACTCCGATGAGCACCGGCACGCGGTGGACTCCCTGGTGGAGGCCCTGGCACCCCTGACCGCCACCCTGGACGTGGACCCCCAGCCGTTCCTGCTGGAACTCGCCAATGTCATCCACCTGGCCACGGATGCGCACGGCCGACTCCGGGCCGGCTCCGACGGTGCCGTCCCCACCGCGCTGGAGGTCGCCGAGGCCGTGCATCCGACCGCGGCCCTGGGCGGCACGCCGCGCGGCGCGGCGATGGAATGGATCGAACGGCACGAGGAGATGGACCGCGGCCGCTACGGCGGGCCGGTCGGATGGATCGACGCGCGCGGCGGCGGGCAGTGGGGCATCGCGCTGCGCTGCGGCGAACTGCTCGACGAGTCGACCGCCCGCGTGTTCGCCGGCGCAGGGATCATGCCACAGTCCCGCGGCGAGATCGAGGTGGCCGAGACCGCGGCGAAGTTCGCGCCGATGCTCGGCGCCCTCGGCGCCCGCTGAGCGCTCCGGCGCAGGCATCGGCGACTGCCGGTGCGGTCTGTGACGAAATGCGACACCGGCCCTTGCGGCGCGCCGCGCCCCGCAGCCAGAATGAGGCCATCGAGCCCCGCACCACGGCCCGCGACGCAGATGCCTCGTGGACCAGCCCGGCCCGCAGCGCTGATGGCCCTGCGGACCCTCTCTTCTCCGGCGGGGCGTCACGATGCCGAAGCCCGGGCCATGCCGCGCGTTCCTGCTGCGCATTCCTTCCGGGCCGGTGCCCCGGGTGATGGGTTCGGCATCCTTCTTCAGATCCAGCCTCATGCTGCCTTCTGCAAAGGATGCCCATGCCGCCACCCCTTTCCGCCTCCGCACCCTCGGACGCCGATGACGCCCCCGCGTCCGTCAGGCGGCCGCCCCGGCGGCTGACACTGTCCTACGAGCTGTTCCCGCCGCGCTCCGACGTCCAGGCCCGGACCCTGCCGGACACCATCGAACGGCTCGCCGCGACCGGACCCGATTTCGTCTCGGTGACCTACGGCGCCGCCGGCCCCCGGCGCGCCACCACCACGGAGCTGCTGCGGTTCCTGGTAGACCAGACGCCGCTGCGCCCGCTCGCCCACCTGACCTGCGTCGGCAACACCGAGGAACAGCTGCGCGAGATCATCGACGAGTTCCTGAGCGCCGGTGTGCGCGGCATCCTGGCGATCCGCGGCGACATCCCGGACGGGCTCGGCTGGCCGCCGCCGGGCGCGCTGCGCTACGGCCACCATCTGGTCCGGCTGATCCGCGAGGTGGAGGCCGAGCGGGCGATCGAACTGGCTGCCGGCCGCGTCTCGATCGGCGTGGCGGCCTACCCCAACGGGCACCCGGACTCCCCGGGTCCCAGGCATGACATCGACGTGCTGCTGGCCAAGCAGCGCGCCGGCGCGGATTTCGCCATCAGCCAGCAGTTCTACGCTCCGGGCGAGTACCTGGCGCTGCTGCGACGGGCCGAGCTGGCCGGCGTGCGGCTGCCGATCCTGCCGGGGATCATGCCTCTCACGGAGCCTGGCCGCATCCTCAAGCTGTCCCGGCTGGCGCAGATCGAACCGCCCGCCGCGCTGCTGCACGAACTGGAACTGGCCCGGGACGAGACGGAACGGCACCGCCTCGGCGTCGCCGCGACCGTGCGCCTGATCCGCGCGGTGCTGGACGAGGGCGCGCCTGGCCTGCACCTGTACACCTTCAACAACCACCGCGCCGCCCTGGACGTGCTCGACGAACTCGGCTGGCCGTCCGCCGCTTGAGCACTCCCCCGCCGGGCTGCGATCCGCCCGGTTCTGCCACCGGCAGCACCTCACCGCGCCATCACCACCACAGGAGGAATCTCGATGACCACCACACCGTTCCCCGCCGCGACCATCCTCGGCTACCCCCGCATCGGCCCCCGCCGCGAACTCAAACGCGCTGTGGAGGCCTACTGGTCGGGCGCCATTCCCGCCGAGGAGCTGGAGGCCACCGCCGCGTCCCTGCGCATCGACGGCTACGCGCGGCTGGCCGAACTCGGGCTCGGCGCGCAGGACTGGTCGATCCCCGCGTCGTTCTCCTACTACGATCAGGTGCTCGACACCCTCGCGGCGGCCGGCGCCGTCCCGGACCGCTTCACCGGGCTGGGACCGGATCTCGACCTGGACGGGTACTTCACCCTGGCCCGCGGCGACGCCGAGCACCAGCCGCTGGAGATGACCAAGTGGTTCGACACCAACTACCACTACCTGGTGCCGGAGATCGGCCCGGAAACGGCGTTCTCGGCCCAGCCGGCGCGCCTACTGGAGCAGGTGCGCCAGGCGAAGGAGGCCGGCTTCGCGGCGCGGCCGGCCCTCATCGGCCCGGTGACCTTCCTGGCGCTGAGCAAGCCCGCGGCCGGCTCACCGGCGGACTTCCACCCGCTGGACCGGCTGGAGGACCTGCTGCCGGTCTACCGGGAGCTGCTGCGTGCCCTGAGCGCAGAGGGCGCGGCCTGGGTCCAGCTGGACGAGTCCGCGCTCGCGGCGGACCACCCTCAGCGCGACGACGCGGCCCTGGCCGCGCTCGCCCAGGACGCCTACCAGCGGCTGAGCCAGGGGTCCGGCGAGGACGTTCCCGGGATCTTCGTCGCCACCGCCTACGGCCGCCTGGAAGCGGCGCTGCCAGCCCTGCTGGGGACCGGCATCGGCGCCCTGTCCCTCGACCTGGTGAAGGGTGCCAGGCAGCTGGAGCGGCTGCGCGGACTGGACCTCGGAGGCACCCGCATCGCCGCCGGCGTCGTCGACGGGCACAACGTCTGGCGGACCGATCTGGACCGCGCCCTGGAGACCCTGTCCGGGCTGCGGGACACCCTCGGCGCGGACGTCACGGTGGCCACCTCCACCTCCCTGCTGCACGTGCCCTACACCCTCGACGTGGAGGACGACCTTCCGGCCGAGGTGGTCCCCTGGCTTGCCTTCGCCGAAGAGAAGGTGCGTGAAGTCACCGCCCTGTCCGGAGCGCTGCGAGCCGGCCGTGCGTCCCAGGCGCAGGCGTTCGACGCGGCCGCGAGCGCGCTGCAGGCCCGCCACGACTCACCGCTGCGGCGGCGGGAGGACGTGCGGCGGCGCACGGAAGCGCTCGGGGAACAGGACTACCGCCGCACTCCCGCCGGCCAGCGCCGCGCGGCGCAGCGCGAACGCCTCGGCCTGCCGGCGCTGCCGACCACCACCATCGGCTCCTACCCCCAGACGAAGGAGGTCCGCCGCGCCCGCGCCGACTACGCCGCCGGCACGCTGGACCGCGCCGGATACGAGGCGCGGATGCAGGAGGAGATCCGCTCCGTGATCGCGCTGCAGACCGAGCTCGGCCTGGACGTGCTGGTGCACGGCGAGCCCGAGCGCAACGATATGGTGCAGTACTTCGCCGAGCATCTGGACGGGTTCGCCGTCACCCGGTTCGGCTGGGTCCAGTCCTACGGCTCCCGCTGCACCCGCCCGCCGATCCTGTTCGGCGATGTCGCCCGTCCCGAGCCGATCACCGTGCCGTGGGCCCGCTACGCCCAGTCGCTCACCGATAAGCCGGTCAAGGGCATGCTGACCGGCCCGGTGACGATCCTGGCCTGGTCGTTCGTCCGCGACGATCAGCCGCTGGAGACCTCCGCGACGCACATCGCCCTGGCCCTGCGGGACGAGGTGGCGGATCTGGAGACCGCGGGCATCGGCATCGTCCAGGTGGACGAGCCCGCCCTGCGGGAACTGCTCCCGCTGCGGCGCGCGGACCAGCCGGCCTATCTGGACTGGTCGGTGCGCGCCTTCCGGGTCGCGACGGCCGGAGCCGCCGACGCCACCCAGATTCACACGCACCTGTGCTACTCGGAGTTCGGCGAGGTCATCGGCGCCATCGACGGCCTGGACGCCGATGTCACCAGCATCGAGGCGGCCCGGTCGCGGATGGAGATCCTGGAGGACATCTCCGCCAGCGGCTTCACCCGCGGCATCGGCCCGGGCGTGTACGACATCCACTCCCCGCGAGTGCCCTCGGCGGAGGAGATCGCCGAGCTGCTCGGCGCGGCGCTGGCGCATGTGCCGGCGGAGGCGCTGTGGGTCAACCCGGACTGCGGCCTGAAGACGCGCGGCTATGCGGAGGTGACGGAGGCGCTGGCGAATCTGCGGCAGGCCACCGAGCGGGTCCGGGCCACGCTCTGAGACCTCCGCACCACCGGTGATCGGCCGGCCGGCGTTGTCAGCCGGCCGGCACGATCTCCAGCAGCCGGCCGGGCACCACGCCGCCGGCCAGGGCAGCCCGCAGCTGCCCGGCGGTGTCCGCTCTGAGGTGCTCCCAGCCCAGCGCCGCGGCGATGGGCCCGAAGCCGAGGCCGTGAGGGGTGCCGAAGAGGCGCGGGAACCGGTCGGCGAACTGCGGCCGGCCGTGCTCGAGGCCCGCGAAGATGCTGCCGCCGTCGTCGTTGACGACCACGACCTCCAGCGCCGGGCGCGCTTCCAGCGAAGGGAGCACCAGCCCGCCCAGGTCGTGCAGGGCGCTGATGTCGCCGATGACCGCGCGCACCGGTTCCCCGCTGCCCAAGGCGAGGCCGGCCGCGGTGGAGATCAGGCCGTCGATGCCGGCCAGGCCGCGCGAGGCGTGCACCCGGGCGCGATGGGCGGGCGTCATCGCCGCGTCCAGGTCCCGGATGACCGAGGATGATCCGGCCAGCAGCAGCCCCTCGGGTTCCGCGAGCAGCGCTGCCGCTGCGGCACGGTCCAGGGGAGCAGCGGCGTCCTGGCCCAGCGGCCGGGCGTTCCCTGCCTCGCGCCAGCGCCGGAGCCAGGACGGCTCGGCGTGCGGGGCTTCCGGCTGCGCCGGCAGCTCTGCGGGGCGCAGCAGCGTGGCGCCCGGGACGCCGGCCCCGAACCACTCCGGTTCGGGGCTGATCACGATCTGGGGCAGCCCGGACCGGGCCAGCAGCCTCGCGACGGGACGGGACAGCGTGGGGCGGCCCAGCGTGAGCACACCGGTGATCTCCGGTGCGGGCCCCGCCGCAGCGGCCAGGACTTCCCGGTAGCGCGGGATCGCGTGCGGGTGCGAGCGCAGGCCGGAGGACGGTTCGGCCAGGACCGGCCAGCCTCGGTCCGCGGCCAGCTCGGCGGCCCGGCGCAGCGCTCCCTCACCGGGACCGGCGCCTCCGGTCTCGCCGGCGACCAGGACCGGGCGGGGCCCCAGGCCGGCAAGGCTGCCGGGCGAGGCGCTGGCATCGGGCTCGGATTCCCAGCCGTCCCGGGGCGCCGGCAGCGGCTCAGCGTCCGCACGCCCGGGGCCCCACGGCGTCGCGTCCTCAGGCACGAGCGGATCGCGGAACGCCGCATTGGCCTGGACCGGCCCGCTTCCGGCGACCGCCTCCTGGATCAGCCGGCGCAGCGATTCGCGCCAGCGGAGTTCCGCATCGGCAAGGTCGCCCGGCTCCGGGGCGGGCAGTTCGGCGGTGGCACGCAGTTCGGCGCCGAACAGCGCGCCCTGCTGCCGCATGGTCTGATTGCTGCCCGTGCCGCGCAGCTCCGCGGGACGGTCCGCGCTGAGCACCAGCATCGGCAGCCGGGAGTAGGAGGCTTCCAGGACCGCCGGGTGCAGGTTGGCCACCGCCGTGCCCGAAGTGGTCACAACCGCGGCCAGGCCGTTCTCGCCGCGGGCGCGCAACCCTCGGGCGATGCCCAGCGCCAGGAAACCGGCATCGCGTTCGTCCAGGCGCACGTGCAGCCGCAGCCGGCCGGCCTGCTCGGCGTCGTAGAGGGCGTATGCCAGCGGAGCCGAGCGCGAGCCGGGCGCCAGGACCACGTGGCGGATCCCGCAGCCGAGCAGCTCGGTCACCGCGGCGCGGGCCAGACGGGTCGAATCGTTCACCGGCCGGCTCCCTCTGGCCGGGCAGCTGCGCCTGGCATGCCTCAGGGCTCCACGAGCGGCGCCAGGCCGGTCAGCAGGGCGTCGATGTCGTCCTCGGCGGTGTCGAAGGACGCCACGGCACGCAGGGTGGAGGCGTCCCACGGCACGACCGGCAGCACCGCGGCGATCTCCGCCGCGCGGCCTTCCGGCACGGGGATGAAGACGGCGTTGGCCTCCACCGGGTAGCGGGGATGCAGTCCCAGTCCCGCCAGGCCCTCGGCCAGCCGGGTGGCGGCGGCATTGGCATGGGCGGCGTTGCGCCGCCACAGATCGTCCTCCAGGAGCGCCAGGAGCTGCGCGGAGAGGAAACGCTGCTTGGACGCCAGCTGGGCGGAGGCCTTGCGCAGCCGCTCCAGCGGTTCGGCGAACACCGGGTCCGTGGCGATGACGGCTTCGGCGCCCAGGGCGCCGTTCTTGGTGCCGCCGAAGGAGACCAGGGCGGCTCCGCCGGCCGCGCCGCCCAGTCCGGTGCCAAGCCGGACGGCGGCATTGGCCAGCCGGGCGCCGTCCAGGTGCAGCCTGGCGCCGTGGCGGCCGGCCAGCGTGGCGAACTCGTCCAGTTCGGCGGCGGAGTAGACCGTGCCGTATTCCGTGGCCTGGGTCAGGCTCAGCGCCGCCGGCTCCGGCTGGTGCACCGAGCGGCGGGGGGCCTCCAGGACGGCGGCGACGGCCGCGGCATCGGCTTTGCCCGCCGTGTGCGGCACCGGGAGGATCCGGGTGCCGCCGATCCGCTGCGGCGCGGTCGACTCGTCGGTGAGCATATGCGAGGCCGCAGGGGCCAGGAGCGCCTCCCAGGGGCGGAGCATCACCTGCGCGGCCAGCACATTGGCACCGGTGCCGTTGAAGACCGGGTGAACGGTGGCGTCCGGTCCGAAATGGTCCGTGATGCGCTCGCGCAGGGCCGCCGTCCAGCGGTCGGCGCCGTACGCAGGGGCGTGTCCCTCGTTGGCCTCCGCGAGCGCGGCGAGCACCCGCGGGTGGACCCCAGAGGCGTTGTCGGACCAGAAGCCCCGCGTCATCGGCGGCCGTCCTGGCCGGGATCCTCACCGGCGGCGGCGCCACCGAGCGTGCCTTCGGTGTAGGCCAGCACGCGAGGAGTGAACATGCACAGCAGCGCGGCGATGTTGGGGATCAGCAGGAGCAGGCCGAAGGGCTGTCCGCTGCCGAGCATGGAGGCGCCGGCCATGCCGGAGAGCAGCTGCCAGGCGACCGCCGCGGCGCGGGGCCAGCGGTAGCCGAGCCATAGGGCCCGGGCCGTCATGAGCAGCCCGAAGGCGAAGGCGAGCAGCAGGAGCCCGAGCGCGATGCCGGAGACGATGAGCTCGTATTCGCCCTCCCCGAGCAGCGCCAGCCAGGCGATGACCGCCCAGACGGCCAGCGCGAGCCCCTGCAGCGTGACGATCCCGACCAGCACCGCCAGCAGCGGCGGGCGGCCTTTGAGGTTTCGCGTCCCCTTGGCGGGCGGGGTCCCCTTCATCGGCGTGTCATTCCCTTCACCTGTGCTCAGCCGCTGTGCTCGCCGGTCTCCGGTCAGAGGCTCACGGCGGCGAAACCGGGCACCAGCTGATCGTCGATCAGCCGTTCGCGCTCGTCCAGCGGCAGGAAGGCGCTGCCGAGCGCGTTGACGGTGACCCATTCCAGATCGGCCAGTTCCCAGCCGCAGCGGTCCACCAGGAGACGCATCTCCTTCGTCACCGAGGTGTCCGACATGAGCCGGTTGTCGGGGTTCACGGTGACGGCGAAGCCGTGCTCCTTCAGGAAGGTGATGGGGTGCTCCTCGATGGCGGCGGCGATGCCGGTCTGCAGATTCGAGGAGGGGCACAGCTCCAGGGGCACCTGGTGGTCCAGGATCCAGCTGGCCAGGCGGCCCAGGGCGATGTCGTCCTCGCCTGCCGAGGTGATGTCCTCGACGATCCGGGCGCCGTGGCCGATCCGCTGGGCGTGGCAGATCTGGACGGCTTCGAAGATGCTGTCCACGCCGGCGGCCTCACCGGCGTGGATGGTGACCGGGAAGCATGCCCGGTGAAGCGCCTGGAAGGCCGGCAGATGCGCACTGGGCGGGAAGCCATCCTCGGCACCGGCGATGTCGAAGCCCACCGCGCCGCCGTCCCGGTGCCGCAGCGCCAGCTCGGCCACGGCCAGGCTGTTGTCGGCGTGCCGCATCGCGGTGATGAGCTGACCGGTCTTGATGAAGCGGCCCTGATCGGCGGCGATCGCCTCACCGGCCTGCAGCCCGCGCTGAACGGCCTCGACGGCGGCGTCCATCGTCAATCCCTGGCCCAGGTGCTGTTCCGGGGCCCAGCGCGCCTCGGCGTAGATGACTCCGTCAGCGACCTGGTCAAGGGTCCATTCGGTGGCGACCCGCTCGAGCGCCTCGGCGGTCTGCATCACGGCGATGGTGTGGTCGAAGGTCTCCAGGTACCGGACCAGATCCCCGGAGCTGGCGGCTTCCCGGAACCAGACGCGCAGCTCCTCAGGATCGCCCACCGGGAGCTGATGGCCCACCTCGGCGGCGAGTTCGACGATGGTGGCCGGCCGCAGGCCCCCATCCAGGTGGTCGTGCAGGGAGACCTTGGGCAGTCTCAGCAGCGGATCGGATTCGCTGACGCCAGACGGGGCGGGGAACAGGGTTTCGGAAGACACGCCCCTAGCCTAACCGTTCCCTTCCGGTGCCCCGGAGCACCGGCCCTAGGGCAGGTCGATGCGGCCCTCGGCGATCTCGCGCTGGAGCACCTCCAGCTCCGCCTGGAGGGACCCGCCGGAGAGCAGCGCGATGTCCGTCGGCGGCACCAGCCGTGTCCCGCCGTTCTCCAGGTCACCGGTCCAGCTGTGCGACCGTACCGCGAGGGTGCGCCTGGCGGCGTCCGTGTCTCCGTCCCCGGCGTCTGCGGCCTCCGAGGCAGCCTGGGCCGGATCCGCCTCGTCGCCCGCGGCATCGTCCGGGTCGTCGGCGCCGCGCCCGTTCGGCTCGCCGCCGTCCCCGGCATCGTCCTCGGCAGCGTCGCCCTCAGCGGCATCTGCGCCCTGTGGCGTGTCCCAGCCTGCCAGCACGGCGGAGAGCCCCAGCTCGGCGCGCAGTTCGACGCTGGCGAGGACCCGCTGCCGCGCGTCCTCGGGCAGCAGCCTGGCGCCGTCCGCGCCGTGCCAGATGAGTCGCACCTGATCCGGGTCGACCTGGTCCTGGTGTTCCTCCGCCACCGCGATGGGCGGCTCGGCCTCCTCGCCGTCCTCGGCGTCGAGGCGCCGGGCCTCGGCCGCCTCCGCGGCGGCCTCGTCGATCGCGTCGGCGGCGCCCAGCCCGGCCGGGCCCGCCACGGGATAGATCACATCGGCGCCGGCGTCGATGAAGTCACGAGTCACCCGCGCGGCGCGGCCGCTGTCGGAGGTGGACTCGGTGAAGGCGCCCTGGCGTTCCTCCGGGTCCCAGCCCAGCAGCTCGATCTCCGCCTCCCGGCTGTCGTTGAAATGCTCGACTCCGGCGGCGAAGCCCTGGAGCGCGGCCACCGTCGAGGGGGTCGGGAGCGCGGCGAAGGCCGCGACGGTCCCGGTGCGCGACTGCGAGGCGGCGACGTACCCGGCCAGGAACGCGGCCCCGGTGGGATCGAAGGTCACCGCCGCGAGGTTCTCGGCCCCCTCGGCCTCTTGCGGGGGTTCGGCGTCGATGAGCACGTACAGCGTCTCCGGGTGCTGCGCGGCGGCTTCGGCGAGGCCTTCCCCCACCGCGCCGCCGGCGCCCATCACCAGGGTGCAGTCCTGCGCGGCGAAACGCTCGAGCGCGGCGTCCAGGCTGCCCGGACCGGTGATCCGCTGTGAGGAGGTCCCCGCCAGGACGCCGGCGTTGCGCGCCTGCTGCATGGCGGCGAAGGCCTGCTCGGCAGCGCCGGCCTGACCTCCTCCGGCACCTCCGGCGACGAGACAGCCGGCCTCGGGCATCGGCGCATCGGGATCGGGCGCCTGCTCCTCGACTCCCCCGCAGCCGGCGATGAGCCCCACGCTGAGCAGCGCGGTAGCGCCGAGCAGCACGGCACGGGAATGCGAGGGACGACCGGTGCGGGACATGCCCCTAGTCTACGGAGGCGGCCCCTTCGGGTCCTCCGGCCAGCGCCGTCAGCGCAGTCGCGGCGAGGACCCGGGCGCCGATGACGATGGCACGCTCGTCCGGTTCGTAGTCGCCCTGGTGCAGATCGTATGTCGGCCCGCCGGGCGTGCGGGTGCCCAGCCGGACCATCGCGCCGGGGATGTGGGAGACGTACCAGGCGAAGTCCTCCCCGCCCATCGACTGCGGGGTGAGCTCGACGCTGCCGGGACCCAGCTCGGCGCGGACCGCGGCCTCGATGAGAGTGACCTCCGCCTCGGTGTTGACCACCGGCGGCACGCCGCGCCGGTGATCGAGGTCGGCGGCGATGCCGTAGGGCGCGGCCAGGTTCTGCACGATCTCCGGCAGCAGTTCCCCGGCCTGATGCCAGCCCTGGACGTCCAGGCAGCGCAGCGTGCCCTGCAGGGTGCCATGGTCCGGGACCACATTCGGGGCGTGCCCGGCCCCGATGGCTCCCCACACCAGGGAGACCGAGTGCCGCGGGTCGATCAGCCGCCCCAGCGCGGCCGGGACCTGCGTGGCCAGATGGCCGAGCGCGTAGACGAGGTCCTCGGTCAGATGCGGTCGGGAGGTGTGCCCGCCGCGCCCGGTGACGGTGATGGTGACGGTGTCCCCGGCTGCGGTGATGGGGCCGATGCGCGAGCCGACCCGCCCCAGATCCGTCTTCGGATCGCAGTGCAGCGCGAAGATCCGGGGAACGCCGTCCAGACCTCCCTGGCGGATCACGTCGAGCGCACCGCCCGGGGTGACCTCCTCGGCCGGCTGGAAGAGGAACCGCACCCGCCCGCCCAGGCCGCCCGGCTGCTCCCGGTCGAGGCGGGCCAGCGCGACCGCGGCGCCCAGCGCGGCAGTGAGGTGGACGTCGTGGCCGCAGGCGTGCGAGACACCCTCGACGACGGAGGCGTGGGCGGTGCCGGTGCGGTCCTCCAACGGGAGGGCGTCGATGTCGGCGCGCAGCGCCAGGGCCACGGGACCGGAACCGACATCGCACATCAGTCCGGTGTCGTCGAAGCGGACCGGCGAGAGCCCTTCGGCTTCCAGGCGCGCGGCCAGGCGCTCGGTGGTGCGGTGCTCCTGGCGGGAGAGCTCGGGGTGCCGGTGGATGTCCCGGCGGAACGCGACGAGCTCCTGGCCCAGCGGCGCCAGCCGGGCCTGAAGATGGTCCGATAACAGCATCGCCCGATGCTATCGCAGCGCCGGCGACCCGGACCGTCGCGCGGCGTCACCGCCCGTCACAAATGATCAGAGCAGATCCTCGCGTCCGCTTCGCCGCACTTCCTCCACCGCCTGCTTCACCCGCTGCGCATGCCGGCGCGTGGTGACCAGCAGGACGTCCGCGGTGTCCACCACGACCAGGTCCTCCACGCCGACGAGCGCCACCAGCCGGTCGCTCTCGGAGAGCACCACGCCGCTGGCGTCGACGGAGACGAGCTCGGTGTCCTCATTGGTGGCGAAGACACCCGAGCCCTCCCCCGGCACGGGCTGGCGCAGCGAGGCCACCGAGGCGAAGTCGCCGACGTCGTCCCAGCCGAAGTCGCCGGGGATCACGATGACCTTCCCGGCCTCTGCGGCGGGTTCGGCGACGACGTAGTCGATCGCGCGCTTCTCCAGGGAGTCCCACAGCCGGCGGGCCTCGTCGGCCCGGCCCCCGTCCTGGCGGGCGGAGGCGATCAACGCGAGGGTGGAGCGCAGCTCGGGGGCGTTGGCCTCGATCTGGGCGAGCATGGCGTCGGCGCGGGAGATGAACATCCCCGCGTTCCAGCGGTAGCGGCCGGAGAAGACATACCGGCGGGCGGTGCTGGCCTTCGGCTTCTCCACGAAGCCCCCGGCGCGGCGGGCCGAGGGGGCGCCGGGCAGGTCGAGGGGCTCGCCGGTGCGGATGTAGCCGTATCCGGTGGCGGGGAACGTCGGCGTCACGCCCACCGTGACGATCTCACCGCCAGCGGCTGCGGCGATGGCCTCCCGGATGACCTCGTGGAAGCCGAGCTGATTGGTGATCGAATGGTCCGCCGCGAAGGACCCGATGATCGCCTCGGGATCCCGGCGGCTGATCAGTTCCGCGGCCAGGCCGATGGCAGCGGCGGAGTCCTTGGGCGAGGGCTCCCGGACGAGGTTCTCCTCCGGGAGGTCCGGCAGCTGGGCGCGCACGGCCTCGGCGTGCGCCTCACCGGTGACCACGTGGATACGCTCAGGGTCCGCCAGCGGCACCAGGCGGTCCCAGGTGGACTGCAGCAGGGAACGGCCGGCGCCGAGCAGATCGTGGAGGAACTTGGGGCTCTGCTGCCGGGACAGCGGCCACAGGCGGGTGCCGTGGCCGCCGGCGGGTATGACGGCGTGGAAGTGCTCTCGCATAGACAGAACCTATCGCCTCGCGGTGACAACGGCATCACATCAAAGGCCCGCCAGGCGTCCGGCCATCAACCCCGCCGCGGGCGACCGGCGCCGTTGTGACCTGGGCCACAGCCGATTTTCGATACTGCACGTTTTCCAATAGGCTTCCCAGGAGCTTTCAAGCCTCATCTTCACACGCGACACCCCACGGCCGTGGGGGCAAAGTGGCGGACGAGGGCACGGGAGGCGTAAAGATGTAAGGAAGCATCGTGTTTCTTCATACCTGGAGGATGGTCCGTGGCTAAAGCGTCAACGGGCACCCTGTACCGGGGAGACGAAGGCATGTGGTCATGGGTGCTCCATAGGATCACCGGTGTCGGCATTTTCTTCTTCCTGCTGGTGCATGTGCTCGACACCTCACTCGTGCGTGTCTCCCCGGAGGCCTACAACGCCGTGATCGCGACGTACAAGACGCCCGTCATGGCAATCGGTGAGATCGGCCTCGTCGGCGCCATCGTCTTCCACGCCTTCAACGGCCTGCGCGTCATCGCGGTCGACTTCTGGAAGGGCGGTCCCGCCAATCACAAGAAGCTGCTGTGGGTCGTCGTCGGGCTCTGGGTCATCACGATGATCGGATTCCTGTCCCGTCACCTCGCCCACGCGTTCGGATGGTGGTCATGAGCCAGGCAACGATTCCCGCGCCCCGCTCCGGGTACAACCGCAGCAAGTCCGGCGGCTCGAAATTCGAGCTGGCCGCCTGGCTGTACATGCGCCTGTCCGGCATCCTCCTGGTGGTCCTGATCTTCGGGCACCTCTACGTCAACATGATCGCCGGCGAAGGCGTCCAGCAGATCGACTTCGGCTTCGTCGCCGGCAAGTGGGCCTCGCCGTTCTGGCAGATCTGGGATCTGCTGATGCTGTGGCTCGCGATGCTCCACGGCACCAACGGCATGCGCACCATCATCTCCGACTACGCGGAGAAGCCGGCCACGAGGATGTGGTGGCAGATCATCCTGTACGCCTCGAGTCTGACGATCATCGTCCTGGGCACCCTGGTGATCTACACCTTCGAGCCCTGCCCGGCCGGCGCCGATCCGAGCGTCCTTGCCAGCTTCTGCACCGCGGACTGAGGAGAAAACGACACTCTCATGAAGATCCACCAGTACGACGTCGTCATCGTCGGGGCCGGCGGCGCCGGGATGCGGGCTGCGATCGAAGCCGGGCAGCGCACCCGGACCGCGGTCCTGACCAAGCTCTACCCCACCCGCTCCCACACGGGCGCCGCGCAGGGCGGCATGTGCGCCGCGCTGGCGAACGTGGAGGAGGACAACTGGGAGTGGCACACCTTCGACACCATCAAGGGCGGCGACTACCTGGTCGATCAGGACGCTGCCGAGGTGATGGCGAAGGAGGCCATCGACGCGGTCCTCGACCTGGAGAAGATGGGCCTGCCGTTCAACCGCACGCCCGAGGGCAAGATCGACCAGCGACGGTTCGGCGGTCACACCCGCGATCACGGCAAGGCCCCGGTGCGCCGGGCCTGCTACGCCGCTGACCGTACCGGCCACATGATCCTCCAGACCCTCTACCAGAACTGCGTCAAGCACGGCGTGGAGTTCTACAACGAGTTCTACGTCCTCGACCTCATCCTCACCGAGGTCGACGGCCGCCGCCGCGTCGCCGGTGTCGTGGCCTACGAGCTGGCGACCGGCGAACTGCACATCTTCCAGTCCAAGTCCGTGGTGTTCGCCACCGGTGGCGTGGGCAAGGTCTTCAAGACCACCTCCAATGCGCACACCCTCACCGGCGACGGCATGGCCGTCGCCTACCGCCGGGGCATCCCGCTGGAGGACATGGAGTTCTTCCAGTTCCACCCGACCGGCCTGGCCGGCCTGGGCATCCTCCTCTCCGAGGCGGCCCGTGGCGAGGGCGGCATCCTGCGCAACGCCGACGGGGAGCGCTTCATGGAGCGCTACGCCCCGACCATCAAGGACCTGGCCCCGCGCGACATCGTCGCCCGGTCCATGGCCAATGAGGTGCGCGAAGGCCGCGGCGCCGGCCCCAACAAGGACTACGTGCTGCTGGACCTCACCCACCTGGAGCCCGAGCACATCGACGCCAAGCTCCCGGACATCACCGAGTTCGCCCGCACCTACCTGGGCGTGGAGCCGTACACGGAGCCGGTGCCCGTCTTCCCGACCGCGCACTACGCCATGGGCGGCATCCCGACGAACGTCGACTCGGAGGTCCTGGCCGACAACGACACCGTCATCCCGGGCCTGTTCGCCGCCGGCGAGGTCGCCTGCGTCTCGGTGCACGGCTCCAACCGCCTGGGCACCAACTCGCTGCTGGACATCAACGTGTTCGGCAAGCGGGCCGGCAAGGCTGCCGCCGCCTACGCCGCGGGCGCCGACTACGTCGAGCTGCCCGAGGCGCCGGAGACCGAGATCGCCGCGACGCTGGAGAGCCTGCGCACCAGTGATGGCAGCGAGAACATCGCCGCGATCCGCAAGGATCTGCAGGACATCATGGATGCCAACGTCCAGGTGTTCCGCACCGAGCAGACGTTGCGCGAGGCGCTCGACGTGATCGCCACCCTGCGCGAGCGCTACGCCAATGTGGGCATCCACGACCGCGGCAAGCGCTTCAACCTGGACCTGCTGGAGGCCGTCGAGCTCGGCTTCCTGCTGGAACTGGCCGAAGTCATCACCGTCTCCGCCCTGCACCGGAAGGAGTCCCGCGGCGGGCACTTCCGCGAGGACTACGAGAAGCGCGATGACGAGAACTTCATGCACCACACCATGGCCTACCTCGACCCGGAGAGCGAGGCCGAGGGCGTCAGGGGCGTCCGGCTGGACACCAAGCCGGTCGTCGTGACCCGCTATCAGCCGATGGAGCGCAAGTACTGATGACTACCGAGATCGCAGAGCCAGCAAGCAAGGTCGAGCTGCCCAGCCACCTGTCCGGCGACGCCGGCGAGATCCCTTCCTTCGAGTGCACCATCCGGATCGCCCGCTTCGTCCCGGAGCAGGACGAGGAGCCGCACTGGGAGGACTACCAGGTCACGATGTACGGCACCGACCGGGTGCTGGACGCGCTGCACAAGATCAAGTGGGAGATCGACGGCTCGCTGTCCTTCCGCCGGTCCTGCGCGCACGGCATCTGCGGCTCCGATGCGATGCGCATCAACGGCCGTAACCGCCTGGCGTGCAAGACGCTGCTGAAGGACCTGGACACGTCCAAGCCCATCACGGTCGAACCCATCAAGGGCCTGCCGGTGGAGAAGGACCTGATCGTGGACATGGAGCCGTTCTTCCAGTCCTACCGCGAGATCATGCCCTTCCTCATCACGACCGGCAACGAGCCCACCCGGGAGCGGCTGCAGTCGCAGGAGGACCGCGCGCGGTTCGACGACACCACCAAGTGCATCCTGTGTGCCGCCTGCACCTCCTCCTGCCCGGTGTTCTGGACCGACGGCCAGTACTTCGGGCCGGCGGCGATCGTGAACGCGCACCGCTTCATCTTCGACAGCCGGGACGAGGGCGGGGATCTGCGCCTGGAGATCCTCAACGACAAGGAAGGCGTCTGGCGCTGCCGCACGACCTTCAACTGCTCGGAGGCCTGCCCCCGCGGCATCGAGGTCACCAAGGCCATCGCCGAGGTGAAGCAGGCGCTGTTCACCCGGGCGTTCTGATCGTCCTCACGGCTGCCGGGTAGACCTGACACCGGACCCACGCAGAACGCCGCGGCAGTGCCGGAAGACCACTTCGTTCCGGCACTGCCGCGGTGTTCGTGCTCTCAGGTCGGTATCGGAGCATCCCTCATCCACCCGCCCGGAAAACACGACCTTCGTGCCAGGGCATACCCGTAGTGCCGAAACACCACCGTAGACGGTGGTGTTTCGGCACTACGGTGGTGTTTCGCGGACCAGACGCGCCTGACGCCCGGTGCGTGCCGCCTGTGCCAGACGCAGCGGCCTGGCGGTCCAGCGGCGCGCTCGATCTCGGGACCGATGGGGGCGAACGCCTCGCGGCCCTCATCCGCACCCTCCGCGAACGCGCAGATCCGCTGCCGCCTAGGCGCATGCGCGCTGCAACGGGACGAGCCAGCCATTCCGGCCACAGCGCACCAGCCTCATGATCTGCGTCGGCAGAAAGGTCATCCACGATCCCGGATCGAAGGGGCGAGCGTCGATGGCCGCCCCCGGTCCAGGACGCCAGTACAGTGGTACGGTGATCCATCGCCTTCCCCGCGCGCGTCACATCCGCGCCGCCGAAGCGGCTGCCCGAATGCCCGCCCGGTCGCGGTTCGGCGCTGCTGCGTGTCTGCCGGACTCACCGACCCGCCAGTCCGGGGCACGGTTTCCATCGGCTCTTCATACCGGACGTCTTCATGCCCGGCGCGCCCTCGCCGCGCTGGCTGCGCTGCTGTGCGTGCTGATCGCCCCCGGACAGGCCGCATCCGCGACGCCGGCCGGTCACGGACCTTCCGGCTCGGCGTCCGGGCCCCTCGCGCTGGCCGGGCCCGCCCCGGAACAGCCGGCGCCCGAGGAGACCACGGCCACCTACGCTCCCCCGGAGATCACCGATGGCGGTCCTGCCCCGCAGCCGCCTGCCGGTGGCTGGCTGGTCGGCGACGCCGAGACCGGCGAGGTGTGGGCGGGCGAGCACATCGAGCAGCCCTTCGCCCCCGCATCGACGCTCAAGCTCTTCTCCGCGCTGGCACTGGAGCCGGTCCTGGACAAGGACGAGGTGTACACCGCCACGGCGGAAGAGGTCAGGGTGGACGGCACCAAGGTCGGCATGGTCGACGGCGGCGAGTACACCATCGATCAGCTCTTCCACGCCATGATCATGTCCAGTGCGAACGATGCCAGCTACGCGCTGGCCGAAGCCGCCGGAGGGCAGGACCGCGCGCAGGAGCTGATGGCGGACCTGGCGGACGAGCTCGGCCTGCAGGACTCCCGCGCCGTGAACACCTCGGGGCT
Organism: Sediminivirga luteola; assembly: GCF_014639315.1. Lineage (GTDB taxonomy): Bacteria > Actinomycetota > Actinomycetes > Actinomycetales > Brevibacteriaceae > Sediminivirga > Sediminivirga luteola. Next base: position 243,213 of record NZ_BMFY01000004.1, read on the forward strand.
GGACGCCGACGGGCAGGCCTTCTCCGCACGGGATCTGATGGTGGTGGCACACCATTTCGCCCAGAACGACTACCTCATGGAGGTCGCCGGCACCGACGTCTACGACTGGCCCGGGGCCACGGACCGCGACGGCCGCCGCTGGGACGGCTTCCAGATCCAGAACCACACCCGCGTCGCAGGCCGCGTGGACGGCGGGCTGGGCCTGAAGAACGGCTACACGCAGAACGCCAGGGGGTCTTTCGTCGCGCTGGCAGAACGGGACGGGCGCCGCGTGGTGTCCGTGCTGCTGCGCAACGAGACCATGACCCGCGAGGCGGCCGTGGACCTGCTGGAGTGGGGCTTCGCCCAGAGCGATCCCGAGCCTCTGGCGATGGTGCGGATGGACCCGCCGGACGACGATGAACCGGGTGCCTCTGCTGCCCCTCATCCAGTGGCCGAGAACCTCCACGCCGCAGCCGATGACGATGACGCGTCCGCGGGCACCGCGTTCCCGCCCGCGGCCCTGTGGGGCGCCGGGGCGCTCGCCGTGCTGGCGCTGCTGCTGGGTCTGGTCATCGGGCTCCGCGCCTCACGCGGCCGGCGCAACCGGCGCCGGCAGCGCGACCGCCGGAGCGCCCGTCGCCCTGGTGCTCAGCCGGCTCGTTCCGATGCCCGGCCGGCAAGGCGCCCGCGGCACTGAACCCGGGTGGCCCCGCAGCCAATCGCGGCCAAGCCCACGGCACCCGCAAGGTCGCCTCACCGGCGCCGGACCGGGCCCGCGCCGGTTCAGCTCAGGCGTTCGACCTCGACGAAGACGATCGCGTCCTGCGTACCGCGGTTCTCCACCTGGTGTTCCTGGCCGGCCGGACGCGTGTAGCTGGTGCCTGTGACCAGCTCGGCGGCGATCTCGGTGCCGTCGGCGTTCGTCACGTGCATGGTCCCGGTCACCAGCGGGACCACGACGTACTCGTAGTCGTGCCGGTGCATCGGGATCACTCCGCCGGGTTCGATGGTCCACTTCGTCACCCGGAAGTGCTCGTTCTCCAGCTGCACCTCGCCGTTCGAACCGTGCTCGCTCATCGCCGCCTCCGTATCGTGCCGCATCGTGCTGTCTCGCGCGGTCTCACCGCTCGATTCATCATCCACAGCGTATACGTCCCGCCATAGCGGCCTCGTGCCCGGCCCGCGCACCTGACGGCGCGGCTTCAGAGGATTCCGCGCTCCATCAACTTCGAGGCCAAGCCGGCTCCATCGGGCGCGTAGATCCACGGCACTCCCCTGCCGCGTCCAGCTCCCTTCGAACGGCCGCCGGCCCAGACCGCCTCGCCCACGGAGAGTTCGCGGATCGCCACGGCGACGACGTTCTCCGGGTGGTTCTCCACGAACTCCCCGTAGATCTCCTCGTCGTGCTGGCCGTCGTCGCCGATCAGCAGCCATTTGACCCAGGGGAACTCCCTGGCCAGACGCGCCAGGGTGGAGCGTTTGTGCTCGCTCCCGGAGCGGAAGACCCGGTCGGTCGTCGGGCCCCAGTCGGTCAGCAGCAGCGGCCCGGCCGGGTACAGATGCCGGGAGAGGAACCGCTTGAGGGTGGGGGCGACGTTCCACGCTCCGGTGGAGAGGTAGAACATCGGGGTGTCGGGTTTGAGGTAGACCAGGCGGTCGTACAGCACGGCCATGCCGGCGACGGCGCTGCGGGCGTGCTCGTCCAGCACGAAGGTGTTCCACGCGGCCAGCAGCGGCCTGGGGAGCTTGGTGACCATGACGGTGTCGTCGATGTCGGAGATGATGCCGAAGGTCTGCTCCGGGCCGATGATGCGGATGGACGCCGTGACGACCTCCGAGCCCTCGCACCAGAGCTCTGCCGTGGTCCAGCCTGGGGTGAACTCCCCGGGGATCTCCGCGTCGATCACGCCGCCTCGGTCGGCCTGCACCACATGTTCCTGGCCGCCGACCCGCACCCAGGCGACCTCCTTGTTCAGGGGTACCGCCCGGAAGGAGCGCCAGCCGCGGATGCTCTTGGACATGTGCGTTTCCGGTCGGCCGTCCTTGGTGAGCACAGTCCGGGCGAGGATCCGGACCGAGTGCACGCCGCCGTAGCTGTCGTAGGGGATCACGGTGGGCCGGTAGCCCCGGTCGAGGCCGCGGCGGGCGAACCACGAGTGGAGGGTGTCCTCGACCCGTGCCGCCGTGTGCATCATCTCGGTGGACAGATGCAGCGGGTTCTCCCCGTGGCGCTGCGGTTCCTCCGGCACGTGGCCTCCTCGTTGCTTGCGTCTCACGGGCCGAAGTGCACGCGGTCCTGGAGCCGCCACTCGCCATCGGGGCCGTGCAGGTACACGCCGAATCCGTGCACCATGAACGACAGCTCGAAGTCGGCCAGGGCGTCGTAGGCGATGTCCAGGCGCTCGTCGTCGAGTTCCTGGGCGATGGTCACATGCGGGTGGTACGGGAACGCCAGGTCCTGGTCCAGGACGCCTTGGCGCAGCTGCGCGGACAGGGACTGGCAGTGGGCGATGCCGTTGGCGACCGCGACGAACACGACCGGTGAGACAGGGCGGAAGGTGCCGGTGCCGCGCAGCTCGATGGTGAACGGCGAGGTCTGATCGGCCACCTCGACGATGTGCTCGCGCACGCCGGGCCAGGAACCGGCGGGGATGGTGCACGGCGGGATGATCGTGATGTGCGCCGGTATGGTCTCGGCCCGCGCGTCGCCGAACTGCAGTCGCCGGCCGCGCAGCTCCGAGCCGTACGGCTCCGGGATGTCGATGGTGACGCCGACGCTGAGCAGCTCGTCAGAGGAATCCGACGGCAGCATAGACGTCCTTCACAGTCGTGTCGGCGATCTCCCGTGCCCGCGCCGCGCCGCGGTCGAGGATCCGTTCGAGCTCGGCGGTGTCGGCCAGGAGTTCCTGGGTGCGTTCGCGGACGGGACGTAGCGACTCCACGACCACCTCGGCGAGGTCGACCTTCAGGTGCCCGTACATCCGTCCCTCGTACTCGGATACGAGCGCCTCGACGCTCGACCCGGTCAGGGCCGCGTAGATGGTCAGCAGGTTCGAGACACCGGGTTTGCCCTCGGGATCGTAGGCGATCTCGGTGCCCGCGTCGGTGACAGCGGACTTGATCTTCTTGGCGACGGCCTTCGGCTCGTCCAGGATGTCTATCCGCCCGGCCGCCGTCGGCGAGGACTTCGACATCTTGGCGGTGGGATCCTGCAGATCGTAGATCTTGGCGGTGGCCTTGAGGATATGGGGTTCGGGCACCGTGAACGTCTCGCCGAAGCGCGCGTTGAACCGCTCGGCCAGGTTGCGGGTGAGTTCCAGGTGCTGACGCTGGTCCTCGCCCACCGGGACGACGTCGGGGTGGTAGAGCAGGATATCCGCGGCCTGCAGCACCGGATAGGACAGCAGGCCCAGGGAGACCCGCTCGTTCCTGGCGGACTTGTCCTTGAACTGGGTCATCCGGCGCAGCTCCCCCAGGGAGGCGACGCATTCGAGCACCCAGCTGGCCTGCGTGTGCGCCACCACCTGGGACTGGACGAAGACGGTGGCCCGTTCCGGGTCGAGGCCGGCAGCCAGGAACTGCGCCGCCGTGCGCAGCGTCCGCTCCCGCAGTTCGGCCGGATCGTGGTCCACCGTGATGGCGTGCAGGTTCGCGATGAAGAAGAACGCCTCATGCGTGTCCTGCTGGGCGACGAACTGCCGCAGCGCCCCGATGTAGTTGCCCAGGTGGAGGGAATCAGAGGTGGCCTGCACCCCGGAGAGGGACCTCGGGCGGCGGGTGGGGTCGGCCTGCCGGCGGGTGGGGTCGGCCTGCCGGCGGGTGGGGTCGGCCTGCCGGCGGGTGGGGTCGGCCTGCCGGCGGGTGGGATCGGCGGTGGAACTCGTCATGTCTCCCATTGTGCCCGATCAGGAGACCGCGAGCGCCGGCAGCTCGTAGCGCACCCGCAGCGGCGCGTGGTCGCTCCAGCGCTCCGCGTAGCTGGGCGCGCGGTCGACCTGGCTCTCCCGTGCCAGCGCCGCGAGCGCGGGGGTGGCCGCGTGGTAGTCGATGCGCCAGCCGGTGTTGTTGTCGAACGCCTGGCCGCGCATCGACCACCAGGTGTAGGGGCCTTCGACCTCGCCGGCCAGGGAGCGGGCGACGTCGACCCAGCCGAGCTCGCCGAAGAAGCGGTCGAAGTAGGCGCGCTCCTCCGGCAGGAAGCCGGCCTTCTTCACATTGCCCTTCCAGTTCTTGATGTCCAGCGTGGTGTGCCCGACGTTGAGGTCGCCGGTGATCACCGCGTAGGGGCTGTGTTCGGCCAGCTGCGGCAGCCGTTCGATCATGGCGTCCAGGAACCGGTACTTGGCCTCCTGGCGGGGCGTGCCCACCTCCCCGGAGTGCACGTAGGCGCTCACGACGGTGAGGATGCCTCCGTCCTGCAGCCGGTAGTCGGCCTCCAGCCACCGGCCGTCCGTGGCGAAGCTGCCATCCGGGAAGCCGGCACGGATCTCCACGGGGGCGACGCGGGCGCCGAGCGCGACCCCGGCCCGGCCCTTCTGGTCCGATTCGGCGCCATGCATCAGGTACCCGGTCTCGGCGAAGATGCCCTCCAGGATCCCGTTGTCGGCCCGCACCTCCTGCAGGGTGAGGACATCGGGAGCAGCCTCTTCCAGCCAGGGAGCCATTCCCTTGCGCCATGAGGCTCGGATACCGTTGACGTTCACGCACGCGATCTCGATCATGACTCCCCATCCTGCCAGATCGGCGGGGCGGCTTTCGGCATCCGAGATCGCTTTGGCGCCGGTTGCTCTACGAGAAGTAGTATGAGGGCATCCGCCCACCAGTGAAGGAGGAGCCATGTCCGATGCTCAGCCCGGGATCGACTTCGAGAAGGTCTCGATCGTCCCTTTCTCCGAGATCGACCCCTTGGACCTCCGTGAGTTCCTGGTCAACGCCCAGAGCGAGTTCTGGGAGGACCGCGATTTAAGCGGTGAGCACGGCGCGTTCTGGTTCCGTCAGTTCGCGGAGTTCGGTCTCGTCGCCCGCTATGAGGGCACCACCATCGGCTACCTCCTCGGCTGCGTGCCGATGACGGGCCCGGCCTACATCCACCTGGTCGCGGCGCACCGGGACTACCGGCACATCGGCGTGGGTACCGAGCTCTACAAGGCGTTCATCCAGAATGCCAAGCAGGCGGGCGCCTCCCAGGTGCAGGCCACCACCGTGCCGGGCAACAGCCACACCATCGCGTTCCACTCCGCGCTCGGCTTCAGCGGGGAACTGGTGGAGGATTACGCCGGCCCGGGGAACGCACGCGTGTTCTTCGAGCTCTCCCTGCACTCGGCCTGAAGGTCTGCCTGAGCGCCTTCAAGCACTCGCACGGATGACAAAGAGCCGCCCCGTCCGACCGGACGAGGCGGCTCTAGTCGTTCTCGTGTCGTTCTCGCCGCGCGGGTCGCCGGCGTGGTCAGCCGGCGGCGCGTTCGGCCGTCAGGACCACGTTCTCCAGCAGCAGCGCCCGGGTCATGGGGCCCACTCCCCCGGGATTGGGCGAGATCCACCCGGCGACGGACGCCACCGCCGGATCCACATCGCCCACCACCCGGGATCTGCCGGTCTCGGGGTCGATCCGGCGGCTGACGCCGACATCAAGCACGACCGCTCCCGGCTTGACCGCCTCGGGCCGGACGATTCCCGCGGACCCGGCCGCCGCCACGATCACATCCGCCTGCCGCAGCAGGGAATCGAGGTCGCGGGTGCCGGTGTGGGTGAGGGTCACCGTGGCGTTGTGCTCGCGGCGGGTGAGCAGCGCGCCGATGGAACGGCCCACCGTCACGCCGCGGCCGATGACCACCACATGCGCCCCGTCCAGTGAGATCCCGTGCCGTCTCACCAGCTCGATCACCCCGCGCGGCGTGCACGGCAGCGGCGTGGTGATCTCCCTGCTGGTGTTGAGCATCAGCCGGCCCAGATTCATCGGGTGCAGCCCGTCGGCGTCTTTCTCGGGCCGGATGCGCTCCAGGATGGCGTCGGTGTCGATCTGCGCCGGCAACGGCAGCTGCACGATGTAGCCGGTGCAGGCGGGGTCCTCGTTGAGCTCGTCGATGACCGCTTCCAGCTCCGCCTGCGAGGCATTGGCCGGCAGATGCCGCCGGATCGATTCGATGCCCACTTCGGCGCAGTCGGCGTGCTTGCCGTTGACGTACCAGGTGGAGCCGGGGTCGTCGCCGACGAGCACGGTGCCCAGGCCCGGCACGATCCCTCGAGTCTTGAGCGCGGCTACGCGCTCGCGCAGTTCCTCCTTGATGCGTGCGGCCGTCTTCTTCCCGTCCAGTACCTGCGCGGTCGGTGTCTGCTCCGCCATCAGTACTGCTCGAGCCCTTCGTAGAGCGGGAAGTCGTCGGCCAGGCGCTGCACCCGGGCGCGCAGCGAATCCACATCGGCGGCGGCGCCCTGGGCCAGCGCGATCGCGATGACGTCGGCCACCTCGCGGAACTCGGCCTCGCCGAATCCCCGCGAGGCCAGTGCCGGGGTGCCGATGCGCAGACCGGAGGTGACCATCGGCGGGCGGGGGTCGAACGGCACGGCGTTGCGGTTCACGGTGATGCCGATCTCGTGCAGCAGATCCTCGGCCTGCTTGCCGTCCAGCTGCGAGTCCCGCAGGTCCACCAGCACCAGGTGGACATCGGTGCCGCCGGTCAGCACGCTCACGCCGGCCTCGGTAACGTCCTGCGCGGCCAGCCGTTCGGCCAGGACGCGGGCACCGTCGAGGGTCCGCTGCTGCCGCTCGCGGAACTCCTCGCTGGCGGCGATCTTGAAGGCTACGGCCTTGGCGGCGACGACGTGCATGAGCGGCCCGCCCTGCTGGCCCGGGAACACCGCGGAGTTGATCTTCTTGGCCCACTCCTGCTTGGCCAGGATGAACCCGGAGCGGGGGCCGCCGATCGTCTTGTGCACGGTCGAGGAGACCACATCGGCGTGCTCCACCGGGTTCGGGTGCAGGCCGGCGGCGACCAGGCCGGCGAAGTGCGCCATGTCCACCCAGAGCTTGGCGCCGACTTCGTCGGCGATGGAGCGGAAGGCGGCGAAGTCGAGCTGGCGGGGGTAGGCGGACCAGCCGGCGACGATCACCTCGGGGCGGTGCTCCAGCGCGCGCTTGCGGACCAGGTCCATGTCGATCACGTGCGTGGCCGGATCCACCTCGTAGGAGGCGACGTCGTAGAGGCGGCCGGAGAAGTTGAGCTTCATGCCGTGGGTGAGGTGCCCGCCGTGGGCCAGGTCGAGACCGAGCAGCTTGTCGCCGGCCTGCGCCAGGGCATGCATGACCGCGGCGTTGGCGGTCGCGCCGGAGTGCGGCTGGACATTGGCGAACTCAGCGCCGAACAGCGACTTGGCGCGGTCGCGGGCGAGTTCCTCGGCCACGTCGACTGCCTCGCAGCCGCCGTAGTAGCGCCGGCCCGGGTACCCTTCCGCGTACTTGTTCGTCAGCACGGAACCCTGGCACTGCAGCACGGCTCGGGGCACGAAGTTCTCCGAGGCGATCATCTCCAGGGTCCCCCGCTGGCGGGCCAGCTCGGCATCCAGGACGGCGGCGATCTCCGGATCGACCGCGCTCAGGCTGCCGTTCATCGTCTCATTGCTCACGTGGGCGTCTCCTTACATAGGCCACAGCTGGACATCATGACCGCGCGGGGCCCAGGCGAACGGCCGAGCGGGTCTGCACAAAGGGGTGTCGCTCCACGGTGGTTGTGTCCCACCTTAAAACGCCAGTCACGACTGCAGAGATCCCGCCGGCGCGGACGACGCGCCGTTGGGGCGGAACCTCTAGGGAACACAATAGCAACGGCCGCCACCCGGCAATCGGGCGGCGGCCGTCGCATGGGACGTCTGGACGTCAGGCCTTGGCCTCGCCGTCCTCGGTCTCCTCGGCAGTGTCTTCCGCGTCGGCGGCCTCGTCGGTCGGAGTGTCCTCCGACGTCTCCTCAGCAGCGGTGTCCTCCGCAGCGGTCTCCTCCGCCTCGTCGGCGGCCGGCTCCTCGCTGGCGGCCTTCGTCGCGGCCTCGGCCTCCTTCACGGTGGCCTGCTTGGGCGAATAGGGCTCGAGCACGAGCTCGATCACGGCCATCGGCGCGCGATCGCCCTTGCGGGGCTCCAGCTTAGTGATGCGCGTGTAGCCACCAGGACGCTCGGCCATGGCCGGGGCGATCTCGGTGAACAGCTCGTGCACGATGCCGGCGTCCTGGATCTGCGCCAGCACGCGGCGGCGAGAGGCCAGGTCACCGCGCTTGGCGAAGCTGATCAGGCGCTCGGCCACCGGGCGGAGCCGCTTGGCCTTGGTGACGGTGGTGGTGATGGAACGGTGCTCGAACAGCTGGGCGGCCAGGTTGTTGAGCAGCAGGCGCTCGTGCGCCGGCGAGCCGCCGAGGCGCGGGCCCTTGGTAGGCGTAGGCATGGTTCGTGTCTCTCCTTGGAAATGTGCTTAGAGCTGCTCGTCTTCGGCGAAGGCGCTGCTGTCGTCGTCCTCGTCGGAGGCCGCCGGCGACTCGTATCCGGGAGGGCTGTCCTTGAGCGAGAGGCCCAGCTCGGCCAGCTTGCTCTTGACTTCCTCGATGGACTTCGAGCCGAAGTTGCGGATGTCCATCAGATCCGCCTCGCTGCGGGTGACCAGTTCGCCGACGGCGTGGATCCCCTCGCGCTTGAGGCAGTTGTAGGAGCGGACCGTCAGGTCCAGATCCTCGATCGGCAGCGCCAGGTCCGCGGCCAGGGCCGCATCGACCGGCGAGGGCCCGATCTCGATGCCCTCGGCCTCGGTGTTCAGCTCACGGGCCAGCCCGAACAGCTCGACCAGGGTCTTGCCGGCGGAGGCGACGGCATCGCGCGGGGTGATGGAAGGCTTGGTCTCCACGTCCAGCACGAGGCGGTCGAAGTCGGTCCGCTGCTCCACACGGGTGGCCTCGACCTTGTAGGTGACCTTCAGCACCGGCGAGTAGATCGAGTCCACCGGGATCCGCCCGATCTCGGCGTCGGCGCTCTTGTTCTGCGCCGCCGAGACGTAGCCGCGGCCACGCTCGATGGTGAGCTCCAGCTCCAGGCGGCCCTCGCCGTTGAGCGAGGCCAGGCGGAGGTCCTTGTTGTGGATCTCCACGCCGGAGGGCGCCGTGATGTCCGCGGCGGTCACATCGCCGGGACCCTGCTTGCGCAGGTAGGCCACGACCGGCTCGTCGAACTCGGAGGAGACCACGAGCGACTTGAGGTTGAGGATGAACTCCGTGACGTCTTCCTTGACACCCGCCACGGTCATGAACTCGTGGAGCACACCGTCGATGCGGATGCTGGTGACCGCCGCGCCGGGAATCGACGACAGCAGGGTGCGGCGCAGGGAGTTGCCGAGGGTGTAGCCGAATCCGGGCTCCAGCGGCTCGATGGTGAACCGCGAGCGGTGCTCGGAGACGACCTCTTCATTCAGAGTGGGACGCTGTGCGATCAGCACGTGGGCTTCCTTTCAGCAGACATCCGCCATATGACGTCTGCATGCACTTGGTGAGTCCTCCGGGTGATCCGGACGAGTTCTCCTAATTGAGGGTCGAACGTATGAGCGCCGGTCCGCGGTGCCCGCCGAGGCCGTCGTACGGTACGGCGGTCCCGCGGGCCGGTGCTCGAGGAACGCGAGCGTCTTACACGCGGCGGCGCTTGGGCGGACGGCAGCCGTTGTGCGGGGTCGGCGTGACGTCCTGGATGGAGCCCACTTCGAGGCCGGCGGCCTGCAGCGAGCGGATCGCCGTCTCGCGCCCCGAGCCGGGGCCCTTGACGAAGACGTCGACCTTCTTCATGCCGTGCTCCTGCGCACGCCGGGCCGCGGACTCGGCGGCCATCTGCGCGGCGTAGGGAGTCGACTTACGCGAACCCTTGAAGCCGACCTCACCCGAGGAAGCCCACGCGATGACGGCGCCGGACGGATCGGTGATCGACACGATGGTGTTGTTGAAGGTGCTCTTGATATGCGCCTGGCCGGCGACGATGTTCTTCTTCTCCTTGCGGCGGGGCCGCTGCGCGGAGCGAGTCTTGGGAGGCATTGTCTACTGTTCTCCTGATCGAATCTGCTACCGGGTGCTTACTTCTTCTTACCGGCCACCGTGCGCTTGGGGCCCTTGCGGGTACGCGCGTTGGTCTTGGTGCGCTGTCCGCGGACCGGCAGGCCGCGACGGTGACGGAGGCCCTCGTAGCTGCCGATCTCAACCTTCCGGCGGATATCGGCGGCGACCTCGCGGCGGAGATCGCCCTCCACCTTGAACGTGCCCTCGATGAAGTCGCGCAGCTGCACGAGCTCGGCGTCGGTGAGATCCTTCACCCGGGTGTTCGGGTCGATCCCGGTCTCGGTCAGGGTCTGGCTCGCACGAGTGCGGCCCACACCATAGATGTATGTCAGGGCGACCTCGACCCGCTTCTCACGGGGCAGATCGACTCCGGCAAGACGTGCCATTTCTCTCTTCTCTCATTCGTTTCAGGGGTGCTTCGGCAGTCTCTCTCCCCTTGCCCGTTCACTGCTCGTGCGATGAACGGGCTCCGGGTCCCCGGCCCCTGACCGGGGGTGTCATCGAACGCTCGCGTTCCCTGCTGACGGGAGCGGCGCCGAAGGAGCCTGCCTCGGGTGTGGTGCGCGCATGCGACGGGTAGCACCCGTGTCGCCGTGACGCCCCTTCACGCGGGCCCCGGCGCACTGCGCCGGACACCCGCTCGGCCGGACCCGCGCTCGTCGCGCCGGCCCGGCCGGAAGCTCTTTACTTGTAGCGGTAGACGATGCGGCCCCGGGAGAGGTCGTACGGGCTGAGCTCCACCACGACCCTGTCCTCCGGGAGGATGCGGATGTAGTGCTGGCGCATCTTGCCCGAGATGTGCGCCAGGACCACGTGGCCGTTCGTCAACTCAACGCGGAAGAACGCGTTGGGCAGCGCTTCGACCACAGTGCCCTCGACTTCGATGACCCCTTCTTTTTTGGCCATGTCGTTCGCAAACCTCATATCCCCCGCGCTCGCTGCGCGGGCCTCGTCGTCTCGCGGTCGTGCCCCGGTGCGTGACCGGGTATTCCTCACGACAGCCGTCCTTCTGTCGTTTCCACGGGGTTTCCCCGGTGCCCGGCTTGCGCCTTCGTCAGGCGCACCCGCCCGGCACCGCGCAGCGCGCGCGCCTGACGGCGTGCGGGCAGCATGAAAGGACAGACCAGTCCACTACGATACGGCATCCCCGCCGTGAACGCCAAATCATCGAGCAGCCGACGCGACGACTACGGACGCCGCCGTGAGCTCGCGCCGGGCGGGCCGGGGTTCAGTCCTCCAGCGGGACCGGTTGGACCCCGAAGCGCGCCAGCTCGGCGGCGCCGCCGTCGGGCGCCGTGAGCACCCAGATGCCCCCGGCGTGCCGGGCCACCGTGTGCTCCCACTGGGCGGCGCGTCCCCCGTCGTCGGTGACGACCGTCCAGCCGTCGTCGAGCACGTGCGTGCCGATCCCGCCGGTGACGAGCATCGGCTCGATGGCCAGGCACAGGCCCGGCTTGATCCGGGCGCCGGCGTGCTGGCTGCGGTAGTTGAGGACATCAGGGGCCTGGTGCATCGCCGAGCCGATGCCGTGGCCGACGTAGTCTTCGAGAATGCCCAGGTCCGGTGCCTCGGCGGAGACGAAGTCATCGATCGCCTCGCCAATCTCCCCCACCCGGGACGCCGTGGCGAAGGCGGCGATGCCGGCCCACAGTGCGCGTTCGGTGACGCGGCTCAGCCGCACGTCCGCAGCCGCGGCGGCGGCCTCACCGCCGACCGGGAAGGTCAGCGCCGAGTCCGAGTGCCAGCCGTCGACGATGCAGCCGCAGTCGACCGTCACCAGGTCACCGGCCGCCAGGACGCGATCTCCCGGGATGCCGTGAACGGCCTCGTCGTTGACCGAGATGCAGGAGACGGCCGGGAAACCCGAGTAGCCGAGGAAGTTGGGCGTCGCCCCGGCCTGCTCGATCACCGCGGCGGCCGCGGCGTCGACCTGCGCGGTCGTGGCGCCCGGCACGGCCGCTTCCCTGGCGGCGGCGAGCGCCCGGGCGGTGATCAGCCCGGCGGCGCGCATGGTGCGGATCTGCGCGTCGGTCTTCATCTCGATCTTGCGACCGAACATGTCTGCCGTCCCTTGTGTCTCTCGTCGTATCGCGTGGCTCAGCGGCCGAGGGCGGCCAGGATGCGATCGGTGACGTCCTCCACCTCGCCGAGGCCGTCCACTTGCTTGAGCAGGCCGCGCTTGGCGTAGATATCGGTCAGCGGCTGAGTCTGCTCGGCGTAGATGTCCAGCCGGTGCCGGATGACGTCCTCGGTGTCGTCGGACCGTCCTTGCAGCTGGGCGCGGGCCAGCAGCCGGCCGACCACCTCATCGGTGTCAGCGGTGAGTTCGACCACCGCGTCCAGCCCGGTCCCCTGCTCGGCGAGCATGGCGTCGAGCTCTTCGACCTGCTGGGCGGTGCGCGGATACCCGTCGAGGAGGAAGCCCTCCGCGGCGTCCGGCTGGGCCAGGCGGTCGCGGACCATCTTGTTCGTCACCTCGTCGGGAACGTACTCGCCGGCGTCCATGTAGCGCTTGGCCAGCACGCCCAGCTCGGTCTCCTCAGCGACGTTCTGGCGGAAGATGTCCCCGGTCGAGATGGCCGGCACGCCGAGCTTCTCCTGCAGGCGCGCGGCCTGGGTGCCCTTGCCGGCGCCGGGGGCTCCGATGAGGATGATGCGAGCTGTCATGGGTTTCCTCTCGTAGGTGCGTCATGCGCGCGCGAAGCGTCCTCGCCTCACGCGCGCATGCCGCATCGGACTAAGGATCAGCGGAGCAGGCCCTCGTAGTGCCGCTGCTGCATCTGCGAGTCGATCTGCTTCACCGTCTCCAGGCCGACGCCGACGATGATCAGCAGCGAGGTGCCACCGAACGGGAAGTTCTGGTTCGCGTTGATGAGCACGAGCGCGATCAGCGGGATCATGGCGACGAACGCCAGGTAGAGCGCACCGGTGAACGTGATCCTGGTGAGGACGAAGTTCAGGTACTCCGCCGTGGGACGGCCCGCGCGGATGCCCGGGATGAAGCCGCCGTAGCGCTTCATGTTGTCGGCGACTTCCTCCGGGTTGAAGGTGATCGCGACGTAGAAGTACGTGAAGAAGATCGTCAGCAGGAAGTACCCGGCCATGTACACCGGGTGGTCCCCGGTGGTCAGGTACTGGCCGATCCACTGCACCCAGGCGTCTTCGGGATCGCCGAACTGGCTGATGAGGCTCGGCAGGTACAGCACGGACGAGGAGAAGATGACCGGGATGACGCCGGCCATGTTCACCTTGATCGGGATGTAGGTGGACGTGCCGCCGAACATCCGGCGTCCCACCATGCGCTTGGCGTACTGCACCGGCACCCGGCGCTGCGACTGCTCGACGAAGACCACCAGGGCGACCAGCAGCAGGCCGACGGCGCAGACGATCACGAAGATGTCGATGCCCTGCTCGCTCAGGATGGCGCCCAGCGCCGCCGGGAAGCCGGCGGCCACGGCGGTGAAGATCAGGATGGACATGCCGTTGCCGACGCCGCGCTCGGTGATCTGCTCGCCCATCCACATGATCAGACCGGTGCCGGCCGTCATCGCCAGGACCATGACGGAGATGCCGAACCAGGTCTCGTCGGCGATCAGGTTGTCACAGCCGGGAGCGTTGCCGAACAGCGCGCCGGTGCGGGCGGTGGCGATGAGCGTGGTGGCGTTGAGCAGCGCCAGGCCGATCGTCATGTACCGGGTGTACTGGGTCAGCTTGGCCTGCCCTGTGGCGCCTTCCTTGTGCAACTGCTCGAAGCGCGGGATCACCACGCGCAGCAGCTGCGTGATGATGCTGGCGGTGATGTAGGGCATGATCCCTAGCGCGAACACCGACAGCTGCAGCAGCGCGCCGCCGCTGAAGAGGTTGATCAGTCCGAACGCGCCCGACTCGAAGTCGTTGTTGTTCACACAGGCCTGCACGGCGGTGTAGTCCACGCCCGGGGCGGGGATGTACGAGCCGAGGCGGTACAGCACGATGATGGCAAGCGTGAACAGCAGCTTGCGTCTGAGGTCAGGCGTGCGGAACGCGCGCCCAATTGCGCCGAGCAAACATCCTCCCGGGATTCGTTCATGAGGGCCCTTGCATCCGCGCCGCTCTCGCGGCGCGTCCACCGGCGGTGCCGGTCGCGTGCACCGCGCATGCCGTCGGGCTGCGGGCCACATAACTACCTAGGGAAGCCTACCAGCTTCCCGCCCGCCGCCACTCCCCTCAAGCGGCACGGAGGCAACCTGTGGATGAACGGCAGGTGACGCCGCCCTCGGGACCGGCCCGTGCCCGGCGGCGGTGCAGACGCATGAAGGCGGCATCCCGGGGATCCGGGATGCCGCCTTCATCGTCGCGCGAGCGGGTGCTCAGACCTCGGTGGCGCTGCCGCCGGCGGCCTTGATCTTCTCGATCGCGGAGCCGGAGAACTTGTTGGCGCTGATGTTCAGCGCGCTCGTGATCTCCCCCGTGCCCAGCACCTTCACCGGCTGCTTCGGGCGCACGGCGCCCTTGGCGACCAGGTCCTCGACCGTCACATCGCCGCCCTCCGGGAAGAGCGCGCTCAGCTTGTCGAGGTTGACCACCTGGTAGGTGACCTTGGCCGGGTTCTTGAACCCGCGCAGCTTCGGCAGGCGCATGTGCAGCGGCGTCTGGCCGCCCTCGAAGCTGTGCGGCACCTGGTAGCGGGCCTTCGTGCCCTTGGTGCCGCGGCCTGCGGTCTTGCCCTTGGAGCCTTCACCGCGACCCACGCGGGTCTTGGCGGTCTTGGCTCCGGGAGCCGGGCGAAGGTGGTGCACCTTCAGTGCATGTTCGTCGTTCGCCATGCTCACTCCACCTCTTCAACAGTGACCAGGTGGCTCACGGTGTTCACCATGCCGCGGATCTCCGGACGGTCCTCTTTGAGGACCGTATCGTTGATCCGCTTCAGGCCCAGCGTGCGGAGAGTCTCCCGCTGGTTGCGCTTGCCACCGATTTCGGACTTGATTTGCGTGATCTGCAGCTTGGCCATCAGGCTTTCGCCCCCTCGGCGGCGGCGCGCAGCAGTGCCTCCGGCGCCACCTCGTCCACGGCACGGCCGCGGCGGGCCGCGACCTCCTCGGGACGCTCGAGCTTGCGCAGCGCCTCGATCGTGGCGTGCACGATGTTGATGGCGTTGGACGAGCCGAGCGACTTGGACAGGACGTCGTGGATGCCCACGCAGTCCAGGACGGCGCGCACCGGACCGCCGGCGATCACGCCGGTACCCGGGGAGGCCGGACGCAGCAGCACCACGCCGGCGGCCTTCTCACCCTGGACCGGGTGCGGGATGGTCTGGCGGATGCGCGGGACGCGGAAGAAGTTCTTCTTGGCCTCCTCCACGCCCTTGGCGATGGCCGCCGGGACCTCTTTGGCCTTGCCGTAGCCCATGCCCACCAGTCCGTCGCCGTCGCCGACGACCACCAGGGCGGTGAAGCTGAACCGGCGGCCGCCCTTGACGACCTTGGACACGCGGTTGATGGTGACGACGTGCTCGATGAACTGGTTCTTGTCGTCCCGGTCGCCCCGGCCCCCGCGGCCACGGCCTTCGCCGCGTCCGCGACCGCGGCCGTCGCCGCGCTGGCCACGACCCTGGTTCTGGCCCTTGTCGTTGCCGGCGTTCCCGGCGTTCTCAGCGGTAGTTGGCTGATCCTTGACCTCTTCGGTGCTCACAGGGTCAGACCTCCTTCACGGGCTCCCTCGGCGATGGCGGCCACACGGCCGTGGTAGGCGTTGCCACCACGGTCGAAGACCACGGCGGTCACACCGGCTTCCTTCGCGCGGGCGGCGATCAGCTCGCCGACCTTGCGCGCCTTGGCGGTCTTGTCGCCGCCGTCCTGCCGCAGCTCCGGCTCCATGGTGGAGGCGCTGGCCACGGTGTGCCCCGACGTGTCGTCGATGACCTGCACGAAGACGTGCCGGGTCGAACGGGTGACGGCCAGGCGCGGACGCTCGGACGTGCCGGAGATGCGCTTGCGCAGGCGGACGTGCCGCCGCTTGCGCGCGGCGGCCTTGCCCTTGCCGTAGCTCTGCTTCTTGGCGAAGGCCATACTCACTTACCAGCCTTTCCGACCTTGCGGCGAATCTGCTCGCCGGCGTAACGCACGCCCTTGCCCTTATAGGGCTCGGGCTTGCGGAGTTTGCGGATGTTCGCGGCGACCTCACCGACGAGCTGCTTGTCGATGCCGTTCACCGTGACCTTGTTCTGGCCCTCCACCGCGAAGCTGATGCCTTCCGGCGGCTCCACCGTGATGGTGTGGCTGTATCCGAGCGCGAACTCCAGGTTCGAGCCCTTCGCCTGCACGCGGTAGCCGGTGCCGACGATCTCGAGCTGCTTGGAGAAGCCCTCGGTGACGCCCAGGATCTTGTTGTTGATCATGGTGCGCGTCAGGCCGTGCAGGGACCGCGACTCACGCTCGTCGTTCGGGCGGGAGACCGTGATCTGGCCTTCCTCCTGGCTGACCGTGATGGGAGCGGCGACCTTGTGGCTGAGCTCGCCCTTGGGGCCCTTCACCTTGACCAGCGGGCCGTCGATGGTGACCTCGACGCCGGCCGGCACGGTGATGGGCTGCTTGCCGATACGTGACATGTTCCCTTCCCCCTTACCAGACGTAGGCGAGGACTTCCCCGCCCACGCCCTTCTTGGCCGCCTGGCGGTCCGTGAGGAGACCAGACGAGGTGGACAGGATGGCGATGCCCAGGCCGCCGAGCACGCGAGGCAGGTTGGTGGACTTGGCGTACACGCGCAGGCCCGGCTTCGACACGCGGCGGATGCCGGCGATGGCGCGCTCTCGGTTCGGCCCGAACTTCAGGTCGAGGTGCAGCTTCTTGCCCACTTCGGCGTCTTCGACGCTCCAGTCGGCGATGTAGCCCTCGGCCTTCAGGATGTCGGCGATGCTCGACTTCAGCTTGCTGTACGGCATCGAGACATCGTCGTGGTATGCCGAGTTGGCATTGCGCAGACGCGTGAGCATGTCTGCGACGGGATCTGTCATGGTCATGTGGGCTCTATGCCCTTCCTCGCTGCGGTTTCCTCATCGCGCCGGTGCGGCGTGAGCCGTCAGGCGGTCATCGGACCTGCAACGTAGAGTGGTCAGTTGCTCTTGAACGGGAAACCGAGGTGACGCAGCAGCGCGCGTCCCTCATCGTCGGTCTTGGCGGTGGTCACGACGGTGATGTCCATGCCGCGCACGCGGTCGATCTTGTCCTGATCGATCTCGTGGAACATCGACTGCTCCGTCAGGCCGAAGGTGTAGTTGCCGTTGCCGTCGAACTGCCGGTCCGAGAGCCCGCGGAAGTCGCGGATACGGGGCAGAGCGAGGGAGATCACGCGGTCCAGGAACTCCCACATGCGGGCGTTGCGAAGCGTGACGTGAGCGCCGATCGGCTGGCCCTCGCGCAGCTTGAACTGCGCGATGGACTTCCTGGCCCGGGTCACGACCGGCTTCTGGCCGGTGATCGCGGTCAGATCGGCGATGGCGCCCTCGATGAGCTTCGAGTCGCGGGCGGCGTCGCCGACACCCATGTTCACGACCACCTTGCTGAACGTCGGAACCTGGTTGACGTTGGCGTACTGGAACTCCTCCTGGAGCTTCGCCACGATCTCCTCGCGGTAGAGCTTCTTCAGGCGAGGCAGCTCGCGCTGGATCCTCTCCGGTGCTTCCGCGCTCATCAGATGTCCTCCCCGGTGCGACGGGACACGCGGACGCGCACGGTCTTGGTCCGACCGTTACGCTCCACTTCCTCTTCTCGGTAGCCGATGCGGGTCGGCTTGTTGTCCTTGGGGTCCACCAGCGCCACATTCGAGATGTGGATGGGGGCCTCGTGGATCTCGATACCGCCGGTCGCCCCGCCCTTGGCGGTCTGACCGGCACGACGATGCTTGCTGACGCGGTTCACGCCCTCGACCAGCACGCGGTTCGTCTCCGGGAACACTTCGAGGACCTTGCCCTGCTTGCCGCGGTCGCCGCCGCGCTCCTGGCGGGCGCCGGCGATCACCTGGACGAGGTCGCCCTTCTTGATCTTGATCTTCGGCATGGCTACAGCACCTCCGGGGCCAGCGAGATGATGCGCATGAACTTCTTGTCCCGGAGCTCACGGCCCACGGGTCCGAAGATGCGCGTCCCGCGGGGCTCGTTGTCGCCCTTGAGGATCACCGCGGCGTTCTCATCGAAACGGATGTACGAGCCATCCGGACGGCGGCGCTCCTTCACGGTGCGGACGATGACGGCCTTGACCACATCGCCCTTCTTGACATTGCCGCCGGGGATGGCGTCCTTGACGGTGGCGACGATCGTGTCGCCGATACCGGCGTAGCGTCGACCGGAGCCGCCGAGCACGCGGATGGCGAGGATCTCCTTCGCCCCCGTGTTGTCGGCGACCTTGAGTCGCGACTCCTGCTGAATCACTTCATTCTCCTGTCGTCGCGTCGGTTCTCATCGGCTGGGATGAGCCTGACGGAACGGTCGTTGTCTTGGGTGACCGGCCGGCGCGGCCGGCGGCGCCCCGTTTCGGGGCCCCCGGCCGCGGCCGGTCCTGGCAAGCGCTTACTTCGCGCGCTCGACGATCTCCACCAGACGCCACCGCTTGGTAGCGGACAGCGGCCGGGTCTCGGCCAGGAGCACGGTGTCGCCGATGCCGGCGGTGTTCTCCTCGTCATGGGCCTTGATCTTCGTGGTCCGGCGGATCACCTTGCCGTACAGGCGGTGCTTCACGCGGTCCTCGATCTCCACCACGATGGTCTTGTCCATCTTGTCGGAGACCACCAGGCCCCGGCGGATCTTCCGGCTGGCGCGAGCCGGAGCGGCCTGCTGCTGCTCAGACATCACTTATCCTCTTCCTTCGCGTCTGCGGGGTTCGAGCGGATGGCCAGCTCGCGCTCCCGGATCACGGTGTAGATACGGGCGATGTCGCGGCGCACGGCCTTGAGCCGGCCGTGGCTCTCCAGCTGTCCGGTCGCGGACTGGAACCGCAGGTTGAAGAGCTCGGCCTTGGCCTTACGGAGCTCCTCCAGCAGCCGCTCGTCGTCGAAGCCGTCGAGCTTGTCGATCGACAGATCCTTCGATCCAACTGCCATGATCATTCACCACCTTCACGCCGCACGATGCGGGCCTTGAGCGGGAGCTTGTGGATCGCCAGGCGCAGAGCCTCGCGAGCCACCTCCTCCGGGACGCCGGCCAGCTCGAACATCACGCGGCCGGGCTTGACGTTGGCGACCCACCATTCGGGCGAGCCCTTGCCGGAGCCCATGCGGGTCTCGGCGGGCTTCTTGGTCAGCGGCCGGTCCGGGTAGATGTTGATCCAGACCTTGCCGCCACGCTTGATGTGGCGGGTCATGGCGATACGAGCAGCCTCGATCTGGCGGTTCGTCACATAGGCGGGCTCAAGCGCCTGGATGCCGAAATCGCCGAAGGCGACCTGCGTGCCGCCCTTCGAAACGCCGGAGCGCTTCGGGTGGTGCTGCTTGCGGAACTTGACTCGACGTGGGATCAGCATCTGTCACTTCTCCGATCCGGCGTCGGCGGCCGGGGCCGCCGACTCAGCCTGGTTCTGCTGGGCCTCGCCGCCGCGCTGACGGCCTGCGCCGCGTCCACGGGCACCGCGACCGCCGCGGGGGCCGCGGCTGGGAGCCTGCGCCTGCTGGGCAGCGAGCTCCTTATCGGTCAGATCGCCCTTGTAGATCCACACCTTCACGCCGATCCGGCCGAAGGTGGTGTGCGACTCGAAGAACCCGTAGTCGATGTTGGCGCGCAGGGTGTGCAGCGGCACGCGGCCCTCGCGATAGAACTCCGAGCGGCTCATCTCCGCGCCGCCGAGGCGGCCGGAGCACTGCACCCGGATGCCCTTGGCGCCGGCCCGCTGAGCGGACTGGATCGCCTTGCGCATCGCGCGGCGGAACGCCACGCGGCTGGCCAGCTGCTCGGCGACGCCCTGCGCGACGAGCTGGGCGTCCACCTCGGGGTTCTTCACCTCGAGGATGTTGAGCTGGACCTGCTTGCCGGTGAGCTTCTCCAGGCTCCCGCGGATGCGGTCGGCCTCCGCGCCGCGACGGCCGATGACGATGCCCGGCCGGGCGGTGTGGATGTCGACGCGGACCCGGTCCCGGGTGCGCTCGATGTTCACCTTGGAGATGCCGGCGCGCTCCATGCCGTCGGTGAGGAGCCGGCGGATCTTGACGTCCTCGCCGACATAGTCCTTGTAACGCTGCCCCGGCTTGGTGGAGTCAGCGAACCACTTGGACTTGTGATCGGTGGTGATTCCCAGTCGGAAACCGTTCGGGTTGATCTTCTGACCCACTACCGGTCACCTCCCCTTCCGCGTTGCGCCGGCGGGAAGATCCTCGCCGCTGGCCAGCACGACGGTGATGTGGCTGGTGCGCTTCTTGATCTGGAAAGCGCGTCCCTGGGCCCGGGGCCGGATGCGCTTCATGGTGGGTCCCTCGTCGACATACGCCTGGGCGATCACCAGATCGTCCTCGTTGAAGGCTTCGCCGAGCTGCTCAGCCTTCACACGGGCGTTGGCGATGCCAGACGCGACGAGCTTGTAGATGGGCTCGGAGGCACCCTGCTGCGCGAACTGCAGCACAGCAAGGGCTTCGGTCGCCTGCTGACCACGGATGAGGTCGACGACGCGCCGAGCCTTCTGGGGCGTGACGCGCAGATAGCGCGCTTTCGCCGTGGCTTCCATCGCTTCCTTCTCTCTTTCGATTCAGGCCGCGGTCAGCGGCGGCGGCCCTTGCGGTCGTCCTTCTCGTGGCCGCGGAAAGTTCGCGTGGGAGCGAACTCTCCGAGCTTGTGGCCAACCATGGCTTCGGTGATGAACACCGGGACGTGCTTCCGGCCGTCGTGCACGGCGATCGTGTGCCCGAGGAACTCGGGGATGATCATCGAGCGGCGCGACCAGGTCTTAATGACGTTCTTGGTGCCCTTTTCGTTCTGCGTAGCGACCTTCTGGTAGAGGTGCTCGTCGACGAAGGGGCCCTTCTTGAGGCTACGAGGCATGATCGAGGCTCCCTATCAGCGCTTCTTACCGGTCCGGCGGCGACGCACGATGAGCTTGTCGCTTTCCTTGTTGGGCTTGCGGGTACGACCCTCGGGCTGACCCCAGGGGCTGACCGGATGACGGCCGCCGGAGGTCTTGCCCTCGCCGCCACCGTGCGGGTGGTCGACGGGGTTCATGACCACACCGCGCACGGTCGGGCGCTTGCCCTTCCAGCGCATGCGGCCCGCCTTGCCCCAGTTGATGTTCGACTGCTCCGCGTTGCCGACCTCGCCGATGGAGGCGCGGCAGCGGGCGTCGACGTTGCGGATCTCGCCGGAGGGCATGCGCAGCTGCGCATACGGCCCGTCCTTGGCGACCAGCTGCACGGAGGCGCCGGCCGAGCGGGCGATCTTCGCCCCGCCGCCCGGGCGCATCTCGATGGCGTGGATCACGGTACCGGTCGGGATGTTGCGCAGCGGCAGGTTGTTGCCGGGCTTGATGTCGGCGCCGGCGCCGGCCTCGACGGTGTCGCCCTGCTTCAGGCGGTTCGGCGCGATGATGTAGCGCTTCTCGCCGTCGGCGTAGTGCAGCAGCGCGATGCGGGCGGTGCGGTTCGGGTCGTACTCGATGTGTGCGACCTTCGCCGGGATGCCGTCCTTGTCGTGCCGGCGGAAGTCGATCACGCGGTACTGGCGCTTATGACCGCCGCCCTGGTGACGGGTGGTGATGCGACCCTGGTTGTTGCGGCCGCCGCGCTTGGGCAGCGGGCGCAGAAGCGACTTCTCCGGAGTGGACCGGGTCACTTCGACGAAGTCGGCACCGCTCGAGCCGCGGCGGCCCGGCGTTGTCGGCTTGTGCTTACGGATTCCCATGTGCTCTCAATCCTTCTTGCGGTTCGTCGTCACGCCCGGTCAGAGCGTTCCACCGAAGATGTCGATGCTGCCTTCTTTGAGTGCGACGATGGCGCGCTTGGTGTCCTTGCGCTTGCCCATCCCGTGCCGCGTACGGCGCGACTTGCCCTCGCGGTTGGCCGTGTTGACGGAGGCGACCTTCACGTCGAAGATGCTCTCGATCGCGTACTTGATCTCGAGCTTGTTCGACCGCGGATCGACGAGGAACACGTACTGGCCCTCGTCCGCGAGGCGGAACGACTTCTCCGAGACGACCGGCTTGATGATGATGTCGCGGGGGTCCTTCTGCGCAGAGCTCATGATGCGTTCTCCTCCTTCGCTGCGGTGGACCGCGTGGCGAGGAACTCCTCGAGCGCACCCGAGGTGAACACGATGTCGTCCGCGACGAGGACGTCGTAGGTGTTGAGCTGACCGGGGGTCAGCACATGCACATCGGCGAGGTTCCGCACGCTCTTGATCGTGAGCTCGTCACCGTGCTGGACGACGATGAGCTTGTTCGCCCGGTCCGAGAGATTGTTCAGCGCCTGCTTGGCCTGCTTGGTCGACGGGACCTCCGAGTCGACCACCGAGGACAGCACGAAGACGCGGCCCAGGCGTGCCCGGTCCGAGAGCGCACCGCGCAGGGCGGCGGCCTTCATCTTCTTGGGGGTGCGCTGGCTGTAGTCGCGCGGGACAGGCCCGTGCACGACGCCGCCGCCGGCGTACTGCGGGGCGCGGATCGAGCCCTGGCGGGCGTTACCGGTGCCCTTCTGGCGGTACGGCTTCTTGCCGCCGCCGGAGACCTCGGCGCGGGTCTTGGTCTTGTGCGTGCCCTGACGCGCGGCGGCGAGCTGCGCGACGACGACCTGGTGGATCAGCGGCACATTCGTGGGGACGTCGAAGATCTCCGCGGGCAGCTCGGCGGTGCCGGCCTTCTTGCCCTGGGCGTCGAGGACGTCGATAGACGTGGTGGCCATTGTGCTTAGCCCTCCTTCGCAGCAGTCCGGACGAGCACGACTGCGCCCTTCGGGCCGGGCACGGCGCCCTTGACCAGCAGCAGACCGTTGTCCGTGTCGACGGAGTGGATGGTGAGGTTCTGGGTGGTGTGCTTCACCGCACCCATGCGACCGGCCATCCGCAGGCCCTTGAAGACGCGACCCGGGGTGGCGGCGCCACCGATCGAGCCCGGCTTGCGGTGGTTGCGGTGGGCACCGTGCGAGGCGCCGACGCCGGCAAAGCCGTGGCGCTTCATGACGCCCGCGGTGCCCTTGCCCTTGGTCTTGGCGGTGACATCCACCTTGGAACCGGCGGTGAAGACGTCGGTGCGCAGCTCCTGGCCGAGCTCGTACTCGGAGGCGTCGGCGGTACGCAGCTCGACGAGGTGACGGCGCGGGGCGACGCCCGCCTTGGCGAAGTGGCCGGCGACCGGCTGGTTCACCTTGCGGGGGTCGATCTCGCCGAAGGCGATCTGAACGGCCTCGTACCCATCGGCGTCCGCGGTGCGGATCTGGGTGACGACGTTGTTGTCGGCGGCGATCACGGTGACCGGGACGAGGGTGTTGTTCTCATCCCAGACCTGGGTCATGCCGAGCTTGGTGCCGAGGAGGCCCTTGACCGTGCGCAGCGCCGGCTGTGCCTTGGAACGCGTGTTAGCCATTGGTCACTCCTCTCCTACAGCTTGATCTCGATGTTGACGTCATCGGCCAGGTCGAGGCGCATGAGCGAGTCGACGGCCTTCGGCGTCGGATCGACGATGTCGATCAGGCGCTTGTGCGTGCGCATCTCGAAATGCTCACGGCTGTCCTTGTACTTGTGCGGCGAACGGATGACAACGTAAACGTTCTTCTCCGTCGGCAGCGGCACCGGGCCCACGACAGTCGCGCCGGCACGGGTCACAGTGTCAACGATCTTGCGCGCTGCACTGTCGATGACCGCGTGGTCGTACGACTTGAGCCGGATGCGGATCTTCTGTCCCGCCATGGCTGTTGGTCCAACTCTCTGTTCGTTCCTCCCGGCCATCAACCCCGCGCCTCGCCCTGCTGAGCGCCGAAGCACCCTGCTGGACCGCGCACGAGCTCTGTGCCGGCTGTTCACTACGACCCCCGAGGTCGGGCGTGTCGCGCTTGCCTTTCGGGCGAAATCCCCAGTCATGAAGATTCCGTTTCGAGGCGAGCCGCCCGATGCTTCCGGCTTTCTGCGAACCGGCCGTGAGCCGATTCCCTTCCGGTCCGCGGGGCACGCACGCGAGCACGCCGCAGCAGCGGCATGTGCACACGCAGGGGTCACCCCCGGAAAGCAACTTTTCAATCTTGGCATACTCCGGCACGGCATGGCAAACCGCTGCGCCTGTGCCTCTCGCCACGTCTCCCGCCGCTACGCGCCGCCCACCGGCCTCGCACCCATCCACGTCGCGGGCGGCCGCAGCCGATGTGGCCCCGGTTGTGGTGGCCGGCCCCGGTTGTACCTGGGGCACACCACCATGACCGCGGCCATGCCTGCCCAGGCACCGTCGGCTCAGGCGGCGCCGCTGTGCTGCTCGCGAGCGCGCTCGAGCGCCTGCTGCCTGGCGGCTTCGGACCGTTCGGCGATGCGTGCGGCGTTCTCGTCGTCGCGGCTCAGATTGCGTCCGGTCCTGGGATCGAACAGTTTCACGCTCTCGGGCACGAAGGCCAGGTCCACGGCATCGCCGGCGCCGATGCGCGTGCGCGAGTCGAGCGCCGCGACCACCTGGGTGCGCAGGCTCTCCCCGTCCAGGTCCCGGTCGAGTTCGGCGAGCGCCTGGGAGACCTCCGCATCGGCCTCGAAGGGAAGGTACGCGTAGACCTCATTGCCCAGCCATTCGGTGACGTCCACCGTCGCGGAGATCACGGCGCGGTCCTGGCGGGTGGCGTCGTCCAGCAGCGCGGCGTCCTCGAATGCCTCCGGCCGGATGCCGGCGATCAGGAGCTCGGGCGCCTCCGCCAGCGCGGCCTCGTCGCGAGCGGTGACCGGGATCGGCCCGAACGGCGAGTGCAGGACGCCGTCCTGGTTCCGCACCGGGATGAAGTTCATCGGCGGCGAGCCGATGAATCCGGCCACGAACAGGTTGATCGGCTCGTCGTAGAGCTCCTGCGGGCTGGCGTACTGCTGCAGCTCGCCGCGCTTGAGCACCGCCACCTTGTCCCCGAGCGTCATCGCCTCGGTCTGGTCGTGCGTCACGTAGACGGTGGTGGTCCCCAGCCGCCGCTGCATCCGGGCGATCTCGGTGCGCATCTGGCCGCGCAGCTTCGCGTCCAGATTGGACAGCGGCTCATCGAAGAGGAAGGCCTTGGCATCGCGCACGATCGCCCGGCCCATCGCCACACGCTGCCGCTGGCCGCCGGAGAGGTTCGCCGGCTTCCGCTCCAGGTGCTCCCCCAGCTCCAGCATCGACGCCGCCTGCTCGACCTTCCGGCGGATCTCCTCCTCCCCCAGGTCCTTTGCCAGGCGCAGCGGGAAGGCGATGTTCTCGAACACGGTCATATGGGGGTACAGCGCGTAGTTCTGGAACACCATCGCCAGGCCGCGGTCCCGCGGGGCCTTCTCATTGGCGCGCTCGCCGTCGATGGTGAGCTCGCCGTCGGTGATGTCCTCCAGTCCCACGATCATCCGCAGCAGCGTGGATTTGCCGGAGCCGGAGGGGCCGACCAGGATGACGAACTCGCCGTCGGCGATCCGCAGCGAGACGTCGTTGACCGCAGGGAAGCCGTCACCGTACTTCTTGACGATCCGGGAGAGATTGATTTCAGCCACGGCTGACTCCGTTCCTTGACTCGGCTGGCTGGTGCTCGGCGGAGAGGCGCCCGGCGAGGGCGGCGGGGGTCATCCCTTCACCGCCCCGCTGGTGAGGCCGGCGACGATCTGGCGCTGGAAGAGCAGCACCAGGACCACGACGGGAATGGTCACGACGATGGCCGCCGCGGCGATGGCGCCGGCCGGCTCCTCGAACTGTGAGGCGCCGGTGAAGAAGGACAGCGCCGCGGGCACGGGCCGGGCCGCGGAGGTCGAGGTGAGCGAGATCCCGTAGAGGAAGTCGTTCCAGGCGATGAAGAAGGCGATGATGGCGGTGGTGAACACTCCCGGCGAGGCGAGCGGCACGATGACCTTGCGGAAGGCCTGCCAGCTGGTGGCGCCGTCCACCTGCGCGGCCTGCTCCAGCTCCCAGGGGATCTGCCGGAAGAACGCCGCGAGGGTCCAGATGGAGATCGGCAGGGTCAGGGACAGGTAAGGGATGATGAGGCCGAGCCAGGTGTCGTACAGGCCGATGCGGGACCACAGGTTGAACAGCGGCGTGACGATCGAGATCACCGGGAAGATGGACACGCCCAGCGCCATCGTCAGGATGAACTTCTTTCCCGGGAAGTCCAGCCGGGAGACCGCGTAGGCGGTCAGCGTGGCCAGCACGACCGCGATGGCGGTGGCGATGAGGCAGATGCCGATCGAGTTGATCAGCGCGGGGACGAACAGCTCGCTCGCCTGGCCGGTGAAGATCAGCTCGTAGTTCTCCCAGCTGACCGCGGTCGGCCAGAACTGCTGATTGCCCACATCGGACGGGGACTTCAGCGAGAGCGAGATGATCCACACCACCGGGAAGAGCGCGTAGACCGCCACCAGGACGGAGACGACCGCCCAGAGGATCTTCCTGCCCGTGGTCAGTTTGCCGGTGTCCATGTTCACTCACCCCGTGCCCGCGAGAGATCGACCCTGAACAGCTTGATGAAGATGAAGCAGATGAGCGCCACGCAGGCGAACAGCAGCACCGAGACCGCCGAACCCAGGCCCACCTGCAGCTGGCTGATGGTCTGCGCGTAGGCCAGGAACGACACCGTGGCGGTTCCCTGCGCGCCGGAGGTCATCACGAAGACAGAATCGAAGATGCGGAAGGCGTCCAGAGTGCGGAACAGCAGCGCCACCATGATGGAGGCGGTCATGTTCGGCAGGATCACCTTGGTCATCCGTTGCCACCAGGTCGCGCCGTCGACTTTCGCCGCCTCCAGCATGTCCCCGGGGATCTGCGCCAGGCCGGCCAGCAGCAGCAGCGAGATGAAGGGAGTGGTCTTCCAGATCTCCGCGGCGGAGATGACCAGGAATGCGGTCCAGAAGTCGCCGAACCAGTCGAAGCCCGGGTTGCCGGTCCAGGCACCGACGAAGCCGGTGCCCAGGTCGAAGGCGTACTTCCAGCTGAAGGCGCTGACCACGGTGATGATGCCGTACGGGATCAGGATCACGGTGCGCAGCCACGGCCGGACGGTGCGCACCGCGTTCAGCATCACCAGGGCCAGGGCGAAGCCGAGGACGAGTTCGATGGCCACCGTGAAGACGGTCACCAGGAGCGTGAAGCCGAGCGTCTGCCACCACTGCGGGTCGCCGAGCACGACGACGTAGTTGTAGCCCCAGTTGAAATAGCGCGCGTCGGGATCGGTGAGCCGGTAGTTGAACAGGGACTGGTAGAAGGCCTGCAGGATCGGGTAGGCCGTGACCGCCAGCAGGACCAGCACGGCCGGCCCGGAGAGCAGCCAGCCCATCCGGGTCTCGTCGCGTGCCCGGTCGGAGGTGCGGGCGCCAGGCGCCGGCTTCGTGGTGGTGCTCACAGCAGGGCCTCCCCTCGGAGGATCTGTTCGATCAGGTCCGCGGACGCCGCCGGCGTGGTCTGCGGGTCGAGTCCGGCGGGCGGATGCCAGCTGCGCTGCAGCCCGCCGGTGACCTCGTTGTAGTACGGCGTCATCGGCCTCGGCGCGGCGCGTTCGAGCGATTCGCGGATGATATCCGCCATCGGGTACTGCTCTTGCACCTCGGGGTCCTCGTACGCACGCGTGTCCGAGGCGGGGTTGCCGTTGGTGACCATGTACTCGGCCTGGTTGTCGGTCGAGCGGATGCACTCGATCGCCTGGAAGGCCTCGTCGGGGTGCGCGGAGTAGGAGCTGACGCCGATGTTGATGCCGCCCAGCGGGGGACGGGATTCCGTGCCCTCCTCGGTGGCCGGGTAGAACGTCCAGGCCATATCGTCGAGGACTTCCTGGTCCAGGCTGCCGCCGTCCACGGACGCGGCGGTGGCCGCGTAGACGAACGGCCAGTTCACCATGAAGGAACCGGTGTCGCCCTGGAACCGGAGCATCGCGCCGTTCTCATCCTGATTGCTGAAGGACGGCCCGCCCAGGCCTTCTTGCCCGATGGTGGACATGATCTCCGCGGCCTTCTGCCCGGCGGGGCTGTCGATGCCGAGCTGGACCTCATCGGCGGAGGCCTCCGGGTTCTCCACGATATGACCGCCGGCGGATTCAATCAGCGCGTTGATCCACACGGTGAGGGCTTCCGCGCGGATGCCCTGAACGCCGAGTTCCTTGTCCTGGGAGGCGGCCGCCTCGATGAGCTGGTCCCAGGTGACCGGCTCATCCATGTCCAGGCCGGCGGCCTCGGCCACCGACTCGCGGTACCAGAGCAGCTGCGTATTGGCCCAGAACGGGGCTGCGATCAGCTCGTCCTCCCAGGTGGACGAGGCCACCGAGCTCTCCACGGCATTGGCCGTGAACTCCTCGACGTACTCGTCCGGCACCGGCACGAGGTAGCCGGCGTTGGCCATCTCCGGCACGTAGACCGGATCCAGGCTCATCATGTCGATCGACGCGTCCTGCGAGGCGAGGCGGCGGATCAGCTGCTCCCGCTGACCGTCCGCATCACGTGGGAGGAGGGAGACCTGGATGCGGTACGCGCCTGCTGCCTCCTCCGTGCAGCGCTCCGCCAGCGTCGCCTGACCGCCGTCATCGGGATTGATGTACCACATGAGAGTCGGGACGCCGTCGCCCCCGGCACAGGCGCTGGTGCCCAGGACGGCCGCAGCCGCGCCCAGCCCGAGTGCCCGTCTCCATCGATGTTCCCGCATGCTGTCCGTCACTCCCGTCACGACGCCGGTGTCGCCAAAGTCGCTGCTGGTGGCCACAGCATACAACACCGGATGCCACCGTGAGCCGGACATCCGCTCTGGTCACGACCGCATCCCGCCGGGCGCCGCGCCATCGGGCGGGCCCGTGGTCGCTGAGCCGTGACGCGCAGATTCCGGGCGAGCTCACCGGGACGGGGTGCACACGCCCGCCATCAGCGGCAGGGTGGCGTGACCGCCACAGCGCGATACGGGCTGACAATGCACGAAGCCCCGCAGCGGCGAACCGCTGCGGGGCTTCGTGGGAAGAGCGTGATTACTTCACGATCTTGGTGACACGACCGGCGCCGACGGTGCGGCCACCCTCACGGATGGCGAACCGCAGGCCCTCCTCCATGGCGATCGGCTGGATGAGCTCAACCGACATATCGGTGTTGTCGCCCGGCATGACCATCTCGGTGCCCTCGGGCAGCGTGATGACGCCGGTAACGTCCGTGGTCCGGAAGTAGAACTGCGGACGGTAGTTCGAGTAGAACGGGTTGTGACGGCCGCCCTCGTCCTTGGACAGGATGTAGACCTGCGCCTCGAAGTTGGTGTGCGGCGTGATCGAACCCGGCTTCACGATGACCTGGCCACGCTCGACCTCGTCGCGCTTGGTGCCGCGGAGCAGCAGGCCGACGTTCTCACCGGCGCGCGCGTCGGGGAGGGTCTTGCGGAACATCTCGATCGCGGTGACGGTCGTCTTGGAGGAGTGCTCCTTGATGCCGACGATCTCGATCTCTTCGTTCGGCAGCAGGATGCCGCGCTCCACGCGACCGGTGACCACGGTGCCGCGGCCGGTGATGGTGAAGACGTCCTCGACCGGCATCAGGAACGGCTTGTCGACATCGCGCTCGGGCTCCGGCACGAACTCGTCCACGGCGTGGATGAGGTCGAGCACGGTCTTGCCCCACTCGGCGTCGCCCTCGAGGGCCTTGAGCGCGGAGACCTTCACCACGGGGGCGTTGTCGCCGTCGAACTCCTGCGAGGAGAGCAGGTCGCGCACCTCGAACTCGACGAGCTCCAGGAGCTCCTCGTCGTCGACCATATCGGCCTTGTTCAGCGCCACGACGATGTAGGGCACGCCCACCTGGCGGGCCAGCAGCACGTGCTCGCGGGTCTGCGGCATCGGGCCGTCGGTAGCGGCGACCACGAGGATCGCGCCGTCCATCTGGGCCGCACCGGTGATCATGTTCTTGATGTAGTCGGCGTGACCCGGGGCGTCGACGTGAGCGTAGTGGCGCTTCTCCGTCTGGTACTCCACGTGGGAGATGTTGATGGTGATGCCGCGCTGCTTCTCTTCCGGCGCGTTGTCGATCTGGTCGAACGCGGACGCGGTGTTCAGCTCAGGGTAAGCATCGTGCAGCACCTTGGTGATGGCCGCGGTCAGCGTCGTCTTGCCGTGGTCGACGTGACCGATCGTGCCGATGTTCACATGCGGCTTAGTCCTGTCGAAACTAGCCTTTGCCACTGGGTTCCTCCTCGTGGATACCGTAGAGATTGCTTCTCAATCTTACGGGCTTTTTGGGTTTCTGACCTTGGGTTGCTTGTGTCCGGCCGCTCACACGGTCCGCGCTGGTGAAGGCGCGGACCGTGCGCGAGAGCAACGGGATTACTCCTCGCCGCGGGCCTTCTGGATGACCGCCTCGGCGACCGCCTTCGGGACCTCCGCGTAGCTGCTGAACTGCATGGAGTACACGGCACGACCCTGAGTGCGCGAACGCAGGTCGCCGATGTAGCCGAACATCTCCGACAGCGGCACGGTGGCGCGGACGACCTTGACGCCGCTCGCGTCCTCCATGGACTGGATCATGCCACGACGGGAGTTCAGGTCGCCGATAACGTCACCCATGTACTCCTCGGGGGTGCGCACCTCGACGTCCATCACCGGCTCCAGCAGAACCGGGTTCGCCTTCCTGACGCCCTCCTTGAGGACCATCGAGCCGGCGATCTTGAACGCCATCTCGGAGGAGTCCACGTCGTGGTAGGCACCGTCGACGAGAGTCGCCTTGATGCCGACGAGGGGGTATCCGGCCAGCACGCCCAGCTGCATGGCGTCCTGGATGCCGGCGTCCACGCTGGGGATGTACTCCCTGGGCACGCGGCCACCGGTGATGGCGTTCTCGAACTCGTAGATGGTCTCGCCCGTGACCTCAAGCGGCTCGAACGTGACCTGGACCTTGGCGAACTGGCCGGAGCCACCGGTCTGCTTCTTGTGGGTGTACTCGACCTTCTCCACCTTGCGGCGGATGGTCTCGCGGTACGCCACCTGCGGTGCGCCCACGTTCGCCTCGACCTTGAACTCGCGCTTCATGCGGTCCACCAGGATGTCCAGGTGGAGCTCGCCCATGCCGCCGATCTCGGTCTGACCGGTCTCCTCGTTCAGGTTGACCGTGAAGGTGGGATCCTCCTTGGCCAGCTTCTGGATCGCGGTCGAGAGCTTCTCCTGGTCGCCCTTGGTCTTCGGCTCGATGGCCACGAAGATCACCGGGTCGGGGAAGCTCATGGACTCCAGGACCACCGGCTTGGCCGGATCGCACAGGGTGTCACCGGTCGTGGTGTCCTTCAGCCCGATGAAGGCGTAGATGTGGCCGGCGACGGCCTCCTCCACCGGGTTCTCCTTGTTGGAGTGCATCTGGAAGAGCTTGCCGATGCGCTCCTTCTTCCCGCTCGTGGTGTTGAGCACCTGAGCACCGGAGGCGACCTTGCCGGAGTACACCCGGACGTAGGTCAGCGACCCGAAGAAGGGATGCGTGGCGACCTTGAAGGCGAGCGCGGAGAACGGCTCGTCCATCGAGGCCTTGCGGGTCACCTCGGCCTCCTCGTCGCCCACGGCGTGGCCGGAGACATCCGGCACGTCCAGCGGGGAGGGGAGGTAGTCGATGACCGCGTTGAGCATCGGCTGGATGCCCTTGTTCTTGAAGGCGGAACCGCACAGCACCGGGAACGCCTCGCTGGAGATGACCAGCTGGCGGATGCCCGACTTGATCTGCTCGATGGACAGCTCGCCCTCTTCGAGGTAGGCCTCCATCAGTTCCTCGGTGGCCTCGGCGACATCCTCGACCAGCTGGTTGCGGTACTCCTCGACCTTGTCGGCCAGGTCGGCGGGGATCTCGATCTCCGTCATGTCCTGGCCCTTCTTGGACTCATCCGGCCAGGCCCAGGCCTTGCGCTCGATCAGATCGATGACGCCGGAGAACTCGCTCTCGGCACCGATCGGGAGCTGCACGACGAGCGGCTTGGCACCGAGACGGTCCTTGATGGTCTGGACGGTGAAGTAGAAGTCCGCACCCAGCTTGTCCATCTTGTTGACGAAGCAGATACGCGGCACGTTGTACTTGTCCGCCTGACGCCACACGGTCTCCGACTGGGGCTCCACACCCTCTTTGCCGTCGAACACCGCGACGGCGCCGTCGAGCACGCGCAGGGACCGCTCCACCTCGACGGTGAAGTCGACGTGGCCGGGCGTGTCGATGATGTTGATCTGGTTGCCCTCCCAGTAACAGGTGGTGGCAGCCGAGGTGATCGTGATGCCGCGTTCCTGCTCCTGCTCCATCCAGTCCATGGTGGAGGCACCGTCGTGCGTCTCGCCGATCTTGTAGTTGACGCCGGTGTAGAAGAGGATGCGCTCGGTCGTAGTGGTCTTGCCGGCATCGATGTGGGCCATGATGCCGATGTTGCGGACCTTCTTCAGGTCGGTCAGCACGTCCAGTGCCACGATGTCTCTCTCTCGTCGTTAGACCTTGCCGCGCCCGCGGGTGTTGCGGGCACGCTTGTACGTCACCAGCGGTAGTGAGCGAACGCCCGGTTGGACTCGGCCATCTTGTGGGTGTCCTCGCGACGCTTGACCGCCGCGCCGAGACCGTTGCTGGCGTCCAGGATCTCGTTCTGCAGACGCTCGGTCATGGTCTTCTCACGACGCTGACGCGCATAGCCGACCAGCCAGCGCAGCGCCAGGGTGGTGGCGCGCACGGCGCGCACCTCGACCGGCACCTGGTAGGTCGCGCCGCCGACGCGGCGGGAGCGGACCTCCAGCGACGGGCGGATGTTGTCGAGCGCCTTCTTGAGCACGACGACCGGGTCGCTGCTGCTCTTCTCGCGCACGCCCTCCAGGGCGCGGTAGACGATGCGCTCAGCCGTGGAGCGCTTGCCGTCGAGGAGGATCTTGTTGATCAGCTGGGTGACCACCGGGGAACCGTAGACCGGATCCACGACGAGCGGACGCTTGGGTGCGGGGCCTTTACGCGGCATTACTTCTTCTCCCTCTTCGCGCCGTAACGGCTGCGGGCCTGCTGACGGCCCTTGACGCCCTGGGTGTCAAGGGAGCCTCGGACGATGCGGTAGCGCACGCCCGGGAGGTCCTTCACACGACCGCCGCGCACCAGCACGATGCTGTGCTCCTGGAGGTTGTGACCCTCACCGGGGATGTACGCCGTCACTTCGATCTGGCTGGACAGCTTGACACGAGCGACCTTCCGCATCGCGGAGTTCGGCTTCTTCGGGGTGGTGGTGTACACACGGGTGCACACGCCGCGGCGCTGAGGGCTGCCCTTCAGCGCGGGGGCGTCACTCTTGGTGACCTTGTCGCGCCGGCCCTTGCGGACCAGCTGCTGAATAGTAGGCACTACATGTTCTCCATTGCTTCTCGACCTTCCTAAACCCCGTTCCGCGGACACTCGCGAGATCCGACCCGCAAGGGCGTCAAGGAAGAACGGGGTCTTACCTTCCGGGGTCTGGGTGAAGCTTGCGCCCAGACCCTTGTAAACAC
The DNA here is from genome assembly GCF_014639315.1 of Sediminivirga luteola. GTDB lineage: Bacteria > Actinomycetota > Actinomycetes > Actinomycetales > Brevibacteriaceae > Sediminivirga > Sediminivirga luteola. The sequence goes on from NZ_BMFY01000004.1 coordinate 276,837, forward strand.
CGTGGACTGCTTAACCCGAGGTCGGGCGTGTCGGCTGGGCCTGAGAACCCGGATCCACCTCCACGGACCGTGGTCCATGGACGCGAACACATACCGCGCAGTGCCATCGATGGCCCTCTGCACCTGCGGGTGGAGCCGGTGGGCGCGTGCCCCTCACCGCCAGTGCCGCTTCCCTGAGGACGGCTCCGGCGAGGCACCGGCGCCCGGAATCGAATCCGTGCATGCGAGAGTGCCTGATTCGCATCAGTTACCGCTCCAGACTAACGCCCCTGCGGCAGCCGGTCAAAAAGCGTCATGAGGACGCGATCTGCCCGCCGGACCTGGGCTCATCCGCCCCGGACGAGGTGCGAGCCGGCGGCAGCAGGGGCCGGGGAAGATACAGGGCGCCCGATGCCGGAACCCAGGCCTCACCGTGCCCCGGGGGCGAGGGCGATGGCGAGGGAGTCGACCGCCTCGCCGATCACCGCATCGGCGGCCAGGCGCATCCGGAGCCGTTCCATGCCTTCCGGCGGCACCGGGCCGCCGGGCGTGACCACCACCGCCAGCTCGGGGCCGGAGACGGTCACCCGGTGCGAGCCGGGCCGGAGCGAGACTCCGTCGATCCAGTCCTCCGCGCGGGCGGCTGCGGCGACGGCATCGGCCACGGCCGGATTCGCCCAGGCCGGGCGCCACTGGCCGGCGCGGCCCTGGGCCAGGAGCCACAACGCCGGACGCCGGATGAGGAAGGCGTGCGGACTGCCGGGGTCGACGACGACCAGCTGCGAGCCCTCGTCCACGGCGGCCAGCGCCAGCCTCCGCGCCTCGACCGGCACCGGCCTGGCCTGGCCGTTCCAGGCAGCCAGTTCCGGGATCCCGCTGAACGCCGGGGCGACGGCGCGGCCGTCCTCCGCGGCGAGCGTGACCATGGCCATCTCGGCGCTCTTCTCCGCCGTCAGCCCGGCGTGCCCCTCCCCTGCCTCGCCGAGTTCGGCGAGGATGGGCGCGTAGACCCGGGCGGGCGTGAACGCGTTCACCACCGCCCGGTGGGCCGCGGGATCGAACCGCCCCTCTTCACCCGCCGCGCCTCGCAGCGCGGCGGCCAGGGCCGCATCGGGCTCCCCCGTGTCACCCGCGAAGGGGTGCGATTCGAGGGTGCGGCCGGCCCACGGGACTCCCGCGGAGTCCGCCTTCGGCGTCCGGCCGGCGGGCCCGGGCTCAGGCTCCGGCGACATCCAGTGCCTCGGTGAGGGTGAAGCGCCCGGCGTAGAGCGCCTTGCCCAGGATCGCCGAGTCCACCCCGAGCGGGACGAGCTCGCGCAGCGCCGCCAGATCTTCCAGGCTGGAGATGCCGCCGGAGGCGACGATGGGCTTCTCAGTGCGGGTGGCGATCTCCTTGAGCAGTTCCACATTGGGACCGCGCAGGGTGCCGTCCTTGGTGACGTCGGTGACGACATAGCGGGCGCAGCCGTCGGCCTCCAGCCGGTTGAGCACCTCCCATAGGTCGCCGCCCTCACGGGTCCAGCCCCGGGCGGCGAGCGTGGTGCCGCGCACGTCCAGGCCGACGGCGACCCGGTCGCCGTACTCGCCGATGATCCGGGAGGTCCATTCGGGGTTCTCCAGGGCGGCGGTGCCGATATTGACGCGGGCGGCGCCGGTGGCGAGCGCACGCTCTAGGCTGGCGGTGTCGCGGATGCCGCCGGAGAGCTCGACCTTGATGCCCAGCTCCCCCACCACCCGGGAGAGCAGGTCGTGGTTGGATCCGCGGCCGAAGGCGGCGTCGAGGTCCACCAGGTGGATCCACTCGGCGCCCTGGGACTCCCACTGGCGGGCGGCCTCGAGCGGATCGCCGTAGTCGGTCTCGGAGCCGGCCTCGCCCTGGACGAGGCGGACGGCTTTGCCGTCGGCGACGTCCACGGCGGGGAGCAGCACAAGCGGGTCGCGGGTCATCAGGATCCTGCCTTTCGTGGAGTGTCGCTTCGAAGTTCGCCCCGTGCCCGGGATGCCCGGCCGGGCTAGAGGGTCTCGGCCCAGTTGCGCAGCAGCCGGGCGCCGGCGTCACCGGACTTCTCGGGGTGGAACTGGGTCGCGCTGGTGGGGCCGTCCTCGATCGCGGCGACGAACCGCTCCCCGTGCTCGGCCCAGGTCGTCAGCACGCCCTCCGGGGCGCTGTGCGCGGCGTAGGAGTGCACGAAATAGAACCGTTCGCGCTCGATGCCGGCGAACAGACGCGACTCCGCCGGCGGCTCGACCTCCGCCCAGCCCATATGCGGGACTACCGGCGCCTGCAACCGGCTGACGGTGCCGGGCCACAGACCGAGGCCCTCCGTTTCGACGCCGTGCTCGACGCCCCGCTCGAACAGCACCTGGATGCCGACGCAGATGGCCAGCGTCGGGCGGCCTTCTTCATGGCGCCGGCGGATCAGATCCACGGCGCCGGTCGATTCCAGTCCGCCCATCACCGCGGCGAAAGCGCCGACGCCGGGCACGATGAGGCCGTCGGCCTCCTCGATACGGCTGTGGTCTGCCGTCAGCACGACTTCGGCGCCGGTCCGCTCGGCTGCGCGCACGGCGGAGCGGACGTTGCCCGAACCGTAGTCCAGCACGACGATGCGCTTCTGATCCGCGGTCACGGCCGCACCCCTTTCCTGCCCAGTCCCAGCAGCGAGACCACCCGCCAGACGGCGAAGCCCAGGACGAGCCCGGCCGCAGCCACGCCCGCCCAGGCTGGCGCGGTGCCGCCGAGGGCGATGATCAGGGCGAAGATCAACACCACGAGCGCGAGGATCGCCGCGGCGGACCACATCAGCGCGGTGCGGGCGATGGCGTGCCGTTCGGGCGTCATGGCGGCGGCCGAGGCCTGGAGCTTGGTCATGCCCCGGGTCGAGATACTGCCCTCGACCTGCTCGGGGGTGGTGCTGCCCAGCAGCAGCTGTTCCAGTACGGACGGCAGCTTGGACAGCGCCAGGCCGGCGGGGACGTCGGCTTCGTGGGCGCCCCGGCGCCACTGGCTGGCGTCGATCTGCCCCTCCCGCCGGATCAGCAGCAGCACGTCCATCCGGCCGGCGATCTTCGACAGGGTCGCCGCCTGCTCCCGCGCCCGCTCGAAGTCCGGGTCGTCGACCGCCACGGCGTGATAGGAGCCGATCGGGACGACGTGCCCGTGGATGTCCGAGAGCACGCAGGCAGCCGCCAGCTGGGTGGACTGGGCGAAGGGCGTCAGGACGATCACCTGGTGCTCGGCGCCGGTGGTCCCGCTCACAGCGCTCCCTTCGTGCTGGGCACATCGGTGACCCGCGGGTCCGGTTCGACCGCATCCCGCAGGGCACGGGCGAAGGCCTTGTACTGCGCCTCCACGATGTGGTGCGGATCGCGCCCGCGGCGCAGTTCCAGATGCACGGTCAGCCCGGCGTGGAACGCGATCGACTCCAGCGAGTGCGAGGTCATCGAACCGGTGAAGTGCCCGCCGATGAGGTGGTACTGCTGCCCTTCGGGCTCGCCGGTGTGCACGAAATAGGGGCGGCCGGAGACGTCGACGGTGCATTCGGCCAGCGCCTCGTCCAAGGGCACGCTGGCGAAGCCGTAGCGGCGGATGCCGCGTTTCTCGCCGAGGGCCTCGCGCAGCGCCTGGCCGATCACGATAGAGGTGTCCTCGACGGTGTGGTGGACGTCGATGTGCACGTCCCCGGACGCCTCCACGTCCAGGTCGATGGCGGAGTGCTTGGCCAGCGCGGTGAGCATGTGCTCGAAGAACGGCACGCCGGTGCTCACCTGCGCGCGGCCGGTGCCGTCCAGGTCGACCCGGACGTGGACGCGGGATTCGCTCGTGGTTCGGTCGATCTCGGCGCGGCGGGCGGCTGTGGTCATCGGGTCATCACCTCGGTGATCGCGTTGAGGAAGGCGGTGGTCTCCGGCTCCGTGCCGGCGTTGACGCGCAGGTGGCCGTCGATGCCGGTGTTGCGGATCAGCACGCCGCGGTCGAGCAGCTGCTGCCACACCGCCTGCGGATCGTCGAGACCGCCGAACAGGAGGAAGTTGGAATCGGAGGAGTGCACGGTCAGGCCCAGCTCGCGCAGCGCGGTCGCCATCCGTTCCCGCTGCGCTTTGAGCTCCTCGACCTTGGCCAAGAGCGCCGGAGCGTGGTCCAGCGCGGCGCAGGCCGCGGCCTGGGTCAGCGCGGAGAGGTGGTACGGCAGGCGAACCAGCCGCAGGGCGTCGCACACGGCCGGATCGGCGGCCAGATATCCCAGCCTGGCGCCGGCGAAGGCGAAAGCTTTGCTCATGGTGCGCGAGACCACCAGGCGCGGGCGGCCCGGGAGCAGGCGCAGCGCCGTCTGGGAGGGGTCGCGGGAGAACTCGGCGTAGGCTTCGTCGACGATCACGATTCCCCGGGCCCGGTCGTAGACCTCTTCGATCACGTCGAGGCCGGTCAGCGTGCCGGTGGGGTTGTTGGGCGTACACAGGAAGACGACGTCCGGGTCGTGCCGATCGATGGCCGCGGCGGCCAGATCGGCGGTGATGGCGTAGCCCGGCTCGCGCGGGCTCTCGACGAACCGGGCGCCGGTGCCGCTGGCGATGAGCGGGTGCATCGAGTAGCTCGGACCGAAGCCGAGAGCGATGCGGCCGGGTCCGCCGAAGGCCTGCAAGAGGTGGGCGAGTACCTCGTTCGAGCCGTTGGCCGCCCAGATCTGCTCTGGCCGGAGCTCGGGAACACCGGGCGCCGCGGATGACAGGTACGCGGCAAGCTTCTGCCGCAGTTCGGTGAACTCACGGTCCGGGTACCGGTTGAGTCCGGGAAGCTCCGCTTCGAGACGGGCCGCGATCGCCTCGGTGACCTCCCGGGGCACGGGATGGGCGTTCTCGTTGACGTTCAGCTGTACCGGGACGTCCAGCTGCGGCGCCCCGTACGGGGTCTTGCCGCGCAGGTCGTCACGCAGGGGAAGATCGTCAAGGGAGACGGTGGCGGGGCTTCGATTCACCCCCACAGTCTACGGGAGACGGGCGTTCAGCCGCCTGCCGGGACCGCGATCTGCTGGCCCGGGTGCAGCTCCCCCGAATCGAGTGAGTTGAGTTCGGCGATGACCAGCATGGTGTCACGCGGATCGGTCTCCGGCGAGACCTCCGAGGCGATGCCCCAGAGGCTGTCGCCCTCCCCGACGGTGATGTACTCGACGGTCCCGTCGCCGGCCGAGGCATCGACCGTGCCGGTGGCCAGCGCCTGCCCGCCGAAGAAGCCCGGGACGGTGGCCAGGAGCGCGCCGATCAGCAGCACGGCGCCGGCCAGAACGGTCGCCGTCAGCAGACGGAGCACGGCGCGACCGCGTTCGTTGAGCTGCAGCTGCGTGGCGATCGATTCGAACATCGCGAAGACTCCTTTTCCTCGAACGTCTGTACTATTCGTACCACGGGATTCGAACGTATGTCCACTAGTGTGTCGAACAGATGTTTGAATCCCGGTGCACTCGCTGGTTAAGCTGGTCACAGCCTGACAGGCGGCACGGACAGTCCCCGTTGCAGCGCAGAGCATCCTGAGCGCAGCAGGCGGACGCTCCGCTCAGCCGGCCGTACCCGCCGGCGGCGACGACCCGCGGGGATGAGAAGTGGACGAGGAAGAGGTGGCGACGTGGGCGAGGACTCCCAGCAGGCCGGACGTGCGGCCGGACGGTACCGGGGCCGGCCCCGCAACAGCGATGTCGCCGACGAGGTAGAGGCGGCCCGTAGCCGCGCGGAGCAGGAAGACGGCTCCGCGCTCCCGGCCGGGAACGCCCCCGACGACGGGGACGACCGGCTCACCCCGCGCCAGCGCCTGGTGCTGGAGACAATCGAACGCGCAGTACTGCGCAACGGCTACCCGCCGAGCATGCGGGAGATCGGCAAGGCCGTGGGCCTGGCCAGCCTGTCCAGCGTCGCGCATCAACTGAGCCAGCTCGAACGACTCGGTTACGTTCGCCGCGATCCGCGCCGTCCTCGCGCGATCGAACTCGTCGGCGCTCCCTCCACCGCCCAGGAGACGGATGCCGAGCCCTTCGTGCAGAACGCCGCCGACTCCGCCAACACCGCGCTCGTCCCGGTGGTCGGGCGCATCGCTGCGGGCGGCCCCATCCTCGCCGAGCAGGCCATCGAGGACATGTTCGCCCTGCCCACCCAGGTCGTCGGCGGTGGGGAGAAGTTCCTGCTCCAGGTCTCCGGGGACTCGATGATCGACGCGGCCATCTGCGACGGTGACTGGGTGGTGGTGAGACGGCAGAACAGCGCCGAGAACGGCGAGATCGTCGCGGCGCTCCTGGACGGCGAGGCAACCGTCAAGACGCTCAAGCGCAGAGACGGGAAGCAGTGGCTGTTGCCGCAGAACCCCGCTTACGACCCCATCGACGGCGACTACGCCACCATCATGGGCCGTGTCGTGGCGGTGTTGAGGCGTCTCTGACAGCCACGAGGCATGGAACGACCGCTTAGTGACAGAACCACACCGTCTACGGTGTGGTTCTGTCACTACAGGTATGCCTGGGCAGGAAAAGCGTGTTTTACCGCTGCCGGTGTTCCCACTCATCCGCACCGACCTCAGGTACCCGTTCGCAGTAGCCTGTCATAGGAATATGCGCCCGCCTGGGCACCGGCGTCGGCAGGCGCCCATATACCATCGCACGTAGTGGCACATCGGTCGCAAAGGGCGGCCGGCGTCAAAGGTCGAGCGCTCTGGCCGTCCGCCGGAGGGATTCCTCCACCCGGCCCGCGGTCCACTCAGCCGTCCGACCCGGGATCGCCTCGTCGACGCGGTGCCGCCAGCGGGCCCGCCACAGCTCGGGGAAGCACCGCTGCAGCAGATCGAGCATGATCGGCACGGCCGTGGACGCGCCGGGTGAAGCCCCCAGGAGACCGGCGATGCCTCCGCCGGCGCCCACCACGAGTTCGGTACCGTGCCGGAGCGCCCCGATCCGGCGCGGGTCGGGTGTCACCAGCTGAGCACGCTGCCCCGCCGGGACGAGCTCCCAGTCGCGGGGGTCGGCGTCGGGATAGAACCGCTGCAACTGGCGGAACCGCGTGCGCTGCCCGGCTGCCAGCTGGCCGATCAGATAGCGGACGAGCGGAAGGTTCTGCGCCATTGCCGCGGTGATCACGGGCAGGTTCGCCCAGTGCAGCGTGCGGAAGAAATCCGTGAGACGGCCATGCACCAGCAGTTTGGTGCTGAAGGTCGCGTAGGGGCCGAACATGAGGAACTCCCTCCCCTCGACCACGCGCCGGTCCAGGTGCGGTACGGACATCGGAGGCGCGCCGACGGGCGCCTGCCCGTAGACCTTCGCGGCATGCCGGGCCACGACGGCAGGATTCGCGCAGCGCAGGAACGCCGCTCCGACCGGCAGGACCGCGTAACCGCGCACCTCGGGGAGCCGGGCCTTCTGCAGCAGTCGCAGCGCATAACCGCCCGCGCCGACGAAGACGAAGCGCCCCCGGACCGCGAATCGTTGCTGACCATGACGTCCCCGGACCAGCCAGGCACCATCCCGGGCCCGTTCGATCGAGCGCACCTCGTGACCGAGCCGGCTCTCGCCGCCGGCCCGTTCGATCACGCGCACCAGCGCTTTGGTGAGGGCGCCGAAGTCGACGTCGGTGCCGTGGTCCATGCGGGTCGCGGCGGCCGGCTCGCCGTTGACGCGTCCCTCGCCCACGAGCGGCGCCCACCGGGCGATGGCGGCCGGATCGTCGGTGAACTCCATCCCGCGGAAGAACGGGTCATCCTGCAACGTCGTGTATCGCTGTCTCAGATAGTCGCGATCACGTGCGCCGAAGACGACGTCCAGATGCGCCGTCGCGTGGATGAACGCGGCCGGATCGAGCAGGCCCTCACCGGCGAGGTGCGCCCACCATTCACGGGTGAGCAGGAATTGCCGGGCAATCGAGGCGGCACGCGCTCCGTCGCCGGGGTCCGGCATGTAGTTCAGTTCGCAGTAGCCGCTGTGGCCGGTACCGGCGTTGCGCCACGGATCGCTGCTCTCCGGCGCGAGGGAGTCTCCCCGCTCCAGGAGCACGATCCTCCAGTCCGGTTCCAGGAACGCGAGCATCGATCCCAGGGTCGCGGACATGATGCCGCCGCCGATGAGGACGACCTCCACCTCCTCATGATGCTCGTGCTTGGCGTTCCGCGCCTCTGTGGCCACCATCGTGCTCCTTCGGGAGGGCATGCGGGTTTCCCGCGGTTCGATGTTTCCAGCGTTCATCACGGCATCCCATCCGTCCAATGAACAACAGGCTCGGTATGATCCGGATATGGATCAATGGGTAGACCGACTGGCGCCTCAGCTCGCGGCGCTCGTGGCACTCGCGGAGCACGACGGGCATATGACCCGCGCCGCCGCAGCCCTCGGCGTGCCGCAGTCATCCATGAGCCGGCGCGTGCACGCCCTGGAGGCCGAGCTCGGAGTCCCGCTCCTGCTGCGCGCCGGCCGGGGAGTCCGGCTCTCCCCCGGCGGCGCCGAGCTCGCCCGCCGTGCCCGCGATCCCCTCCGGCAGATCGGCTCCGCCGCTGCCGCGCTGGCCGGTGACGCGGATCCCGACCACGGGGTCGTCACCTTCGGCTTCCCGCTCACCCTGGGATCGGGGCTCGTCCCCGAGCTCCTCGCCGCGTTCCGGCACCGCCATCCGGGGATCCGGGTTCAGCTCACGCAGGCTCATGGCGCGCAGCTGGAAGCCGATCTGCTCTCCGGCGCCCTCGACCTGGCGATCACGATCCCCGCCCCGGCGAAGGCCCGCCACACCATCATCGGGACCCAGCACATCCAGGCCGTCCTCCCCGAGAGTCATCCCCGTGCGGCAGCGCGCAGGCTGCGGCTGCAGGACCTCGCGAGCGAGACGTTCATCGCCAATCCGCCCAGCTACAACTTGCGCCGGCTCACCGAGGCGTGGTGCGCCCAGGCGGGGTTCACGCCGGACATCGGCTTCGAGGTGACCGAGTTCGCCACGATCCGCGAGCTCATCAGCAGGGGGCTCGGCGTGGCCCTCTTACCCGGCGACGAGCGGACGCCGCCCGGCATCGTGGAGCGGCCGCTGACTGGCGCGCGCTACGAACGCGATATCGCCCTGTGCTGGGCCACCGCGACCGAAGCACCGGTGACCCGCCGGCTCTCGGAATTCCTCGCGAGCGGCTTCGCCCGCGAGGCGGGGCAGTAGCCCGGAAGTCCCTCGCGAACGCCCCGGCGCGCCACTCTTACCTCGTCATCACGCCCTTACGTCGTCGACGGCCAGGCCTGGAGGGCGGCGTTCTACGGGCGCAGTGACGATCTCAGGGCGGGCGAACGCGCGAGGGCCCGCTGAGCCGGGAGTCCCGCGGTCAGCCGGCGGCGCCGTCCGCCACGTGCTGGTCGCGCTCGTCGTTCTCCTCCCCGGTGCCGTCCACCGCGCCGGGGCCCGGCGTGGCGAGCCGCCGGAGCGCCCCGCGCGCGACCTCCGGATCCGCGGTGGCCCACATCGGCGGCAGGCTCCGCATGAGGAATCCGCCGTAACCGGCTGTCGCGAGACGCGGGTCCAGCACCGCCACGACGCCGCGATCGTCCACCGTGCGGATCAGCCGGCCGGCGCCCTGCGCCAGCCTGATGGCGGCGTGTGAAGCGGACACCGCCATGAATCCGTTCGCGCCCCGGCGCGCGGCGGCCCGGGTGCGGGCCGAGGCGAGCGGATCGTCCGGGCGCGGGAAGGGGATGCGGTCGATCAGCACCAGCCGGCAGGCGTGGCCGGGCACGTCGACACCCTGCCACAGCGAGAGCGTCCCGAACAGACACGCCGAGCGGCTGGCGGCGAAACGCTTGACCATCGTCGGCAGCACGTCCTCGCCCTGCAGCAGGATCGGCACGTCCAGACGCGCCCGCATCGCCGTCGCGGCTTCTTCCGCCGCGCGACGAGAGGAGAACAACCCGAGCGCGCCGCCCTCGCTGGCCTCGATGAGCGTGGCCATCTCCTCCAGGGTCTCCTCCGCCAGCTGTGCCCGTCCCGGGCGCGGCAGGTGACGAGCCACGTAGAGAATGCCCTGCCTGCCGTAGTCGAAGGGAGAACCGACGTCGACGGAGTCCCAGCGGGGCGCGTCCTCGCCGGCCAGGCCGAGCGCACCGGCAACCGGCGCGAACGACCCGCCCAGCGTCAGGGTCGCAGAGGTCGCCACCACGGTCCGGTCGGTGAACAGTCCCGAGCGCATGGTGCCGGCCACGCTCAACGGCGCGATGTTCACCCGGTTCTCCGGTTCGGCGCGCTCGTGCCGGCTGATGAAGAGCACATCGTTCTCCGTCGGCACCGCCATCCGCTCGGCCAGCTCGAAGACCTCGTTCAGCCGGGCACGGGCGACCTGCCGGCCCGCCGCGATCTCCTTGTCCTGCTCCTTGCTGCTCCCGCCGGAATCCGCCAGCGCCTGCCGCGCCGCATCGCGCACCGCGGCCAGGGCGATCGCCAGTTCCTCGGGCGCGCCACGGGCCAGCAACCCCGGCTCCATCATGGACAGCGCCGCGGCGAGCTGCTCGGCGGCCTTCTCCAGGGCGAGCGTGGAGACCGCCGTGTGCCGGCGTGCGGAGGAGGCCGCGGCCCGCACCATGCCCTCTCCCAGCTGCCCCGCCAGGGCGCTGGTCACCCGGTCCTGCAGTTCGTGCGCCTCGTCCACGATGACGGCGGAGTGCTCCGGCAGCACGGTGGAATCGCCGAAGGCGTCGATGGCCAGGAGCGCGTGATTGGTGACCACGACATCGGCGGCCGCGGCCTTGGCCTTGGCGCGCTCGGCGAAGCATTCCTGCGCCACCGGGCAGCGTTGGGCTCCCAGGCAGTCGAAGGCATTGACCGAGACCTGCGCCCACGCCCGCGGCGAGACGCCGGGAACCAGATCGTCGCGGTCCCCGGTCTCCGTGGTCCGCGCCCAGGAACGCACCCGCATGATCTCCTCGCCGAGCTGAGAGGCCCCCGCGGATGTGCCGCCTGCGCCGTCGCGTGAGGCCGGGACGGCATCGGCGCCCAGATCGAACAGCAGGCCGGTGGAGTCGCCCTCCTCGGGGTACCCACCGTTCAGCTTGTGCAGGCAGACGTAGTTGCGCCGCCCCTTCAGAACGGCGGCGACCGGTTTGCGGCCGAGTTCCGGCGCCAGGGACCGGGCCAGGCGTGGCAGATCGCGGGCCACGATCTGGGATTGCAGCGCCAGCGTCGCAGTGGAGACGACGACCGTCTCACCGGTGGTGACGGCGTGCCGCACGGCAGGCACCAGATAGGCGAGCGACTTGCCGGTTCCGGTGCCGGCCTGCACCAGCAGGTGCACGCCTTTCTCCAGCGCCGAGCCGACGGCCTCGGCCATCTGCTGCTGGCCCTCGCGCGGGCTGCCGCCGAGCTCCTCGACCGCCCGCTCCAGCAGAGCGGGCAGCTCAGTGCTCACCCGCGGCCGCCGATCCGGGCCTCGCCTCCGCGTGCCACCAGCATGTCCGGGCGGGTGAAGGGCCTCAGCTCGGCGGCAAGATCCGCGTGCACGCGGGCCTGCAGGACGGTGCCCTCGGCCAGGTGCTCCTCGGTCAGGACCGTGCCCTGCTCGTGCACCCGGGAGACCAGGTCGCCGCGCTCATAGGGCAGCAGCACCGTCAGCTCGTGCTGCGGCTGCGGAAGGAGTTCCTCGATCAGCGTCCTGAGCTCGCCGATGCCCTCACCCGTGCGCGCCGAGACCGCGACCGCGTGCCGGTGCGCGCGGCGCAGGCGGTCCAGGTCGAGGGGGTCGGCGAGGTCGGCTTTGTTCAGCGCGATGATCTCCACGCCCGCCTCGTTCCCGACCTCGGCGAGGACGTCGTGCACCGCGGCGATCTGCCCTTCCGGATCGGAATGCGAGGCATCGACGACGTGCAGCAGGACATCGGCGTCGGCGGCCTCCTCCAGGGTGGAGCGGAACGCCTCCACCAGCTGATGGGGAAGGTTCCGCACGAACCCGACCGTGTCGGTGAAGGTGTAGTCCCGGCCGTCGGCGGCGCGCGCCGCGCGCACGGTGGGATCGAGGGTCGCGAACAGCGCGTTCTCCACCAGGACGCCGGCCCGGGTGAGCCGGTTGAGCAGGGAGGACTTGCCGGCGTTGGTGTACCCGACGATCGCGACCGAGGGCACGGCGTTTCGCCTGCGGCCGGCGCGTTTGGCCTCGCGGGAGGGCTTCATCGCGGCGATCTCGCGGCGCAGCTTGGCCATCCGCGTGCGGATCCGGCGGCGATCCAGCTCGATCTTGGTCTCGCCGGGACCGCGGGAGCCGATGCCCGCGCCGGCCGCCACCCGCCCGCCGGCCTGCCGGGACATCGACTCGCCCCAGCCGCGCAGTCGCGGCAGCAGGTACTCCAGCTGCGCCAGTTCCACCTGGGCCTTGCCCTCGCGGGATTTGGCGTGCTGGGCGAAGATGTCGAGGATGAGGGCCACCCGGTCGATCACCTTCACCTTGACGATGTCCTCTAAGCCGCGCCGCTGGGAGGGCGCGAGCTCGCCATCGCAGATGACGGTGTCGGCGCCCGATGCGGCGACGATCTCCGCGAGTTCCTGCGCTTTGCCCGAACCCAGGAAAGTGCCCGGGTCGGGGTGCTCGCGGCGCTGCAGCACGCCGTCGAGCACCTCGGAGCCGGCGGTCTCGGCGAGCGCGGCGAGTTCGCGCAGCGAGGTCTCCGCTTCCGCCGCGGTCCCAGAGGTCCAGAGCCTGGCGAGCACGACCTTCTCCAGCCTCAGCTGCCGGTACTCGACCTCGGTGACGTCCTCGAGCTCGGTGGAGAGCCCCTGCACGCGGCGCAGCGCCTGGCGTTCGGCGCGGTCGAGTTGCTCGCCGTCGTGGTCGGCCGCCAGCTCGCCCTCGGCGGTGATGGCGGTGCCCTCGCGGGAGAGCACGCGCGCGATCATCTCCGCTTCGCGGTCGCGGGGTGCTTCGTGAGCGTCCTGGGGCACTGGCCGGCTCCTCTTGTCGTCGTCTCTCGTCGTCTTGCCTTTCCTCGGGTCCTGTCCTGCTGATCCTTGCTCACGCGTGGTGAGTGCCGCATCGGCGGCACGGACGAAGCGAGGGAACTCCCATTCTCCCATCACCGGCGCCCCGCCCTCTATGCTGAACGCACGATGAACGACCACTATTTCTCCGCTCAGCCCTCCAGTGCGGCGCGCCGGCAGGAGATCACCGTCTCCCTGGCCGGCCGGCAGGTGCCGGTCACGACCGCGGCGGGCACCTTCTCCCCCGGGCACCTGGACACCGGCACGGAGGTGCTGCTGCGCCGGCTACCGGCGCCGCCGGAGTCCGGCCATCTGCTGGATCTGGGCTGCGGCTGGGGCCCGCTGGCGCTGCACGCGGCCCTGACCGGCGGCCCGGACCTGACCGTGTGGGCACTGGACATCAACGAGCGCGCTCTGGAACTGACCGGCGAGAACGCCTCCCGGCACGGGCTGACGCAGGTGCGCCCGGTGACCGCCGAGCAGGTGCCTGAACAGCTGCGGTTCCATCAGATCTGGTCGAACCCGCCGATCAAGGTCGGCAAGCCGGCGCTGCACGCCCTGCTGCGCTCGTGGCTGCCCAGGCTGGAGCCGGGCGGGACAGCCTGGCTCGTGGTCGCCAGACAGCTAGGCGCTGATTCCCTGCTGCGCTGGCTGGCCTCCGGCGCGTGGCTGGATGCCGATGACGGGACCAGCACGCAGACGGTGCCGTTCCGCGCCGCGCGTCATTCCAGCGCCAAGGGGTTCCGCGTCCTCACGGTGGAGCGGCTTCCCTAGGGCCGCCTCACGCCGCTGGCGTTCAGCGTCCTTCCCAGGTGTGATCCGTTTTCGTCACGAACGCCCTCACGGCGCGGGCGAAGTCCTGGGAACCGTAGACGCGTTCGACGATGTCCGTGTCATCCACCGGTCCGCCGGCGCTGAGCCTCCGCACGCTTTCCTTCACGGACCACATGGTGAGCGGGGCGTGCGAGAGGAGACGGGCGGCGATGTCGTGCGCGGCGGCGTCCACATCATCGGCCACCGCGGTCACGAAGCCCGACTGATACGCCTCCTGCGCTTCGATGAACCGGGCCTGCAGGAGCATGTCCACCACGCGTGCCCTGCCCAGCAACTGCATCAGGAGGTCCACGGTATCGGCGGAGAGGCAGTTCCCCAGGGTTCGGGCGATCGGCACGCCGAACCTGGACGACGGGGAGCACACCCGGATGTCCGCGCACGCCGCGATGCCCAGGCCGCCTCCCACGCAGTAACCGTCGACGGCCGCGATCACCGGGACGTCCACGGCGCGGAGCCGGTGGAGCACTTCGGAGATCCTCTGCTCGTACGCCACCCCCTTCGGGCCGTCGAAGGACTCGAACTGGGCGATATCGGTGCCCGCCACGAAGGCCTTGCCTCCCGCGCCGCGCAGCACCATCACGCGTGTGTCGCCTCCGTCGGCGACGTCGCAGGCGTCCACGAGTCCCTGGTACATGTTCCAGGTCATGGCGTTGCGCTGGCCGGGCCGGTTGAAGGTCACGGTCAGCACATGCTCCGCGGACTCCACCAGCAACTCGTCGCGTTCCCTCCGGTCTCCGGTCATCTCAGTTCGCTCCCTTCCCGGTGTTCTTCAGTACCCGCAGCTCGTCGTCGGAGAACCCCAGGCCGTCGAGGTTGCCGTTGTCCTGGCCCAGTGGCGGGCCGGCATGGGCACGCCGCGCCGGAGTGCGGGAGAACCGCATGGGTGAGCCGATCTGCCGGACCGTGCCGGCGACCGGGTGCGGGGAATCCCAGAAGTAGTCGCGCGCATGAAGGTGCTCATCGGTGAACACCTGCCCGTAGTCGTTGATGGGTGCGCACGGCACGCCGGCCTCGTTGAGCAGCTCGCAGATCCGCTCCGTCGTCATCGTCGTGGTCTTCACCTCGATGAGTTCGATGAGTTCCTCGCGGTTCTGCATCCGGCTGTAGGGGGTTTCGAACCGGTCGTCGTCCAGGAGATCGAGCAGATCAAAGGCCTCGCACAGCCGCTGCCAGTTCCTGGCGGTATTGGCGCCGATGGTGGCGTAACCGTCCGCGGAGCGCACCGCCTGATAGGGCGCCTGATTCTGATGCGCTGAACCGTTCGGCCCGCCGACCCTGCCTTCGACGAAGTAGGCGGCCGCCTCCCAGACCGCGTAGGAGACGCCGCTCTCCAGGAGGGAGACGTCGATGTGCTGCCCCTCCCCGGAGCGTCCACGTTCATGCAGCGCGGCGGTGACCGCCAGGGCGACATAGAGCGCTGTGGTCAGATCGCAGATCGGCACTCCGACTTTGGCCGGAGGGCTGTCCGGATAGCCGGTGATGCTCATCAGCCCGCTGCGGGCTTGCGCCATGATGTCCAGGCCCGCCAGGGGGGCGAGCGGACCGTCTTGTCCCCAGCCGGACGCGGAGGCGTAGACGATCCCGGGATTGCGCTCACGCACGGACGAGTAGTCCACACCGAGCCTGGAGACGACGCCGGGGCGCATGTTCTCCACGATGACGTCGGCATGCTCGGCCAGCCGTAGGAACGCTTCGCGCCCCAGCGGCGTCTTCAGGTCGAGAGAGACCGATTCCTTGTTCCGGTTGAGCAGCATGAACGGCGCGCTTTCGCCGCTCACATGCGGACCGGTCGCTCGGGTCTGGTCGCCGCCGTCGGGATTCTCCACCTTGATCACGCGGGCTCCGAGGTCCGCCAGCTGCATGGTCGCGAACGGACCGGCCATGAAGACGCCTAGCTCAAGGACGGTGAACCCGGAAAGCGGGCCGTCGGTCTGGGCACGGGTCATGATCACTCCTTTGTGTCGCCGCGCATCCGCTCGCCCCGTTGCCAGCGGATGTGATCTGCGTTACATTCTTTGCACTACTGTATACAGAAGACCGGAGAGCTGTACACGATGCCGCCACACCGAGGGCACCTGCCGCAGGTCGAGCAACCCGCCAGCCTCGCGGAACTCGCTCGCACCGCGATCGAGCGCGCGATCCTGGCGGGGACGTACCTGCCCGGAGAACGGCTGGTCGAGGAGAGGCTCTGCGAGCATCTGGGGATCTCACGCCCGCCCTTGCGGGAAGCCCTACGGCAGCTGAGTTTCACCGGCATCGTCGAGCACACCCCGCGCAAAGGCGTGCGGGTGATGGCGATGACGCAGCACGATGTGTACGAGATCCTGACCTTCCGCCGGGAACTGGAGCGCATGGCCCTGCGCCTCGCGCTGCCGGGGCTCGACCCGGGGCGGCTGGACGAGTGCCGCGCGGCGCTGGAACGGATGTGGCCGGTCGCGGAGGCGGGCGACGAGGGCGGACTCGTCGCCGCCGGTTTCGAGTTCCACCTCTCGGTCATCCGGCTGGCGCACCACAAGCGGATCGAGCAGGCCTTCCGGTCGATGTCCCTCCAGTTGCAGCTGTGCATGGCCATGAACAACCGGGTCCGGCGCGATGTGGAGGACCTGAAAGGGAACGTCCAGCGGCACGAAGAACTCCTCGCGGTGATCGTCACAGAAGACCGGGACCGCATCGAGGCGGCGTTCGACGCGCACGGCAACGCCACCTTCGTCAGGGCCTCCCTGGACGAGCTGGAGGGCGGATCGAACCAGTCGGCGAAGTGGTTCGCAGGGTTCCTCGACAGACACTGAACCGAGTTCCTTACCAGCGCTATCAAAGGAGATAGACATGAGGAAGAAGACCATTGCCATCGGCAGCGCCCTCGCCTCCTCGGCACTCGTGCTGAGCGGATGCGGCGACGGCGGCACCGCGGAGGGCTACGCCGCCAGCGGCAACGTGACGATGATCGTCCCGTTCGCCGCAGGCGGGGGAAGCGACATCGCCGGACGCGCCACGGCCGCCGGACTCGAGGAGGTCACCGACCGCACGATCACCGTCCAGAACATCGACGGCGGTTCCGGCGCGGTCGGCTACTCGGAGTTCCTGGGCCGCAACGGCGACGGGAACTACCTGCTGGCGACCGAGACCGCCCTGGTGGCGCTCCCGCTCACCCAGGACGTGGAGTTCACCTACCAGGACTTCACCCCCATCATGAAGCTGGGCGAGGACTTCACCATCATCGTCGCCAACGGCGATTCCGAGCTGGACAGCTGCACCGATCTGGTGGAGAAGGCCTCCTCTGAGCGCACCGTCGTCGCGATCGCCGGGGAAACCGGGTTGGACAACATCACGTTCTCGCTCATCGAGGACGAGACCGGCGCCAGTTTCGACCGGGTGCCGTTCGAATCCGGCGGCGATATGATCACCGCCTTGATGGGGAATCAGATCGAGGCGATCTCCGTCAATCCCGGAGAGGTGGCCGGCCAGCTGGAGTCCGGCGATGTCAAGGCGCTGTGCGCAGCCTCCGAGGAGCGGTACGAGTACGAGGGATTCGAGCACATCGAAACCGCAGCCGAACAGGGCATCGATGTCGCTTTCGCGCAGTTCCGCGGCGTCCTCGCGCCCGGCGGGATTTCCGAGGAGGCCCGTGACTACTGGATCGAGCAGGCGCAGGCCTACGCGGAGACCGAGGCGTACACGACCTATATCGAGGACAACCTGCTGCAGCCCACTGTCGAGTACGGCGATGATTTCGGGGACTACCTGGCTGAGAACGAGCAGGAGATCCGCGAGGCGCTGGACCTATGAGCACCCCGGCAATGGCGCCGGCAATGGCGGCGTGGAAACGACATCGCAGTGATCTCATCGGCACAGCGGTCCTGGGTACGGTCGGCACGATCGCCACGGTCATGGGCCTGGGATACGGCGTGTTCACCGAGGGCAACCGTGTCGGCCCGGGTTTCCTGCCGGTGGTGGTCGGGCTGTTCATCCTGGTGGCGGCCGGGCTGGAGCTGGGCCGGATCCTCTTCGCCGGGCGCGCTCTGAGCGAGGGGTCGGTCATGGCGCTGGTGGAGGATGTCGAGCAGGAGGCCGCCGAGCAGATCAGCGAAACGCGGCGCGAGGAGCAGCGGGACACCTTCGGACGGACCGCGAAGCAGCGCAACTGGGCGCCGTTGTACATCTTCGCCGTCCTCGCCGCAGCGCTTTTGCTCGTTGACCTCGTCGGGCTCGTCCTTTCCTTCGCCCTGGCGGTCGCCTTCCTGATCATCGTCATCGAACGACGGCCGTGGTGGGTCGGGCTGCTCGCCACCGCCGGCGCGGTCGCGTTCATCGTTGTGATCTTCAAAGCGCTGCTCGGCATCCCATTGCCGAGCGGATACCTCGGACTGATCTAGGGGGCGGCCGTGATTGAGAACCTCCAGCTCGGCATCGAGACGGCCGTCTCGCCGGAGAACCTGCTGTGGTGCTTCATCGGCGTGCTGCTCGGCACGATCATCGGTCTGCTCCCCGGCCTGGGCTCGGCCACCGGCGTGGCCATCCTGCTGCCGGTCACGCTGACCTTCGAACCTGTCACGGCGCTCATCATGCTCGCCGGGATCTACTACGGCTCCCAGTACGGGGCGTCGACGAGCTCCATCCTGATCTCCACTCCAGGCGATTCCTCCAGCGTCGTCCTCACGCTCGACGGGTATCAGATGGCCCGTAAGGGGCGAGCCGGGGCGGCTCTGGCCCTCTCGGCCATCGCCTCGTTCGTGGCGGCGATCCTCTCCCTCATCGGGCTGATCACGCTCGCCGGCCCGATCGCGCGGTTCGCGTTGAACTTCGGTCCGGCGGAGAACCTGGCCGTCATGCTGCTGGGACTGGCGACGATCGTCTCGTTCGCCGGTTCCAATGTCCTGCGGGGCGTCACGATGGCTGCGGCGGGGATCCTGGTGTCCCTGGTGGGCGTGGCGTCCGGGTTCTCCACCGCGCGCTTCACCTTCGGCAGCGCCAATCTGCTCAGCGGGCTGGACTTCATCGCCGTCATGATCGGGATCTTCGCCGTCGGTGAAGTGCTGCATCAGATCCGCCGGGGCGGTGAACGCCCGATCCGGGCCGGGTTCCGCGATCTGCTGGTCACCAGGGCGGAACTGAGGAGAGCCGCGGCACCGTCTCTGCGCGGGACGGGCGTCGGTTTCGCCACGGGCGTGCTCCCCGGTGCCGGCGCCACGCTGGCGAGCTTCATCGCCTACGGCATCGAGAAGCAGGTCAGCCGTTTCCGCACGCAGATGGGCAAGGGAGCACCCGAGGGAGTCGCCGCGCCCGAAGCCGCGAACAACGCGGCGGCCAACGCCAGCTTCATTCCCACTCTCGCCCTGGGCATTCCCGGCAGCGGGACCACCGCGGTGCTCCTCGGCGCGTTCGTCATCTTCGGTCTGCAGCCCGGCCCGCTGCTGTTCGAGCAGGAACCCCGCCTCGTCTGGGGGCTGCTGCTGTCCTTCTTCATCGGCAATCTGATCCTGCTGGTGCTCAATCTGCCGCTGGCGCCGGTGTTCGCGCAGCTGCTCCGCATCCCGTACCCCTACTTGTATCCGTTCGTGCTGATGATGAGTTTCATCGGCGCTTTCGCGCTCGGCAACAACACGTTCACCATGGCGGTGGTCTTCTTCGCCGGGATCCTCGGGTACTTCATGAAGCGGTACGACTTCCCCGCGGCACCCTTCGTGCTGGGGATGGTGCTAGGTCCGCTGCTGGAACGCTCGCTCATCCAGACCTCTGCCCTCGGAGACGGCAATCTCCTGATCGTGTTCGAATCGCCGATCGGAGCCATTCTCATGTCCGCGGCGATCCTGGCGTTCGCCTATCCTCTGGCGAGCGGGATCATCCGCGGAGCGCGGAACAGGAGGAAGGAGCCGCAAGAGGTCGGCAGCTGACCGCGTCCTCACGGTGCCGCCGCTCCCACACCGGCCGCCAGACGTTCAGGCCAGCTGGATGCCGCCGGCGGCGACGAGGGCCGCCGGGCCGGCCAGGCGCACCGACTGCGGCGAGATGGTGATCCGCAGGGAACCGCCGGGAACGTTGACCCGCCAGATGTCCGGGGCGCCGTTTCCGGCCCAGTGCCGGGCGGCGATGGCCGCCGCGCAGGCTCCCGTGCCGCAGGAACGGGTCTCCCCGACCCCGCGCTCGTGCACGCGCATGCTCAGCTCGCCCGCGGAGCCGGGCGCCGGCTGCCGCGACGGCCGTCCCTCGATCACGATCAGCTCGACGTTGATGCCTCCGGCCGGTGCCGGGCTCACCGAGGGCGCCCGGTGCAGATCAGCGTCGATCAGCTCCCTGGGGTTGGCCAGCGCCACGACGACGTGCGGGTTCCCGGTGCTGATCCGCAGGCCGGGCCGCGGCACCTGCACGCCGGTGATCTCCACCAGCGCGTCCTGCTCGGGCAGCTCCCAGTGCCCGATGTCCACCTCATACCAGGGTTCGCCGCTCGCGGTGAAGGGGTCGCTGAGCCTCGTCACCGCTTTGACGCCGTCACGGGTGGCGACGAGGATCTCGCCCTCGTCCGGGACCAGTCCTTCGGTGACGAGGTGGTGCGCGAAGACCCGCACGCCGTTGCCGCACATCTCGGCGATCGAGCCGTCGGCGTTGCGGTAGTCCATGAACCACTCGGCACCGGCCTCGGCCTGTTCCTGTGCCCCTTCGATCCCGCTGACCGCAGAGCGCACGACGCGGATGACGCCGTCGGCGCCGAGGCCGCGTTGCCGGTCCGCGAGGGCCTCGACGGCGGCCGCACCCAGGTCCAGCTCACCGCCGTGATCGGGCAGGAGCAGGAAGTCGTTCTCCGTGCCGTGCCCCTTGACGAAGGCGTGGCCGGAGAGCGGAGCGAGAGCGGAGGAACGCATGTTCCCAGCGTACCGGCCGTCAGCGGTGCGTGCGGATGAGATCCAGGGCTTCGTCCGTGAGCTCTGCCAGCGGCCGGGTGGCATCCAGCCAGTGGATGCGCTGGTCGCGGCGGAACCAGGTGCCCTGACGTTTGGCGAAGCGGCGGGTCTGCACCACCGTGTCGCTCTGCGCCTCCGCCTCGCTCAGGCGGCCTTCTAGCTGGGCTATCGCCTGGGCGTACCCGATCGCGCGGGAGGCCGTCCGGCCCGCGGCGAGCCCACGCCCCAGGAGCTGTTCGACCTCGTCGAGCAGCCCGTGTTCCCACATCTGCGCGACGCGGCGTTCGATCCTGGAGTGCAGCTCGTGCCTGTCCATCGCGAGGCCGAGCTGCACTGTCGGACGCAGATGCCGGTATTCCGGCAGGTGGGCGCTGAACGGCTTACCCGTCAGCTCGATGACCTCCAGGGCGCGGACGGTGCGGCGCTCGTCCGCCGGGGCGATCTTCTCGGCCGCCGCCGGGTCCAGCCGTTCGAGGTCGGATCGCAGTGCGCCGACCCCCTCTTCCGCCAGTCGTTCTTCCAGCCGGGTGCGGACCCCGGGATCGGTACCCGGGAAGCGCAGGTCGTCGAGTACCGCGCGCACGTACAGACCGGAGCCGCCCACCAGCACTGGGACGCGCCCGAGGGACCGGAGGCCGTCGATGAGGGAGCGCGCCTGAGCCTGGAATACCGCGACGGACGCTTCCTGGGTGACCTCCAGGACGTCGATGAGCCAGTGCGGGATGCCGCGCCGTTCGGCCGGTGGCAGCTTGGCGGTGCCGATGTCCATGCCCCGGTAGAACTGGAGTGCATCGGCGTTGACGATCTCCCCGTTCAGGCGTTCGGCCAGGGCCAGCGCGAACTCGGACTTGCCGGTGGCGGTGGCGCCCACGACGGCCACGACAGGCGGCGGCATGTTCATAGCTGCTGGTCCGCGTTCAGGCCCGCCTGCGTGCCCGCGCCCGGATCCCGGCGCGGGTGAGGGCGTGCACCACAGGCTGGACGAGGGGCCGCGGTCAGGTCGAGGGCGACGGTGAGGTAGTCGATGCCGTGCTCGGCGTGGATGTGGAGACCGGTCGTCACCGGCCGGCGGCCTGCCTCCGCCAGGGTTCGCAGCACGGTGACGTCGCCGGTGTGCCCGGCGGCTCGCGCCGCGAGCCCGTCCCGGCCGGAGACGTCGCTCAGATCGGACTCGCGCAGCACGTGAATGAGGCGGCGGTTGACCGCGGCACCGTCAGGATCGTGGGGCACGGGAGAGTGCGGGTGGGCGTCCGCTGCCAGGTCGAGTCCGGCAAGCCAGGCGCCCTCCTCCAACCGGTCGAGATCGCGGCGGTTGCGTAGACGCAGCGAGCCGTCCCCGGTGGCGTGCGCCGCGAGCAGGACGAGGACGGCGTCGGCCAGCGAGAGCACCCGCACCTGCCCGGAGTACAACGCCGCTTCCAGCTCCGGCCCGCTGAGATGTTCTGGCGTCCAGGCCGGCGCGGCCTCGTCGCGCTGGCCGGCACGGTCCCGGTGCTTCTGTCCCGCATCGGGCTCCGCCGGCAGCGGCCGCAGCAGCACTGCGTGGTCGAGGCCGATGCCGCCCAGGGAAGCGAGGAGAGCGCCGGGCAGCGGGTCCTCGCTGAGCAGTACCCCGAGCGGCCCGTGCGCGGCGGTTTCCCTCAGCGGGCCCAGCACATGGTCCCGGAACCGGGCGAACTCGTGGCTTTCGCCCGGGTCCACCTCCGGTAGCAGCAGGGCGGTGGTGGGGGCGAGGATCAAGCGCATCAGCCGCGGGTGCGGATGGCCGGCATGCCGAGCATCGTGGCGCCGCCAGACGCGGAGCCGCTGGTGCCCGGCGCCGGAACGCCGCAGGAATCGGCCTGCCGGCGGTCCCAGGCGTCTCCCGCAGGGGTGCGTCGCAACTGGTAGTGGTTCGTGTCGTCGGCGAGCAGGAAGTAGGAGCCGGCCGCGGTGACGCGGGTGGTGACCATATCGCCGGGCCGGGGCGTCGACGCGCCCTCCGGGAGCGCCACGTGGACGAGGCGATTGTCCCGGGCCCGGCCCGAGAGCCGGCCCGAATCCGCTTTGCGCGCTTCTCCCTCGGCGATCAGCACTTCCACCTCGCTGCCGATGAGCTTCTCGTTCTCTTCCCTGGCGATGCGATCCTGCAGCGCGACCAGACGCTCGAAGCGTTCCTGCACGACCTCTTTGGGCAGCTGCTCGGGAAGGTCGGCGGCCGGGGTGCCGGGACGGCGGGAGTACTGGAAGGTGAAGGCCTGAGCGAAACGGGACTGCTCAACGACGTCGAGGGTCTGCTGGAAGTCCTCTTCGGTCTCACCGGGGAAGCCGACGATGATGTCCGTGGTGATGGCAGGGTTGGGGATCGCAGCGCGGACCCGGTCCAGGATGCCCAGGAAGCGGCTGGACCGGTAGGACCGTCGCATGACCTTCAGGATCCGGTCGGAGCCGGACTGGAGCGGCATGTGCAGCTGCGGCATGACAGAGGGCGTCTCCGCCATCGCGGCGATGACGTCGTCGGTGAACGCCGCCGGATGCGGGGAAGTGAACCGGAGACGTTCCAGGCCCTCGATCTGACCGGCGGCTCGGAGCAGTTTGGCGAAGGCGCCGCGGTCGCGGAACTCGGCGCCGTAGGAGTTGACGTTCTGGCCCAGCAGCGTCACCTCGATGACGCCGTCGGCCACCAGCGCTTCGACCTCCGCCAGGATGTCCCCCGGCCGGCGGTCCTTCTCCTTGCCGCGCAGGCTCGGGACGATGCAGAAGGTGCAGGTGTTGTTGCAGCCCACGGAGATGGACACCCAGCCGGCGTACGCGGATTCGCGCTTGGTCGGGAGGGTGGAGGGGAACTGCTCAAGCGACTCCAGGATCTCCACCTGCGCTTCAGCGTTGTGCCGGGCGCGTTCCAGCAGTGCCGGCAGGGATCCCATGTTGTGCGTGCCGAATACCACGTCCACCCAGGGCGCGCGCTGCACGATGGTGTCGCGGTCCTTCTGCGCCAGGCAGCCGCCCACGGCGATCTGCAGACCCGGGTGCTCGCGTTTGATCTCCTTGAGCCGGCCCAGGTTGCCGTAGAGGCGGTTGTCCGCGTTCTCCCTCACCGCACAGGTGTTGAAGACGACGACATCGGCCTGCGCGCCGGCTTCGGCCGGGTGGTACCCGGCGTCGGAGAGCAGGCCGGAGAGCCGCTCGGAATCGTGCACGTTCATCTGGCAGCCGTAAGTGCGTACCTCGTAGCTGCGTGGCGTCGCCCGGGGCTGGCCGGGGGACGCGGCGAGGGAGATGGTTTCAGACATGGCAGGGCTCATTCTATCGCCGCGCCGGTGCCGGCGTCGTCGAGCAGCTCGGAGACGATGCGCAGACTCAGCCCGGGCGGGAAACCCCGGCGAGCAAGCATCCCCAGCAACCGCCGCTCCTGTTTCTCTCGCGGCAGCCTCGCCACGCCGGGCAGCTTCTTCTCCACCAGGCGGATCGCCAGTTCGGCCTCGTCGGCATCCTCGATGGGGGCGAGCGCCTGAGAGATGTGTTCCTCCGCGACGCCCTTGTCCGCCAGCTCACGTCTGAGCACGGCCTTGGAGAGCGCCCGTCCCTCGCGTTTGCCCCGGACGTATTCCTCCGCGTAGGCGGCGTCGTCCAGGAGACCGAGTTCCTGGAAGCGCACGACGACTCGTTCCGCGGCCTCCGGGGTGTGCTCCTTGGCGATGAGCTTGCGGCGCAGTTCCGCCACGGAGTGGGAACGGGCGCTGAGCATGTTCAGACCGCGTTTCTTGGCTTTCGCGTAGTCCGCATCGTCCCCGGCCTCGACGTCCTCGGCATGCCCGCGCGCCTCCGCCGACACGACGCCATCGGCGCCGACGCCGGCGATCGCGTGGCGCAGCCGCTCAAGGGTCTCCGCCCGGGCGTCCTCCCCCCTACCGGGGACGCCCGGGCCGTCTGCCGCCGGGGCCTCAGAACTCGGCATGGGCGACGGCCTTCTCAGCCGTGTCGCCGGGCGCACCGGTCTTCGCGCCGGCGGCCGGCGCCTCCTGCTCGGGGTCCTTGAGCAGACCGAGCTTGATCTTGATCTTCCGCTCGATCTCCTCGGCAAGGGGCGGATTGTCGCGCAGGAAGTTCCGCACGTTCTCCTTGCCCTGGCCGAGCTGGTCGCCCTCGTAGGTGAACCAGGAGCCGGATTTCCGGATGATCCCGTTGTCCACTCCCATGTCGATGAGCGAGCCCTCGCGGGAAATGCCGTGGCCGTAGATGATGTCGAACTCTGCCTGCTTGAACGGCGGCGCGACCTTGTTCTTCACGACCTTCACGCGGGTGCGGTTGCCGACGGCGTCCGCGCCCTCCTTGAGGGTCTCGATGCGGCGGACGTCCATGCGGACGGAGGCGTAGAACTTCAGCGCCTTACCGCCGGAGGTGGTTTCCGGCGAGCCGAAGAACACGCCGACCTTCTCACGCAGCTGGTTGATGAAGATGGCCGTGGTCTTGGAATGCGCCAGCGCGCCGGTGATCTTCCGCAGCGCCTGGGACATGAGACGCGCCTGCAGGCCGACATGGCTGTCGCCCATCTCGCCTTCGATCTCCGCCTTGGGCACGAGCGCGGCGACCGAGTCGATCACGATCACGTCCAGGGCGCCGGAGCGGATCAGCATATCGGCGATCTCCAGGGCCTGCTCACCGGTGTCCGGCTGCGAGACCAGGAGGGCATCGGTGTCCACGCCGAGTTTCTTGGCGTACTCGGGATCGAGTGCGTGCTCGGCGTCGATGAACCCGGCGATGCCCCCGGCGCGCTGAGCGCTGGCCACGGCGTGCAGGGCGACCGTCGTCTTACCGGAGGACTCTGGTCCGTAGATCTCGACGATCCTGCCGCGCGGCAGACCGCCGATGCCCAGTGCGATGTCCAGCGCGATGGAACCGGTGGGGATCACCTCGACGGGCGCTCGTGCCTCATCGCCCAGCCGCATGATCGCACCCTTGCCGTACTGGCGGTCGATCTGGCCGAGTGCCGCCTCGAGCGCCTTCTCCTTGTCGCCGCCGGCCGCGCCCGCTGTCGCGCCGCGTGATGACTTTGCCGCCATAGCTGAACCCTTCTGGTCGTCTCCGTGCCGGCCTTTCGTCCTGCTAAGGGCGAAGGGCCGTGCTCTATGTCTGCGAGCGTAGTCCCCGGCACGGACAGGTGTCCCGTGCATGCCCCGGCGTGTGGACGAATCCCCTCCGGCGCCTGCACCTGTGACCTGGTGCGCCGCCAGGGGCAAGCGCACCCATGCCGTTCCGCCGCATTCTGTCGTTCTCCCATGAAGTCTAACGGAGCTTCGAACACAGGTTCGAATCGACGCGCCGAGGGAACGACCGCAGCGGAAGCGGCAGAGCGGGCGGGAGGATCTCAGCGGCGACGGACCGGGGATACGGGCCACAGGGAGAGTTCAGCGTCAGAACGGGGTCGAGCGCTGCTCGTCGCGACCCAGCCACCGCTCCCGGGGCACCCCGGCCGCATCGCAGACGGCCAGCCAGATGGTGCGCATGTCGACGCCGCGCTCGACGGCTTCTGCGGGCGTGGCGGAGCCGAGCGTGCTCAGGGCCAGATCCTGATGCAGGGAGGCGGCGCGGACAGAGCCGAACTCGTCGTTCATCAACTCCCAGTAGACGGTATGACGCATGCCTCAGCGCGCCGGCGTGGCCATGACGTCTTCGGACAGGGAGTCCGGCACCGTGTCCGGGATGCTGACGCCTTCTGCCATCGCCACCCGGTCGCTCACCTCGCGGAGAAGGACCGACAGGGGGATGTCGAGCGCTTCGCAGATAGAGGAGAGCAGCTCGGAGGAGGCTTCCTTCTGACCGCGTTCGACCTCGCTCAGGTAGCCGAGGGAGACGCGGGCGCCAGTGGAAACGTCGCGCAGGGTGCGGCCCTGGCGGCGGCGGTTGTTCCGGAGCGCGTCACCGATCTCGGTTCGCAGCAGGACCATGGTCACCCTCCTCGTCGCTCGCGTCTCGGTACACCCACTGTAGTACGGATAGCTGTGCCATTGCTGTGTCCAACCACCCGCCCGGCCATCTTGTTCCCTGCTTGTAACACCGGCGCGGTGGATCGCGTCACAGTCATTCAGCGAGACGCGGCTCCCCGGCAAGCAGGCCCACCAGCAGCTCCAGCGCCGCCGTCACGGCGGCCTCCCGGATCTGCTGACGGTTGCCGCCCAGGTCGAGACGCCGCACCCACTCCCCCGCGTCCGTGCCCGGGGCCAAGAGCCCGGCGACCGCGACGAATACCCGTCCCACCGGCTGCCCGTCCTGCGGCCCGGGTCCAGCGACGCCGGTGGTGGCGAGGGCGAGATCGGCGCCCAGGACGTGCCGCGCCCCGCGCGCCATCGCGCGGGCGACGTCCGGGTCCACAGCACCGCGGGACGCGAGCAGGGAGGCCTCCACGCCCAGGATCGCGTGCTTCAGGTCGGTGGCATAGGAGACGACGCCGCCGCGGAACACCGCCGAAGCGCCGGGCACGGCGACGATGCGGGCCGCCAGCAGTCCGCCGGTCAGGGATTCGGCCACGCCCAGGCTCAGGCCCCTACCACCCAGCGTCTCCAGGACGCCGGCGGCCTGGCCGCCCGGACGGCCGCTCATCCCCGGGGTTCCCGCTGGGCCGTGCGCACCAGCCGCACGGCTTTGACGATGTAGTCGATGCCGGTCACGACCGTGACGACGACAGCGGCCACCATCACGATCCAGGCAGCGATGGTGATGATCAGCATCGCATCATGACCGAGCACCGCATCCAGGGGCCGCAGCAGCAGGAACAGGCCGATGCCGGCGGTCTGGAGCACGGTCTTGAGCTTGCCGCCCCGGGAGGCCGGCATCACGCCGAAACGGATCACCGCGAACCGGAGGACCGTGATGAGCAGCTCGCGGATCAGGATCGTGACCGGCACCCACCACGGCAGCTGCATCACCAGGGCCAGGCCGATGAGCGCGGCGCCCAGGAGGGCCTTGTCCGCGATGGGATCGGCGATCTTGCCGAAGTCGGTGACCAGATTGTGCTTGCGCGCCAGATCGCCGTCGATCTTGTCGGTGATCATGGCCAGCGCGAACACGCCGAAGGCCCAGAGCCTTAAGGCCGGGTCCAGGCCGTCCGCGGCCAGGAGCAGCCACAGGAACACCGGGACCAGCAGGATCCGGAAGACCGTGAGGGCGTTCGGGACGTTCCAGGGGCTGGGCTGTTGTGTCACGGCTCCAGCATACTTCCCGAGCACCCGGCGGGCTCCTGACCCGGTGCCAGGACCGGCCGCCCCGCCAGGGAGCAGGCCGGTCCTGAGGCCAGGCCAAGAGCCGGGCGCTCAGGCGCGCAGACTCATCTCGTCGGCGTCCTCGGGTTCGGCGGCGCCCAGGTCGTCGCCGGAGGGCACGGGCCCGGTGGGATCGGGGTCGCCGGCGCCGTCGTCACCGGACGGGGGATCCTCCCCGCGGATGATCGCCAGGGTCGCCGGCAGATCCTCGATCCGGACCAGGACGTCACGCGCCTTGGAGCCCTCGGAGGGACCCACCACCCCGCGGGATTCCAGCAGGTCCATCAGTCGGCCGGCCTTGGCGAAGCCCACCCGCAGCTTCCGCTGCAGCATCGACGTCGAACCGAACTGGGTGGTGACGACCAGCTCGGTGGCCTGCAGCAGCAGATCCAGATCGTCGCCGATCTCCTCGTCGATCTGCTTCTTCGGCGCCACCTGCGCGACGTCCTCGCGGTAATGCGGCTGCAGCTGGGACTTGACGTGCTTGACGATCTCCTCAATCTCGGACTCGTTAACCCAGGCGCCCTGCACGCGCATCGGTTTGGACGCCCCCATCGGCAGGAACAGGGCATCGCCCTGGCCGATCAGCTTCTCCGCTCCCGGCTGATCCAGCACGACCCGCGAGTCCGCCAGGGACGAGGTGGCGAACGCCAGCCGCGAGGGCACGTTCGCCTTGATCAGTCCGGTCACGACGTCGACGCTGGGGCGCTGGGTGGCCAGCACCAGGTGGATGCCCGCGGCGCGCGCCAGCTGGGTGATGCGCTGAATGGAGGCCTCCACATCGCGCGGGGCCACCATCATCAGATCGGCGAGCTCGTCCACGACGACCAGCAGGTACGGATAGGGCTGCAGAGTGCGTTCCGAACCCGGATCGGCCTTGACCTTGCCGGCGCGGACCGCCTTGTTGAACTCGTCGATGTGCTTGAAGCCGTAGTGCGCCAGATCGTCGTATCGGGTGTCCATCTCCTTCACCACCCACTCCAGCGCCTCCGCCGCCTTCTTGGGGTTGGTGATGATGGGGGTGATCAGATGCGGGATGCCCTCGTAGATGGTCAGTTCCACCCGCTTGGGATCGACCAGGATCATCCGGACCTCATCGGGAGTGGCGCGCATCATGATCGACACGATCATCGAGTTCACGAAGCTCGACTTACCGGCACCGGTGGCGCCGGCGACGAGCAAGTGAGGGGTCTTGGCCAGGTTCGCCACCACGAAGCCGCCCTCGACGTCCTTGCCCACACCCATGACCATCGGATGCTCGGTCTTGCGGGCGGCCTGAGACCGGAGCACGTCGCCGAGGGAGACGGTCTCGCGGTCCGCGTTCGGGATCTCGATGCCGATGGCCTTCTTGCCCGGGATCGGAGAGAGGATGCGCACATCGGCGCTGGCCACGGCATAGGCGATGTTCTTGCTCAGCGCAGTGACCTTCTCCACCTTGGTGCCGGCGCCCAGCTCGACCTCGTAGCGGGTCACGGTCGGGCCGCGGGAGAACCCGGTGACCTCGGCATCGATGTTGAACTGCTCGAGCACATCGCGCAGCGCCTCGACCACGCGGTCATTGGCCTCGGACCGCTCCTTGGCCGGCGGCCCCGGCGTGAGCAGCGAGGATTCCGGCAGCGTGTAGGTGACGTCCCCGGCAAGGGACAGCTGCTCGACGCGCTGCGGGACCGGCGCCGTCGGCGGCGCCGTCTGCTTGGTCAGGTCGATCACATCGGAGGGAGTGCCCAGCACCTCGGTGGGCGCCTCGGACGCAGCGGCAGCTGTGGCCGCGCCCGGATCCATATCGGCACGACCGGGCACCCCGGCGGCGGCCTTGGCGGCGGCGATCTCCGTTTCCGCGCGGGTGGGGCGCCGCTCCCCCGGTCTCGGTCCGCGCACCGCGCCCGGCTCCGGCAGGCCGTCCTTGCCCGGCCGGGTGTCCTCCGTGCCCTGCGCCGGGTCTCCCCCATCCTCCCGGTCGTTGATGTACGCCTTGTCGTAGGCCTTGGCCTCGCCGGCGCTCTCGGCGTCCTCCTCCGCGGCCTGCTTTGCCTTGCGTCCCGCACCCCGGGCACGGCGGCCGACTGGCTTGAGCGTGCTCGTGGAGCGGCCCTGGGCGACCAGGTCCTCCGGTCCCTCGTCACCGGACTGCGGGGCAGGCGCCGCCTGGCCGGTCAGCCGGTGATACAGCGCCACCAGACGAGCCGGTATCAGCAGCACGGGGGTGGCCGTGATGACCAGCACGGAGAAGAGCGCGGCCAGCGCCAGCAGCGGCACCGCGACGTACTCGGTGAGCGCCGCGGTCAGCGGTCCGGCGATCAGGAAGCCCAGGGCGCCGCCGCCGTTGGCCATGGCGGCGTGGCTATGGGCGAACGTCGGCAGTCCGGCGGCGATGTGCGCCAGGCCGGCAGCAGCGACGATCAGCAGCAGGCCACCCACCAGGATGCGATTGTTGCCGCGGGTGTCCTCGCCGCGCAGGAACAGCCGCAGGGCGTACAGCACCGCCAGTAGCGGAAGCGCGATGGCGACCCGGCCGAATGTGCCCTCGACGACGCTACGCAGCGCGTCGCCGACGGCTCCGGGCAGCTGCCACCATTCGAAGGCAGCCACGACGATCGCCAGGCCCAGCAGGAAGAACGCCGTGCCGTCACGGCGCAGCGGCTCCTGGGCCTCGTCGTCGGGGATGAATGCCTTGCGGGTGCGTTCGCCGGTCATCGTCGCCACTCCCATCCACGCCCGGTACAGGGCGCGCGCAGCCCAAGGGGTGCGCTGTTCTCGCTCGGCCCTCGCCGGCTGGGGGCTTCTGGCGGCAGTCTTGCGCGGAGCCGAACCGGCGGGGGAAGAAGTTCGGGTCGCCATGCGCCCAAACTACTACGCCCGCGGCGGCAGGCCCCGGATTTCGCCCGGCGAGTGACGCATCGGCGCCGAGGATCACACCAAGATCAGACGAGATCAGACCAGGACGACGGTGGGGACGATCATCGGACGCCGGCGCAGTTTGCCGCCCACCCAGCGGCCGACCGTGCGGCGGACGACCTGCTGCAGCTGGTGCTGATCGGCCTTGTTCTCCTGCACCGCCTCGGCGACGGCCTGAGCGATCTTCGGCTTGATGTCGTCGAACACGGCATCGTTCTCGGCCACGCCGCGCACGTGGATGTCAGGTCCGGCCAGCAGCGCGCCATTGGAGGTGTCCACCGCGAGCACGATCGACACAAAGCCCTCACCGGCCAGCACCAGACGGTCCTTCAGATCCGCCTCGGTGATCTCCCCGACCGAGCTGCCGTCGACGAACACCATGCCGCACTCGACGGCCCCGACCACGTCCGGCACGCCTTTGACCATGTCGACGACCCAGCCGTTCTCCGCCAGCACGATCCGGTTCTCCGGCACGCCGGTCTGCCGGGCCAGCTCGCCATTGGCCAGCAGATGCCGCACCTCGCCGTGCACCGGCATGACGGCGCGCGGGCGGACGATGTTGTAGCAGTAGAGCAGCTCGCCGGCGGAGGCGTGCCCGGAGACGTGCACCTTGGCGTTGCCCTTGTGGATGACGTTCGCGCCGAGCCGCATCAAGCCGTTGATCACGCGGTAGACGGCGTTCTCATTGCCGGGGATGAGCGAGGACGCCAGGATGATCGTGTCTCCCTGCCCGATCTCCACACGGTGATCGCCGGAGGCCATCCGGGACAGCGCGGCCATCGGCTCGCCCTGGGACCCCGTGCTCATCAGCACGATCTGATCGTCCGGGTAATCGTCGACGTGCTTGAGGTCGATGAGGGTGCCCGGCGGGACCTTCAGATAGCCGAGCTCCTGGGCGATCCGCATGTTCCGCACCATGGACCGGCCCACCAGCGCCACCTTGCGCCCGTGGGCGCTGGCGGCTTCGAGGACCTGCTGCACGCGGTGCACATGCGAGGCGAAGGAGGCCACGATGATGCGTCGCTCGGCGTGGGCGAAGAGATCCTCGAGGACCTTCCCGATGTCCTTCTCCAGGGCGGTGAAGCCGGGCACATCGGAGTTGGTGGAGTCGGTCAGGAACAGATCCACGCCCTCCTCGCCGGCACGGGCGAAAGCGCGCAGGTCCGTGATCCGGCCATCGAGCGGCAGCTGGTCCATCTTGAAGTCGCCGGTGTGCAGCACCGTGCCGGCACCGGTCTTGATGAACACGGCGAGGGCATCGGGGATGGAGTGGTTGACCGCGAGGAATTCCAGGTCGAAGGGGCCGAGCTGTTCAGCGTCGCCCTCCCGCACCTCGACGGTGACCGGAGCGATGCGGTGCTCCTTCAGCTTGGCTTTCAACAGCGCCAGCGTGAAGGTGGATCCCAGCAGCGGGATGTCGTTGCGGCGCCGTAGCAGGTACGGCACCGCGCCGATGTGGTCCTCGTGACCGTGCGTGAGAACGAGACCGACGATGTCATCCATCCGGTCGTCCAGGTAGCGGAAGTCCGGGAGGATGAGGTCCACGCCCGGCTGCTCGTCCTCGGGGAAGAGCACACCGCAGTCCACGATGAGGATCTTGCCGCGGTACTCGAACAGCGTCATGTTCCGGCCGATCTCCCCCAGCCCGCCGAGGGCGATGACGCGCAC
Organism: Sediminivirga luteola; assembly: GCF_014639315.1. GTDB lineage: Bacteria > Actinomycetota > Actinomycetes > Actinomycetales > Brevibacteriaceae > Sediminivirga > Sediminivirga luteola. The sequence continues at coordinate 309,298 of NZ_BMFY01000004.1, forward strand.
CGACTCGGGGTCGGCCGGCGGCGGGGAGGCAAGGTCGATGTCGAAACGGCTCACGAGAGGTACCCGGCTTTCTTCAGGGCGTCGCGGAGCACCGCGACGAGGGCGTCATCGGCGGGAAGCAGCGGAAGCCGCGTGCCCCTGTCCGCCAGGACTCCCTGCAACTGCAGGGCGGCCTTGGCGGTGACGACGCCGGGGGCGGTGGTCATGATCGCCTGCACGAGGGGCAGGGCTTCGTAGTGCAGCCGCGCCGCCGTGGCCAGGTCGCCGCGGGCGACAGCGTCGACCATCGCGCGGTAGCGGTCCGCGGCGACGTGTCCGACCACGGAGACCAGGCCGACGGCGCCGACGGCCAGCAGCGGGAAGTTCAGGGCGTCCTCGCCCGAGTAGTAGGCCAGATCCGTGGCGGCCAGGACGGTGGAGGTGGCGTGCAGATCGCCCTTGGCGTCCTTGACCGCCAGGACACCGGGATGCGCGGCCAGCTCAATGAGCGTCTCGGTGCTGAACGGTACCGCGGAGCGCCCCGGGATGTCGTAGAGCATGACCGGCAGGTCCACCGCGTCGGCGACCGCGCGCACATGCGCGGCGAGGCCGGCCTGAGTGGGCTTGGAGTAATAGGGGGCGACCACGAGGACGCCATCGGCACCGGCGGCGTGGGCCTGCTGCGCCAGCTCGACGGTGTGCGCCGTGTCATTGGTGCCCACGCCGGCGACGAGCCGCACTCCGGTCCCCACCGCGCCGCGCACGGCGGCCAGCAGCTCGGACTTCTCCTTGTCCGAGGTGGTCGGGGCCTCGCCGGTGGTGCCGGAGACCACAAGCGCGTCGTTGCCGAGCTTCACCAGATGCGCCGCGGTGCGCTCGGCGGCGGCCAGGTCAAGCGCGCCATCCGGGGTGAAGGGCGTGATCATCGCGGTGCTCATCGTGCCGAAGGCGGCACGGGCATCCGCGTAGCGGGAACGGGCGGTATCAGACATGATCCAAGCCTATCGCGCGCAGCGCCGCACCCCGCTCGCGGCGGCGGGCGTGCCGCATGGCGCCGATGCGTATGCCGGGGACGGCCGGCCGCGGCACCGCAGGGACCGGCGGAGGCCGGGGACGGCCGGCCACCAGGCGGTTACCGGCCAGGTCCGGCAGGCTACCGGCATCGCCTTTCGGGATCGGCGGGCATAATGGCGGGTGTGCTTGCGAACCCGAGCCGGCTGACCGGAATCGACGCCGCCCGGGGCCTCGCGCTGCTGGGCATGATGGTGACGCATCTCATCCCCCTGACCGAGGCCGGGTCGACCACCTGGGCGATTGCCTTCGCCGGGCGCGCCTCCGCGCTGTTCGCAGTGCTTGCCGGCGTGAGCCTGGCGCTGAGCGTCCGCCCGGAGTCCCTGCGCGAGCCGCGGGGCTGGCTCCGGCAGGCAGCCGGCGTCGCGGCGCGGGCCGGGGTGATCATCGCGATCGGCCTCAGCCTGGGCGAGCTCGACTCCGGGCTGGCGGTCATCCTGGTGCACTACGGCGTGCTGTTCCTGCTGGCGGCCTCCGTGCTGCGGCTGCCCGCGGGCTGGCTCGGCGGGCTGGGAGTCGCGTGGCTGCTGCTGATGCCCGTGGCGCTCCATGCCATCCGGGCTGCCGGGATACTGCCGGCCTTCGGCTACGACAGTCCCGCCTGGACGGGCCTGGCCGATCCGGCCCAGTTCTTCTCCGGCCTGCTGGTCACCGGCTACTACCCGGTGCTGAGCTGGTTCGGCTACATCCTCGTCGGCATGGCGCTGGGACGGGCCGATCTGCGGCGGGCGTCGCTTGCCCTGAGCCTTGGCTTCTTCGGCGCGGGCGCGGCGCTGGCGGCGAAGGCCGCGTCGGCGGCGCTCCTGCTGAGCGGTGGCCTGACGGCGCTGGAGCAGGTCTGGGAGCACGGCCGCGGATTGCGCGCCTTCAGCCTGGAGTACTACCTGGAGGTCTCCGGTTACGGCACCACCCCGGCCAATAGCTGGTGGTGGCTGGCCGTCTCGGGTCCGCACACCGGCACGCCGTTCGATCTGCTGCACACAGCCGGAGTCGCGGTGGCGGTGATCGGCGCGGCCTGCGCGCTGTGCCAGCTGCACGCGGGGCGGGTGCTCGTGACTCCCCTCAGCTGGGCCGGCCGGATGCCGCTGACGCTGTACACGGCGCATGTCTGTGCCATGGTGTGGCGGGACGCCGCGGATCCGGAACTGCTGCTCCTGCTGCATATCGGCGGGGCGCTCGTCTTCGCCGCGGGCTGGCAACTGGTGACTGCGACCGCTACGGGCGCTCCGCGCCGCGGACCGCTGGAAGGAGTCGCAGCGGCGTCTTCCCGCGCCGCGCGGGCCCGGGTGGGCCAGCCTCAGAGCCCGAACTGACCGCGACGACCGATAACTGGGCTGCCGTCTCGCAGCGCCTGCACCGTGGCTTTTCGGCTGCGCCGTGGTTTTCTCGGCTGTGCCCGCCCGCGGGACGATTGCGAGGGCTGCGCGCCCGCGGAGATCGCGCGGCTCGCTGTTCGTTCTGAGTTCGGTCTAAAGAAGTCGGCCTTCGTGCTGCTTGTGCAGTGCGATGGCCCGCCGCATCGCCTCCCGGGCGCGCCGGCGGTCCCGGGCCGCGTCGTAGATGCATGCCAGGCGGAACCAGCTGCGCCAGTCCTCCGGCGCCTCCTCGGTCTCCCGCCGGTACTTCTCGAAGACGCCGTCGGCGGCATCGCGCACGACGCGGCCGCTGGGGGTGCGGGGCAGGTCGTCGTCCGGCAGCCGCCCCTCGGCCTCGAGGATCCGGCCGAGCTTCTCGATCCTGGAGCCGAAGCGGAACTCGACCACGAGCGCCCAGGCACCGATGAGCGGCAGGATCAGGAACGCGACGCCGATGAGCGTGGCGACGGGGTCGGGATCGCGCAGCATGATCCAGCCGCGCTGCGCCGTGACCAGGATGAAGAAGGCCAGGAAGACGCCCAGCACGACGGCGCCGAGCTTGGTCCTAGAGATCAAGGAGGTGCTCCAGGCCGTGGGTGAGGCCGGGGTGCTCGGCGATATGGCGCACCGCATGCACGATGCCCGGCATGAACGCGCCACGATGGAACGAGTCGGTGCGGATGGTGAGGGCCTCGCCCTCGGAGCCGAACTGGATCTCCTCGTGTGCCACCCGGCCGCGCTGGCGTATGGCGTGCACGTGGATGCCGTCGATGACCGCACCGCGTGACCCGCCCTCGTCGCTTTCGGTGGCGTCGGGCACCGGGCCCATACCGGCTGCTGCGCGGGCGGCCGCGATCCGGCGTGCCGTGTGCACGGCCGTGCCCGAGGGAGCGTCGAGCTTGTTCGGGTGGTGGATCTCCAGCACCTCGGCGGAGTCGAAGTACTTCGCGGCGAGTTCGGCGAAGTGCATGGCCAGGACGGCGCCGATGCTGAAGTTGGGGGCGATCAGCACGCCGGTGGCCGGCGAGGTCGCGAGGGTCTTCTCCAGACGGTCGAGCCGGTCCTGGTTCCAGCCGGTGGTGCCGACGACGGCGTGGATGCCGTGCTCGACCAGGAAGGCGACGTTCTGCTCGGTGACGGCGGGGACGGTGAGTTCGACCGCGACCTCGACATTCGCCTCGGTGAGTGCGGAGAGGGAATCCGAGGACCCCAGGGCGGCGACCAGATCGATGCCCTCGGCCTCCTCAAGCGCCGCGACGGCCTCCTGGCCCATCCTGCCCCGCGCGCCGATGACGGCTGCCCTGATCCCCGACATGTTTCTCCCGTCCGTGTCCCGTGAATGCCTCGTCGCATTCTACCGGGCCAGTACTGCTCCTCCCGGGCACGCATCCGGCGATGCCGCGCTCGCGCTCGCGCCGCGTCTTCCGGCGCGGGTCAGCATCGACGAGGGCCTGGAACGCCTCACCAGACATTACGGGCACTAACAGGCACTAACGAGACCTGCGGGCATCATTCCCCGAGGCGTCGGGCTCGTGACAGAACCACACCCTGGTGACAAAACCACACCGTAGACGGTGGTGTCCTGTCACTACCGTGGTGTCCTGTCACCACGACGGTGTCCCCTCACACAGCCGGGAAGCGCCTACCGACTCCCGACCCGGCCCGGCTGCCAGGTAGGTGTCCTCTCCCGCACGCCACCCGCACACCCCGCGACATGAGAACACCCCCGCTACCCACCGAAAAACGGAGGGCAGCAGGGGTGTCCACGTCAGACCACCCCGGGGCACCAGGTTCGTGACAGAACGACACCGCAATGACAGAACGACACCCTAGTGACAAAACCACACCGTAGACGGTGGTGTCCCGTCACTACCGTGGTGTCCTGCCACCACGATGGTGTCGTCCCACCACGACGGTGTCCCCTCACACACACGCGAAGCGCCTACCGACTCCCGACTCGTCCCGGCTGCACGCTGGTGTCCTGCCACCCAGCCGTGAACGCCGCCCCGCCCGGCATGACAACACCCCCGCCGCCCACCGAAAAACGGAGGACAGCGGGGG